>CBDDOX010000001.1:0-30084 GCA_965232155.1 Thermodesulfobacteriota bacterium | reverse complement strand
GTCAGGTCCCATGACCGCAATCTCCGCGGTGGGATAGGCAAGGTTCACGTCTCCTCTTATATGTTTTGAGGACATGACGTCGTAAGCACCCCCGTAGGCTTTTCTGGTTATCACGGTAACTCTCGGAACCGTCGCCTCGCAGTATGCGTAAAGCAGCTTTGCGCCGTGCCTTATAATTCCTCCCCATTCCTGCGAGGTTCCCGGGAGAAAACCCGGCACATCGACAAAAGTAAGAAGAGGGATATTGAAGGCGTCGCAGAACCTTACGAATCTCGCAGCCTTAACCGAAGCGTCTATGTCAAGACAACCCGCAAGCACCTTGGGCTGGTTTCCAACCACGCCGACCGGCTGTCCGTTCATCCTCGCAAACCCTATCACTATGTTCTTTGCGTAGTGCTCCTGCACCTCGAAGAAATACGAATGATCGACTATGGGCCGAATCACATCCAGTATGTCATAAGGCTTGTTCGGGTTATCGGGTATAAGCCCGCGAAGGCTCGTCTCTTTTCTGTCCGCGGGGTCATCGCAGGGAATCACCGGCGGATCCTCCATATTGTTTGAGGGGAGAAAACCGAGGAGTTCCTTTATTATCCCTATTGAGTCGTCGTCGTCCTCAGAGGCGAAATGCGCGACGCCGCTTACGGAATTGTGAACCATGGCGCCGCCGAGTTCTTCTGAGGATACCTCTTCATGGGTAACGGTCTTGATCACGTCGGGACCCGTAACGAACATGTAGCTCGTGTTTTTCGACATGATCGTAAAATCGTTCATTACCGGGGAGTAAACCGCCCCCCCGGCGCACGGACCCATGATCGCGGATATCTGAGGGATGACTCCCGAGGAAATCACGTTTCGAAGAAATATCTCTCCGTACGCGCCCAGACTCTTTACCCCTTCCTGGATTCTCGCCCCGCCGGAATCATTAAGCCCAATGATCGGAGCACCGGTCGAGAGCGCCAGATCCATTATCTTGCACATCTTCTTTCCCTGTTCAAGACCCAAGGAACCGCCGAAAACCGTGAAATCCTGAGCGTAGACAAACACCTGGCGTCCTTCAATCTTTCCGTAGCCCGTAACCACGCCGTCGCCGAGGATTCTCTTTTTCTCCATGCCGAAATCCGTGCAGCCGTGCAGGACAAACTTGTCAAGCTCAACAAAAGTATCCCTGTCAAGAAGCTCGGCTATTCGCTCACGGGCCGTATGCTTGCCGGAATCATGCTGTTTTTTGATTCTGGCTTCGCCGCCACCCAGGCTAGCCTCTTTTTCCTTGTCTTCGAGAATTTTGACTTTTTCTTTCATCGGATGTACTCCAGACCCACTCACAGTTAAAAACGGATCAGTGAATCATAACACGCAGAGGCGCCGTTTCAAGGTTCCGAAGCGCAAAGAGCCTCGAACAGAGCGTGGACCTGGACGCGCAGATTCTCCATGTCAGAAGAGTTTTTTATGAGAAAATCGGCCTGAGAAGTCTTTTCCGATTCGGACATCTGGGAGTCGATGCGGCGGCGGATTTCTTCAGACGACATGCCGTCACGGGCCGCCACCCTGCGTTCCCTCAATTCACCGGGACACGTAACCACCACAAGGCCGTCGATCAGGTCATCAAGACCACCGCTTCCGCGATCTATAAGCGACGCTTCAATAAACACCATCGGTTCGCCGCTTCGGGCGGATATCTTCTCCTTTATCCGCTCAAGAATCCTCGGATGGGTTATCCCGTTAAGCCGCTTGCGGTCCCGCTCGTTTGCAAACACTATTTCGGCAAGGGCGCCGCGGTCAAGCGTCCCGTCCGCACGGAGAACTCCCCGACCGAAACAGCTGACGATTTCTAAAAGCGCGGGCTCCCCGGGCCGCACGATTTCCCTCGCCACCTCGTCGGCGTCCACGGTAAAGGCCCCGAGAGAGCGCAGCATCCCCGCCACAGTCGATTTTCCCGAACCTATATTTCCTGTAAGCCCGTATACCTTCATCTTCAGGCAACGCGGGAGCTTATAAAGTCAATTGCCCTTGCGAGGCGAAGCGCCACGGTATCTCTACCCAGTATCTCGACAACATCAAAGATTCCGGGACTCTTCGTCGAACCGGTAAGCGCAACTCTGGCGGGCTGAGCTATTTTCCCGAGCCCAAGGCCGGTTCGCTGCATCACGCGCTCGAAACCCCCGTGAATATTATCATGGGAAAAATCCTCCACGCAGGAGAGTTCCTCCGCCAGAAGCATGAAAATCTCGCCGTTTCGCTCCACCAGAAACTTCTCCGCCGCTTTTTCTTCGTACTCGAAATCGTCGGTAAAAAAGTAAAGGGACTGATCCACTATTGCGTTAAGAGTCTCTGAGCGTTCGCGCATCTGCACGACTATTTTGCGAAGCCGCTCGGAAGACGGCCGGGGGAGCCCCTTTTGCGTGATAAGAGGAGCTATTTTCTCTGATATTCGTTCCTCGGGCAGGTCCCTTAAGTATTTTCCGTTAAGCCAGAGAAATTTCTGAGGGTCAAACACCGAGGGAGATTTTCCGATGCCTTTCAGGCTGAATTTCTCAATAAGCTCCTGCGTTGTGAAAATCTCCTGATCCCCGAAAGACCAGCCCAGCCTCACGAGATAGTTAAGCACCGCTTCTGGAAGATACCCGCGCAGTCGGTACTCCGTGACGGATTCCGCCCCGTGGCGCTTTGAGAGTTTTTTTCCGTCCGCGCCGAGTATCATCGGAACATGGGCGAGCTTCGGCTTTGTGAAACCGAGCGCCTCGACTATCAGTATCTGCCTCGGGGCGTTTATGATGTGGTCATCACCCCTTATGACGTGAGATATATCCATCTGCGCGTCATCAACCGCCGCGGCAAAATTATAGGTCGGAAATCCGTCGGCTTTCAGTATCACAAAATCTTCTATTTCAGAAGAGTCGAAAACTATCCCGCCGCGGACAAGATCTTCAACAGGAATCTTCTCTCCGGCGGGCACGGAAAGCCTTACGGCATAAGGTTTTCGGGGAGCCGCCCCGAGCTGCGACCACTCCCTTCTGTATCTGAAGACCTCTCCTTTCTCCCTGGCCTCTTCCCTTCTCCTCTCGAGCTCCTCGGCAGTAACGTAGCATCTGTACGCCTTGTCCTCGTCAATCAGCCTCTCGGCAAGCCGACCGTAATCGGCAAGGCGCTCTGACTGCCGGATAATTTCTCCCTGCCACTCAAGCCCGAGCCACTCAAGCGATTCAATGATCTGCCGTTCGAATTTCTCCTCTGAGCGCGCGCGGTCGGTATCCTCGATTCTGAGCAGGAAATCTCCACCGAGACTCGCGGAAAAAAGCCAGTTGAAAATGGCCGTGCGGGCCGCTCCCACATGAAGAGCGCCGGTGGGGCTGGGGGCGAATCTTGTTACGATTTTCACGGATAATATTTTACACGCCGATGCGGCAAAAAAAGAAATACCGCAGAAGAGCTTGGGCATCCTTCCCAGTGGGTTGTATAATAACCGCCATGAGAATATGCTCTCTTCTTCCAAGCTCAACCGAGATAGTATTTGCCCTCGGACTTGAGGAGGACCTGGTCGCAGTAACCCACGAATGCGATTATCCGCCCCAGGCGCGTGGCAAACCCGTGGTTGTAAACAGCATCCTCAAAGAAAAGGAAAAGCTCTCAAGCGCGCACATAGACGAAGTTGTAAGCCGAAGCCGCCGGGAGGGAAAAAGCGTCTACCTGATCGACTCGGAGCGCCTCAGAGAAATAAAGCCGGACCTTATCATAACCCAGGGACTCTGCGATGTGTGCGCCGTATCCGAAAACGAGGTAACGGAAGTCTGCGAGATCCTTGATAACAGCCCTGAGATACTATCTCTCGAGCCCACGACCGTCGGGGAGGCAATGGATTCCATACTGCTTCTGGGAGAAGTCACCGGGACCAGGGAGAAAGCTTCACAGATCGTAGATGGTCTTCGCAAAAGAATCGAGAGCGTCGAGAAAAAACTTTCGGGAGAAAGGTACCGGCCGGGAGTTTTCTGCCTTGAATGGCTCAGCCCTCCTTACGCCGCCGGGCACTGGGTACCGGAAATGGTAAAGACGGCGGGAGGAGAACCGTTAATTTCAGAAGCGGGAGAACCCTCGTTTAAAACAACCTGGGATGAGATACTGGAATCGTCGCCTGACTACCTGATCCTGATGCCCTGCGGGTTCGACGTAGAGAAAACGCTTGACGGAATAGAGGAGATAACAAGCGAGGTAAGACAATGGCAGGCACTGCGCGCGGTAAAAAAAGGGCACTGCTACATAGTGGACGCCAACTCATATTTCAGCAGACCGTCACCCCGGATTGTTGACGGAATCGAACTGCTGGCAGGAATAATCCACTCTGATATATTCACGCAGCAACCGAAGGCCAATTCGGTTCTAAACGTGAAAAACCATTTCTATCTGCAGACTTTTCTCGGTTAGGATGGGGCCTGAAAGGGATCCGCGTCCCCGGACGGAGCTGCAGGAGCTGCAGCGTCCGCCTCCTGAGGCGACGCCTGCGCGGACTGAAAAGGATCCGCATCGCTCTGGGACTCCTGGGGTTCAGGCGGAGCGGGTGGTTCGGCAGCCTGCTGCCCACCTCCTCCTCCCTCGTTTAACATAAGGACTATCCCTATGATAAGAATTACGAGAGCTAACAGTACTAACTCATTGCCTTGTATTGTCATGAGACTATCTATCCTCCTGATACTCTTTATACTACTATTCCAGGCCCACGAACTTTAAAGTCCGCAGGAACCTTAATCCTGCCTCTTAATGATACTGATTCATCAAACAATATGTCAAGCCTCTTTTCAACGCCTCAAACAACATATGACACGCTTGAGCAGGATGTCGAACTGCAGATAGCGCTCTCCCAAATCCTCTACGGTTGCATACCGCACTCAACGGGAGAGGAATGTTTGATGATTTTCAAGGAAAGCCCGGAGAAAGTCGCCGCGCTTGCCGATATCCGGAAAGTATCAACTCGGTTTTTCACGGTTGAAAAAGAGGAATTTCCCTCGGTCGCCATGGAAATAAGAATAACAACGGGCAAAAATCTCAGGCTGAAGTACGAGTATTTCTTCCTCACCGAGTCCTCTGAGGAAACCTTTTTTCTCCACACCTTGGCAAAACTCGGCGTGTTCTCCCTTGTTTTTCTCTGCGACGATACTCATACTCATTGCGCAATTGCGACGGAGATGACCGAGGCTGAAATAGAACCGCTTAAAAACATCATTACCACGCACATACAGGCTGGTTGACAAAATTAGGGCTTTAAACTATTATTGCGCTAACCGCTTCGGGGAGAAACTCCAAGTTGAAATACGCAAAGATCATAGGAACCGGTTCTTCGGTTCCCGAAACCGTGCTTTCCAATTCAGATCTGGAAAAGATGGTCGAGACTTCCGACGAGTGGATTACATCCAGAACCGGGATAAAGGAACGCAGAATTGCGGATAAAAACACCGCCGCCTCCGATGTCGCCTACGGGGCCGCCGAAAAAGCATTGAGTGCCGCCGGCGTAAGCCCGCAGCAGCTCGACGTGATCATAGTCGGAACCATAACCCCGGATTTCATCTTCCCCTCTACCGGCTGCATTCTCCAGAGCCGTCTCGGAGCGAAGAAGGCCTACGCCTTCGATCTTATGGCCGGCTGCTCGGGATTTCTCTACGCGCTTCACGTTGCAGAGGGAATAATAAAATCGGGCGGCGCGGAAAAAATTCTTGTCATAGGCGTGGACGTTCTCTCGAAAGTCACCGACTTCGAGGACCGTTCAACCTGCATACTTTTCGGCGACGGTGCGGGCGCAGCGGTTCTCACCGCCTCTGACGAACCTGGAGTTCTCTCATCCATTCTCAGTTCGGACGGAAACGACTGGGATCTTCTCTACGTCCCGGCGGGAGGCTCAAGGACGCCGATTGACGAGGAAGTGCTCAAGAGCAGGGAGCAGTATATAAAGATGAAGGGAAACGACGTCTTCAAAGTCGCGGTCAAGAGCATGGAGTCGGTAACCGTGGAAGCCATCACCAAGGCAGACGTCTCTCCCGGTGACATCGATCTCTTCGTCCCGCACCAGGCAAACTACAGGATTTTGGAAGCCGTGAGGAAAAGGCTTGATTTTCCGGAGGAAAAAGTGTTTGCAAATCTCGACAAATACGGGAACACCTCCGGGGCCTCCATTCCTCTCGCCCTTGACGAGGCGGTTCGCCAGGGAAGCGTAGGAGACGGAAGCCTTGTGCTGTTCGCGGCTTTCGGAGCCGGTTTTACCTGGGGCGCTTCGGTGGTAAAACTCTGAGCACCTTCCATGACGCCGCATCGGGTTTGCCAAGAATGCGGCTTGTCTTCTTCTCGGAAAAACGCAGAATATGACTCTTTCGTCAATCCCAGAGCTTGCAAACATCGTCCTGCCAGCGTTTCTTGTGATCGCCGCGGGTTTTCTCTTCAGCAGGACGAAAAAAATAGACATATCCTCGATCAACGATCTTGTGATCTATGTGACCACGCCGTGTCTGATAATTTCGTCTCTCTCGGATTTCACGATGAACCCGTCTGTAGCGGCGAAGCTGTTTCTCTCGATATCGGCAGTCGCTTTCTCTACAATAATAATCGGCGGGGCGCTTACGAAAGCGTTTCGGCTTGACTCAAGGGTATATCTCCCTCCAGTGGTTTTCGCGAACACGGGAAATCTGGGGCTTCCCCTTTGTCTTTTCGCGTTCGGGCAGTACGGGTTCAACATCGCGATACTCTGTGTCGTATCGACCACGCTGCTTCACTACACGGTGGGAATTCTGATTCTCGGCTCCGGAAAGAATCATCTGCGCGAGATATTCAGGCTTCCCCTGATATACGCCACCGTAGCCGGAATAATCATAAACTCGGTCGGCTTTCAGATCCCGGTAGTTATCGAGAGACCCGTAGCCCTTCTCGGGGACATCACCATACCCGCGATGCTTTTCTCGCTCGGGTACAAACTCTCCGAAATGAAGATCTCCAGGCTTTGGCTTTCATTCTTCTTCGGTTCCGCCAGAATATTTCTCGGCGTAATTCTCGGAGCGCTGTTCGTAAACGCATTCGGCCTGAAGGGAGTGGAAGCGAAAGTGGTTATCTTGGAATGCGCAATGCCGCCCGCGGTTTTTAACTTCGTGCTCGCGGAGAAATACGGCAGGGACTCCGAGACGGTCGCATCAATAATAGTGGCCGGAACGGCTGTTTCCCTTCTGGTTCTTCCGTTCGTTATTTCGTATCTGGTAAATCAGTGACAGATCAGCGGGTTATGTCTCTGAGGGTAAGGCCCTCGTCCCTAAGGTAGGGCATAAGACCCTTTTTGGTGATCGTTCTCAGCGCGCGGGCAGAGATCCTTATTCTCACGTACCTGTCTATCTCGGGAACGTAGATTCTCTTCCAGTGCAGGTTCGGATTCTGGCGTCTCTTAACATGATTGTTCGCATGGGAGACATTGTTTCCGAAAAGGGGTTTTTTTCCTGTTATAGCGCAACGGCGGGCCATCGTGATTTCCTTCGACTACTTGGTCTCCTTAAAGACGACGTGCTTCCTTATCACCGGGTCGTACTTTTTCAGTTCAAGACGATCCGGAGTATTCATCTTGTTCTTCTTCGTGTAATAGATGTAAGGACTCTCCGTGCTTTTCATCTTGACAAGTACTCTGTTTAACGACCTTCCCATTGCAACCCCCGAAAAAGTGAATGGTTATTATCCACGAAAAAAAACTGTTTTCAAGAAAAAATTTAAATTTCTTTGGGAATCAGTGATCGCAGCCGCTTTTCCTGCAAAGCCTGAAATTGCGCAGGTGGCCGGAAATCATGATAAAAGCGCCGATAAGAGTAAGAATCGATTCTACGTAGCCCGCAGCGACGAAAGCTCCGATTAGGAGAAAATAGAGTCCCACGCCCCCCAGCATGATCACGCTGAAATCCTTATGGCGTCTGCAGCCAAGAAACATGGCGATCACGCTTGCTGGAATGACCAGAAAAAGCATCAGTTCGTGGAAAATCTCTTCAAACACGAATGTCGAACCCACGACCGGGAACAGTATGAGCGCCACCGGCGTCAGAAAACAGTGGATGGCGCAGATACCCGCAAGGGATATCGAGGTGTAATCGGTGAGTCTCTGAATTCTTGCCTGGTTCATTGTACTGTTAAGCTGCCTCCGCGCACTTTAAGCACTGGCCGAAAAGCTGTACGAAGTGATCCTTCACCCGGAACCCCTGTTTTTCAACCGAAGCGTAGTCAAAGCTCTCGACCGGACACTCGGGAAAATCGAAAACCCCCTTGCAGTCAACGCACACCATGTGATGAACGTGCTCGCCTTGGGAAAACGCGTAGCCGTGACCGCCATCGGGGAAATGAAGGCGCTTCACAATGCCCAAGTCCTCAAACGTCTCAAGGGTTCTGTAGATGGTGGCAAGGCCCGTGGCACTGAGCATATCCTTCACTCCGTCGTGTATTTCGCTTACCGAAAGCGATTTTCCGCTCGTGTGAAGAACATGAACGACGGCCAGGCGCTGCGCGGTTGACTTAAGCCCCTTCTCCCGCAGAACCTCTCTGGCATATGATTCCTGGGCGCATTCAAAATCTTTCAGCATAGCAGCCATTAAATGAGAATGATTTTCAATTGGTCCTTATTGTAATCGGTTATTGGGAGCCGTCAAGATAAAAGCAAAATTGAAAAGATACAGGAGCGGAAGGCAAAAAGCGTTTTCCGAGGCCGGTCTCCACCAATCACTTGGCTATAATGCCGCCATCGATTGAAAGCATTGAGCCCGTGTTGAACATGACCTTCTCATCGCAGAGAAACAGAACCGCTTCAGCTATTTCGTACGGGTCGGCCAGCCGTCCCATGGGATGAAGCGACTCCATGAAAGCCTGGGCCGCTTCGGCATCTTCGGCTCTCTCAAGATAGGAGTCGAACATCGGCGTCCAGACCCCGCCGGGACAGACGGCGTTTACCCTGAGCCCCTTGTCCGCGTACTCAAGTGCCATGCTTCTAGTTAACTGAACAAGCGCCCCCTTGGATGCCGAGTAGGCCGAAAGCCCCGCAAACCCTTTTAACCCGAGAATAGAAGAGTTATTAACGATAAACCCTCTGCCCGCGGAAATCATGTGAGGAATCGCGTATTTGCACATCATGAACGCTCCCTTCACGTTTATGTCGAAAATCTGCTGGAATCTTTCGGTCTCGACTTCGTGAAAAGGAGAGGAAAAGATGATGCCGGCGTTATTAAAAAGAATGTCGATCTTTCCGTGCTCGCGAAAAGCGGTCTTGACGGTGGCCGCGCAGTCATCTTCGACTGAAACGTCGCAGACCTTGTATTGTATAGAAAGCCCTTCTTCCTCCGCCCTGGCGCACAGCTCTTTTAGCTTTCCTTCCCTTCTTCCGGCGATCAGAACCCTGGCTCCGTTTCGCGCCAGTAAAAGCGCCGTAGCTTCACCGATTCCCGTACCTCCCCCGGTAATAATTGCTGATCGTCCTTTAAATCTCATTAGAGAGTCCGCAGAAACATATAAATCAGAAACCTACTGGAAAACCGCTAGCAGCACGCCCGCCGCCACCGCCGAACCCACGACCCCGGCCACGTTCGGACCCATGGCATGCATAAGAAGCACATTCTGGGGGTCCTCCCTGGATCCCATGTCCTGCGAGACGCGGGCGGCCATCGGGACCGCTGAAACCCCCGCAGAACCAATCAGAGGGTTTATCTTGGTTTCGGAGAAAACATTCATAAGCTTGGCCATCAACACTCCGGTGGCCGTGCCTATGCAGAAAGCCACTACCCCCAAAAGAAGTATGCCTAGGGTCTCAAGAGAGAGAAATTCGGAGGCCAAAAGCTGCGACCCGACCCCTAAGCCGAGAAATATCGTAACGATGTTGATAAGAGCGTTTCTCGTCGTATCCGACAAACGGTCAACCACACCGCACTCCCTCATCAGGTTGCCGAAAGTGAAAAAGCCTATGAGCGGTGCCGCGGATGGAAGAAAAAGAAAACAGAGAGTAAGTGCAATCAACGGAAACATTATCTTTTCTCTTTTCGCCACGGGACGAAGCTGCTTCATCCTTATTTTTCTCTCTTCGGGGGAAGTAAGAGCCTTCATTATCGGGGGCTGGATTATCGGCACAAGAGCCATGTAGGAATACGCGGCGACCGAAACCGCACCGAGGAGCCTCGGAGAAAGCTGCGAAGAAATATAAATAGAGGTTGGTCCGTCGGCTGACCCTATTATTCCTATCGATGCCGCGTCGCTCAAGGAAAAGTCGATTCCAGGCACGTACCGGGCAAGCACGAGCGCGCCTATCAATGTCGAGAAAATGCCGAACTGCGCAGCTCCTCCCAGAAGAACAGTCTTGGGGTTGGCGAGAAGCGGGCCGAAATCGGTAAGCGCCCCAACCCCCATGAATATCAGAAGGGGAAAAATGCCGGTTTTTATACCAACATCGTATATGTAATAAAGCACCCCGCCGGGGTCGTTTATCCCGGCAAGCGGAATGTTGGCCAATATGCATCCGAAAGCTATCGTAACCAGAAGAAGCGGCTCGAATTTCTTTGCGATCCCGAGGTAGAGAAGAAGGAACCCTACCAGAATCATCAAAAACATCCCGAACCCGTTAACCCAAGAGGACGCGTTTCCCGCAATGAACCCGTAGATACCGGTACTGGTAGCAACGTTTTTCAAAAGCTGGGAAAAAGACGCAATCTCCCGGGCTCCTTCTGCGGCGGCTGTCCCGCCGCTTGCCGTTTCTCCGAGACAGTCGGGCGTACCGACGAATATTCCCAGAGAAAGCGCGAGAAGCGCGAAAATGAGTACGAATTTTTTCATGTGCTCAAGAGGGAAGAATGGTAAGAATAAGCTGACCGGCTTCAACGACCTGTCCCTGTTCAACCTCAATGGACACGATTTCCCCGTCGCATGGAGAGGCAACCGGTGTTTCCATTTTCATAGCCTCAAGCATAATCAGCGTCTGATTTTCCTTCACCTTATCCCCCGTGCCGACCTGCACCCTGTACACGTTGCCGGGTACGCTCGCAGTAACGGCCACGACATCGGGAGAATCTTCATCCATCGCGGAGGATGATGGTTTCGGAGCTGGAGCTTCTGTCACCGAGGCAACCTCCGAAGTTCCTTCCTTTACAGTTACGTTGTAGCTTCTTCCGTCAACCGTGATCACGAAATTCTCCCCGGTACCGGACACCTTCGACGCTACGCTCGTGCCGAGACCGCGTCCTTGCTGGGGCTGTTCTTCAGGCTTATCTTTTCTTACGTTGACGCTGAAATTCCCTTTAAGGAAGTCAAGACCCTTGTTTCCGCCCTGGGTCTGAAGCGCCCCGACTATGAATATGTTCTCCTCGGTGACGGGAAGGCCTTCTTTTTCGAGAATCTCGGTCGCCTTCGGAATGCCGGGCTCGAGTATGTCGAGCGGATCGCCTTCAAAGCGGGGCTTGCCCATCTGCTCTTCCGCTATGGCAACGACTTCGGGATCGGGCTCGACAGGTGTACGTCCGAAATAGCCGAGCACCATGTTCCCGTAACCGTCGGTGATCTTTTTCCAAGTCCCCTGGGTGACGTTGGCGTAAGCCTGCTGGAAATAGAACTGGGAAACCGGGGTAACCGATGTTCCGAATCCCCCCTTCGCGACGCATTCGCTCATAGCCTCAATAACCTGAGGGTAAAGATCGAGGGTGCCAGTGTCTCTCATCATCATGGTGTTTGCGGTAAGCGCACCGCCGGGCATCGGGGAGAGAAGAACCTCCGAGGAGACCCGAAGAGCTTCGGGCGGGAAATAATAGCCGGACATGCATTCCTTGAAAACGGAATTCGCCTCGAGAACCTTGCTTATGTCAACATCGAGGGTGTATTCCGTTCCCTTAAGGGCGTTCCACATGGATATGAGGTCGGGCTGGGAAGTTCCCCCGGAAACAGGGGCTCTGGCGACGCAGATTCCGTCGCACCCGCCATTTATGGCGGCCATGTACTGATTGATTCCCTGGGCGGCCGTCTCATGGGTGTGCACCCAGAGAATGACGTCCTCTCCGACGAGCGCTCTTGCGGCTTTCAGGGTCTCGTAAATCTTGTTGGGATTCGAGGTTCCTGAAGCGTCCTTGAAGCATATGGAATCGTAGGGAAGTCCTGAATCAAGTATTTTCCTCAGTCTGTCTATATAGAAATCCACGTCGTGGGCTCCTTCGCAGCCCGGAGGAAGCTCCATGAGCGTTACCACGGCCTGGTGATGCAGGCCTGCGTTTTTTATGCACTGACCCGAGTACTCAAGGTTTCTTACGTCGTTTAAGGCATCAAAGTTCCTTATATGGGTTATGCCATGTTTCTTGAACATCCTGGCGTGGAGATCTATCATGTCCTTGGGCTGCTGGGACAGCGCAACAACATTGATCCCCCTCGCAAGCGTCTGGAGATTAGCGTCCGGTCCCGCTGCCTCGCGGAAGCGGTCCATCATGTCAAAAGCGGATTCCCCGCAGTAAAGAAACAGACTCTGGAACCTGGCTCCCCCGCCAGCTTCAAAGTGTGTTATCCCGGCTTCCCTAGCGGCTTCGACCGCCGGGATGAAGTCTTCTGTAAGCACCCTAGCGCCGAAAACGGACTGAAACCCGTCGCGAAAGGATGTATCCTGAAATAAGATTTTCTTCATGACAAGACCTTGGGGTTTTCAAGATCTAGCCGTCACCGGCATGCTTCGCCCTGTAGGCTGCAACTGCAGCGGCTATGACCGGAATGACATTCTTTCCGGATTTTTTGGACACCCCGGGGTCCGAGGGCGCACGTACGTCGCTGTCTTTAAAAAGCTTCGCAGACAGCATCACGCTCAGCATCAAGACAAGCAGGAAAACATATACTATGGACATACCAATGACCATAAGTTTTACGCCTTCAAGGATCATAGTGGACGAAGAATCTCAAAAACCGTTTGAATTTGATGGGTATCAATTATTTACAACAAGTTGTTTATTGTCAATCCGCTGTGACACCCCAAGCGTCGCACACATGTTGCGGATTTCTGAGTTCCCCGTTTTTCCTTGACCTTCAAATCCTTACGTGTTATTCTGACCCCCCACTATGAAAAGGACTTATCAACCGCACGTAAAAAAGAGGCTCAGAACGCACGGCTTCCGCGCCAGGCTGAGCACAAGGGGAGGCAGGAGCGTACTCAGGAGAAGAGTTGCCAAGGGAAGATACGTTCTCACGGTTGGGAGATGGAAAAAGTAGCGTTTGAGTCCGACAACTCGTTTCCCGCAAAATTCAAAGTAAAAACACCCCGCGACTTCCGCAACATACTCTCAGAAGGCACCAAAACCCACTCGAAAAACTTCATACTCTACGCAAAGCCCAACTCTCTCGGGTTCCCCCGCCTAGGAGTGTCCGTGGGCAAAAAAGCGTCAGCGAGCGCCGTCAAAAGAAACAGGATGAAAAGGGTGCTGAGGGAAGTTTTCAGGAGGAATAAGCCTGCATTCTCCTCAAACGACTTGGTATTCGTAATAAAGAACGACGTATCGGGCAAGAAGTTCTCTGAACTTCGCTTGGAGATAAAAAAACTCGCAGACCGAATCAAATGAGAGAAAACCCCGCAGTCAGATTCCTTGTTTTCCTGGTAAGGTCCTACCAGAGGGTCATTTCTCCCCTGCTTCCCCAGACCTGCAGGTTCTATCCCAGTTGCTCCGCGTATTCAATTGAAGCCCTAAGGGAACACGGAGCCTTCAGAGGAATCTGGATGACCCTTAGAAGAATACTGCGCTGTCATCCGCTAGGCGCGGGGGGATATGACCCCGTAAGGAAAAAAAGCGATAAACAGGTGAAGGGGTGAGTAAAACGCTCTATTCCTATTAAAACTTATCGTGTATCATTGCTCCCATGAATTCTTACTCTTTGGTTTCCTGCTACATGCTAGAACTACCCACAGAAAACGGGAGCAGTCTCACAGGTGTCTCGCAGAAATCACGATAACGCCCCACATTCTCGATAAAGCCCTAAGAAACAACACATGAACAGCGACCTCAAGAGAAACTACATTTTATTTCTGGTATTGTCGGTACTGGTAATCGTCGGTTACTCGGCGTTTTTCGCAGAAGCCCCCAAGGAAAAACAACCCGCAAAAACAGACCGGTCCGCATCGGCACCCGTCACCTCGGGGGATTCCTCCGAAGAATCAGGTTCCTCTCAGGAACTTCCCACGGAATTTGAACCGATAAAATCCTCCTACGCTTCCAAGATCATAAAAGTCAGATCCGAGCTTTATTCTGCCGAGATAGACACTCTCGGAGGAAAGATTGTCGGCTGGGAGCTTCTGGAATACAAAAAGACGGTCGATACGGACTCGGTGCCCGTGGCTGTGATAGATGAAGAGAAAAAGTCGTTTGACACCATACTGAGAGTCAAGAACAAAAAAATGCCGGAACTCATCCCGTTTTCCTACAACGGAAGCACAGACCTGGTCGTGGGTTCCGAAGGGCTTGACGTCAATCTGGTCTGGAAAAAGCCCGACGGGCTTACGGTACGTAAAACCATCTCCTTTTATCCCGGGAAATACTTTATCAAGGAGAACCTGGAGGTTCTCAACGGAACGCGGGGACAGATAAGCCAGAAAGTTTACGTCGGCTGGGAAAACACGGTATACGAGAGCGGTTCAAGCAATCTCTACGAGTTTGTCTCCATGGTCGGCGGCGAGGTCAAGCGGACCAAGAAATCCCTTAAGGAAACCAAGGTGTACAATGGAGAGACGAACTGGTTCGGTTTCGGCGGCAAGTACTTTCTCAGCGCATTTCTGCCGGAAATAGGGGGAGACCGGGGAGTCTACCTGCGGCCCGCTGGTGAAAAAGGTCTTGCCGGGGCGGGTTTTTCCTATCCGGAGCAGAGAATAGCCGCGGGGAAAAGCTACAAGGTCGGGTGGAAATCGTATTTCGGTCCGAAAAATGAACCGGACCTCAAGGAAGCGGGGTACAAGCTTGAGAAATCGATTGACTACGGCTATGCGGGAGTACTTACCAAGATCGCCGTCGTGCTGCTTAAGTTTGTCAACGACTTTTTCAGCAACTTCGGAATCTCCATAATAGTGCTTACGATCGCCCTCAGGGTGATATTCTTCCCCCTTACCGTGAAAAGCATGAAATCGATGAAGGCAATGCAGAACAAGATGAAGAGTCTGAAACCTGAAATCGACGCTCTCAAGGAAAAATACAAGGACGATAAATCGACACAGCAGGCAGAGATGATGAAGCTTTACACAAGCAACAACATAAACCCTCTCAGCAGTCTCGGAGGGTGTCTCCCGCTGCTCATACAGCTTCCCGTCTTCATAGCTCTTTATTTCGCGCTTCTGTATTCGATAGATCTAAGACACAGCTCGTTTCTCTGGGTAAACGACCTCTCCCAGCCCGAGCACCTGTTTGACGTGCTGGGAATACCGTTTCGGGTACTGCCCCTTTTGATGGGTGTCTCGTGGTTTCTCTCGCAGAAACTTACCCCTATGACCGCTCCGGGAAGCGAGACGATGGAACTGCAGATGAAACTCATGCAGTTTATGCCTATAATTTTTACCGTAATGTTCTGGGGCCTGCCTTCCGGTCTTATACTTTACTGGACCGTAAGCAATATTCTCTCTGTCGTTCAGCAACTGTACATCAATCGACAGGTCCCGGATCCAGAAGGAGGATAACAATGGCCACTGTAATAGAAAAGGAAGGAAAAACCATTTCCGAAGCCGTGGTGAACGCCTGCGAGGAACTCGGAGTCTCAAAAGACGAAGTGGAAATCGAAGTTATAAGGGAAGACTCCAAGGGGGTTCTGGGCATAGGAAGCAGAAACGCCATAGTGAAGGTGGAGATAAAAACTGGCGGATTGACCGAAAAGACGTTTCGGGCGAAAAAAACTCTTGAGACTCTCCTAGGGTTTCTGTTTTCGGCCCCGCAGAGCGTAAAGGTCGAAGAGACCGAAAACAGAATAATACTTGAAGTATGGCCCGTTAAAGACAAGAAGTTCCTCATAGGGAGAAACGGGGAAGTGATAAAATCCCTTGAGTACATAGTAGGGAAAATAGCTTCGAAAAACAGCGACGAGGGAAAAAACAAGAGGGTCGCTATAAACATTGGCGGACACAACGGAAAGAAAAAGGACACCGACGTGCCGAGAAAAGTAGCGGAGACCGTACAGAAAGTAAAAGAGAGTGGGAATTCTCACTCAATCGAGCGGCTTTCGTCCTATGAAAGAAAAATGGCCTACACGGAACTCAAAAAACAAGAGGACATAAAATACGAGACGGTTCCGAGCAAGGGCAACTCGAAAAAAATCGTCGTCAGCCCTCAGGCCTGAGTTCAGGAATCCCGAAGCGTCCTGAAAAAATCCTCAAGGATGCGCGCGCACCGCTCACCGCATACTCCCCCCGAAAATTCCACCCGGTGATTGAGTTCCCCTCCTGCGCCGACTCCGAAGTTGCTTACAAGCGCACCGCCCTTGGGATCGGGAGCGCCGAACACCACCCTTTCTATTCTCGCGTTAACTATGGCCCCCATGCACATGGCGCAGGGTTCGAGAGTAACGTACATGGAAGTGCCGGGAAGTCTCCAGTTTCCAACAACCTCGCAAGCGCGGCGTATAGCCAGAATTTCAGCGTGGGCGGTAGCGTCCGAAGCGGACTCTCTCAGATTATGGGCGGCTGAAATCACGGCACCGCCCCCGTCGACTATGACTGCCCCGACCGGAACCTCACCTTCCGAAGCAGCCCGCTCGGCCTCCCTGATAGCCAAGGCCATAATGCTTTCATCGGACTGCCTCGCCACGGATAGAAGGGAAATTATTTTCTGGCGCTGAACTTGAGCCCCGTTTCGTTCCTGTCCCAGGTATTCTCCGTGATTTCCTTTATCTCGGCGACCTTGACTTTCTGGGTCGCGGTTACCGGGAATCCATCCTCGTATACCTCTATGAACCTGGGAACCATGGCCACTATAACCCTTTCGGCCATCCATTTGGAGAACTCAACCGGATCGAACTGTTCGCCCGCCTTGAGCGTAACGCAGAGCTTGATCTCGTCATCCGAAACGTTCGGGAGCCTTATACCGACCGCAATGGCTTCCTGAATCGCGGGATATTGCATCGCCTCATCCCCGACGGCTACCGGATCCACGTTTTCGCCTGAAACCCTGATGCGGCTGAACCTTCCGACAAAATAGTATCTCCCATCGATACCTCTGGCGAAGATGTCGTCCGAATTGAAGAAGCCGTCATCGTCAAAGGCCTCCCTGGTTCTTCTGGCATCCTTGAAATATTCATTCAGGGTCGTATGCGGAACAAGAGGCTTTACGAAAAGAAGCCCCTTGGCCTCGTCGGGAGGAGTAATGTCATCGGTAGAGTCCCAGAACGGTCTTACCACGGTATCAATATCTTCAGGATTTCTCAGCTCGACGTAATACCCCTCCATGGGAAAACCGGATGAACCCGGTCGGTGATCCTCGGGATCTTTCCAGAGAACCATGCCCATCTCTGTCGAACCGTATCCGTCTATTACCCTGACTCCGAACCTCTCCTGGAACTCCTTGAGGTTCCTCGGAGCCGGGGAGCCCAGCATTATCCTTATGTTGTGCTTCTGATCCCACTCGCTCTCTTGCGCGGACCACAGGTACTCGGCCACCGCTCCCAGCATGTTAACGCATGTCGCACCGCAGCCGCCTGCCCATTTCCAGAAATTAGAAGCTGAGAACCTCGGGAAAAACACGGCAGTCGCACCGGCCGCCATGGAGCTGAAAAGACACATTACCTGCGCATTGGCGTGACCGAGCGAAAGTATGCTCATGAGCACGTCGTCGCTTCTTATTCCCTGCTGCTGCAGATAAGAACGGACTGTCATGACCACTCCGCCGTGATCTCTGGCAACCCCTTTCGGCATCCCCGTGGTGCCGGACGTGAACATACACCTCTCCATGTCGGCAGTGGTAACGTCCACACCGGGATTAGTATCGTCATAATTATCAAATTCTGAAAAAGGAAGCGCCTTTATGCCTCCGATTTTTTCGGGAGGACTGTCAACCGTTACGAAAATCGCTTCAAGATGCTCAAGGCTGTCGCCGATTTCTTCTATAAATGGAATGCTCCCCTCGTCAATAACAAGGGCTCTCATGTCTGAATAGTTGATCACGTAGGCGAGTCTCTCGCCTTTTTCATCCTTGTTTACCGGAACCTGCACTCCTCCACACTTGTGTATGGCGATAATGGATATCACGTGCTCGGAACAATTAAGCATGTACATCCCGACCTTGTCCCCTTTATTTATTCCGAACCCTTGGGCAAGACCGTTTGCCATCCTGTTAGCCCACGCGTTGGTTTCCGCGTAAGTGTAGCTCTCAACAATGTTTCCGTCCCTGTCTCCGACCTTGAACATCGCCTTTTCAGGAAACGCCTCGGCTCCTTTTTCAAGATTCCTTGTTATCGGTTCCCACTGCGAAGTGTCTTCAAATTTGCCGAAGGGAAGATCTCCGCTTCCCAGATAGGCGGCATCGCGCGGTTTGAATAATAATTGCATTTACTGTAACCTCCTGAACAGTCTTATAGCGCCTGGAAATGAAAAAGCGCTGTAAAAATCCACACTATTATAGGTTAATCGGTGCTTCATTGCAAACCCTCGTCTTTTCACGGTTTCTGAAAAACCCCTTGGCCTGCCGTATGCGGCCTGAATCCCGCTTCTGACCTTATGGAAATTTGGAATCTGCTGATTTTTACCGTGAGTTTCGTTCTTCTTTGGAAAGGGGCTCGCCTTCTCGTTAAAGGCGCCTCCGGAATAGCAAAACTCACCGGCATGGGTCCTTTTTTCGCCGGATTCACGGTGGTTGCACTCGGAACATCCGCTCCCGAGTTCGTGGTTTGTCTGGTGGCAGTCATAGAAGGTTCAAGCGATATAGCGGTTGGAAACATGGTCGGGAGCAATATCGCCAACATCGGACTTATTTTCGGCCTGACGGCTCTTATAAGTCCCGTAGTTATAAATAAAGAAGCATGGGGGGAGCAGAAAATCCCGCTTGGCTTTCTAGTGCTTATTACTTTTTTCGCCTACGGTCTCAGCCGTGCGGGCTTTTCCCTCGGAAGAGAAGAGGGAGCATTGCTGTTTTTGCTGCTGGCTGTTTTTTTGCTCGTCCCCTACGGAAAATTCGGGAAAGAAAAAAATGAGGTCCTGTCCGAATCGCAAGGCGACGACGGGTGGAAACTTCTTTTTTACGCAGTCTCCGGCTCGGTACTTCTAGCGGCCAGCGCCCATTTCCTGGTTAAAAGCGCAATAGTTATAGCCGCGGAACTCGGGGTAAGCGAGCTGTTCATAGGAGTGACTGTTGTCGCCATCGGAACTTCGCTTCCCGAACTTGGCGCTTCGCTTGTGGCGGCGTGGAAAAAAGAGCAGAACATAGTCGTGGGCAACATAATAGGCAGCAACTTCTTTAACCTCGGGTTTTTGGGCCTCGTGGCAATTATCCGGCCTGTAAATGTAAACCGGGATATGTTCGGAAACACATCCGAATTCACATTTCTTATCCTGTTAACTCTTCTTTTCGTGTTACTAATCGGAAAAACCCAGATTAGCAAAAACAGGATCGGAAAAAAGAAAGGAACGCTTCTGCTTATCGTTTACGCAGCGTTTCTCTATTTTATCTCAGGCTCACTTTCTTGACCTCAGCTTGAGCCCGCTTTTGTGCCTGTCCCAAGTGGAATCGGATATACCCTTTAGTTCTGAAACAGCGATTTTCTGGGTCGAGGTGAGAGGAAATTCCTCGTAAACTTCAATGAACCTCGGAACCATTGCCACCATCACCTTCTCAGCCATCCATTCGCAGAATTCCACGGGATCGAAATCCGCCCCTTCCTTGAGTATCAGGTTAAGCTTGATCTCGTCATCCGATATATCGGGCAGTCTAATGCCTACTGCTACAGATTCCCTAACTGAAGGATGTTCTTCCGAAACATCGGCCACGGCTACCGGGTCCACATTCTCTCCCGACACGCGTATCCTGCTGTAGCGTCCCATGAAGTAGTATCTCCCGTCGGTTCCGACGGCAAACAGGTCATCCGAATTGAAAAATCCCTGGTCGTCAAAGGCGTTTTTGGTTCTTTTTTCATCCTTGAAATATTCATCGAGGGTAGTGTGCGGAACCAAGGGCTTTATGAAAAGAAGTCCTTTTTCCTCCTCGGCAGGAGCGGGGTCTTTATCCACGTCCCAGCGTTTCTCTATTATCTCGTCTGTGTTCAGGGGATCTCTTATCTCAAGGTGGTATCCCTCGACGGGAAACCCGCATGAACCCGGTTTCTCATCCTCGGGATCTTTCCAGAGAGGCATTCCCATCTCAGTGGACCCGTAGCCCTCAACTATCTTCGTGTTGAACCTCTCCTCGAACTCACGAAGCTTTTTAGGCGCGGGCCCTGAGAGCATCATCCTTACCCCATGCTTTGAATCCCACTCCGAAAGCGGAGAAGCCCATATGTACTCGGGCACCGCTCCCAGCATGTTCGCCCCGGTCGCACCGCAGCCGGCCGCCCATTTCCAGAAATTAGAAGCCGAGAACCTCGGGAAGAAAACAGCAGAACCCCCAACAGCTACCGAGACGAAAAGGCACATCACCTGAGCGTTTGCGTGTCCCAGGGAGAGAACCGTCATCAAGACGTCCTCGCTTCTGAGCCCCTGCTGCTGTATGAAGGAGCGCACGGTCATTATCACCCCTCCGTGATCGCGGATAACACCTTTGGGCATTCCCGTGGTGCCGGAAGTGAACATGCATCTCTCCTTGTCGGCAATTGTCACGTCAACTCCGGGGTTTTCAGATGAGTACTGATCAAAGACGGAAAAAGGAAGTGCCTTTATGCCCCCTATATCCGCCGGAACATCTTCCGAGACAAGAAAAATCGCCTCGAGGTTCTCAAGTTTGTCCGCTATTTCAGTTATGTAGGGAAGGCTCTGGGTGTCAACCACGAGCACCCGCATCTCGGAGTAGTTTATTACGTAAGCCAGCCTGTCGCCTTTTTCATCCTTGTTTATAGGGACCTGGACGGCGCCCGATTTGTGCGCGGCGATAATCGATATGACGTATTCGGAGCAGTTGAGCATGTACATGCCGGCCTTGTCCCCTTTTTTTATCCCGAACTCCCCGACAAGACCGTTTGCCACTCTGTTAGCCCAGGCGTTGGTTTCCCCGTAGCTGTAGCTTTCAGCTATATTGCCGTCTGAATCCCCGAGGCTGAACATCGTTTTTTCGGGGTATGACTCAGCCCCCGCCTCAAGGTATCTGGTTATCGGAAGCCACTTGTCGGTGTCGTCTAGAGGACCGTTGGGAAGAGCCCCTTTCCCTATGTATTTTTCGTCTCTCGTGCGTAAAGGCAGCTTCATTTTTTTCCTCTTGCGTACTTTGATTTCAGAATATAAGTCAGGTTTTTGACAGTTCCTGGCCGTTTTCTATTCTGAGGATTCTAGTTTACCTGAAAAAACCTGGTTGACGGGTCTACGGATTCCGCGCTTGAACACCAAGATAAAGAGAAGAATTGAAAAGAAACGCTACCCAGAAAGCTTAACTAAATAGGAATGAATCTCCTGCCTCGATTTGTGCAATTTGAAAGTAGTACTTTCAAATTGCGCAAAAGGCTCTATTTATCGCGGAGACTGGTTTTTTTGTCTTCCCTGAACAATTCCTTTAGTTCCTGCGTCCTATCAAACACATCTTCAGGAAAACTGGTTTTATTATGGTAAACCGCCACCTGACTATCCAGCGTCTGGGCATCATGTTCCCGAAACGCCCGAATTATCCCCGCCGCGTCGTCAGGGGATAACCCCAGATGCTCCAGCAGCTGGGTTGAAAGAGCAAGACTTGAAAGCAGAGTCTCGCGAATCACGGAGGTCACTCCCAATTCCCGAAGTTTTATTTCGTGAAAACGGTCCCTCGCACGGGCCATGATTTTAAGGTTCGGAAAGGTGCCAGATACCTGGCTGACTATTTTCAGAGACGCTTCGACATCGTCAATCGCGACAACGATCGCGGGAGCCCGGTCAATATGAGCGGACAGCAGAACCCGCAGGTTTGATGCGTTGCCATAGTACGTTTCACTTGCAAACTGACGAACAAACTCAACTCTCCTGGCATCAAGTTCAATCACCGTAAACGGAATTTCAAGTATAGTCAGTATTCGGGCTACGGTCTGTCCGAACGGACCAAAGCCTACGATGATAACGGAATTTTGCGATTCATCGGTTTCCTCTAACGGCGCAGGCGGACTGTCTTTGTCGGCACCTAGACGGGCAACGGCCGCAACGAGAAAGGGTGTCGCCGCCATCGACAACGTTACCACCAAAACGGCGATATCAGTGATGAATTGATCTACAAGCTGCGCCGAAACACCTACGGTGAACAGAACAAAGGCGAACTCCCCGCCTTGGGAAAGCACAAATCCCGTCCGTATCGCTTCACCGTGCTCAAGACCCTGCAACCTGGCAAGCGGGTATATAACGAGCGATTTTACGACCATGAGAACCACGGTCAGTCCGACGATCAAAATCGGCTTGCTGATCAGCAAATCCAGATTGGCCGACATACCAACCGCAATGAAGAAAAGACCCACGAGCAGTCCTTTAAAGGGCAGCACGTCTGCTTCAAGCTGGTGGCGATACTCAGAATCGGCAACTATCATACCCGCCACGAAAGCCCCGAGCCCCATTGAAAAGCCAATGCTGTGCATCGCCAAAGCGGCCCCTGTTACGAGAGTAAGCGCAGCGGCCGTGAAAAGTTCATGAATTCCCGCGGAGGCAACAAAACGCAGGGCGGGGCGAAGAGTAAACCGAGCAATCGCAAATCCAGCCACAACAGCGACAAAAAGCAGTAAATTCAACGACACCGAATCCCCTGGCTTGGAAGATAAAATGCCCACTAATGCTATTGCCGGAATAACGGCGACATCCTGCATGAGCAGCGTGCCGAAAGCCGCGCGTCCGTAGGGCCTGTTCAATGCCCTGTGTTCCCCGAGCCACTGTATGACAAATGCCGTGCTCGAAAGAGCAAGCGAGAATCCGATCAGCATTGACGCGGATGAGCCCATCCCCAACAGCATGAAGCAAAACACCGCAATTACGACCGAAGTAATGAGGATCTGGGTTATGCCAAGCCCGAAGAGGAATCTTCGCATGGTCCAGAGACGATGCGGACGAAGCTCAAGCCCGATGAGAAACAGCAGCAAAACAATTCCGAACTCAGCAAAATGCAGGACTTCCGCTGCATTGCCTACAAGCCCGAACACGCTCGGACCGATCAGCAACCCAACCAGCAGGTAGCCAAGCACGCTGCTCAATCCGAACTTGCGGCAAACGGGAACAACAACAATCGTCGCCAGCAGAAAAATGAAAGCTTCAACCAGAAGGCCCATCTGCCCTCCTGCGAAACGGATTCAAAGCCTGTTCCCTTAAGATTTCTTTTTGTTTAAACAATTCAGACATCGCTTAACAGGCGCAACTCCTTCGAGACTCCGGGCTCACACTGAAATGTGGGCAAGTAAAACACACCGTAAACTGCTTTTTGGGTCTAGGACGGCATTTGCGGGAAAAACTGTTAAAACGCAGTCCTACGCTCTAAATATGTTAATAAGTCGAGAGGGTTTCTCAAACAGAAAAAAGAAACGTTCACTCTTCAGCGGCTCGCAAAACGGTATGAAAGATTCGGAAGCTGGTGATTTTCCGGGATACGGGGTTATTGGGAAAAACGGGAAAACTGCACAGGCTTTACCCGTAGTAGGCGATAAAGTTTCTTAGAAGATCCTTCCCGCACTCCGTAAGGATAGACTCGGGGTGGAACTGAACGCCCTCAACGGGAAGTTTTCTGTGCCTTATTCCCATGATCTCACCCTCCTCGGTCCAGGCGGAAATCTCGAAGTCGGACGGAAGGGAGGCCTCTTCCACCAAAAGCGAATGGTATCTGGTAGCCTCGAAGGGGTTCGGAAGGCCCTCATAGATGGTTTTCCCGTCGTGGATGATCGGGGAGGTTTTTCCGTGCAAAAGCCTCTCAGCCCGGACTATGTTCGCCCCGCACGCATAGCCCACCGCCTGGTGACCCAGGCAGACGCCGAGAATGGGTTTTTTTCCTGAATATCTTTTTATTATGTCGACGGAAAGCCCCGCCTCCTTGGGCGTGCAGGGCCCGGGAGAGATCACAATCATGTCGGGGTCAAGATCATCCACGAAACCGAAATCAAGGCAGTCGTTTCTGCGCACCTCGATCTGCTGGCCGAGTTCCCCCAGGTAGTGAACCAGATTGTAGGTAAAGGAATCGTAATTATCGATCATCAGAATTATTTTCCTTTTGCTTCCGCTCATCAGAGTCCGTCCTCCGCAAGCTCAACCGATTTCACCAGGGCTTTTACCTTATTAACCGTTTCCTGATACTCGGTTTCGGGATTCGAATCGGCCACTATGCCGGCTCCCGCCTGTATATAGATTTTACCGTCTTTTATCACGAATGTTCTTATGGTTATGCAGCTGTCCATGTTGCCCGAAAAGCCGAAGTAGCAGACACAACCCCCGTACGCCCCTCTTGTCGCCGGCTCGGTTTCCTCGATTATCTCCATCGCCCTTACCTTCGGCGCTCCGGAAAGAGTGCCCGCGGGAAAAGTCGCCTTTATCACGTCAAAGGCGTCCGCCCCTTCGGCAAGCAGGGCGGTAACGTTTGAAACTATATGCATCACGTGGGAATACCTCTCCACTATCATGAACTCGTCGACCTTGACCGAACCCATGTCGGAAACTCTCCCCAAATCGTTTCTCGCGAGATCGACAAGCATTATGTGCTCGGCCCTCTCCTTGGGATCAGCTATAAGTTCGGCCGCGAGGCTCTCGTCCTCGGAAACGGTTTTTCCCCTGGGACGCGTTCCGGCTATCGGGCGGCTCGCGATCCTACTCCCCTCTACCCTCACCATTACCTCCGGGGAGGATCCGGTGAGTATCTCATCGCCCATCCTCAGGAAAAACATGTACGGGGAAGGATTCAGTATCCTAAGCGCCCTGTAGAGATCGAAAGGATCGACCCTGAGGTCCGTTTTCCATCTCTGGGATATCACGGCCTGTATTATGTCTCCCGATTTTATGTACTCCTTGGTTCTGAGAACCGCATCCTTGAAGTGTGCGGGTTCGAAATTGGACTCGAGCGTGAATTCTTCATCGCCGATATCCTGAGAAATGCCGTCGGCAAACCTTTCGCCGAGCGAGTTTTTAAGCCTGTTCTTGATCTCGGCTATTTTAGCAAGAGACTTTTCGTACTCCTCCCTCGCATTTTTAATGTCGGGAACATAGGCGTTTGAAATGATCTTTATCTTGCTCGTAACGTTATCAAAAGCCAAAACAGTATCCATTACCATGTAAATGGAGTCCCAGAGCTTGAGCTCATCGGGAGAGGTATCGGGAATATCCTCTATAAACCTGACCATGTCGTAACCGAAATAACCGACCGCTCCTCCGTGGAATCTCGGAAGCTCCTCTGTGGAAACCGGCCTGTAGCATGAAAGCAGGTCCCGCAACGCCAGAATCGGGTCGCCTGTGAACGTTTCGGTCTCCCCGTCTGAGCGCATTATCTCGATGTTTCTGCCCTTAGAGCGGAACACCACCGAGGGCTCCGTGCCCAGAAAGCTGTAGCGCGCCCACTTGTCTCCGCCCTCCACGCTCTCGAGAAGAAAGGAGTAATCGGGCGAGTCTATCTTCCTGAAAACCGAAACCGGAGTGTCGTAATCGGCCAGAACCTCCTCCCACACGGGCACAAGATTTCCGCGTTCGAGATTCTCGAGGAACTGTTCGTAGGAGGGAGAAATCATGAAAGGAAATCATAAGACTCGAAAAATTAAAGTCAAGAAGGGCGTCTTTTATAAATCCCCGGGGACATTATAATTAAGGGCTTAAAAATATAAGGAGCGCGTTAACGTTGATTCCCGATAAAGCTATATTCAGAGAATACGACATAAGGGGCATTGCGGGGGAGAGTATCACGGAAGAGGTTGTCGAGAGAATCGGAAAAGCCTATGGAACGATGGTGGCCGAGAGCGGCGGAGCGGAGGTTTCGGTGGGATATGACTGCAGGAAATCTTCCCCTGCTTTCCGCGACGCGCTTTGCGAAGGAATAACCTCAACCGGCGTTAATGTGGTCGACATAGGAATGGTAACGACCCCCATGGTTTATTTCTCCACTTTCACCTCGGGCGTTGACGGCGGGGTAATGGTGACCGCCAGCCACAACCCCTCAGAGTACAACGGGCTTAAGATGTGCGTCGGCCAGGATTCCCTTTTCGGCGAAGGCATACAGAGAATAAAAAAATCGATCGAAAAGGGAAAGTTCAAAACGGGAAGGGGGAGGAGGAAACAGACGGATATAGTCGATCACTACCTCGAGTTTTTAGAGCAGAACCTTAATATAGAGCCGGGGATAGGGGTCGCGGCCGACGGCGGCAATGGAACCGCTGGGGTGGCCTGCCCGCAGATACTCAGGAGATTCGGCTGCGAAGTTCATGAACTTTACATGGATCCTGACGGGGATTTTCCGAACCACCATCCGGATCCCACGGTCGAGGAGAACCTGTCTGATATAAAGAAAAAAATTACAGAAGCCGGCCTCGACGTGGGATTGGCATTTGACGGGGACGCAGACAGGATAGGAATTGTAGATGAGCGGGGAAACTCGATGAGCGGAGACATGCTGCTTCTTGTCTATTCACTCGATCTTCTCGAAACGAATCCGGGAGCGACCATAATAGGGGACGTCAAGTGTTCGGGGAATCTTTTCTCCAGGATACGGGAAGCCGGCGGGAATCCTATCATGTGGAAAACGGGTCATTCGGTTATCAAGGATAAGATGAAGAAGGAGGGCGCCGAGCTTGGTGGAGAGATGAGTGGCCACATTTTCTTTAAACACAGGTTTTTCGGATATGACGACGCTCTTTACGCGGGGCTTCGGTTTCTTGAAATCCTCTCGAAAACGGGGAAGAAGGCCTCGGAACTCCTTACAGGGCTACCTAAAACCTTCGCAACCCCGGAGATAAGAATAGATTGTCCCGATGAAATCAAATTTCAGGTAACAGAAGCGGTAAAGAAAAAACTTGGAAAACAAAACAAAGTGATCGACATAGACGGAGTTAGGGTCGAGTACCCGGACGGATGGGGGCTTCTCCGGGCGTCTAACACCCAGCCGGCCCTGGTGCTTCGTTTTGAAGCTCAGACGGAACCAAGGCTCGCGGAAATAAGGGAAACCGTAGAGAAAACGCTTAAAGAAACGATCAGTGAGATCGGCTGATCAGGAACATTCCCTTGCCGGGATAAACTTGTAGGAACTGATATCCGTTCCGTCCGGAGCCTTCTTTATCACCCCAACCGTAATGGCCATCTCCTCGCCGAACTCAAGAGAATCGGGATCCTCGGTTTCAACCTGCGCCATGACCCTTACGCCTTCTGGGAAATCGACAAGAGCGAGAACATAGGGCACCTTGAATTCCGGCATGCTTCTTCTCACAACCGTAAAGGAATGCAGAATCCCTGTGGGGCTGAGAAACCTCTCTTCCACGTCATCTGAGAAACTCACTGGGTCGGCAAGGTACCTTGGGAAAGTCCAGTTGTCAGATTCCTTGCAGTAACCCGCGATCAGCCTCACTCTGCCTTCATCATCGGTTGAAAACAAATCCTGTCTGAAAATATCTTCGCTCATGACACTCTCTCCTTAAACGATCGTTTAGCGTGAAGGGGAATTATATACAACTGGAAACAGTTTTCAATTACCGCAGATCCCCGCGGAGGAGAAGCCCCGATCCGGGTTTGTAAAAAAACGGGTCAATTTGTAGAATCCTTACGTGGCGGAAAAAACCCCAAGAGCGCTTACCGTTGCCGGATCCGATTCAGGAGGAGGAGCGGGGATTCAAGCTGACCTTAAGACCTTTACCGCATTGGGAGTGTACGGGCTTTCCGTGCTTACCTCCGTTACCGCCCAGAACACCTTGGAGGTAAGCGCGATTCATGACCTTCCCGAGCAGTTCGTGGGGCTGCAGTTTGACGCCGTGATGAGCGACATAGGATGCGACGCCGCTAAGCTCGGAATGCTTTCCAACAAAAAAATCATTGAGACCGTAGCGGAAAAAATAGATCAGCATGGAATTGAAAAACTCGTTGTCGATCCCGTGATGAACTCAAAAGGCGGAACAGCCCTTTTAAGGAACTCAACGGAACTTCTAAAAAAAGAGATTCTCCCCAAGGCACTCATAGTGACTCCGAACATACCCGAGGCAGAAATACTGAGCTCTATTAGTATAAGCGGCATAAGCGACATGAAGACCGCAGCCGAGAAAATCCACTCGCTTGGAGCGAAGACGGTTCTTGTAAAAGGCGGGCATCTCGCGAAAGAACACCCGGCGGTGGATCTTTTTTTCGATGGGGAGACGTTTGAAGAACTGGTTAGCGAGAGAATTGAAACGAAGAACACCCACGGAACCGGCTGCACCTTTTCTGCGGCCGTGTGCGCTTTTCTGGCGAAGGGAATGTCTCTTGCGGTTTCCCTTGAGAATTCGAAAGTCTTTGTCACTGAGGCAATAAGAAATTCTCTTGAAATAGGGAAGGGCCAAGGACCCCTTAATCACTTCGGGAAAACCTGAAAATCAAGGGTTACCGTTTTCCCGCACTTAAAATCAAGTTTTTTTGACTATCGCATATGATTTCCCTATCGAAAGTGTCCGTCCAGAGTGCGGCACGGTTGTCCAGAATGAACGTGGAATGCTCCGAAAGGTATAATACAGTGAGCCGTAACGCCTAACTTTTTGCAAGGATCAGAACACATGCCCGAAAACCGAACCGACCGAGCGCATTCCGAACCCGAGGCACATCGGGCCAAGCTGGCAATTCCGGCGTTGCTGTTCACGGTGCTGGTTATCGCGATTCTGACACTGGCGGGCATTGGCGCGCGTTACTGGACTCGCGGGGATTTCAACGTTATTCACGCGCTGTTGATCCTGTTCCTTTCGATTAATCTGGTGATCTGCTATTGGGAAGTGTGCCTGTTCCTCAAACGCGACTATATCGAGCTGCGCACCGAGTATTGGCGCAAGCGCTGGCGGGAGACGGGCCGAAAACCACCCACCGAATTCCTTACCGCAAAGGTTCCGCTGACCAGAGTGTTGTCGCCGACGGTATGGGCGGACGTCTGGGCGACGTATTCCCAGTTCGACGGTTCCTACGCAGACCGGCGCACATACGGTTACAACGTGGATATTGCCAACGGTTTCGTGACCCCGGTCCCGACGTTAATTCTCTACGTCGCCTTCACCTTCGACATTTTGTCCGCCCCCGTCGCGGGCATCGTCGGAGTCATACTGTTCTGGCAGTTCACGTACATAACCTCAGTTTATTGGGTCAGCTTCTTCTCGGCCAATCGGCAAACCCGGATCAGCCGAGAGGATATGTACACCTACATCTGGGGGATGAGCTCTCCATGGGTGCTTTTCGGGCTACTGGGACTCTACGTTTCCATTCGTCTTATCGTGAACGGCAACTACAGCGTTCTGGGTTATTAATAACGGTTCCCAGAGTTAGGCACTGATAACCGCCAGCTTCAAAAACGGCAGGTTATATTCAATCAGATCCGGCAACTGATTTTAAGTATTTCTTAATCCTGTTCCGGTTTTCATTTTCTTTATTTTCCTTGTAATAAATCTCAATGAATTCAACTTTCTCTTCTCGTTTAAGATATGCATAAATAACCCGAAGAGACTTCCCTCGAAGAGAGCGACACGCCATGCGCGCTTTTACTATTTTGACAACTTCAGTTGAATGGATAACAGTAAAATTCTTTCCAAAACCAGTAGGAGAACTTGAAAGGACCTGTTTGAATGTTTTTAAATCGCTGTCAAGAGTGCCGTATTTTCTAGAGAGTTTTTTTAATTCCCCTTTGAATTCAGACAGGGAATTAAAGTTCTTCATATTCTCTGACGGAAGTCAGTCTAGGACGGTAAAACACATGTTCATACTTCAGCTCCTCCCTGTCCCCGGCCACAGCCCAAGGAGTATCAAGATGTGATAATTCGGTTATCTGCGCAGCAGTCATATTTTCCAGCCTGTGTATTTCCCAG
>OZ246948.1:0-1513048 GCA_965232155.1 Thermodesulfobacteriota bacterium | reverse complement strand
TGACGTGGCAGGTAGTCAAGATGGAGGTTCCTGGTTTGCTTTTAATAATGCTTTAATGGTGTTACTGTAAGTTCGAGTTAACAATACCAAAACGCGAACTGAGAACAGGAGACGGATTTGAACCCTGATGACCCTGGTCTTTTCAGACCTCCGAAAGAATCTCTTCCTCTTCCCGAGAGAATGAGACCCGAGAGCATAGAACAGATGGTAGGCCAAGAGCATCTGATAGGGCCGGACGGGCTCGTGACAAAAACGCTTGAGGCCGGCGGGGTACATTCCATGATATTCTGGGGTCCCCCGGGAACAGGCAAAACGACGCTTTCCAGGCTTATTGCGGGCAGGGCGGGTGCCAGGTTCGTCCAGATAAACGCGATTTCCTCCGGGGTAAAGGAACTTAGAGATATTGTCGCAGCTGCGAAAGACGCTCTTTACTCAGGGCGGAAGACCGTGCTTTTCATCGATGAAATACACAGGTTCAACAAGGCGCAGCAGGCGGCACTTCTAAAAAGCGTTGAGGAAGGAGTCTTGATTCTCATAGGAGCTACCACCGAGAACCCCTCGTTTGAGGTCATAAGTCCGCTTCTTTCCCGCTGCCAGGTTTATGTTCTTAACTCGCTCTCAGTGCAGGAGCTTAACCACATACTCGAAAAGGTTTTCTCCGAGGACGAGTTTCTTGCTGATGTTGGTATTTCGGTCGAGGCTCGGGACGAACTCATCGGGTTTTGCGGCGGGGACGCCAGGGTTATGCTCAATGCGCTTGAAATCGGTTCTTCTCTTTTTCGTTCAAAGAAACTTTCTGAGATCGATACTGATCTGGTAAGAGATATATTCCAGAAAACGGGACTTCTCTATGACAGGGCGGGTGAGGAACATTACAATACGATTTCCGCTTTTATAAAAAGCGTGAGGGGAAGTGATCCTGATGCGGCGGTTTACTACCTAGCGAGAATGCTTGAGGCGGGAGAGGATCCGAAGTTCATCGCCAGGCGTCTTGTGATACTCGCTTCAGAGGACATTGGAAACGCAGAACCCTATGGGCTTACCCTCGCGACCGACTGTTTCACGGCGGTCAATTATGTGGGGATGCCGGAGAGCAGGATAATCCTCTCTCAGGTTACTACTTATCTTGCCAGTTGTCCCAAGAGTAACGCCGCCTACAGGGCGATAAAAAAGGCCGAAAACGATGTGAGAAAGAATCCGGGTCTCCAGATTCCCCTTCACCTGAGAAACGCCCCCACGAAACTCATGAAGGATCTCGGTTACAAAAAAGGCTACAAGTACGCCCACGACTACGAGGATCATTTTGTCGAAGACAATTTTCTTCCCGAGGAGATAAAAGACAGCGTTTACTACGAACCCACCGACAAGGGTAGGGAGGCGAATCTCAAGAAGTACCTTGATGCCAGGTGGAAAAAGAGAAGAAAGTGATTGGGCAAATCAGTTTTTTCTCTGTATGAGCTCGATTTTATACGAATCGGGATCCTCGACGAAGGCTATTACGGTGGTTCCGTGTTTCATGGGCCCCGGGGCTCTGGTTACTCGTCCGCCAGCTTGCTCTATCTTCTCGCACGTTGCGTATATGTCTTCTACTCCGAACGCCATGTGTCCGTAACCCTCTCCAATATCGTATTGGGAGGTGTCCCAGTTATGTGTAAGTTCGAGGAAAGGTTCCGTATCGCCGCCGTAACCCAGAAAAGCAAGCGTGAAACGGCCTTCCGGGTAATCGGTTTTCCTGTGAAACTTAAGACCGATGACATCGGTGTAAAAAGCGATTGACTTCTCAAGGTCGCCGACCCTTATCATCGTGTGAAGATATCTCATCTGTCTGACTCAGCCGTTTGTTCGATTCTGCTCATCAATTATTATACTGTGTGAATCCGTAAGCGGTAAAGAGGCAGGAGAAGTATGAGATGACCGAAAAGAAGGTAAAAAAACCGAAAACCAGAAAGCCTGTTTCCACGAGGCCCGGCAAGGTCATACCCTCTAAAAAAGACGTCGAGACGAAGAAAAGATTCAGGAAAACGGACTGGGAGAAGGAGATCAAAAAATAAGCTTATGGCAAACTCGAAAAACCCAAAAGCGGGGATAACCGGGGCGACGGGCTTTATCGGCAGCAAGCTTGCCGAAAGACTCGCAGACGACGGCTTCTCGATAAGATGCCTTGTAAGAGAAACGAGCGATACCGAGAAGTTGCACTCTCTGGACGCAGAGCTTGTCCGTGGGGATCTTTGCGACTCAAAGTCGCTTCAGACTTTTCCGCAAGGGTGCGATTACATTTTTCATCTTGCTTCCAAGGTTTCTGACTGGGGATCTAGGGATGATTTTTTTAGCCAGAACGTGGAGGCGACGAAAATGCTTCTTGACTCTTCTTGCGAGGCGGGAGTGAAAAGGTTCGTCTACATGAGTTCCTCTACCGTGGTCTGGAACGCCTCTTTCCTAGGAACGGTTGATCTCAAGGAGATAGATGAGACCTATCCCTATCCGAAAAGTCACCATAATTTCTATAATGAGACCAAGGCCTTATCCGAGAAACTCGTGAGAGAATATAACGGACGGGGAGGCCTGGAAACGGTCATATTAAGACCGTCAAACGTCTGGGGAGCCGGCGACACGGTCATACTTCCGAGAATAGCCGACGCTTGCCTCAAGGGGCTTCTGGTTAACATGGGTTTTAACAGAAAAATTGTCTCTCCATGCCATGTTCTTAATCTTGTTCACGCCGCCGTGCTCTCGGCCCTCTCTCCGGCCGGGGCGGGCAACATATACTTCGTAAACGACGGGGCGCGTATCGATAACCGCCGTTTTGTCTCCGATCAGCTTGCGTCAATAGGAATTGAGTGGAAACCGGGAATCACAGTACCTTATACCCTCGGCTATGCGGTTGCCTTTGTTCTTGAGAAGATTTTCGAACTCAGGAAGTCAGAGACCCCTCCCGTGCTTACCCGCTTCGGCGTCTCCGCTCTTTCAAAAAGCAGAACCTACAGCATAGAGAAAGCAATAGGGGATCTTGGGTATGAACCGGTTTGCGGTTACGAGGCGGGAATGAAAGGGCTTGCGGAGTGGATTTCAGAAATCGGTGGTTATGAAAAAATCCTTGGAAAAGGAAAATGATATGCAACCCGGCGTATTTGCTATAGAAACCAGAGGACTTGAGAAGCAGTTCGGATTTTTTCCTGTACTGAAGGGAATTGATCTTACCGTTGGACAGGGCGGATTCCTCACCGTTTTCGGCCCCAATGGCGCTGGCAAGTCCACCTTGCTTTCCATTCTTTCGACATTCATAAAACCCGGCGGAGGAGAGGCTTTTGTAGCCGGTTTTGACGTCTCTAAGGAAAAACAGCGGATAAGAAAACTTATAGGGTTCATCTCTCATAACACAATGCTTTATGAAAACCTCACCGCCCGGGAAAACCTCGAATTTATAGGTGCCTTCTACGACGTGGCGGATCTTAAGGACAGGTGCTCTGATATTCTCCAGAGGGTTGAGCTTTACGCTAAGAAAAACACTCTGGTAAGCACCCTTTCTTTCGGGACGCGCCAGCGTCTCGCTATCGCCAGAACTCTTCTTCACGACCCGCAGATACTTTTTCTGGATGAGCCATACAGCGGCCTTGATTACGGCGGAGCCGCCATTCTTACCTCGATTCTGGATTCAATGAAAGCGGACAAAACCATAGTTATGACGACCCATAATGTCTACGAGGGGCTTTCACTGTGCGACAAGGTCGCAATTCTCGATCAAGGAGAGGTGGTCTATACATCCGCGCAGAAACCCGCCCGCGAGGAATTTCAGGATATCTACATGTCTTGCGTCAGAAGTGGGGACAAGCAATGAGAAATATATTGCTTATATTCAGAAAGGATTTTCTGGTGGAGTGGCGTTCAAAGCAGATATTTCCAACGATGTTCGTATTTTCGCTTCTGCTTCTCCTGATTTTTAATGTCGCTTTTGAATTCCGCTCGGACGTTGATTCCCGTGCAGTCTCGGCCGTTATATGGATAACCTTTATTTTTTCCGGGCTTCTGGCTCTTGGAAGATCTTTTTCGCTTGAAAAGGAAAATAACGCCTTCGCGTTTCTTCTTCTGACTCCTGTAAGCAGAAGCTGCATCTATCTTGGAAAACTGCTTTCAAACGTGGTTATGGTTCTTGTATCGGAGCTTTTCATACTTCCGCTTTTTCTTCTGTTTTTTCTTTTTGACACTAAGGGGGTTCCGCTTTCGTTTACTGGTACTATACTCCCTTTTCTCGGGGTCATGGTTCTTGGAACGATAGGGTTTGTGTCGCTCGGCACGTTTTTTTCTTCGATGGCCCTTAACACGAAGCTCCGCGACATGATGCTTCCGCTGCTGGTTTTTCCACTCATCATACCCGTCGTTATAACCTCGGTCGGAATATGTTCTTCAATACTGGAAGGAAGGCCTCCGTCTTACTACTTTTTTTCTTTGCAGGTGCTGGTTTCCTTCGATATAATCTTCATCCTTTTATGCTCTCTTCTGTTTGAGTATCTTATTGAGGATAGCGGGGACTGACCCGCTTTCTTTTTTTAAAATGCGAAAATTACTGCTTTTTCTGACCTTTGCGCTGATGGTTCTCGCTACCTGGATGACGCTTTTTTACGCGCCTACCGAGGTAGTTATGGGAGATGTGCAGAGAATTTTCTATTTCCACATGGGTACGGTCTGGGCAGCCACCGTTGCGTTTACGGTGGTTTTCGTGGCGAGCATCTACTACCTGGTAAAGGAAACGGCGAAATGGGATACTCTTGCCTACTGCTCGGCCGAGATAGGATTGTTGCTTCTTACCCTTACGATCATCACCGGCAGCATATGGGCAAAACCGGTCTGGGGAACCTGGTGGACGTGGGATCCGCAGTTGACGACCACATTTATTCTCTGGGTACTCTATGCTGTCTACCTGGTTTTGCGCTCAGGCGCCGGCGGGCGCGGCAAAAAGGCCAGATACTCGGCCATATTCGCCATAATAGCCTATGTGGATCTTCCCTTGGTATATGTTTCGGCCCGTATAAAAAGGGGGATATCTCCTGTGGTCTTCGGACCCGGGGGAGGAGGGATAGATCCCGCCATGATGCACACTCTTTTGGTTGCGATGCTGGGGTTCACCCTTCTTTTCGTTTTACTTCTTGGCGAAAGAATAAGGATAATGAACATGGAAAATGCGCTTTACGCCCGGAGCAGGCAAGGCGGGTAATCTGAGATGGAATATTTTCTCTGGTCAAGCGTAGTGGTCTGGGTTTCCCTTATCACTTACGTGCTTTACCTGCGGGCAAAATCGGCTTCCTTGAGGAGAAAGCTTCTCTCAGACGGAGATAGCCCCGAAAACGGAGGTAAGGTTTGAAAGCAAGACTGAAATTCATTGTGCCTCTTGTCGTTATAGTGTCTCTGATTTCCTGGCTTGTCTTTGCTGGGGTCAAGGACTCCATGGTCTACTACATAACAGTTGACGAACTGCTTGAGGATGTCCCGGACATTTACGGGCAGAAAATTAGAGTTTCTGGGACGGTGGTTGACGGTTCAATCCAAAACGAACTTGACGACTCTCTTCGGTTCACCATCGAGGCGGGTGAGGGCACGCTTGATGTTGAGTATGACGGCGTAATTCCCGACATATTCACAGACGGGGTTGAGGCGGTAGTGGAAGGCAAGTTTTCAAGAAATAACATTTTCGAGGCGGATCTTCTGCTTGCGAAATGTCCCACCAAGTATGAATCCGAAGAAGCTCCCTACCAAAAAAAGAAAGGTTAGAGATGTCTGATATAGGAAGTATAGCAATACTTCTTTCCTTCTTTATCACCATTTACAGTCTTGTCGCCTGTGCTTTTGCCGCGAGAACGGGAAACCGCGCGTTTGCGCTAAGCGGCGGAAACGGCATTGTCTCGGTTACCTTTCTTCTTCTGGTAGCGGTATGCTGCCTTGTCTACGAACTTGTAACCCTTGATTTTTCACTCAGATACGTAGCTCTTAACACAAGCACCGATCTCCCGGTGATATACAGGGTGACGGCCCTTTGGGCCGGCCAGGCGGGTTCCCTGCTTCTCTGGAGCTTCGTTCTCTCCCTGTATGCGGCTTTCGTGGTTCTTAGAAGCAGGGAAAAGGGCGGAGATCCTTACGTAAACGCCGTTTTATGCGCCGTTTCGCTTTTCTTTCTTTTCCTAATAGCCTACGTGGAAGACCCCTTTGAGAAGCTTGGCGTGGCGGTGGGTGAAGGAAGGGGGCTTAATCCGATTCTTCAGAACGGATACATGGCCATTCACCCGATCACTCTGTATGTGGGATACGTGGGGATTACGGTGCCTTTTGCTTTCGGCATAGCCGCACTGCTCAGCGGACGCCTGGGGGACGAGTGGATAAGAAACTGCAGAAAATACGCCCTTTTTTCCTGGATGTTTCTCTCCGCGGGGCTTCTTCTCGGGGCTAGGTGGGCATATCTTGAACTCGGCTGGGGAGGATACTGGGCCTGGGATCCGGTTGAGAACGCCGCATTTATGCCATGGCTTGCTGGAACCGCGTTTCTTCATTCCGTCATGATTCAGGAGAGAAAGGCGATGCTCAAGAAGTGGAACATGATTCTGCTTATAATCACCTTTTTCCTCTCCATATTCGGCACTTTCATAACCAGAAGCGGCATAGTTTCCTCGGTTCACTCGTTTGCCCGCTCGGACATAGGTCCGCTTTTTGTCGGCTTTATGGTATTTATACTTCTTTTCTCTTTTTCTCTTCTTGCCTACAGGTCAAAAGAGCTAAAAAGCGAGGAGAGATTTGATTCCCCCCTCTCAAGAGAAAGCGCCTTTCTGTTTAACAATCTTCTTTTTCTGGCGGCGGCATTCTCAGTTTTTCTGGGAACCATTTTCCCCGTACTCTCAGAAGCTTTCACCGGGAAAAAGATTCTGGTCGGTCCCCCTTATTTCAACGCTGTGGGTGTGCCAATAGGACTTGTGCTTATCCTGCTTATGGGAATAGGTCCGCTTATATCGTGGAAAAGGGCTTCCACGGCAAACCTGAAGAGGAATTTCATCTTCCCCGCGGTGGTTTTTCTGGTGGTTCTCCTGATCCTTATAGTTTTTGGGATGAGGGAACCGGTAGCGCTTTTGAGTTTCGCGCTCTGCGGGTTTGTCGCCTCGACGGTGTTTTTGGAGTATTTCAGAGGTATAAGGGTGCGAACCGGCAGGGGAGAGAACCCGGTTTCGGCATTTTTTAATCTTATCTCAAGGAACCGCAGACGCTACGGCGGATACATAGTTCATCTGGGGGTGGTGCTGCTTGTAATAGGAATCACGGCTTCTTCTCTTTTCGTTACCCAGAAGGAAGTTGTTTTGAGCAAGGGGGATTCCTTTTCTCTGGGAAGGTACGATCTGGTTTTCCATGGAGTGCGTTTCATTTCAAACGACGCTAAGGACGGATTCTCAGCCCAGCTTTCGATCGAAAATGAAGGAAAGAGCGTTGCGACCATGTATCCCGAGAAAAACATCTACAAGTACGAGGGAAACAGGGAGATAAACCAGGAAACCGAGGTCGCGCTTCGCTCCACTTTCAGAGATGATCTTTATCTCATACTCTCCGAGGTCGATAGAAGCGGAAAGGCAAACATAAGGGCCCTGCTTAACCCGATGGTGAACTGGATATGGGCGGGGGGTATGGTTATCGTCCTTGGAGCGATTGTCACCATGTGGCCTGAGAGGCAAAGAAAAAAGGAGTTCAGCGCATGAGTGAATACATAATATCTCTTCTGCTCGTGGTGCTGGTATCGGTTTTTACCGTCTATCCTCTTTTTATGGGTCGCAGGAAGCAAGACGTGGCGGAGAGCCTCGGGCTTAACAAGCTTGAGCAGCTTTACGAGAGAAGGGACCTCTATTACTCCTCCATAAAAGATATAGAGCTTGACCGTGATATGGGGAAGTTAAGCGAGCAGGACTACGCCGAACTTATGTCAAGGTACAAGGAAAAGGCGGCGGCTGTTACAAAACTTATCTCAGAACTTCAATCAGCGGCTGGGGATGAAAAAATTAGTGAGGAAAGGAAAACTTCTCCTTTCGAGGTCCCGTTTTCATAAACTGCGCGAATCATGAGAAGAATAACCTTGCATCTTTTTTTAATGTCTTTTTGTCTTTTTCCTTCGGCGGTTGTTCCTTCAGCCGTGGCACAGGTGTCGGGAGAATCAGTTTTTATCGAGGGGAAATGCGTAAGATGCCATACGCTCGGAAGAGGGAGGTTCGTAGGTCCTGATCTTCTGGGCGTGGGGGATAGATATTCAAGGGATGATCTGATCAGGTGGGCCCGTGACCCCGAGAGCATCTATGCGGAGAAAAAGAAAAAACCGGTAAACCAGGGCTATCCGCCGATGCCCCCAATGAATCTATCAGAAAGCGACGCTCAAAAGGTTGCCGATTACCTTCTGGGTTACACGCTCCCGTCCGATCTTGGTGAAAGCGGGGCGATAAAGGGTCGCGTAAGAAATCTCACTACCGGGAAACCCGAAGCGGGGCAGGACATCGTTTTGATTTCATACATGGGAGACAGGCCGCAAGAAAGGCACTTCGCTAAGTCGGATTCGCTGGGCAATTTCTCTTTTTCTTCCCTCCAGTGGGACAGAAGTTATGAGATCATGCTTTTTCACCATGGAGTTCAGTACGTTTCGGGGAAGATGGTCTTTCTTCCCGGAGAGGACAGGATCACCCTTGATCTCCCGGTCTACGATACCACGACTTCGGATGAAAACGTCTCTTTACAGTCGCTTAACTTGATTGTCTACCCGGATGAAGGGGGCGGCAACGTGAATGTAACCTCCCTCTATGTTTTTGAGAACTCGGGCAACACCGTTTTTACCGGGGAGCAGGCGGGTTCGGATGCTACGACCCTAGTTTTTTCGATTCCCGAAGAGGCGGTGGACGTTACTTTTTCGGACGGAGTCAATCCGGATGCGGTGGAGAGGAAGGGAGAGAAGCTTTACAACAAACTTCCTTTTCTTCCGGGGATGAAAAGGATTGCTCTTGGTTATTCCCTCCCTCTTTCGCAAGTTCGTGGAAAATTTCAGATAGGCTTTGACTATGAAGTCGCCGATCTCGGCGTGTTTGTAAGAAAAACAGGACTTGGAATCAGGGTTGAGCAGCCCGGGACGGTCGCAGAAGAGATCATGATTCACGACGAAGCGTTTTTGAAATACGAGCTGTCAGACCTGAAACCAGGCGACATCACGGTAGTTGTTTCCAATGTTTCCTTTCTTAAGAGCAACCTTGGCAAATATCTGCCGGCGATACTCTTTTTTGTGTTTGTAGCGATGGGAGTCATGTATTTTTTCTACGGGAGAAACCGGCTTTCAAATATGGGCTCGGAAAAGTAAAACCGTTTTCGGTCTGGAGGCCCTTTTTTTCTGAAAAATGAGCGACGCGCAGAAAAATCCACCACCTTTGCTTAACAGGAGTTTTGTGCTCGTAACATTTCTGGGATGCCTTTACTTTTTCATCTTCCATTCGTTTCTTCTTCTGCCCATTAGAATTTCTGAACTGGGGGGAACCGAGAAGATTGTGGGATTCGTGATGGGCATTGCGGGACTGAGCACCCTCTTTCTTACTCCATACGCCGGCCACATCACCGACAGGTATGGAAAGAAACTGTTTGTGCTGCTGGGGTTCGCGCTGCTTGCCGCCTCGACATTCCCGCTCGCCTTCTTAGACAGGGTCGATTACCTCTACTACATTGTCAGGATAGTTCATGGCTGTTCCTTTTCCCTTTTCTTTGTCGCCGCCGGAGCGCTTATGGTTGATGTTTCAAGCCAGCAAAGGAGGGCTCAGGCGCTTGGCATATACGGTGTTTTCACAATAATAAACTATGCGATTGCCCCTTACGTAGGCTCCATTCTGATAAAGAATTTCGGTTTTGATTTCTTTATTTTCTTCCTTACTGTTACGGCGCTTGTCGGCTTGGGAATCTCCTTCATGATCGGAGAGGGGGAAAGAACAACGACGTCGAAAGATACGGGACCAGGCTATATGGACTGTCTTCGTGATAAGGCTACATCTGTGTCTTCAGTTACGCTTTTTATATGCGGGGCGGCGTTTATAACAACGTTTAACTTCATCTCCATCTTCTCGCTTTCAATAAACATAGAGAATTTCCACGTTTATTTTCTTTCCTACACCGTTTCGGTGCTTGCGATCAGGCTGTTTCTCGGCTGGGTTCCCGACAGATACGGGAAGTGGAGAGTCGCTTCCCCGTTCGTTTTTTTCCTGGGACTGAGTGTTTTCATGCTGAGTTTCGTGCACGAGGTTAAACTTCTTGTTCTCTGCGGAATCATATTCGGCTGTGCGCACGGGTTTGTGTATCCTTCAATATATTCGATCATAATAGAATCGAATCCGAAGGAGGCGAGGGCAAAGGCTTTCGCCATAAGCAGCGTTTCATTCACGGGGGGCGGGATGTTGGGGTCTTTTGTTTTCGGAGTAGTAGCCGAACTTTTCGGGTTCAGGACGATGTTTGTTTCAATAGCGCTTATGGTATTCCTGGGATTTTTATTTTTCGCCAGAAGTTCTGTGTTAAAGGAGCGTAAGGTATGAGCAAGAAACCAATAAGACTTCCCTCCGGTCACCCGAAAATTTTCGACACGATGAAAATAGAGATTCTCCGCATGGAAAACGGGGAATCGGAGCTTTCCATGCCGTTTATTGAGGAATATACGCAGCACTACGGAATGCTCCACGGCGGGGCCATCTTTACCTTGGCGGACGCCGCCTGCGGGGTTGCCGTCGCCAGTGTCGCAAGAGAGGGAAAAAAGTTCCTTACGTCTGGAATGAATATAAGTTATCTAGAACCCATCAGGGAAGGTGTTACGGTTTGTCGCGCTAAAGTGCTCAGGCAGGGAAGAATAATGCCTGTTGAGAGCGAGGTTTTGAACTCAGGTGTTTGCGTGGCGAAGGCTACCGCTATTTATACTCTGGTTGACTGATTCCGAAAGGAAATCTTGACTGTCGCGGTGTGTGGCTTTGCCCCATGATCAGATATCGCCGAATTGGGACTGGAGAAGCGCCAGGCTTACCACTGAAGCCGTTTCCGCTCTCAGTATTCTTTTTCCGAGTCCAAGGGCTATGTAACCGTTTTCCTCGGCCAGTGCGACTTCTTTCTCGGAAAAACCTCCTTCGGGACCTATATAGACGTTTATGCTGTTCACGGGTCTTGTGAGGGAATGCATGTAATCCCCGAGCAGTTCGTCTTGATTTTCATAAAGTATTATTTTCATCTCGCTTCGTTCTCTGATTCCAAAGGAATCCTGAAAATTAACAGGCTCGGAAACCACGGGAGGCGTTGCTCTTCCGCATTGCTTTGTCGATTCCCGGGCTATCTTGTTCCACCTGTCCAACTTGGCGGTTGACCTTACCTGGGTCCTTTCGGAAATTACCGGAAAAATCCCGGATACGCCGAGCTGAGTTGCCTGACTTATTATTCCGTCCATCCTGCTTCCCTTGAGAATCGCCTGGAAGAGATACAGTTCCAGTTCAGGTTCTGTTCGCAGCATGCGAGTGTCGTGAACCTGAAGGGCGATGGTTCCGGGAGAGAGATCCGTTATTGTACCTTCGTACTCAGTGGATTCGGTGTCAAAAACAGTTATGCGATCCCCGGCCCCGAGTCTAAATACTTTCGTTATATGCGTGTAGTCGCTCTCGGATATCGTTCCGCGAAGGGTCCCGTCATTTTCTGTGGAGGATTCTTTTCTGATCGGAAATCTTGGCATTTCAATGTGCCTGCCTCTTTATGAGAGATAGAAGTTAAGGATTTTTTCTTTAAGGCCTCGGGTCGTATGGATGTCGGCGGTTACCACCGGGGTAAAACCGTGGCCAAGCAGTGTCTCAGCCGTTACGGGTCCTATGCAGGCAAATCCGGTTTTGGCGAAAAGCTCCGGGTCTTTCCCGAGAAGCGAAAAGAAATTCGTTACGGTCGAAGAGCTTGTGAACGTTACGAGATCTATCTTGGCGTCGGAGAATTTTTCTTTTATTTCATCAAGTTCTTGCTTTGAGTAGTCAGGAATAAGCGTTTCATAAACGCATAGGACCTCCACCGTGGCTCCCATCGCCCGCAGCGTCTGAGGGAGAAGTTCTCTTGCCACAAGAGCCCTTGGGATAAGTATTTTCCTGCCGTCGAGGTCTAGTTTCTCCGCAAGCGAGATTATTCCCTCGGCCGTATAGACCGCGGGAATGTAATCCGGTGTAAGATTGTACTTCAGCAGTTCTTCCGACGTTTTCTCTCCTATGGCTATTATCTTTTTGCCTTTTAGGTCGCGCGAGTCCTTTCCATGAGAGGCCAGCACCTCAAAATAGTTGCTGACTCCGTTTACGCTTGTGAATACCAGAAAGTCGTAGTCTCCGAGATTCCGTACCGAAAGTTGCTGCTCTTCGGTATCCCTTATGGGCTTTATTTCGATCGTTGGGAATTCAATGGTCTTTGCTCCGCAGAAGGCGAGAAGTTCTGCGAACTCGGATGAAGCGTCTTTTTCTCTTGTTACCATTATGGTTTTTCCGTAAAAAGGCTTTCTTTCATACCACCCTATCGCTTCTGCGAGCGAAGCCACCTCTCCGACCACTATGGTGGCCGGGGTTTGTACGTCAAGAACTTTGGTTTTTTCCGCTATATCGGAAATGGTTCCCACGACGGATGCCTGTTCGGGTAGCGTGCCGCAGGATATGACGGCAACGGGGGTAGACGGTTCCTTTCCGAGATCAAGCAATTTATTCATTATGCTCTCGATGTTGTTTAGTCCCATTAGAAATACCAGTGTTTCTATTTGAGCCGGGTCGTAGTCAAAATCCTCTCCTTGATGATGTCCGGTAAAAACAGCAAAAGATGAGTTGTATTGTCTGTGGGTAATGGGAATTCCTCCGTAAGCCGGTACCCCGGTAACGGAGCTTACTCCGGGGACGATCTCGATCTCGATGCCGTTTTGAACTACTGCCTCAGCTTCCTCGCCACCCCTTCCGAAAACAAAAGGGTCTCCCCCTTTCAGCCTGGCCACTGTCTTTCCCTCTTTTGCCTTGCTTACAAGAAGCTCGTTTATCTCTTCTTGGGGTATATGGGCCTGCCCCATTGTTTTGCCTGCAAAGAGAAGCTCCGCGTCGGGACGGCAGAACTTAAGAATCTGTGGATTTACAAGAGAGTCATAGATTACCACCTCGGCTTCCCCGAGCAGTTTCTTTCCCTTTAGGGTGAGAAGTCCTGCGTCGCCGGGACCCGCGCCGATCAGATAAACCCTGCCTTTTTTTTCGCTCATGGAACCGTGGATTGTTGGGGAGAGACCCCGGGAAATTCACCTGTCCGTTTCACCTGCATCCGCTCATAAGTTATATTATTTCTGTCCGTTTCTTTGTACATTACGTCTGAAGCGAAAAACCGTGTCGCAAAGCCACTTTTCACCTGCCCTCCGCTCCAGAATTATATTATTTCTCATGGGTCGCCTCCTGTGAAAGATGCCCTCCGCCACCAAGGCCCTTTTCAGGCGAAGGGACGTGATAATCCAGCCCATTATCTATTATTTCACTGAAAGACTGTTTCGCGACTGTAGTTGTGCCTCTCTTTATTTATGATGGCCGGACGGGTGGTTAAAATAGTCCGTGATATGGATTCGGGAAATCTCTGTTTAATCTCAAAAGTGGTTTCGAATACCCAAGTCCGGGAGATGGAGCCCCGGGCAATTCTCTGGGAGAAGGGCTCAAAAGCCCTTTCGAACGCCAAGGGAGATCAGCCCCGGGCAATTTCCGCTCTGGAGTTAAGGGCTAAAGCTAAAACGCAAGACCTTTACCATGGCCCACGTTATCCGTGACGCCGGACGCCCCGGCCCTGGTACTGCCCCTTGGAGTGTACCGGAAGCGGCAAGACCTCTACCATGGCCCACGTTATCCGTGACGCTGGACGCTGCCGCCCTGGTGCTTGTTCACCCGACAAGACTCTAGCCGAAATTCAGATATACGCTGAGCTACTATGATTACTACCAGCCCGATTTATATACCCGAGACCGATACCCGATAACGAGAATTCACCTCGATCGAGTACATAGCTACCGCATGCGCCACTACCAGCCACCAAGGCCTTTATACCGAAGACCGATACGTACATAGAGAAAGACGCCTCGATAAACGAGTACATAGACCGCATGCGCAGGTCCTGATCATGTAAATCTCTTAAGGACTAAACAATCGCGGCCACCAAGGCCCTTTTCAGGCGAAGGGACGTGGAATAGGTGCGTCTCAAGCGTTTCGGCTATGCTTACCGAATCGAGGGGCGGAACCCAAGAAACGATTTATTACGGCATGAGGAAGTGAATTCCGTTACGATCGAAGATGGGAATGGACCTTTCAAGGGTGAAACGTGATTTGACGTGTTTCCCTCTCAGGCTTGAGGAAGTGCGTTACGAAAGAAAGATCGACGAGCTTGACAGGGGCACCTACAGGGTGAGAGGTGACGTGGTTGACGTGTTTCCCTCGCACGAGGAGTCGGTTGCGCTTCGGGTCGAGTTCTTCGGAGACTCAATAGAGACGATACGCGCTATAGACCCTCTTAGTGGACAAACTGTCGGGGATATGCGGGAAGTTTCCATTTTTCCGGGTTCTCATTATGTGGCTCCAAAGAGCGTTTTAGAGGAGGCGGTGGAGAATATAGACCGGGAGCTTGAAGTCAGGCTTGCTGAACTGAGAGGCCGGGGAATGGAACTTGAGGCTGACCGTCTTGAGGAAAGGACCAGGTTTGATCTTGAGTTGCTCGATACGATGGGTTTCTGCCCCGGCATCGAGAATTACTCAAGGTACATTTCGGGGCGGCGCCCCGGAGAACCTCCTTATACTCTTCTTGATTATTTCCCCGAGGATTTTCTCTGTGTTATCGACGAGAGTCACCAGATGATTCCGCAGCTCAGGGGAATGTATCTTGGTGACAGAAGCAGGAAGTCTTCTCTGGTTGAAAACGGGTTCCGGCTTCCTTCCGCGTTTGATAATCGCCCACTTAGTTTCGAGGAGTTTGAAGCGAAGATCGGACAGGTGATATACGTTTCTGCTACCCCGGGGCCTTATGAACTCGAACGGGCCCGGGGTAATGTCGTCGAGCAGATCATACGGCCGACGGGCCTTGCCGACCCCTTGATTGAAACCCGAACCGCCCAGAATCAGGTCGACGATCTGTTTGATGAGCTCAGAAAAGTTGCCGTATCGGGACATAGGGCCCTTGTTACTACTCTTACCAAAAAGATGGCCGAAGACCTTACCGACTATTACAGGGAGCTCGGCCTGCGGGTCGAGTACCTGCATTCTGAGATTGATACCCTCGAGAGAATAAAGATTGTAAGGGATTTGAGGGCCGCAAGGTTTGACGTTTTGATCGGAATAAATCTTCTCCGGGAGGGACTCGACATACCCGAGGTCTCCCTTGTCGCGGTGCTTGATGCCGACAAAGAAGGGTATCTTCGCTCAGAAACGTCGCTTGTTCAGGTTTTCGGCCGGGCGGCGAGAAATGTTTCGGGCAGGGTGATTCTCTATGCGGACACCATGACGGGGTCTATGCGCGCCGCCATGGCGGAAACCCGAAGGAGAAGAGATATCCAGACGGAGTACAACACAAAAAACAACATAATCCCGAGGAGTATCGAAAAAAACATAACCGACGTGCTGGGTTCCATATACGAATCTGACTACCTGAAGATTTCATACCGAGGAAGAGGATCTCCTCGATATCCCACCGAAGACCGAGGAAGAGGACCTCCTCGATATCCCACCGAACAAGATTCCCTGGGAGCCATAGCCAAGCTCTCAAGAGAGATGAAATCCTCTGCGAAGAAACTTGAATTCGAAAAACGCCGAAGGGCGGCCGAATTCAGAAACAGGATAAAAAAACTGCAGGAACTGGAGCTTAAATACGCCGAAGGGGTCGGACTTTGACAGAGCCAAGGGTAAATACGCCGAAGGGGTCGCTTGAGAGTCGGGTATTTTCTTGCCGATTTTTTTGTTTTATGTAGACTTTAAACCGCGTTGGAAAGAGTGGGTTTTTACCCGCTCTTTTTTGTTGAAGGGTATGAAAGATACGGAGAATTTTTGTGGAAAAGGCTAACGGTAAGCTTGAAAAAGCGGTTCTGGAGGTTCTTCACCCGATTGTCGAGGAGAATTCCTGCGAGCTTGTGGATATAAAGTACTTGAGGGAAAAAGGCGGCAGGGTCTTGAGAATATTTCTTGACAAGGAGGGCGGGGTTACCGTTGATGACTGCGCGAACGTGAGCAGGGAACTCGGCGTGGTTCTCGATGCCTACGACATAATGCCGCAGCATTCTTACACGCTTGAGGTATCTTCTCCCGGTCTCAGGAGACCCCTTAACAGGCAAAGCGACTATGAGAGGTTCAAGGGAAGGAAAGTGAAGATAAAGACCATGGATCCGATTGAGGACAGAAGGGTTTTTTCCGGAACGCTTCTCGGAATGGAAGGGGAAATGATTCTGGTGGAAATTGATGGCCGTTCCTACAGCGTGCCTTTCGGTTCCGTCAGCAGGGCGAATTTGGAAATTGATTTTGGGAAAGGAGCGCGAAAATGATTACGGAACTGACAAGGGTTATAGATTCCGTAGGGAAAGACAAGGGCATCGACAGGGAACGCATAATAAGCGCGGTTGAGGAAGCGGTTCTCTCAGCTGCCGAGAAGCTTCTCAAGTCAAAGAATCAGGACAAGGAATTCGACGTTTACTATAACCCCGACGAGGGAGAGGTGGAGCTTTTCGAGTACAAGGAGGTCGTGGAAACCGTAACCGACCCCGAAGTTGAGATTTCCCTCCAAGAAGCGTCCGAACTTGATCCCGAAACTGAACTCGGCGATATGATAGGCGTCAAGATAAGCCCCGAATACACCAGAATTGCCATTCACAATGCCAAGCAGAAGGTTCTTCAGAAGCTCAAGGAGGCCGAAGGCAAGGTTATATACGAGGAGTTTATCGGCAGGAAAGGAACCATAATCGGCGGCATAGTGAGAAGGGTTGACAGAAGGCACATAATAGTCGATCTCGGAAGGGTTGAAGCCGTCCTCCCCCCGGAACAGCAGGTACCGAGAGAGTACTACAAGATGAAGGAAAGGATAAGGGCTGTGCTTCTGGATATAAGGGAGTCGCCCAGGGGGGAACCGAGGCTTATTCTTTCAAGAGCTCACGTGAGTTTCGTAATGAGGCTTTTTGAATCGGAAGTCCCTGAAATCGCAGAGAATATAGTAGAGATAAAAGCTATCTCAAGAGACCCCGGCGGAAGGACGAAAATAGCCGTGGCGTCAAAAGATTCTGACGTGGACGCGGTTGGTGCCTGCGTGGGAATGAGGGGTTCCAGGGTTCAGAGCATCATCCAGGAACTCAGGGGCGAGAAGGTGGATATAGTCCCTTGGTCAGAAGATCCCGCCCGCTATGTCTGCAACGCCCTCTCTCCGGCTGTTGTCAACAAGGTTGTGATTGACGAGAACAGCCGCTCTATGGACGTTATAGTTGATGATGATCAGCTTTCTCTTGCTATCGGGAGGAAGGGACAGAACGTAAGGCTGGCATCGCAGCTTACCGAGTGGAAGATAGATATAAAAACTGAGTCCAGGGTCAAACAGGAACAGCAGGAAGTGCTTTCCCTTCTTACAAGCTTGCCGTCTGTAAGCGAGGTTACGGCGAGTCTTCTTTATAATGACGGATTTTACTCTCTTGAACACATAGCTTTTTGCGAGCCGGACGTGCTGATGAAGGTTGGAAGTCTCAACGAAGACGAGGTTTCCACGCTTCAGAAAGCAGCACGCGTGGCGCTTATGGAGAAACTTGAGGAGATGCCTGTTGAGAGCGGAACCGAAGAGGGTTCGGATGCAGAAGAGCCTAATATATCATCGCCTGCCGCAGCAGAGATAGAGGATTCGCAAAAAGACAAGTAATGAAAACCACCGGCCCGCCTCTCTATGGGAGCGGGATTTTTGGGGAATATGCCTAAAATCAGAATACATCAGATAGCCAAACAGCTGGGAGTAACCAGCAAAGAGGTGGTGAATCAGAGCGTAAAGCTCGGGATGAAAGTTACAAGCCACCAAAACGTAGTCTCGGAAGCGGATGCCGAGAAAATAAGAAAGGCATTTGTTAACGTCCCGGAGGAGACTTCTTCAGAAACGGCAGCAGAAGAGCAGAAGGAAACCGTAAAGGTTTTCAAATCTGAAGCGGGCGACTTCGTCGAAAGAAGAAAGGGCTCCAGGGTCATAAGAAGAAGAAAGAAAGTTGTAAAGTCTGAGCCTGTGGAAGCGGAGGCAGCTCCGGCTGCCGAGGAACCTGCGGAAATCACCCCGGAGCCGGAAATCCCTGTTCCGTCAGAACCCGTGGAAGCTGAACCGCTCGAGGTTCCAAGAGCCGAGAGCGAAGCGGTACCCGAGAAGGCCACTGAAGTCGAGCAGTTGCCCGAAATCGAGGCTCCTCAGGAAGCCGAGATTGAACTCAAGCCCGAAACACCCCAGGAACCTGAAAAGGTCGCTGAGGAATCCGAAGCTCAAGGCGAACGGAAGCAAAAGAAAAAAACTAAGAAGAGCAAGCCCCTAAAAGAGGAAATACATGATGAAGAGACCTTGGAGCAGCTCAAAAGAGCGTTTCGGACCAAGGTTCCCAGCAGAAAGGAATATGTAATACAGAACAAAAAGCCCAAGCTCAGGCAGAATTTTGACGGCCCCGGGAAAAACAGGGGGGTCTACCCGGCAGATGGCCAGGACGGGAGAGCTCTTCCGGTTTCCCCCGGGCAAATATCGAAAAGAAGCGTCAAGGTCGGCGAAACGGTAGTGGTTTCCGAACTTGCGAAGATGATGAGCGTGAAGGCATCGGAAGTCGTTAAGAAGCTCATGACCATGGGGACGGGCGCAACGATCAACCAGTCAATTGACAGCGATACCGCCGAGCTTGTCGCTGATGAGTTCGGTTTTAGCGTGACCATTGAGAGATTTGTCGAAGAGGACCTGCTTTTTGATCAGGATGAGTCGCAAGATGTGGAGAAAACGCCGCGCCCGCCGGTCGTTACGGTCATGGGACATGTCGATCACGGTAAGACCACACTCCTTGACTCTATAAGGGAGACCAATGTTGTCGCGGGAGAGGCCGGTGGAATAACACAGCACATAGGCGCCTACGCTGTGAACGTAAAGGATTCAACCATAGTTTTCGTGGACACGCCCGGGCACGAGGCGTTTACTTCAATGAGGGCTCGGGGCGCGAGCATAACGGATATAGTGATTCTGGTAGTGGCGGCGGATGACGGAGTAATGCCCCAGACGGTCGAAGCGGTTAACCACGCGAAAGCGGCCGGAGTTCCGATTATAGTAGCTATAAACAAAGTCGACAAGGAAGGTGCCGATGTCGAAAAAATCAGGAGGGAACTCTCCGAGATAGATCTCGTATCGGAGCAGTGGGGAGGAGACACTCTTTTTGCCGAGGTTTCAGCGAAAAAGAAAAAGGGTATAAGCGAACTCCTTGAACTTGTCCTGCTCCAGGCCGATATACTTGAGCTCAGGGCGTCGCCCGATAAAAAAGCAAACGGCGTGGTGGTAGAAGCGGAGCTTGACAAGGGCAGGGGAGCGGTTTCCACCGTTATAGTCAAGGAGGGAACTCTTCGGGTCGGAGATTGCGTCGTGTCAGGGGTCCACAGCGGGAAAATAAGGGCCCTTACCGATGACAAGGGCAAACCGGTAAAAAGCGTCGGTCCTTCGATGCCCGTTAAGATAATGGGTCTCTCGGGAGTGGCCGAAGCCGGGGAAAAATTCCATGCAGTGAAGGATGAGAAGACGGCCAGGGAGATAACTTCTCACCGACTGGATAAGGTCAGGTCCCAGAAGGTGATCGCCGCTCCGAAACTTTCACTCGAGGATCTTTTCAGCTCTATTGAAAACGAGGAAGCGAAGGAACTTTCGCTCATTATAAAGGCAGATACCCAGGGATCGGTTGAGGCTCTCAGGGAGTCTCTCGAAAAACTCTCTACCGAGAAATGCAGGGTAAAGATCGTTCACTCCGGAGCCGGAGGAATAAACGAGACGGATGTGGTTCTTGCGAGCGCTTCAAACGCGGTGGTGATAGGGTTTAACGTCCGCCCGGATGCGAACGCGCTTAGGATTTCTGAGAAGGAAGGTGTTTCTCTTGAACTTCATTCAATAATTTACGATGTGGTAAACCGCGTAAAGAGCGCGATGGAAGGCCTTCTCGAACCCATTCGCAAGGAAGTCGTGGTGGCCCACATGGACGTAAAGGAGCTTTTCCACGTGTCAAGAGTGGGCACTATCGCGGGATGCATGGTTTCTGACGGCAGGGTAAGCAGGGACAACAGCATCAGAGTGGTCCGGGACGGCACGGTTGTCTTTGACGGCAAGGTAAGTTCTCTCAGGCGTTTTAAAGAGGACGTGAGGGAGGTTTCCTCGGGCTACGAATGCGGTATAACGATAGAGAATTTCAACGACGTGAAGCAGGGGGATGTCTTCGAACTCTACAAGCTTGAGGAGATAAAGCAGGAGCTTTGATATCTGGATTCTTTAAATGGTAGTGGGCATAGCCAGATTTGAACTCTACATGTCGGGCAACAGGTCTTTGAAAGATAAAAGACGCCTGGTAAAAAGCCTTGTGGAAAGGGCGAGGTCAAAATTCCCGAGTCTCTCGCTGAGTGAAGTTGATTCTCTGGACCTAAAAGACAAGGCCACCATAGGGCTTGGGTATGTTTCCAACGATGTTTCCCTGGTAAATTCCGTTCTGGACAAGGTGACTTCCTATATCGAGAGCACGGGAAATTTCCGCATGGGTGAAAAAGAGATGGAGATCATCCATTTCTAAGTGACCGAAGATGTCTCACAGCTACAAAAGATCCGCGAGGATATCCGATCTTCTGATAAAGGAGATATCCGAAATGCTGGTACGCGGCAAGATCAAGGACCCCAGGGTGTCGTCGGCAAGCATAACTGCCGTGAGGGTCACAGACGACATGGGCTACGCTAAGGTCTTTTTTACCTCTTTTGATGAACACTCTGACACCCAGGAGATGCTTGAGGGATTGAGGAACGCTACCGGCTACATAAGAGGCGCTCTCTCAAGGAGATTGAGAATAAAGAAGATTCCCAACATAGAGTTCGAGTACGACGGTCTGGTGGAAAAGCGGGCGAGGATTGACAAACTGATAAAGGATCTGTCGGATGGATGAGCTTGATAAAATCCTTAATCTCATAAGGGAAAACCGGAGTTTTCTTATCGTTTCCCACGAGAATCCGGATTGCGACGCTCTGGGTTCAACCATAGCAATGGCGCTGGTTCTTCGCGAGCTTGAAAAGGAAGTGATCATGTACAACGCAGACGGGGTTCCCGAGCACCTGCGATTTCTCCCCGAGTGCTCCGGTGTTACGGACTCTCTTGATTGCGTTACGAACGAAGTGGATGTGGTTATGCTCCTTGACTGTGCCGACGTTTCGCGACCCGGGAGGGAATTTGAGAATTTTATTTCGAAAAACGGCTTCACGTTTGCCTTTGTGGACCACCACGCGACTAACAGTACGGGTTCCGAGTACTGCCTTGTGGATGAAAACGCGTCTTCTACCGGAGTTATTCTCTACAGAATGATAAAACGGCTCGGGATTCCCATGAGCCCGGACATGGCTGAGTGCCTTTTTTCCACTATAGTCGGGGATACGGGTTCGTTTCGGTATTCGAACACCTGTTCTGAGACATTCACGATCGCCGCTGATCTGGTCGACTGCGGAGCCGATCCCGAAAAGATCTCAAGATTCATTTATGATAACGAGCCTCTTAGAAAGGTTATGCTTAGAACCTTGGCAATGAACACCCTTGAGGTAACCGGGAAGATCGCTTTTCTTCACGTATCGAGCGAGATGTTCCGGCAGACCGGCACCGAAAAGGAGCATACCGAGGGTCTTGTAAGCATGGCGAGGGCAATTGAAGGGGTTGAGGTCGCGGTTTTTCTGAGGCAGGAATCCGCCATAGGTTGGAAAGTGAGCCTCAGATCCAAAGAGTATGTGGACGTGGCGCAGATTGCCAGACGGTACGGCGGGGGAGGACACCGCAAGGCGGCCGGATGTGTGATTCCCGCGCCCCTTGCCACCGTAAAGCGCAGACTTCGCAGTTCGATTGAGGAAGCGATGTGATGGACGACGGAGTTATGGTTCTTGATAAGCCCAAGGGATTTACCTCAGCTCAGGCGCTTAACAGGGTGAAAAAAGCCTTGGGGGCAAAAAAGGCGGGTCATACGGGCACTCTGGACCCGTTCGCGACGGGGGTATTGCCTGTGTGTTTTAATCAGGCGACAAAAGCCATTCCGTATCTCGGAGACGATATAAAGGAATACGAGGCCGAAATGACCTTGGGCGTATCGACCGACACAATGGACGGCACCGGTACGGTTACCGGCCGGGTGGATGCGGAACATCTGGGCAGGGATGAGGTTTGTGAGGTAATTGAAGGATTTGCGGGGGAGATAATGCAGGTTCCCCCGATGTATTCCGCCGCCAAGGTTTCAGGTCACGAAACTCTATACCCTCGCAAGAGCCGGGAAAGAAGTTGAAAGGAAACCGAAGAGAATCACCATAGAGGAAATAAGGCTTCTTCATTTCTCTTACCCCAAGGCGACTTTTTACGTGAAGTGTTCCCGGGGAACCTACGTAAGGGTGATTGCCTCGGATGCCGGAAGAAAGCTTGGCTGCGGAGCTCATCTTTCCGAGTTAAGAAGGCTCAGGAGCGGCCCCTTCACGCTGAACGAGGCTAGCAGTATTGAAGATGTGGAGTCCGGAAATTACAATGTTCTTTCTTTGGAGGATGTTCTCGGGGGCTATCCCAGGGTTCATTTGGAAGAGGGTCTCTGCGAGAGCGTGCGCAACGGAATCCCTCTTTGCCGCGGGGCTCTTTCGGGCGTGGAATTGCCCGAATTCAAAAATAGAGATATAATCACCGTATTTTGCCGGAAAACGATTCTTTCCATCTGCGAAGCAAAAGCTGATTCAGATGAATTTGAGTATATGGGAGATAAGGATATAGTGTTTCGGCATTTAAGAGTGTTTAACTGATCAGGCGAGGGTCTAGGAGGAAGTAGTTTATGTCTTTGGAGAAAGAAGAAAAGGCACGAATCATAAAGGAGTTTCAAAAACATGAGAACGACGTTGGTTCGGCCGAGGTTCAGATAGGGATTCTGAACGGAAAGATACAGGAACTGTCCGAGCATGTGAAAAAAGCTCCCAAGGATAACCACTCAAGAAAAGGACTGGTTTCAATGGTTGCCAAGAGAAGGAAGCTGCTCAATTACGTAAAGAGGGTGAGACCGCAGGAGTACGGAAAGCTGATTGAGACCCTTGGGCTAAGAAGATAAGGAAGTAATATTCTGGAGGAAATGAATTGACTGAACAAACAAGAGAAATGGAAGCGGAGCTGTTCGGAAGCAAGCTGCGTCTTGAGACCGGAAGGCTCGCCAAACAGGCAAACGGTGCTGTGCTCGCTTCCTGCGGAGGAACTACCGTGCTTGCAACGGTTGTTGCCTCGGAAGAAAAAATAGAAGACGATTTCCTGCCGCTTACGATTAACTATCAGGAAAAATCTTACGCGGCCGGAAAAATTCCCGGAGGTTATTTTAAAAGGGAAGGGCGTCCCAGCGAGAAAGAAATTCTTACGTCAAGGCTTATTGACAGGCCGGTAAGGCCGCTTATACCCAAGGGTTTTTCTTATCCGACTCAGGTTATAATTACGGTTATTTCCGCTGACGGTGAAAACGCCACGGACGTTCTGTCGGTGATAGCGTCCTCAGCGGCGCTAATGGTGTCGGATATTCCGTTTGCGGGGCCGATAGCGGCTCTCACAGTCGGGAAAGTAGACGGCAACCTTGTTATAAATCCCTCTCCCGAGCAGCTTGAAACCAGCACTATGGAGATAACGGTCGCCGGTACTTCTGAGGCCATCGTGATGGTCGAAGGCGGCGCGAAGGAAGTGAGCGAGGCGGAAGTAGTTGAAGCCCTTATGTTCGCCCATGCCGGAATCAAGGAAATCGTTTCTTTCGAGAACAGTTTTGTTGAGGGAATTGGCAAGGAAAAAAGAGAGATCCCCGCTGTCGAAACGGACGATGCGCTTGGAGGCGAAGTTAGCTCGTCTGCTCTGCCTTTTCTTGAGCAGGGGATAATTGCTGATTCAAAAGACGGCAGAAAGGATCTGATAAAACGGACCTATGACGAAGCGATAAAAAAACTTGTTGAGGACCGCCCGGAAGACAAATCCAAGATTGAGAAGGCATTTGATGAGTTGATCAAAGAGTCTGTGAGAAGCAAGATAGTGGAAGGCACCAGACCTGACGGAAGGGACTACACGACGGTGAGGTCCATATGGGGCGAAGTGGGATTTCTTGAGAGAACCCACGGTTCGGCGCTTTTTACCCGCGGAGAAACCCAGGCCATAGTTGTCGCGACTCTGGGAACTTCGTACGACGAGCAGAGAATCGACGCGCTTGAAGGCGACCAGACAAGAAGTTTCATGCTGCATTACAATTTTCCTCCTTATTCCGTCGGAGAGACGAGCAACCGACTGGGTCCCGGCAGAAGAGAGATAGGACACGGTGCGCTTGCCGCGAGGGCGATAGCTCCCGTTTTACCGGATAAAGAGGAATTTCCCTACACTATCAGGATCGTTTCCGAGATCCTTGAGTCAAACGGTTCTTCTTCGATGGCGACCGTGTGCGGTTCTTCGATGTCTCTTATGGACGCGGGCGTGCCCATAAGTGCTCCCGTGGCCGGCATAGCTATGGGACTTATAAAGGAGGGAGACAATTTCGTCATTCTCTCCGATATCCTCGGTGATGAGGATCATCTCGGAGACATGGATTTCAAGGTGGCCGGCACCCAAAGCGGCATAACCGCCTTGCAGATGGATATCAAAATAACCGGCATAACCGAAGATATCCTTACCACCGCGCTTGCTCAGGCAAAGGACGGCAGGATGCATATACTCGGAAAGATGGGTGAGGTAATCAGCGGGCCCAGAGAAGAACTTTCCGACTACGCCCCGAGAATTCTCACAATGCAGTTAAAGCCCGAGAAGGTCAAGGTCGTTATAGGTTCCGGCGGCAAAACCATAAAAAAGATAGTCGAGGACACAGGAGCGCAGATAGACATCCAGGATGACGGTCTGGTGAAGATCTTCTCCCCCGACTATGAAGCCTGCAAGAAGGCCGAAAATATCATAAAGAAAATCGTTGAGGATATAGTCGCCGGCAAGATGTATGTCGGCGTGGTTAAGCGCATTCTCGATTTCGGAGCGATAGTCGAGCTTGGTCCTGGAAAAGACGGGCTTCTGCACATCTCGGAACTTGAAAACCGCAGAGTCGAAAAAGTAACCGATATCCTGAACGAAAAGGACGAGGTTCTCGTAAAATGCCTCGCGGTTGAGCGTGACGGCAGGGTGAGACTCAGCAGAAAGGCCGCGCTTGACCAGAACATAGAGGACTACAGGACTTCCGACTAACCCGCACAGTTGAGTCTTTCCCGGGAAAAACCGAAGCTGGTCGTTGTTTTGGGGCCTACGGCTTCGGGCAAGACCGAAATGGCACTTGAAATAGCCGGCAGAACCGGCGCTTGCATACTAAGCGCCGATTCCGTTCAGGTCTACAGGTACTTCGATATAGGAAGCGCCAAGCCCACCCGGGAGCAGAGACTCGCAATCCCCCATTTCCTAATAGATGTCGCGGACCCTGATGAGGACTTTAACGCCGGCAGGTACATGAGACTTGCCCTTGACCGTATCGGGAGCCTTGTCGGGGAAGGCAGGAAAATAGTTGTCGTCGGGGGAACTTTTCTTTACGTAAAGGCTCTTCTTTACGGACTTCTCGAAGGTGTTGATGTTGATCAGGAGTTCAGAAGGCGTCTGGCACGCGAGAGGGACACAAAAGGAGTAACGTCGCTTCACGAAAGGCTTCGGTCGGTAGACCCGGTTTCGGCTGAACGGATAAATCCGAACGATTACGTGAGGATTGAACGGGCACTTGAGGTGCATCACACTACGGGAGAGCGCATGTCGGATCATCATCAGCGCCACGGTTTTGCGGAACAAAGATTTAACGCGCTTAAGATAGGACTCCTCGGGGAACGGGAACGGCTGCGTCGCGCTATAGACGCAAGAGTCGACGAGATGATTGACCGCGGCTGGGTTGAAGAAGTAAAAGCTATAAGGGCCAAGGGATACGGACCCGATTTAAAACCCATGAAATCCATAGGTTACAAGCGGATCAACGAATTCCTTGACGGTCGGCTTGATTTCAAGACGGCGGTTGAAAAAATAAAGACGGACACCAAAAGATTTTCCAAAAGACAGTCCACCTGGCTTCGCGCGGATGATAGCATAAGGTGGTTTGATCGTGAAAGTGGAAGTGGTCCGATACTTGAGGCATGTAGCGGGTTTTTTGACTGATTGTCTCCGTGGCTATTTCTCCTCCTCACCCTTGTATGAGTAAATTGTTCTCAGGATTATTGCCGCGCCGATAAGTACGGAAAGTACGGGCAGAAGCCATAATATGAAGCTGAATCCTCTGGGTGGGGGAGATGCGAGAATAGTTTCTCCGTAGCTTGAAATGAAATAGTCTATTATCTCTTCCTTCGAGTGCCCTTCAAGCAGTTTTGTTTTTATGACAGCCCTCATGTCTCTTGCAAGCTGGGCGTTTGATTCCGCAACACTCTGCCCCTCGCACACTGGGCACATGAGTTCTCCCGATATTTCGGCTATCTGGTCTTCAAGTGTGTCTGAGTTCACCTGAAAGGCCACAAAAAAAGCTAGAGACAGAAAAAGTCCCGCGCTCAGGATATTACGAAAAAAATAGTTCATGGGTTTTCAGTTCTCCGGCTCTGCCCGTTATAAGCAATTGCGTCCTTTATATAGCTCATGATCATTTTTTCAGTAAGCGGCCCTCTGTGCTTGCCGGTTATTATCCCCTCGGGATTTACAAAGAAAGTCTCGGGGACCCCTCCTACTCCGTAGTCAAGATGCACCCTGTTTTCCGGGTCATAAATGTTGACGAAGCTTCCCCCGAACGATTTTATGTATTCCTCAGCGCTTTTTCTGTCGTCCATTATGTTTATTCCTATGAATTCAACCTGATTTTCTGAAAGAGACATGTAAGTTCTCTCAAGCGCGGGGGCCTCCTCTCTGCAGGGATGGCACCAGGATGCCCAGAAATTCACAAGCAGTGTCTTTCCCCGAAAATCAGAAAGCTTCACTTTTTCGCCGCTAAACGATTCCAGTGCGAACTCGGGTGCGGGTTTTCCCACAAGATGTGAGGGGGTTTGAAAATCCCCCTTCCCCGAAAGCCCGTTCCAAAAAGTGTATGCAAGCAGGGCTATGATAAGGACGGTGAGAATCTTCGGAACTGCGTTTGATATCTTCATGCAAAGAACCTGTTGTTTCTAGCCTTAAGTTTTCTTTTGGTTATTATTCCTGCAACTGCCCCGTTTATTATAATAAATTTTCATGAGAAAACTTGTAATTGTGTCCAACAGGTTACCCACTACGGTTCGGGAGGAGAACGGAGAACTCTTCTTTGACCCGAGCGTGGGAGGTGTAGCTACGGGCCTCAGTTCTCTTGATACAGATTATGAAAAATGCTGGATAGGATGGCCGGGGATAGATTACGGGAGTCTGTCCGGGGAACAGATTTCGGAAATGGAGCGGCGGCTCGCGGAGGAAAACTTCTATCCCGTGGGTCTAAGCGCCGAAGAGGTAAAAGACTATTACCAGGGTTTCTGCAACGAAGTAATATGGCCTATCTTCCATTATTTCGTCCAGTACGGAACCTATAAAAAAGAGTTCTGGGAATCGTACATCAGCGTGAACACCAAGTTCGCCGCTGCCATTCTCGACGTGGCCAGTGAAGGGGACTACATCTGGGTTCATGATTACCATCTGATGCTCGTCCCCGAACTTGTAAAAAAGCAGCTTCCCAAATCAAGCATCGGTTTTTTTCTGCACATACCTTTTCCGTCTTCTGAGATTTTCAGACTTATTCCGTGGTGTCGGGAAATAATACAGGGGCTTACCGGGGCCGATCTCATAGGTTTTCACACTTTTGACTACGTAAGGCATTTTGCCGAAAGCGTAAGAAGAATACTTGGACACGAGCATTCTCTCGGAAGATTTATAATCGGGGAAAGAGAGATAAGGACCGATACCTTTCCTATGGGAATCGATTACGAGAAATTCTCCTCCGCGCCAAAAAAACGAAGCATTCAGAAAAGAAAAGACGAGTTTAAAGATCTTCTGGGAACCGACCGGAAGATCATTCTCTCCATAGACCGTCTTGATTACTCAAAGGGAATTCCGGAGAGACTCAGGGCGTTTGATCTTTTTCTTGAGAAAAACCCGAAGATCAGGGACAAGGTGGTTCTTTTGCTTGTCGCGGTGCCTTCGAGAACGGAAGTGGTTCATTACAAGATACTGAAAAACGAAGTTGACAATATGGTCGGCGCGATAAACGGCCGCTACGGAACGATCGGCTGGAATCCGATTCACTACATGTACAGATCTTTCGGTTTTGAGGATCTGATTTCCCTTTATCTGGCCGCGGACATCCTTTTCATTACTCCCCTTCGCGACGGCATGAACCTGATTGCTAAAGAGTACGTTGCGGCGAGGCAGAATAAAGCAGGTGTGCTCATACTCGGCGAGATGGCGGGAACTGCACAGGAATTGAGCGAAGCGATAATCATAAACCCCAATGACTTGGAGTCCACTTCACGGGCGCTCGAAACCGCCCTTGCCATGACCAAAACGGAGCAGAAAAGACGAATGAAGACGATGCAGAGTCGCCTCAGCAGATACGATATCAGGACATGGACGGCGGACTTCATGGAGAGACTTGATGAAACGAAGGAAAGGCAGCTTAAGATGTTTGCCCGAAGACTCAGTCCGGAAATGATAAGCGAACTGATTGAAAAATACAGGGCGAGCAGAAAGTGTCTTTTTCTGCTTGATTACGACGGTTCTCTTGTCTCCTTCAAGAATAATCCGCAGGATGCGAAACCTGACCCGGAAATCTATTCCGCTCTTAGGGAACTTTCCCTGAGGGAAAAAAACGAACTTGTCATCATAAGCGGCAGAGACAGAAAGACTCTTACCGAATGGCTTGGGGATGTGACAAACGGTCTTGCGGCCGAACACGGCCTTTGGATAAGACGCGGAAAGTGGAAGATGTCCGATAGCGCTCCGGAGGGATGGAAGGAAGAAATAAGACCCATACTGGAAGTGTTTGTCGACAGGACTCCGGGGTCGCTTATCGAAGAGAAGAATTTCTCCCTGGCCTGGCACTACAGAAAAGTTGACCCGGCACTCTCAATAGTGAGGGTAGGGGAGCTTAAGGACACGCTGTCGCACATAACTGCGAATCTGGAGGTCGGCGTGCTTGAGGGAAACAAGGTCGTGGAGATCAAAGGCTCATTCATAAACAAAGGCAAGGCCGCTACTCAGTGGCTAAAAGCGAAGAAATGGGACCTTATCATATCCATAGGAGACGACTGGACGGATGAAGATATTTTTGAGCAGCTTCCCGAAGATGCCTATTCCATAAAGGTTGGTTTCGGACCGTCAAAAGCCAAGTACAGGGTCCGCTCAACCGCCGAGGCGAGAGGCCTTCTGTTTTCGCTGATGGATGCAACCCGCGAGATGCAGGATCTGCCTTCTGAAACCATGGGGAACGGGAGGGGGAAATAATGGAGTTTGTAGAGATTGCCGGTACGAAAATAAATTCGTCGAGAATAGGTCTTGGCACCTGGGCGATGGGAGGGTGGCTCTGGGGAGGAAGCGACAGGAAAGAGTGCGTGAAGACGATATACAAGGCGTTTGATAACGGGGTGAATCTGATTGACACAGCTCCTATCTACGGCTTCGGTCTTTCAGAAGAGATCGTGGGGGAAGCGGTTTCTCAGAGCGGGATGAGAGATGAACTGATAATTGCGACGAAAGTGGGGCTTGAATGGGAGAGGGGAGGAATATTCAGAAATTCCCTCCCGGAGAGAATACGCAAGGAGATTGACGATTCCCTTAGAAGACTGCGCACCGACCGGATAGATCTTTACCAGATTCACTGGCCTGACCCTCTCGCTCCTGTTGAGGAAACTGCGCAGGCAATGGCGGAACTTATTGAAAGCGGAAAGGTAAGGGCCATCGGAGTAAGCAACTATTCTGTTGAGCAGATGGAGATTTTTCGTTCCGTCTGCCCGCTTAACTCGAGTCAGCCTCCTTACAATATTTTCGAGAGAGGGATTGAGGAAGACGTGCTTCCCTGGTGTGAGGAACAAGGGGTTACCATGCTCCTTTACGGAGCTTTATGCAGGGGACTTCTGGGTGGGAAACTGAACGCTGACTCGGAGTTTCAGGGAGACGACATAAGAAATTGGGACCCCAAGTTTAAAAAGCCTGTCTATGATAATTATCTTGGCGCTGTTGAGAGGCTGGGGGAACTTGCCTCCGAGCGTTTCGGAAAAAACGTGCTTGAACTTTCAGTAAGGTGGGTTCTCGATAAATGCGAAAACGATATTACTCTCTGGGGAGCGAGACGCCCGGGGCAGCTCGATGATCTTGCGGGCACCATAGGGTGGACTATAGACGATGACTCCATGAATGAAATAGACGCAATACTTGATACTTTCGTCCCGAATCCCATAGGCCCGGAATTCATGGCTCCCGGCCCGAGACCTTTTTAAGCAAAGTTCCTTATGTCTTCAAGGCGGATTTCCGATACACTTGTTCTGAAGATATCGGCCTGAGGGTATTCTTCTCGAGCTATCCTCCGGTCGGGCACCGCGATACAGCGCATTCCGGCCGCTTTCGCTGACACTATACCGTTTATGGAATCTTCAATCGCAACGCATTCTTCGGGGCTGACCCCTAGACGTCTTGCGGTTTCAAGGTATATGTCGGGGTGAGGTTTTCCTCTCTCCACGCAGTCTCCGGAGACTTTTATTCTGAAAGTGTCCGAAAGAGAGAATTTCTTGAGAACAAACTCTATTACTTTCATCGGGGAGCCAGAAGCGAGAGCCGTTTTTATCTGTTTTTCCGCGCTTAGAATTTGAAGGATTTTGGGTATTCCATCGATGAGTCTGAGTTCTTTTTCGTAAATTTCGAGAAGAATCTTAAGACGGGTGCGGAGAATTTCCTCGGGGGATTCATCAAGGCCGAAAGTTTCTTTGAGAAGTTTTACGGAATCTTTCTGATTAAGACCCATTATCTTCTTTCTGTATTCTTCTCTGTAATTTTCGTTGCCCGCAAACCCCTTTTGTTTGAGCATAATAGACTCGCTTTTCTCCCAGAGGGGTTCGCTGTCTATTATGACTCCATCCATGTCAAATATGACTGCTTTTATCAATGGACCGGATAGGTGCTTGGTAACTGCCTTCCGCAATGCTACGGAAGGCAGTTAACCGGAGGATTGAGGCAATCTCGCAAAACGTCGGTTTTTCCTAGAGCAGATCTTTTATCTTGTCTTCCAGAGTTTTCTTGTAAGAGTCAAGATCGATCTTGATCCTGGACACGCCGGTCTCCATAGCGGCTTGCGCTACCGCGGCTGATTCCCATACGAGAACCCTGGGATCAAATGGTTTCGGGACTATGTAGTCCGGACCGAACTCAAATTTCTGGTCTCCATAGGCCTTGGCCACTTTATCCGGTACGGGTTCCTTTGCGAGTTCTGCGAGTGAGTATGCTGCAGCAACTTTCATTTCATCGTTTATTTTTGTCGCTCTTACATCAAGCGCTCCCCTGAAAATAAAGGGGAATCCCAGAACGTTGTTCACCTGGTTCGCGAAGTCGGACCGGCCTGTGGCGGTTATTACGTCGCTTCTGGCTTCCTTCGCTTCGGCGGGGAGTATCTCGGGGTCGGGATTCGCCATGGCGAATATTATAGGATTTTTCGCCATGTTCTTAACGTCTTGCTGATTGATGGCTCCGCCGTTCGAGAGCCCGACGAACACGTCGGCCCCGACCAGCGCGTCCCCTATGGTTCTTTTGTCCGTATCGACAAGAAATCGTTCTTTCTGGGGATTAAGCCCCGCGTTTCTTCCCTCGTAAATTACGCCCCGGCTGTCGCACATTATTATGTTTTCCCTTTTTGCCCCGAGTGATATGAAGAACTCGGCGCACGCGATTGCGGACGCTCCGGCGCCGTTAAACGCCATTTTGAGTTCGCTCATCTTTTTCCCGCTAATCTCACAGGCGTTAAGGAGTCCGGCGCCCGATATTATCGCGGTTCCGTGCTGATCGTCGTGAAACACGGGTATGTCCATCTCTTCTTTCAGCTTGTCTTCTATGTAGAAGCATTCAGGGGCTTTTATATCTTCGAGATTAATACCGCCGAAGGTGGGCTCGAGGTATTTTACGGTCTTTATGAATTCGTCGGGATCATCGGTATCTATTTCAATGTCGTAGGCGTCCACATCCGCGAACTTCTTGAAAAGCACCCCTTTTCCTTCCATTACGGGTTTTCCCGCGAGGGCCCCCAAGTTTCCGAGGCCTAGTATTGCGGTACCGTTCGAAGCTACCGCAACCAGATTCCCTCTATTGGTGTATTCATAAGAGAGATCTTCGTCCTTGTCTATCTCCCTGCAGGGCTCAGCGACTCCTGGAGAGTACGCGAGGGATAGTTCCCATGCCGTGTCACAGGGCTTTGTCGGTACTACCTCAAGTTTTCCTTTTCTTCCGCTTCTATGATATTCAAGTGCGGCTTCCTTCATATCTTTATCGCTATCGCACATTTGTGAACACATCCTCCATCGGGTGGTTTAAAATGAGAAGTTAATTATATACAGAGATAAATTTTGTGCAATTACGCTGGGAAATCAGCAACAACAGCAGGATGATTGCGAGCAACCTCCTGAATCCCCACTCTCGGAAATTTCGGGACTCCCGTTATCACTGCCAAGCCCGAAGGTCGAGAACTGTTTTCCTATATTCTCCGAGTCACAACTCACACACTTTATGGTTTCGTCTGAGTCAAGCACCAGAACTTCAAATTTCTGGCCGCAATCAGAGCATTCATATTCATATAAAGGCATTTTTACCTCCAGTTAAACGTAACAAATATAAAAAATATTTATTCAGAGTCAACAAGGTTAGGGGGAAATAGATATCACCTAGTTTTATTTTCATTCCGACTGATTATCCGATCTCGGCGTTCACGGCAGGTATGAATTGTGTGCAATTTGTCAATCTAATTTAAATTGTTCTGCATAAAGACATTATGGCTATTTTTTCGGTCCTAAGAACCGATCCCCATTATAGTGAATCATATGATCTGGAGCGGATGCTATCCATACTTCAGTTTCCCAAGCGATTTCTCTCATGTGCTGGCGGAACTCCGTGAAATTGGGGAAAGCGCTGACATAGATTGGGCCGTTAGTGGATGCGATGAGCATTTCTTCAAGTTCAACAATACGTTTCGGTGTCATAGGACCATGTGACGTTACCGCTTCAATGAGAAATAGCCAATCACGTTCTTCATCGTATAAAACGACATCGGGCAACTTGCCGCGGTCTGTGATTGAGATACAGGAACGGGCAAGCCCAACCTCATCTATAAAAAGATCCTTCTTTGCTGTATCGCCTAGGTAGAGCAAAGACGCACCCGATGCGAATCTGGGTGCGAATTCCTCGATAATAGCTTTTTGAACCTCATTGTGTTTGCCGGGTGAGAGACGGTATTCCGTCCCGTCAGAAATCTTGATTGGCACCTTGACAATATCCCTATCACGTCCGTAAAGCTCGGTCAAAACACCGTGTTCTTGACGGAATTTTGCCACGGCGGTTTTCCAGCGCCTAGTACCATGAAGATGCACGACTGCCAACGCGGCTTTTGTTATGGCATAGTGGGTATTCGGACTGTTAGTGGGAAGATCAGGATTGAAGGGGTTGTAGTCAGCGATGCGACCTTGTATGAACTGATGGAGAACTTGGCGACGAAAAGTTTCTCGAGTGTTAGCCGCATAATCAATCTCGAAATGCTCTCGGATGTAATCCATTATTCCCTTGGTTATTGTGCAAGGTCTCCGTATTGCTTCTGACCAAGTAGAATCTGTCGCAAGTCTGCAAAGAGCGAGTAGCGTCATGCCAGACATACTGTTACATTGAGGGGGTGGCATGCCGAGTGCTTCAAGGATTTCTTGAGCTTCTTTTACGCTAGCCAACTGTCAAGTCCCCGCGTGCTAGAACCGAAACCATTTCCGTTATAAACTCGTCTAATCTATTTATCGGGTCTTTTAATCGTTTTACTTTACTTCCCAGAGCCACAATTACATTGTGTTCGGGCAATGGAATCGTACGCAATTCTGTTGCGCTGACTTGTGTGTTGCCGTTTACGCATCGGAAGTAGCTGTCGAGAATACTACTGTTGTAGAGAGTCGCTAACCCCCAAGCTTCCTCTTCCGAAAGCATTCCACCGGGGCGGTAAATATAATTCAGGTGATTTTCGATTCCAATCTTGGGAATGGGGAAATCCCCTGCTATATAGGGCGCTGCTATCAGGCGTCGTGCTTCTTCCTTGGCGCTGAATCGTCGCATCAACACATAGTTGTTGTTTGGCACCAACAGGGCTTTTCCTCCCTCCCTTTTTATATACTCCGGCTTTTGCTGGTTTAACGGCCACTTTACCTGCATAGCGCAAACATGGTTCATCCAGACTAACGGTACGTGGGTTTCTGGAACGCATCCCTCGTTGTCAACCAAATCCGTTGCGCGGAAGGGAATTACGGGCCCGGTTGAGATATTAAGTCCCAAACTCCGCAAAGTATTTGGCCACGAATTTACCAACGCCAAAATCCGCATATCCCTTTCAGATAGAGGAAGTCGTAGTACCTTGTCTATAGTGCTAGGATCAAGAGACACTTTCATCGGGACTGTCAGGTGGTCTGGTTCTTGGATATCACTAACTCCGCAGCTTGAAGAGATATTCAGTACCGATTGCGTTTCATCGTTATACCAGTGGTCTTTGCGAATGCCCACGAAGATAATATTTTCCTGCAGAACATCGTCACGACTGAAAGCATCGCGTCGTGATCCAAATACGTGGACCTTGGCTGGAAGAATGATATCGAACAATACAGCACGAAAGCGCTGAAAATATGGGCCGGATGCGAAACTGCGAGGTGTTATAAAAATAAAATTCCCACCCTTTCTTAAGAGTGCAGCACTGACAGCCATGAACAATGCGTAGATGTTAGGCTGTCCGTGGACCACCTTGGATACAGCCATAGCGCGCGGGTCAGACTTAGCGATTTTGAAATAGGGTGGATTGGAGATAACTATATCAAAACCCTGGTCATCTGATTCGTAGGGAATCAGGCCATGCACGAGCCATAGGGCTTCTGCTTGTGCAACTAGGAAATCGACATTTTTGATTCGTATTTTGAGATCTATTCCGTGTTCAGTACAGCACCAAGTGGCTAAATAGTCCAGAGTGGCTTTTAATGGGTCAAGAAGTCCGACGTCGACCTCGTATGCTAGAAGTTCAATTGACTGCGATTTTGGTTGGTGGCGTATAGCGAGAATTTCAACTGCGGCGCAACAAAGAATCCCTGCACCTGCGGCAGGGTCTAGAATCTTCATATTGCTTCCCGACACCGTGATCTGTTCAGCCATGAATTTTGCAACAGGAACATTGGTGAGATACAGGCCATGTTTCTTGCGATACGCTTGTGATTTGGATGCGATATACCATTCACCAACACGGTCGGCATATACCGTCGGTCGCTCGTTGTGTAAAGGAATTGGAATGGTTGAGTCGATTGATAACTTTTTTAGATTGGTAGACATTCTCTGCTCATGCATTGGTGGTATTCCTGTTGAAAATGACCTCTCTTCTACTCAATTTTCTGCCATTACCGTGCCATGGATTCAAGTCTGGTTTTCTAAAACCTGAGGGAAAAGTTTTGAATTGCCTGAAAACTGTCCTTGCCTAATTTATATTATGCCCGAAAAGATGGCATAAAACACGGGAATTAAAAGTGCTTTACGATCCGGGTTTTTGCTTTTTATAAGTTATGTTCTTGTTCCCGGTTCAGTATATATCCAAGGTTGATTACGTTTTGGGCATAGGGAGGAGTCGGAATTGATGAAAAGGAACTAGCGGTACGTTATGGCGCAATGTGATACCATAAGGCTTAAACTCATAAAAACCGGCACGGTGATAAGAGCAAGTGTTCGGATGGTTGTACAGTTGTTCTCACAGAGCTATCCGTACCGGGGTCTGTTCAGACGCGTATTGTGGAAGCTTCAGATAGCGCCCTTCGGCTGATGTTGTATGGATACTGCTGCGGACTGTAAACTGGGTTCGAAAAACCCTGTAAGTTGCCAAGCTAAACCATGAAAAAGCCTCTGATCATGCTAGGTCCGGATGAAATACGGAATCCTATCTCGGATTCTACAGCTCTTTGCAATAAGTGATATGCTACTGCTCATACTGTTGAACAAATATCGTAACAGAGCAAGAACTGGTATGACTACATTAGGAATGCAATAATGGCTTTGATTTGGGAATATTTTTTTGACACTGTTGTTGCACTTGGGATTCCTCAAGCGGACGATTCAGTTAAGTATATAGCCACGGGTTTTTTATATGGTTATCCGGCGGGAAAGAATGAAAAAGGACAAGAAGCTTACTGGGTTTTTCTAGTTACTAATCGCCATGTGATTGAAGGTGCTACAGATATTTTAGTTCGTTTTAATGCACAAGCTAGTCAAGATCCTAAAACGCAAAGAATCCCCATTAAATGTCCTGATGGGACGGCCCGTTGGACGGTACATCCAAATTTTGATGTGGATGTAGCGGTCTTGCTAATTGATGAATTTTTATCCCAAATAGAAAAATCAGGAATCAAAATGTCTTTTATATGCGAAGGTATTCATACGACGACGCTCGATGAAATGAGAAACAGTGAATTTGGTGAAGGAAATGAAGTATTTGTTCTAGGATTTCCATTGGGTATGGCTGGAATTACACAAAATTATGTTATTGTACGCCAAGGGATAGTTGCTCGTATTCGAGATTGGTATTGTAAAGATACCAAATCTTTTCTAATTGATTCGTTAATATTTCCTGGAAATAGTGGTGGCCCAGTGATTTCAAAACCAGTTTTTGCTTCGTATGGGAACAAACCAGGTATTGATTCTAAGCTGATAGGAATGGTATCGGGTTATCTGCCATACAAGGACGTTGCTTTGAGTAGTCAAACAGGGCGTCCGAAGATTCTCTTCGAAGAGAACTCGGGTCTCGCTACGGTAGTTCCAATAGACACTATACAGGAGACTGTATTGGTTGCAGTAGAAAAATACATGGGGTAGTTTTGATCCGAACGTAGAAGTGTTCTTGTGTACAAAGGGTTGGACAAACAGATATTGCTTCTTTTCTTGATATCCTAATCTTTGTGCTCTGACCTCATTCTTATCTCAAATACCTACCGCGATCATTAGAACTGATAGGTCTAAAAATATTTCCGAAAGCCACAGAGGAGAGAATCATGATCAAACTGTTTTATAGCTATTCACACAAGGACGAGATTTCTCGTGCCAATATTGCAAAACATCTAGATGTATTGATAGAAGAAGGTTTGATCAAGGAATGGCATGACAGAAAAATACTACCTGGCAACAAGTTAAATGATGAAATCAAAGCAGAAATGCTGTCTTCTGACATAATACTGCTTTTGCTAAGTCCAGATTTCCTTGCATCAGAAAGTTGTAAAGAAGAGATGAAAGAGGCGCTTCAGTTATTAGAAAAAGGCATAATAGTCATACCGATTGTTGTAACTCCCTGTGCATGGAAAGATGTTAAAGGACTCTCAGAATTGATGGCTCTACCAAACGACGGTATCCCAATTATGGACTGGCCAAGCTGTGAAAAAGCCTTTCTGAACATATACGAAGGTATAAAATTGGTGATTGAGGATATGGAGTTTTCTGTTAAAGCGAAATTTAAAGACAAGTTAACAAAGATCGCGTTTATATCACAGAGCAAAGAAGACCTAAAGCTTGATGATATATTCGTATTTCCAAATATAGCTCAATTGAAGGAGCGGGAAGATATTAGAGTTTCAGATTTTAATAAATTATGGGAGATCGGTGGCCATTTAATTCTCCAAGGTGAGGAAACAAGCGGGAAAACGACAATATGCAGAAAGATATTCCTTGAATGTCTTTCAAGAAATGTTCCGGTGCTAATTATCTCAGGAGCGGAAATCAAGAGTCCGAAGAACCACGATCTCCTGATAGAAGAAAAGTTCAATGAACAATTTCACGGCAATTATAAGAGGTGGAAGAAACAAGGGAACAAGACCTTGATAATTGATGATCTAAACAGTGACTCTCGCTTAGAATTTCTCGATTTTGCAAAAGAATATTTTGATCGTGTTTTTATTACAACTTCAGAGGATGACTATCTATCGTATTTCAGAAGCGAAGAAAAGCTTGCCAGTTATGAGCTTTTATCCATTAAATATTTTACTCATTCACAGCAGGAGCGTCTTATTAGGCATTGGATAAGTCTCCATGATTCCAAAATAAAACCGGAAGAAGTCAATCATGGTGAAATAGATCGTATAGAAGACAATTTAAATTCTATAATACATAACAATAAAATTGTTCCACGCTACCCGTTTTACATTTTGTCAATACTTCAAACCTATGAAGGCTTTATGCCTCAGGATCTACGAATAACTGCTTATGGACATTGTTATCAGGCACTGATTACCGCCCAATTGCTCAAGTGTGGAATTAAAAAAGACGATATAGACTCTGCTTTTAACTTTCTGACTCACTTTGCGTTTCATATATTCGACAACAAAGAAGACTGCTTACAAGTAACCTTCAGCAGTTTTGTAAAGGAATACCAAGAGCGGTTTATTGTAAACCCAGGAGTTATTAATCGACTCAAGAAAGGAGGCATAATTGTGGTAGACCCCCATGGAAACCACCAACTGTCCTACTCCTTTGTCTACTACTTTTTTTTGGGGAATTTCTTTGCCTCTAACTATGAGCAACATAAAACCACTTTAGAACAAATGGCTGAGAAAAGTTACTTGCGAGATAATCGTTACATTCTAATCTTTACCATTCATCACACCCGAGATGATGATCTCATTGATACAATATTGCTTCATACAATGATTGCAATGGAAAATAGATCGGTTGCGAAACTAACCACTGAAGAAACGGAACCATTATTGAGTGCATTAACTGATATTCCACGCAAAATAATATCTAAAGGTTCGGTAGAAGAAGAGCGTAAATCGGAAAGAGAACAAAGAGAAAAAGTGGATGTTGTAGAATCATCTACACACAAAGAAGAACATGAAGATGAAGATATCGATTCTTTGTACAAATCATTAAAAAATATGGAGATATTGGGACAGATACTTAGAAATAAATATGGTAGTTTTCCCAAAAACAAGCTTCAAGAAATAGTGGCCACTATTGTTGATGCAGGGTTGCGTATCGTTACGTTATTTACCGAAGATAAAAGTATACGTGAACTGGAAGATTATCTGGTAAAGAGATTTAAGGATTCAGATTCCTCAAGAGATACTACAAAAACAGAGGACCGTTTAAGAAGACTGGTTCGTGCATATTGCTTTTTTCTAATAGCTGTCATTATTGGCAGAATACTAACTTCCATCAAGAAACCGGAACTAGCAGAAGTAGTTGCCGATGCTTGCAAGAAAAAAGATACACCAGCGTATGATCTTATAGGTTTCTTCTTTGATCTAGGCACAGTAACAACGCTTCGGAAAAAGGATGTAGACAAGATGAGTAAGCTTCTTAGAAAGCTTAACAGGGATCGTAACGAAGTAGTGAAGCGCCTTTTGTCCATAGTGACACAAGATTATTTGAATAAACATAACGTGCAGTATGAATTACGACAGAGAACCTATAAAGAATTAGAAGTTGAATACAGGCCCAACCTTGAGCCAAAACCAAAAAAAGAAGATGGAAGGTAGAAAATCTCCTTTTAGACCGAATTTTTCACAAACGGCGCAATACTATACGCCGCGGGAAATCGTAGTCGTATCTGCGCAGAGACTCGTGGGCTTTTCCAAGCAAAGTGTCCAGTACAGCCATTTCTACACCAGGAATTCACAGGATTTCTGTATTGCTTGGTTCGGTTCATTCTGGTTTCAAAGATATTTTCTTGCCAAATGTGTAATAGGACATATTTTAATGATAGGAACGTCGCATCCCGCATAGTTTCATATGGATCTGCCATGTCAGATATAAATGAAGTTGGAACAACCGCGTTTGCCGTAGCCTGTTACAGGGAAATGGAAAAAAACCGTGAACACCGTGTGTTCAACGATCCGTATGCCCACTGGTTTGTTACGGATGAGGTAAGGGAAAAGGTCGACAGGGTAACGAAAATTCTTCCGGAATCGGTGGAAATTCTCCGTTATCGTTTCTGCATACTGGATGAAATCACAAGCCGCGAGATTCAATCTGGCATGAAACAGGTTGTCATACTCGGTTGCGGGTTTGACATGCGTTCCCTGGTTTTTCAGACAGATGGAGTGCGCTTCTGCGACGTTGATCAGCCAGCCATTCTGGAGTTCAAGCACAAGGTTCTTGAAAGCCACGGCGTTACGCCATGCGCAAGCATACCATGCAACTATCTTGAAGTTGACCTGCCGGAAGAACTCATCAAGGCGGGCTTTGACATTAACTCTCCGATGCTTTTTCTTTGGGAAGGAAACAGCATGTATCTTCCCATTGAACTGATCCACGGTTTCTTTGACAGCCTGTGTGCCAGAATTCCTTCGTTCAAAATCGCTTTTGATTACTATCCATTGAGCATCATTAACAGGACCCACGAGAATCCCGATGTTGTTAGGGCAACTAATATGTTTCAGGAGACTTTTAAAGTGACTTGGGTGACCGGGTTTGATGACCTGAGCGTTTTTGAGAAGAGCCACGGCATGAAGGTTGAAGAATCTAAGGGACTGCTGGAAGTCGGAAAACGAGTCGCCCCGGAAGCTGTGGATTCTGTTGTCGATCTTGCAGGCGTGTACAGCTACGGAATCCTGAGCTACGGAGATATGTAATCCGAGATGTCTGCGATCTAGGTTCCGGCTGTTTTTCTCTTAGACATCCATACGACCTGAGTGACTCCGCAGAGTTGCTCCTTCAGACATTGTCGCGCTCTAAAACTTTTTCCAGAAATCTATTCCCACTGCGTCAAATATTTTCTGACCGTAGATATTCAAGTAGTGAATATCGTTTGAGAACATCATTATTCCTATGATTACAAGTCCCGAGCCTATCGCGTACTTATAATAGGGATAGTACCTTCTGACGATTCTGAAGGATCTCATGGCGCTGTTAAACCCAAGACCGACCAGCATGAACGGTATGCCGATTCCGAGCGAATAGACCGCGAGCAGCCCCACGGCGTTCAGCGTTCCCTCCACTGTGCTTGCGTAAAGGAGTATGGACCCGAGAATAGGTCCTACGCAAGGCGTCCAGCCAAAGCCGAACGCCAGGCCGAGGATATAAGTTCCGAGAAGATTTCCCCTTTCCCGAGGAAGGGAGATCTTGTGTTCTTTCTCAAGAAACGGGACCTTCACGATTTCCATTACGAAGATTCCGAAAAGGATTATGAATATTCCGGCTATCCTGAGCAAAAAAGTCTTGTTGCCCGAGATTACTCCCCCAAGCTGAGAGGAGAATGCGCCCAGAGAGACAAAAACGGTTGAGAATCCCAGTATGAAGATGAGACTCGGTACGATCACCCTTGAGAATTTGGGCAGGTTCCGAGTGTCTGAAAGATCCTCGTATGAAAGATGCGTTACTACTGAAAGGTAGCCCGGCATAAGCGGAAGAATGCAGGGAGAAAGAAATGCGATCACTCCGGCAAGAAAAGAAGCGACTATTCCCACATCCAGAATTTCGGAATTCATGCCCGTTTCCTCTCCTCGTTTTTTTCAGTAGGGATTTCTTTGTGTTTCAAAAGAATTTGTTCCAGCCTGCGTGCGAGTTCCGTGTCCCTTGCCGTTATATCTTCCATGCTTATATCTTTTTCCTCGTCAATGTCCGCAAGCTCTCTCATGACGGCGTGGCGAAGACCGCTTTCCCTCATGCGTTTTTCAGTTTCCTTAAATACCCGGGAAGTGCTCCATTGCATGTCCTGAAAAACTGCGTCCGTTTCCCTGCATAGACCGAGGAGATAGTACCCCCCGTCGGTCGCAGGGCCCAGAACCGCTTCAAACTCCCCTCCAGAGAGTATGGAAAACGCAGTTTCCACGTCTTCTTCGGTTATCATCACGCAGTCTGTGCCTATGATGGCGACATTTCTGAATCCTAGGGAAAAACATTTCTGAAACGCGTGGGACATTCTCTGTCCGAGAGAACCTGTTCCCTGCGCGAAAAAAAAGGCTTCTTTGTCCCCCAGCCATCCTAAAATCTCTTTTTTTCTTTCCTCGGGGCTATAGAAAAGAAAAGTCGTCCAGTTCTCCTGACCCGAGAAGGAATCGGCGACGAAGCCTGCCGTTTCACGGTAAAGTTCCATGGCCCTCTGATCTCCTATGTCTTTTCCGAGACGCGTCTTTACTTTTTCTGCTTCCGGATACTTAAGAAAAACGATCAGGGCGTTATCGTTTTTTTGAGACATTACGCAAAGCCTCTGAATCAGGATATCGCCTGGCCGACGCAGCTGCTTCCGGCCCCCGCTGTGCATCCGAAGCAGTGAACCCCGAATCTTATCTTTCTTCCGATCACTTTACTGAGGTCGAAATTGAATATGGTAAGGCCCCCGTTTCCGTTTCGGGCCTGCATTTCGAGCATCTGGTTAAAGTCGCAGTCGTAGATTTTTCCGTCGTGGCTTACGCTGATCAGGTTCCTGCACATTATGCCGTCTGCGGTCTCGGGATTAAAGGCGTTTACAAGCTTTTCGATGTATTCCTCGTAGGCGTTCTGTTTTTTAAGCTCCTTCTCAAACCTGTTAACCGGCATATTGGTCAGCGTATACAGGTTATCGAACCTTATACCGTAGTTCTTTTTGAGTTTCGCCTTAAAGTCCGCTTCAAGGCTCCTCTGGTCCGGGGGAAGAAAGGTCCCGACGGGGTTGTATACAAGGTTAAGCTTAAGTTCCCCGTCCCCGTAGCCTTCGCTGTTAAGCATTCTCAGAGACTCTATGCTTTTTTCAAAAACTCCTTTCCCTCTCTGCTTGTCCGTGAAGTAGCTGCTGTAATATGGAAGCGAGGATATGACCTCGACGCGGTTTTCGGCGAAAAATCCCGGTATGTACGTTTTTTTCTCTCCCGTGCGGGGATTTCCGTCGAGAGTGACGGTCAGGTTGTGTCTTACCATCACGTGTTTGCCGAGACTTCTGGCTTCCCTTACGAAGTAGTCAAAATGGGGGTTTAATTCCGGAGCTCCTCCGGTCAGGTCAAGATTCTTAATGCAGTCGTTTTCGCTCAGTATCTCAAGACATCTCTTGACGCCCTCAATGCTCATCTGCTCGCTCCTCCAGGGCGAGGCGTCCACGTGACAGTGAGTGCAGGCCTGGTTGCAGAGCTTTGTTATGTTTACCTGCAGGGTTTCAACCGCAAAAGGGTCGATATCGAGACCCTGGTCGGTCAGTTTGCGGGAAAAATTATGATTGTCTGTCTTCGTTTTTTCTCGGATCATGACACATTCTTTGAAAGCTTCCGTTACCTTGTTCCGCAGCCGTTTTTCTTCCCGTTCGTGTTTCTAGAGGGCGCGGTTCTTTTTAAGCGTGTTGTGCATCTGGATCGCGTGGATGAGTTTTATGCCGGCCGACATTGAGGCGGCGACATGTACGGCTTCGGTCATCTGCTCCGGGTCCGCTCCCGTCTCCAGGCACTGCGTAGTGTACGCGTCTATGCAGTAAGGACATTTTTCTGTGTGAGCCACGGCAAGGGCTATGAGAGCTTTTTCCCTTTTCGTAAGCGCTCCTTCCTCGGTCGTCGCGGAGTTATAGTACTCGAAAAACTTGTCCATGAGATCTTCTCTGAACTCCCCGATCTCGGGAAACCTCTTGAGGTCTTCGGGATTGTAGTAATCCATTCTCTTTTTCTCCCGTCTACGTGTTATTCGCAAACTCTTTGTATAGGCTTTTTCCGGCAGTAAAATACCATATCTCATAGATCGGGGAAACGGAATGATAAAAGCGGTCATATTCGATTTTGACGGGGTTATAGTCGACAGCGAGCCTCTGCACCTAAGAGCCTTTCAGAGGACCGTGGAAACCCTGGGGCTGGGGCTCTCGACCACCGACTATTACCTGCGGTACCTTGCCTGCGATGACAAAAGCTTTTTCAGGAGGTTCCTTGAGGATAACGGACAACAGTGGACGGAGGGGGAGATTGCCCGGCTTGTCAAAGAAAAAGGCATCTGCTTTGAAGAAATGCTAGGGGAGGACATAAGAATTTTCCCCGGGGTCGTTGAGTTTCTTGAGATCATCCGGGGCAAATTTCACGTGGCGATAGGTTCCGGCGCATTAACCGAAGAAATTAATCTCATACTGAGGCGCAAGGGGCTTTCCGAATTTTTCGGTTTTGTAATAGGAGCCGATGATACGGAGAACCCGAAGCCGTCACCCGAGGTTTACCTTAAATGTCTTGAGAGATTCAGAAGGGATTACGACAGCGCCATAACGGCCGCCCAGTGCGTTGTGTTTGAAGATTCTCCCCACGGCGTTACGGCGGCTAAAAGGGCCGGGATGAGATGCGTCGGGATTACCAACTCATGTTCCGGCAACGAGCTTGCGCTTGCCGACCGGGTCGCGGGAGGCTTTTCTGAGATCATCGACGATTTCCCCGAAGCGTTCAAGGTCTTCTAGGCAGGAACCCGTTTTAATATAGATACACCAACTTGAGCCTGTATGGCGGTAGTGGTATATTTTCTGCCCGAGTGCGTGGGGCAGCACCCGATATTGAATTCACTGCATCTCCATGCGTTCATATACATCCCTAACGTGTTAATTTTGGAGAGAAAACATGGATAAAACCCAAGACACCGCAAAGTGCCCGGTGACCCACGGCACAAACAGTTCAAAGCTGACCGGCAGCATGGCTAACCAGAACTGGTGGCCGAACCAGCTCAACCTTAAAATCCTTCACCAGAACTCTTCTCTTGTGGATCCCATGGGCGAGAAATTTGATTACGCGGCGGAGTTCAAGACTCTTGATCTTGAAGCGGTTAGGCAGGATCTCTACGCGCTTATGACGGACAGCCAGGATTGGTGGCCCGCGGACTACGGTCATTACGGGCCGCTTTTTATTCGTATGGCGTGGCACAGCGCGGGGACCTACCGAATTCACGACGGGCGAGGCGGCGGACGATCCGGCACGCAGCGTTTTGCGCCTCTTAACAGCTGGCCCGACAATGGGAATCTCGACAAGGCCCGCAGGCTTCTATGGCCGATAAAAAAGAAATACGGCCGCAAAATCTCCTGGGCGGATCTTATGATTCTCGCCGGCAACTGCGCTCTTGAGTCCATGGGGTTTAAGACATTCGGTTTTGCCGGCGGACGCGAGGACGTATGGGAGCCGGAAGAGGATATTTACTGGGGCCCTGAGACCGAATGGCTGGGCGATGAACGCTACAGCGGAGATCGCGAGCTTGATAATCCTCTGGGTGCCGTGCAGATGGGACTTATCTACGTCAATCCCGAAGGACCCAACGCCAAGCCCGACCCGCTTGCCGCGGCGCACGACATTCGCGAAACTTTCGGGCGCATGGCTATGGACGATGAAGAGACTGTTGCCCTGATCGCGGGAGGACACACGTTCGGCAAGTGTCACGGTGCCGGAGACGTGGCCTGCGTTGGTCCCGAGCCGGAGGCTGCCGGCATTGAGGAACAGGGTCTTGGATGGACGAGCAGGCACGCGAGCGGAAGCGGCGCTGATGCCATAACAAGCGGTCTTGAGGGCGCGTGGACGCCCAATCCGACCGTATGGGACAATGGCTTTTTCGACATGCTTTTTGGTTATGAGTGGGAACTTACCAAGAGCCCTGCGGGCGCATGGCAATGGACGGCAAAGGATATAGACGACAAGGATCTTGTCCCCGAATCAGACGGGTCCGGAAAACGGGTTCCAACGATAATGGCGACCACTGATCTTTCGCTGCGCATGGATCCTGTATATGAACCGATCTCGCGCCGCTTTCACGAAAATCCTGATGAGTTTGCCGAGGCGTTCGCAAAGGCGTGGTACAAGCTTACCCATCGCGATATGGGTCCTTACTCCTGCTGCCTCGGATCACTGGTTCCGGACGAGCCTCAGATCTGGCAGGATCCGGTGCCGGCTGTTGATCATGAACTTATTGGAGCAGAAGACATTGCGCTTCTGAAAAAGGAGATACTTGATCAGGGACTTTCGATCCAGGAACTGGTTCGGGTGGCATGGGCTTCAGCTTCCACCTTCAGGGGCACCGACCGCAGGGGAGGCGCCAACGGCGCGCGTATCAGGTTTTCTCCCCAGAAGGACTGGGATGCAAACGATCCCGAAGAGCTAAGCCGGGCGTTATCTTCGCTGATGGCCGTTGGGGAGCGTTTTAACAATGCGCAGACAAACGGGAAATGCGTTTCGCTTGCGGATCTCATAGTGCTCGGCGGCTGCGCCGCAGTTGAAAAGGCGGCGGGGGCCGCGGGGTATTCGCTTGATCTTCCCTTTACGCCTGGCCGCACGGACGCCACTGAAGAGCAGACGGATGCGGCCGCCTTTGATGTGCTTGAACCGAAAGCGGACGGCTTTCGCAATTATATCGCGGCCAGTCAGCGTCAATCGCCGGCTGAGCTTCTGATCGACAAGGCGCACCTGCTTACGCTTACCGCTCCTGAGATGACCGTGCTGCTCGGCGGCATGCGGGCACTCGGCGCAAACGCCGGAGGGTCGCGACACGGAGTGTTTACGGACAGGGTCGGGACGCTTAGCAATGATTTCTTTGTTAACCTGCTTGATATGTCGACTGAATGGGGGCGTTCCGCTGATTCTGAAGGAGTCTACGAAGGCCGTGACAGGGTGACCGGCGAGATCAGGTGGACCGCCACCGAAGTTGATCTCGTATTCGGATCCAACTCACAGTTGCGGGCGCTTGCGGAAGTTCACGCGTGTGATGATTCGGAGGAAGCTTTCGTGCGGGATTTTGTTGCTGCCTGGACCAAGGTTATGAATCTTGATCGCTTTGATATTTCCTGATTCAGAGTCAGAAAAAAATCACGAATTGCAGGCCAACAGGTGCCGTTTTAATATCGGGGTTTTTCCATTTATAATCTGATATCATGAGTGGGAAGCTGTTTGTGATCTCCGGTCCGTCGGGAAGCGGAAAAACAACTCTTGTCACCCGTGTTCTGTCAAATGTGGAGAATCTCCGTTTCTCTATTTCCCACACAACAAGACCGATGCGCGCGGGGGAAGTCCGCGGAGGGCACTACGAGTTTGTTTCCGAAGAAGAATTCCAGAGCATGATCAAGCGGGGTTTTTTTGCCGAGTGGGCAGAGGTGCACGGAAATTTTTACGGCACGCCGCGGGCTGAAATAGAAGAATGGATCGAAACGGGTGTTGACGTCATTCTGGACATAGATGTTCAGGGAGCAAGAAGGTTAAGGGGCGTGTTTCAGGATGCGGTCTTCATATTCGTTGTCCCGCCGTCTCTTGAAGTTCTCGAGCAGAGGCTTAGAGACAGAAAATCGGAACAAGAGGGGGACATCTCCATTCGTCTCGGGATTGCCAAAGAGGAGGTGGCCTGCTCGAAGTGCTATGATTATATTATAATTAATGATGAAGCGGATATTGCGGCTGGGAGAATTGAGGCCGTTATCCTTTCGCAAAGACGGGGAGGGGATGAAGATTCCCGCCGGCGTATGCTCGCCGCTACCCGGGACTTGAGGACGGAAAATGTGCACGGCCCCCTTTTTCTCAGGAGATTCGGCCTTAAGTGAGGTGTTCGCGCTGCTGTGATCAGGCTAAACGACATCATTGACAAGGTTTCTTCCTACTCGGATATCGGGAACGAGGATCTTGACTCCATAAAGAAAGCCTACGTGTATTCGGCCAAGGTTCACTCGGGCCAGAAAAGAGTTTCCGGGGAACCGTACCTTAGTCATCCCCTAGAGGTTTCCTCCATACTTGCGAACCTGAAACTTGACGTTCCCTCCATAGTCACAGGACTTCTTCACGACACAATAGAGGACACTCTTGCGACTCGAGAGGAAATCGAACGCAATTTCGGAAGCGAGGTAGCTTTTCTCGTTGACGCCACCACGAAAATAAGCCGCCTTCCCCATGTCTCCGATGTAGAAAAACAGGCCGAAAGCTTCCGCAAGCTTATACTTGCCACTGCCGAGGACATAAGGGTCGTGCTGATAAAACTCGCTGACAGGCTGCACAACATGAGAACGCTTCAGTATCTGCCTGAGGACAAACAGAGAAGGATCGCCATTGAGACGATGGAAATTTACGCGCCGCTTGCTCACCGCCTCGGAATGAACTGGATATCGGTTGAGCTTGAGGACCTTGCGTTTAAATTCTCTGAGCCGGGTGAATACGAGCGTATCAGTCAAACCGTGTCCGCAAAGAAGAAAGACTGGGAAAAGTACACGACTGAAATCGTCTCGCTCATCAACAACAAGATGGAAGAATTCGAAATTCGCGGAGATGTCTCGTGGAGATTCAAACATCTATACGGCATCTACAGCAAGATGAAAAAGGGCAACATAAACCTGCGCAATATTTACGACATACTGGGTTTCCGGATTGTTACCGCGAGTGAAAACGAATGCTATCAGGTTCTGGGAGCGGTGCATTCCCTGTGGAAACCGATTCCGGGGAGAATAAAAGACTACATAGCGCTTCCGAAGGCCAACAATTACCAGTCCATTCATACTGCCGTAATAGGACCCTTTGGGGAACAGATGGAGATCCAGATACGAACTGGGCAGATGCACCGAATTGCGGAATACGGTGTTGCAGCTCACTGGAGGTACAAGGAGGGAGATTCTCTTGAGAACGGAAACGACAAGATCTACTCAAACCTCCGTCATCTCGTCGAGTTAAAGGACATAAAAGACTCAACGGAGTACATAGAAGCCATAAAAGGGGAGCTCATACTGGATGTCGTGTACGTCTACACTCCCAACGCGGACCTCCTTGAGTTTCCCGTGGGCGCGACTCCGGTTGACTTTGCGTATTCAATTCACACAGACATAGGTAACCACTGTTCCCAGGCTTTTGTTAACCATAAGCTTGTTCCCCTTAACTACAAGCTTACAACCGGGGACATGGTGGAAGTGGTGACTTCCAAGAACAGGGTTCCTAACAGGCAGTGGCTTGATTTCGTTGTTACCTCAAAGGCTAAAAACAGAATAAGGAGCTGGCTGAGACAGGAAGAAAACCGCAAGGCCGAGCAGATTGGAGAGGCAATAACACAGAGGAAGTTCGCCGCGAAAGGACTCAAGCTGAGCAATCTGCTCGACAAGAAAAAGCTTGATGAGTCTCTGGCAAAGATTCAGTTCTCGGGAATAAAGGATTTTTACAGAGCGGTCGGATTCGGCAATGCCGCGGCAACCGATCTTCTCAGGGCCATGCATCCCAGGAAATTCGCCGAAGGTGCTGAGAAAAGCAAAAGAATAAAAAGCATAATGAACAGGATTTCCAAAGACGAGCACAGAAACGCCGTGCTCGTCAGAAGATATGACAACATACTCATAAAGTTCGGCAAGTGCTGCAACCCGGTTCCCGGAGAACAGATCATAGGTTTCATAACCAGAGGCAGAGGGATAACCGTGCACGTTTACAATTGTCCCAAATTGCTTGAAGTCGCTCCTGAAAGAAGAATAGAGGTTGCCTGGAATGACGAGTACTCGGGACGTATATCAATCGGTCTTTCGGTGAAATGTGAGAATAGGAAAGGCATTCTCTCTGAACTGACAAGCACGGTTTCGGAACTTAACGTCGACATTGTCAGTGCCGATGTGAGTGAAGATGAGATTGGACAGGGAGATGTGAAGTTTGAAGTAGCGGTGGAGAATATCAAGCAATTTGAAAAACTCATTGAATCGCTTAAGAATCTTGGGGGAGTAATTTCGGTGGAAAGATTAACGGAAATCACACACACCCAGCCGAATGACCTGAATTAAACCGGTATTCGCGTGCGCTCGGAAATTTTCGCCATGATAGTAACCTGGATCAGAAAAAAACTTGCCATAAGAAGTTCAAGGAGGCTTGTGCGCACCGTAAGGGGCATCATACGGAAAAAAGGGAGATTCATGGCTCCCAGGGAAGCCGATCACGCCGAAGTAAGGATAGTCGCCTGTGAAGATGCGATAGAACAGGGGTCCCTTCACGAAATAAGGGCATCGAGGAAAGCCCTTTGGATTTTTTTTGAAGACAATCTAAGGTCCTACGGCAAATCCGCTCTGCGGCAGAACGCGGAAGCCGTATTGATAGCGGTGGCCCTCGCTCTGGCCATAAGGGCCTTCGTGTTTCAGCCCTTCAAGATTCCTTCGGGTTCAATGCTTCCGACGCTTCTTGTGGGCGATCATATCCTGATAAACAAGTTCGTCTACGGAACAAGAATTCCTTTTACCAACAGTACATTTTTCCCCTTCTCTGAAATCGACCGCGGCGACATTGTGGTCTTCAAGCTCAGCGAAGATAACGCGACGGGTTTTCCCACACCTGGCAAGGGGGCTTTCTACGTAAAAAGAACCGTGGGTATCGCCGGGGATGAAATAGACATAAGCGGCAGGGAAGTCCTTATAAACGGCAGGGCGGTGGAGCAGGTCTACACGGGGAACTACGAGTACCAGGACCAGAAATTCTTTTCCGCTGCCGACAGATACGAGCAGTCGCTCTCCGGAAAGAATTTCAGTGTTATATATAAAAAGGGGAGCGATTCCACGACGAGCGGGAAAATGAGTTTCCCCCTTGTTGTTCCCAAGGGCAGGATTTTCGTCATGGGCGATAACAGGGACAACAGTTACGACAGCAGATTCTGGGGATTCGTTCGGGCGGAGAATGTTTACGGCAAGGCATTTATGATTCACTGGTCGTGGAATCTCTCTAACCCGGGTTTTGCGGATAAGGTAAGGTGGCATAGAATTTTTTCGGGAATCGAATGAGCATGCCGGCTGTTTTCTGGAAAAACAGTGCTAGGGCATTCTCAGCGGGCACCATTACGGACAATCCCCGCGACGCAAAAAAACCTACTTTCAATAACCGCTCCACGGTGTATCCTCTTTGCGGATTATGACGACGAAGAAGAAAATACAACCGATTGAGGACAGGGCCGAAAGTTTTTTCTCCGGGATCATAGACGACATACCGCCCGAGAGGCTAAGCAGCCTTATCGTCATAGGAATAAAGACAAGAGGGGAGTACCTGGGCAAGAGGCTCGTTGAGCGTATAAGCGAGCGGACCGGAAAGGATGTTACATTCGGCACGATCGATATTACTCTTTACAGGGATGATTTCGAGAACAGGAAAAACTGGCCGCAGCTGCGCACAACCAGCATCCCCGACGACGTGCAGGGGAAAAACATAATACTTGTTGACGATGTCCTCTACACCGGGCGCACGGTGCGGGCCGCAATAAATTCAATCATGGATTACGGAAGGCCTGCCTCGGTCAAGCTGGCCGTGCTGGTGGACAGGGGAGGGCGGGAACTTCCCGTGCAGCCCGATTATGCGGGAATCAGCATCGAAACGCTTGACGACGAGATGGTCAACGTTTACCTGGATGAAGTGGACGGCAGGGAGGAAATTGAAATAATCCGAAAAAATGGCGTTTGAGAAAAAGCATATACTGGGTCTCGGAGAACTCTCGGCCGAGGAAATCAAAATCATTCTCGATACCGCGGAGTCCATGAAGGAGATCTCCACCAGGGACGTAAAGAAGGTTCCGACTCTTAAGGGAAGGACCGTAGTGAATCTCTTTTTCGAACCCAGCACCAGGACCCGATCGTCATTTGAAATTGCGGAAAAAAGGCTCAGTGCCGATGTTCTCAATTTTTCCGCTTCACAGAGCAGCGTGGTAAAAGGGGAGAGCCTTTTGGACACTGCCAGGAATTTCGAGGCCATGGGCGCGAGCATCATGGTTATAAGGCATGGAATGTCCGGTGCGCCTTTTGTCCTGGCCCGCGAGATAAACGCCTCTGTGATAAATGCCGGAGACGGTTCCCACGAGCATCCAAGCCAGGCTCTTATTGATATTTTCACCATAAGGGAGAAAAAAGGAGGAATCGAGGGTCTAAATGTTCTTATTGTCGGGGATATTCTCAACAGCAGGGTCGCCAGATCCAATATCTTCGGCCTCCGCAAGCTCGGGCGAATGTGAGGATAGTCGGACCGGCAACAATAGTTCCCGAATATTTCAGGGATATGGGAGCGGAGATCTTCTACTCTCTTGAACATGCGATCGAAAATGTGGACGTGGTGATAATGCTGAGGGTTCAGAGCGAGAGAAAGACTCTTGAATACTTCCCGTCGCTTAGGGAGTACTCGGGACTTTACGGACTTACCAGGGAGAAGCTTAGACTCGCGAAAAAAGACGTGATAGTGATGCATCCGGGTCCGATCAACCGGGGAGTTGAGCTTACTTCGGAGATAGCTGATGATCCGGGTGCCGTCATACTTGAACAGGTGGCAAACGGAATTGCCGTGAGAATGGCCATGATATATCTTGTTGCCTTGGGAGAGAGCCTATAGATGGGAGTGCTGATTAAAAACGGCCGGGTTATTGACCCTTCACAGTCACTTGACATGGTCTCGGACATATATGTCCAGGGAGACAGGGTAAGGGAAATATCAAAGCGTATAGACACCCCGCGCAAGTCAGACACGGTGATAGACGCCAGCGGGCAGGTCGTGGCCCCCGGATTCGTGGATATTCACGTACATCTGAGAGAACCGGGCTATGAGCACAAGGAAACAATAAGGACTGGTTGTCTTGCCGCCGCCGCGGGCGGTTTTACCTCCATAGTTTGTATGCCCAACACAAATCCCATAAACGACAATGCCTCGGTGACAGAGTACATACTCTTAAAGGCCAGAACCGAAGGCGTAGTCAATGTGTTTCCCATAGGAGCGATAACCAAGGGGGAGAAGGGAAGCGAACTTGCCGACATAGGCGAGATGTGCGAAGCCGGGTGCGTGGGCATTTCCGATGACGGGATGCCGGTCACGGACTCGGGACTTATGCGAAAGGCCATGGAGTACGTAAAGCCTTTCGGTGTTCCCGTTATCACGCACGCAGAAGACCTGGGGCTTTCTGCGGGCGGCGTTATGAACGAGGGTTTCACCTCAACCGAACTTGGCCTTCGGGGAATTCCCGCCGCTTCTGAGGAGGTTGGGGTGGTAAGGGACATAATTCTCTGCGAACTCACGGGCACCCCTCTTCACATCTGCCATGTTTCGACCAAGGGTTCCGTAAGACTTGTGCGGGAAGCGAAAAAAAGGGGCGCGAAGGTTACGGCCGAGGCGACTCCTCACCATTTCACTCTTACGGACAAGGAAGTATACGGTTACAACACTGATGCCAAGATGAATCCGCCGCTCAGGACCCAGGAAGACGTGGATGCTATACTGGAAGGCCTTGCCGATGGGACTATTGACGTAATCGCCACGGATCATGCCCCTCACAGCCAGGATGAGAAAAACGTTGAATTTGACTTGGCGCCTTTCGGCATAGTCGGTCTTGAAACCGCCCTTTCGCTTTCACTTGAGCTTGTGGAAAAAGGAATTATTACCCTTGAGGAGATGATAAGAAAGCTTACTGTTGCTCCTTCGGAGATAGTGGGCATAGAAAGGGGGACGCTTGTTCCCGGCTCAATCGCCGACCTCGTGGTTTTTGATCCCGGTATGAGCCGTACGATAAACCCTGAGGAATTTTTCTCTAAAAGCAGCAATACTCCGTTTTCCGGGTGGGGACTCAAAGGGGTGGTAAGCAATACGATAGTTTCGGGAAAGGTCGTTTTCAGTCGCAACTAGGTTTTATTTTTGCGATAGCCAACGCAAAAGAGATTCCAGCGCAATGGAAGATAAACAGTTTGAACTAAGAAAATCAAAGCTAGAAGAGCTAAGGGCAATGGGCATTGACCCTTACGCAAACGGTTTTACTCCGGAGCATACCGCCGGAGAACTGCTCTCCCTGCATGATTCGAAGTCTCCTGAAGAACTTGAACAGATGGAGGGTCTCTTCAGCTTGGCCGGAAGAGTTGTTTCAAAGAGAGATTTCGGAAAAAGCGCTTTTTTTCATCTCTCGGACCGCACGGGTCGGATCCAGGGGTTCATACAGAAAAACTCAATTGACGAGAAAACCCATACGCTGTTTCGCAAACTGCTTGACGTGGGAGATTTTGCCGGCGTCCGCGGGGAGCTTTTTAAAACCAAGACCGGGGAGCTTACAGTGAGGGTCCGGGAACTTTTTTTCCTCACAAAGGCCCTTAGGCCGCTTCCTGAAAAATGGCATGGCCTCCAGGATGTGGAGACAAGATACCGCCAGCGCTACCTGGATCTGATTGCTAACCAGAAAACCAAGGAGATTTTCAAGACAAGGTCAAAGGCAATAAATCTCGTAAGGAGGTTTCTTGACGAAAGGGATTTCCTGGAGGTGGAGACCCCGGTGCTTCACCCGATTGCCGGAGGCGCAACCGCAAAACCCTTTATTACTCATCACAACGCCCTCGACATGGACCTTTACCTGAGAATAGCTCCCGAGCTTTACCTTAAAAGACTTGTCGTCGGAGGACTTGAAAGGGTCTATGAACTTGGAAGGACATTCAGGAATGAGGGAGTCTCCACCAGGCACAATCCGGAATTCACCATGATTGAGTTCTATCAGGCTTACGCGACTTACGAGGACCTTATGAATCTCATAGAGGAGCTTGTCTGCTACGTGGTGGAAAACACGGTCGGGGACATGCTGGTTGAGTACGAAGATAAGAAGATAGACTTCAAGAGACCCTGGGAGAGGATTAACATCTATGAGGCTCTGCGGGAGAAATTCGGTTCCGAAATAACGGAAGATGACCAGTTTCTTTTTGCAAAAGCGGATTCCATGGGAATAAACCATAACGGAATCAAGGGAAAAGCTCTCACGGAGATTTTCGAGGCGCTTTTCGAAGACAGTCTAGTTAACCCGACCTTTGTTTACGGTTTCCCTCTTGATGTCTCCCCGCTTGCCAGAAAAAACGACGATGATCCTGAAGTGGTTGACAGATTCGAACTTTACATCTACGGAAGGGAGATAGCCAACGCTTTTTCTGAGCTTAACGACCCGATTGATCAGAAACAGCGGTTCACGGACCAGGTCGAGATGAAGAAAAAGGGCGAGGATGAGTATCACGAAATGGATAATGACTACGTGTCGGCCCTTGAGTACGGAATGCCTCCCACGGCCGGAGCAGGCATAGGGATCGACCGTCTTGTGATGCTGCTTACCAACTCCTCTTCCATAAGAGAGGTCATTTTCTTCCCTCACCTCAGACCCTAGCATGAGTTACGAATCGCTAATCTCACTTAGGTACCTGAAATCGGGAACTGGGCGCGGTTTTCTCTCCCTGATCGGTCTTATCTCCATTCTGGGTGTTTTCCTGGGAGTGGCTTCGCTTGACGTGGTGCTCTCGGTCATGAAGGGGTTTGAGGATGAACTGAGGGACAAGATAATCGGCGCTAGCTCCCACGTGGTCGTAATGAGCTACGAAGGAGATTTCGGGGGTTTTACGGAGGTGGAGGAAAAACTCGCGCAAATTCCAGGCGTAACCTCGACGAACCCGTTTATTTACAACCAGGGAATGCTCGTCACGGAATACGCGACATCGGGTTCGGTAATAAGAGGAATAGATCCGAACAATTCCGCATCGGTCGATGCCGTGGCGGAAGCGGTCGGAAAAGGCAGCTTGCCGGAGACGGACAAGAACCGTGATGCCCTCTTTGATGAAGGCGCCCGGATTATCTCCGGGCTTTCGCGTAAAACTGCCTCCGGACATCCTCCGATCATCATAGGCAGGGAACTTTCAAGCCTGATCGGCGCGGCAATCGGGGATACCGTCAACCTTGTTTCTCCCTACGGAAAAATCGGTCCCTTCGGCCCGACTGCCAAGATAAGGAAGTTCGGCGTGATAGGGGTTTTTGATTACGGGATGATTGAATACGATTCGTCTACCGCCTACGTGTCGATTGAGGATGCCGTGAATTTCTTCGAAACCCGGAGCAAGATAACGGGCATAGAAGTAAGGGTGGATGACATATACAAGGCGCGTGAAACGGGGGAGAGGGTAGAGGAAATTCTCGGCTATCCTTTTTATGCCAGAAACTGGGAGGACTCGAACAGGAGCCTTTTCAGGGCGCTTCGCCTTGAGAGAATGGCAATAGGAATATTTCTCGGGTTTATAGTTCTTGTCGCCGCCTTGAACATAGTCAGCACGCTTACGATGCTCGTCATGGAGAAAAAAAGGGACATAGCCGTGCTCATGTCAATGGGGGCTCGCAAAAGCGGCATCAGAAGGATATTTGTCTACGACGGAATGATAATAGGAACCGTCGGAACGCTTCTCGGCACGCTCTTTGGGTATCTGATCTGCCGCTTCCTTGAGACCAGCAATTTTATAAAGGAAGCGATTCCGTTTGATGATAACGTGTATCCAATTTCCGAATTTCCTGTTAGGATAGAGCCGGTTTATTTTCTCGTCGTAGCGGCATCAAGCCTGGTTATATGCTTTCTTGCAACTCTCTACCCGTCTTACAGGGCTTCGAGAGAAAATCCCGTGGAGTCGTTGAGATATGAATGAGATGTTGTACAGGGTCAGGGGGCTTGGAAAGGTTTTCAATAAGTCGGGCAGCAGCGTGTGTGCTCTTGGCGGAGTGGACATGGATATTTTTGCCGGAGAGACCCTCGGAGTCGTGGGGGTGTCGGGTTCGGGGAAAAGCACCCTTCTTCACATACTTGGCACTCTAGAACCGCCGACGGAAGGTTCTGTCTTTTACCGGGGGGAGGATCTTTTCAGCCGAGACGAAGAAGAACTCTCGGTCTTCAGAAACTCGGAAATTGGATTTATTTTTCAATTTCATTACCTTCTTACGGAATTCACGGCACTTGAAAACGTCATGATGCCGTGTCTTATAGAGAGACAGGGACTTGATGTGGCGAAACAAAAGGCTTGCGAAGTGCTTGAGGAAGTGGGACTTTCCGAGCGTCTCAATCATCTTCCGGGAGAGCTTTCCGGAGGAGAGCAGCAGAGAGTGGCGATCGCCAGATCAATTGTCAGGGGACCGAAGGTAATACTTGCCGACGAGCCCACAGGGAATCTTGACAAAAAAACGGGGTTCTCCGTTCTTGATCTGTTCTGCAGGCTTAACGAGGATTACGGGGTTACGGTTGTAATGGTTACGCACAACGACGAATGTGCGAAGAGAATGAAAAAAACTGTTAGAATATCAGACGGAATGGTTGCCGATGCGAACTAAAGGTCTTGTATTTTATTTGGCTGTTTTTCTTGTCATGGCGACGTTCTCAACCTCTGGTCCCATGGCGCAGGACCTCCCTGCCGAAGAAGAGCCTGAGAAGCATCAGTCCTTGGAGGGCACAGTCGCCGAGGTGGTAGTTTCCGGCAACCGTAGAACCGAAACCTCCCTTATAGATCTCAATATAGAGACCAAGCAGGGCGATGAATATTCCCCGCAGACCGTAGAAGAAGATCTGAAAAGAATATACAAGCTTGAGTTCTTCCAGCAGGTTCTCGTAGACGTCAGCCCGATTGAAGGCGGTCTCAGGGTTGAGTTCATCCTTGAAGAGAACCCGATACTGGCGGACCTTAAGCTCTCTGGAAACGACAAGCTTAAGGAAGATGACATAAAGGAAGCCGTGGCATTCAGAGAAGGGCGCATTGTAAGCCTGAGGAAGATAACGGAAGGCAGGGAGATAATACTTGCCCTTGCTTCCGAGAAGGGTCTGGTTGGAACTGAGGTCGAATATGAGATCGAGCCCAGGGGAGATGGAGTCGTTGATGTCGTTTACAGGATTGACGAGGGGGAAAGTAAGTACATAAAAGAGGTTGAGCTTGTCGGAAACAGTAAAATCGAGACGAAGAAAATCAGAAAGAGCATGTATTCAAAGCCCAAATATTTTTTCTCTTTCATAACGAAGAGAGGGCTTTTCAAAATTGAAGAGATAAAGAGAGATTCCGACAGAATAAAAGCGGTTTACATTGATAACGGATATCTTGACATAAGGGTTTCTGAACCTGGAATTCGTTACGATGAGGAAAAAGACGGCTATGTGGTGAGTTTCTCAATAGAAGAAGGGGCTCAGTACAAGGTATCGAGGGTAACCTTCTCCGGAGAACTTGCCGGAGATCAGGATGAAATCCGCCCGGAACTCAAACTCTCGCCGGACTCTGTTTTCAGCAGTTTCGTTCTTCAGGCCGACATCGGGAAAATAACCGATTTCTACGGGGACAAGGGATATGCTTTCGCTAACGTAACTCCTGATGTGCGGCTTGATAAGGGAGACAACCTTGTCAGCGTTGACTACTCGATTGAAAAGGGCGAGGAAGTATACATAAGAAACATAAATATTCTGGATAACACCAGGACTAGAGACCATGTTGTAAGAAGGGAACTTTCACTTCAGGAGCAAAGCCTGTACAGCGTTTCCAAGCTAAGAGCCGCCCGTTACGAGGCTGCTCGTCTCGGTTACTTCGAGGATAACATTGAAGTGCTAACCCACAGGGTTGAGGGAACAGATGATCTTCTGGACGTAGACGTGAAAGTTGAAGAACGTCCCACCGGATTTTTCAGCCTGGGCGGGGGTATAAGTTCTGTGGAGAATTTCCTTTTTTCCGGGCAGATACAGGAATCCAATCTTTTCGGATACGGAAAAACACTTTCTCTGGATGCCCAGATCGGAGGCGTAACCAAGGTCCTGAGTCTTAACTACCGGGATCCGTATTTCTTCGGTACCAACTGGCTCCTGGATGTCAGCATGTATATCCAGGACAGAGATTACAGGGATTTTGAGAGAGCGGCACAGGGTATTTCCGTGGGAGTGGGAAGAAGGATAAAAAGATATTTCCAGGTTCGTGTCTTTCAGGAATTCTCGAAACAGGACGTGCACAATGTCCGCGGGGATGCGCAGTTTGTCCTGTCCGAAACGGAAAGAACCATAGTTTCGACCGGGATAGGGCTGTCCTGGGATAAAAGAAATAATTATCTCGACCCCACCAAAGGTTTTCTTCTGAGTACTGCGGTTGAGTACGCCGGGCTTTTTGCGGGCAACACCGATTTTATAAAGTACAACGCCACGGCCAAATCCTGGATTCCGTTCTGGAAAGGTACATATTTCGTCGCCAAGGCGAATTACGGGCTCTTGCATCTTATAGATGCCGGCGATGATCTCGTCGTGGAGGAGAGGTTCTTTCTCGGCGGTCCGAATACCCTAAGAGGCTTCCGCTACAGGAGGGTGGGTCCAAGAAGGCCTACGGACACGGGGGGTTATGTGATAATTGGCGGGGTTCATCAGATTCTGGGATCACTTGACTTTGTTGTTCCGTTAAGCAAAACTGTGGGGCTTAAGGCCGTAGCTTTCTTTGATATAGGTAATGCTTTTGACGAGGATGAGTTCAGCCTTAATCCTTCGAATCTCAGAAAGGATGCTGGTTTCGGTCTCAGGTGGATATCTCCTCTGGGGCCAATGAAGCTTGATATCGGGTTCCCGATAGGCGACAGGCTTCGTGATGAAAAAAAATATGAAGTACAGTTTACCGTTGGCAATTTGTTCTGATCAGGCAGTTTATTTCTTAAGGAGGCAGTGGATTAAATGAGAAGATGTTTGTTGCTTGCTACTGGGGTTTTCATGTTACTCACATTTTCTGCTTACGCTCAGCAGAAAATAGCTTACATAGACATTAAGCAGGTTATTAGGGATTCAAAGGCCGGAAAGGTCGCCAATGCTTCGTTCCAGAAGGAAGTTGAGTCCAAAAGGACCGTAATAGAGCAGAAGAGAAAAGCTCTTGAGGACATGAGACAGGACATCATACAAAACGGAGCGGTGATGAGCGAGAGTAAAAGAAGGAATCTTGCCGAGACTATAGAGAAAAAACAAAAGGACCTGGACAGAACAAGAGAGGACATAAGAATTGAACTTCAGAGAAAGGATCTCGAGCTGACGCAGAATGTCCTTAAGGATATAGAAGTTATAATTAACAAAATGGGCCAGGATGAAGGATTCGACCTTATCGTCGAGAGAACCGAGGCGGGTATTCTCTACGGCAGCTCAGCTGCAGACATAACCAAGAAAGTCATATCTGTTTACGACGCTTCCAGATAAATGAAGCTGGGTGTGGACGAAATAAAGGAACTCATTCCTCACAGGGAACCTTTTCTGTTCGTTGACTCTGTTTTGGAAATTGAAAAAGGCGTAAAGATTACGGCCGAAAAGCTGTTTAGCCCGGAAGAATTTTTTTTCAGGGGACATTTCCCCGGCAACCCCATAGTTCCGGGAGTAATTCTCACCGAAGCGCTGGCCCAAGCCGGAGGGGTGCTTTTCAACTATTCTTTTAGGGATGAACTGAAAGAACAAGGTTTCGAAAACGCTTATCTTATGAGCCTTGACCGTTGCCGGTTCAGGGCGCCGGTGGTTCCGGGTGACAAGGTGGTTCTTGAGGTGGAACTCGTTAGAAGAAGATCGAGAATAATATTCTTTTCCGCGGAAGCTTCTGTGGACGGAAAAAAAGTGGCGGAGGCGGAAATTTCGGCTTACCTGGTATGATTTCCGGTCGGTTTTCTCACCCTGGGGATTCCCGTCATTTTAAATTACCTTTTCAACTTGCTGATTATTGACATTTCTGTTTATAGCAATATCATATATCGTTTACTGTAAAAAGGGTTGTTTTACCCAATTCCAAGTTGGTCAGACAAGTGAATCCAGAATTCATAAAAATAAAAAGCTGGCGTAGCTCAGGGGTAGAGCAGCTGATTTGTAATCAGCCGGTCGGGGGTTCGAATCCCTTCGCCAGCTCTCTGTTCGATGAATATGCAGGGGAGGTGGCTGAGTGGACAAAAGCAGCAGACTGTAAATCTGCCGGCGAAAGCCTACGTAGGTTCGAATCCTGCCCTCCCCAGAAATTTCGCGCGGGAGTAGCTCAGTTGGCTAGAGCATCAGCCTTCCAAGCTGAGGGTCGCGGGTTCGAGCCCCGTCTCCCGCTCGTTTTTAGAAACGCCCACGTAGCTCAGTCGGTAGAGCACGTCCTTGGTAAGGACGAGGTCGGCGGTTCAAGTCCGCTCGTGGGCTTGATGCTTAGCGGTTTGCAAAATATTAAAAAAGATCGGAGGTCACCAAGAGATGTCTAAGGCTAAGTTTGAGAGGGGGAAGCCGCATTTAAACATAGGGACGATAGGTCACGTGGATCACGGGAAGACAACGTTAACTGCGGCGATAACGAACATACTGTCAAGGAAGGGTCAGGCTGAGTATGTGGAGTTTGACAACATAGACAAGGCGCCAGAAGAAAGGGAGAGGGGGATAACGATAAACATAGCGCACGTTGAGTACGAGACAGACGGGCGCCACTACGCTCACGTAGACTGTCCCGGGCATGCTGACTACGTAAAGAACATGATAACCGGAGCAGCGCAGATGGACGGGGCGGTGCTGGTGGTAAGCGCACCAGACGGGCCTATGCCTCAGACAAGGGAGCACATACTGCTAGCCAGGCAGGTAGGTGTGCCGTACATAGTGGTTGCGCTTAACAAGGTAGACATGCTTGATGACGAGGAGTTGCTTGAGCTGGTAGAGCTTGAGATAAGGGAGCTTTTAAGCGAGTACGGATTTCCTGGGGATGATATACCTGTGGTAAAGGTAAGCGCGCTAAAGGCGATAGAAGGGGACGGGGGAGCAGCAGAGCAGGTAGTTGAGTTAATGAGTCAGATAGACAGTTATGTACCTGAGCCTGAGAGGGATATGGACAAGCCGTTTTTGATGGCGATAGAGGATGTGTTCACTATATCGGGGAGGGGTACGGTGGTAACGGGGAGAGTGGAGAGGGGAAGGATAGTGGCGGGGAACGAGATAGAGATAGTGGGGTTTAAGGATACTACCAGTACGGTGGCGACTAGTTTGGAGATGTTCAGGAAGATACTTGACGATGCGCAGGCGGGGGACAATGTGGGAGTGTTGCTAAGGGGGATAGACAAGGATGCGGTAGAGAGGGGGCAGGTATTGAGTGCTCCCGGGAGCATAAAGCCGCACAGGAAGTTCAAGGCAGAGGTGTATGTGTTAAAGAAGGAGGAGGGGGGAAGGCACACACCGTTTTTCCCTGGGTACCGGCCGCAGTTTTATTTAAGGACAACGGACGTGACGGGATCAGTGATATTGCCGGAGGGAGTGGAGATGGTAATGCCAGGGGACAATGTGGGGATGGAAGTTGAGTTAATAGCGCCGGTGGCGATGGAAGAGCAGTTACGTTTTGCGATAAGAGAGGGTGGGAGAACGGTTGGTGCAGGTGTAGTAACCGAAATCATTGAGTGATGAGTAATGGGGAACTCTACAGGGCAGTAGCTCAATTGGTAGAGCAGCGGTCTCCAAAACCGCAGGTTGGGGGTTCGAGACCCTCCTGCCCTGCAGAAAAGCCAAGTCATGGAGAAATTTGACAGGATCAAAGTTGATACAACCAGGTATCTCAGCGGTGTTGCTACAGAACTGAAAAGAATAACCTGGCCCGAGCGTAAAGATACGATTAAATCAACCTTAGTGGTTGTTATTATTACTGCGTTTTTTGCACTCTTTTTTATGCTGGCCGATTACGTGTTCTCTTTTCTGTTTGGTCTTATACTGAGTTAAAGAGCGAATCGGGAGCAGTTTTCGGATGTCAAGCAAGTGGTATATAGTGCACGTAAATACCGGTTTTGAGGAAAGGGTTAAAACCCAGATAGAAAACGGGATAGAGAGCATGAATAATGAAAACCTTGCCATTGACGAGGTTTTTATTCCTACTGAGACAGTAGTTGAAACGCAGAAGGGCGGGAGGAAGAGAACATCCATCAGGAAGTTTTTTCCCGGATACATAATGCTTAAAATGGAACTTAACAAAGAAACCCTGGATTTCGTACGGGAGATACCGAAAGTCATAAGTTTCGTGGGAGGCCGCCCGGTTGATGGAAAGATAAATGTTGATTCCATTCCCGAAGTTGACGAAGAGAAAGTTAATGAGATAAAGACAAGGGCAAAAGAGGGCACGCTCAAGCCCAAGCCGAGTGTCGCTTTTGAAAAAGGAGAATCCATAAGAGTTGTGGAAGGTCCCTTTGCCAACTTCTCTGGAATTATAGAAGATGTAAAACCCGAAAAAGCCAGGGTACAGGTGCTGGTCAGCATTTTTGGCAGAACCACACCCATAGAGCTTGATTTTAATCAAGTGGAGAAAATCTAGATGAAGAAGATAAGCGGTTACATAAAGTTGCTGATTGAGGCGGGAAAGGCATCCCCATCGCCTCCGGTGGGTCCCGCGCTCGGACAAAGAGGCGTGAACATAATGGAATTCTGCAAGGCCTTTAACGCCCAGACGTCTTCTTCCGAAGGGCTTCTTCCGGTTACGGTGACCGTTTATTCGGACAGATCTTTCGATCTTCAGATAAAAACTCCCCCTACCTCTTACCTGCTGAAAAAAGCCGCGGGAATTGAGAAAGGTTCAGGGACCACTCCAAGGACCAAAGCAGGCAGGATTACGGAAGAGCAGGCAAGGGAGATCGCGCAGAGAAAACTTGAGGATCTCAACACTGATGAAATTGACGCGGCCCTGATGGTTGTCCGCGGTACCGCGAGAAGCATGGGAATTGATATAGAGGGATAAAGCTCGGAGAGAAACTTCATATGACCACCAGAGGAAAAAAATATATTGACGCAAGCACCAAGATAGATTCCCGCAAAGAATATACGGTTGATGAGGCCATGGAGCTTGTGGCGCAGGCTCACTACGCGAAATTTGATGAAACGGTTGATATAGCCGTGAATCTCGGCATAGACCCAAGACATGCGAACCAGCAGATTCGTTCTGCGATCGTGCTGCCCCACGGTCTCGGGAAAAAAATGACGGTCCTTGTGTTTGCAACGGATGACAAGGCAGTCGAGGCAAAAGACGCGGGAGCCGATTATGTGGGTCTTGAAGATATGGTGGACAAAATATCTAAGGAGAACTGGCTTGATTTTGACGTGGCCATAGCCACTCCTGACGTTATGTCAAAAGTCGGTAGGCTGGGAAAAGTTCTGGGGCCAAGAGGACTGATGCCGAGCCCGAAGGTAGGTACTGTGACTTCGGACGTTGCCAACATGGTGAAGGAGTCAAAGGCCGGTCGTGTTGAAATCAGAAATGACAAAAGCGGGGTTATACACGCTCCTGTCGGAAAAGTCTCTTTCGGAAAACAGAACCTCAAAGAAAACTTCCTCGCCTTTATGAGCTTTCTGATCAAAGAGAAGCCCGCCGCTTCCAAGGGCGTTTTCCTGAAGAGAGTTTCGGTGTCGGCGACCATGGGTCCCGGCATCGGAGTGAGTGTGGCAGATATTAGAAACGAACTTAAAAGTATGGGAATCGCAGCGTGAACGTAACGCGAAACTAGATACGAGAAGAGAGAGATTATGCTCAGTAAAGCCGAAAAGCAGAAAGTAATTGACGACCTGGCATCCAGATTCCATTCCGTTTCCTCGGTGTTCGTTGTCGAATACCAGGGACTTAAGGTAAAGGAAATGGATATCCTGAGGAAAAAACTCAGGCAGACCAATACGGAGTTCAGGGTTGTAAAGAACACCCTTCTGGAGAAAGCTTCACTAGGAACGGACATAGAAAAAATGAAAGATCTTTTTTCAGGTCCCACGGCGATTGCTATTTGTGATGGAGAATCTTCCGCGGCAGCGAAGGTTTTTATTGATTACGGAGAGGATTTCCCGGAAATCAGGATAAAGGGCGGGATCTTCGAAGGCGAGGTAGTCGATGTATCCAGAATAGAGCAGATAGCAAAGCTTCCGTCAAGACAGGAGCTTATCTCCGAGTTTGTGGGCCTGCTTAGCGCTCCGATGGGCAACCTGGTGGGAGTCTTGGAGCAGGCGCGCTCAAATATTGTCAATGTACTGGAAGGTTTAAAAGAGAAAAAGACTGAATAAAAAACTGTAGAACTGTTTTATCAAGGAGGAATAAAGATGCCCGATATTAGTAGAACAGACGTTGTCACCTATCTTGAACAAGCCAGCATGCTTGAGATATCCGAACTTATAGAGGAAATAAAGGAAAAGTTCGGTGTTCAGGCCGCTGTGCCGCAAGTCGCTGTTAGCGCTGTTGCCGGTGCCGAAGCCGCTCCTGCCGCCGAAGAGAAGACCGAGTTTAATGTAATCCTCAGTTCTTTCGGAGACAAGAAAATACAGGTCATAAAGGCGGTAAGGGAAATTGCCGGGCTCGGACTCAAGGAATCCAAGGAACTTGTCGAAGGAGCTCCCAAACCTGTAAAAGAGGGAGTCAGCAAGGATGAGGCCGAGGATATCAAGAAAAAGCTTGAGGATGCCGGGGCGACCGTTGAAGTTAACTGACCATAATTTTCTTCGGTTCTTTTCACTTAAATTAAAAAACGAGGGGGTGCGCGTTGAGCATAGAGAATATAGAGTCTCAGGAATTAAGGAAAGATTTTTCGAAGATCCCCCAGGTTCTGGATATCCCCCACCTGCTTGATGTACAGATAAAATCGTACGAAGATTTCCTGCAGGCTGATATTCCTCCGGATGAGCGTTCGGACACCGGTCTTCATGGAGCATTCAAGGCTGTTTTTCCTCTTGAGGATTATAATGGCAAGGCTTCTTTGGAATATCTCAGCTACAGGCTGGACGAACCCAAGTATGATTTCGCCGAATGCAGGCTTAAGGGGTATACCTACACTGCTCCTCTTTATGTAACTTTCCGTCTTATAATTTGGGACATTCCCGAGGGTGAGAAAGGACAGAAAGATACCGAAAGACAATTCCGCGACATAAAAGAGCAGGAGATATACTTCGGGGAAGTACAGCTTATGACCCCAAGCGGTTCTTTTATCGTAAACGGAACCGAAAGAGTAATAGTAAACCAGCTCCACAGATCTCCCGGAGTGTTTTTTGATCGGGACAAAAGCAAGAACCAGTTGGCTGGAAAGGAAGGGTCTTTTATAGCGAGGATTGTTCCCCAAAACGGTCGCTGGCTTGATTTTGAGTATGATCTGAAAGACATGCTCCATGTACGGATAGACAGAAAGAAGAAATTCCACGTCACCGTTCTTCTCAAGGCCATGGGTTATGATGAGCAGCAGATAATGGATTTTTTCTATCCCGTGGAGACTTTCCATATAGAGCCAGAAGAACTTCGAAAAGAAATAACCGCGGAAGTTTTCGTCGTGGGGGCGGAGGGTTTTAAAAAGGAAACAACCACCGAGATAATCTCCTATCAGAAGGTGACTTCGGACATAGAGCACCCCGAAACAGGTGAACTTATAGGTAGAAAGGGAAGAAGATTGAAGAATCTTCTTTCAAGACTGGAAGAAGCCGGCATGAGTTCCATACCCGTTTCAGATGAAGAGATAATGGAAAAACCCTCGGCCGAAGTGGTTTCCGACCCCGAAACAGGGGAAGTAGTACTGGATTTCAATGAGGAAATAACGGAAGAAAAACTCAGCGAACTGCGCAGAGTCGGTAAAAAGACCCTCAGAGTCTATTACATAGACAAGACCCTGTTCGTGAGTTCTCTTCGGACCACGCTTCTTTCCGACAAGGTGGATTCATGTGAGGAAGCCATAACGGAGATATACAAGAAATTCAGGCCTACGGATCCTCCTTCTGATGAAGTCGCGCGGACTTTCTTTGAAAACATGTTCTTCACCCAGGATGCATACAGACTCTCGAAGGTGGGCCGGATCAAGATCAACTACAAGCTTAAGCGCAAGGGCGTGAGCGATGATCATCTTACCCTGGACAGGGAAGATATCCTTCTCACCGTGAAATACCTGCTTGATCTGAAAGGCGGCAGGGGGTCTACTGACGACATAGACCATCTCGGCAACCGAAGGGTAAGGACCGTCGGGGAACTTATAGAGGACCGTTTTTATCACGGTCTTGAGAGACTTGCCCGGTTCGTCAAGGAAAAGATGGGATACCAGACGATAGAGAACCTCATGCCTAATGAAGTGCTCGTCCCCAAAACCGTTACATCGGTTCTCAAGGAGTTTTTCACCACGGGTCAGCTCTCCCAGTTCATGGATCAGACCAACCCTCTGTCGGAAATAACCCATAAAAGAAGGCTGAGCGCGCTTGGTCCGGGTGGTCTTACCAGAGAGAGAGCGGGATTTGAGGTAAGGGATGTCCACTCTTCCCACTATGGGAGGATATGCCCTATAGAGACTCCGGAAGGCCCTAATATCGGACTTATATCCAGCCTCAGCACTTATGCGAAGGTAGATGAATCCGGATTTATCCGGACTCCTTACAGGAAAGTGAAGGACGGGCGTGTTACGCACGAAATAGTTTATATGAATGCGCTTATGGAAGAGGATTACATTGTAGCCCAGGCAAACGCCCCTCTTGAAGAGGACGGGTCTTTCAAACTGCCTTTTGTCTCCGCCAGGGGAGATGGTGAATTTATGATGGTTGAGAGGGAGAAGGTTGAGTTTATGGACGTGTCTCCTTCGCAGCTTGTGTCAGTTTCGGCTTCTCTTATTCCATTTCTTGAGCATGATGACGCGAACAGGGCACTTATGGGTTCTAATATGCAGCGCCAGGCCGTACCGCTGATAAAGAGCGTCTCGCCGCTTGTGGGGACGGGTTTTGAAAGCAAAGTGGCCAAGGACTCCGGGGTTACTGTTGTCGCACGCAGAGATGGCGTAGTGGAGTCAGTAGATGCCGTCAGGATCGTAGTTAAGTCTACGGAAAGAAGCCGCGAAGGCGGAGTGGATATCTACAACCTGATAAAGTTCCACCGCTCAAACCAGAGTTCCTGCTGGAATCAGAACCCTATAGTTTGCCAGGGGCAACAGGTGAAGAAAGGGCAGGTAATAGCCGACGGGTGTTCGACGGACCGTGGCGAGCTCGCGCTCGGACAGAATATGGTCGTCGCCTTTATGCCATGGGGAGGATACAACTTTGAGGACGCGATCTTGATATCCGAGCGGGTTGTAAAGGACGACGCGTTTACTTCAATTCATATTGAGGAGTTTGAGTGTACGGCAAGGGAGACCAAGCTCGGGAGAGAAGATATAACCAGAGATATACCTAATGTTTCCGAGGAATCCCTTAGGAATCTGGATGAGAGCGGAATAATAATGATAGGCGCCGAGGTCGAGCCCGGAGACATACTGGTTGGAAAAATTTCTCCAAAAGCCGAAACTCAGCTTTCTCCGGAAGAAAGACTCCTAAGGGCGATTTTCGGAGACAAGGCCGGGGATGTCAAGGACTCATCTCTCAAGGTCTCTTCCGGGGTATACGGTACTGTGATAGATGTTGAGACTCTCGTGTCCCGCTCCGTAGACAAGGACGAGAGGAGTAAGGACATTGAGAATGAAGAAATCTCAAAGTTGATGGAAGAGAGAGAAAACGAGGTAAGCATTCTCAGGCGGGATGCGGTTGACAGAGCAAAACATATTGTCCTCGGCAAAACTTCGCTTTCCAAAATAACAGTTAACAGAAAAACGATTCTTAAAAGCGGACAGGAAATCGCAGAAGAGATTCTTGATGCTATTCCCTTAGAAAAGCTTGTTGATATCAGAATAAAGGATTTTCCCGAAGCGGGTGGAGAACTGACCGGGATAATTGGCAGAGTTCTCAAACGTATTGATTACGTGACCGCTGCCTACGAACAGCGTATTGAAAAACTGAAGAAGCCAGATGAGTTGCCTCCCGGGGTTTTGAGAGTGGTTAAAGTCCGCATTGCGGTTAAAAGAAAACTCCAGGTCGGTGATAAAATGGCGGGGCGGCATGGCAACAAGGGTGTTGTATCAAAAATACTTCCGCAGGAAGATATGCCTTATCTTTCCGACGGGAGGCCGGTCGATATGGTGCTTAACCCGCTCGGCGTGCCTTCAAGAATGAACGTCGGCCAGATACTGGAGACCCATCTGGGATGGGGCGGCAGGGAGCTGGGAAGGCAGCTTAATGAATATATTGAACAGGAATTTAACGAGAAAGCCTTGAGAGAAAAGCTTCTGGAAATATACTCGGGGTCTTCGGAGACAGGCAAGCTTATTAAGTCGCTCGACAGAGAGGGTCTTGTTGAGTTGGCAAAAGAGCTTAAAGACGGAGTGCCGGTTAAATCCCCGGTCTTTGACGGTGCCCACGAGGCGGAAATCGCGCGGATCCAGAAGCTTGCCGGCATCGACGAGGACGGAAAGACTGTTCTTTTTGATGGTCAGACTGGTGAGCCCTTCGATCAGAAAGTGTGCGTTGGAATAATGTACATGTTAAAGCTTCATCATCTTGTTGAAGAGAAAATTCATGCACGGGCGATCGGACCTTATTCCCTGGTAACGCAGCAACCCCTTGGTGGCAAGGCCCACTTCGGTGGACAGAGACTTGGAGAAATGGAGGTCTGGGCGCTTGAAGCCTACGGGGCCGCTTACACTCTTCAGGAATTCGTCACCATAAAATCAGACGACGTGGCAGGACGGACAAGAATATTCGACTCGATCGTAAGAGGTGATATGAATTTTGAACCAGGTCTTCCTGAATCTTTCAAAGTGTTGCGCAAGGAACTGCAGGCGTTGGGGCTTGACGTGGATCTTATTGAGGAGGAAGCGGAAATTGAGTCGCTTCCGAAATATTAATTTGGAGGGAATCATACCATGGATATAGACACGCTTTTTGAGAAGCCGAAAAACCCTTCCGATTACTCGACCATAAAAATTTCCATAGCTTCTCCGGAAAAAATCAGGTCATGGTCAAACGGAGAAATAAAGAAACCTGAAACTATAAACTACAGGACCTTCAAACCTGAGCGAAACGGTCTTTTCTGCGCCAAAATATTCGGGCCCGTGAAAGATTACGAATGCACCTGCGGAAAGTACAAAAGACTTAAGCACAGAGGAGTAACGTGTGAGAAGTGCGGGGTGGAAGTAATTTCCTCTAAAGTGAGAAGGGAGAGAATGGGCCATATAGAGCTTGCTTCTCCCGTTGCGCACATATGGCTTCTTCGCAGCATTCCCAGCAGAATAGGGATGCTGCTTGACATGACGCTTAAGGATCTCGAAAGAGTACTTTACTTCGAGGCTTATATAGTTATGGATCCGGGAATTTCCGACCTCAAGTTTGCCCAGGTAATAACCGAAGATGAGTACAGAACCGAGCGCGAGCGCTTCGGTTCTGAATTTGTCGTCGGCATGGGGGCCGAGTCGGTACGGGAAATGCTGAAAACCATAGATTTAAACGAGCTTTCTCAGGAACTCAGGATCAGCATGAAAGAGACCAAGTCTCCGATCAAAAAAGCCCGTATTGCGAAAAGGCTTAGAATATGCGAAGCGTTTCGCAAGTCCAAAAACCGTCCGGAATGGATGATTCTCACCACTATTCCTGTTCTGCCACCTGATCTCAGGCCCCTTGTTCCTCTTGATGGGGGACGGTTTGCCGCCTCTGACCTTAACGATCTCTACAGAAGGGTGATCAACAGAAACAACAGGCTGAAAAAGCTCCTTGAGCTCGGCGCTCCGGACATAATAGTCAGAAATGAAAAGAGAATGCTGCAGGAATCCGTCGACGCGCTCTTGGAGAACGGGAGAAGGGGAAGACCCGTTCTGGGTCACAACCACAGACCACTTAAGAGTCTGAGTGACATAATAAAAGGTAAGCAAGGCAGATTCAGGCAGAATCTTCTGGGGAAAAGAGTTGATTACTCGGGTCGGTCGGTAATTACCGTAGGTCCCGATCTGCGTCTTCACCAGTGCGGAATCCCCAAACAGATGGCGCTTGAACTTTTCAGGCCTTTTATTTACCAGAAGCTTGAAAGATGGGGTGAGGCGGCAACGATAAAAATAGCTAAGAAGCTGCTTGACAGCGAAGCCCCGGTAGTGTGGGACGCTCTTGACGAAGTGATAAAGGAGCATCCGGTGCTTCTTAACAGGGCCCCGACTCTGCATCGTCTGAGCATACAGGCTTTCGAACCGGTGCTTATTGAAGATAAGGCCATTCAGCTTCATCCCCTTGTATGCCCTGCCTACAACGCGGATTTTGACGGCGACCAGATGGCGGTTCACGTCCCGCTTTCAATTGAGGCCCAGACCGAATGCCGCTCGCTCGTTATGTCGACGAACAATATTCTTTCTCCCGCGCACGGAAAGCCGATAATACTTCCCACTCAGGATATAGTCCTGGGGCTTTACTACCTAACGAGGGATACGGCTTCGGGTAAAAACTCCGAGCAGGGCCACGCTTTTTCAGTACGCGAGTTGGTCTTTGCGTATGAACTGGGGAAAGTCGGGTTGCATGATAGCGTAACCGTAAGGATTGACGGGAAGAATCACCTAACTACCGTCGGAAGAGTGTTGATGTACGAGGTTGTTCCCGAAGGCGTTTCCTTTGAACTTATCAACAAGCCAATGACTAAGAGAGCTATAGAGGCCCTTGTGGATGAGTGTTTCAGGAAAACCGGCGGTAAGAGCACGGTTTTGCTGGCCGACAGCCTGCGGACTCTCGGATTTAAGTATTCGACAAAATCCGGAGCTTCCATTTCGATCACGGACATGATTATTCCTGAATCAAAGAAGGATCTGCTGGAAGATGCCCAAGAGGAAGTTCTGAAAGTGCAGGGCCAGTATTCTCAGGGACTTATAACCGATGGAGAGAGATACAACAAGGTAATAGATATCTGGGCGAAAACAAGCGATGAAGTTGCTCAGGCAATGATGAGGAAGATCTCTTCAGAGGAAATCCAGACGGGCAGAAACACTAAAGTTGCGGGACCGAGCTCGAACCCGATATACATGATGATTGATTCCGGGGCGAGAGGGAGCCAGACGCAGGTAAGACAGCTTGCGGGCATGAGAGGACTTATGGCGAAACCTTCTGGAGAAATAATAGAAACCCCCATCACATCCAATTTCCGTGAGGGGCTATCGGTGCTCCAGTATTTTATTTCTACCCACGGTGCGAGGAAGGGACTTGCGGATACGGCCCTGAAAACGGCAAATGCCGGTTACCTGACGCGAAGACTGATTGATGCCGCTCAGGACGTAATGATTACCGAACTTGACTGCGCCACCATAGAGGGAATTAAAGTCAGTGACCTGGTGGAAGGCGGAGAAATAATCGAAAAAGTGGGAGAGAGAGTGCTTGGAAGGGTGGTGCTTGAAGATATAGAGGATCCGCAGACCGGAGAGGTGATTGTTCAGGCAAACGAGGAAGTTGATGAGACCGCGGTTGCCGGGATAGATGAAGCGGGCATAAGCGAGGTGAGTATCCGCTCCGTTCTTACCTGTGAAACTAGAAGCGGCGTCTGCAGACTCTGCTATGGAAGAAACCTTTCCACTGGAAAGCTTGTGAACATGGGCGAAGCCATAGGTATTGTCGCGGCCCAGTCAATCGGGGAACCCGGGACTCAGCTTACCATGAGAACGTTTCATATAGGTGGTGCCGCGAGCCAGAGAGCGGCCGAGAGCACCCTTGAGACTCAGCACGAGGGGATAGTCAGATTCAAGAACATAAAAGCTGTTAAGGGACGTGATAACAAACTGGTTGTTATCAGCAGAAGCGGCGTTCTTTCAATTGAGGACAGCAAGGGATATGAAAGGGAAAAATGTCCTGTTGTACTTGGGGCCAGACTTAACGTAAAGGAAGGGGACAAGGTTAAGAAGGGGAAGGTGCTCGCTGAATGGGATCCTTACACCACCCCTATAATTTCAGAGGTTCCGGGTTCTGTAAAGTTCAGGGACCTTGAAGCCGGAGTTACGTACAAGGAGCAGGTGGATGAAGTCACGGGCGTTCTCATGAGGGTGGTGGTTGAAACCAAGGATCTGGAAATGCATCCCACCCTGGATATCGAGGTGAGAACAGAGGATTTAGAATCTCTTGATATCGATTTGCCGAAGGACAAGAAAGTGCCTTACTCTCTTCCCGTGGGCGCCATAATAGAAGTTGGCGACAAGGATACTATAGAAGCGGGGGACGTGCTTGCCAAGATTCCGAGAGCGACATCGAAGACAAAAGACATCACCGGAGGCCTTCCCAGGGTTGCTGAACTTTTTGAAGCCAGAATCCCCAAAGATCCGGCCGTTGTAAGCGAAATCGACGGACTTATATCTTACGGAAAAGATGTAAAGGGGAAGAAAAGGGTCGTGGTAACTCCGGAAATGGGAGAGCCTAAAGAATATACGGTTCCCAGAGGAAAACATATACTGGTCAGGGAAGGGGAATTCGTCTCTTCCGGCGACCAGCTTGTCGACGGTGCGGTTAATCCTCATGACATTCTGAATATCATGGGAGAAAAAGCCCTTGCCAACTATATGGTTAACGAAATCCAGGAAGTCTACAGGCTTCAGGGCGTGAAGATTAACGACAAGCATATCGAGGTTATAGTCAAGCAAATGCTGAAAAGGGTGAAGATAAAAGATCCTGGCGACACCACGATGCTTGTCGGCGAGGCTATAGAGAAAAATGTTTTCTTCGAGGAAAACGAGAAGATCGTCGAAGAAGGCGGAACCCCGGCAGCGGCCGAGCCGCTTCTTCTGGGTATAACCCGCGCCTCGCTCAGCACGCGCAGCTGGCTTTCCGCCGCATCTTTCCAGGAGACCACCAGGGTTCTTACCGAGGCCTCCTGCGAGGGCAGGGAAGACGATCTCAGAGGGCTCAAGGAAAACGTTATCGTGGGCAGGTTGATTCCGGCTGGCACCGGCCTTCCCATGTACAGGGACATAAGCATAGAGACCGAGGCACCGGAAATACCTGTACCCGTACCGGAAGTCGAAGAGAAGAGCGAAGACGTATTGCTGGAAAGCTAGTATTTCCCTTAAGGTCTATTTCTTTCTTTTGATCAGTAGCCATGGAAAAAAGCTACAACCCTGCCGAGGTTGAACAGAGAGTTTATGATTTCTGGATCTCATCGGGACTTCACAAATCCGAAATAAAAGACTCGGCCGAGGTTTTCTCAATTGTCATCCCTCCACCCAACGTAACGGGATCGTTGCATATAGGCCACGCTCTTAACAACACCATCCAGGACATCCTCGTCAGGTACAAGAGAATGAATGGTTTCGATGCTCTCTGGGTTCCGGGCACCGACCACGCGGGTATTGCCACCCAGATGATGGTTGAGAAAGATCTTGCCTCCGAAGGACTCACGAAGAACGATCTGGGCAGGGAGAAGTTCCTTGAACGAATCTGGGAATGGAAGGAACACTCCGGCAGCCGAATAACGGAACAGTTAAAAAGACTCGGAGCGCTCCCCGACTGGGAAATGGAGCGGTTCACCCTTGATGAAGGTCTTTCGGAAGCGGTGAGAAAAGTTTTTGTCGATCTTCACTCCCAGGGACTTATTTACAAGGACAAAAGACTTGTAAACTGGGATCCCGAGCTCCGTACGGCCATATCGGATCTGGAAGTTGAGCAGAGAGAGACTCAAGGCAATTACTGGTACATAAGATATCCGATAGAGGGAGACGATGGCCTGTTCGTTACAGTGGCTACAACGCGTCCTGAGACCATGCTTGGAGACACTGCAGTCGCGGTTCATCCTGAAGATCCGAGGTACACCAACTTAGTGGGCAGAAATGCGGTTTTGCCCCTTGTCGGAAGAAAAATCCCGGTGATAGCTGATGAGTACAGCGATCCGGAGAAGGGTACGGGAGCCGTAAAGATAACTCCGGGACATGATTTTAACGATTTTGAAGTCGGAAAGCGTAACGGTCTTGATATATTAAACATTCTTGACGAGCGGGCGCATGTAACAGGCGACGTTCCCGAAAAATACGCGGGACTTGAAAGATTTGAGGCCAGGAAAGCCGTAATCCAGGATCTTGAGGAAGGGGGTTTTCTTGTAAAGATTGAGCAGACCGCCCACACGGTTCCCTACGGCGACCGCTCCGGGGTGGTCGTAGAGCCCTGGTTGACCGACCAGTGGTACGTAAACACGGAAGAACTCGCCGCTGAAGCCATTTCATACGTGGAACGGGGTGAAATACGTTTTTATCCTGAGTTCTGGGAAAACACTTACTTTGAGTGGATGAGAAATATAGAGCCCTGGTGTATCTCGAGGCAGCTTTGGTGGGGTCACCGGATACCCGCATGGTACGGACCTGACGGGAAAGTTTTCGTTGCCATGAATGAGCACGAAGCTACGGCTTCTGCGAAGAAGCATTACGGTGAAGAGGTCGAACTCGTCAGGGACCCAGATGTGCTGGATACGTGGTTTTCTTCTGGACTCTGGCCTTTTTCCACGCTTGGATGGCCGGAGGAAACTGAAGCGCTCAGGCACTACTATCCGACATCATGTCTGGTTACCGGGTTTGACATTATTTTCTTCTGGGTCGCAAGAATGATAATGCTGGGACTTAAGTTCATGAAAGATGTCCCTTTCAGGGATGTTTATGTGCATGGCCTTATAAGGGACGCAAAAGGCCGCAAAATGAGCAAAACGACAGGCAACGTAATTGATCCTATTGACGTGATCGAAAAATACGGTGCCGACGCGCTTCGTTTCTCGCTCGCGGCGCTAGCCGCCCAGGGAAGGGATATAAAGCTTACCTTTCCTGTTATCGAGGGATACAGGAACTTCATGAACAAGATATGGAATGCCACCAGATTTGTGTTTATGAACCTTGAACCGGAAATGGTTAACGGCTCAGACCTCGACAGTTCCTGCCTGAGTGTTCCTGACCGGTGGATTCTAAGCAGGCTCAACTTTACGCTCGGCGAAGTCGAAGCGTTCGTTGAGAGCTATGAATTCGACAAGGCCTCCCAGGCGCTTTATCACTTCATATGGGATGATTACTGCGACTGGTATCTTGAAATATCCAAGTTTTCGCTTTATGGAGACGACAACGAGTCTAAGAAAACCACCCTTAACGTACTCGTGCGGGTCTTGATACGTTCACTGAGAGCACTTCATCCTTTTACGCCCTATATTACGGAGGAAATCTTCAGAATATTCAGAGAAAAGGGAGTTGCTCTTCCTGAAGGAGAAGGTTTCGATTCAAAAAGCATTCTTGAGACCCGGTATCCGAAACCGAACGAAAGCGAGATATTTAAAGAAGAGTCCGGGAGGATTGAGCTTGTAAAAAGCGTCGTCACCGGGATAAGAAACCTCCGGGCCATTGTGGGGATTCATCCTTCGGAGAAGGTATCAATTCATCTTAATTCCGAAAGTAGCGAGATAGAGAATGTTTTAAGGGAAAACCTTGATATTATCCTGGGTATGGCCTCTCTTGGGGATTGCGTTATTTGCGGAGGGGGTATTCAGGGTAAAGCAGTCTCGGAGGTGGTTTCCGGAGTAGAAATAATTATGCCGGTTGAGAACCTGCTTGATCTTGAGGAGGAAATTTCCAGATTGAGTAAGGACTTGGCAAAAGTTTCACAGGAACTTAAAAAAACCGAGGGTAAGCTTGCGAACAGGGATTTCATCAAGCGTGCTCCCGAAGATGTCGTGGAAAAGGAAAAGGGAAAGCTGGAAGAGTTCCAGAATCACAAGAAGAAACTTGAAGAGATTCTCGGCAAGCTTAAATGACTATACGCATGTCATATCGTATTGATGAGGAAGAAGGGAGATGATAGGCGCGATTATCGGAGACATAGTGGGTTCCATCTATGAATGGGAACCAATAAAAACCAAGGAATTCAAGTTCTTTGGCGAAAGATGCCGTATCACCGATGATTCCGTCTGCACCGCCGCGGTGGCGGATATCCTCCTGCATGACCTGCCCGCGGCCTCGACCATGCAGGAATGGTGCCGCACGTACTCGAATGTTGGCTACGGTGATTATTTCCGGCGTTGGATAAGAGATGAGTATCCCGAGCCTTACGGCAGTTTCGGCAACGGAGCCGCAATGCGTGTTTCCCCCGCGGCGTTTCTTAACCGGGATGCGGATCTTTCCGTCGCGCTCGCCGCGGCCGACAGGGTCACGCTGATCACCCATAATCACGATGAAGGCATAAAGGGCGCGCGGGCGACAGTCCATGCGATATGGCTTGCTTACAGGGGTGAGAATGTAAACCGGATTCGCGAAATTATTGCGGAAGTCTACGGCTATGATCTCTCAAGAAGCGTCGATGATATCCGTCCCGACTACACCTTTGACGCAACCTGCCAGAAGTCGGTGCCGGAAGCCATAACCTGTGCGCTTGAATCGGAGAATTTCGAGGACGCGGTGCGAAACGCCGTCTCGCTTGGCGGCGATGCGGATACGCTTGCCGCTATCGCCGGTTCCATCGCGGAAGCCATACACGGAGTTCCTGACGAAATACGAACCTTTGCGGAAGAGTCTTACCTGGTTCGTTGCCCCGATATTCGTGATGTGATCAGGGAGATGTATGACACGCGACGCGCCGGCTCGTGAGTCGGTTCGCTGACCCTAAAAAAGATCCATCTGCTGATGCGACACTTTCTCGTCCGTTATTTCCACCGGATAATTGCCGTCAAAACACGCGAAACAATAGTTCGATCTCCCGTTAGGTGACTTGTCGCCGTTTGTAACTGCTTTTGTTATTCCTTCCTGACTTAGATATCCCAAGGTATCGGATGTTATGTAGTCCTTTATTTTTTCCACTTCAAGAGAATTCGCTATGAGTTCTTCTTTGAGAGGAGTATCTATACCGTAGTAGCATGAAAACTTCATCGGAGGTGAACTTATTCTCATGTGAACTTCCTTGGCTCCGGCATCGCGTATCATCTTGACTATTTTTCTGCTGGTCGTACCTCTTACTATGGAGTCGTCAACCACTACTACTTTTTTTCCGTCTAAGACCTCTTTTATAACGCTGAGCTTCAGTTTGACCCCGAAGCTTCTTATTGACTGTTGAGGTTCAATGAAAGTTCTCCCGATATAGTGGCTTCGCAGGAATCCGGTTTCAAAGGGAATTCCCAACTGCTCGGCGTATCCCATGGCCGCCGGCGTTCCCGAATCGGGTACGGCCACGACGATGTCCGCGTCGGCCGGAGATTCAATTGCGAGTTGTTTCCCCATGTTTTTTCTCATCTGGTAGATGTTTTTCCCTTGTAGGAACGAATCGGGCCTCGAAAAATATATGTTCTCAAACACGCAGTATTTGTGCTGTTTTTTTGGAAGGGCTTTGAATGACTTGATCCCGTTCTCATTTATGAACACTATTTCCCCGGGTTCTATTTCCCTTATATAATCGGCTCCTATCAGCTCAAAAGCGCATGATTCGGAGGCCACGACGTAAGAATTATCAATCTTTCCGAGAACAAGGGGTCTGAATCCATGGGGGTCGCGCGCAGCTACCAGCCCTTTGGGAGTGAGAAACAAAAGACAATAAGCTCCTTTGCATTCGGTAAGGGCTTCTATGATTCTCCCCAGGAAGGTTTTTTCCTTCGATCTCGCTATGAGGTGTACGATTACCTCGGTATCTGTTGTTGACTGGAATATGGAACCTTCTTTCTCAAGCTTGTGTCTCAGTATTCTCGCATTTGTAAGATTGCCGTTGTGCCCAACCGCCAGCTCTCCTTTTTCGTAGTTCATAATCAGAGGCTGGGTGTTCTTGTTGTTGCTTGAGCCTGTTGTGGAATACCTTACGTGGCCGATTGCGGTAGTGCCTTGAAGCTTCAATATGGACTCTTCATCAAAAACTTCGGTTACGAGTCCCATCTCCCGGTGGGAGTAAAGCTTCTCGCCGTCGGTTGACACTATGCCAGCGCTTTCCTGGCCTCTGTGCTGGAGAGAGTAGAGGCCGAGATAGGTAAAGTTGGCAGCGGCTGGATGATCATATATTCCAAAGACTCCGCACTCTTCGCGTAGCTTTGCCATTTTTACCCCTCTGAGACCGAAAGACTTCTCACAAAGCCCATAGACCATGCATCGTGAACTGCTGAGATTTTCATGTCGATTAAATCTTCAACGCAGAACCTGTCGTTATCAGTGACTACTCCGGCACGTAGCGCGGGAACACCGTAATTGCTCGCCATCTCTTTTATTTTTTCCCAATTGGTTTCGCTTATGCTGGCTATTACTCTGGATTGGGTTTCGGAGAAAAGAAACAGGTCGCTTCTAAGAGAGTTTTCATTTATGTCGGGCGCTTCTACCACGACCCCCCTTGTGCCATGTGGATTGAAGCAACATTCCGCGAGCGCTACCGCAAAGCCGCCCTCGGATATATCATGCGCCGATTTAAGTATACTTTGAGAAGCACATGCAATCAACATTTCGGCAAGTTTTTTCTCTTTATCGAGGTCAACTGAAGGTGGTTTCCCGTCAATCAAGCCGTGTTGGATCTTGAGGTACTCACTTCCTCCTATATCTTCTTCTATGGCTCCTCCGAGCAATATCACTATATCTCCGGGATCTCGAAACCAGGAAGTGACGATTTTGGCGGTATCTTTTATAAGGCCCACCATTGCTACAGTCGGGGTAGGAAATATGGCGACACCTTCGGTTTCGTTGTAAAGACTCACGTTGCCGCTTACAACCGGCGTATTGAATGTTCTCGCAGCCTCCGACATGCCTTCAACGCTTTCTGAGAACTGCCACATTATCTCGGGATTTTCAGGATTTCCAAAATTAAGACAATCGGTGATTGCAAGGGGAGAGGCACCACAGCAGGCCAGATTTCGGACGCTCTCCGCGACAGCTATTTTACTTCCTTCACGGGGATTTAAATAACAATATCTAGAATTCACATTAGATGTCATTGCGATTCCCTTCTGAGTTCCCTTGAGCCTTATTATCGCGGAATCCGCTCCTGGTCCCAAAACGGTATCTGTTCTCACCATGTGGTCATACTGCTCGTAAACCCATTTCTTGCTTGATACAGTCGGAGAGGAGAGGATTTCGAAGAAAACTCTCTGGATGTCTTCAGGTTCAGGGAGTTTTTCCGAATCCAGTCTCTTTATTGTTTTCAGGTATCCGGGTCTTTCTACGGGTCTTTTGTAAGTCGGCGCGCCTGAGGTTATGAGACTTACGGGCAGGTCCGCAACCCTGGTTTCTTCTTCTACAATGGTCAATCTTCCCGAATCGGTCACTTTGCCGATAATCGAAAAATCAAGGTTCCACTTCCTGAAGATATCTCGGGCTGTATCTTCTTTGCCCTTTTCCAAGACTACGAGCATTCTCTCCTGCGATTCAGAGAGCATTACTTCATAGGGAGTCATTCTTTCTTCTCGCCTGGGAACCCTGTCAATTTCAATTTCAAGCCCGGTTCCCGCACGGTCGGCCATCTCTGTTGAAGAGGATGTAAGCCCGGCGGCCCCCATGTCCTGTATGCCGACAACACAATCGGTCTTAAACAGCTCCAGGCAGGCTTCAAGAAGAAGTTTTTCCGTAAATGGGTCTCCGACCTGCACCGCAGGCCTTTTTTCTTCGGTTTCCTCGGTAAAGGTGTCCGATGCCATGATGGCTCCCTGTATTCCGTCTCTTCCAGTCTTTGATCCGACGTATATTACGGGATTTCCCTCGCCCGAAGCGTATCCGCGGAAAACATTATCTTTTTTGGTGACTCCGAGGGCAAAGGCGTTTACCAGGGGGTTTCCATTGTAGCAGTCGTCAAAATATATCTCTCCTCCTATCGTGGGAATACCCATGCAGTTTCCGTAGCCGGCTATTCCCGATACGACCCCCTCAACCAGGAACTTTGTTTTCTGAAGATCCGGATTCCCGAATCGAAGAGAGTTTAAAAGCGCCACGGGTCTTGCTCCCATGGTGAATATGTCCCGGAGTATTCCCCCGACTCCAGTCGCGGCGCCCTGGTAAGGCTCTATGAAGGAAGGGTGATTGTGGCTTTCCATTTTGAAAACGACGCAGTCGCCGTCCCCTATATCCACTACTCCGGCGTTTTCTCCTGGGCCCTGTATAACCTGTTTTCCCTTTGTGGGAAATTTCCTAAGGTGCACCTTGGAACTTTTATAGGAGCAGTGTTCAGACCACATAGCTCCGAGAATTCCAATTTCTGTCGAGTTCGGCTCCCTGCCCAGAGTTTCGACTATCTTTTCGTATTCGCTCTCAGTGAGGCCGTGGTCCAGGGCAAACTGCAGAGACGCTCTGTTCTTCATTTGTCCTCCGGGGGCTGGATGAACTTTGTTGCCCTGGGTATATCCATGTCTCTGAAAAGGTACCTTTTCACTTTTCTTGTAGTTGTTTTCGGCAACTCTTCTCTGGAAACCGCAAAATGACTGATTCTTTTATGGGGCTCAAGCCGACGGTTAAGTTCGGTTATCTCGCCTTTGAGGATATCCCAGACTCTCTGGTCGTCTCCGTGTTGGGGGGACTGTCCCAGCTTTTTGGAAATTCCCTCCGCCTGTGGAAATACCACGGCCTGTATCCTTTCATCGTCCGGGCTGAATACAACGGCTTCTTCAACCGTTTCAAGCGGGGTTAGCTTTTCCTCGATTTCCTCGGGAGAAATGTTCTTTCCTCCCTTAGTTACGATAACCGATTTTTTTCTTCCCGTTATGTAGAGGTAGCCTTCGTGATCAAAATAACCGAGATCGCCGGTCCTGAGCCATCCGTCATCCGAGAGGACTTCTTTTGTCGCACCGGGGTTTTTGTAATAGCCTTTCATTACGCTCGGACCCTTTACGCATATTTCTCCGATTCCTTCGGCGTCTACATCTCTTATTTCGACCTCGCTGTTCTCAAGCACCATTCCGCCGCTTGCGTTCTTCGGTTTCGAAAAAGGATTTGCGGATATAACCGCGGCCGTTTCACTCATTCCGTATCCCTGCAAGAGGGGGAATTCATATTTTTCAAGTCCCTCGGAAGCCGGTTCCGAGAGGGCGGCACCGCCGCTTACTATAATTCTGAGGCGGTCAAGACCGAGACGTTTTTTCGCCATTCTCCCGAAAAACTTTGAGGGCAGGGCCCTTGTGAGGAAATTTTTCGCCTTGTTCTGTTCTATTCTCTGAAGCAGTCTCTCGAGTATCAAAGGGGTGTTAAGCCATACGGTTGGTCTTGCGGCCTTAAGGTCAGAAAGCATTTCCCTCGGTCTTATGCTCCTTGAGAAAAACACTGTTTGCCCGCAGTAAAAGGACAGCAGTATTCCGCCTATTCTTTCATACACGTGGTGAATGGGCAGTATGGAAAAAGCCGTATCTTCCACCGTTATTGGAAAAGCGCTGTAAAGCGTCTCCAGATTTGACATTATGCTCGCGTGGGAGAGCATTACGCCCTTGGGATTGCCCGTGGTCCCCGAGGTAAAAACTATATCGGCTATATCTTCAGGCTCTGATTTTTCCGCGGGCACGGTCTTTTCGGTGTGCGTCCGAACTCGAAAAGCCTCGTCCATCGGTATTATGTGCTCGACATCCCCTGTGTTGCTCAAAGCTTCGGTAAACCCCGCCGAGGCGATTAGGAACCTTGAATCTGAGAGTGCGAGGACCTGTTTTATGTGCTCTGTTCTTGCTCTTGCGTCAAGCGGGACGGCTATGGCGCCCGCCCAGATTACCGCGAAGTAGGAAATCGCCCACTGGGGGCTGTTTTCTCCCACTATTGCAACATGTTCCCCTTCTTTGAGACCCAGAGACCTCAGGTGGGCTGAGAACCCGGTGAGAAGAGCAAAAACTTCGCTGAAGGTGAAGGAACTTACGGACAGATCATCTTTTCTTAAGCAGTACGCGATCTTGTCTCCGTAAAGAGAGGATTTCCTCTCAAGCATCTCCTGTATCGTGGCTATCTGGTTCTTGTTTCTTGTGCCGGGGAGTCTTTTTTCCGTACGGGTGAATCTTTCCATCCGAGCAGTGTCTTTCTAGATTATTTCCCTTAGTTCTTCGAGGTCTTTTATGGTGAATTTCGGTTCTGTCCGGGTGAGCTGCTCTCTTCTTTTTACCCACACGGAGTCAATCCCGCAGTGAGAACACCCCGTTATGTCGGCTTCAGGATCATCTCCTATAAAAATAACGTCCGATGGCCTCTCGCCGAGGCTTGTGAGAGCGAATTCAAATATTTTCCTGTGAGGTTTTCTCCAGCCCACTTCTTCCGATATCGCTATATGTTCAAAGAAATCCGCAATTCCGAATTTCCCGAGAAGCTGCCGTGCCGTGGGAGCGTGGTCGAAATTTGATACGACCGAAAGCCTGTACCCCTTTTCCTTGAGGTAAAGAAGAACTTCCGTGTGGTGCTCCGGGTACACCATGGCTCCGCAAAGGGCTTCCATGTGTGAGGATACGAATCTGTCAACCAAGCCGTCGTCTCCCCTTAAACCCGTTCTCTCGATGAATATCTCAAACCTTTTTCTGTTCGGATACTCTCTCAGGTCCTTTTTCCTGAGTTCCAGAAGTTCTCTGTGGCTTTCGACGAAAGGTTCATAGAAATCCGTAAATTCCATTCCGCCGAGACTGCTTCGCATTCGTGTGAAAACGTGCTGTGCGGTTGAGTTCCAGGTTTCTCCGTTAAGCGCTACCTTTGGCAGAAGGGACGGCTCGAACATGACAAGGGTGTCGAAGAGATCAAAAAACACCGCCGAATATTTTTTCATCAGACTTTACGCGGGAATTACCCGATAGATCTTTCAAATATGACTTCTATTATCTTGTCGTGAAGGCCCAGTGGTTCCGTGACCCTGTAGCTTACCTGTGGAAATTCTCGCGCCGCCTCGGCTACCATCCTGGGTATATCGGACTTTGAGTGTCTTCCCGGCACGAGAAAGTAGGGGTGTACTGTTATGTCGTTCACACCGGCCGCGACGCATTTGCGGAAAGCATTCTCTATAGACGGTTCGCAGAGTTCCATGTGGCAGTGCTCAACCATATCAAACGGCGAGTCTGGGTAGGCTCTTGCCTTATGGGCTACATCTTCGAGAAGGGCGTTTGCTTCTTCTACAGTGCTTCCGTGATCAACCAGAATCAGAGCCTTCATCGCTCAGTTTCTTTCCGAATGGAGCTTTATGGTTTCAAGCACTATCTCCGCTGATCTTCGGAATTCATCGAGCAGAAGATATTCATTTACGGTATGAAGCTCGTACATTCCCGTTCCGAGGTTTACGCACTCAATCCCCTTTTCGTTTATGAAATTTGCGTCGCATCCCCCGCCGCTTGTGTGAAGTTCTATATCGTGTTCGAGGTTCGCGGCGGCTTGAAGTACAAGCTCCGTTACGATTGCCTGCGGAGAGACGTTCATTACGGGATACACGCGTTCTATTTCGATCTCCGCCCGTGCGCCGAGTCGTTCTCCGTCCAGGAGAAGTTCCCTGCTTTTTGCCGCTTCTATAAAGCAGTCGCGCATGTGCTGTATCTGCGCGTCAAGTTTTCCTTCATCGTGGCTTCGTGCCTCGGCCTTTATTTCAACCAGGCCGGGAACTATATTTGTCGCGGACCCTCCCTTTACCTTTCCTATGTTCGCGGTGGTTTCGTGGTCTATTCTTCCAAGCTTCATCTTAGAAACGGCGTCGCTCAGTATCTCTACCGCGCTTATTCCGTTTTCGGGACATAGTCCCGAATGCGCCTCGACGCCGTGTATTCTCACATCCATGATGTCGGAGCAGGGACACCTGAGGACAAGTCTCTGCGGGGTGCTGCTGTCAAGAACTATTCCGTAAGTACTTTTAAAGTTGGAAGCGTCAAGGAACTTCGCTCCCAGAAGACCAATTTCCTCGCAGATGGTAAACGCGACTTCTATATCTCCATAGGGAACATTGTTCTCCTTAAGGGTTCTTAGCACCTCGACTATTATGGATACGCCGCTTTTATCGTCGCTTCCCAGTATCGTCGTTCCGTCGCTTTTCATTACGCGGTCTTCCACTCTCGGCTTTATTCCCTCGCCGGGGCTTACTGTGTCCATGTGGGAGCAGAGAAAGAAGGGAGGAACATTTTTTTTCGTTCCGGGAAGCTTGACTATCAGGTTGCCTACGTTTGCGCCGATTTTCTCATCTGCATCGTCGTAGAAACACTCAGCGCCGAGGTCCTTCATCTCTTTTTCAAGCTTTGTGGCGACGTCTTTTTCCCTTTTGGACGGACTGTCTATCCGTATGATATCCATCAGGTGTTCGGTCATTCTTTGTTCTTGGATCATTGGCCTGCTTATTTTTTTGGATGATTAATGCATTTTGAAGTGTCACTATCGTTCTAACGTCTTTCTGTTGATGTTTTTCATGACGGGTTGTCTTAGGTGAGGAGAGGCGCTATGGACTTTCCATGTGAAACTGCAGAGAGTTTTTATACAAGATCCAGGCGCACCTCACGTCCTACCGCCGTGGCAGCTTTCTGCAAGGTTGTCAAGGTAACCGAACCGTTTTCGGTGTCTAACAATCGGTCGAGGGTGCCTAGGCTGGTGCGCATTCTCCTTGCCATAGCAGTTCTAGTAAGACCATCTTTTTCCATAGTTGCTACCACCTGATGTGCCAATACGCGCTTTATTGCGTTAGTAGTAACTTCCTGTCTGATGCCTTCTTCATCTAACCAGCTATCAAAAGATGTTCCGATGTTCTTGTCTTTCACAGCTCTTCTCCCCTTTTTCGCTTGATCGCAAGGTCAATGTCTTTCTTCGGGGTCTTCTGACTTTTCTTTATAAAGCCATGTAACAGTATCATTCTATTTTTCTCTACGCAGAATATTATCCGCGCCATTCTTCCGTCAACCAGCCTGCTGCGTATCTCCTAAAGACCTCGTCCCAATGAACGCACGAACGGCATACCAAGCGGCCAAGAAAACTCAATATTTCTTATATCCTCACCAATTATTTTACGGTCCACGGGGCTGAGGCTCCGCAACCACTCACGGACTGGCTCCCGATTTTTTTCTGAGCGGTAAAAATATGCCGACAACCGCTTCAGCACCTGAATCATAGGTAAATGTATCAAGAATAATGTGATCGGTCAATTTGCTGACGCGGGTCTCTGCAAGCGAATAAATAGCGCCCTTTCCCTGTTTCCTGTATTCTCTAGAGAACCGGGATTCAAGCGGCCCCGTTTTTGGTTTCGGGGGCTCTTGTATGTAGAATTATCCACCTATCGGAATGTTGCCGTCCCGGCCGTGTTTTGAAATCTCGATTAACGAGGAGATAAAATGGAGTTTTTTCTGATAAAGGGTAATGCCGCCGACATTGAGTCGGATTCAGTTGTTTTTCTTTGTTATGAAGAACAGAGACTTCCATCTGCCGCTAGGAAAATCGACGGTAGACTCGGAGGCTTTCTTTCGGAAAAAGTAAAGTCGTCTGATTTTAAAGGTGCTTTCGGAAAAACGGTTCTCGTTGATACCCCGGGCGACTTCAATACAAAAACAGTCGTTCTTCTCGGGCTCGGGAGAAAAGAGAATTTCGGGGCGCTTGAGGCGTTTCGCGCCGCAAACATTGCGGTTGCAAGAACCGGCCAGCATTCCCGCACGGTTTCTGTTGATTTCTCCAGTGTGGATAGAGGGTTTCTTAAGGTTTTTCTCGAGGGCATGGCCTGCGGCACCTACGAATACGGAAAGTTTAAGTCCTCGGGAAGAAGGAAAAACCGAATAGAGAAAGTGTGTGTGGCGTCAAGGAAAATTTCGGCCGATTATTTCAGTACGGAAGCCGCACGCGCCAGCGCTGTTTCAAAGAGTGTGGCTTTTTCAAGAGACCTTGTTAACGATCCTCCGAATATCCTTACTCCCTCGATTCTCGCAGAGCATGCTCTTTCGATTTCCGAAGGATCAGAACACATCAGCTGCAAGGTCCTTGATAGAGATGAGATAAGGCAAATGGGAATGGGAGGACTCTCGGCGGTTTCTTTTGGAAGCAGTGAGCCCCCGAGGTTCATCCACCTTTCCTACTCGCCTCCGGTAAAATCCCGCAAAAAAGTTGCTATCGTGGGCAAGGGTATAACTTTTGATTCGGGAGGTCTGTGTCTTAAGCCCGCAGACAGTATGAGGACGATGAAAATGGATATGGCGGGTGCGGCGGTAGTACTGGGGACCATGAAAGCGCTCGGGGAACTGACTCCCAGCATTAACGTTCACGGCCTTGTCCCTGCCACCGAGAACATGACCGGTGCTTCTGCCTATAAGCCGGATGATGTGGTAACGGCTCTTAACGGAAAGACAATAGAAATTATAAACACCGACGCGGAGGGCAGGGTGGCACTTTCTGATGCGCTGAGTTACGCGGTCCGCCTCGGGGTTTCCGAGATAGTGGACCTCGCAACCCTTACCGGTGCCTGCATAGTTGGGCTCGGCCTTCATAATGCCGGGGTTATGGGTAATAACGCGAATCTCGTGAAATCGATTTTAGGTTCCGCGGACGATGTCGGCGAGAAGATGTGGGAACTTCCTCTTGATGCGGAGCTAAGAGAGGAAATAAGAAGTCGCGTTGCAGACGTTAAAAATGTAGGAAGCAGGTGGGGTGGGGCGATAACCGCAGCGCTTTTTCTTGAGAATTTCGTTTCAGAGGTTCCTTGGGCCCATATAGACATAGCTGGTCCCTCATACGTGGAGAAATCCTCGGAGTGGTATCAGTACGGAGCAACGGGATTCGGCGTGAGGACCATGGTTAACTACCTTATGAAAAGGTAGGTTCTTTGCTGATTGCTGTTTTCCTGAAGGGAAAGACGATCAGGGGGAATGGCCGATTCCTTAACAAATGAATTGTCCGCTTTTGCTTTTTCGAATCAGACTTGTAGGTTGAACCACAGTTTCAGTCTGAGAAGCCGGTTCAGGGGATGTAGTCAAGCCAGTGCTTAAATTTCTCATCCTCTCCTTTTATTACGGCAAAATATCTTTTCTGAAGTCTTTTTGTTATTTCTCCGGGTTTTCCGGAACCTATTTTTTTGCCGTCAACTTCCTTGATCGGTGTTACTTCGGCGGCAGTACCAGTGAAAAATGCCTCATCTGCGATGTATAGCTCATCTCTCGTGAAACGTTGCTCTCTTACCGGAATACCTTCGTCGGCAGCGAGATCAAGAACGCATTTTCTGGTTATCCCTTCCAATATGGAAGTTAAAGGGGGAGTTTTGAGAATTCCGTTTCTAACGATGAAGATATTCTCCCCGCTTCCTTCGGCCACGTAACCTTCTGAGTCCAGCAGTATTGCCTCATCAAAACCGAGATCAGCGGCTTCCTGCCTGGCCATTACCGAATTTACGTAATTTCCGCATATTTTGGCCTTGGTCATAAAGGAGTTAACGTGCATTCTGGTGAAGGAGGATATCTTTACCCTGATTCCGTTGGCAATCGCGTCATCTCCCAGATATGTTCCCCATGGCCATACGGCTATTGCCACGTTTAAGGCGTCGTTTCCGGGAAGTATCCCTTTTTGTTCAGCCCCGATAAAGGCTATGGGTCTAATATATGCCTCATCAAGTCCGTTTTCGCGCAAGAGGTCCATCACCGCATCGCAAAGGGTCTGTATGTCGTAGGGAATTTCTATGCCGGCCACGTGCGCTGAGGTATAAAGCCTCTCCATGTGCTCGGTGAGTTTCAGGACAGCTGATTTTCCGTCAGAGCATTTGTAGGCCCTTATGCCTTCAAACACACCCAGGCCGTAGTGCAGAGTGTGAGTCAGCACGTGCACGTTTGCTTCATCCCAAGGTACTGTTTTTCCGTTAAACCAGATTTTGGACTGATCGTCTGACATAGGCTGTTACCATGATTTGGGGAAAGAAAAGTTCGCAAACATTATTATTATTCCCCTTTTCATTGTCAAGCTGGGTTCATGGTTGGTATTTGCTTGCAGAGGTGATATGAATTTCCGTGGATTTTTGCGCGAGTACTGCTCGTTACTATCCACATTGGAAGAAAATATTGAGCACTGGAAATCGGTATTTTTACTTTGGCTCTAAATGTTCTTCAATTATCTTGCTCATTTCCCGAGAAAATTTCGATCTTGGAATGACAAGACCCACTCCCTTTTCGCTGAATTTAGAGGCAAGCTCCCGTTCCACGTGTGGCAGATATCCTATGCAGAAGGTTCCTTGATGTTCTGGAAAGCTTTTAAGTTTGGTGAAGACGTCTCCTGCATCAATTCTCTTTGAAGCGAGATCAATAATTACGAGGTCAATTCTTCTCCCTGCTATCTTGTCTCGAAATTCCTCGTTATTTTTTACCTTTACCATAACAGCACCAAGGTGCTTGACTGTGTTTTCAATCTTTGACGAGAAGAACATGTCGTCAGCAACTACGCAGACTGTCTTTTGCGAGATTTTCATTGTGTAAAATGAAGATTGATGAGTTCCGACCTAACTTCGTAGCAAATCACCTATCTGTGTCCGACGGCAATGACAGCTATAACGAACTCCTTGTTCAGCCTGAAACAAGGAAGCCTGTAATCATTAACCCTAAACTTATGGTAGTTCCTCATTATAAGTCTAGAGGCCGTGTTTTTTCTCTATTTCGGAAAAAAGAATTAATTTTTCTCCAGAAGCGACGAATTCCCTGTAGGATCTCTCGGCTTCTTCATAGTCTTCGATGTCTTCAAGCTTCCTCATCAAAAACAGTTCCAGGCCCTTTTTTATATAATAGCTCTTTGACCTTTCCTCCGCTCTTGAAATTCTGTTGAGCATTTCACCGAGCTCTGCAGGAATTTGCGCCGATATACTGACCGTATTGCGACGGTCGGGTCCAATTTTCTTAGCCATATATTACCCCCTGCGACTAAATTCAGTGAATTTTAACAGTTTTTGCAATTCTTTTTATTAGTTTCAGGAACTCTGGGTAAAGCTGAATACGCATAGCGTAGGTTATAATAAAGCCCCTAGGAATTTAAAAAACCGTAAGGAGAATCAGATGAAAGCTACTTTGATTGCTTTTCTTGTGGCCATGATATTCGGAATTAACCCGATTTTCGAAAAACTGAGTCTGAAGGATGCTTCTCCCCTTTCAGTAATCACTATAAGATTTGTTTTCACTACGTTATGTCTTGTGTGTCTGGTGTTGGCTACGGGCAGATTTGCGCAGGTCATTGCTGTCGACGGCCGGACGCTTTTCTGGATACTTCTTTCTGGGTTAATCGGGGGATTGATCGGTCTTTTTCTCTATTTCACGGCTCTTCAGATGGCCGATACCTCAAAAATTGTCGCGATAATAGCCACTTTCCCTATGTTTACCGTTATCTACGCCTATCTTTTTCTGGGGGAAACCCCGGGGGCGATGAGAATTGCCGGAGTCGCATTCATTGTCATTGGTTCCATACTGATTGAATGGAACCTGCTTGCGGACTAAAGCCTCTAGATCTACAAGGATTCTATATAATCGCGGAACTCTTCAGCCATGTCCGGATGTCCGTGTCTTGATGCCGCCTCAATGCCCTTTTGATAGGCGTCCTTTGCCTCGTCTGGCCTCCCGAGTTCAGTGTAGCAATGGCCAAGTATTCTGTAAGCGGCCCCTTCGTCGTCTTTAAGACGGAGGTAGGCGTCAATCGTCTCTATGGTTTCCTCATAACGGTTAAGCTTGAAGTATTCGTTTGCAAGACTGTAGTAAACAAGGGGGTTTGTGGGGTTTTTCTCAAGTAGATTCTTAAACTTCTGAATTCTTTCTTCTGACATTTTTAACTGCCAATCCCGATCTTGAGAATTTTTAGTCTATCTGGTTTTCGTCTCTCAGGATGAAATTTTCAAAACCGAAAACACCCATGAAATTTTTTATGACGGATTGTGTAACGTCATCCATTCTAACACTCTCTTTGTTGCCAAGCCAGCTTCCGATAGAGGTTATCCTGACGTCCGTTATTCCGCAGGAGAGTATCAGGTCGAAATAATCGAGGTTAGTGCTGACGTTAAGGGCAAACCCATGGTAGGTCACCCATTTTCTGATGGCTATCCCTATGGAGGCTATCTTGCTTCTTTTTACCCAGACTCCGGTGACTCCGTCTATTCTTCTGCCCTCGATGTCAAAATCACGAAGTGTCCGGATGATCATTTCTTCAATCATTCTCAGGTGATTGCGGATATCCATTCCATGATTTTTGAGGTTCAGTATCGGATAGCCCACGATCTGTCCGGGACCGTGAAAAGTTATGTCTCCTCCTCTTGATGCGTGTATGAAGGAAATTCCGTGTTTTTTAAGATATTCCTCTCTTACAAGCAGATTCCCCGTGTTCCCCTTTCTTCCAGTGGTGATCGTCGGCGGGTGTTCAAGGAGAATAAGAGAATCCTGTATTTCTTCCGCGATTCTTCTGGCGAGAAGACTTTCTTGGTATTCAAGCGCCTTTTCGTAGGGAACCGTCCCGAGTTCGTATATATCTAGAGTGCTCATTTGGAGCAGTGGCCAAGTGTTCTGTCCTGTGCCTCAGAAGTTCCTTACTCTTCCAAGTGCGTCAAGGGCTGCTTCCATTACGGCCTCGGAAAGTGTGGGGTGAGCGTGCTGGGTAGTGGCTATTTCATAAGGTGTCGTCTCTAAGGTTTTTGCCACTCCGATTTCCGCAATCATCTCAGTTGCCCCGTGGCCTATTATGTGGCTTCCGAGAAGTTCTTTTGTCCTCGAGTCGAAAATCATTTTTACAAAACCGTCGGTTTCTCCGACCGCAACCGCTTTGCCCACAGCCCTGAAAGGAAATTTCCCTATATCCACATCATATCCCTGCTCCCTTGCCTGCTTTTCCGTAAGGCCGATCATGGCAACTTCCGGCTGACAGTAAACGCATCCGGGAATTGAATTGTAATGGACTTTAGAGTTCATCCCCTTCATTCTTTCAACAGCAACCACTCCTTCCTCTGAAGCCTTATGCGCAAGCATCGCCCCTCCGATTACGTCCCCGATCGCGTAGATATTGGCGCAGGTGGTCATGTAGTTCTCATCTGTTTTTATAAATCCTCTTTCATCAAGCTCTACTCCCACATCTTCAAGACCCATGCTGTCGCCCGTGCCATAGAAGGCAAAAGAGGTCGGCGCCGCATTCGCTATGGCTTTTCTTCCAACTGACACAAGCACCATGTCGGCTTTAAGGGTGCTCTGCTCCCCCGAGACCGTGCTTTCCACTGTCACGGTCGCGGAACCTGAGGTTTTCTTGAGGGATTTGTACACAGTTTCGTTGAGGATAGTCATTCCCTGCTTAGTGAATATCTTCTTTGCCTCTTTCGCTACCTCTTCGTCAGCTCCCGGCAGGATCTGTTTTTCCATTTCCACTATGGTCACCTTGCTGCCGAAAGAGTTGTAGACATAGGCAAATTCCATTCCTATGTATCCTCCGCCTATTATCACGACAGAGCCAGGAACCTCGGGGTGCATTATCGCTTCGTCGCTTGTCATCACAATTTTTCCGTCAATCTCAAGGTCTGGAAGCGTCCTGGGGACAGAGCCCGTGGCGAGAAGTATCCGTTCGCTCTCTATGTCCTGTGACTGCTTTCCGATAACGGAAATTCCATGTTTTGAGGTGAGTCTTCCCGTGCCGCTTATGAGAGCAATCTTGTTTTTCTTAAAAAGTCCCTCTACGCCTTTGTTAAGAGAAGACGAGGCTTTTCTGCTTTTTTTTATTACTTCCGAGTAGTCAAAAGAAAGTCCCTTGTGGGTAATTCCGTAACTCTCTGAATCAAGAAAATGCGAGTACATCTCGGCGCACTTGAGGATTGCCTTTGAGGGTATGCATCCCCAGTTAAGGCATACGCCACCTGGTTTGTCTCGCTCGATGACGGCAACTTTCATCCCCATCTGCGCGGCCCTTATCGCCGATATGTATCCCCCGGGACCGGATCCTATAACTGTGAGGTCAAATTTTTCCATTTCGGGGTAATTATATTTGTAATCGGCGTATCGTCAAAGATTGGTTCAATTGTTGAAATAAGAGCATTATCCGTCAATTTCCGGAAATTGACGGAGTTGCATTCCGGTAATTCTAATTAATTGGCGGAGTCAGTTGATTTAACATTGAGTCCGGGTGGTCTGGCAGGCACAGAGTTTGCTTTTAACTCCGTTGACAATACAGGAGGTGGAAATTATATTTCAAAAATATATGACACAGCCAATCTCTCCAAGAAATGAGGCTTTTCTGGGCTTTGTAGTGGACCACTTTATTGAGACGGGAAGTCCTATAGGTTCTTCGACTCTTATATCGAAATACAATATAAAATGGTCCCCGGCCACCGTCCGCCAAGAGCTTAATTCACTCATGGAAGCGGGTTTTCTCGCCCAAAGCCATGTTTCTTCCGGCAGGTTTCCCACGGAAAAAGGGATAAGTTATTACGTAGAGAACATTCTCAACGTGGAGACATCCCCGGATTTCGGTCTGCAGTTCCTTGAGAACAAATACGAAGACATTGACGGCACGCTTGATCACGTGATAAGCGCTACAAGCTCGATACTTTCCGATTTTACCAAGCTTGCGGGTCTTGCGATGCTTCCCCAGAGAAACGCTCTCAGGGTTAAATCCACGAAACTTATTAAGATGGGAGAGAGGGAATGCCTTATCTTTCTGGTATTTGAAGGCGGGCTTACGGAAAAGACCTATATCAGGCTTGCCAAACCCATCAGGGATTCCCAGGTTGAGAGGATAGGGGGTTACCTTAATCGCCTGATTCTGGGTCTTACGATTGAGCAGGTGCGAAAGGTTGTGCTTGAGAAGATAAGGAGAACCACGACTGAATACAATGAAATCCTGGAAAAAGTGCTCAGGATAAGCAGCGAGCTTTTCGAAAGGGAAAGAAAAACAGGGATATTCATAGAGGGAAAAATTTCGGTTATCGAATCTTTGAATTTCGGAGATTCTAGCCTCTATAGGACCATAATAGAGATACTCGAAGACCAGGAGCTTCTTTCCAGTTTTCTGAAATCAGTTATAAAAGATGGCCGCTCGAAGGTCTTTATAGGTTCAGAAAAGGGAATGCCAAGCGGTTTCAGCCTTGTGGCGGCACCTTATTACAAGGGAAACAGCTATGGGAGCCTGGGCGTGTTCGGTCCCACGCGAATGAACTATTCAAAAATCATCCCGCTTGTGAACTACACGGCGAAAATGGTCACAAAGAGGGTTAACGGAGAAATTACGGAATGAGTGAGAACACAGCGCCAGACATTGAAGAGAACAAGAAAAACGGTGCGGGAGATTCAGAAGAGCCTGCGCTTTCCGGTGCCGAGGTGGGGGAGGAAGAAGCCGGAGAAGATTCTTCTGCCGAGCTTGAAGCCTTGAGGGAGAAATACCTGAGGCTTTCAGCGGATTTTGATAACTATAAAAAAAGGCTTGCGAAGGAAAAGCAGGAGATACTTGATTTCGGGAACGCGCACAGGTTAAAGGAACTGCTTTTCGTTCTAGATAACATTGAAAGAGCCATTGAACTTTCTGAGGAATCACACGGGGAAAAGACGGACTTCGTAGCTTTTCTTGACGGAATAAAGCTTGTTCACGCGCAGTTTCTTTCGGGTCTTGAGAACTTCGGTGTTACCGCGATAGACTCGGGTGAGGGAGCAGTTTTTGACCCCAGCTACCACGAGGCCGTCTACAAGGAGCACTCGGAAACTTGTGAAAGCGGGACTATAATCTCTGAGGTTCAAAAAGGTTATCTTTTAAACGGAAGACTGCTCAGACCCTCGATGGTATCAGTGTCTCAAGGTCCGGAAACACTCTCCGAGGAAGATTCTGAAGAAAAAGACTGACAAAAACCCCGTTTCCCCTCTTCAAAATGGCTAAAGATTACTACGAAATACTAGGCGTTGAAAGAAACGCTTCCCCTGAAGACATAAAGAGTTCCTACAAGGACCTTGCCTTCAAGTACCACCCTGACCGCAATCCCGGGGACAAGGATGCCGAAGAGAGGTTCAAGGAAATAAACGAGGCCTACCAAGTGCTTAATGATAAGGACAAAAGGGCCCGTTATGACAGTTTCGGCCATATGTCGGGTGATGGAATGGGTGGTTTTTCCGGATTCGGCGACCTTTTCGGTGATCTCTTTAATGACGTCTTCACCGGAGGTAGGGGGGCCAGAGTCCGGCAGGGGGAGAATCTTCGGTATGAGCTTGAAGTGGATTTTGACGAAGCCGCATTTGGAACGCAGAAAGAAATAAAAGTCAGAAAAAGAAAACTCTGCGACGACTGCTCCGGTTCCGGGGCTGCAGTCGGGGGAGAGTCGATTTGTGACCGTTGCGGGGGCAGAGGGTCGGTTGCTTTTTCCCAGGGTCCGTTTTCAATAAGCCAGGGATGTCCTTCCTGCGGGGGAAGCGGGAAGGTTATAAGGAATCCCTGCAGGAGCTGCAGGGGGTCCGGGCTTTCGTACACCGAAAAGATGGTAGAGGTCAGCATACCCGCCGGAATTTCAAACGGAATGAGGCTCGTGATAAGAGGGGAGGGGGAACCCGGGGCACAAGGAGGTCCTCCGGGAGATCTCTACATACAGGTTATGGTACAGGAACACCCTATTTTCACACGGGAGGGAAACGATATTGTGTGTGAGTTCCCGATAAGTTTCACCCAGGCAGCCCTTGGAGATGAGGTGGAAGTCCCGATTCTAAAGGGCACTACCAAGATGAAGATCCCGGCCGGAACCCAGCCAGGGCAGACCTTCAGGCTTAGAGGAAAAGGGCTGGTGGATGTGCAATCCGGAAGTCTCGGTGATCAGTATGTCGTGGTAAAAGTGGTAATACCTCAAAAGCTCACCAGGAAACAAAAGGAAGTTTTAAAGGAATTTGCCGGAAGCTACAAGAAAGAAAAAGAACCTTTGATTGAAAAATATTTCAATAAGATAAAAGAATTAATTCACTAAACCTAAAGTACTGTGTATATGTAGATGCAGATTGGACTCTGACCTAATATCTCAGAACCCGGATACAGGATAGGATATTTCAGGAGATTTACCCTCCGGCTATTGCCGGAATGATTGATACGGTGTCTCCGTCGTTAAGCTTCGTTTCCACTCCGTCAAGAAACCTTATATCTTCATCATTAACGTAGAGATTTATGAATCTTCTCACGTCTCCGCTCTCCTCGCAGAGCCTGCTCTTTATTCCCGGACATTCGCTCTCAAGTTCCTCTATGAGTGCGGATACCGTGGATGCTTCTATGTCAAGCTCATCCCTGTCTCCCGAGAGTTTTCTAAGAGGGGTTGGAATTCTTACCGATACCATGTTTTTCTCCCGTTTTTCCTAGGTTTATCCGAAATTGTTTCTAACCGGATACTAATATGAATATAACACGTAACGTCAGAGTTTTTTACTGTTGTATAGCTCTTCGAAGTCCTCAAGGGATGGTCCTATTACTACGGGTTTTCCAAGACTTCTCTCGACGGCATCCTGAGTCTTAAGACCGTTTCCCGTTATCGATACCACGATGGGCTCGTCGCGCGGAATCTTCCCTTGGTCTATTAGCTTTTTCGTTACTCCCAGCGTTACTCCACCGGCGGTTTCTGTGTAAATGCCTTCGGTTCTCGCAAGAAGTTTTATCGCGTCCACTATTTCGGCATCGCTTACATCCTCGGCCGCTCCTCCGCTTTCCCTTATTATGTTCATCGCGTAGTAACCGTCGGCCGGAGTGCCAATAGCAAGGGATTTCGCTATGGTATCCGGTTTTACGGGCTTGAACATCTCCCAGTCGTTTTTAAACGCGGTTGATATGGGTGAACATCCCGTCGCCTGAGCGCCGTATATTTTTGAACCCTGGGGCTCCACGATCCCGAGCAGCTCAAACTCCTTTATGGCTTTCCAGACTTTGGTGAGAAGGGAACCGCTTGCCATGGGGACCACTATGTGCTTGGGGGCTTTCCATCCGAGTTGCTCCATCACCTCAAACGCGTATGACTTGGAACCTTCTGAGTAGTAAGGCCTCATGTTTATGTTCACAAAGGCCCAGTTGTATTTGCTGGCTATTTCGCTGCAGAGCTTGTTAACGTCGTCGTAAGTCCCTTTTACGCCTATAAGATTCGCTCCGTAGACTATGGTGTTGAGTATTTTTGACTGTTCAAGATCGTGGGGAATCAGTATATAGCTTTTCATATTTCCGGAAGCGGAAATCGAGGATACCGCGTTTGCCAGATTTCCCGTGGATGCGCAGCCGGTCGTATCGAATCCGAACTCCCTCGCTTTCGAGAGGGCCACGGATACAACCCTGTCCTTAAAGGAGAGGGTGGGGTAGCAGACCGCATCGTTTTTCACATAGACTTCCGAAACCCCGAGTTCCTCCGCGAGATTTTTCGCCCGCACGAGCGGAGTGTATCCCACCTGGGTTCCCAGTGTGGGTTCCGAGTCGATTGGAAGAAGCTCCCTGTATCTCCATATGTTCTGCGGACGGGCAGCTATTTTTTCCCTTGAGATATGCTTTTTTATCTCGTCGTAGTTATATACGGCTTCCAGAGGACCGAAACACGTCTCGCAGACATACTTCGGTTCCTTGGGATAAAGTTCGCTGCATTCTTTGCATTTAAGAGATTCTACGAAGCCCATGGCGCCTCCAAAAGCTCAATCGGGAGTAAAAACTACCCTAAAGGCTTTTGATGTCAAAGAAATTCTGCGACCCGCACTGCGGGTTCTGAAGAAGTTTTTGCTTATACCTCCCATAGTGGGCAACCCCGGGGATTTTTTTATTCGCAATGAGGCTTTCAGGTACACTTTCACGCAAAAAGGAGACCCCGATGGACGTAATCAGCGAGGACGGATTCTCAATACACGGCTTCAAAGTCGGCGAGAGCGACAGCAACTACAATTATCTGGTCGCATGCGAGGAAACCGGGCAATGCGTGGTAATAGACCCTCTTGATCCGATCACTCTTCTTGAAATCATAAGAAAGAGGGATTACAGGGTTAGATACGTCCTCAATACCCATGCCCATCCAGACCACATTCAGGGGAACAATCCCATAATAAAGGTTTTTCTCTCCTCGAAGATACTTATTCATCAAACGGCCCTTGACTATGTCGCTCCAAGAAGCGAAGGCATAGAGGAAGGAGACGAGATAGACTTCGGAAAGCAGCGGCTCCAGGTGATTCATACCCCGGGACACTGCCCGGAACATATCTCCTTTGTAATCGGGGACAATATTTTTCTGGGCGATACGGTATTTGTTTCAGGGTGTGGAAACGTAAAGTTCAGGGGGAAAGTCGAAGATCTATACGAGACCTTTGCCTTTAAGCTCTCCGGTCTTCCCGACAGCCTGAGGATGTTCTGCGGCCATGACTACGCGGAAACCAACCTCAGGTTCGCCCTTGATCTTGCGCCGGAGAATAAAGACGCCGAGGAAAAGCTCAAGGAAATCCCCGAGGATAAGTTCCCACGTTCAACTCTTGGGGAAGAGAGAACTTATAATCCCTTTATGAGAACGGGTGATCCTGCCATTTTAGACTCGCTCAGGGAAAAGGACCCGTCCTTGGGAAGTGATCCGATGGCGGTTTTCATAAAGTTAAGAGAACTCAGAAACATGTGGTAGACTCCGTGTTTTCCCTGTTCCCGTAAAACGGTGTTTGCGGCAGGGGAAAAAGAGAAATGCAAGGTCTCTCGACAAGGCTAGGGAGTAATGAATACGGCAGATAACGACACAAAAATCTCCGCGCGGCTCGAGGCTCTTTCGAAAAAGAGGATAGTTTTCCTTGACGGCGCAATGGGCACGATGATCCAAAGGCACAGCCTCGAAGAAGAGGACTTCAGGGGAGACCTGTTCTCTGACCACCCTTTGGACCTAAAGGGGAATAACGACCTGCTTTCCCTCACCAGGCCTGACGTCATATATGAAATCCACAGAGAATATTTTGAGGCCGGCTGCGACATAGTTGAAACCAACACTTTCAGCTCCACATCAATAGCTCAGGCCGATTATGGCCTTGAGAGCTGGGTGAGAACCCTTAATGTCGAATCGGCGAAACTCGCTAAGAAGGCGGCTTCTGACTTTATGGAGAAAAACCCCGGGAGGGCTTGTTTCGTTGCCGGAGCGCTGGGTCCGACCAATAAGACAGCGTCAATGTCCCCTGACGTCAACGATCCTTCGTACAGGGCGGTCTCTTTTGACGAGCTGGTTCGGGCTTACCGCGAGCAGACGGAAGCTCTTGTGGAGGGAGGGGTGGATATACTTATGCCCGAAACCACTTTTGACACCCTGAACCTGAAAGCGGCCATATACGCCATTGAGAGCTTTTTCGATGCGCGCGGAGGGGAAAGGATTCCGGTTATGATCTCCGTTACCATAACGGATCGCTCCGGGCGCACTCTTTCGGGACAGACGGTGGAGGCTTTCTGGAACTCAGTTCGCCACGCAAAGCCCTTCAGCGTCGGCATAAACTGCGCGCTTGGGGCAGAAGACATGCGTCCTTACATAGAGGAGATCTCGCGGATAGCTGACTGCCGCGTAAGCTGCTACCCGAACGCCGGACTTCCCAACCCGCTCAGCGAGACGGGGTACGACGAAACGCCGGAGATTACCTCTACTCTTCTTCTGGATTTCGCAGAGAGCGGTTTTGTAAACATAGTAGGCGGATGCTGCGGCACCACTCCCGAGCATATAGCAATGGTGGTTGAAAGACTAAAAGATATCTCGCCAAGAGAAATCCCGCTTCGCGAAGACGCGACCAGGCTAAGCGGCCTCGAACCCCTTACCATAACCCCTGATGTCGAGGGACCTTTCATAATGGTCGGGGAGAGGGCCAACGTTACGGGTTCTCCGAAGTTCGCAAGACTCATAAAGGAAGAAGACTATGAAGGAGCTGTTTCGATAGCTCTTCAACAGGTGGAGAACGGGGCAAACATAATAGACGTTAATTTCGATGAAGGGCTTCTTGACTCTGAAGCCTGCATGAAGCGTTTCCTAAATCTTATCGCTTCGGAACCCGAGGTGACAAAGGTTCCGGTGATGATAGACAGCTCCAAGTGGTCCGTTATTGAGCAGGGACTTAAATGTATTCAGGGTAAATGCATCGTAAATTCCATAAGTCTTAAGGAAGGCGAGGAAGTGTTCTGCGAACAGGCAAAGGCGGCAATGCGCTACGGCGCTTCAGTCGTGGTAATGGCTTTTGACGAAAAAGGCCAGGCGACTTCAAAAGAGGACAAGGTGGAAATCTGCAAAAGGGCCTACCGCATACTGACTGAAAAAGTGGGCATGGACCCCTGCGATATAATCTTTGACCCGAACATACTTACTGTCGGAACCGGGATTGAGGAACACAATTCCTACGCCGTGAATTTCATCGAGGCCGTAAGGGAGATAAAGAAATCCTGCCCCAAGGCGCTCACAAGCGGCGGAGTAAGCAACATATCCTTCTCGTTCAGGGGAAACAACGTAGTGCGCGAAGCTATGCACAGCGCATTTCTTTACCACGCCATAAAAGCCGGGTTCGACATGGGAATAGTAAACGCCGGGATGCTGGCCGTTTATGACGACATTGAACCTGAACTTCTTGAAAAAGTGGAAGACGTGCTTTTTAACCGTCGCCCCGACGCCACGGAGCGTCTTGTTGAATACGCAAAACATTTTGAAGGGGTAAAGTCCGGGAGCGCGGAGAAGGAAACCAGGCAATGGAGAGAGCTTGACGTTGAAAAACGTCTTGAGCACTCCCTTGTAAACGGCATAGCGGATTTCATCGAGGATGACACGGAAGAGGCAAGGGTTAAGTACAGGGCCCCGCTTGAAGTTATCGAGGGTCCTCTTATGGATGGCATGAAAGTGGTCGGGGATCTGTTCGGCGACGGCAAGATGTTTCTTCCCCAGGTGGTGAAAAGCGCCAGAGTGATGAAAAGAGCCGTCGCGTACCTTCAGCCTTTTATGGAAGAAGAAAAAAAAGGAAGTGGGGGAGTTAAGGGAAGATTCGTTATAGCGACGGTAAAGGGAGACGTCCACGATATAGGAAAAAACATAGTGTCTGTAGTTCTTGGCTGCAACAACTACGAAGTGATAGACCTCGGGGTGATGGTTCCCTGTGAGAAAATACTCAGCGTAGCAAAAGAGCATCGTGCGGATTTCATAGGATTAAGCGGACTGATCACGCCTTCTCTCGACGAAATGATGCATAACGCGAAAGAGATGGAGCGGGAAGGGTTCTCCACCCCCCTTCTTATTGGCGGGGCGACCACGAGCAGGGCTCATACCGCGATAAAAATAGCTCCCGGGTACAGCGGCATAGTTGACCATATAGCCGACGCTTCGCTCGTGGTGGGTGTATGCAACGATATAATGAATCCTGAAAAAGCGGGGCTTTACAGGGAGAAACTGGAAGAAAGCAACCTGGAGCAGAAGCGGCTTTTTGAAAGAACCCGCGGCCAGAGGGAATATGCTTCTATAGAAAAGGCTAGGGAGAAAGCGTTTCCGACCGACTGGAACAATATCTCTATAGAGCGCCCCGGGCGCCTTGGAGTCTTTGTCTTTGACAGCATTTCTCTTGAGGAAGTCGCCGGTTACATCGACTGGTCTCCTTTTTTCTCAGCGTGGGAACTCAAAGGGGTTTTTCCGAAAATATTTGAGCACCCCGAAAAAGGAAGTGAGGCGAAAAAACTTTACCGGGACGGTCAGGCGCTCCTTAAGCGGATAATCCTTGAAAAAGTTTTCACCCCCCGCGCTGTTGTCGGAATCTTTCGCGCAAACAGTGTCGGAGACGATGTTGAAATCTATGGAGACGAAGAACAGATTCTGGCAATCTTCCATTTTCTAAGACAGCAGGAGATGCGTTCTAAAGAGGGTCTTTATTACTGTCTTTCAGATTTTATAGCGCCCAGAGTCTCTTCCAGAGAAGATTACATGGGGGGCTTTGTGGTTACTGCCGGTGAGGGGGTCGAGCAATTCTCAGAAGATTTTAAGAAAAAGGGGGATGACTACAATTCGATTATGACAAGCGTGCTTGGAGACAGGATAGCGGAAGCTCTTGCCGAGATGATTCATAAAAAAGTGAGGGACCTCTGGGGATACGGAAAAGACGAAAAGCTCAGCCCCGAAGACCTGATAAACGAAAAATACAGGGGCATAAGGCCTGCTCCCGGCTACCCTTCATGTCCGGACCACACGGAAAAAAAGATTCTGTGGGATCTTCTCGAGGCGGAAAAACACACCGGTGTGTCGCTTACCGAGAGCTTCGCCATGACTCCGCCAAGCTCGGTTTCAGGGTTCTACATGGCTCATCCCGAATCAAGATATTTCTTTCTCGGGAAAATACTGAAAGACCAGGTTCTTGATTACGCGGAAAGAAAAGCGATCGATCTTGAGGAGGCGGAGAAATGGCTCGGGCCGAATCTCGGGTACTGAGATTTTCTTCGCAAAATCGAGGGCTTGCTTGACAAACGGCTTTAAAATATCTAGAGTGAGAAGTCAGGTCCTGACCCTGCTGATTTTCAAAACGCCATGAAAAAATCGGATATTGAAAAGGAACTTTCGCGGAAATTTGATCTTAATTCCGTAGAATCCAGAAAGGTTCTGGACGCTATAATTAACGCCATGACCGAGATGCTTCGCGATGGGGAAAGGATAGAAATAAGGCATTTCGGAAGTTTCTTCACAAAAAATTACGAGCCTTACGAGGGAAGAAATCCCAGAACAGGCGAAAAAATATATATCGGCGGAAAAACCCTTCCACTTTTTAGGGTAAGTAGCTGGCTTGCCCCGAAACTTACAGAGAAAAGCAGTGATAAATGACGGGCCCCGCGCAGGTCTGTTAACAACCCTTCTTTTATAAGCTTCGCAGATGCCTTTGCTCGATATTCTTGTTTATCCCGCCCCTGAGTTAAAAAGAAAATCCATGCCTGTTGAAGAACCGGGCGAGGATCTTGACCGTCTTCTGGATGATATGGCGGAGACCCTGCGCGATGCGGACGGCGTCGGACTTGCGGCTCCGCAGGTCGGCAGAAATATCCGGGTCCTGGTAGTTGATGTGCCTTTATCCGAGAGTGATGAAAAGGAGTTCCACGAGCTTATAAATCCCGAGATTGTTTCCTCCGAAGGGTTCCAGGTGGGAGAAGAAGGTTGTCTCAGCGTGCCTGGATTTTTTGCGAATATAAGAAGAAAAAACCACGTTCGCGTGTCTGCCCTCAACAGGAAAGGAAAGCGTTTCACGATCGAGGCGGACGGAATGCTGTCAAGAGTGCTTCAGCATGAAATTGATCATCTTGATGGTATATTGTTTTTTGACAGGCTAAGACGACTTAAAAGAGAATTTCTTGTAAAACAGATCAACGAGCGGTTTGTTCCCGCACAGGATTAAATCTTTTGTTCTGCTTGATTCCAACAGCAATCTCACGACATGATTTCAGATCTGGTTAAAAACATAGAACCTTTCTACGTAATGGACATCCTCGAGAGGGCAAAACGCCTTGAGGATGAAGGTCGGGACATCATACATTTCGAGGTTGGAGAACCTGATTTCAACACTCCCGATGAAATATGCTCTGCCGCCGCGAAGTGGATAAAAAAAGGTTACACGAAGTACACAAGCAGTCTCGGGATTGATGAGCTTCGACAAAGCATCGCGGAAGACTACAGCCGTACTTATGGAATAGAAGTGGGGTATGAAAGAGTAATAATAACCATAGGCAGTTCCCCGGCGCTTCTGCTGGCAATGCTGACCGTTCTTAACCCCGGCGATGAAATATTGATAACGGATCCGTATTACGCGTGTTATCCGCAGATAATAAGCGTCGCGAGAGGAGTCGCAAAGAAAATACCCGTTTACGAAAGTGACGGTTATCAGATCGACCCCGCGGAAGCCAGAAAGAATATCGGCAGAAAAACAAAGGCTATCCTGGTAAATTCTCCCGCGAATCCCACCGGGGCCGTTATGGACAGAGAAATTCTCCGGGAACTGTCCGAGATGGGTCTTTTTGTGATTTCGGATGAGGTTTACCACGGTCTTGTCTATGGCGCGCGCGTTAATTCCATTCTGGAATTCACCGACAACGCCATAGCAATAAACGGCTTCTCTAAATTCTACTCCATGACAGGCTGGCGTCTCGGCTACATGATAGTTCCAGAAGACCTTGTGAGGTACGTGCAGAAACTTCAGCAGAACCTCTTTATCTCAGCCGGATCTTTTGTTCAGAAAGCAGGAGTCGCCGCTATTGAGGAAGTGAAAAGGGGTGGCGGAAGCGAGGCAATGGTGACTGAGTTTGACAGAAGAAGGAAGGAGATGATAAAAGGGCTTTCCTCGGTTGGATTCGATATTTCGGCTGAACCCAAGGGAGCGTTTTACGTTTTCGTGAATTCCTCTCGATGGAGCCGGGATTCCTGGAGCCTCGCGTTTGATATTCTTGAGAACTGCCACGTGGGCGTAACTCCAGGGATAGATTTCAGCGACAGGGGGAGGGACTATCTCAGGTTCTCCTATACGACGTCGGTTGACTCCATACGTGAGGGAATAAAAAGGCTGAGTGAATTTCTGGGTTAAGCATTTTTCGGGGGAAAAGCTTGCATTAGTTGTGATCGGGCAGTAGGTTTCTCGCTTTTTCCGGGCAAGACGAATTTTCGTCACGGGGTGTTAACATGGATAAAAAACTTGTCGTTGGAAACTGGAAAATGAATTTGCTTCGGGATGAAGCACAGGAGTTATCCGATGCGATAGTCGGCCTGCTTGGAGAAGACTACGACGCATGCGAGGTAGTGCTCGTGCCTCCCTATACGGTTCTCGACGTGGTAGGGAGACGTATCTCGGGTTCAAACATAGATCTTGGGGCCCAAAATGTTTTTGGCAAGACAAGCGGGGCGTTCACTGGTGAGATTTCCGCGCCGATGCTTCTCGACGCCGGATGCCATTGGGTTATTATTGGCCATTCGGAGAGAAGGCACATACTTGGGGAGACTGATGAGCAGATCCGTGAAAAACTTCTGCTGTCAATTTCCTGCGGGTTAAAAGTAATTCTCTGCGTGGGAGAAACCGAAGTCCAGAGAGAAGAAGCAATCCGCGGAAGTGAAGATATTTCCACGAGGAAAGAACTGCTCTTCTCGCCTATAAAGGTCCAGATGGAAAATGCGCTGCACGGTCTGGATGAAGAAGGGATTTCGGATATCGTCATAGCATACGAGCCGGTCTGGGCCATAGGGACGGGGAAAAACGCCACTTCTTCGGAAATAGCCGAGATTCACGGATACATACGAGAGCTTTTAACCGAGATGTTTCCCCGTTTAGGTAACAGTGTAAAAATTTTATATGGCGGAAGCGTCAAAACGGGTAATATAGAGGAAATAATGTCTGTTGATGAAGTTGACGGGGTTCTGGTTGGAGGAGCAAGTCTTTCAGCTGACTCTTTTTTTGGAATAATAAAGTCCGTAGGGGGTTAGAAATTGGAGTTCTTAATACCGTCGGTGAAAATTATTCATATTATCGTCAGCATCCTTCTTGTACTGATCATACTGCTTCAGCCGAGCAAGTCCGCAGACATAGGTTCGATGTTTGGAGGCGGGAGTTCGGAATCGCTTTTCGGTTCAAGCGGTGCAATGCCTTTTCTTGTGAAAATGACCAGGCTCTTTGGGCTCATATTCGTAGTTACTTCGCTTTTTCTCGGTTACACTTCCGTAAAATCAATATCGGGCTCGGTGGTGGAGAAATCACCGATTGAAATGTTTGAAGAAACCTCTCCGCCTGTCGAAGAATCTCTGGGAGAACCCCTGGAGCCTTCCCAGGAAGGACAATGAAGCATAGAGGGCCGGTTTTCCGGATGCCTTTTTATTTGCGAATGCTTTGGTTAGTATAGGAATGATAAGTTAACACAGCAGTAACGTGCCAGTTCGGAGGTCTCAAAGATGGCATACATAATTGCCGAACCATGTATCGGAGTGAAGGATAAGTCCTGTGTTGATGCCTGCCCGGTCGATTGCATATATGAGGCAGATGATCAGTTGATCATACATCCTGATGAATGTATAGACTGCGGGGCGTGCGTAGACCCCTGTCCGGTGGAAGCCATATTTCACGAAGATGACTTGCCCAAGAAATGGCAGAGATTCACTGACATAAACAAAGACTTCTTTGACGGCAAAGAAGGCCTTGAACCGGCCAGAAATGACTAAAATTCAGTAAGAACAGGCTTTTAAGCACAAAAAGGGGGATCTGAGAGTTTCATTTCCCCCTTTTTTTGTGTCTCCAAGAAAACACTTCAGACCGTATCAGCTTGCAGCTTAAAAAGTTTCACGTATATATTTTGCTGTTCAAGATGAATGCCCGGGATTTAAAAAAGAAAGCACGGAAGGTTCTTCAATTTCTGAAGAAAGCTTATCCAGACGCAAAGTGCCACCTTGTTTTTAAGAATGCGTCTGAGCTTCTGGTCGGCTCTATTCTCTCCGCCCAGTGTACGGATAAACGGGTAAACATGATAACCTCGGGACTTTTTGAGAAATATCCGGACCTGAGAGCATTCTCTTGCGCATCGGAAGAAGAACTCCAAAACGACGTAAGATCAACTGGTTTTTACAGAAATAAGGCAAAAGCGATAATAAACTGCTCAAGGGAGATAATACAAAAACACAAGGGGAAAGTCCCCTGCGAAATGGAAGAGCTGGTCAAGCTTCCGGGAGTCGGAAGGAAAACGGCAAATGTTGTAATCGGCAATTATTTCAGAAAGCCCGGAATAATAGTTGACACCCATATAATGAGGTTAAGCCGTCGGCTTGGTCTTACCTCGAATTCCGACCCCGTTAAGATTGAATTTGATCTTAGAAAGTGCATTCCGGAAAAAGACTGGACATTTTTTTCAAATTCCCTAGGCGATCACGGAAGAAATGTCTGCAAGGCGAGAAAGCCCATTTGTTCAAAATGCGGAATATCCAACGTATGTTTGTACTTTGAGGAGCTTTACGCATCGTGAGAGCTGTTAATGTCAGAAAGATTTCCGGAAAACGCTTCGGGCGCAAAACCGTTGGGTATTTTTATCCGGTTTTGAAAGTAATTACGGAACGCAGGCGGAGAGAAAGCACATGAAGCCAGGCACTGATTATTCCGGGTTTTTTCCTTTCGGATGGCTAAGAGACTTCGAGGGGGATAACTGGCAGATTTTCTGGAACAAGAAAACGGGGCATCTTTTTCTAAAAGCCACCCTAAAAGACATGCTCGTAAAGATTGGAGAGGCCCCCGACTGGGCGCAGGCGAAGAAAAAAGCCGATTCCCTAATGCAAAATCCCGATTCTCTCACGATAGAAACTGAAGACTTCTGAATTTGCCGCTTTTAGGCGGACGATTCGGGCTGTTTCTTGATTCTAAAGTTCTTATCAATATCAGGGTTCATTGCTACCGCTATTGACTTGCCCGCGGGATTTTTATAATATCACTACTTCTTAAAGAACCGTTTCTAGTCGTGTCTAATAATGAAATACGTAGAGCAGGAACTGATTTCCGTACCCGTAGGGAAAGGAAAGGTTAACGCCCTCTACTACAGAGCGCTTAATAACGACTCCGAAAAAAGAAAGACTATAGTTATCCACGTTCACGGGTTTTTGGGGAACTTTCTTGACGGAAGCCAGAGATTCTTGCCGCCGGTCCTTGCCAAGGCAGGCTACTCTTCTATTGCGATAAATACCAGACTGGCCAATTTCGGGCTCTTCTTCGGCTTTGGAATAGTGGATGACACTATTCCTCAGATAGACGGCGTAGTGAAGTATTTGGGAGAAATCGGTTACGAGAAAATCATTGTCTCCGGTTACAGCCTGGGTGGAGGTGTGATCCTCAGGTATCTATCCGTAAAAAGTCGTCAACAGAATTCCGATGAGTCGGAACTGCTAAAGGGTGTGATTGCCCTTGCTACTCCGTATTCCATTCCGGACTCTATAAGAAGAAGATGGGACAAGTGGGAAAGCCAGCCTTCCTACGATGAGGTGTACGAGGAAGCGAAGATGATACTTGGCGATAACCCCAATGATTCAAAGCAGGATAGAACGATTCTTATTTTCAGGGCTAGGGGGAATTCGTACCGGCCGGAGCACACCGAGATATATACTTACAAGACATGGTGGTTTCTCGCCGGTCCGGAGGCACAGGCTGTAAAGAGCTATCAGCAGATAAAGAACATAAAGCTGCCGATTCTTCTAATTCAGGGCTGGAACGATACGTTTGTAAAGCCCGATGAAACCCATAATCTTGCGCAAATAGCCATAGATAACGGAAATGACGATGTTTCCGCATATTATCTTAATACCGGTCATACTCTCGACGGAAAAGAAGAGGAGATGGGCGATATTATAGTAAGATGGCTTGACAGAAGATTCATCTGATTCTGCGATGATAAACGAACAGAAGAGTCTCCTTACTTACAAGACTGAAGACGGATTCGAAGTGAATTCTCTTCTTGTAACCCCGGAGTTTGCTTCGGAAGAAGATCTTTACGAATCTCCCATAATCATAAACCTTTATGGAGTACTGGGGCATTTTCTCACGAGAGGAACCCCCCTTAGACTTCCCCCGCTTCTCAAGGAAAAGAACATAAGCACGCTTTCCGTAAATACCCGCATGGCATTTATGGGTCAGATAATGGGCGAGGGGATTTTCCCCGACACGATTCATGAAATGAAAGAATCGGTGAATATTCTTCAAAAAGAAGGGTTTCGCAACATTTTCATGCTGGGCTACAGTCTGGGGGCCAGCATGGCCGTCTACTATGCGTCCCAGACCGACTCTTTCGGAATAAAAGGGCTTATACTGGAGGGGTGTTCCTATTCTCTGCCGTATTCACAGCAAAGAAGACTTGAGAAAAACAGCAGTATTCCGTCCTATGACGATATTTATCTGAAAGCCAGGGAAGTTCTGGGTTCGAATCCGGAGAAAAAGAAAAACGACCAGATATTTATCGTCTACAGGGCCTGGGGGGATTCTTTTAACCCGGTTGACGGAGAGATGTTTACTTACAGGACTTGGTGGTATATGAGGGGACCCCAAGCCTACTATGCAAAAACCTGTGAAATTATAGAAGATGTGAAGGTCCCCGTTCTCTTTATCCACGGAGAATACGACGACATCGTTGATGTGTGGGAGCCCAAGGAACTTAAAGACATAATGAACCAGTCGGGCAACGAGGATGTGACTCTACGCTATATACCTGGAGCGAAACACGACTGCATAGAGAATCCCAAAGACTCGATAGATGCCATAACGAAGTGGATATCGGAAGTTAACACGAAGATATAAGACCGGACGAGTTCTCCATTCGGGTTTCTGGGGATTTTACCGGGATACAGGACCAGTTTGCTTTTTTGTTCTTGCAAAAAGGGAAACTTTATATATCTTACAACTCCTTTAATAAGACAGTTGGCTTTTTTCTAGATCTTTACTCATAAATCTGCAGGCAACAGGGAATTGGAGGCGATCATAATGGCCGAGAATTTTTCAATCGAAAAGGAGCTTTCAGAAAAACACCAGCTTAAGAAATCTTCGGGAGTATATTACAATCTCTCCGTTCCCAGGCTTTACGAAGAAGCGATAAAGAGAAACGAAGGACACATTGGTGAAAGTGGAACTTTTGTGGGCTTCACTTCTCCTCATACCGGAAGATCCCCCAAGGACAGATTTGTGGTAAAGGAGCCTTCCACGGAAAAAAACATAGACTGGGGAGCCGTAAACCAGCCCGTATCACCAGAAGTATTTGATCACTTTTACGAAGAGGTGATGGATTATCTAAAAGGGAAGGACGTTTTCGTGAGAGACCTTCAGGCTTGCGCCCATCCGGCCTACAGAACGAATGTGAGGGTGATAAATGAATTCGCCTGGCACAATATTTTCGTAAACAATCTCTTCATAAGACCTGAGGCCTCTGAGCTTCCGCACAAAGAAGTGGGATTTACAGTCATTTCAGCCCCGGGTTTCAAGGCGGACGACCCGGAAAAATACGGTCTTAACAGCGAAACCTTCATATTTCTTAACCTGGACCGGAGAATCGCTCTTATCGGCGGTACGCGCTACGCGGGAGAAATGAAAAAATCTGTTTTTGCCGCCATGAATTTTCTTCTGCCGGAAAGAAATGTTTTTCCGATGCACTGTTCGGCAAACATCGGAAAAGACGGAGATGTGGCACTTTTCTTCGGATTGTCGGGAACCGGTAAAACCACACTTTCTGCTGATCCCGAAAGGGCGCTTATCGGAGATGACGAACATGGCTGGTTTGATGAAGGAGTTTTTAATTTCGAGGGTGGCTGCTATGCGAAGACCATAAAGCTTAGCCCCTCTACAGAACCCGAAATATATCAGGCGGCGCTTAATTTCGGCTCGGTTCTTGAGAACGTTGAGCTTGATTTAGAAACAGGAAAGATAGATTTTGACAGCGACAGGCATACGGAAAACACCCGCGGGGCATACCAGATTGATATGCTGGAAAATATTGTTCCGGAAGGAATAGGCGGTATTCCCAAAAGTATTTTCATGCTGACCTATGACGCTTTTGGAGTTCTGCCCCCTATATCAAAGCTTGATTCTGATCAGGCCATGCGTTATTTCCTTCTGGGTTACACGGCGAAAGTTGCTGGCACCGAGAGGGGAGTGAGCAAACCTCAGGCGACTTTCAGCTCATGTTTCGGGTCTCCTTTTCTTCCAAGACCCCCGAAGTTCTACGGAGCGATGCTGAAAGAAAGAATGGAAAAGCATAGAGCAAACGTATGGCTTCTGAATACCGGAATTTCCGGCGGGCCTTTCGGGGTCGGTAAAAGAATGCCTCTTCCATCCACAAGAGCTCTTGTTACAGCGGCCGTAAGCGGTTTGCTTGACGACAGGGAGTTTGTCAAAGTGCCTATACTTGATCTGTCCGTGCCGGTTGATTGCCCTGGAGTTGATTCGACTCTTCTACAACCTCGACTTTCGTGGGATGACCCGGACGAATATGACCAAAAAGCCCGTACTCTGTCGGACCTTTTTGAGAAAGAATACGAAAAGTACCTCTAGAGTTTAAGCGGGTTCTAAGTAATCGTTTTGCTAAGATTTGATTCCGTGGTATACGCAGCCGGTTCGTCTCCCTGTTAGCTAAACCGGAAATTTTTACCGGAACAGTCAACAAGAGTATAAAATCGTGTAATATTTGTCTCTGAGGCTTCTTTTTCGAGATAGAGTTCAAGATGCTGGAGTTTGTAAGAAAATACAGAGATTTTTCTTTGATCACTCTGGGAAATTTTCTCTTTCAGTGTGGTTTCACCTCATTTTTCCTTCTACCTGTTCTTATAAATGATCTTGGAGGCGATGTAGCATCCATAGGCTACGTTATGGGGATTTTTGGAGTCGCCTCAGTCGGCACCGCTCTGGTTTCTGGTTTTCTGATAGACCGCTACGGGCAGAGGATCTTCATGCTTATCGGTTCACTCCTAATGTGTTTAACCTCTCTTCTGCACATGTTTATAGTAGATATTGGCGTGGCAATGTATATCTTGAGGCTTCTGCAGGGTGTCGCTTTCGGTCTTTTCTTTACTTCCGCAGCTACGGCGGTTTCCTACACTGTTCCCAGGGAGATAAGGCATTCCTGCCTAACCACTTTCGGTCTTACCACCATAGCGTGTTTCGCCATCGGACCTTTTTTCGGAGAAATCATCATTGAAGAATTGGGTTATCACGCCTTTTTTATCTATGCTTCCAGCTATCAGATAATTGCATTTTTGCTTTGTTTTCTCTCGAAAGAGTCAGATCGAGGCAAATCCAGAGGCCCTATTTTCCAAGGATTCTCTAAAATTCTTTTCTCTGACAGGTTCGGCGTGCTTTTCCTGATGAATCTGATGATTGCCGTTAGTTTAGGGGCTCTTGTTCATTTCCTCCATGTTCATCTGGAGGAATATGATTTTCAAGTCGGCACCTTCTTTGTCATTTTTGCTGCTGTAGGAGTGTTAATCAGGATTTTTGGGGGGAAGGTTTCAGATGCTATAGAGAGGAGAAAAATAGCCTTGCCTGCACTTTTTCTTCTGGTTCTCTCAATGCCCCTGGCTTTTTTCGTGAGTTCCTTCCCGCAACTGCTTCTTTTTTCCCTGGTTTTCAGCATAGGCTACGGATTTGCTTACCCCACGATAAATACCATGGTTATAGACAGGGCGCGTGCCGGTGAGAGAGGTACCGCCGTGGGCATATTTAATATGTCCTATGGAACAGGGATAAACTCTTCGGCTATCATCCTTGGGGTAATAGCGCGCGATTACGGCTTCTTCAGCATGTATTTGTCAACCGCACTGTTCCTGGTTGCCGGGTGCGTTATCTTTGCTTATAAATACTATATAACTGCAATCATGGGTGAGCAGCCGGCAGTGGAGTAAGTGGAATATGCAGTTTAGAGAATGCTTGAGCAATCAGTCCTAACTCCCTATTTTTACTGTGGTCTCCAAGATTGAAACCGGGAATTATTCTATGGCGTCCCCGAGGGGATTTGAACCCCTGTTACCGGCGTGAAAGGCCGATGTCCTAGGCCTGACTAGACGACGGGGACGGCAAGAATTGAGCCGTACAGGATTCGAACCTGTGACCCACTGCTTAAAAGGCAGTTGCTCTACCAGCTGAGCTAACGGCTCAGAAGATGCCGTATTATATCACGGGCCTTTTTCATGTCAAAAAGCTGTAGCTGTTCTGATAGAAGGCCTAAAATCATGTAAACTCCCTTTCTCATTTTCTTTTTCAGGTCACCATATTAGATGCCTTTTGCACGAAAGTATAGAGATTTTTCCCTGGTTACCTTGGGGAACTTTTTCTTTTTCTGCAATTTTTCCTCTTTTTTCCTCCTTCCGCTTTTCATAAGGGACATCGGAGGCGACGAGGCCCGTATAGGGTATGTCATGGGAACTTTCGGTGTAACTTCAATAGGGGCTATCCCCTTTGTAGCCTTTCTGATAGATCACTACGGGCGAAGAAGATTCATGCTTGCGGGTTCTTCCCTGATGTTCCTGGTTTCCCTTCTCTATATTTTTATATCGGATATCGACGTGAAAATATTTCTCCTGAGGCTCATGCAGGGAATAGCTTTCGCCTTTTTCTTTACCTCAGCCGCTACAGCGGTTTCCGACTACGTTCCCAGTGAAATAAGGGCTTACGGGCTCGGCCTTTTCGGTGCCTTCACCATAGCTTCTTACTCGGTTGGTCCTACTATTGGAGAACTTGTGATAGAAAGATTCGGTTACTCGATCTTTTTTCTCTACACCTCCATTTTCAGCCTGCTTGCCTTCATTTCCTGTTTTCTCTCGCGGGAGGGAAGCTTCAGGGTATCTGAAAAATCCATTTTCAGCGGCTTTTTCGACGTTGTTTTTTCCGCGCGGTTCCGCGTGCTTCTGCTGACCAATCTCATAATTGCCGTGGGGCTTGGAAGCATGCTTAATTTTTTCTCCGTCTTTCTTGAGGAAAACGGAATTCACGCATGGAGCTTTTTTCTTACATATTCCGTAACTGTCATATTAATCAGGGTGCTGGGCGGCAAGCTTCCGGATATTGTCGAGAGAAGAAAAATAGCCCTGCCTTCAATGCTTATCATGGTCTTGTCCCTGCTCATGATTTTTTCCATAAACTCCACCCTGGGAGCTGTCCTGGTTTCTTTCGTCTTCAGCCTGGGATACGGAATTCTCTACCCCACAATAAGCGCGATGATTATCGACAGGGCGCTTGATGATGAGAGGGGAACGGCGATGGGAGCGTTTAACATGTCATTTAGCATCGGCATAAACTTTTTTGCCTTCGCTCTCGGAATCATAGCGCGCGATTACGGTTTTTCGAACATGTATCTGGTAACGGGAATATTCGTGTTTGCGGGGTGCATTATCTTTACCTATAAATATTTTATAAGTTCAGGGAGAGTGAAACGTCTTTCATGAAAATAAAATCCGGTGATACCATTCTCCTCGTTTCGCCCGACGACAAAAGCTTTATGGTGGTGGTAGAAGAGGGCAAGTCGTTCAGTTCTCACATGGGGATACTCGACCTTTCCTCCGCGCTGGGGAAAAAATGGGGAGAAACGATAGTTTCAAGCCTTGGAAACAGTTTTGTACTTCTTAACCCTACCGTGGAACAGAAGGTCATGAAGGTGAGAAGGGCTACCCAGATCGTTTATCCGAAGGATGCGGCCCTGATTCTCTTTAAAACGGACACAAAAGCGGGAACCAGGGTTATTGAAGCCGCGACCGGCTCGGGAGCTCTTACCATTGCGCTCGCGAATTCGGTTGCCCCCTCCGGAAAGGTTTATACGTACGAGAAAAGAGAGCAGTTCATGAATAATGCCAAAGATAACGTACGACGGGCGGGGCTTTCTCAGTACGTGGAATTTAACTGTGCCGATGCCAGAGAAGGTTTTAAGGAGAGGGATGTTGACGTCGCGATACTTGATCTCCCTTCTCCATGGTACGGAATTCCGTCGGCTTACGAAGCTCTTGCCCCCGGAGGGAGAATCGCGAGTATTTCCCCGACATACAACCAGGTGGAAAGAGCCGCGGAATCGCTTGAGGAAACGGGTTTTGTGAGAATCGAGACTGTGGAGCTCATAATGAGGAACTATCAGGTGAAAAAGGGAAAAACCCGCCCGGATAACAGAACCGTGGCGCACACTGGATTTCTTACCTTCGCGTTTAAGGCAACAAGCGGTGCTGACGCTTGCGAATCAGAATGACTAATGAACGACTTCTTGTAGAAGGCGCGGAACAGGTAGGTATCGAGAACATCAGGACCGATCTTTTTCTCTCCTATGTTGATCTGCTGCGCAAGTGGGGCAGACGCATAAACTTAAGTTCTGTTCTCACTGACCGGGAAATCATAATCAAGCATCTGATTGATTCCCTTACGGTGGCTGAATTCATGCCCCCAGGCTCAAGGGTGATTGACATAGGTACGGGGGCCGGGTTCCCGGGAATTCCGCTTTCCATCCACGACCCCTCCCTTAAGGTTACGCTCCTTGAGTCGGTGGGAAAGAAAGTCGCTTTTTTAAAGGACGCGAAAAGATCTTTAGGACTCAGCGGCATCAATATCCACCATGGCAGAGCGGAGGAAGCAGATAGAGGGATGAGAGGGGCTTTTCAGCGGGTGGCGTCAAGGGCTCTTGGGAGTATCGGCACTGTAGTGGCTCTCGGCACTCCTTATCTGGATATAGGAGGGGAGATGGTTATAATGAAGGGGCCCCGGGGAAAGAAGGAATGGGAAGATTACGCGAACCGGTGCCCGGAGGACATGGAACTTCTCTTTACAAAGGAACTTGAACTGCCTTTTTCGGGCGAGAAAAGGGTGATCATTGTCGCAAAGCCGGTATCTCGGCGGATGGAGATGAAAGGTTGAAAACCATAGGAGTAATAGGTGGAAGCGGTCTTTATGAGATGGAAAACCTCTCAGACGTTAAATCCGTTTCCATGGAGACTCCATGGGGCAAGCCCTCTTCAAGTCTCCTCACGGGAACCCTCGGCGGCGTACGGATGGTTTTTCTTCCAAGACACGGGCGAGGACACACGGTATCCCCGTCTGAGATAAATTCCCGGGCGAATATATACGCAATGAAGGCCATGGGAGTCGAGTGGATCATATCCGTAAGCGCCGTGGGAAGCCTGAAGGAGGAAATAGAACCGGGGCACATAGTGATACCTGATCAGTTCATTGATAACACCAAGCGGAGGCCTTCCACATTCTTTGAAGGTGGCATGGTAGCCCACGTTTCAATGGCCGATCCGGTGTGCTCCGTGCTGTCAGATTGTCTGCTGGAAGCGTCGCTTGGCTCTGGCGGGACGGTTCACTCGGGCGGAACCTACATCTGTATCGAGGGTCCTCAGTTCTCCACCAGGGCGGAGAGCCATCTTTACAGAAAATGGGGAGCGGACATAATAGGGATGACCGCAATGCCGGAAGCGAAACTCGCCAGGGAAGCGGAGATCTGCTATTCCACGATAGCGCTTTGCACCGATTATGACTGCTGGAACGAAGATCATGACGACGTCACGGTTTCTGACATAATCGAGATAATGAATAAAAACGTTGAAGCGGCAAAAAAAATAGTGGCTGCCGTGGTTGACGCTATCCCCGAAGAAAGGGAATGCCCCTGCGAGAGCGCCCTGGGTAGCTCTATAATAACGTCCCCTGACCGCGTAACAGAAGAAACCAGCAGTAGATTTGAACTTATCGTGAAAAAATACATGGAGAGCTCCCAATGAGTATTGTCGTTGTAGGATCGGTAGGAATTGACACCATAGAAACACCTTTTGGAAGAGAAGAGAATGTTCTCGGGGGATCGGCCTGTTACTTCTCCCTGGCGGCCCGCAATTTTACGGATGTTCACGTGGTCTCATCCGTTGGAGAAGATTTTCCCCCGGCCTATTCCGAACTGCTCCGTTCAAGGGGTATTGATACGGAGGGAATAGCGGTCAGTGCAGGAGAAACCTTCAGATGGGAAGGCAGATACGACTATGATATGAAGGATCCGGAAACTGTCTCCGTCATCCTCGGCGCTCTGGGATCGTTTGACCCCGTGGTTCCTGAGAAATCAAGAGATGCCGACTATCTTTTCCTGGCCAACACGGACCCTGAAATTCAGATGAAGGTTCTTGAGCAGGTAACCTCACCCAGGGTTGTTGCCTGCGACACCATGAATTTCTGGATAGACAACAAACTTGAGGAACTTAAGACACTGCTTGGCAGAGTCAACATTCTCATAATAAACGATTCTGAGGCAAGACAGCTGTCCGAAGAGCCATTGATGGCCAGAGCGGCAAGAAAGATAATGGACATGGGGCCGGAATTTCTGATTGTGAAAAGAGGGGAGTACGGAGCTTTGCTTTTTTCCCGGGAAGATCTGTTTTCTGCCCCCAGTTACATGCTTGAGCAGGTGCTTGACCCGACGGGAGCGGGAGACACTTTTGCCGGAGGATTCATGGGCTACGTCGCGTCTGTGGATAAAGACCTTGACTTTGCCGGTTTTAAAAAAGGGGTCGCCTACGGAAGCGTGCTGGCTTCCTTTACTGTTGAGGATTTCAGCGTAAGACGCCTGGGCTCGCTGCAAAAAGAGGAAATAGAGCGAAGATACGCAGAGTTTCTCAGGCTCTCGGCCATGTAGAGGAGAAAATCAGCTGAGGGACTTTACGTATTTCATGCGGATATTGTAAATCATATCGTCAAGAAGCTTCTTTTCCTCTTCGGTCAGATTCCCTTCGGTTTTTTCCGCCAGTATTTCGAGTATGGATATGGTGTGCTTGGCGGCGGGAATGTTAACCTCTCTTTTTTTCGAGTGAGGGTCTGGGATTTCACCTAGATGAATGAGGGCCGAGGCGTTTAATGAGAGAATAAAGCCCGAAAAGTCCATCTTTAATTCTTCTTTTCCACCGCTCACAATAAAACACTCTCCTTTACAGGTAAGTTCTTAACTCCGCCTGATCAATTATAGATACTGGAGGAGTTTTTTTCTAGGGTCGTAGGGATATTTCTCTTTAATCTCGTCCATGAGTTCCTTCATGTGCTCATCCGGTTCCTTCGGCATTGCTATCTGAATAACCACGAACTGATCTCCCCTATTGCCGGTCTTGGGATTTTTAACTCCTTTTTCCCTGAGCCTCATCTTCGTTCCGCTTCCAACCCCGGGGGGAATAGTAAGTTTTACGGGGCTCTCTATAGTCGGCACGTCGATCAGGGTTCCCAGGGTCGCCTCATAGACCGTTAGCGGAAGATCAACATATATATCGTCGTTTTCTCTTTTGAAAACCGGATGGGACAGGACCTTTATTTCGAGAATGAGATCTCCGGCAATGGAATTTGTCTGTTCGCCCCTGCCAGGCAGTCTTACCTTGGACCCGGTTTTCACCCCAGCTGGAATCTTGACCGTTAATTTCTTGGTTCCGCCCTCGGGGGACTTAAGCAGAAGCTCTTTCTCTCCACCTTTTACCGCCGTTTCAAAATCAAGAGTTACTGCATGCTGGATATTTTTCGGTCTTCTCGGCTGCTGCCGCGCGTTACCGAAATTAAAAATATCTCCGAAACTTCCCCCGGCTCCGCTCATGCCGTAAGCCCCGCCTCCCTGCGAAAAGATATCCTTGAAGATTTCGTCTATGTCAGGAAACCCCCGTGAATACTGCCTGTAGCCCCCTCCGCCTGTTCTCTGTCCACCAAAACTGCTCGTCCCGAACATGTCGTAGGTTTTTTTCTTCTCGGGATCGGAGAGGGTTTCGTAAGCGTGCTGGATTTCCTTGAATTTCTCCTCGGATTTCTTTCTCCCCCTGATTCATGTCGGGGTGGTGTTTTCTCGCGAGGTCTCTGTACGCTTTCTTTATCTGGTCCTGCGTCGCGTTTCGCGACACGCCGAGCACCGCGTAAAGATCTTTTTGCGCGTTCATGAAAATAAAAGCTCCGTCTTTTGTTAGTCAATATAATATTACTTGAGACTGAAGCAAACTGACTGGAACCATATCTCGTCTTCATAAGCCTGGTTGGTGACCTGCCTGGATTCCTGACGGGGACTGGTTTGCAGCTTCTTTAAAACTGGCGGGGATGGTCAGATTATCGGTCAGTTCTCTATTGATTCGAGTATTCTGTCTGCGATCTCGAAAAAAGCCTTTGCGGCTGCGCTTTGCGGATCGGATTCCACGATGGGGGTTCCGTTGTCGCCACCGATTCTTATCCGCGGGTCGATTGGTATTTCTCCAAGAAACGGGACTTCAAACCTCTCCGCCATGCGTCTTCCTCCGCCCCTGCCGAATATGTCTATCTTGCCGTCTACATCGGGCATATCGAGATAGCTCATGTTCTCGACTATGCCAACAATGGGAATATTCAGCTTGTTAAACATCAGTATTCCCCGCCTTACGTCCACAAGAGCCACATCCTGAGGAGTGGTTACTATAACCCCGCCGCTTATCGGAGCCGTCTGCGCCAGAGAGAGCTGGGCATCCCCGGTACCCGGAGGAAGGTCAATTACCAGATAGTCCGTTCCGCTCCACTCAACGTCCTCAATAAACTGCTTTACCGCTCCGTGCACCATCGGGCCCCTCCATATCACGGCGTCCTCCTCGTTCACGAGAAAACCGATGGACATCACCTTGAGGCCGAATTTCTCTATGGGAATGATCTTGTCATCATCGGTCGCGCGGGGTTTTTCGCTTATTCCCATCATCAAAGGAGCGCTCGGCCCCCAGATATCAGCATCCATAAGCCCGACTTTCTGTCTTTTCTTTCGAGATTGCCAGGGAAAGATTGGTCGCTATTGTTGACTTGCCGACTCCTCCCTTGCCGCTCGCGACGGCTATGTAGTACTTTATGTCGGGAAGTTTGCTTTTTTCACTGCCCGCGTCGGCGGTTATCTGCTTCTGCGGACGTGCACCGACCTTCATCGAGAGATCCTCGACTCCGGGTATGCCGAAGATGGCTTTTCTGACTTCTTCCTCGATTGTCGACTGAAGTTTCTGGTCGGGTTTGGGAAGTACTATGGAGAGGGTTACCTTCGAACCTTCCACAACAATGTCTTTTACGAGACCGAAGGATACTATGTCCCGGTTAAACCCCGGATAGTTAACACCCTTAAGAATTTTTATTATCCGTTCTCTGGTCAGTTCCACGCAGAAAGTTCCCCCTAAGCGATACCCAGTTTCTTTTTTCCTTCCTCGGATATCATGTCGGGGTTCCAGGGAGGGTCCCATATCACCTCTATAAGAACGTTATCGGCTCCCGCGTTCTTAAGGGCCATTTCAGCCTGGCCCGCTATCTGCGCTCCCATGGAGCACCCTGGTGTGGTAAGCGTCATCTTGATTTGAACGTTCCGCCCGGAAATTTTGGTGTCGTAAATAAGTCCGAGATCCACTATGCTCACGGGAAGCTCAGGATCGTACACATCCTTAAGGGCTCCGTAGACTGTCTCTTCCGTTATTTCGGGGCTGTCTTCGGGTTTTTTCTTCTTTTCAAACTTGGTAAAAGATACGGAGCTTTTATCCTCAGAGGAGCTCCCCCTGTCTATCTGGATTATCTTTTTCATCCCCATGATTTTGCCTCCTGATTTCTCTATTATTGATAATATCTACAAGAAACTTGCTGAGTCGGCTTTTCCCGATGCCGTTTAAGGCTGTTTCATATACTTTGCCGAATCTTAAGAAGAAATAAAGACCTTCAGGGCATCAGCCGGGTCAAGAAATTCTTAAAACATCCATTCGGCCTTGCGCTTTCTTGACACTATAATAACTATTCAATAGCATTCTCCGCAAGTTATGAGGCAATCCCGGCAGATATCAATCGGCGACGTGAAAATAGGCGGGGGAGCTCCCGTGTCGGTTCAGTCAATGACCATTACCGATACGAGAGACGTCGCGTCAACGGTTTCCCAGATAAAAAGGCTTGAGAAGGCGGGTTGTGACATCGTCAGGGTCGCCGTTCCGGACATGGATGCCGCAAAGGCTCTGGGAGCGATAAGAAAAGAGATAAGAATCCCCCTTGTCTCCGACATACACTTTGATTACAAGCTGGCCCTTGAATCAATAAGACAGGGAGTCGACGGGATGAGGATAAATCCCGGGAACATAGGCGCCAGGTACAGAATAAAGGCCGTGGTCGACGCCTGCAGGGAAAGGGGAGTTCCCATAAGAATAGGCGTGAATTCGGGCTCTCTTGAAAAGGACATACTCAAAAAGCACAAGCATCCAACCGCCGAGGCCCTGGTTGAAAGCGCGATGAGGCATGTGCAGATACTTGAGGACCTTGATTTTCTCGACATAAAGATTTCGGTCAAGTCAACCGACGTGAAAAAGATGATCGCCGCATACAGAATGCTCGCGGAGAAGACCGAATACCCGCTCCATCTCGGAGTTACCGAGGCGGGGACCCCGGGAATGGGGACGGTGAAATCCTCTATAGGAATCGGAGCGCTTCTGGCTGAAGGGATAGGCGACACGATAAGGGTGTCCTTAACGGGTGACCCGGTGGAGGAGATAGTCGTCGGAATGAACATACTTAGGTCCCTTGGAATCAGGAACAACGGAATTGAACTTATCTCGTGTCCGGGGTGCGGGCGGCTTGAAATAGATCTTGAGCGACTGGTTTCTGAAGTTGAACAGGGTGTTTCCGGCTTTGACCTTCCAAGACCGGTTAAAGTCGCCATACTGGGCTGCGTTGTTAACGGGCCGGGCGAGGCCGCGGAAGCCGATATAGGAATAGCTGGGGGAAGGGGCAAGGGAATGCTCTATCGGGACGGAAAACTGATAAAATCTTTCAGAGAAGCCGATTTGGTCGGGGAACTTGTAAAGGAAATAGAGAGAAACTACGTCAACTGAACTGAGGACCCCGCGAAACTGCTTTCCCGCTGAGCTTAAATCACTTTAAAGGAGAAAAACGGATGAGGTTCTCTTCCTATTTCATACCTACGGTCAAAGAAGACCCCTCGGATGCCGAGATCATAAGTCACAAGCTTATGGTAAGGGCCGGCATGATAAGAAAGCTTGCGGCCGGGATCTACAACTACCTTCCCCTGGGACTCAGGTCCATAAGAAAAGTCGAGAACATAGTGCGGGAAGAAATGAACAGGGCCGGGGCCATAGAACTTCTCATGCCCGCTGTGCTTCCGGCCGAGCCCTGGATCGAGAGCGCCAGGTGGGACTATTACGGGAAGGAGCTGCTTCGCTTCAAGGACCGCGCAGAAAGGGATTTCTGTCTGGGACCCACGCACGAGGAAATAATAACGGACATAGTCCGCAAGGAAATTCGTTCCTACAAGCAGCTTCCCGTTAATTTTTACCAGATACAGACGAAATTCAGGGATGAAATCCGTCCCCGCTTCGGGGTTATGAGGGCGCGTGAGTTCATAATGAAAGATGCCTACAGCTTCGATGTTTCGGATGAGGGAGCGGATCGCTCCTACCAGGCGATGTACGACGCTTATGTGCGTATATTTGAAAGATGCGGGCTTGAGTTCAGCGTGGTTGCCGCCGATTCAGGAAATATCGGCGGAAGTTTCTCACATGAATTCATGGTGACCGCCGATACCGGGGAAGACATAATAATGAGTTCCACGGAAGCCGATTACGCCGCCAATCTTGAACTTGCAAAAATCGGCATTTCAGAAGACGAAAGGGAAGGGCCAAGAGCAACCTCCGGGCTTAACCAGGTCTCAGAAGTCCACACGCCAGGCCTTAAGACGGTTGACGATGTGGCGCGGGTTTTAGATGTCGGGCCGGAAAACCTGATAAAAACCCTTATAGTGAGTACAGAAGCGGAACCGGTCGTCGCGCTTGTAAGAGGAGATGCGGAACTCAGTCTTACCAAGCTAAGAAATTTTCTCGGATGCGACGTGGCGGAACTTGCCGACCCGCAGACGATTCTTGAGGTTTCGGGGGGACCGCTTGGATTCAGCGGACCCGTAGGGCTTAAGAGAAAAAACGTGAGGGTGGTTGCGGATAAATCCGTTCGCAACATGAAAAACGCCGTCACGGGAGCCAACAGAGGCGATTATCATGTAACCGGGGTTAACCCCGGGCGGGATTTTGAAGCCGACTCCTATGCGGATATAAGAGTAGCTAGGGAAGGGGACCCGTGCCCGGTTTCTGAAAACGGAGTTCTCAGGGAATCAAGAGGCATTGAAGTCGGACACGTTTTCAAGCTGGGAACCAAGTACAGCGAAGCCATGGGAGCTACCTACGTGGATGAGACCGGTGTGGAGAAGCCGCTTGTCATGGGTTGTTACGGGATAGGAATAGGAAGAACGGTAGCGGCGGCGATAGAACAGAACAACGATGAACATGGAATAAAGTTTCCCGTTCCCATAGCTCCCTTTGAAGTTTCTGTGCTTCCGCTAAACATTAAACAGCAAGAGGTAAGGAATGCGGCGGAAAAAATATACTCAGAACTTCTACGCGACGGAGTGGATGTTCTTATTGACGACAGAGCCGAAACTCCCGGCGTGAAATTCAAGGACTCGGACCTGCTCGGAATCCCGATTCAGGTTATTGTCGGGCAAAGAAGCCTGAAAGAGGGCAATGTGGAGATCAAGAACAGGAACTCAGGCGAGAGAGCAACCGTTATCTTGGAAAAAGTCCCGGGAGAGATTGCCGCCCTTTTGGCCGAAGATAAATAACCCAACACCCGCAAAGAATAAAGATTCATGATTCTTCATCATGCAAACTAATACTCCCATTGGATTCGGGTTTTCCATGATGTTTGCCTGATTTTGGTAGGATTGCATATAATTTTTTTTAAAGGGTAGAAATTTAAATTGGTTTGTGCTATAATATTTGCGTCTAGTTATAGGCTTTTTTGTGTGTGTTGTAATGTACTGTAATCGCACAATTATAGCATAGATAACGGCCTTTTTGTGGATTCAAGTTTAAAATGCAACTTATGATCTTATGATGTAGATTAGAAGCAAAATGCATTAATCTTCGAAACTTTCTTTTAATGACCGGATTAAAAGGAGTGTTTCATGAGAGAACTAAAGCAACTTATAGTGGAACAAAGATACCAGGTTTACACCCTGCGAAAAACAGGTCACAACCAAACCCGCTTCGCACAACACCTTGGAGTGCACAAATCCACGCATGGGCAGGGAACTGAGGCGCAATCGTGGCCGGCGTGGTTATCGCCCCAGGCAGGCCCAGAGGCTTGCGGATGCCATGCGCAACCGTTACGCAAACCCTATCCCCGAACAAACCTGAACTCGCGTGGAACTGCTGCTCGGAGAGCATTGGAATCCCCAGCAGATAAGCTGCTGCCTTGCCCGGAACAAGGGGGGGGGTAGAGCGAACCACGAGAGCATCTGCAAGCACGTAAGAGAAGACAAGATGAATGGAAGCAATCTCCATACCCACTTTCGTTGCCGCAAGAAGCATAGAAAGCGCTATGGAGTGCCAAAGCGCGGGGGACATATAAAAAACTGCATCTGCATAACGAAGCGGCCTCTGGTGGTGGAACACTTGTGCACAGGGGATTGGGAAGCCGACACCGTGCTTGGTTCAAGGGAAAAAGGCAAGGTGATTGTTACCCTCGCTGAGCGCAAGTCCCGCTATTGCATGATTGTGGTCCCTGAGGACAGAAAAGCCTCCTCTGTGTCCCGGGCCGTACTCAAGGCGGCAGCGCCCGTGCGCAAACGCTTCGAGACTGTGATGAGCGATAACGCAAAGGAATTCGTGTTGCATGATGAACCCTCAAAGGAGTTCTCGGCAAAGTGCTACCTCACTCATCCTTACCGCTCGTGGGAGAGGAGATATTGTGAAAATACAAACGGATTTATACGGCAGTAATTCCCAGAGGGAATGGACTCCGGGAGATTGAAACAGGAAGGTGCGAACAGAGTTATGGACAAACTGAACAACGGACCGATGAAATGCCCCGGATTCAAAACGCCGAATCAGGTGTTCTTCGGTACCGGTCCACCTGTTGCGTTTCAAGCTTGAATCCATGGAGGTGGAAAAATGATTAAGCTTAAACCAGTACACAAACCTGACGGCGCGCTTGTCAGGATTCTGGGCAATGTCACAAGAGGCCTTCTGGTTTTGCTCTGCCTGGTTGCCTGGATGCCTTCGCCGGCAACAGCGAGTCAGCCAGAAACACCGACACTCAACTCAGTGTCGGAGACAGCAAACCTTGGAGAACTGAAAGTCACGTGGAGCTGGACAGACAACAATAGCGACAGTTGCCCAATGGGCGGCTCAAGGGACCACTACACCATCTACTATAAGAAGACAACGGGTGTCACCTGGGACTTTATCACGGACAATCCCATCGATTCTAATAACCCAAACAACGCCAACAGGGGTATGTTCTCATTCCGGGATCTAGCTAATAACACCAAGTCGGTTACCTCCAAAGGAAACACCATCAACCGTAATACGCGGGGCGTTCAAGCTGGTGAAACAGGTGTCTCGCTGGAATCCGTTTCGTACGACATCAAAATGGAAGTCTACTCTGAATCTGGAAATTGTGATTTCAGCAATAAATCCGAGCTGGACGATGACGAGGATAATTACAGCGCATACAGCAACGAAATAAGCGCTACTCCGAACACCGCGCCTACCTTTGCAAGCACCGCGTCCATCGCTAATCTGAGCCTGATTCAGAGCAGCGCAATGACTTCAGTGACGCTGCCCGCGGCCACCGGAGGAAACGGCGACCTCAGCTACACCATCACGCCCGCGCTGCCAGAAGGATTGAGTCTCAGCGACGACCGCGTGCTCTCGGGTACCCCGACCGGGACTTCGGCGAACACGACCTACACTTATACGGTCTCTGACGGAGATGACTTCACCACCGACACCGACACGATCACATTCACTATCACGGTTGACGTGGACTCCGCGCCTGCCTTTGCAAGCAACGTGTCCATTGCCGATCTGAGCCTGATTCAGAGCAGCGCAATGACTTCAGTGACGCTGCCCGCGGCCACTGGAGGAAACGGTCCGCGCAGCTATTCGATCACGCCCACGTTGCCAGGAGGGTTGAGTTTCAATGCTAGCACCCGCGTGCTCTCGGGTACCCCGACGGGGAAATCGGCGAGCGTGGAATATACCTACACGGTATCGGACGCGGACAACAACACCGCCTCCACCGACACCGACACGATCACATTCGACATCACGGTTGACGCGACTGACTCCGCGCCTTCCTTTGCGAACAACGCGTCCATTGCCAATCTGGGTCTGACTCAGAACACAGCGATGACCGAGTCGCAGCCACTGCCTGAGGCCACCGGAGGAAATGGTGACCTCAGCTACGAAATCACGCCCTCACTGCCCGCGGGGCTGAGTTTCAATGCTAGCACCCGCGTGCTCTCGGGTACCCCGACCGGGACTTCAGCGAATGCGCCCTACACCTACACGGTGTCGGATGCGGACAACAACACCGCCTCCACCGACACCGACACGATCACATTCACCATCGCCGTCGACGCGACTGACTCCGCACCTGCCTTTGCGAACAACGCGTCTATTGCCAATCAGAGCCTGATTCAGAATGCGGCGATGACTTCGGTGACGCTGCCCTATGCCACTGGTGGCAACGGCACCCTCAGCTATTCGATTTCACCGACCCTGCCGGCGGGGCTCTCCTTCAACATCGCCACGCGGGTGCTCTCGGGCACCCCGACGGGGGAATCGGCGAGCGTGGAATATACCTACACGGTGACGGACGCGGACAACAACACCGCCTCCACCGATAAGGCCACAATCAAATTCACCATCACCGTTGACGCGACCGACTCCGCGCCTGCCTTTGCGAACAACGCGTCCATAGCCAATCAGAGCCTGATTCAGAACAGCGCAATGACTTCGGTGACGCTGCCCGAGGCCACCGGAGGAAACGGCGCCCTCAGTTATTCCCTCTCGCCCGCCCTGCCGTCGGGGTTGAATTTCAATACCAGCACGCGCGTGCTCTCGGGAACGCCGACCGCTGCGCAGGGGGAAACCACCTATACCTACACGGTGTCTGACGCAGACAACAACACCGCCTCCACCGACAAGGCCACGTTGACCTTCAAAATCACGGTGGAGGGTAGCGAACCGTCATTTGGCTCAAGCATTCCCGACCAGATCTGGACGCAGCACGCGACAATCCCGTCGCTGATACTGCCCAGGGCCACCGAAGGAAGCGGCGCACTTAGATATTCGATTTCACCGTCCCCGCCAACCGGGGTGAGCTTTAGCTCCTGGACGCGGATGCTGTCTGGAACGCCGACCGCTGCACAGGGGGAAACCACCTATGTCTACAGGGTATCGGACAGAAACAACAATACGGCAAGCCTGACTTTCACCATCACGGTTATCGCAGAAAAGTGTTCTGTTTCCAACGTGAAGGATGAAGATGAAGACAGTCTCAAAAGGTTTGTCGAGTGCGCGGCTCAGAGAATCGCGGATTCTGATACCTTCTGGGATACGCTCGAACTGCTTGAGAGTTTCAGGGAAGACGGCGGGAACTGGAGAGACGGTTCCACTCACCTTGTTCTTCTCACCGCGGGAGGAGGAGTGTACTTTCACGCCGAAGACAGGGAGACAGAAGACCTTGACTGGTCCGGAGCCGTTTCGTGCGAGGGAGGAGAATCCGTGCTTAAGAGCAAGCAGGGGTGCTTCATTGAGTACGAGGGAAAGAAAAACGGTTACGCGCATCGGTTTACGGCTTCTCAGATTCCTCTGGTGCAGGGAAGTGGGGAATTTGTTCTGCTTGGGGGTTCCTATGGAAGTCCAGAGGGGGAGGCTTTCAGCGGGGAGATTGACGGACCTATGACGAAAGCTTCTGATGTGGATAGGGATGAAGATCTCACAGAGTTTGTTGAGGAAGCGGGAAGAGCCGTTAAGGAAGGGATTGAAGACAGTGATATCGACCCCGCGGAGTTGCGCGGGATACTGAGGGGTGAAGGAGAGTGGAGAGAGGGTGAGGTCAGTGTCTACATTCTGGAGGAAAACGGCAGGGTGATATTTCATGGGGGAGACAGGGAGAGGGAGCAGAAGGACGAATACGTAAAGTACAAGGATATTATAGAGTATACGGGAGCAGTTGTTGTGGAATACATGGAAGGGAGTGAGCTCATGAGAGGTTACGCGGAGAAGGTGGAGATAAGCGCTGGGGGAGTGACTCTTCAGACGTATATCTTGTGGGTTCTGGGTACCGGGTTGATAGCGATTCAGGTGCAGGCGGCGGGGGAGGCTGTGGGATAGGAGGCATCGGCAAAGGGGTGTCAGTGTTCTCCTTGGGTGCGTTGGTTCTGCTTACTATTGTCTTGCTTAGGAGAAGACGCTCGGCGCAGTGCAGGATGCGTTGAGGCGAAGCGGGACAGCTCCATGGGGAGTACGGACAAATTGACTGCGGCCTCTTCGGCACGGAATGAGGGCTGCACTAGACTGCGTTTCTCATAAAGTTAGAAGGGAGAGGTTTTCAGGGGTCAAATTCCGTATTTCATCTGGATTTTACGTAGTTATTTTTTCCGAAAGTGAAGTTTCCTTCTTTGTCCAGGATCTACTTTTACAGTGTCTGAGCCCTTGAAATTCCCCTTCAGTATCTCGCTTGCAAGCGGGTCCTGTAAATATTTCTGTACGGCGCGTCTTAGTGGTCTTGCCCCGAAAACAGGGTCATAACCAGCGTCAACCAGCTTTGTAACGGCTCGCTCTGGGAGTTCCATGGCGAGATCCTGCTCCGCAAGCCTCTCTTTTAGATATCCGATCTGGATCCCGGCTATTTTCATGAGATCCGCTCTTTTCAGACTGCCAAATATGACAACTTCGTCAATTCTGTTTAGAAACTCGGGACGAAAATAATTCCTGAGCATTTCGTTTATCCTGTTTTCCATTTCCTCCCTGTTCCCCGACGATCCCTGTACGTGCTGGCTTCCTAGGTTTGAGGTCATTATTATCACGGTGTTTCGGAAGTCAACGGTTCTCCCCTGTCCGTCGGTAAGCCTTCCGTCGTCAAGAATCTGGAGAAGCAAGTTAAACACATCGGAATGCGCTTTTTCTATCTCGTCAAAAAGCACCACGGAGTAGGGCCGTCTCCTCACGGTTTCTGAGAGTTGTCCCCCTTCCTCGTATCCTATATACCCGGGAGGGGCTCCAATCAGCCTCGATACCGAGTGCTTCTCCATGTACTCGCTCATGTCAATCCGCACGACCGCATCTTCGTCGTCAAACATGAACTCGGCAAGCGATCTGGCTAGCTCAGTCTTCCCGACTCCGGTAGGTCCAAGGAATATAAACGAGCTGATCGGCCTTTTCGGATCGGAAAGCCCGGCCCTTGATCTGCGAAGCGCATTCGAGACCAGCGCTATCGGCTCCGGCTGTCCCACCACCCGCTTCGAGAGCCTTTTTTCCATGTGAACTAGTTTCTCGACCTCCTCTTCAACCAGGCTTGATACCGGTATTCCCGTCCACTTCGATACAACCGCCGCTATGTCCTCGGCACTCACTTCCTCACGAAGCATCTTTTTTTGACTCTGTATTAGAGAAAGCTCCGCGCCGAGGCTCTCCATATTCCTTTCAAGCTCGGGGATTCTGCCGTAAAGAAATTCGGAAGCGCGGGAAAGATCTCCTTCTCTCTGCGCTCTCTCCGCATCCATTCTTCCGTTTTCTATTTCCTCTTTGGTCTTTCTTATCCTAGATATGCAGTCTTTTTCCTTCTGCCAGTGCGCTTCAAGCGCTTCTGCTTCCTCTTTTAGTCCCGAAAGATCTTTTTCAATCTCTTCAAGCTTCCCCAGAAGTCCGGGGTCCTGCTCTTTTCTGAATCCCTCCCTTTCTATCTCAAGGCGCATTATTTTCCTTTTTATTTCGTCTATCTCCGTCGGTACGGAGTCAATCTCCATTTTGAGCCGCGCAGAAGCTTCATCCATGAGATCTACAGCCTTATCGGGCAGAAACCGCCCGGAGACATACCTGTTTGAAAGCTGGGCCGCGGCAACAAGAGCTGCGTCCTTGATTTTCACGCCGTGGTGAACTTCGTACTTTTCCTTAAGGCCTCTTAGTATCGATACGGTTTCCTCAACGGAGGGTTCATCGACATAGACCTGCTGAAATCTCCGCTCAAGGGCTGCGTCCTTTTCTATGTGATTTCTGTATTCATCAAGAGTGCTCGCACCTATGCAGTGAAGTTCCCCCCGCGCAAGGGCCGGCTTCAGCATGTTTGACGCGTCCATAGCTCCATCAGCTGCTCCAGCTCCGACTACGGTGTGTATCTCGTCTATGAAAAGAATTATCTCCCCCTGGGATTCCGTGACTTCCTTAAGTACGGCCTTGAGTCTCTCTTCGAATTGTCCCCTGTACTTCGCTCCGGCAATCAGCGATCCAAGATCGAGGGAAACAAGCTTTTTGTCTTTAAGTCCCTCGGGAACGTCGGAGTCGACTATGCGTTGCGCCAGCCCCTCCACTATGGCCGTTTTCCCCACTCCGGGTTCTCCTATGAGAACAGGGTTGTTTTTCGTTCTTCGAAGCAGCACCCTGATCACATTCCTTATTTCGTCGTCCCTCCCTATAACAGGGTCTATCTTCCCGCTTCGGGCAAGTTCGGTGAGGTCCTTTCCGTACTGGCAAAGCGGCTCCATGGTGTCTTCAGGGTTCTGCGTGTTCACTGTCTGGTTACCTCTCAGTTCTTTAAGTGCCTTTAAAATCCCTTCCTTGGTCACACCCGATTCTGAAAATCCGTTCTTAAGCGCTCCCGCGGCGTGAGAAACAACTCCAATCAGAAGGTGCTCCGTGCTTACGTATGCGTCTCCAAGACATTGCGCTTCCTTGTCGGCCGACCGGATTGCAGAATCAAGTTCCCCGCTCATGTATATCTGCTCGGATGCCCCTTTTACCCTGGGAAGTCTTGATATCTGCTGAGTTGCCGCCTGCGCAAGCGCTTGGGGGTCGGATTCCAGCCGCGAAAGAATTCTGGTCGGCATTCCGGGCTGACTTACCAGGGCTAAGAACAGATGCGGCAGGTCAATTACCTGATTTCCGCCGTCGCTGGCTGCGTTTCGTGCCTCAAGAATGGCTTCCTGAGCCTTCAAGGTGAATTTTTCGGGTGAAATCATCTCAGACACAAAATAATTCTTCTTTGTGCGGAATCAAGGAATCGCCCGGAATTGAAAACAGGCGGGGGAGGGTAGAAGACCGCGCGATGACACACAGCTGCGGTTAGGACACCGCGCGCGCAACTCGGCTGCAAGGAAAAAACGGGATATTGTAAAGAACGCCGATTAAGGCGTGTCGAGTTATTTCCCGAGGATGCTTACGACGCAGGTAATTCCGTCCATGGCGGGCTGGGCGCCTCCCATGGTCTCGATGATGCCGACTTTCGCATCTTTTACCTGGCGCTCAGGCTCGACTTCCTCCCTAAGCTGCCTTACGATCTCGGCAGTCTGAAGAAGTCCCGTAGCTCCGACCGGGTGTCCCCGTGAAAGCAGTCCTCCGCTCGGGTTAACTGCGACTTTATCGCCTCCAACCCACGTGCTCTTTTCGTCTATGAGAGTCGCTCCCTCTCCCTTCTCGCAAAAACCGAGAGACTCAACAACCATCATTTCCGCTATTGAGAAAGCATCGTGAATTTCGGCCACGTCCATGTCCTCGGGTCCCAGTCCCGCCATTTCATAAGCCAGCTGGGAAGTTCTCCAGACATTCTCTGAAGGATCGCAGGTAAGACCTGTGGGGCTGCTGTATTTGCCCGATTGCGCAACGCACCCCAGGATCTTTATCGGCATCTTTTTGGCAAGCTCTCCTACATGCTCCTCTGAACACAGCACCGCGGCCGCGGCGGCGTCTCCAACCGGACAGCACATATTGCGCGTAAGCGGGTCGGCGATCACCGGCGCACCCAGCACTTCCTCTACGGTTGTAGTCTTTCTGTACTGGGCAAGGGGATTGAGAGAAGCATGGTAGCGGCTTTTTACTACGACTTCGGCCAGCTGCTCAAGCGTGACCCCGTATTCGCTCATGTACTTTGAGGCTCTTATGGCGTAGAGCCCGGGCATTCCCATGCCGATGGATACCTCGAGATCGTCTTCCTCGAGGGGCAGGGGACCCCCGGAGAGAATTCTGCTGAGATTCTCAACACCCAGAGCGAGCGCTATGTCGTACTGACCGTAGGCTATGGTTCTCCATGCTTCCCAAAGGGAAAGCGTTCCGCTTCCGCAGGCGCCCTCCACGTTTATGGTCGGCTGGCCTACGAGCCCTATATCCTTAAGCGCCCTCTGTCCGACTCCCATACCCTGGTAGACATGGCCGCAAAAGGCGATTTCTATCTTTCGCGCGTGAATTTCCGAATCCTGTATCGCGGCCCATGCGGCTTCTCTCGCGAGAATGTGAGCCGGCTTGTCGGGAAATCTTCCGCAGGCGGTGTTTCCCACTCCTATGATGTATACGTCTCTCATTAATAACTCCTCCTGCTTGCGCTATAAATTCAGCGGTAAATGTATACAAAATTATCCGTATTGTAAAATTTAAGGGATTTTGATTTTTAATGATGAAATTTCTGCGATTTAGTGGTATGATCATCGGAGATGTTTTGCAGTTTCAGCTTTTATTCTGAACAAAAAATACCCAGATAGGAGGTTATTAATTATGAGTGATGTACCAAGTGCCAGCGAAGTTGGTAGTATCATGGACACCTTCAGTTCCATAGGACTAAGAAGGTCCATCAGATGGTATGAGCCGCATAAGTCCGTTGAGAAATGGAAGGTTCAGGCCATGCTGGAAGCTGCCAGGCTTTCTCCTACGGCAGGCAACTTCAATGGACAAAGAGCAATAGTTGTATACAGGGATGAAGATCCCGAAATATGGGAGTTTATATCCGACTGGAGTCAGATCACAACGCAGATGGCTCCCGTGCTTATCTTCTGGTGCTATGACATGGGCAACTACGACACGATGGGTCAGTCTATCCACGACCTTCTAAGAACCGGAGCACTCGATAAGGCGCATGGCTGGGAATATGACAGGGTATCCAGACTGTTCCCGCTTCCTGCGATGCTTCCAGATGCGGTACTGCACCGGCTTGCCGCAATCGATCTTGGAAACGCGATACAGAACGCCTGTCTTGTTGCGACGTCCTTGGGTCTCGGGACCTGCCTTAACGGCGCCAGCGGTGGAGCCAGAAGGAACACGAAAGCAAAGTTCAATCTTCCAGACACTTACGTGTTCAGCTGGCTTATGACCGTCGGCTATCCCGCGGAAAGCATGGACGGCGGCGGAGCAAGGAGCCGTCCTCCGTTTGAAACCATGTTCTTCGAGAAGCAGGTTGGAAACGCCTTCCCGAGAGATCCCGAGGTAGTAAAGCTTCTTGAGGATCTGAACATGCTTCAGCCGGCAGGGCCTCTTCCCGGAAGACTTGAGGAGATCAATAAACTCACCAGGCGTTTCGGTCTTGGAGACGAGTGGCTTACGGACTGGAAGCTTGCGGAGTCCCAGCTTGGAGACATTGCGGGAGACACAAAGCCCGCCCCCCTCAGTGACGAGGAAGTTCAGGCTTCGGTCGCGGGCGCATCCGCTGACCCCTCGGGCTTTACCCTCAAACCGACGGTAAAACGGGAGGAGATCCAGAAATACAGGGAAGAAAAAGGCATAGGGGATGCCGATTAGTTCTTATCAAAAATAAACAAGGAGGTTTTGGTAATGGCAGAAATAACGCTCAATATTCCAGATCCGATTCATGACAGAATAAAAAGAAGGGCCGAGCAGACCAAAAATACCGATATTGGTATTATAATCGCCACTCTGGCTCTTACTTTCAACGCTGCGTTTTATGACCATACAAAGTGGCTCCAGAATCTAGACGGAGTGGACGACAAGTCCAAGCCCTGGTAAGGTCACGGAAGTAAAAACAAAAAGGGGATGTTCGTGCAAGCGACCATCCCCTTTTTTATTCGTTTTTAAGAGCAGGGTGTTGCCCAGAGTCCCTGGGAAACTAAAGCGAGCTATGCAGCAGGGGAGGCGGGAAGCTGCCTTTTGGTTCCTCTTCCGGCTTAAAATCTCCGAGTCTGGCACCCGCATCAGCTTCTTCAACGAATTTCTCCAGATAGAGAAGTAACTCTTTGAAATCTCTCCCGTTTCTGGCAGACACGAAAGGCACCTGAGGGAATCCCTCGCGAAGCGCCGCTTCTGTGTCCGCATCCGCCTGGTCAGTCTTGTTAAATACAAGAATGCTGGGAATCTCTTCGCATTCCATTGACTCGATTATATTCATTACTGAATCTATTTTATCCCTGACTTCGGGGTCGCTCGCATCGGCGACGTGAATAAGCAGATCAGCTTCGGCTATTTCTTCAAGCGTGGCTCTGAACGCATTTATGAGTTCTTTTGGGAGCTTGCTTATAAAGCCTACCGTATCGGTCATAAGCACGTGCCTTCCTCCGGGAAGCATGACTCTTCTTGTCGTCGGGTTAAGGGTCGAGAAAAGCTTGTCCTGAGTGACAATGGAGGATTTGGTCAGGCGGTTAAAAAGGGTGGATTTGCCGACATTCGTGTACCCTATGAAAGACAGGGTCGGAATTTTTGAGATTTTCCTGTTTTTTCTGGTGTGTTCCCTTCTTCTGCAAAGGCCGTCAATCTGTTTTTCCAGCTGTTCGATCTGTTTTCTTATGTTTCTTCTTTCCTGTTCGAGTTTCTTCTCTCCGGGACCTCTTGTGCCTATTCCGCCCCCTAGCTGAGAAAAAGCCGCTCCCTTGCCCTTAAGTCTGGGCAGGTTGTACTGGAATTCGGCAAGCCTCGCCTGGATTTTTCCTTCGTTTGTTTTGGCGTGTTTCGCGAATATCTGTATTATCAGCTGGCTTCGGTCCATTATATCAAGACCGGATTCCTCCCCGATAGCGTTTGCCTGGGCGGGAGTAAGTTCTGTGTCAAAAATTATGGTGTCGGCCCCGAGGTGCTTGGCGTGAAGAGTGATCTCCCTCAGTTTTCCCCTGCCGACCAGGTAGCGGGGATCAATGTTCTTTCTTATCTGAACCATCTTGTCGAGCACTACTTTTTCCGCGGAAAGAGCCAGGGAATTAAGCTCCTCCAGGGATTTTTCAGCAAGGTAGCGGAACTTGGTGCTGAATCCCACAAGTATGACTCCTTCCCTGTTTTCCTTGCCCCCGTTTTTTAGAAAAGCGCTCCTTAGGGACTGTTCTATGGCATTTATCTCCTGTTCAAGGTTGATATTTACGCGGCCTACGTCAGAGAATTTCGAAATCTCCCACTTCGCGTGGCTCTCTCCGTCCGGCGGGACAAGATTCGCGTACTCAAAGCGTCCCGATGAACCGTTTTTACCCAGAGACACGGAAGCCACCAGGTCAAGTCTTTCATTTGCCAGGGTTGTCAGATCAGAATTCGTAAGACCTGCCCCCTTGAGATTGGTTCTTACGGCGCGAAATCCCCTTAGCCTGTATTTAGCTCTTCTCATCCTCCCAAGCAGTTTTTCAAAAGGAAAATCGCAAGGTTCTCCGATGAATACGAACCTTATCTTTCCTTTGCGGTCGATAAATGCCGTTATGGTTTTTTGGAGTTCTCTAGAGAAGTCCGAGAGAGTGCGGGTGAATTCAAGGGTTACCAGATGGTCCTGAGGGATTTTCCTCTTGTATATTCTGAGCAGGCTCTTCAGGTCGCTTCTGGTGAGACCTGAGGTGTTTCCATGGATTCTGTCTATCTTTTGTCTCCCCTTGGAGCATATATTATTATATCGAGCGGAGAATTTGAAGCATTTTCGGCAAAGAATGAGAAAAAGCTTGCCGGTTTGCAGATCTCTGAATGGTCAAAACGATAAAGCTCTTCGTCTGTAGGCTACAGCCAGGAAGCGGAGAGTCACTGGAGTAATACGCCGTGGAAACAGAAAAACAGCCGTGGATTGCCGAGTTCTACGAAAAGGAGAAAGCCTCGGCCGACTCCGGTAAAACATCCGAGAAATTGGAGGAAGTCTCGGATTTTCTCTGCCGAAGCTTTGAGACCTGCGTTGAGTCTCTAAACAAGGAATATGGCCAAGACGCAATCAGCGTGATCGCTCCGCCCAGGGGCTTTATGCACGCGGTTTTTGATGCTGATCCGGAGACCCGGGGTTTTCTGCTGCTTTTTGGAACTTCAAGACTGGTAATGATCCTCCTCGGGGACGGAAACGCCGTTACATTTGTCGGGAGAAAAATCGACCCTGGTTCCCAAAGTCAAAAGAAGAACTTAAAACTTCTCGGGGTAGTCTGGGAAGAGACAGAAGACGGAGGATATCTCTTTCGGGACAGTACGGGAGTAGAGATTGAGACCCGCGAGCTTGTCCTGCGGATAATCCGTTGGGGTACGGGCTAAGGATTGAGGACGAAGTGCGTCAGAAAGGCGATAACCATTATGAGTCCTATAAGCAGCGGTACGCCGAGGATGTAGTGAAACCCTTCTTTTTCGTGCGGTTCGAGATCAAACATCACGGCGCAAGAATAACCTATGCTTTGTGTCATTGCAAAGTTTTATTGAAGAGATTCTTAAACTTTGTTAGATTCTTACGGTAATGATTGAATACGTAACGCCTTTTTTCCGCCCTCCAAGCGAGCACAAAAGCTTCATTCTGCAGGCTACCATCGGCTGTTCCCACAACAAGTGCACCTACTGTGCCATGTACAGAAAGGAAACCCAGAAGTTCAGGGTAAGGTCTATGGACGAGATAAAGGAAATCATTGATACAGCGGCAAGAAGCGGTTTGCTTGAACGAAGAGTTTTCATTGCAGACGGCAACGCGCTTGTGCTCTCCACGGCTAAGCTGACGGAAATAATGGATTATCTGCATGAAAAAGCCCCGAACCTTGAGAGAATTACCATGTACGCAAACATAGGGGACATACTCAGAAAATCGGTTGAAGACCTCACGCGTCTCAGGGAAAACGGCCTCAGCATGGTCTACATAGGCTTTGAAAGCGGAGACGACGTGGTTCTCGAGAGAATAGAGAAGGGAGCGAATTTTGCCGAAACCGTCGAAGCTTCAAGAAAACTGAAAGCCTCGGGGATAATGAACTCCGTCATGGTGCTCCTCGGCATCGGCGGGAAGGAGAGGAGCAGGGAACACGCCCTTGCTACCGGGAAGCTTCTTACCGAGTGCGACCCGGAATATGTCGGGGCGCTTTCTCTCCAGCTTCGTCCCGGGGCACCGATTTACGAGCAATGGCAGGAAGGTCTGTTTGAACTTCCGGACAAGTTCCAGATGATAGAGGAGCTTGAGACCATAGTTGAGAATACGGAGCTTTCCGACGGCTATTTCTATTCAAATCACATATCGAATTATCTTCCTGTCAGGGCGAAATTCCCCGAGGAAAAAAACAGAGTTCTTGAAGAGATAAAGGAAGTGTTAAAGACAAGAGACGAAGCTTTCCTTCGTCCAGATTACTACAGAGACGTGGTGAACCAGTACTGAAAAACTCAAGGAGGCTAAAATGGGAAAAATTGCAACAACTTCACCGGTTTGGGGATGCAGCGTAAGCGATCTTAGAGGGCTTGCGAGAATCACGGAAGAAGCGGGTTTTGACGGTATTCTCTCTCCGGAAGTACCGCCTTACAGCGCCATAACGAACGCTCAGGTGTTCGCTGAATGCACGGAGAGGGTAAACGTCGGAACGTGGATAGCTAACATATACATGCGCCAGCCCGCAGTTGCTACCGCGACAGCGCTTACAATACAGGAAATAACTGGCGGAAGGATGATTCTCGGACTCGGAGTGAGCCATAAGCCCGTTAACGACAGATACGATATAGATATGGGGGACCCGATTGAATCGATGAGAAACTACGTAGGGGAAGTGAGAGGGTTAGCTGACGGAACTTCTCCAAGGCTCTCTCTTAAAAGACAAGTGCCCGATCTTCCGGTCTACATAGCCGGCCTTACAAAGGCCGCTGCTGAGCTTGCCGGGGAGGTTGCCGACGGCATAATGCCATATCTTTGTCCTACCGCCTATATAGCTACCTTAAAAGAGCATGTTGCCGCGGGCGCCGCGAAAGCCGGAAGGGACCCGTCGACCATATCAATTACAAACGGTATTCCGTCTTTTGTCTCGGATGATGGAGCCGCGGCCGTCGCCGCAGCCAAAAGAGGACTCGGTCCATACGCCAGGTTTCCTTTTTACCAGAGACTCATAAGAAACATAGGTTTCGGGGACATAATCGACCAGGTAAACGAAGGTGCGAATCCGGCCGACGTGTTCACAGACGAGCTCATAGACTCGGTGGCTCTTGCCGGTACGCCCGATTACTGCAAGAAAAAGCTTGAGGAGCAATTCGCAGCTGGAGTCGATCTTGCGATACTGGTTCCCGGACCAACAGGAAAACAGAGTAATATAGAGGTAATGGAGATAACAGCTAAAGCGTATTCTTAAATTATTTACGGATCAAAAGAGCGGAAGATAACCAGATATTTTCCGCTCTTTTGTTTCTTCATCATCCGTATTCCTTTTAGTAATCAATCGTCTTTTCAGGACTTGCCGCGGAAATTGGAATTTTTTCACGTGCGCGGTTGTGAACAAAATTTTATGAAAGTATAATTAGGGCAATTTTATTCTTTTTGCTTCGGTCCGTCTTAACGTGAGTCTCGATAATAACATTTTATCCCTGCTCGTATTTTTTCCTCTTCTGGGAGCCCTGGTGCTCGCGGTTCTGCCGTATTTTCATAAGGTTTCCGATTATCAGTTAAAAGCGGTTGCGTTTGTGATAACCCTGGTGGAATTCCTGATATCCCTCCCGCTTTTTTTCCGGTTTAACGGTTCGCTTTCCACCATGCAGTTTGAAGAGAAGATTCCCTGGCTTACGGATCTTGGGGTGTCTTATCATCTGGGAGTTGACGGCCTCAGCCTCTTGCTTGTGCTTCTAACGACCTTTCTTTTCCCCATTACGGTCCTTTGTTCCTGGAACGCGATAAGAGGCGGATGGAGGGCGTTTCTCTGCCTTACCCTTTTTCTTGAATCGGCGCTTGTCGGGACCTTCGTCGCGCTCGACATGATTCTTTTCTTCATATTCTGGGAAGCGGTACTGATTCCCATGTATTTCATCATAGGAATCTGGGGATCCTCCAGAAGAATTTACGCGGCGATAAAGTTCTTCATCTACACGGCTCTTGGGAGCGGACTCATGCTGGTCGCGATCATCTACATGTACTACGCCCACATAGACCAGTTCGGCTTTGCGTCGATGAACCTTTACGACCTACAGAGAACCAGCCTTGCTTTTGACGGGATACTTAGTCCCCAGGGGCTTGTCTTTCTGGCGTTTTTCCTGGCTTTCGCAATCAAGGTTCCGATGTTTCCGTTTCACACCTGGCTTCCCGACGCGCACGTTGAAGCCCCCACGCCCGGGAGCGTAATACTTGCCGGCGTTCTGCTTAAGATGGGAACCTACGCGGTGATAAGATTTCTTATTCCGTTTTTCCCGGAAGCGATAGAGGCATACACAGGGGTTCTCATAGCGCTCTCCATCATCGGCATAATCTATGGAGCGATGGTGGCATTCATGCAGACGGATCTAAAGAAGCTGGTCGCCTATTCAAGCGTAAGTCACATGGGACTCATAATGCTGGGCGTGTTCATCTTCAATCTTCACGGCGTACAGGGAGGGGTCTACCAGATGATAGGTCACGGTCTCTCAACGGGGGCTCTGTTTATTCTCGTCGGTATGATATACGAAAGACGTCACACCAAGATGATTTCCGAGTTCGGCGGACTTGCGAAGGTAATGCCGATTTACGCGCTGTTTTTCATGATTGCCATGCTCTCTTCCATAGGACTTCCCCTTTTAAACGGCTTTATCGGAGAATTCCTGATTCTGCTTGGAGTGTTTGCGGAGAGTTACTTCTACGCGGCGCTTGGAGCCACGGGGCTTGTACTCGGAGCCATTTACATGCTCTGGGCATACCAGAGGGTTATGTTCGGACCTATAGTAAAGAAAATAAACACGGGGCTTTCGGATCTTAATCCCAGGGAGATAGCCCTTATGATTCCTCTTGCCATTATGATATTTCTTATGGGGATCTACCCGCAACCCTTCCTCTCAAAAATGGAGCCCACGATAACAAGAATGGTAGACGGAACGCAGCAAGGGGCTTTCCGCGCGGACGCGGCAGCTGCGGAGATCCAGAAAAACAGGCCTTAGAAATGGCCGGTCCTCATATAAAACTGGTTGCAAGCCCGATCAAAGCCGATGTCCTTTAAAAAGCTGATAACAAAGAAAGTCGAATTCTCCGCCTCTCACAGGTACTGGAACAAAAACTGGAGCGAGGAGAAAAACCGCGAATTCTACGGCAAATCAAGCCTGCCCGGCGGACACGGGCACAATTTCGTGCTTGAAGTCACTGTGGAAGGAGAAATAAGCCCGGAGACGGGCATGATAATCAATCTCTTTGATCTTAAGCAGATCGTCTCGTCGGTCCTGGCTGATTTCGACCACAAGAACCTAAACGAGGACAATCCCCGTTTTCGTGACCTTATACCGACAACAGAGAACATAGCCAAGGTTCTTTGGGAGGTAATCGAAGAGGAAATCATTGAGAGAGATGACTGTCGTCTTTACAAGATAAGGGTGTATGAAACAGACGATCTTTTCGTCGACTACCGAAAATGCTAGATACAAAAGAGCAGGTAATTCTTACGAAGGTATTCAGGTTCTCCGCGAGCCACAGGCTTTTTATGGAAGGTTTGTCTGACGAAGAGAACTTCGCCATATTTGACAAATGCGCAAATCCCTCGGGGCACGGACACGACTATGCGGTGGAAGTGGCAATAAGGGGGGAGATAGACGATGAAACAGGTGTGATAATAAACCGTATCGATTTTGAAAAACGGGCGGCGCCCATAATCGAAGAATTTAACTATAAGTGGATAGACAGGGATATTCCTTTCTTCCAGGAGAACATATCGACTGTTGAGAATATAGGAAAATACCTGTGGCAGAAATTCGCGGAAATCATCCCGGACGGACTTGAGTGCATAAAGATCTGGGAAAACCCGAAAAGTTACTTTGAGTATTTCGAGGAAAAACGAGATGGCTGAAAAAGTCGTGGTTGTGACCGGTGCGGCAAGAGGCATAGGAAAAGCAATCGCAGTTGAATTGCTCGAGGCGGGGTTTTTTACGGCGCTTTGCTCAAGGAGTCTTGAGACCTCGGCCTCCCTTGCGGATGAAATATCGTCTTTTGCGGGGAATTTCATGATCTCCTCCGTCGATATCTCGGTCGAGGAGGAAGTCAGAAGTTTCATCTCAAGCGTCGCTGAAAAAAAGGGGAAGATTGACGTACTGATCAATAACGCGGGCGTAGTCCACACAGGTCCGGTAGAAACCACCGATACCGAGCAGTGGGATGAAATGATGGCCGTAAACGCAAAAGGAACCTTTCTCATGGTAAAACACGCGCTCCCTCTTATGCCAAGAGGAGGCCATATCGTAAACATCGGTTCGAACGCTTCAAAAAAAGGCTTCCCCGGGTGGGCAGCTTACTGCGCTTCGAAGTTCGCCGTACTGGGTTTCACCAATTCGCTTAGAGAAGAGGTAAGAGACAGGGGAATAAAGGTCTCTGCCGTCTTGCCGGGTCCGACGAGAACGGACATCTGGGATTCTCTTGGTGGAGAATGGGACAAAGCGAAGATGATGTCTCCTCAAATTACGGCGAAAACGGTCCTGTCGGTCATAAACCAGCCCCACGAAGCGAATATAGACGAAATTGATATAGTTCCATCCACGGGTAATTTATAATTGCTCAAGACCGGTTTCGGAAAAAGCAGATGGTAGAGATAGTTTCAGTCGGAATCAGCTACAAGACAACCCCGGTGGAAGTGCGGGAGAGGTTCTCTTTTTCTGATGCGGATATCAGAGAAGCACTCGGAATCCTTCGTTTGAGAGAAAACGTGCTTGAATGCTTCATAGTGTCCACCTGTAACCGCGTTGAGATCTATGCGGTAACCGAGAACCGTGAAAAATGCGAAGAGGAAATCAAGTCCTTTCTCCTGGATTTTCATAAGCTTCCTGGCAAGAGCCTTTATCCCTATATGCGTACCCGCTCGGGGTCAGATGCGGTCAGACATCTTTTCAGGGTAGCGGCCAGTATTGACTCCATGGTAATCGGAGAAACCCAGATTCTTAACCAGCTTAAGAACTCATACAGCGCGGCGCGTTCCGAGAACACGGTCGGACTTATACTCAACAGGCTTTTTAACAGGGCTTTTTTCGCCGGGAAAAAAGTCAGGGCCGAAACGGGGATCTCGTCTCAAGCGGTCTCGATAAGCTACCTTGGGGTGGAGCTTGCAAAAAGAATATTCGAGGACCTCGCAAACCGCACCGCCATGCTTGTTGGAACCGGGGAAATGGGGGAACTCTTCGCAAAACATCTTGTCTCAAACAACATAAAGGAACTCTACGTGACAAGCAGAAATTTCGATAACGCGGAAAGACTTTCACAATCCCTAACAGGCAAGCCCATCAGGTTCGAAGAGATGTTCTACCATCTGAAAGAGATTGATATTCTCGTTACCGCAACCGGGTCTTCCGATTACATAATAAGAAGTGAACACGTAAAACAGTCTCTTAAGCTCAGGAAAAACGATCCGATCTTCATGATTGATATAGCCGTCCCGCGCGATATAGACCCGAAGATAAACAGAATTCCTGGGGTTTATCTCTACGACATAGACGACCTGAGAGTTGTTCAGGGCGAGAACTTGAATTCCAGGAAGGAAAACCTTAAAAAAGCCGAAGAAATAGTTCTCAACGCGGAGAAAGGTTTTACGGACTGGATGGAAAGCCTTAGGGTCTTTCCCGTAATAATCGATATCAAGCAAAAATTCGAGAACATAAAAAAGACCGAAGTCGAGAAGGCGCTCCGAAAAATCGAGGGCGGGACCGGAACGCAGAAAGAAATACTGGAGAGCCTGGCCAATTCCATAATTGGAAAGATATTCCACGACCCGGTCACTAACCTTAAGAAGAGAACTTCCGGCTATGAAGCGGCTCTTTACTCGGAGGTAACGAGAAGGCTTTTTGAACTCGATCCGGTGGATGCCTCGCGGGACGCAACAGATATTTATGACGAAGCTGAGAATTGGGACCAGGGGTAGCAGGCTCGCTCTGTGCCAGACCCGCCTTGTCGAAACGGAACTTCGCGCTGTTTTCCCTTCACTTGAAACGGAAATAACGGAAATAAAGACCTCGGGAGATATAAATCTCGAAGAGGATATCTCCGGGATTGGCGGCAAGGGGATTTTCGTAAAAGAAATAGAGCAGAGCCTTCTCTCAGGCGAAGTGGATATCGCCATTCACAGCATGAAGGACATGCCCTCAGTTCTTCCGGACGGGCTAGTCATAGGTTCCGTCCTCAAAAGAGAAGACCCGAGGGACGTTTTTGTCTCAGCGGACGGACGGACCCTTGAACAGCTCCGAGGAGAGGGCAGGGTTGGAACCGGGAGCATAAGGCGAAGAGCTCAACTGCTTTTCAGGTTCCCCGATCTTAAAGTTGTTCCCATAAGGGGAAATGTTGATACCAGACTCAGAAAAATTCTTTCAGAAAACCTCGACGGAGTCGTCCTGGCCGCGGCGGGACTCAACCGGCTAGGGCTTTCAGAACGCATTACCCAGCATCTCGCCCAGGATTATATGGTTCCCGCTCCATGTCAGGGAATAATCGCCATAGAATGCAGAAAAAATGATACGGAAACGAGGGATCTGATATCCGCGGTCACTCATCCTGACACGAAAACCGTAGCAGCGTTTGAACGCTCTTTCCTGGAAACTTTTGGTGGAGACTGTCAAATCCCGCTTGGATGCTGCGCGCAAGTGCATCTTGGGGAAATATCGGCGGATTCCGTTTTTATAGATATGGAGAAAAAGGCAATTTTCAGGAACACCTGGAAGTGCAATTCGGAGGAAGCATCCACCGAAGGATCTCTTATGGCCAAGGACCTTATGAAACGGGCAGGGGTTTAATGACAAAATCCCCTTAGAGCTTAGAATCTAGTTGTTTCAGGTCCTCTTCCTAGCGTCTACCGCCGCCCGATCCGGAAATAACAGCCAGCATAATTCCTTTTTCCATCTGAAACGATTAGAGAGTATAGACTGAAGACGCTTTGCTTGACATAACCGGTGTCTTGATTACATTTTTCTGCTCATTGCTTCTGTCGCGGGGTGGAGCAGCTTGGTAGCTCGTCGGGCTCATAACCCGAAGGTCGCGGGTTCAAATCCCGCCCCCGCTACCAACTTGCTACTACAGCCTTTTTTGAGAGCTGTAATCCCCTTTTGCAACTGCTCCAATCCATCGATTCACTGTGCTACATAGGTAATTCTGTTTCATTTTTAAGCCTGCTCGGGTTATAATTTGCCATTAAGGGGGGCTCTTTTTCGAACCCTCACTTCCTAAAAAAGGGCGGGTATCTCTTTGCTTGTTATGGTATCCCTCGCCTTGGTGCTGGGAGTAATCGGCCAGATGCTCTCTATCAGGACGGGGTTTCCAAGTATTGTGTTTTTCCTTATTTTCGGGGTTCTCGTAGGGCCTGAATTCCTGTCTCTGGTCCATCCCTCGGAGTTCGGAGAAGGGCTTGAAATAATAATAAAGCTCTGTGTAGCCATTGTTCTTTTCGAAGCGGGGCTTAACCTGAACAAAGAAGAAGCGCTTAGCCACGGAAACATAATACTGCTGCTGATAACCGTGGGCGGGCTGATTACGATGATAGGCGGAGCGGCCTTCGCGCGCTATGTGACCAATCTTTCCTGGGAAATGGCTTTTGTTTACGGGTCTCTGGTCATAGTAACCGGTCCGACCGTCGTTCAACCACTGCTGAGAAGATTCAAGGTCAAGCCCAACCTGAAGCACATACTCGAATACGAAGGAGTGCTGATTGACCCTATCGGGGCATTGATAGCTATTTTTGTAGTTGAAGTCATCCTCATCGAAAACACCCTCGCTGCCTCCGGCTTGGTCATCGGATTTGGAGGCCACATGACGGAGATAGGCCGGGTAGTGCTTCTCGTCGCTTACAAATTTGTAGTAGGAGGGGTTTTAGGCCTCCTCGGAGGTTACGCGGCGACCTTCGCGGTTAAGAGATTCTATATCTACATGGAGGATTTTGTAGATCTTTTCATGCTTGCCTCCGCGCTTGCCGTCTACGGGTTTGCGGAGATGTTGACTCCGGAAGCCGGACTTGTAGCGGCCATCGTCTCCGGAGCTATCATCGGAAACCTGAATATTCCAGAGGAAGAGGAAATGAAGAAATTCAAGGGCAAGCTTACGATCCTTGTCATTTCGCTGCTCTTCATTTTTCTTGCGGCAAGCCTGGAACTTGATTACATAAAAGATCTGGGAATCTATGGTCTTTTGGTCGTCCTCTGTCTGCTGTTTATTGTGCGTCCGGTGGAGATATTTCTTCTGTGCGTGCGTTCCGGGCTCTCGATCAGGGAAAAGCTGTTTCTCTCCTTTGTTTCTCCAAGAGGAATAATTGCAGCGTCAATAGCTTCTATTATCGCCCTGGAGCTGCAGCAGCATGACGTTGAAGGGGGCAATACCGTGCAAGGGCTGGTTTTTCTCACAATAGCAATCTCGGTTCTCCTCCAAGGGGGTGCGGGAGGCTTCGTCTCGAGAGTGCTCGGGGTTAACGATAAAAGAAACAAAGTGGTTGTTGTAGGAGCCAATAATCTCTCAAGACTCCTGGCGAGACTGCTTGAGAGGACCGGCAAGGAAGTTCGCCTAATAGACACAAACAGAAGGCTTGTTGAGATTTCCGAGTCAGAGGGATTAACGGCGATTGAGGGAAACAGTCTGACTGTGGACGGACTTGAGAAAACGGAGATTTCTTCCCCGGATACTCTTATATCCCTTACAACGAGTGATCATGTGAATGTTCTTGCCTGCCGCCTGGTGAGAATAGATTTCAAAGTCAATAACGTATGCGCACTTTTAAACAGGATGGCGAGTGCTTCCGATACTGAAGACATGGAGAGGTTCAGGGTTCCCCTTGCTTTCGGAAAGAAAATCGATGTAATGGACATATATTCGAAAATTGCTGAAAAAGAATATGTCGTCTTCAAGTCTCGGGTTGAAAAGGAAACAATTGATAAAATGGACTTCGGAAAGTCGCTTCCGGAGCACCTGATCCCACTTGTCGTTGAGAGAACGAGAACCGACGAAGTCTTTGTTTACCATGAAAGCGTTGCTCTTGAGGCTGGGGATGTTGTATTCATTCTTGATGTGGATCCGGTTTCAACACCCCCTGATGTTCTTGGAGAAGTAGAAAAAGAGGTAATTGAAGTTTAGAGGTGAGGAAAAGATGAGTTCTGAGATGAAATCCTTTGAAGACCTGCTGGATGAAATAAAGGAAATCGTTGATACGCTTGAAACGGGGAAATTGCCTCTTGACGAATCCATTGAGAAATTCGAACGGGGGGCAAGCCTCATAAAGGAATGCTACTTGAATCTTGAGAGCGTAAAAAAGAAAATAAGTCTTATAGTGGAAAAAAACGAGGGTGCTTTTGATCTTGAAGATTTTGACGAAAGGGAACAGTGAATGAGTTTTGACATAAAAGACTATCTCGAAAGAAGAAAAGACATCATTGACCTTAACCTGCGCGAATATCTGCCTCTCGATAAGACAGAAACGAAGCTCCATCAGTCAATTGCCTACAGTATCCACCCAGGCGGAAAAAGACTAAGGCCGATCCTGTGTCTTGCCGCCGCGGAGCTTATATGCGGACACCACAAAGGCGCTTTACCCGCGGCGTGCGCGATTGAGATGATCCACACCTATTCCATCATTCATGATGATCTCCCCTCAATGGATGACGACGATACCAGAAGAGGGAAAGCGTCAAACCACAGGGTCTTCGGAGAAGCCGTGGCCACGCTGGCAGGAGACGCCCTTTTAACCGATGCCTTCGGCTTTCTAGCGGAAAAGTCCCTCGAGAGATGTGTAGTATTCCCAGATCTTATACTGCGAGCTATTTCGATTATCTCCGAGGCGGCGGGATCAAAAGGTATGGTTCTCGGGCAGGCGTTTGACCTTGAAATGGATGAGGGAGAACATCTGTCAGTTAACGAAATTTCGAATACTTACCTGATGAAAACGGCAAGAATGATCGAGGCTTCCGTTCTAAGCGGAGCAGTGCTGGCGGGAGCTGGAGAGCAGGATCTTCTGAAGCTTAAATCCTATTCGGAGAAAATAGGTGTCGCCTTCCAGATAAAAGACGACATCCTGGATGTTAAGGGAAGTCACGGCGCGACACAGGGGTCACAGGACAAAAACGGAGCAAAAAAACACACCTACGTATCGATTATGGGAGTCGAGGCATCAGAAGCCAAGGTCTCCGAGCTTACAAACCAAGCCATAGAAGATCTTGAGGGTTTTAAGAAAACTCGCAATCCCCTGAGAGAAATAGCCATCTGGTTAAGTGAAAGAGAAGAATAAAACGAGGCTTGACAGCCTCCTTGTCGAAAAAAACCTGGCCCAAAGCGGAAACCAGGCCCGAGCGCTTATAATGTCGGGTCGGGTTACAGTGGACGGGAAAAAAGAGGAAAAACCCGGAACGGCGGTAAAAAAGAACTCCGAAGTCGCTGTGGAGCATGACCCCAGAAAATTCGTAAGCAGGGGAGGGCTTAAGCTTGAGAAGGCAGTAACGGAGTTCGATATAGACATAAAGGAAAAAGTCGCTCTTGATATAGGGGCTTCAACCGGCGGCTTTACGGACTGTCTTCTGCACTTCGGGGCATCCAGAGTCTATGCCTTTGACGTGGGCCACGGGCAGATTGACTGGAAGCTCAGGAATGACAGACGGGTCATAGTAAGGGAGAAAATAAACTGCAGGTACCTGCGGGCAGAAGACGTCGGAGAAAAAGTCGACATAGTCACGATTGACGTTTCTTTTATTTCGCTCACGATGATAATAGAACCCGCTGTTTCCGTGCTCGCTGATAACGCAACGCTGATTGCCCTCATAAAACCCCAGTTCGAGGTAGGAAGAAAAGACGTTGGAACAAAGGGCATAGTAAGAAACGAGGGTAAACTCAAAGAAGTTAACGATAAAATAATATTTTATCTTAATGAGTTAGGATTTAAAATTAAAGGGATAATTGAATCCCCTATAAAAGGATCCGGGGGCAATAGAGAATTTTTGGTCTGTGCCTCATGGACTGCACCTACTTCTTCCCCCAGTCCTTAAGAAATCTCTCAAGCCCTATGTCGGTGAGAGGATGCTTGAACAGCTGTGTAAATACCTTGTAGGGAAAAGTGGCGACATCGGCTCCCATCTTCGCCGCTTCCACTATGTGCATCGGGTGTCTTACGCTTGCGACCAGTATCTCGGTTTCATAGGCGTAGTGCGCGTAGATCTCGCAGATGTCAAGCACAAGGTTCATTCCGTCTGATGACACGTCGTCGAGCCTTCCAATAAAAGGACTAACGTAGGCGGCTCCCGCTTTCGCGGCCAAAAGCGCCTGGGAGGGAGAAAAAACGAGGGTGACGTTAACATTTATGCCCTCACTTGAGAGGGTGCTGGTCGCCTTTACTCCGTCTTCGGTCATCGGAAGCTTGACGACGACATTCTCATCTATAAGCGCCAGCTTTCTTCCTCGGAAACCATAAGGGAGTACTCGGTGCTGAGCACTTCCGCGCTCACGGGGCCTTTTACGACATCGCATATCTCCTTTATCAGTTCCTCAAAGCCTTCCTGATTTCCCTCCTTTGACACAAGTGAGGGATTGGTAGTCACTCCGTCCACTATGCCGAAAGCCGCGGCGGCCTTTATCTCTTCCATGTTTGCTGAATCTATGAAAAATTTCACTTTTCTCTCCTCTCGCGGAAGTTCCGCTTTTCTTCGGTTTACGTTACGGAAACACAGTACATTCTCGGGAAGAAAATAACAGAAATAGACATTTTTAAAAATTCCGCAACGCCAGCACATAAATTAAACCAAAGGCGTAAAGACAGGGCAAGTAAATTTTAGGGTTATCAGGACCTGGTTCATGAGCTTGAATCCGTCATCAACAAGCCATGAATCTTACTCCAAGAAATTATTCGAAAAATATTGTAAAATTCTTCTTCGGCGGAGGCAAAGAATGGAGCTCTATATATCAATGAAGGCTGAGAATATAAATCCGACCATGTTCAAGCATGTAACAATGGATATGCCTTCACCCCAGAATAACGGCTATTTCATCGCGGAATATAGAGAGGCCGAAGAAGAAAAAATACTCATCCTTCACAAGTACTCTTCAATACTTGAGAAAAAACTCCAGAAAGTCGGGTATTTTCTTGTGGAAAACTTCAACAACGGAATAATCGTCAAGAAGAAAGTCGACGAATCAAGAGACTACATGGACGAATGGGAAGAATGGGTGGAATTTTCAAATGCCCTGCTTGAAGAATTTGAATCTTTTTTCGATAATGTCTGATAACCCGTTACAGGCGAACTGACCGGAAGCCTCTGATTCCTAAACCTCGCCCCAAATACTTCTAACAATAAGATGCAGCAGAAAATAAACTACAAAGACACTCTTAACCTTCCAAAAACGAATTTCGCGATGAAGGCCAACCTGCAGCAAAAAGAACCTCTCATCCAGAAATCCTGGGAAAAGGAAGACCTCTTCGGAAAAATCCGCGAAAAAAGCCGCGACCGCGAAAAATTCCTTTTCCATGACGGACCCCCTTACGCAAATGGCCCCATTCATCTGGGACACCTGCTTAACAAGGTTCTCAAGGACCTGGTCGTACGGTCAAAGACAATGGAAGGTTTCAATGTGGATTTTGTTCCGGGCTGGGACTGTCACGGTCTTCCGATAGAGCACAAAGTCTTAAAAGAGCTGGGGGAAGACGCGACCGCCATGCCAGCGCTCTCAATCAGACGCAGTTGCGGCAAATACGCGGCAAAATACGTAAAAACGCAGTCAAAGCAGATGATTCGCCTCGGCACTCTGGCCGACTACAAAAAGCCCTACCTGACAATGACCCCCGAGTATGAAGCCGGGGTTTTAGAGGCATTCTCGCAACTGCTTGAAAAAGGACTTGTCTACAGGGACCTAAAACCCGTTCACTGGTCAATTGAAAACCGTACCGCCCTCGCCGAGGCGGAACTCGAATACCACGAAAGAGAGGATAAAAGCGTCTACGTGCTCTTTCCAGTTGACGATCCGGCGACGCTGCCCCCATCCCTTAATGCGGAACAAACAGAGGGTGTACACCTTATGATATGGACCACAACGCCCTGGACTCTTCCGGCAAACCTTGCAGTTGCCGTGGCGCCGAAGGGGAGATACGGTCTTTACAGATCCCCGGAAGGTGAAAATCTGATTATCGGCGAGGCGCTCTGCGAAGAAGTCTTCGAAAAATCGGGAAGAAAAGATTATGAAAAAGTAGGTTCCTGCCTGGGAGAGGAGTTATCGAAGCGGCGCGTATCATGCAATCATCCGTTTATCGAGAGAAAATCAGTCGTGGTAACGGCCGATTACGTGACTTTCTCAACTGGCACAGGGTGCGTCCATACGGCCCCTGGTCACGGCGATGAGGACTATAGAACGGGTCTTCAGGAGGGACTTGATATCTACTGTCCGGTTAGAGAGGATGGTACTTTTGACGATACGGTACCGGAATGGCTGAGAGGGAAAGGGGTCTGGGAAAGCAATGAATTAATAACGCAGAGACTTGAGGAAACCGGAAACCTTTTTCATTCAGAACCCTATATTCACAGTTATCCGCATGACTGGCGAAGCAAGACGCCTACCATATTCAGAGCAACAGACCAGTGGTTCATACATATGGACAAACCATTCGGCGAGGCCGGGAAAACTCTAAGGGAGATAGCCATCGACGCAGTCGGGAAAAACATTGATTTCTATCCCGACTGGGGAAAAAGCCGCCTCGGCGGAATGCTTGAATCAAGACCGGACTGGTGCATATCGAGACAAAGATCATGGGGGCTTCCGCTTCCGTACTTCACGGACCAGGAGGGAAGGGCGGTCATGACGGTGAAAATGGTTCTGGCCGTAGCCGAAAAAATAAGGGATAAGGGTTCTGACGTCTGGTTTTTCTCCGAACCGGACCAGCTTCTTGATGGTTATGACCCGCAAGACGACCCCGAAGCCCCGGACTGGCTTACGTCAAAAGATGACATTAAAAATCTGTTAAAAGGCTCTGATGTCTTTGACGTGTGGTTTGAATCGGGCTCGTCCTGGAACTCGGTCCTAAACGCAAGAGATCTCGGGTACCCGGCGGATATGTATCTTGAGGGTTCGGACCAGCACAGGGGATGGTTCCAGTCCTCACTTCTCGTAGCTCTTGGAGCAACCGGAGAACCTCCCTTCCGTGCGCTTTTTACCCACGGATTCATGGTGGACGCCCGGGGCAGAAAAATGAGCAAGTCCGGCGGCAACGCGATCGAGGTTGAAGATATTCTGAGTAAATACGGTGCGGACATATGCAGATGGTGGGTAAGCTCGCTTAGCTACTCAAACGATATAAAAGTCGACTGGGAGTTCTTCGACATCGCCGCGGACGAATACAGAAAGATAAGGAATACAATAAGATTTCTGCTTGGAAACTTAAATGATTTTGACCCGACGCAGGACAGTGTTGAATTCGAAGAGGAAGACAGGTATTCGATCGACCACTGGGCGTACTGCGAGTTTACCAAATTCGCGAACGAGACCGCGGATGCCTACTCGGGCTTTAGTTACAAGCAGGCAAGCGACCTTATTTTCTCTTTTTGCTGCGACGAGATGAGCGCCGTTTACCTCGCGTGTATAAAAGACAGGCTTTATTGCGAAAAAAAAGACAGCAGAAAAAGAAGACGCGCCCAGACAGTCATGTACCGGGTAGCCGACGGAATCATAAAGTTTCTCGCTCCCGTGCTGGTCCATACTTCGTTTGAAGCCTATAAGTCCCTGAAAAAAGACGACGATGCCAACGTGCACCTTGAAACATTTCCACGTATTGAGAAAGTCAAAGCCGACAAAACCTGGAACGATGTTATGGATATAAGGAAACTATGCCTCAAAGTCCTTGAGGATGCGCGAGGGGAGGGGGGCATAAACAATCCCCTTGACGCTGCTCTTTCGGTGACAGTTAACAAAGACCTTTTTGACGATATAAAGAAATTCGAGCCGGAGCTTGAAGATCTCTGCGGGGTAAGTAGATTCGAGGTCTCAGCGGGAGAAGAAATCCATGTGGAACTTACGGATCTTTCCGAGGAACCTAGATGCGAGCGGTCCTGGAAGAGGGGAAGAACCGTGAAGAAAAGATCAAATGGAAGATTCCTAAGCGAGAGGGACGCATCAGCGCTTGGGTTTTAATCCGTCAGCGGCTCAGAGCATATGAAACTATCCTGGAGGCCAGGTGAGTTTCCTTCCACCAAGAATATGTATGTGCAGGTGGTAAACACTTTGTCCCGCATCCTCGTTCGTGTTTACGACAAGCCTGTATCCACCCTCGCTAAGGCCGAGCATCGAGGCTACCTCTGAAGCCTTAACCATAAGGTGTCCCAAGACCGTCTGATCTTCGGTCTCAACAGTCGCCATTGAAACTATTTCCTTTTTCGGTACAAGGAGGACATGAACAGGAGCTTGGGGGTTTATATCCTTGAAGGCCATACAGAATTCATCTTCATATACTATATCGGCCGGAATTTGCCGATCTATTATGTGTGTGAAAATCGTGCTCATGACTGTGATTGTCCACCAACTTAGTTCTGATGTCAATTTGCTGAGTCTTCCGGTTCATTAACAGATGGACCTGTAAGAAATAGCGGACTTGAACTGGATGCTGTTCAGCTCAACATCGGCTTCGACAAGCGATTCTATTTCATCGTAGAGTTTTCCGTTTATCCAGAAGGTGTAATCTCTAACCCCTCGCTTCGTAGCTGCCACTTTGGGAGTCTCCTCTTAACTCAAGCACATTGAAAATTATAAACCGTCTCTGAATCTTAACTCTGCGGAAGGAACAGAAGCTTATTTACTGCAAGACTGGCAACGGTTTGTAGAAATCCCGTGGGTTAAAGTTATCTTATATGAAGTATGACCCCGCCTGAAAGAAAACAAAAAATTCGTCTTTTCATAAGCTGCCTTGTAGACAATTTCTTTCCCCAGGTAGGAGAAGCAATGCTGAGGGTTCTCTCCGGCATGGGGCTTGAAATTGAATTTCCCCAGGGGCAGACATGTTGTGGACAGCCCGCGTTTAACTCCGGTCACAGAAAAGAAGCGGAGGAAGTGGCCTGTCACTTTCTTGACGTTTTTGGCGATGGGGACGAGGCAATCGTGTGCCCTTCGGGTTCATGCGTATCCATGGTAAAACACTATTACGCGGAACTTTTCCGTAATGATTCCGAGAAGCTGTCCCGCGTGGAAAAGATTTCATCCAATATTTATGAATTCTCAGAATTTGTTTTCCAGAGGAAAGAAGCTCTCAATCCTGACTCGGCATACAAGGGCAGGGTTACGTTTCATGATTCCTGCCATGCGCTAAGAGAACTCCGGATAAGCTCCCAGCCTCGCGAACTTATCAAATCCCTTAACGGAGTCGAACTCATCGAAATGGAGATGGCCGATGCCTGCTGCGGCTTTGGAGGAACGTTTTCAATTAAGTATCCGGAAGTATCAAAATCCATGCTCCAGGAAAAAACAGACTCGATCTTGGATTCAGGGGCAGACGCTGTCGTTTCAACCGACATGGGATGTCTTATGAACATAAAGGGACTTGTATCCAGAAAGAAAATGCCCGTAAAAGTGCTTCATCTGGCCGAGCTCATTGACTTTGAGGACACAAAATGATTACCGAACGCATAGACTTCAAGAAAAATTCTGTAGAAGCTCTCAAAAGCCCAAAGCTGAAAAAAGCTCTTGTGAATTTCACCGACAGATCGAGAAGCTCCAGAAAAAAAGCGGTAAGCGAGGTTTCCGAGTGGGAAGAGCTAAGATCTGAAGCCAGGCGAATAAAAGAACAGGTAATCAACAACCTGGACAGCTATCTTCTTGAGCTTGAAAAAAGCGTTACCAGGGTAGGGGGGAAGGTGCACTGGGCAAGAGATGCGGAGGAAGCCTCCTCAATAGTGGTCAATATAGCCAGAGAAAACAACGTTCGAAACGTCGTGAAAAGCAAATCGATGGCCACAGAGGAGATAGAACTTAACAGACACCTCATATCAAATGGGATAAACACCGTGGAAACAGACCTCGGAGAATACATAGTGCAACTCTGCGATGATCATCCCTTTCACATAATCACCCCCGCGATTCACAAAACCAAAGAGGACATATCAAAGCTTTTCTCCGAGAAATTCGGAGTGCCTGAGTATGACGAACCGCAGAAACTGACCAACATAGCAAGAAAAGAACTTAGAGAGAAGTTTCTCTCGGCCGACATGGGGATTTCCGGAGTCAATTTTGCCGTTGCCGAAACGGGAACGATAACAATAGTGGAGAACGAGGGCAACGCCAGACTGGCAACTACATATCCGGATATACACGTAGCCATAATGGGAATAGAAAAGATCGTTCCCAAGTTTGAGCAGCTCTCCATTTTCTTGAGCCTGCTGGCAAGGAGCGCCACGGGTCAGAAATCCTCCACTTATGTTTCTCTCATAACGGGTCCCAGAAGGGAAGGGGAGAGCGATGGTCCCCGGCAGTTTCATCTTATCTTTCTTGATAACGGGAGAAGTGACATAGCGAAGTCAGAAGAAACCAGGGAATCGCTTTACTGTATAAGGTGCGGAGCCTGCATCAACATATGCCCGGTCTACAGGCAAGTAGGGGGGCATAGCTACGGATGGGTCTACTCGGGGCCGATAGGGGCTGTAATAACTCCCCAGTTAAACGATTTGCAAAAAACCGGGGATCTGCCGTTTGCGTCCTCTCTTTGCGGGGCCTGCAGGGATGTATGCCCGGTAAAGATCGATTTTCCTCAGGTTCTTCTTTCTCTAAGGCAGAGGGTAGTGGAAAAAAACAACAGAAAACCTCATCCAGCACAGTTTACGGAGAAAATTGCTTTTCGGGTCTGGAGTTTCGTTTTCAGCAAGCCGTTTTACTATAATCTTACAGGAAAAATGATGGTCTTTCTCCAGTATTTCTACCAGAAAGATAATGAATTACAGGGACTTCCATATCCTTTTTCAAAATGGACCAGAGAAAAGAACTTTCCTGCTTTTTCGAGAAAACCCTTCAGAGAGAGATGGAAAGAGAAATACCATGGGAAAAATGGAGCGTCACCAAGATGATTTCTAAAGAATCAAAGGCTCTTATACTACAAAACTTACGTTCTGTACCACCAATGGAGAAAAACGTAAACGAAAGTATGGAAAGGGCCTTCTTCCGAGACCCTCAACTATCTATCGATCAAAGTCAGTTACAAGAGGATTTTATAACAAACTTTGAAATGGTATCTGGAGAAGTTCATCTTCTCGAAGAAAAAGGGACTTTGATTGAAAAAATGAACGAACTTATCCTGGAATTTGATGCCCGGTCGATTTCCTTCTGGAATACAGAACCCTTGAAATCACTTGAATTTACCCACGAAACTGATCTTGCAAGCGCAGATATAGGAATAACTGGAGCTGATTTCGCCATTGCTGACACGGGAACTTTAGTGTTGCTGTCCGGTCCGAAGCAGCCGAGACTTACTTCGCTTCTGCCTCCAGTGCATATCGCAGTGCTTAAAAAGGAAACCATAGTTTCGAATATTCACGCTCTGTTTGCAAAGTTAGGGGAATCTTACGAAAAAAATTATGACGAATTATCTACGTGTATTTCTTTTATAACCGGACCGAGCAGAACGGCCGACATAGAACTTAACCTTACACTGGGAGTTCATGGTCCAGGAAGAGCAATCGTTATAATTGTCTAAAAAATCTATAAGCTTTTATTCCTAATTGCCTTTAATTACTGATAAATACACCTCAAACAATCCTCTATTTCGAGTTCCCGAGCGAAAATATCCAACGTCCGATAATGTATATTATGTAAACTTAGATAAATTCGGCAACAAATTCAGGCAAATCAGCTATGAGCGCCCTATTTCACCGGCGTTCTTGATTTTTTCTCATATGTCCGGATGATTTTCTGGAAATATCGGAGATCTTATAAGCCATGCCTATTTACGAATATCAATGCCAAAAGTGCGAAGGCGTCTTCGAAATACTGCAAGGATTTAATGACAAGCCTGCAAGAAAATGCGAGGAATGCGGAGGAAGGCTTAAAAAACTCATCTCAGTTTCCGCTTTTCATCTGAAAGGCTCGGGCTGGTATGAAACAGATTACGGGAAGAAAAAGATATCCGAACCCAAGCAACTGAAAGATCACGATGTAGGGGGAGAAGCCCCCGCCCCTGCCGATTCTTCTTCTCAGAGTCCCGTTCTTCCAACAGAACAGGCCGCTGTTTCAGGCTCCAGCCAGACATATGACTCGATAAAGTCCGATACGAAAAAAGCAAAATCGAAGCAAAAGAAAAAGTAGCTTATGGACCTTGGCATAAAGGGAAAAGTCGCCCTGGTGGCAGCGTCCAGCAAGGGAATCGGAAAGGCAATAGCCCTCGGTCTTGCGGATGAAGGAGTAAATGTCTCTATATTTTCACGCTCAAAGGATGAAATAGAGCGTACCGCTTCGGAAATAAAGTCCCGCTTCAATGTAGATGTTCTTGCCTCAGTGGCCGACGTAACGAGCAAAGAACAGACCGACCGCGTAATAGACGACACGGTGAAAACACTCGGCGGAATCGATATTCTCATAAATAATGCCGGAGGACCTCCTTTTGGCTTTTTTGAAGATTTTGAATCCCCAGACTGGCAAAATGCCTTGGAACTTAACCTTCTAAGCGGTATTTACCTGGCAAAGAAGGTAGTTCCTTTGATGAAAAAACAGAACTGGGGGAGAATAGTCAACATAACCTCAATAGCCGTTAAACAGCCGATAGATGGACTAATGCTCTCAAACACTTCCCGTGCCGGGCTTATAGGCTTTTCAAAGACTCTCTCAAACGAACTGGCAAAATACAACATCTTGGTGAATAACATCTGCCCCGGAAGGATCTACACAGACAGGATAAAGACGCTTGCGGAAAAAAGAGCCGCGCAGTCAGGCATTGAATACGAAAAAGCCATAGAAGAAATGGAACAAGACATTCCGCTACAAAGGATAGGCACACCCGAAGAACTGGCCGCCCTAGCCTGTTTTCTCGCCTCTGAAAAAGCAAGTTACATGACTGGAACTACTATTCAGGTTGACGGAGGGTTGCTGCGGGGGCTTTTTTGAAACTTGTGTTAGAACTATATGATTTTTTAAGGTAGAATAACGGTTTAATCTAGAAGGAGCTTAGCCCTGATCATGACAGAAAAGTCTGAAGAAGCAATACTGCTAACACATTCTCCCGACCGCCCGGGTCTTCTCCGCGCGATAATCGACTTCATATTCAGGTATGGCGGTAACATACATGAAATGCAGCACTGTGTGGATACAGACGACATGGTCACTTTTGTCCGTGTAAAGTGGGGAATGGAAAAATTTTCCCTTGCCAAAGAGGAGCTCTCCTCACGTTTTGAGGAGGAAGTGGCTTCGGAACTCGACATAAATTTCGAAATATACTTCACCGGGAGACCGCTGCGCATGGCGGTTTTCGTCTCAAAAATGCCACATTGCCTCTCCGATATCATATACAGGGTAAGAGTCAGGGAGTGGAATGTGGAAGTTCCCCTTATTCTAAGCAATCATCCTAACCTCAAGCCCGTTGCCGACCGCTACGGCATGGATTTTCACGTGTTCTCGGATGTAGAAAACAACAAAGACGCAGTGGAAGCCGGACAGCTTGAGCTTCTCAAGGACTATAACGTGGATTTCATAGTGCTTGCCAGGTACATGCAGATATTTACCGAGGATTTCATCTCACACTACAAACACAGGATGATCAACATTCACCATTCCTTCCTTCCCGCTTTTCCCGGAGCGCGTCCCTATCACAACGCCTACAAAAGAGGTGTCAAGATCGTCGGAGCGACGAGCCATTACGTAACCGAGGAGCTGGATTCCGGCCCCATAATAGAGCAGGACGTAATACGGGTAAACTACGACGATTCCGTAAATGATCTGGTAAGAAAGGGACAGGACCTGGAGAAATTCGTTCTTTCAAAAGCAATCTGGTCTCACATCAACAGGGAAATTCTGATATACAAAAACAGAACGATAATGTTCAACAAATAATTCGCTGAACTTTCAGGAATTTCGGGAAAGTGAATTTCTCTCAGCCGTTTTTCCGCTGTCAGGCTTCCCTCCGTCATTCATCGCCATCATCCTCGCCCCGCTTGAAGAGAGATCTTATCCTATTGTAGTCGTATTCTTGTGACTGCTCCGCTTTCTTCTTCCCAGATTCCACCACTATCATCCTCAATCCCCTAAGCACTTCATCTTTGGACATAATTTGCTTGACCTTGAATGGAATCTGTCCCAGAGGAGTTTTCCTAATCTTTATGCCGGGGGGAACTTCAAATTCTTTTCGCTCATTATATTTGTCGAGCGCCCCGCTCATGAACTCTTTCCAGACCGGAACGGCAGCCAGAGATCCCGACTCCTTGTCTCCAAGCGAGGTGTTATCGTCTTTCCCAACCCACACCCCGGCGACAACCATGGGACTGTATCCTATGAACCACGCATCCGTATAATCATTTGTGGTCCCCGTCTTGCCTGCGATCTTGGTCTTGGAATTAAGCGAATTGGCATGTATCGCCGTCCCCTCCGATACAACCGCTCCCATCATGTCCGTCATTATGTATGCAGTCTCGGGGCTTACAACCCTCCTAAACTCTTCCGTATTGCCAAAATAATGGATGGGAATTTTTTTGATGAAAGACCTGAATTCCGCAGCGGTAACGAAGTCTCTTTGATCCTCGGCCAAAAGACCTAAGAATTGAGATCTGCCTTCCCGGGACTGTGGCGCAAGACGCTCCTGATAATGCCATCCCCCCGAATCCTCGCTCTGCTTGAGTTTTCTCTCGTACCGCAGATACACTTCCCCGGTGTTGTCCTCAATCAGGCTTCCGTTCCTGTCGTAGATCCTGAGTATGAAATTCGGTTTCCTGTATGTACCGGAATTTGCGAAAACAGAATATGCCGCAGTTACTTCGAGCAGAGTCACTTCGGAACTCCCCAAGGCGAGGGAGGGATAGGGATTGATTCTGGATTGAAAGCCGAAGGGTCTGGAATACCTCGCCACATACCCCGGATCTACGTCCATTATAAGCCTGATCGAAGAAAGGTTCCTTGAATTGACAAGGGATTCCCTGAAGAAAATCGATCCCATGTACTCTTCGTCGTAATTCTCCGGAACCCAGTCATCCACGATAATAGGCACGTCAAGAAGCTTGCTCGTCTGCGTATACCCCTTGTCTATAGCCGCCGAGTAGAGAAAAGGCTTAAACGCGGAGCCCGGCTGCCTTTTCGCCTGAACAGCACGATTGAACTTGGAGAGCGAGAAATCATAACCCCCCACCATTGAGATGACGTTGCCCCTTGAGTCCATGGCGATCAGGGCCCCCTGGGTCTGCGGCCAGAACAGGGGAACTACATCAGTCACCTCGTCGCCGCTTACAGATACTCTCACTTTTATAACGTCTCCCGGCCGAAGTTTCTCGGGAAGAAGATAAATGCCATCGGGAGGGGGAAGATACCTCTCCGGGTCGACTATGTAACGGAATTTCCGTTTTTCGCCGCCGACTTCTACGGTCGCAAAAGAAGTTTTCTCGTCTACCTCTCCCGTCACGGTGATAACGGCTCTGTACGTCTTTCCGTCCTGGAAAACAAGCTGGCGCTGCTGTTCTCTGAATTTCTCGACCTTCCCGGCAGTTCTGAGCCTGGCGATGGTAAACCTGGTTCTGCCCTGTCTTTTCTCAGTGTTGCGTATGCCCCTTCTAACAGCCCTGTAGGCCACAAGGTTAAGGTCCATGTCAAGGGTTGTGTAAACCTTGTAACCGCCCTTTTCATAAGCCTTCCTGCCGACTTTCTTTTCAAGATATCCCCTTACGTACTCAATGAAATAAGGGGCTATGTATTCCCCTCTGGGTTCCCGCTTCGGAATGATTTTTATCTTGTATGCCAGGGCTTCCCGCTTCTCCGCATCGGTTATGAAATCCTGGCTGTGCACTATGTTTATCACGGTTTTCTGTCTTTTAAGCGCATTTGAGGGATTGATTCTGGGGGAGTAAAGCTCAGGTCTTCTGGGAATTCCCGCCAACAGGCACGCCTCGGCTATGTTTATGTCTTTTGCCGATTTTCCGAAGTAATTCCGGCTCGCCATCTCAACTCCGTAGACGCCGTCGGCAAGGTATATGTGGTTGAGGTACAGATAAAGTATTTCGTCTTTGGAGAGATTCCTTTCTATCCTGTATGAAAGAATAGCTTCTTTTATCTTCCTGCTGTAGGCCTTCTCTGAGCCAAGAATCAGGTTTTTGGTTATCTGCTGCGTAATGGTGCTTCCGCCGGAGACTATTCTCCCCGTAATAAGGTTCTGCAGAAGGGCCCTCACAACGCTCTTCGCGTCCACCCCGCTGTGCTGATAAAACCTCCTGTCTTCAACGGCTATGAAGGCGTTTACTACGTGAGCAGGCATATCCTCGAGATTTACAAGTGCCCTTCTCTCAAGCCCGGACTGCGCTATCAGTTCCCCTTCGGATGAATAGAATTCGTTCAGAATACGGGGCTGGTATCTTGTGAGGTCGCGCAGGTCCGGGAGATCTTTTGAGAAATATATATAGACCGCGAGAACCCCGACCAGGCAGGCAAACGCAAAGGCCGCAGGCACGAAGAAACGGTAACGGGAAAGCTTGCCCGGTTCCTTGCCGGCAAGATTGATCCCTCTGTTAGAATTCATTTGCACCGGGAGTATACAATTCCGTGGAAATCAACTTGAAAAAAGGTTACCTTAAAAAATCTTTTTGGGTTATCTTAATCGGCAATTAGACCAATGACACATTTTTCTGAAGATGAAGCGATGGCCGCTCTGAGTTCATACGTAAAAGACGTGGGGGACCAGGAAATAAAAGTACTTCTTCTGAAACTCAAAAACGAGATCAGAAAGGAAGACGTGACCTGGGAGCAGATAAGAGAGATACTGGCCGAGATCAAGAGCAAAGACAGCGGCGCGCTGAAAGACATAATACCTTTTGTTGTGTATTGACCGGGCACGGAAAATCCGCACCAAAAACACGCAAATGGCAAACCTGATTGACTGCATCGGCAACACTCCGGTAATAAGGCTCGGAAGCGTGCCGAAAAACGGGCGCTCAAAGATCTGGGCAAAGCTTGAGAATTTTAACCCCGCGGGCAGCATAAAGGACAGGGCATGTATCGCCATGCTGAGACGGGCGGAGCATGAAAACCTGATAGAGCCCGGGAAAACGACTGTAGTAGAAGCGTCAAGCGGCAACACGGCGATAGGACTGGCCCTTTGCTGCCGGGCGCGCGGCTACGACTTCACCGTTGTCATGCCCGAGAATACGGCAAAAGAGAAAATCCAGGTAATAAAAGCGTTTAGGGGGCAGGTGGTTCTTACCGACCCGCACCTGGGGCTCAGAGGGTCGAGAGACAAGGCTCGCGAGATAGAACGCGAAAGCCCGGATTCCTATTTTCTTGACCAGTTCCAGAATACCGCGGATATAAAGATTCACCGCGAGGAAACCGCGAAAGAAATAAAAAACCAGATACCGGGGCGCCTCGATGCCTTCGTGTGCGGAGTTGGAAGCGGGGGAACAGCAATGGGAGTGGGCTCAGAGCTCAAGAAAATCTATCCCGGCTTAAAGCTAGTGGTGGTCGAACCCACCGAAAGCCCTACCCTGTCCGAGGGAAAAGAAGGTTCTCACGGCATCTGCGGCATATCGCCCGGGTTCGTTCCGGAGAAACTCGACACCGGCGTGATCGACAGGATCTACGCGGTCTCAACGGAAGATGCCCGCGAATGCGCCAAGACCCTCGCTTCTGAGGAAGGCATACTGGTCGGAATATCCTCTGGAGCCTGTCTCAGCGCGGCCCTCGGGATCTCAGAAGAGTTTGAGGACGGCGCCCAGGTGCTCGTGACTTTCTGCGACAGCGGAGAAATGTATCTGGGGACCGACCTTTACGATTAAACAACCCGTTTGAAATGAAAATTTAACTGTGTTATTTTATTTTTCGGATATCTTTATCTGCGTGAAAATTGCGTAAAAACAAAGGAATAACGCATGTCAGCAAATATTTTTAAAAACCTTGTGCTCTGGGTAGCCGTATTCGTCGGAGTGTTCGCCGTGTATCAGTTCATGAATACCTCGGCGAATGTCTACTCCGAGGTATCCTACAGCAAATTCCTCGAACACCTGGATAACGACAGGCTGGCAAGGGTGGAGTTCGGCGAAAACATAATAAGGGGAGAACTTAAAAACGCTGATCCCGAAGACCGCGGATTCACAACCACCGGCCCCGCGGGAGAGATTCTCATCGCAAAGCTTGAGGAAAACAACGTGGAGTTCAGTTTTTCCCGTCGCAAACAGAGTTCGCTTACCCAGATACTGATAAACTGGGGCCCTCTTTTCATACTGGTCGCCCTCATGGTCTTTTTCATGAGACAGGTGCAGGCCGGGGGAACGAAGGCTATGAGTTTCGGAAAAAACCGCGCCAAGATGCTCGGCGAAGACCAGAACAAGATCACCTTCAAGGACGTGGCAGGAGTTGAGGAGGCAAAAGAGGAAGTAAGCGAAATAGTGGAGTTCCTGAAAAGCCCGGAGAAATTCACTAGGCTTGGGGGAAGAATACCCAAGGGGGTTCTGCTGGTCGGTCCCCCGGGAACGGGAAAAACCCTCCTCGCAAAAGCCATAGCCGGAGAAGCGGGAGTGCCGTTTTTCATCATAAGCGGGAGCGACTTCGTTGAGATGTTCGTCGGAGTCGGAGCCTCGAGGGTAAGGGACCTGTTCATACAGGCCAAGAAAAACGCCCCTTGCATAATATTCGTCGACGAGCTCGACGCCGTGGGAAGACACAGGGGAGCGGGACTCGGAGGAGGCCACGACGAAAGGGAGCAGACCCTAAACCAGCTCCTGGTCGAGATGGACGGCTTCGAAGGAAACGAAGGCATCATAGTCATGGCCGCCACTAACCGCCCGGACGTGCTTGACCCGGCGCTTCTCAGGCCCGGGAGGTTTGACCGCCAGGTTGTCGTCCCGAGGCCGGACGTGAGGGGAAGAGAAGCCATCCTGGTCGTTCATTCCAAAGACACCCCGCTGGCCGATGATGTCGATCTTTCGGTGATCGCGAGGTCCACCCCGGGTTTCTCAGGAGCCGACCTTGAGAATCTGGTCAATGAGTCAGTTCTTCACGCCGCCCGCAACGACAAGGAGCGGGTCTCCATAGAGGACTTTGAATACGCAAAAGACAAGGTAACAATGGGGGTTGAGAGAAAAAGCATGCTGATAAGCGAAAAAGAGAAGAAGATCACCGCTTATCACGAAGCCGGACACGCGCTCGTGGCGAAGCTGACCCCCGAGGCCGACCCCATACACAAGGTCACTATCATACCGAGAGGAATGGCTCTCGGAGTCACCCAGCAGCTTCCCCTTGAAGACAAGTACACTCTTTCGAGGAGTTATCTGGTTTCCACCATAAAGGTGCTTCTGGGAGGCAGGGCCGCCGAAGAAATTGTGTTCTCCGAGAGAACCAGCGGCGCGGCGAACGATCTTGAGAGGGTTACCGACATAGCCAGAAAAATGGTGTGCGAATGGGGAATGAGCGAAGTTGTGGGACCGGTGACTTTCGGCAAAGGGGAACAGCAGCCTTTTCTGGGCAGGGAAATATCGAGAAAAAGCGATTACAGCGAAGATACCGCGGTGCAGATCGATCAGGAGACAAGAAAGATCGTGAACGAAAGTTACAACGAGGTAATGAAGCTCCTCGGAGACAATCTGAATCTTCTGCATGATCTCTCTTCCCTGCTTCTTGAAAAAGAAGTCATAGACTCGGCGGAACTTGACGAACTGGTGTCAAAAACGCGTGAGTTCAGGCCGGAAGTGAAAAAGCCGTTTGATATAACCAGCAGGGTCTGATCCCTGCGGCTTTCCGCCGCCCCGCCGCTGTTTTCGGCTGTCTTCGCAAAACCGGGAGCAAGAGCTGTTTGCCAAATTCAGTCCATAAAGCAAATCAGAACGCACCAGAAGATAATCTGATAAAACTCGGTCGAAAAGAACTGGACCTGAGCGAAAAACCCCTCGTCATGGGAATCGTGAACATGACGCCTGACTCCTTTTATGACGGCGGAAAATACAATGATCCCCGGAAGGCTCTCGGGAGAATCGCCTCTTTAATCGAAGATGGAGCCGATATTATCGACATAGGGGGAGAATCCACGAGGCCGGGTTCCGCAGGCGTGAGCACGGAAGAGGAGCTTCATAGGGTTATACCGGTAATAGAGGCGGCTTCGGGGGAATTTGACACCGTAATATCCGTCGATACCACGAAAGCAGCCGTTGCCGAGGAGGCGCTGGGGCGCGGAGCTTCGATGGTAAACGATATAAGCGGACTCAGTTTCGAACCGCAGGTAGCGCAGAAAGTATCGGAAAAAGGAGCCGCAATCGTGCTCACCCACACGAGTTCGCGGCCGGTAGACATGCAGGAAAAAACCCAATACGTCTCGCTTGTTCCCGATATAGCGGACTTTCTTTTGAATTCGGCCAGACGGCCATGGCGGCGGGAGTGCCTCGGGACCATATAATAATTGACCCGGGTATCGGATTCGGAAAAACCACCCCGCAGAACCTCGAGATCATAAGAAGGCTTGAGGAATTCTGCGAGCTCGGGTTTCCGGTCTGCCTCGGAACCTCGCGAAAATCCTTTATAGGAGAAATCCTGGGGAGCCCGCTTCCTGAGCAAAGATTGATAGGATCAGTCTGTTCAGTAATAATATCAATGCTCAAGGGTATTTCTATTGTAAGAGTTCATGATGTACTTGAAACAATGCAGGCGATTCGGACGGTAAAAAGCATATACGGGGTCAACTAGCAGATGACAGGCTCTACAATACAGAACTTTCGATTCTTCTCTGACAGTCTGGATATCCTGATCGTCGCCATAATATTCTTCTACATACTGAAGGCCATAGAGGGAACCAGAAGCTCGCAGATTCTGGTCGGGCTCGTGACGATGGCAGTTCTTTACTTCGCCTCGAGAAAATGGGGGTTTTTCACTCTTAACTGGGTGCTGACCCACTTTCTCGGTTTCGCTATTCTCATAATAATAATTCTCTTCCAGGATGATATAAGAAGGGGGCTTGCAAACATAGGGAAGAAACCTCTTCTCTTCAGTTTCGCAAAACACCCCGCAAACGAAGCCATGATAGAAGAACTCTCACATGCCTGCTCTTTTCTGTCTTCGATGAAAATCGGAGCCCTGATAGCCATTGAAAGGCAGGAGAGTCTCAGAATGTTTCCCGGAAGACCTATTAATGCCAGCTTGTCAAGCGAGATGATCATAAGCATTTTCAACCCCCCATCCCCCCTTCACGACGGAGGAGTGATAATCAAAGACGACGTTATTGTTTCAGCCGGATGCTTTTTCCCGATCAGTACGGACCTTGAACTGGGAACGGAACTTGGAACAAGACACAGGGCGGCAATAGAGCTGTCCAAACAGACTGACGCCGTCATGCTAGTCGTGTCCGAGGAAACGGGAAAAATTTCGCTGGTGGCAGATGGAGAACTTAAAAGAATCGCCAACGATAAACTGCTCAAGCCGAGTCTGGTTTCCGAACTTACCGCCGAGAGCCCGAGCGGCATGAAAATGAGCCAAGCCGGAAAAGCCTGATGCAGAAAAAACCTTTTTTTCAAGGTATTACAAAAAAAACAATCGCCCTTGCGCTGGCGGTAATTCTCTGGGCTTTTACGAACTTCGAACTTGACGTGGAAAGGGACGTCAGAATCCCGCTTCACCTGAGCGGTCTGCCTGAAGATCTTATTATCGTGAATAATGCGCCCGAGAATGTCGACCTCTCTCTCAGGGGGTCGAGAAACCTGCTCTCTTCATTCGCCTTCTCAAACAAGTCAATTCCCATTGACCTGCAGAAAACGGAACGGGGGGTTATTAAAATAGACCTCAAGCGTGCGGCATCGCAGACAGTTCCCAGGGGAATCGATATAATCGCGGCGAGGCCCTCAAAACTCTCGCTTAACATAGACAGGCTCACGACGAAAAAATTCAAGGTGAAACCCGTGCTGGGAGAGCCGGACTCCGGTTACGAGATATCGAAGAAAATAAAGATCGTCCCCCAGTTCGTTAAAGTAAAAGGACCCGCTTCGCAGCTTGCCCAACTGGAAACCATAGAAACGGCAAAAATAAAGCTTGAAGGCGAAAAAGCCGAGTTCACGGCGCCGGCGCAGCTGCAGATGCCTTCCCAGTACATGGAAGTCCTCGAAGGCGATCACGTGAACGTAACTGTTCACATAAAAGAGATAATACTGACCAAGGAGTTTCGGGACGTCGACATAGTTCCCCGCAATTTCGGAGAACTCGAATACAGCACTCCTTCCGAGCTTAAGGCTACGCTGGTATTTAACGGTCCCTACAAGACCATTAACAATCTTACAAGCAACGAAGTCGAAGTTTACATAGACGGGGCGGAGATGGGCGACAGCACTCAGAAAAGACTCAGGGTGAAAGTTCAGTATCCAAGTTCAAACCTGCTGAAACTTACGAGCATCTCTCCGAGAAATGTCAGGGTTAAAGTCAAAGCGCCTGCCCCCGAAGAATCCCCCAAGACGTAAATCATGAAGAATTCTGTATCTGAATTTCCCGAAAGAAAGATTTTTGGAACCGATGGAATAAGAGGGGTTACCAACACCTATCCGATGACCCCCGAAATATCGCTTGCCCTGGGAAAAGCCCTGACAAAATACCTGTCAGGAAAAACGGGCGGCCACGTGAAAATACTCGTCGGCAAAGACACCCGCCTTTCAGGTTACGTCTTCGAACAGGCAATAGCCTCAGGCATAACGTCCATGGGAGCCGACGTGCTGCTCGTGGGTCCCCTGCCCACTCCGGCCATAGCTTTTCTCACTTCAAACATGCGGGCCACGGCCGGCGTTGTTATCTCCGCGTCACACAATCCCTACACCGATAACGGAATAAAAATATTCGATTCCACGGGCTTCAAACTCCCGGACAGAACGGAGGCTGAAATAGAAAACATGGTTCTCGGGGAAAAGCAGTTAAGCCCCCCTGCCCTCACGGGAAAGGCAAAAAGAATCGAGGATGCGGTCGGGCGCTACATAGTGTTTCTCAAAAACACTTTCCCCGACGATCTTACGCTTGACGGAGTGAGAATCGTGGTTGACTGCGCCAACGGAGCGGCCTACAAGGTCGCCCCCATAATCTTTGAGGAGCTTGGAGCCGAGGTGATCACGATCGGCACGGAGCCCAATGGAACGAACATAAACGTTGACTGCGGAAGCCTGCGGCCCGAAATACTCTGCGAGGAAGTAGTGCGAAGCGGTTCAGACATAGGAATAGCGCTTGACGGAGACGCGGACAGGGTCGTTTTCTGCGACGAGAACGGAAACGAGGTTGACGGAGACCACGTGCTTGCAATCTGCTCATCCGAAATGCTTGAAACCGGCACCCTTGCAACCGATACGGTGGTCGCTACCCAGATGAGCAACATGGCCCTTGAGAATTACCTCGGCAAAAAGGGTCTCAGACTAAAGAGAACCCGCGTGGGAGACAGGTACGTGGTGGAAGCAATGAGAGAACTGGGAGCGAACCTTGGGGGCGAGAAATCAGGCCACCTGCTGTTTCTTGACCATTCGACCACGGGAGACGGTCTGCTGGCTTCGCTTCAGATTCTCGGCATAATGAAAAGAAAGGAGAAATCGCTTTCCGAGCTCGCCGGGATAATAAATCTGTTCCCGCAGATTCTTAACAGTCTCGAAATCAAAGAGAAAAAACCGTTTGAGCAGATCCCGGGACTCGTTGAAGTCGTCAGGGAATCTGAAAAAATCCTTGGAGACAAGGGAAGGATAAACCTCAGGTATTCCGGAACCGAACTGCTGGCGAGAGTAATGGTGGAGGGAGAAGACGAAACCCTGATAAACGGAATCGCTTCCCGCGTATCTTCCGTAATAAGTGAGAACATAGGAGCAGGAAATCCGTAAATGAAAACCAGGCTGAACGTAAACGTTGACCACGTGGCGACCCTGAGACAGGCAAGGATGGGAGACGAACCCGACCCCGTGACCGCCGCCGCGCAGGCTGAGCTTGCCGGAGCGAGCGGAATAGTGGTTCATCTTCGCGAGGACCGCCGACACGTTCAGGAAAGGGACCTTCTTCTGCTGAGACAGACGGTGCGGACAAAGCTTAACATGGAAATGGCCGTGACGGACGAAATGGTTGAAATTGCGCGCGAGACGCTTCCCGATGTCGTGACCCTTGTTCCGGAAAAAAGGCAGGAGATAACCACAGAAGGAGGACTTGACGTGCGCGGCGATATGGAGAGAATTGCCGCGGGCATTGAGAAACTGAAGAGTTCCGGGCTGTTTGTAAGCATTTTCATAGACCCTGACCCCGACCAGATAAGCGCCTCCGCGCAGACTGGCGCCCACATGGTTGAACTCCACACCGGAAGTTACGCAAACGCTTGTGAGGAGACCGGGATGATGATGGAACTTGATAAGATCAGAAAATCAACGGAAGACGCCCTCTCCCACCGGCTCAGGGTATCTGCCGGTCACGGGCTGAACTACGTCAACGTGACCGCGGTTTCACAGATAGACGGGATTGAGGAACTCAACATCGGCCACAGCATAATTTCACGGGCGGTTTTCTCCGGAATGGAAAAAGCCGTAAGAGACATGATCAACCTGCTATAGTATTTTTCTGTAGCAAGGCGAAAAAGATATGGTTTCAGGAATAGGCATCGACATGGTTCGCAACAGCCGAATAGAGAATCTTATTGAGAGATGGGGGGAGAAATTCCTCCGGAAAGTCTTCACCGATGATGAACTCGCGCAAAATGGTGCCGGTAAAAACAGAAACATAAGCTATGCGGCCAACTACGCCGTGAAGGAAGCCTTTGTAAAGGCGCTCGGGACAGGGTTCAGGCGGGGCATAAAATTCCACAACATAGCGGTTATGCGAAACGAGCTTGGAAAACCCTTCATAGACCTTCGGGGAAGCACGAGGGAGATCGCCGAACAAAGGGGTCTCACCCGGATTCATACCACCATATCGCACGACGGCGAGTACTCAGTCGCCGTAGTCATACTTGAGGACTGATCGCCTGGATTAAGATCTCCGTCCCGCCTTTCGGATTCGAGATAACCGCTCCCGCAATCCGGGCGGGATCTCAGGCCGGCATGTGCTATTCTTTAACCTGTAAATCAAAATGCTTGAGAATCTCGACAGACTCAGTTTAAAGGGAGTTGACAGCGTAAAACCGGGACTCGCGAGAATCACCGCGGTTCTTGGGGAACTGGGATCTCCTCACAGGAAAAAAGACTACATCACCGTTGCCGGAACTAACGGCAAGGGGTCCGTGGCGGCCTGTATCGCGTCAATACTCGAGGCAAACGCTTATTGCGTAGGTCTTTTCACCTCCCCTCACCTAATCAATGTCACCGAAAGAATAAAGGTGGGCGGAGAGAAAATATCCAGGGAGCAGCTTGAAGAGACCCTCGACACGGTTTTTGCAGCCTGCACCAAGGTCGGCGTGGAACTCAGTTACTTCGAAACGCTTACCGCAGCCGCATTTCTTTATTTCAACTCCAGGCAAATAGACGTAGGCGTGCTTGAAGTGGGAATGGGCGGAAGATGGGACTCGACAAACGTATGCGATCATCTGGCAGGCGTTATAACGAATGTGTCCTTTGACCACACCGAATACCTGGGAAACACTTTGGTTGAGATTGCGGGAGAAAAAGCCGGAATAATCAAAAGAAACACCCTCATGGTAACGGGATGCACGGGCGAGGCGCTCTCGGTAATCGAGCGCAGGGTCCGGGAGACCTCCTCAATATGCCACAGAAACGGAGAGGAGTTCAATTACGAGGAAAAAGAAAATCTGGGCTTCGATTACACTGGACCCAAGTGGAATATTCCGGGACTTAAAGTTTCTCTCGCGGGCACGCATCAGGTGGAAAACGCCGTTATATCCATAGCGACAGCCGAGCTGCTGACAATGCATACCCGTTATAAAACGGACCCGGAAAAAATAAAAGAGGCTATTGCGGAAGTCAGTCTGGGGGGGCGGATGGAATACTTAAACAGGGAAACCCCCGTCATAATCGACGGCGCGCATAACCTCGCCGCGGGAGAAACCCTTGTTGAGTCGCTTGAGTTTTATCATCCGGGAAAAAAATTCAATTTCCTGATAACAATGCTTGACAATAAAGACATCGGAGGGTTTACCGAAACGCTCTCCCGGGTTTCGGGAAAACTGATCATAACTGAACTTGCCGGAGTCAGAAAATCCCTGGAAACAGAGAAAATTCTGGCGCTCACCCAAGGACGATTCGATTCGGTCGAGACGGTAAAAGACCCCCGGGAGGCATATGAAAAGCTTCTTGGTTACGGAGAAGCGGCCTGCGTCTGTGGTTCCTTTTATCTCATAGGTTATCTTAAAGAAGTGATCCAAAATGAAGAAACTCTCGATAGTAAGTAACGATCTTTTCCTGGCTCACCAGAACCCTCCCGGACACCCGGAGTGTCCGGAAAGGCTGACCAGCATTCTGGGAGTGCTTGAGAGTTCGGGTCTTATGGAGAAAACGGTTCCCGCCGACACAAGGCCCGCAACGGAGGAAGAGATCACTCTCGCACACAGCAAGCCCTATTTCGATATGGTCAAAAGCACCTCCGGCAAGGAGTTCTCGCAGCTCGATGCCGACACCTCTGCGTGCGAGGTTTCGTTTGACGCCGCGCTTGCGGGCTCCGGGGGGCTTATATGCTCGGTAAACGATATTCTTTCAGGAAAAATCGATACCGCATTCGTACTCCCCCGACCTCCCGGACATCACGCCGAACACGACAGGGCAATGGGGTTCTGCCTGTTTAATCACGTGGCGGTCGCGGGGGCCCATCTGCTGGCCAACTGTGGCCTTGAGAGAGTCCTGATCATAGACTGGGACGTGCATCACGGAAACGGCACCCAGCACATTTTCTATGATTCGGACAGGGTGCTTTACTTTTCGCTTCACCAGTTCCCGTTCTACCCCGGCACCGGAAGCCTTAAGGAACTAGGATACAAAGACGGGCTCGGTTACACGGTTAACGTCCCCTGCCCCGCGATGCTGGGAGACGAAGACTACCTTAGAATCTTCGCCGAGATACTCGAACCCGTAGTGGAGCAGTACTCTCCGGAATTCATTCTCATTTCCGCGGGTTTTGACGCTTACCAGGTAGATCCGCTGGGAGGGATGCTGGTTACCTCAGAAGGTTTCGCCAGGCTTACAAGATTTGTTATGCGACTTGCAGAAAAACACTGCCGTGGAAATATCGCCTTTCTGCTCGAGGGCGGCTACAACATTGCGGAGATGGGACTGATAATGAAGTCGGTCATAGAAGAGATACTCGATCTTAAAGTGTCGGATACCGGTTTTGATCCTAAGAGGACAAACTGCGAACACACCGTCTCTGAAATCAGAAAGATTTACTCGAAATTCTGGGATTTCAGTTAAACCAAGTGACAGGTCTTACGAGGAGATTTCGCCTTTCCTGTAGTCGTTTCCCTCGATAAACAGCGGCGTACACATCTCATAAAGCCTTGAAGCTATTCTCTCCCCCACCCTGTCCTCAAGTATTTCTGTTTTATTTCTGGATTTTTTGGGCAATGACTCCCTGGTCACGTAGTTGGTGGTAACAAGGGTTTTCTTCGAAGAGTTATAGCGTTTGGAGATAAGCTGATCGAGGATGTTCTGCTCCCATTCGGAACTTCTGCCCTTTCCCATCTCGTCTATAACCAGAATCTCCGCATTTATCAGCGGCCCTATTATCTCGTTCTCGGGAATTCCCTCGGAATAGGCTTTCCGCAGGTCCGCAAGCAGAAAGAAGAAATCGGTAAACACGCACTCGACGGCTTTCTGAAGCGTAAGCTCCGCTATGGCCCCTACGGCAAGACGCGTTTTGGCAAGCCCGGGACCTCCCATGAGCAGAAAGCCTTTTTCCTCCGGGTACTTGTCGACAAAAGACTTCACATAGGTCATTGCCTCAAACTGGCTGTTGTCAAGGGGATCTATGTCGTCTGACTGCAGAACGCCAGCGTACTTTGAAGGAATCTTTGCGTTATTGTATCTTCTGACCTTAAGCCTCACCATTCCGCAGAGCCCGCAGCGCTCAAGATACCTGTAACCCCTTTCGTTCAGTGAAAATTTCGTCCCCGAACCGTCGCAGTCACTGCATTCGGAAACGCAGTCGCAGATCTCCGCACGGGCGTACTGACCGTTCTCGGAGGAGATCGTGTATCCACCGCCGGAACATTTTCGACAACCCATAGTGATGCGTTGTTTCCTGGTAGCCATGTTACTTCATCGTGAAAACATTATTTATGCCGAAAGTCTCGCATACGATTTCATCCCTGAAGGCGTTAAGAGTTTTTCTCCTGGCATCCTCATCGTAGAGCTTCGCCTCGGCTGGAAGTCTTCCTTGAGCAGCAGCGGTTATCTGCTTTTGCCTCTCCGCGGGAAGGACTGAGAAAACATCCCCGATGAAATCCCGCCACAGTAAATCGAACTGCTTGTATATGTTAGCGGACCCCGGGCTGTCCGTCTCTCGAACCCTGCGCCTGAGTTCCCGGTATTTCTCCCGTATATCCTCTCTTTTTTCCTCAACTATGATCCTATCAAGTCTCTTTAGGATCCGTTCCGTTACACTGCTTCTGGCAAAAGTGGCGTTCCGAGGCCTTGTCTGTTCCGATTCCCGTTTTACCGACTGTGTTCTCAGGTAATCTTCAATTTCATCTTTTATGTTAAAGAGCCCTCTTGGCTCTTTAGCCCCTCTCTGCCTTTTTTGCTCGAAGCCGTAGGCTATAGCCTTGATTACCATCTCCTTTGAGACGGATCTTTCACCAAGCTCCCTTATAAGACCGTAATCCCTGGCCGAGAGCATGAGACCCTTCCCCGCAAGCCCGAGGAAATACCGCTCTATGTCGGCTATGTAGTTTCGCTCTTCAGACTTCATCTTCCCCCGGAAAAACACGCAGCCTCTGGGTCCTGTCCCCTACCCCATTATCTCACGCATGGCCGACATCGTATCGGCATAGTTTTCCGTCTTGTATATCCCGGATCCCGTTACCACTATGTCCGCCCCGGCTTCTATCACTTCCCCTATATTCTCGAGATTTATCCCGCCGTCAGCTTCAATAAGCGGCTTCTTTCCATCCATACTGTCAAGAAGAGACCTGAGATCTCTTATTTTCGACAGCATCTCGGGGATGAATTTCTGACCCCCGAATCCCGGCTCCACGGTCATTATCACTATCACGTCTATAAGTTCCATCAGCTTTTCCTCTATCACGCCGATCGGGGTTGCGGGGTTAAGGGCAACCCCGGTCATAACCCCTCTCCACCTGATGGATGAGAGAGCGCTGTAGAGAAGGTTGCAGGCCTCCATCTGGACCGTGACGATCTTCACGTGAGGAGAACCCGCGTCTATGAACTTTTCCGTGAATTTCTCGGGATTATCAATCATCAGGTGTATATCCATCTGGGGCGGCGACTGCATCCGGGAAATCGCCTCCACTATGGGTATCCCTATGCTTATGTTCGGAACGAAATGCCCGTCCATCACGTCCACGTGTATGAGGTCGGCGCCCGCCTCGCAGACGGCCGCTACCTCGTCTTCAAGACGAAGATAGTCACACGAGAGTATTGAAGGAGCCAGGAGTTTTTTCATTTAACTTTCTCCGCAAAGCGCAGTGGGATTGCTTGGTATTTTAACCGAACGGCAGGAAAAACCCACGCACCCTCCGCGCGGAACTAAATGCCGTTTCATGCTAAAAAGCGGATTATTATCAGAAAATTGACAGAAAGACCAGAATAATTATATTACTTGGACTTTTGAGGTCATTTAATGCCCCCTAAAAACTTCATATTCACCTCAGAATCCGTGACGGAAGGTCACCCGGACAAGATCGCGGATCAGATATCAGACGCCATACTCGATGCCATGATCGAGGAGGATCCTGACAGCAGAGTCGCCTGCGAAACACTGATCACAACAGGTCTCGTGGTGATTTCCGCCGAGATAACGACAAAAAGCCAGGTAGACATACGGCAGATAGCAAGAGACACGATAGCAGAGATCGGCTACACGGACAGCGAAATGGGATTTGACGCTGAGACCTGCTCGGTTCTCCTTACGATTGACAGGCAGTCTCCGGACATAGCGCTTGGGGTCGATAAGAAAGGAGCCGGGGATCAGGGACTCATGTTCGGCTACGCGTGCGATGAAACTGAAGAACTCATGCCCTCCCCCATACTGTACGCCCACAACCTGGTCAAACGTCTTTCCGAGGTAAGAAAAGACGGCACCCTGCCGTTTTTAAGGCCCGACGGCAAAAGCCAGGTCACCTTCAGGTACGAAAACGGGGAGCCGGTGGGAGTGGACGCTGTAGTTATATCGTCCCAGCACTCAAAGGAAGTCTCGCGCGAGGACCTTATCGAGGGAATCAGGGAGAGCGTAATAAATCCTTGCATAGGAACGCTTGTTTCCGAAAAAACGAAAATTCATATAAATCCCACGGGGAACTTCGTAATCGGGGGTCCAATGGGAGACACAGGCCTTACGGGAAGAAAAATCATAGTCGACACCTACGGCGGATGGTCAAGACACGGCGGCGGGGCGTTTTCGGGAAAAGACCCCTCCAAGGTCGACAGAAGCGCAGCCTATATGGCAAGGTACGTGGCGAAAAACATAGTCGCGGCCTCTCTGGCCTCGCGCTGCGAGGTGCAGATTGCCTACGCAATAGGGGTCGCGGAACCGGTTTCGGTAATGATCGATGCCTTCGGCACGGCCGCTGTGCCGGAAGAGAGGATCTCAGAAGCAGTAAGAGAAATTTTCGATCTCACTCCCGAGGGAATAATATCGCACCTCGGACTCAGAAAACCCATCTACAGGAAAACCGCTTCCTATGGCCATTTCGGGAGAAACGAAGAAACTTTCTCATGGGAGAAGACAGACAGAACTGCGGAACTTAAAAAAGCCCTGGAGAACGCCTGAACCAAAGCGCGCTTCGAGCTTTTGACCGCGGAAAAACGACGGAGGAACAAATGGATTACCACGTAAAAGACTTAAAGCTTTCCCGCCAGGGGAAACTGAGAAGCGAATGGGCCGCCCAGGAGATGCCCGTTTTAAAGCAGATAGAGGAGAGATTCAAAAAGGAAAAACCACTTAAGGGAGTAAGAGTCGCCGCGTGCCTTCACGTTACCACGGAAACCGGAAACCTGATGACCACCCTCAAGGCCGGAGGGGCCGAAGTCTACCTCTGCGCCTCAAATCCGCTCAGCACTCAGGATGACGTCGCGGCCTACCTCGTAAAGAACCATAAAATCTCCGTTTTCGCCATAAAGGGGGAAAACACCAAGACCTATTACAAGCACATAAACGCCGTTCTGGCCGCCCGCCCGCACGTAACCATGGATGACGGGGCGGACCTGGTATCAACGCTGCACACAGACCAAAAAGACCTGATAGACGACGTAATCGGGGGAACGGAAGAGACGACAACCGGAGTAATAAGACTAAAGAGCATGGCGGATGACGGAGTCCTCAAGTATCCGATAGTCGCCGTTAACAACGCGGATACCAAGCATCTTTTCGATAACCGCTACGGAACGGGACAGAGCACCCTTGACGGAATCATACGCGCCACCAACAGGCTTGTCTCCGGCACGACCTTCGTCGTCGCAGGATACGGATGGTGCGGAAAAGGGCTTGCCATGAGAGCCAGGGGCCTCGGAGCGAACGTTATCGTAACCGAGGTTGAGCCGCTTGCGGGACTCGAGGCCACGATGGACGGATTCAGGGTGATGACCATGGAGAAGGCAGCGCCGCTTGGAGACTTCTTCTGCACCGTTACGGGCAACATACATGTTATAAGGAAAAAGCACTTTGAAAAAATGAAAGACGGGGCGATCGTAGCCAATTCCGGCCACTTCAACGTGGAACTCGACCTGGACGCCCTTGGCGAGATAACAACCTCGAAAAGAGTCATAAGGGAGTACGTTGAAGAACATACCCTTGAGAACGGAAGAAAGATCAACGTTCTCGGCGGAGGGAGACTCATAAACCTCGCGGCGGCCGAGGGGCATCCTTCAAGCGTGATGGACATGAGCTTCGCCAACCAGGCGCTTTGCTGCGAGTACATGGTGAAAAACGGAGGAAGGCTTGAGAACGACGTTCACGACGTCCCGGAGAAAATAGACAGCCTGATATCCCGGATAAAGCTTAAAACCCTGGGAGTCACAATAGACACCCTGACGGCCGAACAGAAAAAATATCTAAGTTCCTGGCAGGTCGGAACATAAGATTAATGGATGAGCACCTCGATTCGTTCCTTGTATATCTCACGATGAACAGGGGCCTTTCGAAAAACACCATTCAGTCATATTCAAGGGACATAACATCCCTCGTGGCCTTTCTCGACAAAAGGGGCGTATCCGACCCCGCCGCCGTAAGCGAAAGCGAGATAGCCGCTTTTTTCGAACACCTAAGGAAAAAGAAACTCTCCCCGAGAAGCGTGGCGAGGAACATAGTTTCCATAAAGCAGTTCTTCAGGTTCCTCCTCACAGAGGGCCTAATAACCGAGGATCCGCTAAGAAACACCGTCTCTCCCAAGCCCGCAAAAACCCTCCCCCACACCCTTTCGCTGGGAGAGGTAGAGAGACTCCTGCAGGAGCCCGAGGAAGGCAAGTCCGCCGAGGCGCTCAGGGACCGCGCGATGCTCGAGGTTCTCTACGCCACCGGAGTCAGGGTATCGGAACTGATCGCCCTTGAACTTAACCGCGTTAATCTCGACCACGGCTACGTCATCACCCTCGGCAAGGGAAGCAAGGAGAGAATAGTTCCCATAGGCGAGGCCGCCATCAGAAAAGTAAGGGACTATCTTTCTGACTCAAGACCGAAACTTCTTCGCGGCAGAGCCTCGGAGTACCTTTTCGTCACCTCGAGAACCGGCTCCAAGATGAGCCGTCAGCGTTTCTGGCGCATGATAAAGGACTATGCCCTGGCCGCAGGCATTCACTCCCACATAACCCCCCACGTGCTGCGCCACTCCTTCGCCACGCACCTGCTTGAGCGGGGGGCCGACCTGCGGGCCATACAGGCCATGCTCGGTCACTCGGACATATCCACGACCCAGATATACACTTATGTTGAAAAGGAAAGACTGAAACGCATACACGAAAAATCTCATCCAAGAGCGTAGACTATAGATATGAACTACCAATTTCTCATAATACTGGTCCCCGTAATCCTTTTTTCCCTTACCATACACGAGTACGCCCACGCGCTCGTGGCCCACAGGCTAGGAGACGACACAGCGAAAAGACAGGGAAGGCTCTCGCTTAACCCTCTGGTGCACCTTGATGTTCTTGGGACCCTGCTGCTTTTTATCGTGCATTTCGGATGGGCGAAGCCGGTTCCCGTTGACCCGAGAAACTTCAGGAACCCGAAAAAAGACATGCTTATGGTCGCGCTTGCGGGCCCCGTGTCCAATATTCTGACCGCGATTGCGGCGGCTGTGATTCTAAAGGCCGTATTTGAGAACTTCGCAGTCATACCTCCGGGAAGCGGAGTCGACGTGGCCGTGCGGATGCTCGTATGGTTCATGTACATAGGGATAGTGCTTGCGGTTTTCAACATGATCCCCGTTCCGCCTCTTGACGGCTCGCGGGTACTTTACGGACTGCTGCCTGACAGTCTCGCTTACAGGTACGCAAGATTTGAGACTTACGGAATATTCATTCTTTTCGCCTTCTTCCTGTTCGGCGGGCAGTTCCTGGGTTACTTCATACGCGTTCCTGTGGTTATCTTTATAGAAATGTGCAATTTCAGCCCGAGCGAACTCCAGGTCGTGATCCGGGCGATGAACCCGTAGTTATTGCCGAGAGAAACGAAGAAATGGAAGACCCGCAGTCAGCCTACAGCGTGCAGCTCGAGATATTTAACGGCCCTCTTGATCTGCTGCTTCACCTCATAAAGAAACACGAGGTGGACATCTACGACATACCCATCGCGCTCATAACCGAGCAGTACCTTGAGTATCTGGAGTTCCTAAAGGACGTGAATCTAGAAATTGTCGGGGATTACATGTCCATGGCGGCCGAACTGGGGTACATAAAATCGCGCATGCTTCTTCCCAGAATAAAGGAAGAAGGTGAAGAAGAGGAGCAGGATCCCAGAGAGGAACTCGTGAGACGCCTGCTTGAGTATGAGAAGTACAGAAGCGCGGCGGCGGAACTCGGAACAATGGAAATTCTCGGAAAAGACGTCTTTCTTGCGGGCTATGACCGCAGGGAAATGTTCGGAGAACCGGAAGAAGAAACGGAATTCGTAAAATTCGACCTCTGGTCCCTGGTGGACGCCTTCTCCAAGATGTGCGAGGACCAAAAGAAGGCTGAGACAGAGGAAATATCCCTTACCCCGCAGACTTACACCGTTGATGAAAGAAAAGACCAGGTAATCGAAATAATGAGAAGGCAAAAAGAGGTTCTCTTCAGGGATCTCTTCGAAGGGGATAAAAACCGCATGAAACTCGTGGTAACCTTTCTCTCGATACTTGAGCTGCTGAAAGAAGGCATTCTGGATGTTTTTCAGCCGACCTTCGAAGAACCCATAAAGATAATTCTGAGGGAGGAAAATGGACGATAGAAGTTCTCTTGAAAATATAATAGAATGCTTGATATTCGTTTCTAAACATCCTCTGACTATTCAGGAAATCTCCGGGTTTCTTAAGGATGTCGAGAAAAAAGAGATAACCGACGCCCTGGACGAACTGCAAAAACGCTGGGAGGAGATGGGACGAAGTTTCGTTCTCGGCAGCGTCGCCGGGGGGTATCAGTTCAGGACCCGTCCCGAGTATTCGCAATACGTAGTCGAGTTTAACAAGGAAATAAAGAAATTCAGGCTTTCAAAGGCCTCCCTCGAAGTGCTTGCCATAATGGCTTACGAGCAACCCGTTACGAAAATCGAGGTTGAAAAGATAAGAGGTGTGGACTGCTCAAGCAGCGTGAGCATGCTGCTTGAGAGGAGATTCATCGAGATCGCGGGAAGAAAGGAAGTTCCGGGAAAGCCTTTTCTCTACAGAACCACGAACCTTTTTCTCGAGACATTCGGCCTTAAGAACCTGAAGGACCTCCCTACAGTGAAGGAAATCGAGAAGATTAAAGAAGATCTAGACGAATTTTGATAATCTCCACACCTTACCCCGTTTCGGCAAGGTAGTTAAGCACCTCTTTTTCTTTCTCACGCATTATCTCTCTTTCCTTTTTCTTCTTGTGGTCGAATCCGAGCAAGTGCAGGACGGCATGAACTACGAGCAAACGCAGTTCCTCTTCAACTCTGATCTCAAGCCTACGGGAGTGACGGACAGCCGTCTGGTAAGATATCACTATGTCTCCCAGAAGATCGGGGTTCACTTCGTTTTTCTGCGGGAAGCAGAGAACATCCGTAGTCGTGTCAATCTGCCTGTAACGCCGGTTAAGTTCCCGCATGTCCACGTCGCTTACAAGCGAAACGCAGAGTTCGCTTCGGTCGGATAGATCAAGATATGCAAGTATTCTTTCAATCAACCCCACCAGTTCTTTCCTCCCAGATCCGTCAATGAATTCCTCCCTGTCCACTATGGATATTTCCATTTTCACCCCTCCTTACAGAGCGACACCTGTCTCGCTTAGGCGAAAGAAAACCAGGGAAGTATAATACGTACAGGGAAAGACGAATATCAGGCTGTCGAACCTGTCGAGCACCCCTCCGTGTCCCGGAATCAGAGAACCCGAGTCCTTTACCCCCGCTCCTCTTTTTATGGTGGATTCAAAAAGATCGCCCGCAACCGCGGCCATGCCTATTATTACCGCGTAAATAGCCACCCAGACCGCAGGAAGAGGATTGCCGAATATCATGTTCACCACGAAGGCGCTTACAACAGAAACGGCGAATCCGCCTATGAGCCCCACAACGGTCTTGCCTGAGCTTATGTGACGCGCAAGCTTCTTTTTCCCAAAGCTTTTCCCGAAGAAATACGCTCCGGCGTCGTTAAGAAAAGTGCACGAAACGGCAAGTATCACAAGGAAAAAGCCAATATCCTCGGGGTACCCTTCGAGAAAACCGTAGCTCACAGCGCCTGTGTCACCCGAAATATTTCTAAGCAGCACTCCGTGGGCCAGCATCCAGCCGAAATATATAAGCGGCAGAAGTGTCATGCCAAGGTCTTCCAGGCAGTCGCTGAAATCCTTTTTGCGGAATTCGAGTATTATGGAGAGAAATATCAGGAAGGTGAAAAAGAGGCTCATCAGCATGAAGTCAAAAAACGCGCTCACGATAAGAAGCAGGGAGATAGCCGTTATGTAGATTCTTCTTGTCTTCCGGATATCCGGGCCCGCAAGGGCAAAGAACTCAATGGAGCAAAGAGCCGCAATCAGGCACATGAGAGCGAGATAGTACACTCCCCCGTGGTAGAATATGACAAGAAGTATCGGTACGGCCACGACGGCCGTAGCGATTCTTGTGATCAGGTTTCTGCTTTCTGTCATACCGCGTCACACTCGCGAAATCGCATAAAAACTAAACGATAGAGGAATCAATGCAAATAACGCCACTTTACTCAGATACCTCAAGGCCGATGAAAATTCTCGTTCTTGCCTCGGGCAGAGGAACAAACTTCGAGAAAATACACTCAAGGCAGATGGAACTGAAGCAGAGCGGCCAAAAAAACTATGGAGCCATAGAGCATGTCTTTTCAAACGATCCCAGGGCCCCGGTTCTCGAAAAGGCGAAAGCGCTCAAGATAGAAACTTCCTCCATAAGTTCCGAGAAGTTCTTCGCAGATCTTGGGAAGCCCCCTTCCGATGAAGACGGACGAGTGCTCTACGATTCGGCGGTGATTTCCCTTATTGAAGAGATTTTTGAGCCTGACCTCGTGGTGCTGGCCGGATACAGGAGAAGACTTAGCCGCCTGTTCACCGAAAGGTTCGCAAACAGGATCTTAAATCTCTACCCCGGGGACACGACCAGGGATTACCTCGTAAGGGGAAAAAGCGCCTGCGTCCAGGCCATAGAAAACGGCGAAAAACCATAAGATGCACCGTTTATCTTGAGAACGACCCCGAAACAAGGTTCGGAACCGTGATCGCCCAGTCAGCTGACATATCCCTTGAGGGTTTCGGTATCGGCGACGGCGCGGCAATGGAAGAAAAAATAAGGGAACAAGGAGAGTGGAAGCTGTTCCCCTTTGTGGTTCACGACCTGATCGCAAACGGGAGGGTCGCTATTGACGAGGGGAAAAACATCTATGTTGACGCTTTGCGAACAGGGAGAAGCGGGTTTTCGCTTTTGCCCTGAGATTACGTACTTTCGTCTCTCAGTTTCTTAAGGAGCTCGATATCCTTTGACACCTCGGGAGGAGGCATTTCCACTATCATGTCAAGGTTCTCGAAAAACGGGTTATCGATCATAGCACTGAAGCAGTCGATCCCTATCTTTCCCTCCCCTACATGTTCGTGGCGGTCCTTGCTGGAATTGAACTCGGCCTTGGAATCGTTCGCGTGAACAAGTTTCACCGTTCCGGGGGCAAACGCGGCCCCGATGCTCTCTACCAGATTCCCTACGCCTTCGCGGGTCCTTATATCGTACCCGGAGGCAAACATGTGGGCGGTATCCATACAGACTCCAAGATCGTCATACGCAACGTTTTGCAGTATGAGAGAAATCTCCTCGAAGCTGGCGCCTATGGTATCCCCCTGTCCCGCCGTGTTCTCAAGCAGAAGCTGCGTCGTGCCGCCGTAGTCCCCGAGAATTCTCAAAATGGAGTCGACCACGTTGTCTATCGCCGCTTCTCTTTGCAGTCCTTTCGCGCTTCCTATATGGGTCATCATGTATTTCACCCCCAGGGCGCTTGATCTCTCAAGCTCCTCTCTTACCAGATCCACGCTTTTTTCTCTCAGGTCATCCTTTCCGGAAGCCAGGTTTATGAAATAAGGAGTGTGAACGTAGTAATCGCTTATGGAGGCCTCAGAACAGTTAAGAAAAAAAGCTTCAAGCAGGCGATCTTCAAGTTCCGGGGGTTTGCCGCCCCTTGGCGAACGGGTGAACATCTGAAAACACTCGCATCCAAGCTGCCTCGCCCTAAGCGGGGCGTTTTCAATCCCGCCGGCTATTGAAACATGCGCTCCGAATTTCATTGCGATCTACCCCCGTTTGACAAACTCACCCCGTAAATATAACTTGAATGCAGACTTAGAAGGAGTGGGTAGTTGACCCCTACAAAAGCTTTCGTAACCAAGGGCGTAGGCAAGCACAAGGAAAAGCTCTCAAGCTTTGAGCTCGCCCTGAGAAATGCCCGGATTGCAGAGTACAATCTGGTCAAGGTTTCAAGCATATTCCCCCCCGGCTGCCAGCTCGTAAGCAGAAAGCAGGGACTCACCATGCTCTCCCCCGGGCAGATAGCGTTTGTGGTAATGAGCGAGAATTCCACGAACGAGCCCAGCAGACTCATCGCCGCGTCCACCGGCCTCGCGATCCCGAAGGATAAAACGCACTACGGGTACATCTCGGAACACCACAGCTACGGGCAGAAAGAAACCCTCGCTGGAGAGTACGCAGAAGACCTCGCTGCCTACATGCTCGCTACCACCCTTAACGCTCCCTTTGATCCCGATAAAAGTTACGACGAACAGAAAGACATATGGGAGATAAGCGGGCACAAGGTAAAAAGCAGAAATGTAACGCAGACTGCGGTGGGAGATAAAAACGGGCTCTGGACAACGGTTCTTACCGCGGTGGTTTTCTGCTCCTATGAGACGAAGACGACCAGCTAGCCCTCATTCCACATAGAAAGGCAAAGCAGAAGAGTTTTGCGGGATCAGATTCCGGATTTCACCTGAACGGATGTGTCTTGTACCTTTTCCAGAGCTGGAACTGTTTACCCGAACGATTTCTTGAACCCGACTCACAGAGCAGACTACGCAACCGGTTTTCGAACAATGCGAATACAGGGCTTAACACCGGATTTCTTTCAGGGCGGTCCCTGCCATGGTGGCGGAGGAATTTGACGGTTTTGACCAGAGGTAAGGTCGCTTGAATTCGAGCAGATCCTTCCACGCCGCTCTATGAGAGAGCATGGCGACCGGCCTTTTTTATCTGTTCGCGAGCGACTTCAAGGGTTTTTTCGGAAACACTCTCCCCGGCAAGCATCCTGGCAATTTCCTCTACCCTCTCCTCTTCGCCGACGGCATTGACCGAGACATCTGTTTCACCGTCGCCGAACTCCTTTGCCACAAGCAGGTGGGTGTCAGCGAATTTCGCAACCTGAGGAAGGTGCGTTATGCACACTACCTGGCTTTGGTCCGAAAGATTCTTTATTTTCCTCCCTATGCTCTCCGCCACAACTCCCCCTATCCCCGCATCCACCTCGTCGAATATGAAGATCGAGCCGGCATCGCCGGTGGAAACGAAGCTTTTAAGCAAAAGCATTATTCTTGAGAGTTCTCCGCCGGAAGCGACCCTGTTAACAGGCCTGGGGGCTTGGCCCGGATTGGCGGAAAAAAGAAACTGCACGCTGTCTTTGCCGTCTCCCGAAAGATCTTTTTCCGAGAATTTCACTTCGAAACGGGCGTTTTTGAGCCCGACCGATTCGGCCTGTTCGGAGAAAAGATCCCCAAGCCGCCTGGCTCCCGCTTTTCTTCCGGTCGATATCGAAGAGGCGACAGCGGAGACCTCTTGCCTCAGGGAATCCCTTCTTCGCTCGACTTCCTTAAGGATCTCAGCCGAATTCTCAAGACCCTCAAGCTCGGATTCTATCTGCTGCTGCTTTTTTATTATTTCCTCGATCGAATCCCCGTGTTTTTTCTTAAGCCTGCTTATCTCTTCAAGCCTAAAGAGCACGTCTTCAAGTCTCTGGGGGTTGTGTTCTATCTTTCCCGCGAACTCGCTGAGACCGTAGAAAACATCTTCGGTTTCTATGAGTATGGCCGCAATCCTGTCGCGAAGTTCCCCGAGAGATGAATCAAGATCCGAAACCTGCTCAATATGCGAAAGAGCCTGCTTTAGAAAACCCATTGCCGAGCTCTCTCCCTCATACACAAGCCCGGTCGCATTTGTGAGAGAAGATGAGAACCTCTCTGAGTTCTCAAGCCTGACTCTCTCCGCCTCAAGCTCTGAATCCTCACCCGGCGCCGGGGAGACTTTCTTTATCTCCTCTGCCTGGAACCTCAGATAATCCTCTTTTTCCGTCCCTTCCTGTTCTTTTCTCCTGAGAGCCTCAAGCTCACTCTCCGCACGCACGAGTTCAGCGTAGACGGCTTTATATCCAGAAACTTCATGTTCAAGTTGAGAAAAAGCGTCTAAATAATTTAAATAATTACTTTTCTTAAGAAGGCTCTGGTGTTCATGCTGACCGAACATGTTAATAAGTCCGTCGGTCACATCAGAAAGCGTCCCAAGCGTCGCTATAGAACCGTTTATATAAACCCTGTTCTTTCCGCCCGGGTTAAAAACCCTTTTTATGACAAGCTCGTCTTCTGAGTCCCCGATACCGAAGCGTTCAAGTTTCTCCCCGATACCGAAATCCCCCGGAATCTCGAAAAGAGCCTCTATTGATGTCTGCCTGTCGCTCGATTTAACGTGATCCGCCGTAAACTTATCGCCCAGGATTATGTTTATAGCATCAACGATAAGGGATTTCCCGGTGCCCGTCTCTCCGGTGATTATGTTCAGGTTCGCCCCGAAATTAATGGAAATTTCGTCTATTATGGCAAAATTCTTAAGCCTGAGCTCAACAAGCATCTGTTTTTCAAGCCCCCTGCCGTAGCTTCGCGGAACCGGGTCGCTTTCGCGAAAATCCCCCAAGCCGCCGAAAGGTTCAGCTTCTTACCTGACCGTCTCCTCTTACCACGAACTTCGAAGTGGTAAGCTCCTCAAGCCCCATTGGGCCAAACGCGTGCAGTTTTGAAGTGCTTATACCTATTTCCGCGCCGAGACCCAGCTGGAAACCGTCATTGAACCTGGTCGACGTATTGACCATGACCGCGGAGGAATCCACTTCCTTTACGAATTTCTCAGAGTTTTCAGCGTCTTTCGTAACTATAGCGTCCGTATGCATGGAGCCGTAATTCTGTATATGGCTTATCGCCTCGTCAACCGTCGAAACAACTCTTACGTTCAGTACAAGGTCAAGATACTCCTCGTACCAGTCCTCTTCTCTTGCCGGGGCCACGTGGGGGAAAAGCTTTCTTGTGTTCTCGCAGCCCTTTATGCTCACTCCTTCTCCCTCAAGGCTTTTTATCGCCACGGGCAGGAAGTCACTCGCCACGGAGGAGTGCACAAGCATTGTCTCCATCGAGTTGCATACCCCGGGTCTCTGGACTTTCGCGTTCCGGCAGATTTCCTCGGCCATCTCGAGGTCCGCATGCTCGTCCACGTAAACGTGGCAGACCCCCTTGTAGTGCTTTAGCACCGGAATCCTCGAGTTCTCAGCGACAAACCTTATAAGCCCCTCTCCTCCCCTTGGAATAATGAGATCTATTTTGTCCTCAAGCTTGAGCATTTCGGTCACGACTTCTCTGTCTGTGACCGGAACGACCTGGGCCGTATACGGCGAAAGGCCGCTTTGGGAGAGGGAATCGGCCATGAGCCGGGAGATGGCGAGATTAGATCGTATCGTTTCCGAGCCGCCGCGGAGAATTACGGAATTGCCCGATTTCACGCAGAGTCCCGCGGCGTCGGCCGTAACACCCGGCCTTGACTCATAAATAATCCCTATAACGCCAAGGGGAATTCTTTTTTTCTCAACGGAAATACCGTTAGGCCTGTCCCACTTTGCCGATATCTTTCCCACGGGGTCGGGAAGCTCCGCTATCTCTCGCAGTCCGGAAGCCAGGGAGCTTATCCTCGAAGGATTAAGCCTCAGGCGGTCAACAAGCGCCGCCGAGAGACCTTTTTCCTCGGCGTCAGAAACATCCTTTGCATTTTCCGAGAGCAGAACATCGGTTTCCTTCACCAGAAGGTCCGCGAAGCGAAGAAGAAAATCGTTTTTCTGGGAAGACGGAGCGGATGCCAGGGTTCTTGAGGCTTTTCTTGAATTATCCGCGATACCGCCGATCAGTTCAGAAGGGCTCATCGAACCAGAAGCCCCCGGTTCATTTTTTGAAGCAGACATCTGTTATTCTCGGAAAAACCTTAACGCAATCCTATTATTATGATCTATAACCACGAAGAAAAGAAGCAGCTGCGAAGAGACGGCTTCCAGGTCCCCCCTTATCCCATGTTCACCACGTCGCGCGCGACCAGGTAGTCAAGTATCTGCTGCTTGCACTCCTCGATCGAGTGTTTCTCCGTATCAACCACTATTTCGGGGTCAGAAGGCTCTTCGTACGGATCGTCAATTCCCGTAAATCCCTTTATAACTCCCTCTCTTGCCTTCTTGTAAAGCCCCTTGACGTCGCGCTGCTCGCACTGCTCAACGGAGCAGTCGACGAATACCTCAACGAATTCTCCTTCCCCCACAAGCTCCCTTATTGCGTCACGGTCGGCGCGGTAAGGAGAAACAAAGGCAGAAAGGACAAGAATTCCCGCGTCCATGAAAAGTTTCGACACTTCCCCTATTCTCCTTATATTCTCCTCGCGGTCCTCGGCGGAAAAGCCAAGATCCTTGCAGAGACCCATCCTGACATTGTCCCCGTCCAGTATGTACGTGCGGTGGTTTCTCTGTATAAGTTCTTTTTCGATTTCATTGGCAAGAGTGGATTTTCCGGAACTCGGAAGTCCTGTGAACCATAGAATCAAGGAACCGTGGCCGTTTAGCCTTCTTCTGTCCTCTTTGGTGATTTCATGCTGATGGGGAATAACAAACCTTTCCATTTGTGTTGCCTCCAATGGTTGTAAGATGCGGATATGATTAAAAAAGATAAGGAAAAGCAGATTAAGACAGTCAAGCTTTTCGCGCTAATTCCTCTTTCTTCCCAAAGCTCTTGGGGCAACATTATACAGCACGGAAACACGGGTTGTCCACATTAACGCGGACCGGCTTGATCAAAACGGGAACCCGTCCCGGCGAAAAGGCTTTTTTCTCCACAGAAGCCATTGTCTGGAACGCAACCGCTCGAGAAATTATTCGCTTTGCCTGATGACGTAAAGCCGTATGGCACTTGATTCTTAATACCGTAATAATTAGAATCTAGTTCCGAAACCGGAGGCAGAGTTGCATGTTGCAGATTCCGCTTGGTGGACGGCTGGAATCTGGTTTTCCGGAGTGGCTTATGGCTTCTGAAATTAAAGACAGGCTTGTGAGTTTCAGGATTCCCGAAAGGGATTATAAATACGTATGCTCAACCGCCGACAGTAAAGACATAAGCTCAAGCGAATTTATAAGAATAGCGATAGAAAAACTTCGAAGCGAAGGCAATGAGCCTACCAGATCCGAGGTAATCGCTTACCTAAGGAATCTGAGCTCTTCCGAAAGAGACGAAATTTTAGACAAGGCGGAGGGCACCCGGAAAAGGAGAATAAGGTCTTTCATAAACGATGCGATCTCCCGGAAACCCGGCATTAAAGGAAAAGAACTCTGCGGAATGGTAAGCAAGGAATTTGACCTGCCGATCACCCTTGATCTCAAGCACAAGGTGTACCTCAGAATAAAAAGCCGCAGGAGAAGAAAAAATCTGGTAGGAAAGCTTGAAAAGGAATACTAGATATACGGTGCCGTGTCCCCCCGGGGCGGCGCATCCGGTTTTAAACCCCGCCGCAAAGCTAATAATCAAACAGTCATTTCAATCACATACACACGGAGGCAAAGGATGGAAAGAACATTGTCAATAGTAAAACCTGACGGAGTCGGAGCAAACCTGATCGGGGAAGTTCTTCGAAGGTTCGAGGAGAAGGGGATAAGCGTTATCGCCCTCAGGATGATACATCTTTCAAAGAAACAGGCCGAGGGATTTTACCACGTACACAGGGAAAGGCCTTTTTTCTCAAGTCTCACGGATTTCATGTCCTCGGGACCATGCGTGGTAATGGTTCTTGAGGGAGAAGACGCCATATCCATGGTAAGGATCATCATGGGTTCCACGAACCCCGAGGAAGCGGATCCCGGAACCATAAGAAAGGATTTCGCGTCCGGCATAGAGAAAAACATAGTGCACGGATCCGATTCGCCTGAATCTGCCGCCTACGAAATAGGATATTTTTTCAGCGAGCTTGAAATAAACAGCCGATAGGGTTCCGCCCGGCCAGGGAGAAAAAGCAGGTCGTGTCTTCTGAGAAAAGCATCGATATTCATCCGGTTACCGTATTAAAAAGCACTCAGTCCCTTCTGGCTGAAGAGTTCATTGAAAAACTTAAAAAAGAGCTTTCGCCCGATTCCCAGAAGTTGCTTTTTGAAAGCAAGAACCTGGACGACACGTCCCTCCCGGAAATACTCGAGGACGCGCGCACCCTGCCCATGTTCCACGAGAAAAAACTGATCGTGGTTAAGGGATATGACGGTCTGGGAAAAGACGATCTTGATCTGCTTAACAAATACGCCGGGGCGCCGGCCTCTTTTTCCGCACTGGTTCTTCTATCAGAGGGATCCCGGAAGGGCAAATCAAAGTCCGCGAAAAACATCAGGCTCGTTGACCTTGACAGCGGAGGCAATACCGACCGGGAAATAAGACATCTGGCCGGCAAACTGGGAATCTCTCTTGCCCCCGGGGCCGCGGGTTTTATAAAAACCATGCTCGGCGAAGACATGAACCTCATCAGGAATGAGCTTGGAAAAATATCCCTTTACGTTGACGCAGAAAAACCCATAGGCGAGAAGGAGTTAAGCGGGCTTATGGAGAAACGGAGCACGGAGAACGTGTTTTCTCTCTCAACCGCACTTTCAAACAGGGATCTTAGGGGTTCCCTCAGGATACTGCGGGAACTTGAGAGAAACAGGGAAGACCCCCTTTCCATACTCTACATGATAGCCTGGAGATTCCGCCAGATATTCAAGGTTTCGCAGTTTCTTCAGGAAGGGAAATCGGACGAAGGGATCGCGAAGGCCATTAAGACTTCCCGGGGCGCCGTCTTTTACCTTAAAAAAAGCGTGCGCAACTTCAGGGAAAACGATCTCGGCAGGATACTCGGGCTTATAGAGGAAACGGATTTCGGAATCAAAAACAGTTCCGGGAACAATTACATACTTCTTGAGAAACTTCTTCTGGGAATCTGCTCGCGGAAAACCTAGGAGCTGGCGCCCTGGCTGAGATCCGAAAGCTTCTTTGAGAACCTCGATACGTATCTTGAGGCTTTTTTCTTGTGGATAACCCCTTTCGTGGCTGCCTTGTCGGTAAGGGAAACCAACTCTTTCAGGAGGGTCTGCGATTTTTCAAGATCCTCGCTCCCAAGAGCTTCTGAGTAACGCTTGATCTTGGTTTTAAGAGTGGACGTTACGAACCTGTTTCTCTCTCGTCTTTTCAGGTTCTGGCGATGCTTTTTCTGTGCCGATCTCGTTCTAAGACCCATACAAATCCCCCGAGGTTTGAAAATGAGCGTCTAAGTCTACATCTTCTCCTTGTATTGTCAACAAGCGAAGCGGAACAAAAATTCGGGGTTTATATACTTGCCTGTCCTCTGACTTCTCCAAAGAACCGCTACTCGGGAGCATCCACGGGCAGGTCTGTGGTAACGATAGCAAATATGCCGTCAGCGTCCCGCGCCAGGACCGAGCGGGTAATCATCCAGATTTCGCCCCCACCCGCATCAAAGTAAGGGGATGTCCAGACGCTTGCGTTGGAAGCCAAGGGCAGATTGATCCATTCTTGCGCCTCAAGATCGTAATTGTACTGGGGAGAGGCAAGGTCTCGGGAATCATATCCATCAGAAGTGCGATAAACGTAAGGAATTGTTGTAATATTGCCAGACTTATCCATTAATGCGACGGCACTGCCGTAGAACGCAGGGTTGGCTTCCAGATAAACCCGCAAACGTTCCGTGTAGGCATTCGGATCGGCTGGTCGGTTCGCTACCAGTTCCGCTACAAATTTATCAAGGGACACATTCACTTCGGACTTGAGCCTCTCCTGGGTGGATGCGCCGAAGCGACAGGCTTGCGCGGTCATAAGGATGCACAGCATAAGAACCAGAGCAGTTCCAGATGGTTTAACAGCTTTGATAATTCCGCTCATGTCCAATTCCCCCTAGGTAGCTAAAAGTAACTATTGCAAAGTTCTCAAGCAAATAAGGAATTATTGCTCCTGTTGCTAATACTCCTAGATTTATCCAGCCAGAACCTTGGGACAAGAGTGTAGAGAGTACGTTATATGACCGGTTTTTAAGCACACGAGCTGAGACCGTGAAGATATTGCTCCGTCACTTCCGTGAAGATTTGCCCGAGCGCCTTTTCATAAGATGGGTGCTTGCTCCGTATATGCCTTCCGCCGCTTCCATAAGGGTTTCAGTCAGAGTTGGATGAGGATGTATGGAAAAAGATATGTCCTCGGTCGTCGCGCCCATTTCAATTGCCAAGACGGCTTCCGATATGAGTTCTCCCGCCTGCGTTCCCACAATTCCGACGCCGACCACTCTCTGGGTTCCCCGATGGGCTATGATCTTCGTAAGACCGTCGGTCCTGTTAAGCGTAAGCGCTCTTCCCGACGCAGCCCATGGAAATTTCGACACATCCACTTCCATACCTGACTCCTTGGCCTCGCTTTCGGTGACCCCGCACCAGGCGATTTCAGGATCGGTAAATATGACCGCCGGAACAGCTCTGGGATCATACTGGGTTTTAGCTCCGGTTATAACCTCAGCCACGATTCTGCCTTCATAAGTGGCCTTGTGAGCAAGCATGGGCTCCCCGGCAACGTCCCCGATGGCGAAAATCGCCGGATCGGCCGTTCTTCTCTGTGAGTCCGTCTCTATAAAGCCCTGCCCGTCCACCGCGACCCGGGTGTTCTCAAGACCGAGGCCTTCTGTGTAAGGCACTCTTCCGACCGAGATCAGGACCTTTTCATATCTCTCCTGGAAGCTTTTTCCATCAGCTTCAAATGAAACTTGAACTTCGTTATCTAACTCATTGATAGAAGCTAGCTTTGTTTCAAGCATTATGGAGCGAAATTTTTCATCAAGTCTTTTTTTAAGCACGCCCGCAAGGTCCCTGTCAACCCCTTGAACGAGTCGAGGAAGCATCTCAACGACCGTGACTTCCGTACCCATAGAGGAGAAAAACGTTCCAAGCTCAAGGCCTATGTAGCCCCCGCCCACCACAAGCAGGGTTTTCGGGATCTCTCCCATGGAGAGAGCGCCGTCGGAGTCGACCACGTTCGGGGAAGCGAAATCCACTCCCGGAATTCGCCTCGAGACAGAACCAGTGGAGATAACGGCATTCTCAAACAGAACTTCCCGCTCCTCGCCAGAAGCCGTCACGATGCGAAGGGTACTTGAAGAGGTAAAAGACGCCCTTCCCCGCAAGTAATCTACCTTTCTCGCCTTAACAAGCGTGCGAAGTCCGCCCGTGAGCTTGGAGACCACTTCGTCTTTCCATGAAAAAAGCTTCTCAGGGTCGATCTTCGGTTCCCCGTAGCTAAGACCGAAATCCGCCGCATCCCTTGCCTCCTCGGCCACCTTCGCCGCGTGAAGAAGAGCCTTTGAAGGTATGCACCCCCTGTAGAGACAGACTCCCCCGGGGTTTAGCTCAGGATCTATAAGAGTGACTTTTTTCCCTTTGTCAGCAAGGGCAAACGCGGCGGGATATCCCCCAGGACCCGCTCCTATTACCGCTACTTCCGTTACTACTCTCTCCATAGTCTGCTACACCGCCTGCTCAAATATGCTATCGGGAGACTTTTCAAGCATCTCGCAGAGCCACCTTAGAAACCTGGCGGCTTCCGCCCCGTCTATAATCCTGTGATCGTAGGAAAGCGAAAGCGGGAGCATGAACCTCGGTACAAACTCCCCGTCAACATACGCGGGCTCAAAGGAGGATCTTGAGACTCCCAGTATGGCGACTTCGGGCGGATTGAGAATCGGGGTGAAAAAGGTTCCCCCTATCCCCCCAAGGTTGGTTATTGTGAAGCTGCCCCCCTGGAGCCTGTCGGCAGAGAGCCTTTTCTCCCTCGCCGCAGAAGATATCTCCGTAAGCTCAACCGATATCTGCGTTATATCCTTTTTGTCGACATCCCTTATCACAGGGACAAGAAGTCCTCTTTCCGTATCTACCGCGACCCCGATGTTTATGTATTTTTTATAAACGATCGTGCGGCTGCCCATGTGTATGCTTGAATTAAACTTCGGAAATTCCAAAAGTGCCCGGGAAAGGGCTTTTACCAGAATCGCGGTCACGGTAAGGTTGCCCCCGGCTTCCGCCACCTTGTCCCTGTTAAGTTTTCTGAGGTCCTCAAGCTGGGTGACGTCCGCCTTGTCAAACTGCGTTACGTGAGGGGCCGTCCACGCCTGTGAAAGGCGCTTGGCCGTAAGCTTCCTCACGGTCGAGAAGCTCTCTGTAACCGTCTCTCCCCACTTTGAGAAATCGGGAAGCTCGGGTTCCGGAGGGGCCGCCGGCTGGGCAGAGGAAACAGACCTTATTATGGCCTTGGCGTGAGCCTTTACGTCTTTTTCAAGTATTCTCCCGCGGGGACCGCTTCCCGTAACGGATGAGAGCTCAACTCCGAGCTCCCTGGCAAGACGCCTCACGGAAGGCGCCGCCGCCACTGCAAGGGGTCCCGGCGGGGCGACATCGTCCTTGAGCGCACTTTTGGGTGACGGGGTCTGTTTTTTTTCTTCTTCGGGTTCTTTTTCAGGAAGGGGTGGTTGCGCCCCAGCGGGTTTTTCCTCTTTCGCAGCCGCGGGGGCATCTTCTGGAGGCTCCCTGCCCTCTTCATCCCCGTCCATTCTCACGAGCACTTGGCTTATTTCCACTGTATCCCCGGCGCTTACGCACACGTCGACAATTGTTCCGTCAGCCGGCGAAGGGATTTCAACGGCGGCCTTGTCCGTTTCTACCTCGAGCAGGGGCTGCTCAAGTGAAACCTTGTCCCCGGGCGAAACGAAAACCTCTATCACCTGCCCGGATTCAATTCCTTCTCCAAGTTCGGGAAGCCTGAATTCTATCAATTTACATTCCTCGTCAAGTGACCGCGGGATTGGGTTTTCCCCGGTCGATTCCAAATTCGCTTATCGCCTCATTGACGGTTTTTTCGTCTATCTTTCCTTCCCTGCAAAGCTCTGAAAGCGCCGCGATCGCGATGTGACGGTAGTCGACCTCGAAGAAGTTACGAAGCGATTCGCGGGTATCGCTTCTTCCGAATCCGTCGGTGCCGAGAGAAACAAGAGGCTTGGGAAAGTAGGCGGAAATGGAATCAGGAAGGCTTTTAAGATAGTCGGTCGCTGCAACAAATACTCCGTCTTCCCCTTCCATGCACTCTGAAATGTAGCTTTTTTTTCTCTTCTCGCCGGGATTTAGGCGGTTCCATCTTTCTGCTTCCTTTGCGTCCTGGTAAAGCTCCTTGTAGCTCGTTACGCTCCAGACGTCGGTCGGGACGCCATAGCCGTTCTCAAGGACATCCCTGGCCCAGAAAACCTCGTTTATGATTGCGCCGCTTCCGAAAAGATGAACCTTTTTCCCGGAGTCCTTGATCTCAGAAGCCGCGAACCTGTACATTCCCTTTACTATACCTTCCTCGACCCCCTCAGGCATGGCCGGCTGCGCGTAGCGCTCGTTCATCACCGTTATGTAGTAGAATATCTCCTCCCCGTCCTGGTACATCCTCTTTATCCCGTCCCTAACTATCACGGCGATCTCGTAGGAAAAAGCAGGGTCGTAGGCCTTCAGGTTGGGATAGGCGTAGGCGAAATGATGGCTGTTTCCGTCCTGGTGCTGAAGACCTTCGCCCGCCAAGGTGGTTCGCCCGGCGGTACCTCCCACCATGAAGCCCCTGCATTTCATGTCGGCGGCGGCCCAGATAAGGTCCCCTATTCTCTGGAACCCGAACATGGAGTAGTAAATGAAAAAGGGAATGGTGTTTATCCCGTGGGTCGAATAGGCCGTGCCGGCAGCGATAAAGGAAGACATGCTGCCCGCCTCGGTTATGCCTTCTTCGAGTATCTGGCCGTCCTTTGCCTCCTTGTAGTAAAGAAGGGTGCCTGCGTCAACGGGTTCGTAGAGCTGTCCAACGCTTGAATAGATGCCGACTTGGCGGAAAAGCGCCTCCATTCCGAAAGTTCTCGCTTCATCAGGTACTATGGGAACTATCAGTTCTCCTATATCCTTGTCCCGCATAAGCCTTGAGAGCATGTGGACGATTACCATGGTAGTGGCCACTTTTCTCTTGGGTCCGGAAGCCTTTTTGAACTCCTCGAACACCCGCTCGGGGATTTTCTCAAGGGGCTTTGCCCGTACGGTCCGCTTCGGGATGGGTCCGCCGAGAGCTTCTCTTTTTTCGCGCAGATACTTCATCTCGGGGCTGTCGGGAGCTGGCCTGTAGAAGGGAGCCCTTCTTACTTCCTGGTCCGTAAGCGGTATGTAGAACCTGGAGCGAAAGTCTTTTAGCTCCTCCTCGTTAAGTTTTTTCTGCTGGTGGGTTATGTTCTTGCCCTCCCCCGCTTCCCCGAGGCCGTAGCCCTTTATGGTCTTTGCAAGGATCACCGTGGGAGATCCGGTGTTCTCAACCGCGGCCTTGTAAGCGGCGTAGACCTTCTCTGAGTCGTGGCCTCCTCTTGTGAGCTTCTCAAGCTCCTCGTCTGTGTGGTTCTCGACCATTTTGAGGATTTCAGGGCGGGCGCCGAAAAATTTCTCCCTTATGTGCTTCCCGGGAGAAATAGTGTATCTCTGGTAATCACCGTCAAGAGTCGCTTCCATCTTTTCGACCAGGAAGCCGTCTTTATCCTGAGCCAGGATCGGATCCCAGTTCCCTCCCCAGATAACTTTTATGACGTTCCATCCGGCTCCCCTGAAGATTCTCTCAAGCTCCTGTATTATCTTGCCGTTTCCCCTCACGGGGCCGTCAAGGCGCTGGAGGTTGCAGTTGATCACGAATATGAGGTTGTCCAGTTTCTCTCTCGACGCCAGGGTGATGGCTCCCAAGGTTTCAGGTTCGTCCGTCTCTCCGTCTCCGATAAAGGCCCACACCTTGGCATCGGTTCGGGGCTTGAGCCCCCTGTCCTCGAGGTACCTGTTGAAACGGGCCTGGTAAATCGCCATTATGGGAGAAAGTCCCATTGAGACCGTCGGGAACTGCCAGAAGCCCGGCATAAGCCAGGGGTGAGGATAGGAAGAAAGACCGTCTCCGTCAATCTCCCTTCTGAAATTGCGCATCTGCTCGATAGAGACCGTGCCTTCAAGAAACGCCCTTGCGTATATGCCTGGCGAAACGTGCCCCTGAAAATAGATCATGTCCCCTTCCCAGTTCTCATCACCGGCCCTGAAAAAATGGTGGAATCCTATCTCGTAGAGCGTTGCGGCTGAGGCGTAGGTAGAGATATGTCCGCCGATGTCGTCGCTTATCCTGTTTGCGCGCACGACCATGGCCATGGCGTTCCACCTTATTATGTTTCTTATTGCGCGCTCTATTTCGTAGTTGCCCGGGTAAGGCGGCTGATCCTCAAGGGAGATGGTGTTTACGTATGGGGTATTTGAGGTGTATGGAATCTTGACGCCTTTTTTCTGGGAGTAGATTCGGAGCTTTCTGAGCAGGTCGCTTGCCCTCTCGCGCCCGGAATTCTCGATTACGTATTCAAGCGATTCGATCCATTCCCGGTCTTCAGCTTCTTCTTCCGATATTTGAGGATCTTCTTCCATTATCCATAAAAACGCGGCGAAGCGGGGCCGCGAGGCATTTTGCGGCACAAAACAACCGCGTGGTTTTTACAATCTAGAACCCAACCCCGAACACTTAAAATGGGTCAAAGGCGGAAGTCTAGATTCGGAAAATCAGTTTAACCGCAAGGGAAAAATATCACTACTCGCAGAAGGAAATTGTACGTCCCCTGTTGCCCAACAAAACTTTTAGGGCATTGTATTTAATGCTGGCCGTAGCCTATTATTTCAGCAGTTTTAGCTCTGCTGGATAAACTTTAAGATAAGGAATCTCGGGGGGACCGTAGTTTGGTTTAATGATTTCCGTGAGTGAATCATAATTCCTTATGGATGGCTCATACTTTTCTGTCAAATAACGTAGTAATCCAGCTTGTTTTTGTTCTGGAACAGAAGAATACGTTAAATACATATAACGATTGTCAAGATGAAATTTAAGATGTTCATCGCTAAAATTGTCACTTAAACGTTGAAATATATTTCCTCTCCCAATATAAATAACTTCTCCCATTCTACCATCCCAAATCAAATAGACACCGCTTAATGTTTTGTCCAGAAAGGGAATATCATCCGGTTTATAAAAGGAGACTTGTTTCCAATCTACAGAAACCTCTTTAAACATAATAGCCCTCCTTGATTCTTTGTTTTATCATTTGGAAGAAACTAATAAACCAACGCTCCTTTTTCCGGTCGCAAAGCAGCACCCGCAAAAAGACGGATGAAATTCGCAACTCTTCGTAATTACTTCTGTTCGGTAAACTCGGCGTCTATAACATCGTCGCCCGAGGTCGAGTTTCCTTGCTCGGGGGCTTGGTCTCCAGCCCCGCCCTCTGCGGCGCTTGCAGAGGCTTCTTCTTGCTGTTTTTTGTACATAAGTTCTGCAAGCTTGTGAGAGACGGCGGTTATTTTTTCCGTCGCAAGGTCTATTTTGCCTAGGTCATCCGAATTAAGGGCTTCCCTTCCTTCCTGAAGGGCCTGCTCGAGTTCCTTCTTCTCCTCATCAGAGAAGCCGTCGCCAAGTTCCTGGAAACTCTTGTCAGTCCTGTAGACAAGCTCGTCAAGCTGATTTCTCTTCTGAACCTGTTCGCTTTTCTCCTTGTCTTTCTCGGACATGCTCTCAGCTTCCTCAACCATGGAGTCAATCTCGTCGCTGCTTAGCCCGCTTGAGGACTCAACCTTCACCTTCTGTTCCTTCTGAGTCGCGTTGTCCTTCGCGGATACGTGGAGTATTCCGTCGGCGTCGGTATCGAAAGTGACCTCTATCTGCGGAATGCCCCTTGCCGCCGCGGGAATGCCCGACAGAATGAACCTGGCAAGCGTTCTGTTATCAGCCGCCATCTGCCTTTCTCCCTGCAGCACGTGAATCTCAACCGAGTTCTGGTTGTCTTCAGCCGTTGTGAAAATCTGGCTTTTCTTGGTGGGAATAGTCGTGTTTCTCTCGATAATGGTGGTCATGACCCCTCCTAGAGTCTCAATGCCAAGCGAGAGGGGAACAACATCCAAAAGAAGCATGTCGGTCACGTCCCCACCGAGCACGCCAGCCTGTATGGCGGCCCCCATGGCGACTACCTCGTCGGGGTTTATTCCCCTGCTCGGATCCTTTGCGAAAAAGTCAGTCACGACTTTCTGGACAAGTGGGATTCTGGTCGACCCGCCAACCAGTATTACCTCGGCTATCTCGCCCGGGCGAAGCCCCGCGTCCTTAAGAGCCTGTTCACAGGGTTTGAGGGTGCCCTTTACAAGATCTTCAATCAGCTGTTCGAACTTGGAGCGCGTTATCTTAAGCACCAAATGTTTGGGACCGCTCGCGTCGGCCGTTATAAACGGCAGGTTGATTTCCGTCTCGACGGTATTTGAAAGCTCGATCTTGGCCTTTTCGGCGGCTTCCCTTAGCCTCTGCACGGACATCTTGTCCGCCCCGAGATCTATCCCGGAATCCTTTTTAAATTCAGAGATGATGTAATCAATGACCCTCTTGTCAAAATCGTCTCCACCGAGATGGGTATCGCCGTTTGTGGACTTTACCTCTATAACGTTGTTTCCGACCTCAAGCACCGATACATCAAAAGTTCCGCCTCCGAGGTCGTAGACAACTATCATCCCCTCTTTCTTTTTATCAAACCCGTAGGCAAGAGCTGCAGCGGTCGGCTCGTTTATTATGCGCTTTACGTCAAGACCAGCTATTTTTCCGGCGTCTTTCGTGGCCTGGCGCTGGCTGTCGTTAAAATAAGCAGGAACCGTGATAACGGCTTCTGTAACTTCAGAACCCAGGTAATCCTCTGCGGCCTTCTTAAGCTTCATGAGCACGTGCGCTGAGACCTGCGGGGGAGAGTACTCTTTTCCCTCGACCTCGACCCAAGCGTCCGATTTGCCTGACTTTACTACATTATAGGCAAGACCTTCAGCTTCGCTTGATATCTCCTCAAACCTTCTGCCCATAAGCCTTTTCGTAGAGTAGACGGTGTTCTCGGGGTTAGCAACGGCCTGGCGCTTCGCCGGTCCACCAACCAGAATCTCTTCTCCGCCCTTTAGAAACGCTACTACCGAAGGGGTTGTTCTCGTGCCTTCTTCGTTGATTATCACTTTCGGCTCGCCGCCCTCAACAATGGCGACGCATGAATTAGTTGTTCCAAGGTCTATTCCTATTATCTTAGAAGCCATTTAATTCCTCCTAGGTTTTCTTCTTGTTACGGGTGAATTTCAAGTCTTTCGGCCATGTACCCCCTGAGTTTCCCTATGGATTCGGCCTGTATCTGCCTTACCCTCTCTTGGGAAACCCCGAGATCACGGGCTATTTCGTGGAGTTTTCTTGGAGGTTCGGTGAAATACCTCTCGTTTATCACCTTTTTCTGCCTCTCTGAAAGCGTCTCGAGAGCTTCGCGCAGATTCTCCCTGGCAAGACTGTCAAACCCGAGTTCACCGAGCACCTGCTCCTGGTTATCCGACGGATCGGGAAGCAACTCCACGTAAGTAGCCGAGGAGTCGTCCCCTGCGGGACGCTCCGAGAGGGAAAGATCCCTTTTGGAAGCGCGGACCTGCATCTCGGAGATATCCTCTTCGTTAACGCCAAAATGGTCCGCCAGGCGGCTTATGTCGTCATCTTCCATGTTAGCGGCGGTTATCCCGAGTTTGCGCTTTGCCCCTTCTATTCTCTGGAAAAGCCTTCTTTGGGACTGCGTTGTTCCGATCTTAACGTTGCTCCAGAACTTCATTATGTGGTTCTGGATCCTTACCCTGATCCACCACACCGCGTAGGATATGAGCCTGTACCCCTTGTAAGGGTTGAATTTTTGAACGGCGCGCATCAGTCCTATCGAACCTTCTTGAACAAGATCCATCATCGGAAAACCGTAAGATCTGTACTCAGAAGCGATTCTCACTACGAACCTTAGGTTTGACACCACAAGCTTGTTGGCCGCTTCAAGATCTTCGTTTTCGTAATATTTGACCGCAAGCGCATACTCTTCCTCTTTTGAGATAAGCGGATGTTTTTCCATCTCTCGCATGAAAACCGAGAGAGAATCGCACGTGGCAACTGCCGTTTGCATCTAACATGTACCTCCACTTTTCAAACTAATCATCAAAAGGGTTATGTCAAGGTTTCGGGATAAAACAAAAACAGAGAAAAACTAATAGAAACAAGATTAGATATTTGTCATAATTTCCTGAAATAGAATGATTTCTCTCGCCATCCGGGGGTTACCACTTACAAAGCTGTTTTAAAAAGCACGGTCCGACTGATTTAACTCAATAAAAGTGCAAGTTTTCGTTTGCACAATTGTTATCTTAACAGTCTCTTTAAACACCAAAGAATGTTTGACGCATCCAATCGCCTGAGATTTGCATAAGCCGACCGGCACATCGCCACCGAATCACCTAAATGAATCCTGTGCTTGTGACCTTCCTTTCCGTACTCTTCCAGACGGTTATCAGAAACTGGAGCAACTGTTCTCCTCATTCTCAGAATAGAGTGGTTCATAGGGGTCAGTTATATCTTTCAGAAAAATTTCCGCCACCTGAATACCCCTTTCTTCCGCCATCTCTTTCGCAAGAGATGGCAGTTCTTCGCTGGCCCGTATCCAGTCGTCTAAGGCGATCACTCTTTGGCTTTCTGGAGGTGCGATGCGTATGATCTTGTCCCGTCCTATAAGCAGACCGGCCTGACCCAAGGCGTTCATGGATTGCAGTTGCATTGATGCGTAGATAATGTTTCGCCAAACAAGCAGGCCACCCATCGAAATTTTCCACCCTTTAACTGTTGCATAGTTATGGTTACTGCATCCCAAGCTCAGGATTCGTATGTTTTCCGTTGGTACATCAAAACAGGACACGGCATCAACTAAGCCAACCATAACGGGATTGGCTGCCCATACTCCGCCATCGACGAAAGTGTAGCCTCTATCTTCAAGTGGTTTAAAGAAAGTTGGTGCCGCTGCCGTGGCGGCGGCAACTTTGGTCATCAATTCAATATGATCTTTACGGAAGTCGGGGTGGTGAGGCGTTTTGAAGATGTACACTTCTCCATAACGCCCATCAAAAGATGGAATGCAAAGTCGGTTACAGGACTGGCCGAGTTTTTGTTTGCCGAGGATTTCATGGAGTATTTCCATAAGTGCCTTGCGGTCATAGTGGTACAGTAAAGAATGTCTTAACTTCTTTATGCCACGTTGAACCATACCGGCTAATCCTGAATTCGACGGTGGAAAGATTTCACATCCACGCTTGATGTAAATTTCGGAAAGCTCTTTAGCACAAAGACCGGACCCTAACCCGACCGCAATGATTCCGCCTGTCGAAGTTCCAGTAATAAGGTCAAAATATCTTGCTATGGAAGTGTTGCCGAGATAACGTTTTTCTAATTCCGCCAGAAAAACTGCCGGAAATATTCCACATATCCCACCACCATCAATGGAAAGGATGCGAAAAATTTGATTCTTTGGCCAAGGTTGCAGGATGCGGTGGCGTTGAAGCGTGCCTGACGATCTCTTCGGAGGGTTTATTTCTTTATTCATATCCTTCAATTGTTTTTACTGTCAATGACTTCCCCCTCCTCTCCACTCCCCGGTTGCACGCCATCCCTCATAGCATGCCAGCCAGTTAATGGTCCATGGCAGTATAGTTTCGGCAATATAATTACTTGGAATCCATTCTTTTTTACCAGGGTCATACAGGCATAAAATTGGATGGTTGGGATTTCCAAGATTGAAATAATGATGAGGAATCGATTCTTCTGGATTCTCAGGACGTTTTTCAAGCATAGGAAAAAGAACTCGAACTTGAGGGGGTTTCGGTGATATTTCGACTGAGCCGAGATTTGCTCCGAGACAATAAACCACCTGAATAACATATCTTTTGTTAAGGGGGCAAAGTACTCCTTCCCAAGAAACAAACCATCTTGTTGGCCAAGAGACCTTAAATTGAGGCCATCTCTTGCTCATCATATCTATTTGTTCTTTGATTGGGAGTACTCTTATTTCTTCTTCCTCCCTTCCGTACCGTAAAAAGTATTTCTTGGAGTCCTCCGTACTCCGGATCTCGAAGGCCCGCTAGTAACAATCCCGCTCGTAGGTAAATAAATGCGCCCACCGTCTGGTTTGTGATAGCTCTGCCCGCTTTCTATCCGTTTTCCTAGTTCCTTGTTAAACATCTCAAAAACCGCACCCGTAGGAGCTTCTCCGAACAATCTGATCATTATCTTTCGCATTTCTCTAAGGTCACAGCCTGCATTAATACGGTTAAGATCGGCAATAAGAGCGTTTAAATCGTTAAGGAAAACTTCTTGTTCATATAGTGAACCTGGCCAGCGGTCAGTAAACTCATCCTTGCCACAGCGTGGGTTAAACACCCGAATTTTCCGTCTAGCCTGATGATACCGAAACAATTCGTCGCGCATGCACTGTGCTTGATATAGCAATTCCTCGGAAAGCGTGCTGGTATTATTTGCGGCATCCGCTACCTGCTTACTCATCATTACGGAAGGTGGACGGCGAGTGCTACGTTTATCGAACAGTACGTTGCGCCAGCGTTTTATCAGTTGTAGAGCCACAACGGCTTTAGACTTGCTATTGATAGGTTCCTGATCGGGGATTTCTTCGCTTTCGGCCCTCATGTTCAGTATGCGCTCCTCATATCTACCTGCCCTCATGGCAAAAATCTCGGCAAATTCCTTATCAACTGACGTAATTTCCTTAAACCACTCCGCAAAACCGAAAGGGTTGGCAATCAATGCTTGGTCTTCTTCAAGAGCATTAGGCTTGTTATGAAACAGAAAGCTCTCGCGCTCGGGTCCGGGGACCCGGATCATCGGGGTTATATCGGCATGCATTTTATCCGCATAATGTACGGTTACGCAGCGGTTTCGGCGCTCGACTTTACCAAAATAAAGAGAACCTTCTTTCCCGCGAATACTATGGAAGAGTAAGTCGAGCACTTTTTTCGGGGCTGTATTGGGATTCAACTGAAGCTGGACGATAAAATCTACGTCGTGCTCATCATTGATAAGCTTTGAGGCGACGGTTGTTCCTATGGCCATTGAACCCTGCGGATATACACGCTGGACTCTGCCTCCAAGCAAACTTCCCGGGCGGTTAATGTAGTCTCCAAGAGTTTTGTAGCGTTCCTCCATCTTACGAAAATCTGTGGTGCTGAGTTGAATGTGAATCGCAATGTCCGCTAAAAGCAGATCAACTGGTTCAGAAAGTGGGGAAGATCTCCCGATTCTTTGTTTATTCATCTTATAAACTTCCTATGGTTTAAATTTTTCCTTCTTAAAGACAACTTTGCCAGAATCTTGCATATCGGCTAATCTACCGTATAATATCAAAGACTAAATGATATAGGCGATAACGTCAAATTAATTTTACGCTTTCGTCATGCCAAAGTCAACTAAATCATCAGAGATTTTTCTTCATAGACTGCGGGAAGCTCGCAAGTTACGCGAGCTTAACCAAGCACAACTTGCTCAGATCTCGGGGCTTCTGACTTCAGCAGTTTCCCATTTCGAGACCGGCGCGCGGAAGCCATCTTTTGATAACCTGAAACGGCTTGCCGACGCACTGAAAGTAACAACCGACTACCTGCTGGGCAGGGTTGATGACCCGGCAGGTCTCTCCGGTGGAGAGGAAATCCACCGGCATCTTACCGAACTTAAAGGTAAAGATCGCAAGTTTGCGGAAGATGTGATAGAAATGCTGGCCGAGAAAGCTGCCAGAAGTAGCGGGAAAGAGTAAAATCGTGGAAAAACCGGCAGAGGCCGCAGCCTCCAGGGAAGCTGAACAGCTTATCAAAAGACTAGGGATTACCGATCTGCCGATTGACCCCATTGAGATTGCTGAATCTTTTGATATCATGGTAAAATCCATGCCTGCGGACGGTGGGGTCTCCGGTATGCTTATCCGTAAAGGCAACGAGTTTTGCATTGGCTATGCCACCCATATTCAGAATGAAGGCTTCAGGCGTTTCTCCATAGCCCATGAGATTGGCCATTACATCCTTCCCAGCCACGTTGACGCGGTGCTCGCTCACAAAGATATTCACTCTTCAAATGCAGGATTCACGACAAATGACCCATTTGAACGGGAGGCTGATATATTCGCTGCATCCCTATTGATGCCTAACGATCTGTTCACGAGGGAAATGAAATCTCTCGGAGACGGACTAGCTGCTGTTGAAGCTCTTTCAAAACGTTTTGTAACTTCTTTAATCGCCACGGCTAGCAGATATGTTGAAAAGGCGGAGATACCGGTGGCAATGATTGTCAGTTCTAATAACAAAATCAATTACTGTTTTATGTCTGACAGCCTCCGAGATTTCAGAGGGTTTGAGTGGTTACGCAAAGGAGACCCGCTTCCAGAAGGAAGCGAAACCAAAATATTTAATTCCTCCCGAGAGAACGTTGTCGGGGCCAAGCGTGTGCAAGAGAAGATAGAATTAAAAAACTGGTTCGGCGGTTCGCGTAGTATTCCCGGAATTGAAGAAATCATAGGATTGGGTCGTTATGGTAAGACTCTGACTATTCTCAAATCAGATATCTTCGCAGACGATGAGTATGGAGACGAAGATTTGATTGATACCAAGCCAACTTATCTAACATTTTAATTCAACTGGTGAGGACCCCTTCTCTCCATGGCATGTACGCTCTATTAAAGGGAACAGATATCCGCAGAAAACAAATTAAGTATCTATTGTAACTCGTTAAAATCAGCCAGTTTTAGCGGCCTCAACCACTTTGGATGCGGCTTCTTTCATGTCAGCTCCGGTCTGGATGTCAAGACCGGAGTCAGAAAGAATTTCCCTTCCGGCTTCAACATTGGTTCCTTCAAGCCTGACCACTAAGGGAACGTTTATCCCGACTTCGCCCGCGGCTTCTACGATACCATCGGCGATGGTGTCACACTTCATGATGCCGCCGAAAATATTAACGAAGATGGCCTTTACGTTCTCGTCGCTCAGGATCATCTTAAAGGCCTTTGTCACCTGCTCCGTGGTGGCCCCTCCACCAACGTCAAGGAAGTTCGCGGGTTCTCCGCCGTGGTGCTTTATAATGTCCATGGTGGCCATGGCAAGCCCCGCGCCGTTAACAAGACATCCTATGTTTCCGTCAAGCTTAACAAAACTTATCCCCGCGTCGCTTGCCTCAAGCTCAAGCGAGTCCTCTTCGTTTCTGTCCCTAAGCCCCGCGATGTCGCGGTGGCGGAAAAGCGCGTTATCATCAAAGTTAATCTTCGCGTCGAGAGCCACTATGTTTCCGTCTGAGGTAAGGACAAGCGGGTTTATCTCAGCGAGGGAACAGTCTTTCTCAATGAATACCCGGTAAAGAGAGGAAATAAACGATACGGCCTGCCTCACGGCACCGCCTTCAAGACCCATGAAATAAGCAATTTTCCGGCACTGGTAAGGCTGAATGCCAAGCGAGATATCGACGTGCTCCTTGATTATCTTCTCAGGAGACTTGGCCGCCACCTCTTCTATCTCAACCCCTCCCTCAGGGCTTCCCATAACGACCACTTTTTCCCGGGAGCGATCAATCACCATGCCCAGATAGAACTCCTTCTCTATACTGGAGGCTTCCTCGATCAGCACGCTTCCCACCTTTTTGCCCTCGGGGCCCGTCTGGTGGGTGACAAGGTTCATGCCGATTATCTCATCCGCGGCCGCCGTAGCGTCCTGGGCACTGTCAACTACCTTTATTCCGCCTCCCTTGCCCCGGCCGCCTGCGTGAATCTGGGCTTTTACAACGTACTTCGCGGAGTCAAGAGCATCTAGCACCTCTGACACCTCGTCCGCGCTGAAAACAACCTGCCCGCCCGGAACACTGACTCCGAAATCAGAGAGAAGCTTTTTGGCCTGGTATTCGTGTACGTTCAATCTGGAACCCTTTCCTATTTCCCCTTGATCTTCCTTAAAAGCCAGGAGAGCGGATCATAGTACTTGTCAACCACTCTCTCCTTGAGCGGAATGATTCCGTTATCGGTTATGTGTATGTCCTCGGGGCACACTTCCGTGCAGCATTTCGTGATGTTGCAGAAGCCGACTCCGGCCTCCTCGCGCGCAAACTCCCTTCTGTCAAGAACATCCAGGGGATGCATCTCCCGCTCGGCGATCTTTATCATGAACCTCGGTCCCGCGAACGCGTCTTTTCTGTTGTGATCGCGAAGTATGTGACAGACGTTCTGGCACAGGAAGCACTCTATGCATTTGCGGAATTCCTGCCCCCTCTCAACGTCCTCCTGGTACATGATCCACTCGGTATCTTCTGCGGGGGTAAACGGAGGAATCTTCTTGCTTACTTCGTAGTTCCATGAAACGTCGGTTACGAGATCTTTTATCACGGGAAACGCCTTGATCGGGTAGACGGTAATCGTTTCGCCCTCGGCGAAACTGTCCATGCGGGTCTTGCAGGCAAGCTTCGGCTTTCCGTTTATCTCGGTGCTGCAGGAGCCGCACTTGGCCGCCTTGCAGTTCCATCTTATCGCCAGATCGCCGTCGTAGTTTGCCTGTATGTAGAAAAGCGCGTCGAGGACCACCATCCCCTCATCTACCGGGACCTCGTACTCCTTTTCCTCTCCCCCCTGGGAATCTCCGCGAAAGACTCTTAGCTTGGCTACAGACATCACTTATCCTCCGTAAACAGTTTCGAAAACTCCTCGGGCATCTCCATGATTGGTCGCGTTGCGACGTCCATCGCCCCTTCTCTGAAGGAAACAATGAAATTTAGCTTGCCCCATGTCTCGTCGTCGCTCTCAGGATAATCGACCCGGCTGTGAGCTCCCCTGCTCTCTTTTCTCGCAAGCGCGCATCTCGCGAGCGCCTCAGAGACGATCAGCATCGACTTAAGGTCCCTGCAGAGATGCCAGCCCGGGTTAAACATCACCGAGCCCTCTATCTTGAGCGTTTTCGCCCTCTCCTTGAGTCCCTCTATCTCGTCTATGCCCTTCTGTATGTTCTCTTCCGTGCGGAACACCCCTATGTAGAGCTGCATCACGTCCTGGAGATCCTGATGGATCGTGTAGGGGTTCTCTCCCTGGGTATTGTTAAAAGGCTCTCTAAGCTCGTTTGCGTATCCCTCGACAAGCTCGGCAGGTATCTGTGCGTGGGATTTCCCGCTCGCGTAAGCCGCCGCACCTTCTCCCGCCCTTTTCCCGAAAACTAAAAGATCAGAAAGGGAATTTCCGCCGAGACGGTTAGCGCCGTGCATTCCTCCGGCAACCTCGCCCGCGGCGAAAAGCCCCGGAACGGTGCTAGAGCAGGTATCTCCTTCAACCTTGACTCCACCCATTACGTAATGGGTGGTCGGGAACACTTCCATCGGGCCCTTGGTTATGTCTATGTCCGCAAACTCCATGAACTGATGGTACATGCTGGGAAGCTTGCGCTTTACGTAATCGGCTCCCCTGTGGGAGACGTCTAGAAACGCTCCGCCGTGGGGAGAACCGCGACCCTGCTCAACTTCTGTGTATATCGATCTCGCGACCACGTCGCGGGTCGATAGCTCCATGCGCTCGGGGTCGTATCTCTCCATGAAACGCTCACCCTCGCTGTTTGTGAGTATGCCTCCCTCGCCGCGCACCGCTTCCGTAACAAGGATTCCCCTTACGCTAGGCGGCCAGACCATGCCCGTGGGATGGAACTGTATGAACTCCATGTCCACAAGCTCGGCTCCCGCCTCATACGCCATTGCGTGACCGTCGCCAGTGTATTCCCAGGAATTCGAGGTGTACTTGTAGGCTTTTCCTACCCCACCCGTCGCAAGGACCACCGCATTTGCGCGGAAAAGAACGAATTTCCCGCTTTCCCTCCAGTAGCCGAAAGCACCCACGACCCTGTCTCCGTCCTTCAGGAGATGGGTTATCGTGCACTCCATGTAGACGTCTATGCCCGAGTGTATCCCCTTTTCCTGGAGGGTCCTTATCATCTCAAGACCGGTCCGGTCGCCCACGTGGGCAAGCCTCTTCCACGTGTGACCGCCGAAGGCCCTCTGGTTTATCCTTCCTTCTTTCGTTCTGTCAAAAAGAGCTCCCCAGTATTCAAGCTCTTTAACCCTCTCCGGGGCCTCCTTCGCGTGGTAAAGGGCCATCTGCCAGTTATTAAGCATCTTTCCGCCCTTCATGGTGTCCTTGAAGTGGGTTTCCCAGTTGTCCTTGGTATCTACGTTTGCCAGGGCGGCAGCAACGCCTCCCTCCGCCATCACGGTGTGGGCCTTTCCGAGCAGGGATTTGCATATAAGCGCGGTCGAGGCGCCCTTGGCGGAAGACTCTATGGCGGCCCGAAGCCCTGCCCCGCCGGCGCCGATGATTATAACGTCATGCGTATGTGTTTCGTATTTTTCCACTTCTATATCAACCTCAGATCAGTAATTGTTCCGTTCGCTACCAGAAATACGTAAAGGTCCGTGAGAGCCACGAAAACAAGGCTTGTCCACGCCCATTTCATATGTATTTCGTTATGGACGCTTACGGCACCCCAGAGACGAAAGCGAGTCGGGCATCCTGAGAACACGTCGAGTTTTCCCCCCACAAGGTGACGAAAGGAGTGGCAGGAAAACGAATACATGGTAAGCAGGAACGCGTTTAAGGTAAGGATGATGGTTCCGACGCCCACTCCGGCCCCGTCATGGAAGAAAAAGGCTTCATACGAGTCGATCCACAAAAACAGCAAAATGACAACAGACGCGTAGAGAAAGAACCTGTGGATATTCTGCAGGATGAACGGAAAGCTCGATTCTCCACTGTAGGAAGCCCTTTTTCCGACCGGCTTTACCGCGCAGCCGGGAGGCGAGAAGAAATACGCCCGGTAGTACGCTTTTCTGTAGTAGTAGCAGGTCGCCCGGAATCCAAGCGGCGCCCAGAGAATAAGTATTGCCGGGGAAGCCGGCCACCAGTCAAAGAGCAGAAGCGGGGAATAAAAAGGCGAGAGGTAGGGTTCTGTGTAGTAAAACTGGTTGGAAAGTGCCCTCCACGTAGAGTAGATTCCAAAAGCCCCAAGCACCACACCGGTTATGAGAGGCTCTATCCACCACATATCCTTTCTCATGGTGAGCGCCTTGCTCGCCGTAGCCGTACCGTTAGCCATATTGAAGAAACCTCCAAAAAATATTTCCGGAGCGTCCGTCCGAGATTATAAACGGCGCCGGGGGCCAGAATGCAAGTGGAACCCTAGAGGATTCCCATTCCGTCAATTACTTCGCAAAGCTCTTTCACCTTGCCCGCAGAGACATGCAGAGCATCCATCTCCTCACCTGAGATCTCAACCCCTATTATCTCCTCGACCCCTTCTGCGCCGAGCCTTACGGGAAGACCCACGAACGTATCCTCTATTCCGTAATATCCGTCCGCGTAAACGCAGCAGGGCAGTATTTTTTTCTTGTCCTTTATGATCGCCTCGGCCATTTCCACCGCTGCCACCGCGGGAGCGTAAAAAGCGCTTCCGGTCTTAAGGAGACCCACTATTTCGGCTCCTCCCTTTCTGGTGCGGTCGACCATCGCCTCGAGCCTAGGAGCGGGGACAAGCTCCGCTATGGGAATACCCGCAATCGTAGTGTTGCTAAGAAGCGGAACCATCGTATCTCCGTGTCCGCCGAGAACCGATGCGTTTATGTTCTCAACCGATACCCCGAGCTCCATAGCGATAAACGCCCGAAAACGTGCAGAATCAAGCACTCCCGCCATTCCCATCACCTTGCTTTCGGCAAAACCGCTTACCTTGTGCGCCACGTAGACCATGGCGTCAAGCGGATTGGTAACCAGTATGAGTATCGCGTCAGGGGAATGAGCAACCACCTGCTCGGTGACGCTTTTTACAACCTTGGTGTTAGTCGAGATAAGGTCATCACGGCTCATCCCGGGCTTTCTCGGAATACCCGAGGTGATTATCACCACGTCTGAGTTAGCGGTGTCTTCGTAGTTGGTTGAACCGACGAGATTTATGTCGCTTCCCGTAATCGGGCACATCTGCGCAAGATCGAGCGCCTTTCCCTCGGGAATTCCCTCCACTATGTCAATCAAAGCCACGTCGGCAAGTTCAAGTTGCGCGATCCGAAACGCCGCCGACGCCCCGACGTTTCCCGCACCTATCACAGAAATTTTCGCTCTGCCGTTATTCAAAATCCCACTCCTTTTAAAAAGATTTGCGTGCCGCGGGCCCCTAGTCCATTACCTTGTCCATGTTTGACACGATGGCCTCTCCGTACTCGGAACACTTAAGAAGGGTAGCCCCGTCCATCTGCCTTTCGAGATCATAGGTAACCGTTTTCTGCTGAACAGTTTCCTCCATCGCCCTGAAAACAAGCTCAGCCGCCTCGTGCCATCCCAGGTACTGGAACATCATGACTCCCGAGAGTATTACGGAACCGGGGTTTACCTTGTCCTGTCCCGCGTACTTGGGAGCGGTTCCGTGAGTGGCCTCGAAAACCGCCAGGTAATCGCCTATGTTGCCGCCCGGAGCGACTCCGAGACCTCCAACCTGCGCGGCGCAGGCGTCTGACATGTAGTCGCCGTTAAGATTAGGCATGGCCATCACGTCGTACTCGCTAGGTCTCGTCAGAACCTGCTGGAACATGCTGTCGGCTATGCGGTCCTTCATGACAATCTTGCCTTCGGGCTGCTTGCCGCCGTAATCGTCCCAGAGCTCATCCTCTGTTATGGTGATCTCGGGGAAATCCTCTTTCGCAATTTCGTAGCCCCATTCGCGGAAGGCCCCCTCGGTGAATTTCATTATGTTGCCCTTGTGAACGAGGGTGACGCTCTTTCTTTTATACTCTATTGCGTATTCGATCGCCTTTCTGACAAGCCTCTTGGTTCCGAAAGGACTTATGGGCTTTATTCCTATCCCGCTAAGCTCGCGGATGTTAACCCCGTAATTCTCAACGAGGTACTCCCTTACGGCGGTCGCTTCATCGGTGCCGCTCTCCCACTCGATTCCCGCGTACACGTCCTCCGTGTTCTCCCTGAATATCACGACGTCAAGCTTGCCTGGAACCAGAATAGGGTTGGGGGTTCCCTTGATCCACCTGACCGGCCTTACGCAGGCGTAAAGGTCAAGTATCTGGCGGAGCGCGACGTTAAGACTTCTTATTCCGCCTCCCACCGGAGTGGTAAGCGGGCCCTTGATGGCGACTATGTACTCCTTTATCGTTTCGGTGGTTTCCTCGGGAAGCCATTCGCCGGTCTTCTCATGCGCCTTCTCGCCGGCCAGCACCTCTAGCCAGGCTATCTTCTTTTTTCCTCCGTAAGTCTTCTCGATTGCGGCGTCGAACACCAACTGGGACGCGTGCCAGATGTCGGGGCCTATCCCGTCGCCTTCTATGAAAGGAATTATCGGGTTATCGGGAATTACAAGCTTTCTGCTTCCCTCGTCAATCTGTATTTTTTCTCCGCTTGGGACTGTCATTGAACACCTCTCCTTTTTAGCTAAACGAAAATTTAAATCTCAAAATATAATGGAAAAAACCACCCTTTTCAAATTGATCTCTCTCCTACTGCGTTATCATCTGGCGCAAGACGGTCTGAAGAATCCCGCCGTTTCGGTAATATTCAACCTCAACCGGCGTATCAAGCCTGCACGTGGCGTTAAATTCCCTTTGCCCCCCGTCCGCGTCCGTTACCGTAACGGTCATCTGTTTGCCCGGATGAAGACCCTCTGAAATCCCGCTTACGCTTAAGGTCTCAAAGCCCGTGATGCCGAGAGACTCGGCGCTTTGCCCCTCTTCGAACTGAAGCGGAAGAACTCCCATCCCTACCAGGTTGCTTCTGTGAATCCGCTCGAAGCTCTCCGCTATGACGCACCTTGCGCCGAGGAGAGCGGTTCCCTTGGCCGCCCAGTCACGGGAACTTCCCGTACCGTATTCCTTCCCTCCGATCACGACAAGTTCCGTCCCATCGCTCATGTATCTTGAGGACGCGTCGTAAATCGACATTTCCTCGCCCGTGGGGACATGAACCGTCAACCCCCCTTCCTTTCCTCCAACCATCTTGTTTCTTATCCTTATGTTGGCGAACGACCCGCGGATCATAACTTCGTGGTTACCCCTCCTTGATCCGAAGCTGTTAAAGCTCCTCGGAGTAACGCCTTTTGAGATAAGATAGCCGCCTGCGGGGCCGTCCTTGGGAATGGAGCCCGCGGGGGATATGTGATCCGTCGTTATAGAGTCCCCGAGAAGCGCGAGCACGTTCGCCCCCTCTATGTCCCCGGGGTCCTCAGGCTCAAGGGGGAAGTCATCGAAAAACGGGGGTTCCTGTATGTAGGTCGATTCCGTATCCCACTCATAAATGTCTGACTCGGGAGCCTCAAGAGACTTCCAGGTCTCGTCGCCCTCGAAAACCCTTGAGTACTGGGTATTGAATATATCGGGGGTGATTGAATCTCTTACCGTGTCGAGTATCTCCTGCTGCGTCGGCCATATGTCCTTTAGGTACACTTCCTGCCCGTCGCTTCCCGTCCCGAGAGGTTCCGTGTAGAGATCGATTCCGACCTTGCCCGCTATGGCGAACGCAACGACAAGCGGGGGCGACGCCAGGTAGGCGAATTTCACAAGCGGGTGCACCCTGCCCTCAAAATTCCTGTTTCCGCTTAGAACCGCCGCGCAGGTAAGATCGTTTTCCCTTATGGCCGCGTCCACATCTTCTGGAAGCGGGCCGCTGTTTCCTATGCAGGTTGTGCATCCGTATCCGACCAGATCGAAGCCCAGCTCTTCAAGATACGGGGTGAGTCCCGCAGCATTTAAGTAATCCGTAACCACCCTAGATCCCGGCGCCAGGCTCGTTTTCACGTAAGGTGAAACGGTTAGCCCTCGCTCAACGGCCTTTTTGGCGAAAAGCCCCGCCCCTATCATGACGGAGGGATTCGAGGTGTTAGTACAGCTCGTGATGGCGGCTATTACGACCGAACCGTCCGCAATCCCGTTTGCCGCGGGCTGCGCGCTCCCGTTTGCGGCGAGTCCCCTTGCCTCGAGATTCTCGTGGTAGGAGCTTTTCATGTCGCCAAGCGATATCCTGTCCTGCGGGCGGCTGGGACCGGCAAGAGAAGGTTTGACCGTTCCTATGTCAAGTGAAAGCGTATCGGTGTAAACAGGATCTTCCGCGTCGTCGGTTCTGAACATCTTCTGTCGCTTGGTGTAGGCTTCAACCAGCGCGGCGGCGTCATTTCTTCCCGTCGTCCCGAGATATCTCAGGGTTTCTGAGTCCACCGGGAAAAATCCCATTGTGGCTCCGTACTCGGGAGCCATGTTCGCTATCGTGGCCTGGTCAGAAAGGGCGAGATTGCTCACTCCGGGCCCGAAAAACTCGACGAACTTGCCGACGACGCCTTTTTTCCTCAGCATCTCGGTCACCGTTAGAACCAGATCCGTCGCGGTAACTCCCTCGGATAGGCGGCCGGTGAGCCTGAACCCGATGACGTCAGGTATAAGCATGTAAAGCGGCTGTCCGAGCATGCAGGCTTCCGCCTCTATTCCCCCCACTCCCCAGCCCATTACGCTAAGGCCGTTTATCATTGTGGTGTGGGAATCCGTTCCCACCAGAGTGTCGGGGTAAGCCACGGACTCCGAACCGACCTGCTTTGAGACGACTACCCCTGCAAGACACTCAAGGTTCACCTGGTGCACTATCCCGGTTCCCGGGGGCACGACCCTGAAATTATCAAAAGACCCCTGGGCCCACTTCAAAAATGTGTATCTTTCCCTGTTTCTTTCGTATTCGACCTCGACGTTCTTGCCGAAAGCGTCGCCGCTTGCGAAATAATCGACCTGAACGGAGTGGTCTATGACCAGATCGACGGGCACTATTGGATTAACAAGCGAGGGGTCTCCCCCTTTTTTCTCGACCACCGACCTCATCGCGGCAAGGTCTACAACGCAGGGAACTCCCGTGAAATCCTGGAGTATCACCCTCGCGGGGTTGTACGGAATCTCTTTTGCTTCTGCGTTTGAGGGATCCCACTTGGCGAGGGACTCAACGTGCCGCTCCGTCACGGTCTCTCCGTCAAGGTTCCTCAGCACGTTCTCAAGCAGTATTCTTATTGAAAAGGGCAGTCTCGAAATCGACACGCCGTAGCGCGATTCAAGTTTCTCCAGGGAATATATCTTGTAGGTTTTGTCGCCGACCGAAAGGTCGGACAGAGTACCAAGATCGTTACTCAAAACCATATGACACCTCTCTCTCTTCTCGGTTCCGCGTTTGCGGAGTTAGCGGGGTATTTTACCAAAACGAGCGGAAAAATAAAACCTTCCCCGCGCAGCGCGCGTGAGTTAAGCGGTTTGGGAACTACGGAGGGTTTTTTGCAACCTGAGAACGTCAGCTGAACTTGCGAAGCGCGACGCTTACGTTCGTTCCGCCGAAACCGTAGGAATTGCTGAGAGCTACCTCTATGTCGCTCTCCCTCGCGGTGTGCGGAATGTAATCCAGATCGCATTCAGGATCGTTCTCAAAAAGGTTTATGGTCGGCGGCAAAACGCCGTCTCTTAGCGCGAGCACGCAGATCGCGGCCTCCACCGCGCCCGCCGCGCCGAGCAGATGACCGGTCATGGATTTCGTGGAACTCACCGGAATTCTCCGGGCGTCCTCGCCGAACACTTCCTTGATCGCATTGGTCTCGTTAACGTCGTTAAGACGCGTCGAGGTTCCATGGGCGTTTATGTAATCCACGTCTCCGGGATTAAGGCCCGAATCCTCAAGGGCCGCCCCCATGCAGCTGGCAGGACCCTCGAGCGAAGGCGCCGTGATGTGGAAGGCGTCGGCGCTCATTCCAGAGCCGAGCACCTCGGCGTATATATTGGCACCCCTTTTCTTCGCGAATTCGAGCTCTTCAAGAATCAGCACTCCGGCCCCTTCTGAAAGGATAAACCCGTCGCGCCCCGCCTCAAACGGCCTTGACGCGGTCTCGGGCTCGTCGTTTCTGGTCGAAAGCGCCTTCATGGCATTAAAAGCCGCGAAGGTAAGAGGTATCAGCGGAGCTTCGGATCCGCCGGCTATCATAACGTCCGCCTTCCCGTCCTTTATTATCTTGGCTGAAAGCGCGAGTGAGTGACCGCTTGCGGAACACGCGGTCGTCGAAGAACAGTTGGGGCCCTTGGCGTTGAACCTTATCGAGACGTACCCCGAAGCCATGTTGGTCACTATATTGGGTATGAAAAACGGAGAGACGCGGTTCGGACCCTTGTTCTCCAACGTGAGGACGGTATCGTAGAAGGTCTTCATCCCGCCGATTCCCGATCCGATGAAAGTTCCCGTGCGCCCGGAGATATCATCGGTAACCTCAAGCCCGGCATCCTCAAGCGCCAGTTTGGCGGCCGCGATTGAGAGCTGGATGAACCTGTCGTTTCTCTTCGCGTCCTTGGGCTCCATGTAGAGCTCGGGATCGAAATCCCGGACCTGCCCGGCTATCTGCGTTTTAAGACCCGAGGGATCAAAGGACGAAACCCTGCTCACTCCGGGTGTCCCTTCGCAGATCGAAGACCACGTGGCGTCGTTCCCCACGCCGACGGGCGTTATGAGCCCTATTCCTGTAACCACTACCCTTCTTGACATCTGTTCCTCAGCTATCCTCCGAAGCGGATTCAACTGAACTCTGGATAAAGTTGATCGCGTCCTGAACCGTTATTATGTTCTCCGCGTCTTCATCCGAGATCTCAATCCCGAAATGATCCTCCATGGACATTATAAGTTCCACGAGGTCAAGCGAGTCGGCTCCGAGATCCTCTATAAAGGAAGAATCGGGAGTTATCTCATCCTCGGCCTTGCCGAGATGGCTCGCGACCATCTCCTTTACCTTAGCTAAAATTTCGGCATTATCCTTTGACATGTGAGTCAAACCTCCTCTAGATTTTACATGTAAATTCCGCCGTTAACCTTTATAACCTCCCCGGTTATGTACGACGCGCCCTCGGAAACCAGGAAACACACCACGTTCGAGATATCCTCAACGCGCCCGAATCTGCCGAGGGGTATAGCTTCCAGATATTTTTTTCTCATCTCCTCGTTAAGGTCCGCGATAATATCAGTTTCGACAAAACCGGGGCTTACGGCGTTCACGGTTATGCCCCTTGAACTGAATTCCTTGGCGGTCGCCTTCGTAAGACCTATTACCCCGGCCTTTGAAGCGGCGTAATTCGCCTGGCCCGGGTTTCCGACCTCACCCGCGGTCGAGGTGATATTTATTATTCTTCCGTAACGGTTCTTGAACATTCCTCTTGAAACCGCCTTGGTGCAGTTAAACGTTCCCTTGAGGTTTATGTCCATCACGCGGCTCCAGTCCTTCTCCCCCATTCTCATCAAAAGCCCGTCGTTCCTTATTCCCGCGTTGTTAACAAGTATATGTATTCCGCCCAGTTCACCCGAGAGTTCCCCCACGCATCGCTGAACCTCGTCGAAATCGGAAACGTCAAAGCCGACCGCCCTGCCCTTGCCCCCTTCCCGCTCTATCTCCCCGAGGGTCTCCTCGGCCGCCTGGCTGTTGGTGATGTAGTTAACAAGAACATAGGCCCCGCGCGAAGCGAGTTTTTTCGCAATGTCCTTCCCTATCCCGCGCGACCCGCCGGTTATAAGCGCAACCTGGTTACTTAATTCCATCTGTCTTAATATGATTTAACTCCTCAGTTTTTTCAATACCGGCGCAAGAAACGCCTTTAAGGGTTCTTTTAACGAGACCGCTAAGAACCTTGGAGGGGCCGATCTCTAGAAATTCAGAAACCCCGGAGTTCTTTAAAAACTCAAGGGACTCAGCCCATCTCACCGGACTTACAACCTGCGCCACCAGAATGTCCGCCACCCTGGCGGAATCAGAATTTGCCTCCGCCTCGATATTTGTGACCACAGGATACTTAACAGGGTTAAAATCTATTTCCGAAAGAACGTCTCGGAGGCGCGCGGCCGCGGGCTCCATGAGGGAGCAGTGAAAAGGCGCGCTCACCTCAAGTTCCACAACCCGTCTTGCCCCTTTTTCCTTCGCAAGCTCAGAAGCGGCCTCTACGGCCCGGGCTTCTCCTGAGATAACGGTCTGCGTGGGCGAATTGAAATTAGCGGGAGAAACCACGTTTTCTTCCCCCGCGACCTCGGCGCATAGTTCGCTTACTTCCCCGGACGTAAGGCCAAGCACGGCAGCCATTTTCCCGACTCCCGGGGGAACCGCTTCCTGCATGAACTCCCCTCTTTTCCTCACGGTACGCACGGCGTCGCCAAAGCCGAGGCACTCAGAAGCGACAAGGGCCGTGAATTCCCCGAGACTGTGTCCGGCGACCAGGTCGGGTCTTATCTCGGTTTCCTCGAGAACAACTCTCAAGGCGGCAACGCTTGCGGTAAGTATGGCCGGCTGGGCATTCGCGGTAAGGGCAAGGGTCTTCGCCTCGCCCTCAAAGCAGAGCTTCGCCAGGTCAATTCCAAGAGCGTCGTTTGCTTCCTCGAAAGTCTGCCTCGCAACAGCAAACTCGGCGCAGAAATCCGCACCCATGCCTATGTACTGGGAACCCTGCCCTGGAAAAAGAAAAGCTATCATGGATTCAGTGTGTTTTAGTCTTCCGCAACGACTTCAGTTTCAGAAGCCTGTCTGAAGAAATTCCTTCCCTTGTAGTAACCGCAGCTGGGACACGCCCTGTGGGGAGGTTTCATCTCGTTGCACTCGGGACAGAACGAGGCCCCCGGCAACGCGACTTTGTAATGGGTTCTTCTTTTTCTTGATTTCGATTTTGAAGTCTTTCTCTTGGGTAATGCCATCTCAGTCTCCTGGCTTTAAGCTATATCTTTATATCTTTAAGCACCGCGAAGCGCGAGTCCTCCTTCTGGGTCTCGCAGCCGCACTGCCGTTCGTTAAGATTCTGTCCGCACCCGCTGCAAAGTCCCCTGCAGTCCTCGGCGCAGACCACCTTGTAGGGAAGCGAAAGATTCACCTGCTCTCTCATGTAATCGTTAAGGTCTATCTGCCTCCCGCGGTAAGTTTCATAATCTATTTCCCCGCCTGCCTCCTCTTTTCTTTCCGCCTCAGAAGGCGAAAGAATGAGTTTTACCTCAAGATCCGTATCAACGCTCACGTCGCTTAAGCAACGGGAACACCGGGCGACCGCCAGGAATCCGATTCTACCCCGCACGCTTATCTCGCCCGCCGTGCGTAAAAGATCAATGTGAAACTCTATATCGGAGTCCACGCTCGCGACTTCTGATTTCTCGGAACCGCCGAGCCATCCCGGCCCCCTGGTGAGATCAAGACTCAATCCCCCGTCCTTTATTTCCGATACGTTAACGATCATCGCGCGGAAACCCGCCTGCAAAAATTGCTCTAATATAAACCACAATCGCTTTATTGCAAGTTATTCGGGAAAAAACAGGGAAAGCGCTCAGACATTGTGACAGGCGACGCTTCGCCCGTCGGCTCCTTTTTTCTCGAGCAGAGGGGTCTCCCTTGAGCACACCTCGGTCGCAAGAGGGCACCTCGGATGAAAACTGCAGCCCGAGGGAATATCAACAAGGCTCTTTATTTCCCCCGATATGGATGCTTCGCCGCCGTTTTCGCTCCTGGTTGTTTTTATCTCGGGAATGGCGGAGATAAGCATCCTGGTGTAAGGATGCGCGGGGTTTGAGTAGATCTCCTCGCTTGGGGCAATCTCGACTATTTTTCCGAGGTACATCACGGCCACAAGGTCGCTTACGTGCTTTACGACGCGGAGGTCATGGGATATGAAGAGATAGGATAGACCGTGTTTTTTCTGAAGATCCTTAAGCAGGTTTATTATCTGCGCCTGCACTGACACATCAAGCGCCGAGACGGGCTCATCGCAGACAACGAACTTAGGGTGAAGAGAGATGGCGCGCGCTATGGCTATTCTCTGGCGCTGTCCCCCGCTGAACTCGTGAGGGTAGCGACCCATAACGTCGGCACCCAGACCCACCTCGCCGAGGAGCTTGGCCACGAACTCGTGGCGTTCATTTTTCTTTACCGTGTTATGGATGCTTATTCCCTCGGAAACAAGCGAGCCCACGTTCATCCTCGGATTAAGCGAACCGTAGGGATTCTGGAATATCATCTGCATCTCCCTTCTCAGGGAACGAAGCCGGGCCGAGTCAAGTTCGGTTATGTCTTCTCCTTCAAAGAAGATCTTCCCGGCGGTCGGGGCAAGGAGTCTCAGCACCGTTTTTCCAAATGTAGTCTTGCCGCTTCCGCTTTCCCCCACAAGACCCACCGTACTGCCTTTTTTCACTTCAAGTTCAACTCGTCAACGGCGCGGACGTAATCGGAAACTCTAGAGAGAACTCCCTTGCGAACCGGAAAGTATTTTTTAAGTCCCCTTACGCTTACTATAGTTTCATTAGTCATATCGATAAGAGGAAAAAACGGTTCTTACTGTCCTCTAGTGAGGCGGTTACCCGCCCTTAAATGCAAACCAAAAGAAGGGCTTGCAATGGAAAGTACCCGATTTGGCTCTCCTAATCTAGGATCAGGGTTAGGATTTCCGGTTTTCGTTATCTTCCTGCCAAAACTTTTTTGACTTAAGGGGAAAAAGACTCCGTTTGTTGATGCAAGACAGTACACGACGCTAGCCGGGACTTAATCGAGTTTCGAAATGAATCCGATGTACCAGTTGCTTTGTTCCTCATAAAATTGAAATAATTAAACTGTAAGATGGAATAAAATGCTGCATAGGCAAAGGAAAAGAACTAACCTATTTTAAAGTTAAAGCAGCAATAAACTCTTTATACGCAAGTTTTTTACCAATAAAATTCCCAGCTTTTTATTTTTGGGGTTAGCAATTCCTCTATTTTATCAACTTCGCTTTGTACAAGAGTTCTTCCACTAATGCTCTATATTCCAATTGCAATTTACGTATATCATCACGTCTGCAATTGTAATGGATTTTGTGAGCGGATAAATTTCCCAGTTCACGAAATCGATCAATTGATTCCCTTGACCCCTTTGACAACGATATATCGCTACTATCCTTGATGGTATTTATAAGCGATTTCAAATTCGGTAATTTTCATCTGCATCTGTGATTTCTGCCACTTTTCCAACAGCTTCGAAACTTTGGATAATAAGTATTTCGAGTAGTCGCCTCATAATCATTACGGCTCCATCGAAAAGATTATTTTCATATGACGCATTAATTTGTTGAGCGAGTTTTTGTAAGTAAGACCGACCCGCTTTTTCAAAGAGAGCTTCGGGTAGAATGGAGTCATCTGAATTAATTTCAAGATTTATCCAGGTGGCCGATTTTTTCTACTAGTTCTTTTTTCCGAAGAATAGACAACCTGAACGTATCTTTGACACTTCCCTTAACAATACTGCGTGATTTTTTTATTTTTTTAATGAGTCTTGAGGAGTTTGGCTTCGATAAACCACACTCTACAAGGAGGTTACAAAACTCATTCACTGAGAAATCGCGTTGTTGCATAATTTTATCGTGGTAATAAGCTAGCAGTTCAATTTTTTCTAGCTCTTTTGCCTTTACGAAGAAGTCTTTTTCTACAAATGATTCAAGTTTCATGATTCAAGCCTAGGTAGCTCATCAGACACAAAGATATCGCCTGTTCGTGTAAGGAACCACGTGCCATTTTTGTCATGTGATTCAAACCAGTCTTTTTCGTTTTTCGCATTGATAATAATTTGACGCAGGTGTCCGGGACGCTCGTAATTCAGCATCTTATATGCGTACTCAATTTGCCCCTCTGAAAATTTCTTCTCACCAAGAATTTCAGAGATGTAGTATCCAATAACGACCATTTTTTCGGCATTGGAACGGCCTGGGTTTTTCTCTTTTATGAAATCCTCAAGACTACAAGTATTATCACTCCGTGCATATCAAAACGCTCCGCACTGACTTTTGACGTCTTCTTTTTATTACCTGATTTCGATTTCGTCGAAGTGCTCTTCTGTGTTTGTGACGGCGGTGTTGAAGTTGCGCGGGTTTAGAATCGCTAGTCGCCACATCACCGATGAGAAGGACCTTGTATTCATCTAAATTACGCACGAACAAGGTGCTTCTGAACCCTCCGAACGCAACACTACCGTTATGAAGAGACCCTTATTTTAGCTCTTGTTGTTGTTTTAACTCAGTCATATTTTTTATCCTCCTTAATGCGAAGCAAGCATCTCGTGCAATGCCTTCACTCCAGCCATCGTGAGTTTGTAAGTTTTCCGTGCTTGCATGGTTGTTCCGCTTTTCTTAAGTTGAAGAACTAGAGCTGGCTTCGCTTCTTTCAGCCTTGTTAAAGCTGCGGTTATGTTCGGCAAACGATGCCCAAGATGTTTCAGTTCATTGTTGGCAGAGTGAGAGTCAAAATTTTCTCCTCCTTCACAAACCTGCAACCAATATCCTGCAACCAACGCCTTCTCAGCATGGGTATTCGGACCATACTGCGTCATATAGTTCAGGAAACGAACTAAATCTTTCTTTTTTTGTATGCATAGGTTTCGGAATAGAACTAGGTCTTAACACCAAATTCGAGTCAATTGAATCTGATGTGATTTCAACATTTCTGATACCCAAAAGACTACTTATGTACTTTATGATTCGTTCCTGACCTTCAACCCCCAAGGGTTTTAGTGCCTCATGAATCGTCTTGATTGCTTCAAATTCTTTGGTAGAAATCCAATTTCTTAAGATCATTTGCCGCACTAGGCACGTATTATGAGTTAAAACCTTGCACTTTATAAATCTCCAAGTGCTAGATTCTCCAAACGTACTTTCAAGTTGCCCGCGAAAAACCGGCAGTGTGTTAGATCAATTCTGTTGAAACCATTGCAATTATTCCGATCCATTTTTCAAAAACATCTCGTAGCGGAAACAGGCCGAACCGTGAGAATCCGAAACACCGTACAGCTCCGGCTGCGTCTCAAAACATTTCCCCTCCGCGTAATCACAGCGGTTGTTGAACCTGCATCCCGCAGGAAACTCCCCGGGAGAGGGAATCGAGCCTCTTATCGAGTGAAGCTCCTCGCCTGAGGACTGACCGGGGATCGAGTTTATAAGCCCTATGGTGTAGGGATGAGCGGGAGCGGAGAAAAGCTGCTCGACGCTTCCCCATTCGACCACCTTTCCCGCGTAAAGGACATAGACATCATCCGCAACGTTGGAGATAACCCCTAGGTCATGGGATATAAGCATAACCGCCATCCCCATCCTGTCCCGCAGGCTTTTTATAAGAGACAGAATTCCCGCCTGAATGGTCACGTCAAGGGCGGTCGTGGGCTCATCGGCTATCAGCAGCTCCGGGCTGCACGCAAGGGCCATCGCGATCATTACCCTCTGGCACATCCCCCCGCTCATTTCGTGCGGGTAGCTTGAGTATCTCTCCGCGGGAGAGGGAATGCCGACTGTGTCCAGCAGATCAATCACCCTTTTTTTCTCCTCTTTCCTTGAGACATTCTCGTGAACCCTTATGACCTCGCCTATCTGGTCTCCCACGGTGTAAACGGGATTAAGGGAACTCATCGGTTCCTGGAATATCATGGAGATCCTGTTTCCGCGGTAATGCCTGAGTTCCCGCTCGGTGAGCGAAAGGAGATTTTCTCCCTTGTATATGACCTCTCCCGAGTTCACCCTGGCCGGCGGCACCGGCAAAAGCCCCATGACGGAAAGAGCGGTGAGGGTTTTCCCGCAGCCGCTTTCTCCAACGACTCCGACTATCTTCCCCTCCCCTATGTTGAGGCTCACGTCCCCAAGGACCTCAAGCTCCCCGCTCTCTGAGGGAAAGGACACGTTAAGTTCTTTTATCTCAAGCAGCTTTGAATTCGCCATTACGTAATATTATCTCTCCTTTAGCTTGGGGTCTATCGCGTTTCTGAATCCCTCCCCCACAAGATTAAGCGCCGTAACCGTAACGAAAATCGCAAGCCCGGGGAAAAGAACAAGCCACCACGCGAAATCCACGTACTTCTGGGACTGCGAGATTATCTCTCCCCAGCTGGGTTCCGGGGGCGTCACCCCGAACCCCAAAAAGCTGAGACTCGATTCAACCAGTATCGCTCCCGCCACCCCGAAGGTGGCGCTTACCAGAACGGGCGCAAGAGCGTTTGGAAGCATGTGTCTTAGTATAATCCTGCGGTCCCCGCTTCCAAGAGCCCACGCCGCCTCGACGTAGTTCGTCTGGCGAAGCTTAAGGAACTCCCCGCGAACGAGCCTCGCCACGCCCGTCCAGCCCGTAACGCCTATCACTATCATGATGTTGTAAATGCTTGGCTCCGTAAAGGCGAGGATGGTGAGAATGAGAAAGAAGACAGGAAAAGTGATCATCACCTCTATCAGCCTTGAAATCGCAAAATCAATCCAGCCGCCGTAATAACCCGCAATCGCCCCCAGCATTATTCCTATCACCATGGCTATCCCGACGGCGACCACCCCTATTGAAAGCGATATCCTCGCCCCGTGAATCATCCTGCTTAGAACGTCCCTTCCCCTGTCGTCCGTGCCGAGAAAATGGTTCCCGTCGGGAGCCGCGAGAACGGAGAAGAAATCGCTTTCCGTGGGGCTGTACTTAACGGGGGGGAAAATCGCGAACGAATCCGGATCGTCAAGATACATGCCCCGAAGATCCTCTCCGCGAAACTCGGGATAATCGATAACCACGGGAAAATAGTACTTGCCCTCCTCAACGAGCACTATGGGCCTGTTGCCCGCGAGGAAACTTTCAAAAAGCGCCGTCACAGCGAGCAGAACTATGAAGAAAAACGAGGCGTACGCGAGGGAGTCCTTCTTGAACTCGATCCACACCCTGTCCCAGTATCCGATTCCCGAGTCCTGCTTCATGACTTCCTCTCAAAACCTATCCTCGGGTCAACCACGGCGTAGGTTATGTCAGATATGAGAATGCCGATCAGGGTAAGGAAAGCGGATATGGTGGCGACGGCCATTATGACGGGGTAGTCCCTTGAGAGCACCGACTCAAAGCCGAGCCTTCCTATCCCGGGGATCGAGAATATGGTCTCTATGATAACGCTTCCCCCTATCATGGCGGGAAGAATCGAGGCGATTATCGTAACTATGGGAATAAGAGAGTTCCTCAGGGCGTGCTTGAAAAGCACCCTGTTGGGCGCAAGTCCCTTGGCCCTGGCGGTCCTTATGTAGTCCTCCCTGAGCACCTCAAGAAGGCTTCCTTTCTGGTAGCGGGAAAGCGACGCCAAGCTCGCGTAGGTAAGGCAGAACACGGGGAGAACAAGGTGCCACAGGAAATCGAGGGTTCTCTCGAAGAAGGGAAGATCCTCATATCCCCTCGAGTGCACGCCGTATATGGGAAAGATATCGAAAGCTCCCCCGCCGCCGAAGAAATAGATAAGCACCACGGCCATCCAGAAACTCGGAATCGAGTAGAGAAGAAAAAGAACGAAAGTCGTTGCGCGCTCCGGAAAACTCCACTGCCGCACGGCTGACCAGGCCCCGATCGGTATGGCTATCAGGTAGACGAGGAAGATCGAAAGAACGTTCAGTATGAGGGTAATCGGGAGTCTCTCCGCTATCTTGTCTATAACGGGGCGGTGGTCCTTGTAGGAATTTCCGAAATCAAGCGTCGCGATCTGGCGGAGCCATATGAAATATCTCTCGTGAACGGGCTTGTCGAGACCGTAGAGCTTTTTGGTCTGCTCGACTATCTCCTTGGTCACCTGATCGCTTTTTATTCCCTGGTCAATCGACATCCTGCTCTCAACGGGACTCCCCGGGGCAAGCTGTATCACCAGAAAAGTGATAAGGGTGATCCCGAACAGCGTGGGAATCATCAGCAGAAGTCTTTTCAGGATATAGTCTTTCATTGGGAAAAGCCCTTGGAAAAAAAATTATACACATAAAAAGCCCCGCGAGAAAGTTCAGAAAGTATTCTCTAACATTCCGTATACTCTGGCTTTAAAGTCAATAGGATCTCACGGATGAGCGAGACGATTTGGTTCAAGAATCATTGACAGAAAGGGGTTTTCCAGCGAACTAATGATACTAGTTTGACAAATATCGGGCAAAGAGGGTAGTGGCCTTACTAGTCCTTGATCGAAACAAAACCAGCAATGGGAATCATCTTTTTCCGAAGGCACGAAGTCTATTTCAGGATATAGTCTTTCATTCGGAACAAGCAAACCAGGCAGAAAATACCCCAAGATTCCCTTCTAAGATGGAACCGCTAGTTGCTGCAGCCGTCGTCTCTTTAGTGCATCTGCCCCGACTTGTTCGACGTTTGGTTCTTCGAAAAGTACCTGTGCCCAGTTTTACCAGATATGGACTTCGGGCAACTACCGTGGAAGGTCAATGTCAGCATGGACAATAGTCTCCCTGGCTCCTTTTTCATCAAAAACATCATAGCTCCTATTCAGAAGGCAGAATTATCCCTCCGTATCCTGCTTACCAGAGACGTCTTGCAAGTTGCGGCAACTCACTCACCCCTAGAGCCTTTACGTTGAATGGAATCTCAATAAGTCTAAGTGCAATCCTCACGACCTAGAACTCAGTCGTACTAAAGTGGATTTCGCTCGCGAACAGGTCATCGTGAATCGTAGCGTGCGCAGAATCCGAAAACCGGTTCTTCGGATGGGATAGTTGGCGGTAAGCTGGCACATCCTGAAACAATTTGGCTTACTCTTTTGTGATTCTTGGATCTTAACGTTAGGCAGTGATTGTAGATCTCCTTCGTCCGCACCAAAAAGGAAAAAACTTGTGGATTGTTCGATGAAGATGATTCTCTACGACGCTATTCTTGAGAACTAATAAGGATCGTCATTAGGCTCTTCCCCTTTCTGAGTATTTGCGCTCAAACCACTCCCTGGCGTCAAGTCCAAGCGGATAGAAAAACCTTCTGTGCACTACCACCGTCCTCGCCTCGGCTGCTCTTCGAAGAATGCCAGAACTCATCGTACTTTTTAATTCGCTCCGATCGAAAATTCCTGTCTTGCCTCCTCAATCAGAACATCCGCGCGGGGGCTCTTCAAATCCCACGAAATTCGAGCCCTCCTCGGCCTGGGAGGAATGCCAGAGCTGGTAGGGATCGCTTTCCACTCCCAGGCTCCACCCCAGGGTCACGGCATCGAATTTCCGCTCGGTTATGCTCTGGATGAAAACCGCCCACTCTATCTTCCTTATGCTCATCTCTATGCCGGAGCGGGAGAGTTCCTCCTTAAGTATGGTCGCTATTTTCTCACCGGTTTCAGATCCCGTGGGCAGCAGAAACTCGAAACGGAACGGGACGCCGTCCTTGTCCCTTATTCCGTCATTGTCGCTGTCGCTCCATCCCGCCTCGTCAAGAAGCGCCCTCGCCTTCTTCGGGTCATAGGCATACGGTTTTATGTCCTTAGGGTATTCCGGACTGTTAACGTAAAAAGTCGTGGTCACTATCTCTCCCAGGCCCAGGAGAATTTCCCTCAGGATGGTCTCCCTGTCGACAAAGTGGGTCATCGCCCTCCTTACCCTTTTATCGCTGAAAAAGGGCTTCCTTGAGTTCCAGCCTATGTAGTTGTAACCCGGGGTAGTATAAGAAGCCCTGTAGAATTTTTTTCGAAACGATTCCCCGCAGCTCTGCTTTGACCACTGAAGAGGAAGAAGGCCTCCCAGATCAAGCTCCTGTTTTTAAGAAGCTGAAGCTTAACCGTGGGATCAAGCACGATCTTGTAGACCACTTCGCTAAGCCACGCGGGCTCGCCCCAGTAATCGGGATTCCTCTGACCCTGATCTCCCTTCCCGTCTCCCAGTGCTCAAAGACGTAGGGCCCCGTCCCGACGGGCTTTCTGCCGGCGGGGTTCGTGTTGAAATCCCCTTTCCCGAATATGTGCTTCGCCACTATGGGAATTCCCCCGCAGAACTCAAAAGCGCGGAAGTAGGGTTTTCCGTACTCGCATCTTACGGTGTGGGAATCAATCCTGGTGTAGGACTTTACGTCCTGGTAGTAGCTTTGGAGGTGGGCGGCGGCGACCTTGGGGTTTCTTATGGATTCATAGGAAAAAACCACGTCATCTGCGGTAAAAGGAGTGCCGTCATGCCATTTCACGTCTTTTCTAAGGTGAAAAGTGTAGGAAAGCCCGTCCTCTGAAACTTCCCAGGAACTTGCAAGAAGGGGCTCGAACTCAAGGGTTTCGTTATCTCTTCTTATAAGCGTCTCGTAGATTCCGCCGTTAACGATGCCTTCGTAGACATCCGTGGCTATAACGGGGTTAAGGGTTGCGGGCTCCTCGCCGAGTTCCCTTATGAGCGAACCCCCGGCGGAAAAAGCCTTCGGGTCAGCATTGCCGACAAGCGAGGCGTTATCGTTTTTATTCTGACAGTCCGTGCTCCGGGAGCATCCGGCAGAGAAGAACCCCGCGGACGCGACCAGCAATGCGAGTGCAAAGAGACGCAGAAATTTTCCCATGAAGTTTTTACAAAGAGTTTCAGTCCGGCACGAAGCCTGTGAATCAGTTCTTTTCGTCTTTTGCCGTAAAGGCCTTCAACATGTCAATCGGAAGAGGCAGGATGATGGTTGAAGCCTTCTCGGAAGACACGTCATTTATCGTCTGAAGGAACCTTAGCTGAAGAGAAACCGGATTTGCGGCCAGTATTTCTGAGGCTTCCGCAATCTTGGTCGACGCCTGGAACTCTCCCTCGGCGCTTATTACCTTCGCCCTTCTCTCCCTCTCGGCTTCGGCCTGCTTGGCCATCGCTCTCTGCATTTCCTGCGGGAGGTCAACGTACTTAACCTCAACCATGGTAACCTTGATTCCCCAGGCGTCGGTCTGCTTGTCGAGGACTTCCTGGAGCTTGAGGTTAAGTTTCTCCCTCTCAGAGAGAAGCTCATCGAGCTCTACCTGCCCGAGGATGCTCCTCAGGGTTGTCTGGGCAAGCTGGGAAGTCGCGTAGAGATAGTTTTCAACCTGAAGGATCGCCCTGTTCGGTTCAACCACCCTGAAATAGACAACCGCGTTTACCTTTACCGAAACGTTATCCTTGGTTATCACGTCCTGTGGAGGCACGTCCATGGTTACGAGCCGCAGACTGACTCTCACCATTCTTTCAAGAAACGGGATGACGATTATAAACCCGGGACCCCTGACTCCGACTATTCTTCCGAGACGGAATATCACGCCCCTTTCGTATTCATAAAGGATCTTAAGTCCCGATATGATGATGAGAAAAGCAATTACGAGAACTACAATTGCGGTTATTGACATGTTACGTTACCCCTCGTCTTCATAGCCGGAGACCTTGACGGCAAGATCTCCCGTGCTCTTTGTAACCTTTATTTTTTCCCCGGGTGAAAATTCGCGATCGCCCGTCGCTTCCCAGTATTCTCCCCCGATGTAGACCTTTCCGCTTCTTTGTGACCAGGAAACGACTTCCCCCTTCTGACCTACCATCCCCTCGAAACCGCCCTGAACGGGAACTCGGAACGAATTCACGCCTAAATATACAATAAAAACCGAAAGCAATCCAATTGTTACGGCCACTGCCGCTATGGCACTGTTACTCACGCCGAGATCAGATTCCGGCGTATCGAAAAGCAGAAGCCCCCCGAACACAAGGCACGCGAGCGCAGCAAGGCTCAAAAGGCCGTAACTCGTCACGTACACCTCCGATATCAAAAGCGCCATGGCGACGAAAAGCAGTATGAGGCCGGCGTAGTTAAAAGGAAGGATCTGGAGGGAGACAAACCCGATTAGCAGGGCGATAAGTCCGGCGACTCCCGGGAAAATCATTCCCGGGTTGTAGAACTCAAGGAATATTCCGAGCGAACCCAGGGAGAGAAGCAGAAACGCTATGTCAGGGGTGCTTAGAATATTGACCACCTTCTGCCGCAGGCTCATCTCAAGGCGCTGCGTGCTGGCGCCGGCCGTCTCAAGGCGGACGCTCTTGCCGCTTGTTTTTATTTCCCTGCCGTCTATTTCGGAGAGAAGCGAGGGAATATCGGGCGATATGATGTCAATCACATTTTTTTTAAGCGCCTCATCCGCTGTCACCGAAACGCTTTTTCTCACCGAATCAACTGCCCATTTTGCGTTTCTTCCCCTCTCCTCCGCTATGCTTTCGATAAAAGACGACGCGAAATTCTCGATTTTCTCGCTCATTACATCAGAAGACTTATCGTCTTTTTTTTCTTCCGGCTTACCGGGGCCAGGGGCCCTCTGGCCGCCCCCCAGCATCACGGGATGAGCCGCCCCTATGCTCGTTCCGGGAGACATGGCCGCCACGTGGGCTGAGAGCGTGATGAAAACTCCCGCGGAAGTAGCCGTCGCTCCCCTCGGGTAGACGTAAACTATCACAGGAACCTCGGAATTAAGAATGATCTTCACTATGTCCTTTGTGGAATTGAGAAGCCCTCCGGGAGTATCCAGAAGGATAAGCAGGGCGGTGGCATTGCGGGCCTGCGCTTCTGAAAGACCGGTTTTAATGTAGTCCACGGTCGAGGGATTTATGGAACCGTTTATCTCGATCTCGACTATTTCTCCCGCCCTGGGAGGAACTTCCGGATCGGCGGCAGACACCTGGTAACCCAGAATCGCGGAAAGAATCAGGAAAAAAACTGAAATCCGCAGAAGGGAACCCTTGCCCGCTTGGGGCATAACCCTCTTTCGTCCGGACTTTCGGACCATGGAATCAAACCTCTCTCGATTCCCCCGATAATTCCCCGAGAACCTTTGACATTGCCTGAGAAAAAAACGTATCATGTTCATTCAGGAAATATTTTAACACAGCAGATAAATCCGGCATTAACGACACGGAGTTCACAGGCCTGCCGTTTTTCTGCCGAGCAAGAAATTACGATTCATGCCCAAGATAAAATACACGACCAAAGAACTTAAGCGCCCCGACAAATTCAGAGAGATCCTGGTGGAATCACTCGAAGGTCTCTCGGAGTACTTCAACAAGATACTTATCGGGATAGGGGTCATAGTAGTGGCCCTGCTCGCAGTCTGCTTTGTTTCCTCGCAACAGGAAGAAAAAGACCTCCTGGCAAACGAGCAGCTCCGCAAGGCTATTGAGAGCTACAACAGCGGAGAAATGGAGACTTCTCTCTCGCAGTTTCAAACATTGCATGAAGAGCATTCCGGAACCGAGGTGTCAGTTCTGGCTCTTTACCAGATGGGGATGATCAATTACCAGCTTGGAAACTTCGAAGAAGCGATAAAACATCTTGAGCTTTTCCTTGATGATGACCCCGAAGACGGTATTTTCCGTGACGGCGCAAACCTAGTGATCGGACTATCCGCTTTCAAACTTGAGAACTGGGATAAAAGCAAAGAACACTTCTCCGAAGTGGACGGAAGTGGAAGTCCCTACTATGTCCAAGCGAGAAGGCACCTGAGTCTTGTGTACGAAAAGACCGGAGAACCCGAAAAAGCGGAGAAAATCCGTAGCGAGACGCCAAGCGAAGCTGGTCTATAAACTGATCAGAACCACAATAAAAACAATCCACTTAAGACAAATATTTGCGTAAAAACCGGTGTCGCTTAACTTCGATATCTCCATGGCAAACCGGACGCACAAAAGCGTTTCAGCCAATGGTTATTGGCGGAATGCAAGCTTGATTCTGAAAAGCTTTAGTCGTACTATCTTTGTTATGAGGACGATCTTAAGACTTGTCGTATGTGTCGCGCTAATGGGGAGCTGTATCTTCGTTCAAACAAAAGAAAGTAGTAGCACTACAACTGAGAAGTGGCAATGTTTTGATTTGTGGGATTCTTACGAGAAGACGGCCTTGGTAAAACTGACTCGGACAATAGAAAAGGACGAGAGGTCTGGATTTGGTGAGGTGTTGGTAGCTGGCGTCACTCACAAGGCACTTTTTCGAGTTGAGGGGTTAAATAGACGGTGGGATTTTGGTAAAGAAACAAGAACGGGTGCGTACTCTTACGCCTTTGTTATTGAGCCAGATGGTACTGGGGTGTACCTCGATTTCTCACATGTTGAACCCGGTGTCCAGATCAAGGGAAGCCAATTTTTCAATTGCGTGTCGCGCTAACAGCGCTATCAAAAAGTGGTGCCGAAGGCGGGAGTCGAACCCGCACGCCCGTAGGGCACTACCCCCTCAAGATAGCGCGTCTGCCTATTCCGCCACTTCGGCACAAAATCGGATTGTAAAAAGTATCACGCAAAGGACAAATTTCAAGCGCCGAACTTGCGAAGCCGTCCCGCGTGGGCAAGAAGAAGTGGCATTATCTCAGTCGCCTTTATGATCCCCAGATCACCGGACAGGCAGGACGATTCGGAAAAACCCTCCACACCCACTCCCCTGCAGTATTTAGAACTGATCATAAGAGGCACAGGATGCCAGCTGTGCGACTTCATCGTCGACGGGGTCGAATGGTCACCCGTAACGGCAAGAACGTCTACCCCGAGTCCTGTGATTTCAGGGAGAAGCGAATCAAATTCTTCTATTACTCCTGCCTTCGCCCCAAAATTCCCGTCCTCTCCGTAACTGTCTGTTTTCTTTACGTGGAGGTAGAAAAAGTCATAGTCCCCAAAATTAGCAGAAAGCGTCTCGATCTCATCACCTATGGAATCCCCTGAGACCTCAAGCACGTCCATCCCGAGCAATTTCGATACTCCCCTGTACATCGGATAGGCGGCAACACATCCGGCCCGAAGCCCGTAAGCCTCATCAAAAGTCGGAAGATCAGGTCTCACGGAAAAGCCTCTAAGAAGCATGTAATTGGCAACTGGCTCATCTCTTATAACTTCGCAGGCCCGGTCAATCATTTCCGCGGCAATTTGGGCTGTCCTCCGAGAATCGGGGTTCTCTCCCTCAGGCCTGATAGGAACCGCGCCTTCTGACTGCGGGTCTGTGTCGCAGACAAGCGCGTCTTTTTCAGAAAGCCTCTCGGGAAAAGAGAAAACCACAACGAACCTGTGCTCAAGACCCGGATAGAAACTTACTTTTACCCCGGATATCTCCTCAACAGCTGATGAGATTTTGGAGATCACCCTCCTGTTCTCCTCAGTGCTGAGCCTGCCCGCTCTCCTGTCAGTAACGACCGGGTTATCTCCTTCGTATCTAACGGTGGCGAAGTTACCCCTAACCGCCACGTCCGATGGGCCGAGATCAATGCCGAGGCCAAGCGCTTCAAGCACCCCCCTTCCTATCTCGTTTCTAACGGGGTCATAACCGAAAAGCGCAAGATGAGCGGCGCCGCTTCCAGGAGTTATTCCTCTCTCCACGGGCACATGCAGCCCCAGAGACCCGGCAGAAGAGAGCCGGTCAAGATTCAGGGTCCTGGCCGCTTCAAGTTCCGTTTTTCCGTCAACAGGAAGCCCCCCGAGTCCGTCAAGGACGCAGAGAACTATCTTCGAGGAATTTTTCTCAACAAGTTTTGATACCAGATCCTGCATTTTCTTCCTTGTCCGCCTCCTCGACGGAGATAACATCAGGGGTCCCTCAGCTCTATTTCGGCTCCGTCATACGCCGGCTCTATATGATCCGGGAGTTCCGCGAGGAGCTTTTCGTACTCAAGCTCATGCCCCATATGGGTAAGAAGCGCCCTTTTGGGCCCCAGCTTTTCTATTTCCTCTACAGCCTGCTCTATATTGAAGTGTGCCCTGTGGGGCTTGTATCTCAACGCGCCGAGTATCAGAAGGTCAAGCCCCGAGAGCTTTTCGTAGGAGTCTTCGGGGATGGCGCTGCAGTCGGTAACGTAACCGAAAGACCCGATCCTGTAGCCAAGTATCTGCCAGTCGTGGTGATAGATGTCGATGGGTTCTATCCTGATTCCCTCGAATCTGATCTCCCCGTTTATCTCCTTGAAGTTAAGCCTTGGTTTTCCTCCGGCGGCGGGGAAGGAATCGAATATGTAGGCGAAATTCCGCTTTATGTCACCCAGGGTAACGGGGTTCGCGTAACAGTCTATATCCATTGAATTTATGAAGTTAAACGCCTTAAGATCATCTATTCCGTGGGTGTGGTCCGCGTGGGAGTGGGTATAGAGAACAAGGTCGATCCTGGTTATGCCTTCCCTTAGCGCCTGGGCCCTGAGATCGGTCGAGGTGTCAATAAGTATTTTCTTTCCGGCCACCTCAACGACCACTGAACTCCTGGTACGTTTGTTCTTAATATTATCCGATGTGCATACGTCACATCGACAGCCCACTACGGGAACGCCGGTTGAAGTGGCACATCCAAGCACTCTCACCTTCATAGAACACGCCAAACATGGTAGAATTGATGGTGTAAGAACATAACACACAAATCTTCCGAAAATAAATTTACAATAGCCTGACAATCAATATACTTTCTGCGTAAAGTGAAAAGCCGCATAAAACTTTTTACCTTCCTAATAGCTTCTATCTGCCTGCTTCCTCTTTCTTTCGCCTCGGCGAATGAGAAAAACAAGGCTCTCTTCGAAGAGAATTTCAAGCTTTACCGCCAGCTTGAATCAAATTCCGAGAAAGCCAAAAGAAGCGACACATGGGATCTCGTTGGAAGCACTTTCTACAAGCTGTACTCGCAGGACCCCGAGTGGAAAAACGCCCCGCTCTGTCTCTTCGCCGCTTCAAGGGTCTACGAGAAAAAGTCCCTCAGGTTCAAAACGCCTGAGGACTCAGATAAAGCGCTTAAGTACTCGCGCGAATTCCTGAAAAGATATCCAAAGGACAGCCTGGCTGACGACTCGTGGCTTCGGGTGGGAAAAATCCTTGAGCGCAGGGGAAAGAAAAAGGAAGCCGCCACGGCCTACCAGAGAATCGTCTATGGAATGGAGGAATCTGACACCTACGAGATAGCCAAGAAGAAACTGGCGGCACTCACAGAAACAAAAACTTCGAAGAAAACAGAGCCCGCGGCGCAGAGAAAAGCCCCGTCAAAACCACATCCCAAGGGATATGCCGTTATAAATAAAATAAGGCACTGGTCAACGGACGATTATACGCGGGTCGTGATAGAGACCGACAAACCGGTCAAGTACACATCAAGGATGCTGCGTCCCGACCCGGAGCTGAAAACCCCTCCCCGCCTCTACGTCGACCTTGAAAAAACCGTCTTTTCAGATGCGATAAACATCGAGCCTATCACGAAGGGGCTTCTGGAGAAGATAAGTTTCGCGAGCAACCGCCCGGGAGTATCGCGCGTCGTGCTCTACATAACGGCTCTTGAAGGCCACAAGGTTTTCTCACTGCCAGGATCAGAACAGAACCCTTCTTTCCGGCTGGTGATGGACATAAGGGGAGCGGGAGCGCAGCCTGATAAGATATTCGCGGATGGCGCTCCTTCTTACGGCAAGCCGGAACTCTCTCTTGAGTCCAAGGTTCCCGAAGGACAGATAGCGAGCCTCAAGCAGGCCCTGGGACTCAAGGTAAGAACCATAGTGATCGACCCGGGCCACGGAGGACATGATCCAGGCGCCGTAGGCCCAAGCGGCCTCAGGGAAAAGGACGTAAACCTCAGGATAGCCAAGAGACTGAGGGAGAGGCTTATAGAAGAGGGAAAGAGCTTCGGCATAGAAAATGTCTACCTCACAAGAAGCACCGACAGGTTCATTCCCCTTGAAGAGCGCACGGCCATAGCGAGAAAAAGAAAAGCAGACATTTTCATATCCATACACTGCAACGGGGCGAGATCAAAGAAGGCGCACGGTGTAGAAACCTACATACTGGGCTTTACGGACGACCAGACCTCCCTGCAGCTCGCGGCCAGGGAGAACGCCACCACGACCAAGGGACTGAATGAGCTTGGAAGCACGCTCAAGCAATACATACTCAGCGCCAAGAAAGAGGAGTCCCAGCAGGTAGCCGGCTACGTGCAGAAATCCATAATCAAGAACATTTCCGGAAAATACAAGTACGTAAACAACAAGGGAGTGAAAAAAGCGCCTTTTGTGGTACTGATCGGCGCCGACGTACCAAGCCTGCTGGTTGAAGCCTCTTTCATAACAAACCCCAGAGAGGAAAAAAGACTGAAGAGCGAAGCCTACATAGAAAGAATAGTGAACGGAATAATTCTGGGAATAAAGAAGTACTCAATGCAGAGCCAGAAAGTCTCCTGAGACCCCGCGTACTTTATGGACAGCGTAAACAATGAGATCGCAAAAATATTCGCAAGGATAGCCGATTCTCTTGATATCCTGGATGAGAACGGCTTCAAAATAAACGCGTACAGAAAGGCCTCGCGCAACATCTCCTCAATGCCGGACTCCCTTGATGAATTCGATGGGGAAAAGGAACTCTCGACGATACCGGGAGTCGGGAAGGATCTTTCCCAAAAAATAATCGAGCATAGGCTCACCGGAAAGATCGCCTACTACGAGGAGATAAAAAAACAGGTTCCCGACGAACTCGCGGAACTTCTCGACATAAGAGGAGTCGGACCGAAATTTCTCCGCACTCTCGTAAAGCGCTTCGGGGTAACGGACATCGAAAGCCTGAAAGAAACCATCGCCAGTCCGGACATTCTTGATGTAGACGGCATAGGGAAAAAGAAAATCGAGCAGATATCGCGCTCTATAGAGGTCTTCGAGGGCGGGAAAAAGAGAATGAGGCTTACTGAAGCCCACCCTCTCGCGACGGCAATAAAAGAGGAAACAGAGGGAATCCCCGGCGTCCTGAAAGCCGAACTCGCCGGTTCGCTTAGAAGGATGAGGGAAACCGTGGCGAACATAGACATAATCGCCTCGGCGGATGACGAGGGGGGAGTCATCGAGGAATTCATAGCTCTAGGCTTCACCAAGGAAGTTCTCAGCAGAACCGAAAACAGCGTGCGGATTCTTACGCAGACCGGGGTGCAAACCGATATTCTGGTCGTGGCACCGCACTGCTACGGCTCAGCGCTTCAAAACATAACGGGCTCGCGTTCCCATAACGCGAGAATAAGGGAAATCGCGGCGGCAAAGGGTCTTGAAGCTGACCCCGTGGGGATCCGCAAGGGTAGTGGATACTTTTCTTCCGAGGAAGAAATCTATGAATCTCTCGGGCTAGACTACATTTCCCCTGAGCTGCGTGAAGACCGCGGAGAGATCGAAGCGGCGCGCGCAGGGGAACTTCCCGCGCTGCTTTCAAAAGAAGACTTAAGGGGAGACCTTCATGCCCATTCAACCTGGAGCGACGGAGCATCGACCATACGGCAGATGGCTGACAAGGCGGCCTCGCTCGGCTACGAATATATAGCCATAACAGACCATTCGCCCTCTTCAAGGATAGCAAACGGGCTCAGCGTAAAGAGACTTTGGCAGAAAAAAGAAGAAGTGGAGAAAATAAACTCCGAGGGCAGAGCGATAAGAGTACTTATGGGTTCCGAGGTCGATATACTGCCAGACGGTTCTCTTGATTATCCCGATGAAGTGCTTCGCGAACTTGATTTCGTCGTCGCGTCGGTTCACGGCTCCTTCTCCATGGAAGAGGAGAAAATGACAAAACGGATATGCTGACGCAATAGAAAACCCCAATGTGGACGCCCTGGGACACCCGACCGGAAGGCTGATAGGACAGAGAGAGCCTTACAAGGTCGATATAGACGCCGTTATCGAAACAGCGAGAAATCATGATAAGGCGCTTGAGGTAAACTCATCTTACAAGAGGCTTGATCTCAAGGACATCCACGCAAGAAAAGCCGTTGAGGCCGGGGTGAAAATCATAGTTTCCACCGACGCCCACAGAGTCGCAGCACCTTGAAAGAATAATTTTCGGGGTCGGAACGGCAAGGCGGGGATGGGTAAAGAAAACAGACGTCGTAAACACCTGCGGTCTTTCAGAACTCCTTGGATGGCTAGCAAGCCATGACTCGTAAAATGCCCCGACTCACCAAAAAGCAGGCCCGTGCGGAAGTATCACGCCTGAGAGAGGAAATAAGGCGCCACGACCATCTTTACTACGCGGAGAACAATCCGGAAATTCCCGATGCCGATTACGACAAGCTCATGAGGAAGGCTCGTAGAGCTTGAGCGGGACTACGGTCTGGCCGTTCCGGATTCCCCCTCGCAGAGAGTCGCGGGAGAGGTCGCGGAGCAGTTCAATCCATTCTCTCACGTAATTCCAATGATGAGCATCGATAACGCAGTGGATGAGCAGGAAACCAGGGAGTTTGACAGGCGGATAAAAAGATTTCTCAAGACCGAAGAAGAGATCGAATACGTCCTCCAGCCCAAGTTCGACGGGGTTTCCGCATCGCTTACCTACATCGAAGGAGCGTTGCTCCACGGAACCACTAGGGGCGACGGGAAAACAGGAGAGGAAATAACGGCAAACGTAAAGACCGTGAGATCTGTCCCCTTAGCTCTTTCGGGGAGAGGGCGAAAGCCAAAGCTGGTTGAGATAAGGGGAGAAATCGTATTTCCGAAAAGCCTGTTCGGGAAGCTCAATGAAGAGCTTAGGAAACTTAATGAGAAACTTGAAAAAGAGAATATAACTCTTCTGAAAGAAAACAAAAAACCAAAGCCTCTCAGAATGCTGTTTAAAAATCCGAGAAACGCGGCTTCAGGCTCGCTTCGCCAGCTTGACTCCTCTGTGACGGCGCGACGTCCTCTGTATTTTTACGCATGGGGAGTGGGCGGCTGCGAAGGGATGGACTTCAGAGACGAACTTGATATATACGAGGCTTTTCTGTAAATGGGGATTCAAGGTTGAAGAGCCCAGGAAGCTGCCTTGGCATCGACCAGGCCATCGAGTACGCGAGGGAGCTTGAGCAAAAAAGAGATTCCATTGATTATGAGATCGACGGGGCAGTGGTGAAGGTAAAAAGCAGAAGGCGTCAGGAAATCCTGGGAACAACGGCAAAATACCCCCGCTGGAGCGTGGCCGTAAAGTTCTCGCCCAAGCAGATGACCACAAAAGTAAGGGATATAACCGTCCAGGTCGGAAGGACGGGACACCTTACTCCGGTGGCCGAGCTTGATCCGGTAAAGATATCCGGCATCGAGATAAAAAGGGCCTCTCTTCATACGGAGGACACCTTAAGGGAAAAAGACGTGAGGGTCGGCGATACTGTAGTTGTGCAGAGAGCCGGGGACGTGATCCCGGAGGTGGTGGAAGTCGTTCCCTCACAGGAAAGAGGAAAAGAAACTTTCTCCATGCCGCGGAACTGTCCTCGCTGCGAGGCCCCGATTGAGAGAGAAGGATCCTTCCATCTGTGTCCTAACATTTTCTGTCCTGCACAGATAAGGGGAAGAATAAGCCTTTTCGCTTCAAGAAACGCTTTTGATATAGAGGGGCTCGGGCAAAAAAGGTGGAGCAGCTGATAAGTGAAGGAATTCTGCAGAACATGGCAGATATTTTCACTCTTAGCAAGGAGCAGCTTCTCGGACTTGAGGGATTTGCGGAGAAATCCGCCGACAATCTCCTCGAGGAAATAGAAAAAAGCAGGAATATAAGCTTCGGGAGATTCATAAACTCTCTTAGCATAAAGCACGTGGGCACAAGGACCGCGCAGACCCTAGCCCGCGAATTCAAAACCCCCGAGAATCTAATGGGAGCCACAAACGAGGATCTTCTCCAAGTGGAGGGCGTAGGCGAAGAGCTAGCGCAGAGCGTACTCAGATTCTTTGAGGATCCTGAGAGAAAAAGCGTGGTGGAAGCGCTTTTGCGTCAGGTGAGAATAGAAAAAGAACCCGAACCGCCAGAGGAGAACGAAAAGATAGCCGGAAAAACGTTTGTCCTGACAGGCACTCTATCGGTCCCCCGGGATCAGATAAAAAGTGAGATCGAGAAACTCGGCGGAAAAGTCGTTAACTCGGTATCCGGAAAGACCGATTTTCTGGTTTCCGGAGAGGACCCGGGAACCACGAAACTTCAAAGAGCCCGGGAACTCGGAATCGATATCATTACGGAAGAACATCTTAAAAGCCTCATAGGGCTTTAGTTCCGTGCCTTTGTCTGTACACCTCGTAGAGAAAAATCCCCGCGGCAACAGATGCGTTTAGAGACTCCACCTTCCCTTCTCTTGGAATGGAAAGAAGGAAATCGCATTTCTGCCTTGTCTTGCTCCGGATCCCCCTGCCCTCGTTCCCGATCACAACGGCTATGTCTAGTGAAGCGAAGTCGCAGTCACAGACCGCGTCCCGGGAATCCGCATCGGCTCCCGCTACCCAGACCCCTTTTTTCTTAAGAGTATCGATCACCCGGCCGAGATTGGTCTCCCGGGCAATCTTCATGTTGGCCGAAGCCCCGGAAGAAACTTTCACCACAGTCGGATTCACGTCGCATGCCCGGTCAGCGGGTATCACGATTCCATGGACTCCGAGAAAATCCGCCGTCCTTATTATGGCACCGAGATTCTGCGGGTCTTCTATATGATCCAGAACAAGAAGGAAAACCTTCTCCTGTCTTTCCCTGGCCACACCGAGAATCTCTTCAACCGAACTGTAGGTAAAGTCAGAGATTTCGGCCGCTATGCCCTGGTGATTCGGGCTTTTGCATATATCAGTAATCGCGTTTCTTGGAAGATGGGTAAGTTTTATGCGGAATTTCCTGATCGAGGCGTTAATCCTCTGGTCAGAAGAGACATCGAAGTTCTCAGAGACCATGATCTTCTTTATCTCCCGGGGAGAATTGCGGAGAAGCTCGGCGACTGAGTTCTTGCCGTAAACAATCAACGCGTGCTCTCCCCGACCCCGAAATTCCTCTTAACGTAGTTGATCTTGTAAAATATGTTGTCCTGAATCCACTTGGCGTCCCACCACTCAAGAGGTCTCACCGGAACTCCCTGGACGTAAACCCCGAAGTGCAGATGGTCCCCAACGGCAAGCCCTGTAGTGCCTGTCCTCCCCACGATATCTTTTTTCCCCACGCTGTCTCCGACGCTCACACTTATCGAGCTAAGATGGGAGTAAAGACTCATAATCCCCATTCCGTGGTCGACCATAACCGTATTGCCGTATATGCCGAGGTGTTCCGCGAAGACCACCACTCCGCTGTTAGAGGCGGGAACGGGGTATTTCTTGGTAACCGAGAGATCGTAGCCGAGGTGATACTGATTGTCGACCGAGTCGCCGTCCATCAGGTAATCCCTGTGATCCGCAAATGTGGCGCCCACCTTGGAATTTCGGAGCTGGCTGAACTTTCCTTTCCAGAGCATCTCGCCCCCGCTCTGTCTTCCGACCTCATATATCCTGTTGTCGTTTTGCTTTCTCGTCTCGCTGTTAATCTTGAGAAACGCCTTTTAGGAGATCAGGGTTCCCGTCCTCCCCGAGGGGGGAATAGCCGTAAACCTTGTTAAAAAGCGGAAGCACCTTGTTCTTAAGAAACCACTCAGAGAGGTTTATTTGATCCTTTACGTACGACGCCTGAAGAAGCCGGTAATAAACAGATTCACTCGCTTCGTTGCCGGCCGCGTCAGTTGCAAAGATTTCTATCTTCTCGCCCCTCTCCGCATTATACGGATAGGCGAAAAAGGCAATGTACATCAGGGGGTCTTCGAAATACCCGGGGTAGCCCTCGAAAAAAAGATCTTTTATCCCGACGCCGCTTGAGACCGTGTCCTCAGAAACTTTGTAAATGACAACTCCCGCGCCCCCGTGTCTTATGTACAGCATGGGCGAGAGTTCCTCTATCTGGGGAGGGGTGAAATCCAGGGTGACTTTCTGGCTGAAAACAGCTTTTTTTCCGGGAAGAAGACCATTCATGAAACGGTCAGTCGCCTCTATGAAAAACTCAGACGTGCCGCTTTTTATGCCAAGCTTCTCGGGGTTGATCCTCACGCTTATCACATCGCTTTTAGTTCCTTTCTTGTACTCCTTTTCAACAAGAACGGATTCCCCGTAAGCGTCAAGCAGATAGATGCGCACCTTGGCAAGCCCGGTACCCTCATCGGACACCGTCACCTCAAAGGGCTCTAAACCGAGACTCTTAACATCCCGCTCAATGGATATGACGGGAGGACTCATCTCGGCAATGGAAATAACCTTTATGAGAGCAAGGATCAAAAGCAAAATCCCAAAAACAGCCGCAATCTGTTTTCCGGACACCTTTAGCATTTAAAACAACCTCCTTCGAATTGCTGTAGCAGTTTCGCTTATCACATCATAAGAGCAGCCCGGATAGCGCAAGTGAATCAGAAAGAAATCCTGTCTCCGCACCGCCCCAGGAACCTCAAACTTGCCTCTCGCACGATCCGGTTTTACGGGGAAAAGCCCGCAGCAAACAGAACACTTTTTTGGAAAGCACCTTCCGGGCACCTCAAGCTGGTTCTGTTTTTATTTGGCGGCTTTTAAGTATAATAGGCTCGTTAGGAAAATCCAGATCCTTACAGCGTAACCGAAGAGAAATTCCCTGCGTTTTCACTAAAGACAGTGCGTCGAAGAACGATTTTTTTTATATTGACGGCAGTAATCTGCGTCTCTGCCCTAGGACTTTTTCTGTTCTCCCAGACCGAGCAAAGCCGCCAGTACGCAAAAAACCTTATAGAGAAAAGGCTGAACTCAATCCCCAATTTCCATATCAGCCTTGGAGATATCAGGGGAAGCATAATCTCCACAATGGAGATAGATGATATTGAAGTAAAAATAGCCGGAGAGAGCTACATGAAGATCAAAAAGCTCTCGACGAACTACTCGATTCCGCTTCTTTACTCGATAATCTCAAAAAAGAAGCTCTACTTGTCCGACACGGAGATACAGGGTCTTGAGGTCCTTCTCTCAAAGGACAGCCGCGGGGTATGGGATTTTAAGAAACTGAAGAACGAAGACAAAACCGCAAAGGATCCGCAGGGGGAAAGAATAAGCCTCATTTTCGCGAATAACAGAATCCGCGACTCCCACATCACGATTATTGACCGCGAGAGAGACAAGCTCTGGGAATTTGACCTAGTCGAGGAATCTTTGTTCTCGATAAACGTCATTGAGCTGACGAAAAAGATCGAACTTGACGCAAAGGACATAAATTTCGACTACGCGTCCCGCGGAATAAGGATAAGGAACCTCAAGGGAAAAATCGATATAGCTTCGTGGGACTGCGTATTCAAAGACGCAGGGTTTAAGGTTCAGGGCGTGCCGATCAGGGGAAGCGGCATAGCGAGAAGCCTTAGAAACCCGGAATTCGATATGACCGTGTATTTCGACGGGCTTGGGATAAACGGCAAGGGAGAAGTTAACCTCCAGGCAAAAACGAAGGTCAAGATGCACTCCGTGGACAATCTGGTCGGCACGATGGAGGTCTCGACCCGCAATTCATTTCTTAACGGAAACCCGCTTCGGACGGATCTCGGACCTGTAATCATCAAAGGGACAAAGAGCTTCATAGAGGGCACGGTAAGCGGCGGATTCGGAGAGTCAAAACTGAAGGGCAGCATCGACTTTAAGAAGTGGCTCGCGAGAGAAGAAAAGAACTTGTTTGATTTCACCGCGGAGCTAGACGGCGCGAACACGGATGAGTTGACCGAAGTGCTCAACCGCACGCCCTACCCCCTTAAGTTCGGAGAGAACTCAAGATTAAGCTCGAATCTCAGGGCAAGCGGCAGCTGGGAGAGCAGGGAAATCTATTCCCTCCGGATCGAACCCGATTATCTCGACGTAATAGACAGCGAGCAAAGCAGTCTCCGGATCGGAGGTCACGTGACGTTCAGAAACGACGGTACGGATTTCGATTTCACCTCAGAGGCAGAAGAATTCAAGCTGAAATTCGAATTCCCGGAGATTAGAATTGACAACTATTTCGACGGAAGCGCGGCTTTTAAGGGAGCGATACCGAAAAAAGGCAAATTCCTTGAAGACAAGTACCTGCACGTGAACGCCGATCTGAAAACAGGCGGATTTTACGGAATAACGAACATAAACTCCAAGATAGACGGCGGCATCGAGAAGGGAACCCTGACGATAAACAGGCTTAAGGTGCTGTCCGATCAATTCTCTTTATCCGCGGAAAAAACCAAAGAAACGCAGAAGGGTCTTGACTGCCTTTTTGAATTCAAAACGCAGGACCTGGGTTTTCTCTCCGAGATTGACGAAAGGATTCCCCTGATTTTAGGAGAAATAGACTCAAGCGGAAAAATAAGCGGAGACTTTTTCACTCCGCTTATCGAGGCAAACTCGCGCGTAGAGAGCTTCGCCTATCAAGATTTCATGGTTCAGGACATGTCCGTTCGGTCAAGCACCCGGGTTGATTTAAAAAACGCCCCCAAGGTATCGCTTGATATACATCTGCTGGGAGCGGGGGCCCGAGTTCTCGGCAATTACTTTGACACGATCGAGACAAAGTTTCGGGGAACGGAAGCCAACTTTAATGCGGGCGTCCTTTTGGGCAAGGAAAACGGTTCCTACGCCTCTTCAGAATTAAGCGTCAGCGGCCTCTTGGAAGACGAGAAAAAATTAAGGGTGACCTATCTTGAAGGTCTTCTGGAGGAAAAGCCGTTTAAAAACAAAGGAGATATCTTCCTTAGTATATCTCCTGACAGAAAAAGTGTTCGGGGAGATGAATTTTTCTACGGAGAGGGGAAAATCTCCAACTTTCTTGGAGAAATCGACAGCAAAGAAAAAACGGCCGAACTGCGGGCCGACATAAAGAACTTTGATCCCCTGATCATATCAAAGGCTCTTAATCTAAGGCACGACTTGGGAGGAACTCTTGACGGAAAAGTCCGGGCCAGCGGCTCTTTTAGCGCTCCTTCAATCGAGACCGAAATAAGATCAAACGGCTTTTCTTACGGATTCCCGGCATACGGAGATATGAAGATCAGGCTCAGTGGGAAGAAGGGAAAACTTTCTCTTGAGCTGCTATCCTCACCGGCACAAAAGGAAAGCCTGAGCTTGCGCGGAGATCTGCTGGTTCCAAAAAATGCGCAGAGCCCGCTTGAAGCGGTAATGGGGACTTCGATGAATCTTGAGTTGAAGTCGAACGGATACGGCCTTGATTTCATGAAGATTTTTTCAAATTCGATAAAGAAAATCGAGGGCAATTTTTCATCCGGCGGTCTTTCTCTTGGCGGCACTCTCTCGAGACCGCGCGTAAGGGGGGATGTTGAGCTAAGCAACATGAGACTCTCTCTTACCCAGCTTAGAAACAGCCTGTTCACCGAGCAAGCGAAGCTTTCGTTCAGCGGGGAAAAACTGTCCTTGCCAAGAACGGAAATCCGTTCAAAAGAGGGGAAAGCCTATCTCAGGGGCAGAATGAACATCTCTGATTTCACCTACCGCGCCGATCTTGAGATGGAAAAAATCCGTTTTAATCCGCATTCGATAAAAACCGATCTCTCAGGCGATCTCAGGTTAGAAAAGAAAAACAAATTTCTGGAGATAACGGGAAATACCAGGGTTACCTCGGGAAGGATCCGCCTGTATCCAGGCAGGATAAAAAGCATAAAAGACATCAGTTTCATAGAAAGAAGCGAGAGCTTCGCCGATGAGTTTTCGCTCGAGGCGCAGAACGAAACCGGTTTTTACAGAGAGAAAACCGCAATGGATATCTCAGTTGACATCTCCTCGGGCACGTGGATTAAAACCAAGGAAGCCAACTTCAATACAAGAGGAAAACTGAGACTCAAGAAAGAACCGGGCGGAGATCTCGACATGCAGGGAAACATAGTGTCATCCGAGGGATATTACACCGTGTTCGGGAAGCTTTTCGACATAGAGGACGCCACGCTTAATTTTACTGGGGCATCTAACAACCCCGATCTCAACGTCAAGGCGTATTACGACGCCGGTGATGTTGACGTGTACGTAAACGTTACGGGAGACCTAAGAGAGCCGGACCTGTCTCTCTCAAGCAATCCGAGCCTCGAAGAAATCGAAATAATCTCCTATATGGTTTTCGGAGCTTCAAGCAACAGGCTCCAGAACCAGCAAAGGGCTTTTGTTGGAAAATTCGCAACTGCGGTTGCCGCGGGCGGAATCTCGGAGCTTTTAAGCTCTGAGATAGGTCTTGATCTCCTGAGCATACAGGAAGGAGACCGAGGGTTTGAGGACAGCACACTGAAAGTCGGCTCCTACGTCACAAGAGATATCTTCGTCGGCTACGAGAGATCACCCTCCAGGATCTCGGTTGACCAGACGGTGCAGATGCGCAACAAGCTCAATCTTGAATGGCGGCTGAACAGACAATTCTCGATCGAAAGCCAGATGGGGGGAGAGAACCCCGGAGTCGACTTTTTCTACAATTTCAATTTCTGAGAAACCAGAGTCCGGGGAGATTCGCCCCGGAGACGGGAACGGAGAAACGCAATGAACGGGCAAAAGCCGATCGTAGCCATAGTCGGAAGACCAAATGTCGGCAAGTCCACCCTTTTTAACAGGATAATAGGGTGGAACAAGACGATAGTGGAGGACCTCCCCGGCGTCACGAGAGACAGGGTCTATGAAGACACCCGATGGAAGGAAAAGGAATTCACTCTGGTTGACACGGGCGGGCTTTCTCCAGGGGAAGACGACCAGGACTATTCGCTCGTAAAAGAGCAGATAGACGCAGCTATCTCGGAGGCCGATCTCGTGGTGATGCTCTTTGACGGCAGGGACGGGGTTATGCCTCAGGACTCAGAGATAGTACGGTATCTTAGAAAAACCGAGAAAAAAGTCATCTACGCCGTAAACAAAATCGATCATGAAAACATAAAACAGGAGCTTAAAACCTACGAATTCTACGGTACGGGCACGGATGACTTAATAGCAATCTCCGCGCTTCACAACAAAAATATCTATGAGCTTGTGGAGCGGATCGCTTCCCGCATAGAAACCTCCGGGCAGCCGGAAGAAGAACCTGAAGAATCCGAAGAGACGAGAATCGCCGTTATAGGCAAACCCAACGTGGGAAAATCCACCCTGGTTAACAGAATACTCGGAGAACAAAGACTCATAACAAGTTCCACACCCGGCACGACCCGCGATTCCATTGACTCCGTCTATGAAAAAGACGGGAAGAAATACGTCTTTATCGACACGGCCGGCATAAGAAGAAAGTCAAGAATAGACGCCCCGGTTGAAAAACACAGCGTCTTCCGGGCCATAAGGTCCATAGAAAGAGCCCACATCGTGCTGCTGATGATAGACGGACAAGAGGGCCCGACCCACCATGACTCGCGCCTCGCGGAACTGGTAAAAGACAGAAACAGGGCTCTTTTGATACTGCTTAACAAATGGGATCTCGCCCCCGAAGACATAGCGGACCCCAAAGAGGTTGAGGAGATAACGAAGGAGAAGCTGACCGGGGTTGACTACGCCCCCGTGCTTACGATCTCAGCGCTTACCGGCAAGAAAGTCGGAAGAATTTTTGACGTTCTTGAGCGGGTGGAGAGCAATTTCAAAAAAAAGATAACCACAGGAAAGTTAAACAGATTCCTTGAAGACATCACAAAACGCCATCCCCCACCTGTATACAGAAGAAAGGAGATCAAGCTTTTCTACATCTCACAACCCTTCACCGCACCGCCGACATTCACGATCTTCACGAATTCGGCAAAAGGCATCCCGGAGAACTACAGAAGGTTTCTTGAAAACCAGTTAAGGGAGTACACGGACTTCGCGGGATCTCCTCTCAGGCTTCTGTTCCGGGACAGGGAAGGAAAGGAAGTCTAGATCACCGGACCTCGAGTATTATCTTCTGTATGTCCGCTGTCCGCTCTGCGGCGGAACACATTTCCATCACCCTGCGTCTCGCGTTTCGGCCCATTTCACCCCGGGCCCCCGCGTCCCGCGCGAGAATCGAGATGCTCTCCCCTATCTTCTGAAAATCTCCGGGAGCGCAGAGAAAACCGGTTTCCCCGTCCTCAACGGCCTCCGCTATCCCCCCTATTGAAAAGCCAACGACGGGAAGACTGAACGCCATCGCCTCTATCACGGACCTAGGGAAAGGGTCCGGGTAATTGGATGGGATGACGAAAAGGTCAAAATCCTTAAGACAGGGTCTTACGTCCTTTCTGTACCCGGTGAAGATAAAGCTCTCCCGCACCCCAAGTCGCTCCGCATGATCCTCAAGCTCCCGCAGGTGATTTTTCGGAAAAAACCACGGGGTATCTCCGACTATAACGAACTTTGTTTTCTCGTCGATATCGCCATCTGAAGCAAGTCGGCTTACAGTGTCGATTAATTCCACGTAGCCCTTTCTCGGAACCACCCTTCCTGTGTTTCCGACAAGCACGGTGTCCGGGGGTATGGAGAACTCCTCTCTCAGAGACCCCCCAACGGAATCCCTGTCGAAATCCGCCGGGTCAATGCCGTTATAGACAACGTGAACCTTGCTTTTTGCTCTCTTAAACGGCTCGGCCGTGGCGCGGGAAACGCATATTATCTTCTTAACGCACTGAAACCCGGAGAGAGTTTCCATTAAAGATTTCATAAACCGCGTCTGCTGTATGTTCCTTACGTGCCAGATGACGGGTTTTTTATTTTTCCTTCCGATCAGGGTTCCCACGATTTTTGCAAGGGTTCCGTTGCAGTAGACAATGTCGATTCCGTTTTCCCTGATTATCTTGGGGGAACCGAAAAGCAGGCGGAGCATGTTTACTATGTTTACGATTATGGAGAAAACTCTCATAAGACCAGGGGCCCATGTGGTGTCCGCAACCATTGTTGATTTCTGTATGTTCTCTGGAAACCTGGGATCCACTATGACGTTTTCAAAGATGCCCTCGGATTTTAGGCTCTCAGAGAATATGTCGTGTTTCGGGACGAGCACAAACGGGTTTATCCTGTCCCGGTCAATGTACTTCAGTATGTAGAGAAGGCTTCTTCCCGGTCCTCCGTCCCTTACCGAGTGATTGATGAAAAGTACATTCGTTTTTTTCATATCGGCTGATATTGCGGTAAAATCCCCGGAGTGTCAAAACGGAAAAGAAAAATAAACTAATACGAATTTCATGTTATCTTTTATGTCTGGCAAATTAGAAATCGAGGGATCTTGATGCACACAGAAACCCGCGCAAGCGCCGTGAAAATCTACCTGCTTTTCTTTTTTATTTCCTTATTCGCAGTTTCGGGATGCGGGCTGGATGTCGATTTCGGCGGTGGAACCGCAGATGGCGATGTGGAAGCGAATGAGACAGTCACGGGATTTATCGAGGAAATAATTCCTGATATAGCCGAAGGTTCAAACCTCGTTGTGAGGGCAAGCGTAGTAAAAGATGAGACAGTATTTTGCTGTGAAGACACGACATCCGTAAGAGATGATTTCCACATAGAAAACAACCTCGACCCGAAAGTAGAACTTGAATTTTTTGAGAATGGAGACTCCTCGCTTGGCACGATAAGGGTTCCAGTTTTCCCGGGAGCGGTGATCGATATTCAGGATATCGTAATCGAGGATAGAGCCCCAAGATGGGATTACATCAACATAAGTTTCGAGGGGCAAGTGGATTCGAAGAACTGTGTCAACGACACTTCATCAGGGGGAACCATAAGGGTAAAAATATTATCTGAGGGCAATGAAACGGAAGTAACAGCCAACCTCACATCAAGAACCGATATTGAGAGAGGAGATGAAGAGGATCTTCCGTGCGAAGAAATAGTCGTTGAACGCAAAGTCAGGATAGATGGCAAACTGGGCATAGGCGAAACCGTAGAGGCAGATTTAGTCGAAATACTGTAAACAGGCTTGCCTTTGTTCTATCAGCCCGGAATCACCTTCCCTCCATGGTAATCCGCACCCTCTCTCTTCCTTTCTCCGTAAGAAAAAGCCCCTCGCCCGCAACAGCTATTTCCCCTTTCTGCTTGAGAAATCCAACCACTTTTGATGCGAAATCAGCCGACCGGAACATGCCCCTGCTGTCGGGATGGTTTTTTACCGTCACCCCTTCTTCCTGGTTGTAAAGGCTCACGAGAAGTGAAGCCTCGGCAAAATCCATTCTCTGTTTCCTTTTTTCTCTCATTATGCCGAAAAGCCCCCTTTGAGGAGCAAGGAGAAAGACCGCGAGGAAAAACACCCCGCACACAAAAGCCATTGAGCCCGCTATGTTAACGTCAAGCCAGTTGGCGACCCAGAACCCTGAAACGGCAGCCGAGATTCCAAAGACCACGCTCAGGAAAATCATCCTGAAAAGAGAATCCGTAAGAAGGTAGGCGCAGCAAGGCGGAATCACTATAAGCGCTATAACCAGTATCGAGCCCACAGCGTCAAACGCCCCGACGCATGTAAGCGACACTACAGCCATAAGCAGGTAGTGGATGAGCCGGGGACGGAATCCTATTGACGACGCAAAGCTCTCGTCAAAGGTAGACACCTTGAGCTCCTTGTAGAAAAAGCAGATGAAAAGCAGGTTCAAAAGAAGAATCGAACCCATTACGAAAGCCGATTTGGGTCCCAGGTCCATCCCTGAGAGAATCAGGCGGTCAAAAGGAGCAAACGCTATCTCCCCGAGAAGCACGGAGTGGGTATCGATATGCACGTTTCGCGCGTATCTGGAAAGCAGTATGACCGCCACGCTGAAAAGAAACGGGAAGACTATCCCTATCGACGCGTCCTTTTTCACGAGCCTCGCGCGGTTAACCGCCTCTATGAGCGAGATCGCAAGCACCCCGCTCGCGGCGGCCCCTATTATGAGAATCGGCGAGGAAAGATCCCCTACTAGAAAAAAAGCGAGGATTATACCGAGCAGAATGGAATGGCTGATCGCGTCAGTCATCATGGACATTCTTCGGAGGACAAGAAATGCCCCCGGTATGGCGCATGAAGCCGCAACTATGACGGCTACCAGCTGTATATCGACCTGATGGGGGCTCATCCGCTCCTCCCCACCGGTGAAAGCCTTCTGATCTCGCGAATGCCGCTTGGGGTAAGCCGCCAGTTCTCTTCTCCCGCCCTCTCCACGTATCCGGCCGTCTGGAGCTGCAAAAGACTTTTTCTAACGTTAAACCCCTTCTCGCTTCCAAGCGCAAGCAGCTTCTCTGAATGGGCGTAGCCGGGGTCGTTATGTTCAAGAGCCAGATCGTGGAGGGCCTTAAGAACGTAATCCTTCTTTATCTCCCTTCTGCTCCTTGCATCTTTGAATCTCAGGGTGAAAAATCCGTTCGGCGAGAAAAGGACCGAGAAAAAAGCGATAAGACTAACGCAGACTATAACCGCGGGTCCCGTCGGCACGTTCTCAAGCCCGGCACTCAGCGCAACGCCCGTTACGCCGGAGACGGCCGCTATTAAGGCCGCGAGAATCACCATCGAGCCCATGTTGCCGGTCCACTGCCTGGCCGCGACTGCGGGGGCAATAAGCATCGAACTCATAAGCACGACCCCTACCGTCTGCAGCCCGATCACTATCGCCGAAACTATGACGGCCGTAACGAGCAGATCCAGAGACTTCATGGAAAAACCCATAGTGCCCCCGAAATCCGGGTCGAAGCAAAGAAGCTTGAACTCCTTCCAGAAAAGTCCCACAACCAAAAGGGCGAAAAGCCCCGTAACACCTATAACGAGGACATCTTTTTCGACAAGCGCCTCCGCCTGGCCGAAAAGAAACTTATCAAGCCCCGCCTGGTTGGCATCCGGCATTCTCTGCGCGTAGGTAAGAAGAACGAGCCCAAGCCCGAAGAAAACAGAAAGCGCCATCCCCATCGCGCTGTCGGTTTTTATCCTTGAGTTGCTGGTAATCAGGTTGATCAGAAAAACGGCCAGGACGGCGGAGAGCGCGGCCCCGATAAAGATCGGCAGCTGATCCTTGACTCCCACTATTATGAAGGCGAGCACTATTCCGGGAAGGGCCGCGTGCGACATGACGTCGCCCACGAGGCTTTGCTTTCTAAGCACCGCGTATGAACCGACCACGCCGCTTACAATCCCAAGGGAAGCCGCTCCCAAGAGAATGGTCCTGGCCGTATAGTCAGAGAAAAGCTCAACCACAAACTCAAGCATCACACTGCCCTTACGGCCGATTTTCTTTCGGGGAAAAAGGAGGTCTTGCCGCCGTAAGCCTTCATGAGATTCTCGGAATTAAAGACCTCACTCACCTTCCCCGAGGCCACGAGTCCCACATTCAGAATGGCGATCCGCTCGTAGTACTCGGAAACGGTGTTAAGATCGTGATGAACCGCGAGCACGGTCTTTCCCCCGGCGACAAGTTCCTTGAGTATCCTGACTATAGCTTTTTCGGTCGTGGCGTCAACCCCCTGGAAGGGTTCATCAAGAAGGTAAACCGATGCGCTCTGAACAAGGGCTCTTGCGAGAAAAACCCTCTGCTGCTGCCCTCCTGAGAGTTGGCTTATCTGCCTCTGGGCAAACTCAAGCATATCGACTTTTTCAAGTGCCCCAAGCGCCTTTTCATGCTCCTTTTTTCCGGGACGCCTTATCCAGCCAAGGTCTCCGTAACTCCCCATTTTCACCGTATCCACCACGGAGGTGGGGAAATCCCAGTCCACAGAACCCCTCTGGGGAACATAGCTAACTTCCTTTCTCTGCTTTTCGTAGGGTTTGCCGTGGATTGAGACGACCCCCGCGACGCGCGGAACAAGTCCCTGGATGGATTTTATCAGCGTTGTCTTCCCGGCGCCGTTTGGTCCCACGACGGCAGTCATCGACCCGCCTGGAATCTCAAGATCTATATCCCAGAGAACGGTCTTGTCGCCGTAAGCGACGGTAAGGTCCGTCACACGGACTGCCGGATCCTGCCCTTTGCTGCCCATCACCCATCTCCGGCAGCTTCGGCTTTGGAATCAGCAACCTCGATACTGCGGCTCAGGGACTCGACGATAGTATCCACGTTGCTCCTGAACATCCCTATGTAGCTGCCCTCTTCCGTTCCCGGGCCGCCCATAGAGTCGGAGTAAAGACTGCCGCCTATCCGGACATCAAAACCTCTTGCCTTAACCGAGGCCCGAAGGGCCTGCATGTATCTGGGAGAAATGGAGGTTTCGACGAAAACGGCCGGAATTTTTCGCTCGGTGATTACCCTTGAGAGATTCTGTATATCCGCGACGCTCGCTTCGGAATCGGTACTTATTCCCTGAAGCCCCATCACCTCAAACCCGTAACCTCTTCCGAAATAATTAAACGCGTCGTGGGCCGTTATAAGCACCCTTCTTTCGTGACGTAACAAGGCGATTTTCTTCTGTACGTAAGACTGCAGCAGGTCCAGTTCTTTCAGATAGGATTCTGTATTCTGTTTGTAGATACTTGCGTTTTCAGGGTCGTAGAGAGAGAAGGCCTCCTTTACAACCTTGGCCGCTTTTTTCCAAAGAGTGACGTCAAACCAGATATGCGGGTCGTAGTATCCCTCGTATTCCTCGGGAGAAAGAAGCAGGGACCTGTCGATTCCCTCCGCGACGCCCACCGTGAATATCCCGCTTTTTTTCATCTGCGCGAGAACATCCGTAATCTTCCCCTCAAGGTGAAGGCCGTTATAAAAAATCATGTCGGCCCCGGCAAGCCTTTCCACGTCCCCGGCACTTGCCTTGTAGAGATGCGGGTCAACCCCGGTTCCCATAAGCGAGATGACTTCCACCTTTTCCCCGGCGATGTTTCTTACGAGGTCCCCGATCATGGCGGTGGTCGTAACCACTTTTATTGTGCCTTCCCTTTTTACGCTTCCGCTGCTCTCAGCGCAGGCCCCGGAGAACACCAGCAGCGAAAAAAGCAGAAAAAACCTTATGCCCGTTATCATTTTCATTTTTCCTCTCTCAGTTGTTAGCTTTCTCAACCAGTATGTACTTGGCTGCGTTTCGCCCTATGGGATATTCCTTCCCGGTGAGCTCGACGATTATGGGGCCCTTAAAGGGCTGCTTCGAAATAACCGTCATCTCGGTTTCCGGATAGAGACCTATCCCGCCTAGGTAACGAAGCAGTTCCGGGTCATGATCGCTCACTTCAACCACTTTTACCAAGGTGTCAGGCTCCACATCCACAAGAGCGTCGCACTCCCTCACGATCATTGTGCCGTCTCGGCGCGGAATCGGCGAACCGTGCGGGTCGGTGACCGGATAACCCAGAAACTTGTCAATCCTGTCTTCGAGGTCTTCTGAGAGCACGTGTTCCCATTTCTCGGCTTCCTGATGCACCTGGTCCCAGGGAACACCGAGCGCCTCCTTGAGGTAAAGCTCGATAAGCCGGTGATGTCTGATTATCTCAAGAGCTATTTTCCTGCCAGCGGGAGTAAGCTTCACCCCCTGGTAGCGCTTATGGGTTATGAGCTTTTTCTCCGAGAGCTTTTTCATCATGCTCGTCACCGAAGCCGGAGACACGCCCAGTTTTTCCGAAAGCGCACTGGTCGAAACCTTCCCTTCGGAAGTCTCAACCTCATAAATGGTCTTAAGATAATCCTCTATTGATTGCGAAAGCATCTTTTTTCTCTCTTATCTAAGCGAAAACCGCTTAATATTCAGACAGGCAAAAAAATATTTTAGTCTTGTCTAAATTTGTTTTTAATTCTAGCAAAAACAAACCCCCTGTCAAGCAAAAATTCAGATTTCAAAAAGAAGCACTTATGGCTTAAAATAAACCCCATGCGAAAACCCCGCGGCAGAATAAAAAACCTTGTTCCGGGCCTTGTGGTTTTCCTCTGTTTTTCCCTCTTTCCTTTTTCCTCTTATTCCGAAACGCAGAACTCAGGAAGTAATACTGACAAGGCTCCCTATTCCGAGGGAAAAAAGACCTCAGAGTCCCAAGATAGCTTCACTGTGCTTAACTCTTTTCCTCACGACCCGACCGCCTTCACCCAGGGTCTTGTCTACAGAGACGGGTTGCTTTACGAAAGCACCGGGCTACATGGAAAGTCATCTCTTAGAAAAACGAATCCGGCCACCGGGAAAGTACTCACCAAAAGGGATCTTCCCCGGGAATTTTTCGGCGAAGGTCTCACCGTAATAGGCGACAGAATATACCAGCTCACATGGAAGTCCGGCCAAGGCTTCATATATGGGAAGAAAACACTGAAGCGCGAGGGATCATTTACCTACTCCACTGAGGGTTGGGGGCTTACCGACAACGGAACGCAGCTTATAATGAGCGACGGAACCGAAAAACTGTATTTCCTCTCCCCAAAGAGCTTCGAGGTAACGAAAGTCTTAAGCGTAAAGGAGAACGGGTCGGCAGTTGCCAGGCTAAACGAGCTAGAATACGTAGAGGGAAAGATTTACTGCAACATATGGCACTCGGACGATATAGTGGTCCTAGACCCGGAAAGCGGCATGGTTGAGAAACGGATAAACCTGGGGCACCTTAGAAAAAGGCTCAGTCTTTCTGACAATGCCGGAGTACTGAACGGAATCGCCTGGAAACCCTCTTCCCGCACTTTCCTTGTCACCGGAAAGAATTGGTCTGAGGTTTTCGAGATAAAATTCAATTCCGCTTCCCCTTGAAGCGGAAACCCTGGCGGGTAGACTCATTTTCCCTTCTGTGTCCCCGTAGCTCAGTTGGATAGAGCGCAGGATTCCTAATCCTGAGGCCGCAGGTTCGAATCCTGCCGGGGACGCGCAAGCAAGCGACCTTACGAAAGAAGCTGCCTGAATATCATCCAGATGATCTTCACCCCGGCCATAAAGCTTCCCGTAATTGTTCCGGTTACCTTTGAAGTTCCTATTCTCTTCCTGTAACTCACCGGAACCTCTGTGCAGCGAAGTCCTTTCTTGGCGGCCTTTACCTGCATCTCAACCGTCCATCCGAAGGTTTCGTCTCTCATATCAAGAGAAAGGAGCTTGTCGTATCTTATTGCCCTGAAGGGACCAAGATCGGTAAAGCTCACTCCGTAAAACAGTTCTATAAGCCTGGTCGCCACGTAGTTGCCGACAACGGCCTGGGGCAAAAGCGCCCCTTTCTGTCTTTCGCCGATGGTTCTTGACCCTATTACGAGATCGTATCCGCCCTCGGTTATCGGTGAGAGAAGGGTTTTCATTTCCCCCGGATAATCAGAATAATCCCCATCAAGAAACACTATGATATCAGGTAGATAGGGAGAATTTTTAATGTAGTTTATCCCCGCAAGACAAGCTTGGCCGTATCCCTTCCTCTCTTCGCTTACAACCGTGGCTCCGCAGCCCGAGGCAACGCATGCGGTGGAGTCGGTCGAACCGTTGTCGACAACCACTATCTCCGTTACCAGGTCCCGGGAAATATCCCCGATTACCTTTCCTATGGAGCGCTCTTCGTTTAACGCCGGTATTATCACGACCGTCTTTTCCATGGAACTTTTATATGGAGACGAGCTTAACCCGCGGGATAAGAACTATGTGGCGCGAAAGCAGCGGTTTTTCGAATCTTGAGCGTATGGCCTCGCAGTAACCGTCCATTTGCTCTTTGTAAGCTTCATGAGCATCGTCATCGATTGATTTTCTGTACTTATAGTCAAAAAGACGGATTCCCCCATCCTCCTCGGTCAGAAGGTCTATTCTGCCCCTTTTCGGAGAGTCTTTTCCGGGGTTGAAGACAAATTTAAGCTCCCTTCTGATTTCCTGAGCCTCGCCTATGAAGGAAAAGAGCTCGGATTCGAGGAAATTCGAGGAAAGTTCAAGCAGAAGTTCCTTCATATTCGGGTTTGAGACGAGAAATTCTCCCAGAACGAACTCAATTTCTTTCTCAGCCGTTTCCTCCCTGAAATCCCAGACTTCAAGGAACCTGTGCATTATGCTCCCCGCCCTCTCGGGGTCTTTCAGGCGGTCGGTCGGGGAAAACAGATCTGGAAGCGGGGAAATCTCCGTCCGCTCTCGCTTATCTTCCCTGCCGTAAAGGGGTTCCATGTATTTAAACTGTAAAGGAATTTCCGTTTGCAAGGAAGAAGTATCCGGGGCGGAGCTAGGTTCTTCTGGAACTCCCCCCTCGTAGAGGCCCGGGAAAGAAATCCCCCAGGTGTCGTCTGTAAATCCTTGCGGTGCTTCAAGACACCGGGAAGAGAGCAAAAGTTTCGAGTCAATAAACTCGGCGAAGCTTCCTTTTTTCACCTGAATCCCACCATCCTTGGCTAGGCTGCCGCTGAAGTATATGAAAAGTCTTTTCTTCGCCCGAGTCATGGCCACATAAAGTGTCCTTTTCTCTTCCTCGGTTTTTTTTTCCTTGATACGGGACTTTAGCTCCTCCCAGTTATCAGAAGAGAAAGCCGGGTATCTGATTATAAAACCCTTTTCGCTATCCGCCATTACCCTTTCAGGCACGGGTGGCTCTTTGTAGTTGGTGTGGCAGAGAAAGACGGTATGAAACTCAAGCCCCTTCGCCCCGTGAACCGTCATAAGTTTCACTACCCCGCTATCATCTGTTTCCTCAAAAACCTGTTCTTCTTTCTCACTTCCGCGCATGGAATCAAAGTACTCGACCACCTGGCGAATCCCGTACCCCTTGTGCGAAACCAGATTTTCTGTCATCAGAAGGACCTTCTTCAGGTTTAGATACTTGGCTTTTCCATCAGGGAGCACTAGGGCCGCGGAGGAATAACCAAGTCCGTTTACAGCGAAGTCGACCGCCCTGAAGGCATCTCCGTTAACGTACTCCCTTCTTTTTTCATCGAGAAAACAAAGGTATTGCTCGACTCTGGAGCCGTTTTTTCCTTCTCCCTGAAAATGGGAGAAAAGCTCATCATCCGACGCCCCGAAGTAAGGAGACCTGAGCACTGATGCACGTGCCAGCAGATCCTGAGGATCAAGCAGATATCTGAGCATACACATAACGTCCCTTACCTCGGGAAGTTCGTAGAAACCGCGCCCTATGCGGGACTGGAACCTGATTCCCTCCCGCGCAAGAGCCTTCTCGTAAACAGAAACTTTTGAAGACCTTCTGAACAGAAGAGCGATCTCTTCCGAGGATTCCGTCTGTATCTTCTTTATCCTCGATGCCACGGCGCGGGCTTCAAGTTCGGTCGCCTCGTCGGCTTTCGCTCCTTCGCAAGCGATTATCTCCACCGAAATACCGGGGCCGGGCCGGGAAGTGGGAACTGTCATCTTTTCGTAATATCCCTCGGGGAAGGTACCGGCGAAAAAACCATTGAAAGAGTCTATGAGACTGTCGCAGGAGCGGTAATTGGCCGCAAAGGATATTTTCTCGAAATCCCCGGCCTGAAGTATCTTCCCGAATGTCTCGGGCTCGGCTCCCCTGAAGCCGTAAATGGACTGGTTCACGTCACCAACCACAACAAGGCTGCCTCCAGAGTCACCGTCCGTTAGAAGATTCATTAACCTTAGCTGAAGGGAATCGGTGTCCTGGAATTCATCGACTATAATAAACTTTAGAAAATTTCTGTAATAGCCTAATATTTCGGGATTTTTTTCGAGGAGTTCGATTGTGAAGCGTATCATGTCTTCATACTCTATTTTCTCCTCAAGGGTTTTTCTCTCCCTCAGAAAATGGTACGCGTCGCCTGATAAATCAAGATAGATAGAGTTGATTTCGGAATCATAAAGCTCTATCACGGACAACACCTCTCTTAGAAGCGCCTGCCTCGATAGCTCAATTTCGGATGTCTTCTTCTCATCTTTTATCTCTTCGTAAATGGTCTGCAGGTGGCGGATGTTGTGGTCAATGCCAAAAACCAGATTTATCTTTCCTCTGAGATCATTCAAAATCTCTTTTTTTCTTTTGGAACGGGCCGGAAGAGTGGAAACATGCTGATTGATTGAGCGATCAAGCTTCTCGCCGATTGACTTAAGGTCATCGGTAGAGGGTTCCTCGCTGCGCGCTCTGCCCCCATAAGGCAAAAAGGGAGGTTCCAAATGCAGTTTTCCCGCTTCTTTCAATATCATCGCTATGATTTTGAGAATCTGGGCATAATCATAAGATTCCATCTCAAGAAGTCTTTTCAGCCTGGGATCGCCTTCCTCGATCTTCGTCAGAAGAAACTTGCCGATATTCTGTTCGTAAAAAGCGGCTTCCTCGGAACCTTCAATTACGGAAAAGTTAAGAGGAAGACCCGAATCAAAGACATTTTCTCTCAGTATCCCCGAGCAGAAACTGTGGATAGTCCCTATGGGAGCCGAGAAGAACTTCCTGCGCCAATCCTCGGATATATTCCCCTTGTAGCCGTAATTCTCTATATATCTCGTGATTTCGGAACTTATTCTGGACTTTAGTTCCGTGGCGGCGTTCTCCGTAAAGGTGATGGTCACAATCTGAGAAATATCTGCTTCACCACTTTCTAGAATCCCCAGATACTTGGCTATGATGGCCCTTGTCTTCCCCGAACCCGCCCCCGCCCTGACAGCTATCTTTCTTGCCGGGCGAAGTATGCGGGACTGCTCTTCGTTTAATTCCAGAAATTTGGAAATCCTATCCATAATTTATCCTTACAAGCGGTCTACCTTTCTTCTTACCCCGTCTTTCACCCTGCAAAGATCCCTGTAATTGCAGTAGGAACAGGGAGGATCTTCGGACGACATATAGAGAGTATGTTCCTCCTGATCCGGCTCCTTTTCCCCCACGTAGGGAGGAAAAGAGCCCTTTCTTATGCTTTTTATATAGTAGTGGCTCAATGAAAGTGCTTCATCAGTAGAAGGGGACTTGGGCGGAGAGTTGTTTTCCGAAGGCCTGCCAATTGAAAGATAGCGGCCCCAAGAGGGAGCAAATTCCTCTTCCTTAAGTGCTCTCAGGTAAAGCGGGAGCTGCAGATTTTTAAAATTAAAATACTTGTTGTATTTCACTCTTCCGATCTTGTAATCGATAACAACTGCGCTCCGATCGTGGACATCAACCCTGTCTATCTTCCCCCTTATTACCGCGTCACCTATCTGGAATTCCACTTTTTTTTCAAAAAACCGGGGCATGTGTTCATCTTTTCCAATTCTTACAACCTCGTCCGAAATGAAGTTCGGCAAGATGATGTCAAAAAACTTCTTCTTCTCAATTTCCGCGACACTCTTCGGAAGGTGGGAAAAAACGCCGGGATTTGCTTCGTACTCCTTTTTTATTTCTTCGTAAACTTTCAGAAATCGGTCGATTTCCGCAGAGCCGGAACCTTCAACGAAAATAGTTTCCATCAACTCTTTCAGTATATTGTGAGCAAGCGAACCGAGGTCAAGCTGCGAGGCCCTTTGCTCGTCTGGGTCCATTACTGATCTGAGCCCTAGCATCCTTTGGGAAAAATACATAAACGGGCATGTCCCGTAGACCTCAAGTTCTGTAGGCGAAAAAGTATCCTTTTTCGGCGGGGCTTTACGGAGAACCCCTTCGAAATCCGTATAATCCCCTTCAAGCTCAAGCCTTTTTCTCTCGGCGGAAATACCGCCCGAGAGATAACCGACCATATCCGAACCGTAGTGCTCTCTTATGACCCCGGCGAGCTTAGGGTCGACATCCGGTATTCCCGAGGGTGAAAAACAGTGAAAAAGAGCATTTTCCCCCGAGAATACCTCTCCCGGTTCCGAGAAACTCTCAGAGCGCCGCGCCGGAGGGGAGACTCCCATCTCCTCAAGGAAGTCGGAGCGGACTACATCCCTTGACTTCTGGTCGTAGCGGAAGCAGGAAAGAAACGCTTTCTCTGAAGCCGCGGAGCCAAGGGTAGACAGAAGATGTTTTTCCTTTTCGTAGTGAAGACCTTCCTCGTCAAACACCCTTTTTTTAAGCGCCCGGTTTATTTCCGCCTTCTCCCTGGGCTTGAGAACGGGATCCGCAGGAAGAGCGGAAGGAAAAGAGGTGTCCGAAAGGCCGATCAGAAAAAGAAACTTCGGGTTTATTCCACGGGCTGCTGAGAAATCAGTAACGCTCACCCTTCCCGAATCGCCATCGCAGGGAGTTTTATAGGGAACCGTTCTCTCTCCCATGAATTCATCCAGAAAAAGAAGATACTCTCCGGGACCTGGAACCCGGAAATCAAACTCTCCGTAAGAGAAGGAAAGCTCTCTCAGAAAGGAGAAAAACTCGTCGAAACATTCCCTGGTGGTCTGATTCCTGTCTATAAGCAGTGCCGAACTCTCTGAAACCCTGAGCTCTGAAAAAATCTTTCTAAGATCAGAAGTCATCGCGGCAAAGCTTTTTCTGCCGAACTTTGATGATACCGAACCAAGCGCCAGCTCTATATCACCGGCGACTTCGGAGAGCTCGGCGTCCCGCTCCTTTATGTGTTCAAGGATCCTCTTCCAGCCCGAGATACCGGTTACGGTCCTGTATTCCCTGTCTTTGGAAGAAACGCTTGCGGAGGAAATCTCCTTTACGAGATGGGTGCAGCGCCGCGAGAGTTCAGAATCTCCCAGATAAAGAGCAAGAAGCGGGTTGCAGAGAAGTCCGATCAGGTCGTTTCTGTGAAAATTGCCTGATTTCAGGCGAAGAATATCACCCGCAAGACGCCCGTATACACTTCCCGACAATGATCCTGAGTTCCTAAGGTCAACCGCAACCCCGTTTTTCTCGAATATATGCACTATGGAGCGGCTGCGTCTCTGCGATGACCTGACAAGAACCTTAAAATCAGAAGCTTTCTCTCCCTCATCAACAATGAGTTTCTTAATCGTTCTTGAGACGTACTCGATCTCATCGTGAGAGTCCCGAAACTCACCGAACCTGCTTTGCGGCCCGGCCGCCTGAATTTCGTCTGTCATCGTGAAATCTTCTTCATAGACCATGGAAGCTTCGCGAAACCTGCCCAGAAAGCAGTCTCTGTACTGATCCAGATTATCGAAATCGCTTACGAAAAAGAAAGTTTCCGAAACCGCAGAGGAAAGGCTCTTTATCACGTCGAGTTCGCAAAGCGTAAGATCGGAGAAACCGAAGATCACAAGCCTTTTGGCAGACGGGAAAAACGGGGCAAGCCCTTCCCTCTCGAGCTCTTCTGAAACGACCCGGGCGGAATCCGCCTCATCAAGGAAATCTCTCTTGGTGATAAGAGCCTCGTATTTTTCGTAAACGAGCCCTATATCCGAGAGTTTTTTCCGCAAACTCCGCGCCTTCACTCTTCCGGCAGACCCGACAAGCTCCTTTGCGGAAATCTTGCTTTGCTTGAGTTTCGAGATAATTGAAGCTACGGCATTTAGGAAATCCCGGTTCTGCGAGAATTCCCCGAAAACCTCAAGATTCCCCGAAACCGACTCCGCCGCTTTTCTGGTTACCGATAATGCTTGGGTCCTTGATATCCTTTTCCTTTTCAGGTTCGGGGACGCCTCGTTTACAAAATCCGAAAGTTCTTTGAACGTGAGCAGGTTTTTTCCCCACACCCCTTCTCGAGAGTAGCAATCTTCTACTTCCTGTACAACCGATACCCCGGGAAGAAGAAACAGGGTCGTCTCATCGCTCGGGTCAAGCCCGTGTTTTTTGAAAAGATGTTTGAAGGTGGATTCTTTGAGATGGTAGATTAACTTCATCTAGGAAATAAATACCAGAAATTTAAGAAAGGCCGTTTTTGTGAGTAAAAGACCTCAAGAAGCAAAACCCGTCGTATAAAGTATATACAAACTGCAGAGGGAAGAGAAAAGCTTCTGACTGTTGCAGGAAACTCGCAAGAGAAGCTCAGTCTAGGGCGAATCCGACGAGTGCGGCGCCCGGCTCAATCCCGAAACATCCGAGAGCAGGTACCGATACAGCTTGAGCACAAGCCGCTCCTCATGCGGAAAAATCCGTGGTCCCAATGGACATCACTCTATAGCCTGACCCCGAGCAGTCTCCGTCAAGCACCTTCTGCGGCACCATGGTGCGGTCGAGATTAGTATAAATACGCATGATAGCCATATTCAACGTGAAGGTTCGCACCTGCCTATTATGCTCAATATTCTATTTATCTTTCAAATAATCTAGGGTTGGCCGATTTTCAGATATGCTCTCTGCAGTAGCAGCATCAACCTTATCGGCATCAGCAAGCTTAAAACTGATTTTATGCACAGCGGAAGCGGGGACAAAATAGCCTTCAAGCTTATTCCCGTTCAAGATGGCAACCGGTTTGCCGCCGGCTTTTTTGATCACACTCTTAGGATCACGAAATTCGGTTAACGAAGCGGTCTTATTAGTTAACAACTTCTCCATAACTATCTCCTGTTTTCTGCTTCAACAATACAGAATTCCGCCTGAAATATGTTTCAAGAAGAATTTTTCTCTTCAGCTCCTCTCCGTCCCGATTCGGATATCCCTTCAATCTGTATCTTCTTCGCTTTCATGATGTTCTTGCGCTTGGAAAGAAAAAACCTTTTATGCTTGCTGTAGCGGCCCCAGATTCTTACTCTGCTCCCGTTCTCGATGCCTTCCACAAAACCCCTGGCGTAAACGTTTATTCTCTTCTCCGGATTATCCTCAAAAAACTGAAACAGGGTGAACTTCCTTCCGTTCGCCATTTTCTTGAACCGCAGTTCACCCACCTGCCCGTCAAGCGTGAATATCTTTCTATGAAACTGGGCGCGGTAGGAAAGAACCTCGGAGATGGTTACGGTCGGCGGGTCAAGCTCCCCTATGTCGGTATAGGTCTTGTAAGTCTCTTCCTTCGCGTAAGAAGGAACTGAGAACACCAGAAAGAACAGAAAAAGAAAAAGAATTTTTCTCATCTTCTTAAGTCCGCCGAAAATATTATACACCGCCAGGCGGTCATCCAAAGCCCGTGGCCCTACGAAACCGGCTTTGTCATCGACAGCGGGTCAAGGACCCTGTCGAGCTCCTCGTCTGAAAGCACTCCCTTTGCCCTGGCAACTTCCCTGACGGTGCTCCCCGAAGCGTAGGCTTCCTTCGCAATCGCCGCCGCGGCGTCATAGCCTATGATCGGCGCAAGGCTGGTGCACATGGCGAGGCTCTGTTCGATTATCTCCCCGCAGCGCTCCTCGTCCGCCTCTATTCCCGAGATGCACTTGTCGACAAACACGGTGCAGACCCTCGAGAGAAGCCTTATCGACTGAAGAAGGTTGTCCGCCATCATGGGCATCATCACGTTAAGCTCGAAATTCCCCGACTGCCCTCCGATCGTTATCGCCGCGTCGTTCCCGATCACCTGGGCAGCGACCTGCGTAACCGACTCCCCGATCACCGGGTTAACCTTCCCGGGCATAATCGACGAACCCGGCTGTATGGCCGGCAGAAGAATCTCTCCGAAGCCGCAGCGCGGACCGCTTCCGAGCCACCGTATGTCGTTTGCTATCTTGATGAGGCTCACGGAAACCGTCTTAAGCGCTCCGCTTGCCTGGACGACCGCATCCTTTGACGCCTGGGCCTCGAAGTGGTTTTTTGCTTCCCTGAACTTAACCCCCGTAGCCTCGCTTATCCTTGCCGCCACTTTTTTTCCGAAGCTCTTGTGGGTGTTTATCCCCGTGCCGACGGCGGTTCCGCCTATGGCGAGTTCCGAGAGGTCGTTTCTTGTCCCCTTTAATCTTGAGATTCCGTGATCAACCATGCTCGCGTACCCGCTGAACTCCTGGCCGAGCCGTATCGGGGTGGCGTCCATGAGGTGGGTGCGCCCTATCTTTACTATGTGGTCAAACTCCTTTGCCTTTCCCAAGAGCGCGTCGCGAAGATACTCAAGCGACGGTATGAGGTCTTTTTCTATCGCTTCGAGGGAAGAGACATGCATGGCCGTGGGAATCACGTCATTGCTTGACTGACCCATGTTCACATGGTCGTTCGGATGCACCCGGGTCTTCCCCTTAAGCATCTCGGTCGCCCTGTTGGCTATCACTTCATTCGTGTTCATGTTGGTCGAGGTGCCCGAACCCGTCTGAAAGACATCCACGACGAAATGATCGTCGAGCTTCCCGTCTACAACCTCCTGCGCTGCTCTCGCTATTGCCCGCGCGGCATTTTTCTTCAAAAATCCGAGTTCCGAGTTCGTATGCGCGGCGGCCAGCTTCACAAGACCCATCGCCCTTATGAATTCCCTTGGAAGAGTGCGTCCGCTCACGGGAAAATTCTCAACCGCCCTCGCGGTCTGCGCCCCGTAATAAGCGTCCGAGGGAACTTTCATCTTTCCCATCGAGTCGGATTCCACCCTGTATTTAGTCTTAGCCATTTAAGATTCCCTCCAAATGATTGTCAAGTTCGCTCAAGGGGTTTATTATGCCACAAACAAAACCGGTTTCATAAGACGGGGAGTTTCCTGCGAAACTCGAGCATTAGGCTGAATACGGAAGGGATGAGAAACAGGGTGAAGGCCGTTGAGAGAACGAGTCCGCCGACCACGACGCTTCCGAGGCCCTTGTAGAGCTCAGAGCCTTCCCCCGGAGCAAGCACGAGGGGGAGCATGCCGAATACGCTCGTTAGGGTGCTCATGAAGATCGGCCTTATCCTCACCCTTACCGATTCACATATGGCCTCCTGCTGCTCCATGCCCGCCCGGATATTGTTAAGCGCCTGGTGAACTATGAGTATGGCGTTGTTGATGACTATTCCTATGAGAATCACAAAACCCAGCATCGTCAGTATATCAAGCGGCTGGTACGTGAAAAGGTTAAGCGCGAAAAGCCCGAGGAATCCTCCGAGCGAGGCGAAGGGAACCGTGATCAGAATAACAAGCGGATGGAGGAAACTCCCGAAAAGAGCCGCCATCAGCAGAAACGATATCACTACGGCCAGGAGAAAGTTTAACTGAAGCGCGTCTTTTGCCGTCGCGAGCTTGTCCGCAGTCCCGGAAAGGACAAAACCGATCCGCTCCCCCACCTGGCCGCTTTGCTGAAGCACGGAGATTATATTGTTGTTAATGGTCTCTATGCCCTCCTCAAGCGTGACTTCCTCGGGAGGAGTTATCTGTATCGTTATCACCCTTTGCCTTTCGTAGTGGTTTATCTGTTCCGGGCCGTTCTCAAGACTGACCTTGGCCAGGGCCCCCACGCTGACCACCTGCCCGCTTGGAGAAGTGATCATTATGTTCTCTATATCCTGGGTTCTCTCGGAGAAATCCTGCTCCGCCCGCAGGATTATATCGACCTCCTGTCCCTCGAGGTTAAACTCGCTCGCCTCGACGCCATCTATGAGGGACCTCACCGTGAACCCGAGCTCGCTGTTGGTGATCCCCACCCGGGAAGCCGACTCCCGCTCAGTAACGATCCTGATCTCTGGGTTCCCGAGATCAAGGCTCGGAATCGGCCTTACCTGCGCCCCGGGAATGCCCTCCATGGACATGAAAAACACGCTCCTCGCGGTATTCAGTATCTCATCGAGATCGTCTCCCGTAACGTTAACGTCTATCGACCTCCCCTCGCCTATGTTGGCATTAAAGATGCTGGGCTGGATTATCACGCCGAACGTTCCCGGAATCTTGGATACGGTCTGCTGAAGAACGGGAAAAAGATCCTTTGTTTCCTTTCTGTTCTCGGCGACCGCGCCCATGAAAATCTGTTTCCCCCTCGCGACGTAGAAGAAATTCTTTATGCGCGGGAGATCCTTCCCGGCCGCGGTCTTTCCGTTCATGTAGGGCTCCAGATCAGCCTCGATCTTTTCTCCGATGGCCGTATATTCCTCGACATTGTATCCGGGAGGGGGGATAAGTATCCCGAAAAGCAGGTTCCTGTTCCCCGTGGGCAGGTACTCGGTCTTGGGGAAGACGGCGATTATAAGCACTACCGACAAGAGGGTGAAGGAACCCACAAGAACCGCCCTTTTCCTGACGCTTGTCATTATCTGCTCTGTGAAGCGGTTTATGAAGCCGGAGACCCTTCCCGCGAAATCAAGCAGCCGCGACATCATACGAAGGCGCTCAAGGGATTCCACGCCCTTGGCGGAGAGGTATTTTGAAGACGCGGACGGTATGACGGTTATGGAGACCAGAAGACTCAGTATGACCGAAACGCTGATCGCTATGGCTATGTCCCGGAACAGCTGTCCCGTCTGCTCCTCGATGAACATGATCGGAATGAATACGGCGGCCGTGGTGAGGGTGCTTGCGAGCACCGCCCCCCAGACCTCTGTCGTGCCGTCATAAGCGGCCTCTAACCTCGATTTTCCCATCTGCATGTGGCGGTACACGTTTTCAAGGACCACGATTGAGTTATCTATAACCATGCCGACGGCGAAGCTCATCCCCGCGAGACTGACCACGTTTATAGTGCGCCCGAGCGCCTCGAAAACTATGAAAGTCCCTATGACGCTCGACGGTATGGCGATTGCCACGATCATCGTGCTGCTCGCGCTTCTGAGGAAAAGAAGGAGAACCGTTATGGCGAGCACGCCGCCTATAATAAGATTGCCCCTGACGAGGTTTATAGCGTTTTTTATGTACCCGGTCTCTTCGTAGACATTTCGGAGGCGAAATCCGTTTTCCTTGAGAACGCCCGTATTGAGTTCCTCAACGGCCGCGAAGAGAGCCTCCTTGACTTCTATTGAGTTCGCCCCGCTTTCGCGAAGCACGTTAACGGCAATGCAGGGCTCTCCGTTCTGCCTTACCGTGTAGCCCGGGTCCTCGTATCCGAGGCGGACAGTGGCAACGTCCCTCAGGTAAACGGGAAGGCCGCTTTGCGCGGTGGCCACCACTATGTTTCCTATGTCCCGTGTGGTTCTGTACTCTCCGACGGTTCGAACGAGATACTGCCTTTTACCCTCGTTAAAGGAGCCGGCGCTGAAATTCTCATTCTCCCTGTCGATGGAAGCGGCAAGTTCCGCTATCGTGATATTTCTATTGGCAAGGGCGGCCGGGTCGAAAAGAACCTCTATGCGCCGCTCCCTCCCGCCGAACACGTTTGAGGCCCCGACTCCGGGAACCCTCTCAAGCCTGCTGCGGATCACCTGGTCCGCAAAGTCGTAGTAGAGATTTATATCAGCGGGATTATCGGGAAGGGGCTTCAGAATAAACCACGCCATGGCGTTTGCCCTGGGATCGACGGTCGTTATCACGGGCCGTTCGACCTCATTCGGGTATTCCCTTACCTGGTCAAGCCTGTTCGACACCTTGACCACCTTGGAGTCAATATCGGCGCCGACTTCAAACTCGAGTATTACCTCGGAGTAGTTCTCAGAGCTCTCGCTGTCAAGCCTTTTAAGGCCCGTTATCCCCCTGAGTTCGTCTTCCTGCTCGTTTACCACCTCGCTTTCCATCTCAAAGGGGCTTGCCCCCCTCCAGAAAGTGCTCACGGTAACCCTGAGGGTCTCCACGTCCGGGGTAAGCTGGACCGGAATTCTGAAAAGCGATATAACCCCGAAAATAACGAGGAATATGACGCCGACGGCTACGGTTACTGGGTTTTTTATGGAAGACTCGACAAGATTCATTGCTCTATGGTGTCAGTGATCCTGACTTTCTGCATGGGCATGAGTCTCTCGTTCCCTCTTATGACCACGCTCTCGCCCGCGCTTATTGCTCCCTCGACGTGAGTGAAGCTCTCATACCAGCCTTTTTCCTGCACCGGCACAGGGTGCGCGAGGCCCTCCCTCACGGCAAAGACTACGGAGCCCTGGGGGGATCTGACTATGGAATCTTTCGGTACGAGCTTTATTTTCTCGGTCTCGCCGATTCTCGCCATGACTACCGCGGAAGCCGAGGATTTTATCGCATGATCCGGATTCTCAAGCACCACCCTTACCGGAAAGGACACGGTTCTCGGGTCCGCGTCCGGGATGACTGAAGAGATTTTCGCGGGAACGGTCATCCGATCGTGGGCGGGCAGTATGACCTCGACATCCATGCCCTCCGTTATATCTCCTATGTACCTCTCGGGCACCCCGACCATTACCTCTATAGTGTCTATGTCCACAAAGGAGACCACCTTGCCCCCGACACCCAGCCACTGTCCCGCTTCGGCGTGGTGCCTGGTCACGTAACCGTTAAAAGGAGCTGCGATTCTTGACGCCGCAAGATCGTATTCGGCGATTTCGACGCGGCTTTCAAGACTGAGCAGCCCGGCCCGGTCAGATTCCCTCTGGGTGCTCGCCCTGTCAAACTCTCCGTCAGAGATAATCCCCTTGTCGTAAAGCTCTTTCATCCTTGCAAAATCCTTTTCCGAAAGCTCGGCCCTCGCAAGGGCTTCCTTTCTCTCGTTTTTAAGCCGCTCAAGGGCAAGGCGGATCTTGTCGTTCTTTATCTCGGCGAGGGTATCGCCCTTTTTTACGTACTGGCCCTCGGCGGCGTTTATTTTCCCGACGACTCCCTTCGACCTCGCTTGATATGACGGATTTTCTGGCGGGGAATGTCGCGCCGACAAGCCTAAGGGGCCTTTTCACCTCCCTCTCGACTACCGGGGACACTACCACGGGAGCGTCGGGGGGCTGAGCGAGCGAGAGACCGGGAAAAAGAAGGGCAGATAAAAAGAACAGCAAGATTTTTGTTCGCATAACCAAGTTTTCTCCGTGTATCACAGCATCCTGTTCAGAACAGCCGTAAAAACCCGCGCACACCGTATTTAAAGGCGCGAGACGGCGCCGCCGCGGCTTGGGATCCCGTAAATTATACACGACTAAACAGCCGGTACTATAGATAAAAACATCTCCGGCCCCCTCCTTGTATTATTCCAAATTGGTATTAGCATATAGGCATAAAAGCCCGAAAGGAGATTTAAATGGCATCCTCAAACATAGTTGAAGTAGTAGATTCCGCGTTCGATAAGGAAGTAATGGAAAGCGAAGTTCCCGTTCTGGTCGACTTCTGGGCCCCCTGGTGCGGTCCCTGCAGGGCTCTTTCCCCCGTCATCGAGGAGATCTCCAGTGACTACGAAGGCAGCGTGAAGGTTGGAAAGGTGAATGTGGACGATAACCCGCAGACGACCATGAAATTCAGCATAAGAAGCATTCCCACGCTGATAGTTTTTAAAAACGGCGAGGTCGCCGAGCAGATAGTCGGCGCCGTCCCGAAAAGCGAGATAGAAAAGGCGCTGAACAAGGCCCTGGGCTGATACGCTCCGGGCCCAGGTGTGACAAGATGGGCAAATACATCATGCTTAGCAACCTCACCGACGAGGGCAGAAGGACCATAAAGATGAGGCCCGAGAGGATAAACGAGGTTAACAGGGAGCTTGAGGAGATGGGCGCCAAGGTTGAAGCCCAGTACGCGGCGCTCGGTCCTTACGACTTCGTGAACATAGTGGAAGCCCCGGATAACGAAACGATCACGAAGATCGTAATAGAACTCGGTTCAAGGGGCACGATTCACATAGAAACCCTAGCCGCAATCCCCATAGGCGAATTCGAAGAAAAACTGATAAGCGAGTAGCCCATCCTTTCCCGTATTACCGGCATATGAATCATCGTAAGAACTGAACCATTTACGGTTAGTTCCGTCCTAAGATGGACTCTCTACGCGGTTGACACATACGACGCCGAAGGCGTAGCGAAAAGGATATATCTTAACTTTGAAGGCGAAGAAGTGAATACGGATTAATTCCCCAAGCAACAAGCCCGCACTGTTCGCGACGGGCTTTGGAAAAACAGCTTTAAGAGGCCGTTTGAACATGCCGGTTCCAGGAGATTTAAGACCCATCAGCAGTATTCGCCGGCCCCGCTCTCCCAAGTGCTTCCACAAGGGCGCTCTTCTGTGCCGGGAACTTTATTTTTGATTGAAGAGCATATAACCTTAACCAACCCGCGGGGATAACTGCCCACCCGGGAAAACATACTATGAAAGCGGCCCGTCTTCACGGATTCAAAGACATATTTCACCCCGAAACGGAAAAACTGCGGCTCGTAGAGAGCAAGACCAAAGAAGTGTTCGAGCGCTTCGGTTTTTCCGAGATAATCATTCCGGTTCTGGAACTCTCCGGGGTCTACTCAACGGGGCTCGGTGACACCACCGACATCGTTCAGAAGGAGATGTACACTTTCGAGACCAAGGGCGGAGATTGGGTCTCGATGCGACCCGAGGGGACAGCGGGAGTTGTAAGGGCCTTTATCGAGCATTCTCTTCACAGAAAGTCGCCCGTGACGAAGCTTTACTACTCGGGAGAGATGTTCAGACACGAAAAACCCCAGGAAGGAAGGCAGAGAAGCTTTAACCAGATAGGGGCCGAGCTTTTCGGTTCCAGTGACCCTCTTTCTGATTCGGAAATAATCGCGATGCTCTGGCTTGCTATGACGGAACTTGGCCTTTCAGACCACGTGGAGCTTGAACTTAACTCAATAGGCAGGCCCGCGGAGCGCGACCGGTACAAAAAAGCCCTTACGGACTTTCTTTCCCCGAACAAGGACTCTCTTTGCGAGAACTGCCAAAACAGACTGGGCACAAATCCCCTCAGGATACTCGACTGCAAAACCGAAGCGTGCCGCGAGATAACTTCCCAGATCCCCTTTTCGATCCGGGACTATCTCTCGGAGCAGAGCAGCGAGCATCTGGAAGCTCTTGCCCGCTCTCTTGAGGAAAAATCCATACCCTACAGACTCAACCCCGCAATAGTGAGAGGGCTTGACTACTACACAGACACCGTCTTCGAGATAACGACGGACAGGCTCGGTTCCCAGAACGCCGTTGCGGCCGGAGGAAGATACGATCTTCTTGTGGAGAGGATGGGAGGGCCGGAGACACCCGCCGTGGGCTTCGCGATGGGGCTTGAGAGAATACTCCTTCTGCTTGAAAAAACCGGGACGCGGAGAAATACCCCGGGGAGAAAACAGCTCGTATGCATTATCCATATCGGGGAGAAAGCCAGGGGGGAAGCGGCGAAAATAGCCGATGGCCTGAGGAAAAAGGGCATCCGGGTCGAGACTGAATACGAAAACAAAAGCCTTAAGAGCCAGATGAGAAAAGCGAACAGGACCGGGGCGGCGTACTCATTAATTATCGGAGAGGACGAGCTTCGGAAAAAAGTCTTTTCGCTTCGCAACATGAGGACCGGAGAGGAAAAGACCTTTCCTCTCGAAAAAATCGCCGACCTCAGGGGACACGGCGATTTCCGGAAACTTCTCTGATTCGCCCGCGGCGGCGAAATCCCGTTTCCAAACAGAGAGCTTATGCCTAGAAACAAAATTTTTTACGGATGGATCATAGTATTAGCGGGACACCTGCTCATAACGCTTGACGGGATGGTCCTTTACTCGTTCGGGATATTTCTCCCTTACATCAACGAAACCTTCGGTCTCTCCACGGCCGTCGGATCGTCATTTTTTTCCGTGAGATGCGTCTGCATGGCCTTTTCGTTCGTGTTCGCGGGAAGACTTATAGACACCCACGACGCGAGATACCTCACCTTCTTCGGAGGACTTGTAGGAGCATTCGGCTTTCTTCTCTCCGCTTATGCCGAAACCGTATTTGAACTCTACATAACATACAGCGTAATGGTGGGAATAGGAGACGGCTTTCTCTACATACTGCCCGTCACCATCATCAGCAGGTGGTTCGTTAAGAAAAGGGCGCTTGCCATAGGGATAGCCACGGCGGGGGTTCCGGTAAGCGGACTGGTGGTGAACCCCCTTACCACCTGGCTTATAGAATCATTCGGTTACGAGCGAGCCCTTATTTATCTCTCCATAATCTTTACCACGATACTCTGTTCCGCGTTCCTGATAAAAAGCCACCCCGAGGACATGAATCTCAAGCCTTACGGAGAGGACTCGGAAGATGCGAAGGACACGGGAGCTTCTGACTGGAGCGCTAGGGAAGCGTTTTCACACTCAAGTTTCTGGCTTATGTACGCTGCATTTTTCTTCGGGTTTAACACTTTTCTCATTATCGTCGTTAATCTTTTTAACTTCTCGGTAGGGTCGGGAATAACGCCGCTTGTGGCTGCCGGGGCGCCCGCCTTCATAGGGGTCGGAAGCATTATCGGGCGGATTTTCTTCTCGGGAGTGGTAGCCAATATCCTGAAGGACGTGCGCATACTGTTTGTCTGTTATTTTCTCCAGGCAGGTTCAATAATCCTGATTCTTCTGGTCGTCGAGGTATGGTCGCTTTACCTGTTCGGCTTTCTCTTCGGCCTTTTCTACAGCGGATGGGTACCGATGTTTCCGACTATACTTGGAAGATTCTACGGTCTTACGTCCCTTGGAAGCATCTTCGGTGTTTTCGGCACCGGGTTCTCCCTGGCCGCGATCAGCGGTCCTCTCATCTCGGGATATCTTTTCGACATGACCCAGAGCTACTATAACTCCCTTGTCGTGGCGATGGCGGCATCTTTCATAACGGCCTTATTAACGCTTCTTATAAAGACTCCGGTAAAAAAAAACTGACGAAATCCCTGCTTAGCTCCCCGGTTTTGGTTATATTAAACACTGGGAGAAAGAACCATGTTCGGACTTGGCACGGCTGAATTACTGATAATACTGTTTATCGCCCTCATAGTTCTTGGGCCCAAGGAACTCCCGAAGATGGCAAGAACCTTGGGCAGGGGGATAAGAGAGCTCCAAAGAGCCAAGGATGATCTTAAGAAGAACATAGAGTTCGAAGATGATTTTGACGAGAAGACCAAGTCCTAGACGCTCAAAAAAAGCACAGACCCTTACTTGTCAAAAGGGCTTTCTCAGATAGTATTTACGCTAATCGTTTTTCCCTTGAGTTCTCTCTATGCCCAAGATAACCATCGACGGAATTGAGCTTGATGTGGACGACGGACTGAACGTCATCCAGGCCGCCGCGATGGCCGGGATAGAGATCCCGCACTTCTGCTACCACCCTTCGCTGAGCGTGGTCGCCCAGTGCAGGCAATGCCTCGTGGAAGTGGAAGGCGTTCCCAAGGTGCTCCCCGCGTGCAACACGACCGTAAGAGACGGCCTCGTGGTCAAGACCGACACCGAAAAAGCTTTTGAGGCAAGAAAGGCGGCCGTTGAGTTCACGCTGATAAACCACCCGCTTGACTGTCCGATATGCGACAAGGGCGGAGAATGTCCGCTCCAGATGACCACTTTCGATCACGGTCCCGGTTACAGCAGGGTCGGCGGTCCCGAGAACAAGAAGGTAAGACAGAAAAGCTACCTGAGCGACCGCATAATGTACGACGCCAACAGGTGCATCATGTGCACCAGATGCGTGCGTTTCACTGATGAAGTGACGAAAACCCACGAACTTGGAACCACAGGAAGAGGATTCCGGAAGAAGATCTCCGTTTTCCCGGGGAAGACGCTTGACAATGAACTTTCGGGAAACGTGATTGACATCTGCCCGGTCGGGGCGCTGCTTCCAAAGGACACGCTCCATGAGGAGAGGGTCTGGTACATGGAATTCACGGATTCTGTCTGTTCTCTCTGCAGCACCGGGTGCAGCATTACCGTGGGCGTCGACCCGAGAAAAGGAAAGGTCTCCCGCATACGCCCGAGAATAAACGAGGAAGTTAACGGACACTGGATATGCGACAGGGGAAGATTCGACTACACGGAGGTCCAGGAGTCGACTAGGCTTAAGGATCCCATAATGAAAAACGGTAATGACTACGAAATAGCATCCTGGGAGAACGCGGTTAACAGCGTCGGGGCTAGGCTCTCGGGGGTAAAATCGGGCGGCGTGGGCGCCTGCGCGATCGCGGGATCGGCAAGGCTCACAAACGAGGAGATGTTTCTCGCGGCAAAGCTTTCATCCACCCTTGGGGACTGCCCGGCGATCTGCGCCGCGGGAAACGGGGAAATAGAGAAAAAGTTCAACCTTGTAAGCAATGACCCTTACCCAAACAGCGCCGGAGCCAGGAATCTCATGACGCAGGCAAACGGAAACGATACGAAAGCTACCATGGACTCGCTGCTTGCCGGCAGGATCAACACGCTGGTGGTCATCGAGGCTGATCTGTTCGAGATGGTTTCGGGCCACGAGAAGTACGCACTTTCGCGGGCACTTGAGAAAATCAGCTTTCTTGCTGTTATCGACTACAGACTCACCGAAACCGCAAGATACGCTCACGTAATACTTCCGGCGGCAAGTCCCTATGAAAAAAACGGGACTTTCACGAATGACGCCGGACGGGTTCAGAGAATAAGAAAGGCCCTCCCTCCTCCCGGCAATGCCAAGTCCGCATGCGAAATACTGTGCATGATCGGGGAGCGACTCGACAAGGCCCTGTTCAGCTACGGTTCCGCATCGGAAGTGATGGATGACATAAGCCTCAATATCCCCGGATACGGTGGGATCAGCTACGACAGGATAGGTACGGTCGGGAAAGTTCTTGAACACGGCGCGGGCAGATGACTCCACTTCTGATATCAATAGCGGTCGCCAAGATAGCCCTTGTCTTTTTCGTCGTCCTGACGGTCGTCGCCTATCTAACCTTCGCGGAAAGAAGATTAAGCGCCTTCATACAGGATCGCTACGGACCGAACAGGGTCGGGCCCTCGGGGCTGCTTCAGCCTCTTGCAGACGGCATCAAGTTTATCTTCAAAGAAGACCTCATCCCTCCGAAGGCAAACAAGACCATGTATGTAATGGCCCCGGCATTCGCGCTTGTCACGGCCCTTGCGGCCCTCGCCGTGATTCCCATAGGAAAGGGGGTTCATACGGATCTTTTCGGATTTCTCCAGGATCCCGTATTCATAAGGTTTCAGATAGCCGACATTAACGTCGGCCTTCTCTACGTGCTAGGAATAAGTTCGCTTAGCGTATACGCCGTGGTGCTCGGCGGATGGGCTTCTAACAGCAAGTACTCACTCCTGGGAGGACTTCGGGCAGCGGCGCAGATGATAAGCTACGAACTCGCTCTGGGTCTATCCATACTGGGGGTAATCGCCATAACGGGTTCTCTTCGCCTCGGGGACATAATAGAAGCACAGGAGAAGATGTGGTTCATAATACCGTCCTTTATAGGGTTTGTGGTTTTCATGGTTTCCGCATTCGCGGAAACCAACAGGCTTCCGTTTGATATGCCGGAAGCCGAGCCCGAGATAGTCGCCGGCTATCACACCGAATACAGCAGCCTGAAGTTTGCAATGTTCTTCATGGCTGAATATACTCATATGGTAGTTGCTTCGTGCATGATAACTTGTTTGTTTTTGGGTGGTTGGTATCCCTTACCGTTCGGAGGGTGGTTCGGCATTGATATCAACACACATTGGTATCTGCCGCCAGCTGTCTTTATCGGCAAAGTCCTTTTCTTACTCTTCCTGTTTATCTGGGTAAGATGGACTTTGCCCAGGTTCAGGTATGATCAGGTAATGGGTCTCGGCTGGAAGAGGCTTTTCCCTTTGGCAGTAGCTAACCTTCTCCTCGTAAGTTTTCTTATTATTTTAGGAATCCTTTAGTCAATAATTCCCCAAGAAATCTATAAAAACTCAATAATTGCTCAAAGAATGAGTGGGTTAAAATAGCAAACTAAGCATCTTCAGACCTAAATTTTTTCCACCAATCAAGAAATTCCTTTACCTCTTTTTCCCCTTTTGGGTGACAGTTCTTATGGACCAAGGCAGCATTGTCGATATTAGTCTGGCCGCCTTTTGAGTAAGGGACAACATGGTGAATTTCGCATTCATCGTAGGATATTTTATGTTCATTGTCATTCATCTTGCAAAATAGACATTCTTCAGAGTCCCTATAAAACACCAGTTGGCGTTCAAATTCGGTGAAAGAGCGTTTTTTATCACGCGGTCGGGGATTTAATAGTTTCAGCATTTCTGTGGAGAAAAAATAGTCTCTCCTTTGAACCGTTGCTGCAGCGTCCGAACTAGTTCGTGTCCATTGGGCGTAGGATGTCCAGTATTTGTAGAACTCATGTCTATCGTTGTCTTGCTTAGCGGCATTTCTTGCTTCTATGCAACGGTAATCAAATGTTTTCAGGGCATCTGCAAAATCCCACTTTTCTTCAACATACTCTTCCATCAAGCGATCAGCCAAAAGAAAAAGATGAATGAGGTAATGTGCCGCAACTTTTGGACTGCCTAATAGCGTTACGTACAACTTATTACAGATTTCTTCAAATCTTTTTGCCTCATGGGATGTTTCGTCAAAGCCAACTTGAGAATGATAGAATTCGTCAATATTAGAGGATTTCAGGTCGCAGAACTTCTTCTCATTTCTGAAGGACCAGAAAAGCATGAATATCTGCGCCACCAACTGACGTCGTCGGCTTTCGTTGCTTACTTTTGCAACCTCCTTAAACAAGGAATGGCCATACCATTTGGCTACTTCAGCTTTTCCTCCAATTCTCAAAACGAATTCCGTGAAATTCCCAGGCCAAGAATCCCTTTTGTCTTGTGGTGTAAGAGGGGTTCCACCCTGAAGGCGAATAAACAAATCCCGTATTTCATTCTCATTAGCAGTTGAAATCTCGTATACAACAACAATTTGCTCAGTAAATCTCCTCACCATATCATCGGAAAGTTCGTTAAATCGTTTGCCACCCCACGGACATGGACTATTTTTGGCAAAGTGTGGAAATCTAAAACCGGATTCTTCAAACGGGTTCAAAGAAGAGAAAGAGTTCTCACTGTAGCTGTAAATGGCGTCGATTCGCTGCTGTCCGTCTACGATATCAAAATATGTAGCTATTAGGCCTTCGGCCGATGTCTCCTTCTTGTGAAAATAAAATGCAGGGATTGAATAACCACGAAAAACTGAGTCAACAAACATTTTTTTCTGTAGATCGCTCCAGCGTAATCCCCTCTGATATTCGTGATTTACTTTTAGGAATTCTTTTTTTCTCAGTTTAATAAGACCACCGACAGTCTTCTCTGAAATAGTGATTTCCATGAAAGTTCTCCTTTGCGAGAGTTCATCGCAGATTTTAAGATAAGATAACTAGGATAACTGAATTTAATTTCGAAGTATGAGGTATCCAGATATCAAAGCTAGCCTAGGCTTTTGACGACTTTCACGAATACTATTTTCTGAACCTGCCCACAAGATAAGAACTGTTTGTGTTATCTTACAGAAATTACGGAAACACGTTATCAGCGAGGCAACTAGAGCAGTTAAGATGCTCACCTCGCTTGTCACACTACAAAAAATGACCGACCGAAAAAAACCCAAGCCGGAAAAGCCCGATGAGGTGTTTGGAAACGAGCTTTCTTCAGTTACTCGTTTCGGCAAGAACTTAGTTTGGAAATCAAACTTGACCGAAGAATCGCACGCACAATACTTGAAACGATGTGAGGAATTATATCCTGAAATAGTCAGCGAGATTGACCGACTAGTTGCAGCGATAGCAAAACAGGTAAGTCAATTGCCTCCTGAAATTCTATTGCGTATGGCTTGGTGGGAAATGGGCCTCCGTCACATTCACATTGAAACTGAAGCCGAAGTCACCATTGATGACACAATTTCTATGCGCATGATTGATTATATTCAGAGCGTAATTGCCTCGGTAAGGCCGGATAATAATCCAAAAACCGACGTAAGCAAAGAGGACTGGGATGCCCTCCGCGACAATGTTGAAAAACTGTTTACAACACTGAACATGGCCTACCAGATCTGCCGAACAGCTAAGGCAAAGAGTGAGGACCCTAACTATAATGAAGACGCTGAGGAATTTCTCTACAGGGCACAGTATTACTGGTGTAACGTACGCGGCAACCGCTACCAAGTGCATTTAGAGGCTTATCTTCGCGATGTATTTTTCCCGCACTCAGCAATGCTGAAGAAACTTTTTAGTATCAGTGCCGAAGAATTTATCGAGGAACTGATGAAAATCTGGAAATCACTGACGTTTGGCATCAGCCAAGTTTATGAACAGATGGAACTGTTCCGGAAGGATACTCTGACCGCCCTTAATGCAAAGATTGCCCAGAGCCCGCCTGACGAGAATGTTGAGATTGGTGAATTGATGAATGAAGTGATCGTGGAGAATGGCTGGGAAGAAAGGCGTGATAAAGTGTTTGGACTGTTCGCTGGTAGCGATCTTTACAATGTGCAGAAGCTTACCAAATTGCCGAAGGAACTTCTCGACGAACTGTCTTGGGGACAGGGAGAAGAGCTAGATTTTTTTGCCGAGGGAGAGCTCGAGGGTTGGCCACTTCGCATCTGGCCAATTTTCAAACGACCGTTCATTAAGCTTGCCGGACAATACTATTGCTTTGACCTGCATGCTCTTTTTGACAACATCTACCGCGTAATGCAAAGAATCATACTCCGAATTAAACCGGATTACAGAGAGACTTGGAACAAAACCCAGCAGGATCTATCCGAGAATTTACCATTCAAATACCTAAAGGCGATCCTGCCGGATGCTGATGTGTACCGATCAGGTTACTACAAATGGTTTTCTAAAGCATCAAACACCAAAAAAGAATGGTGTGAGGTAGATGGACTGTTTACATATGACGATCACCTCTTCATAGTTGAATGCAAGGGTGGAGCGTTTACATACACCCCACCGGCAACAGATTTTCCTGCCTTTGTGGCATCTCTGAAGAATCTCGTTCTGAAGCCAGCAACCCAAGGGAACCGGTTTTTAGATTATTTGCAGAGTGCTGATGCTGTTCCGGTCTTCGATAAGGATCACCAACAAGTCTGCGAACTACGCAAAGTGGACTTTCGCCGCATCAGCATTTGCTTGGTGACTCTAGATCCTTTTACAGAGATGGCTGCGCAGGTGCAACATCTCCGTAAAATCGGTGTTAATGTTGGTTCCCATCCGGTATGGGTGACTTCGGTTGATGATCTGCGCGTGTACGCCGATATTTTTGAAAATCCACTACGTTTTTTGCATTATGTAGAACAAAGGAACGAGGCCTTTAAATCAGACATTCTACAACTGGATGATGAGCTTGACCACTTAGGCCTGTACTTGAAACATAATCATTACTCCACTTACGTAGCCAAGATACGAGGAAATTCGGATGCGCGAGTCAATTTCACTGGCTACAGGGCCGAAATTGACAGATTTTTCCGAGAGCGGGCGGGCAATCCGAAGTATCCGTGCCCTCTTAAGCAGGATGCACCGTTACGGTTGGTGGAAATCATTGACTGGCTTGAGACAAGTAACAGAGCGGGCCGATCCAAGTTGGCAAGTTATTTGTTCGATTTGCGCGGAAGTGAACGAAACAAGATGGCCACGTACATTGATAGCGAGCTTGAACTTCAGCAGACTACCCGTCACCCAAAGCCTTGTTCAATTTACGGTGGCAACATTGTCGGCTATACGATATTTTGCTACACCAGCAAGTGGGTATCAGGGAATACCAAGATCGCTCTCCATCATACCAAGAAAGCTATGATTCTTGCCAAAGAAACCGAAAGACTGTTGGTTGAACTTAGCTATGCAGATAATGGAGCTTTGCAAAATGTAGAGTGGACATGGGTCAACAGATCGTCGATATCATCTACGGAATTATCTGCTCTTGAAGCTGAAGCGGAGACGCTAAGGGGAACTAGGCTTGAGTCGGCCAAACTAACAAGAGGAAGAATAGGCAGAAATGATCCTTGCCCGTGCGGCAGTGGAAAAAAATACAAAAGTTGTTGCCTGAATCGGTAGCATTCAACTGCACACCTAGTATTTTTTACGGTAAAGAAGAATCAATTTTTTGCCATCTAAAGAAAATACTTGCCAGTTCCCGGAAAATTCCGCAGAGCAACCCCGGAATCACCTGTTCCGGCTTTTTTTTGCCCTTCGGATTTTCTTTTTTTTTGGCATTGTGTCAGGCTCTTCGGATTTTCCAATCATTTGAGGATCTGCACCATCGGAGGCCTCTTCATTTAAAGACCAGAGTGAAGCGGGGCGCCCTCCCCTAGGCCCGGACGCGGTTCTCATAACAGACACATTCTGAAACGCTTTGTTTCTTCTTATCATGCGCTGAAAATTGCCAGGGTTGATGCTGGTGTCCCAGGCGGCTTCATACACGTTGCGAAATTCGCTTATGGTAAACTGCGGCGAGCAGAAATTCGCGGCAACAAGAGGAGATTCCAATCTGTCCAGTGCATGCTCCAAGGCGTCGCGCACAATATCGTAGTGGTCAAAGGCAAGCTCGATTTCCTTCTGTTTGATCGCGGACACCGGAATCAACTGCGCGGCGGCGGCGTCTCCTCCCCCCACCGGTTCAGGAAGATCGCTGCAGATTGCCCAGTAAGCAACAGTGACCACCCGCATGCGCGGGTCACGCTTCGGAGAGCTGTACGCGCCGAACTGCTCAAGATAAGCCACTTCATCCGTAATGCCGGTCTCCTCGGCAAGCTCCCTGGCCGCAGCCGCGGCCAAGTCTTCATCCGGCTTAAGAAAACCTCCAGGCAGGGCCCACGCGTCAAGAAAAGGCTCGACCCCGCGCCTGATCAGCAGTACCCGCAATTCCTTTTCACGGATCGTGAAAACCACCACGTCCGCCGTGACGGCAACCGGAGGAAAAGCCCTCGGATCATACTCCCCGGAAGAGTTCATGAAAAAAATTTTAATCAGATATTGACAAATATACAATATCCTCTATAGTTATTGTCTATAAGATAATATCTATAAGACAATAACTATCCGAAAAAGGATTCAAAAATGGAGGCAAGCAAACTATGCCGGATTATCTTTTTCAGGAGGGGGTATGACAGACAAGACTTTAAAGAAGAAGTGGATCGAAGCGTTGAGATCCGGGAAATATAAATTGATCAGAGGGAAGCTTCACCGAAAAACCAATAAAGGTAATCGGTATTGCGTCCTTGGTCTTCTTTGTGAGTTATCTGAGGAAGGTGAGTGGGGCAGTGATGGGTTATACAAAATTGATGATGTAAAATTTCCTATCGCAGTATTACCTGCACCGATAGCAGAGAAAATATTTAAACCTGTCATCAGAACCAGAGGCATCAGAACCAGAGGCCCTCAACCGAATGTCCTTGGTTATTTCATAGATCCAATCACGGAGAAAAGGACGGAGCTACCATTACCTCCTCCCAAATATACATATAGAGAGCGTCATAACTATAACTATAGATCTATTTCAGAATACAATGACGGTGGAGCGAGCGAAGAACAGTTAGCCGATGCTCTTGAAAAATATCCTGATTATCTTTTCAAGTAGATCTGAATATGGATGTGAAATCAAACTTTTATAACAAATTAACGGTCGAGGAGGTATACGAGATGAAAGAATATATAACGCAAGCTGGCAAACCCGACACGCTCAGACTCGCGGGAAAAATTGAATGCGCCAAGCTTGAGATAAAATGGGTGAAAATGACTTTTGGACAAGGCGGGGCTGCTTAACTGAGCGGTCCGGTCGATGCGGCGAATTATCTATAACACTTGTGGATTCCTCCGCTGGAACCGCAGGAAGAATAGCAAGAAAATAATCCATACAAGGAGGAAAAATAATGATTACTGAACTTGACACTGCATCGTTAGGCTATCCCGTAACCCGGCTGGGAGTTTCATTCTTCCCGGTTTACCTGACGCCAAACGCACTGCCTGAAATTGCAACCGAGGGACTCATAATTGACGAACTGGAAAAAGAAACCGTACCAACGCTGTCGGTGCGCAACCCTACCGAAAAGGCGATTCTGCTCATCGAGGGAGAGCATCTGGTGGGAGGCAAACAGAACCGGGCCGTTAACGCGACAATTCTGGTCGCTCCCCTGAGCAAGCTGGAAATTCCCGTATCATGCATTGAAAGGGGACGGTGGGGAGAGCGTCGGAAGTACACGAAAGAATCTTCGTTTACCCCTCAAAACGTACGTTCAAGGCTGCGGGAGACAGTAAACGCGACAATGGCGCGCGAGGGTTCTCACCGCGGATACCAAAGGACGGTCTGGGGCGAAGTTGACGGAATGCTTGACCGTCTGGACATAAAGTCCGCCACGGCCGCCGCGGCGGATGCGGAGAAAGTGTACAGACGCGACCATACCCTGTCCAAAGCGGTTGAGCAGCTCGTCGGGCTTGGGCCGCTCCCGAGACAGAACGGAATCGTTGTCACGCACGGAACACAGGTGAAGGCGCTTGAACTTTTCGGTTCTCCGAACCTTCTGGAGAAATACTGGGAAAGGCTGATACGTTCTCACCTGCTTGAAGTTCCTAGAAAACTGACTCATCCCTCGGCGGATAAAGCGCTTTGGGGGATCAGACGGTTCGGGTCCATGGATCAGATGACCCAGCCGGGAATCGGAATGGGTACGGAACTGCGTATGACGGATCAACTGATGGTCGGACAGGCTCTCGCGCTTGACAAAATGATTGTGCACGCCAGCATGTCCACCATAGCCTGAAGCGAAACGGCAGAAGATGAGGGTCTGTTCGCACACGGCAACGGAATCTGTCGGATATGGGAATTGCTGAATCCGGCGGGAGTTTACCGTGGATCGGTTTAATTAGAGGAGATACCGGTGGATGCTCGACGTAAATATTGTCATACGTGCCATCCACCTAAGAAAAAGAAAAACGGAATCAGATATTGACAAGATTACAATATCCTTTATAGTTATTGTGTAAAAGATAATATCTATAAGACAATAACTGTACATTAGATACAGAAAAAGGAGGTAAAACAGCATGGACGAATTAAACAGAGTCAGCGACGAAATACGCGAGCTGAAGGAACGTATACGCAGACTGGGCAAATCAGATACGATCGGATTTGCAGGAAAGATTGAATGCGCGAAGCTTGAGCTGGAATGCGTGAGAATGATGTTTACGACGTCATACGAAACTCATCGGTTGAAACTGCAGGAAGAGCATCTCGCGAACAATCCTCCTTACAAGGAGGAAATAAGTGAACACTAGACCTGACACCACATCGATCGGCTGTTCCGTAACACGATTCGGCGCTCTACATTGCCAACAGGGATGGGATATGCCGCGGGCAGGCGATTCGGCTTTTCGTACAGCATTCGAAATGAAAAACAAACTTAATCAGGAGGTAAAGTAAATTCGCATACGGAGCAATCATAGGAGATATTGCGGGGTTCGCCTACGAATGGAACCCCATTAAGACAAAAGATTTCGAGTTATTTAAACCGCATTCCACATATACTGATGATACGGTATGCACGGCAGCGGTCGCGCAGATACTGCTTGACGATCTGCCCGCAGCCCCCACCCTGCAGCGATGGGGCCGGAATCATCCGCGTCGCGGCTACGGAAGATGGTTCGCGAGCTGGATCACACTCTCCCATCCCGAACCGTATAACAGCTACGGAAACGGATCGGCAATGAGGGTATCACCGGCTGCCTTCCTTAACCGGAGCCGATCGCTCGAAGAGGCGCTCGCAGCCGCCGACAGGGTAACCGAGATCACCCACAACCACCCCGAGGGCATGAAGGGAGCGAGGGCCACCACGCACGCCATCTGGCTTGCCTTTCAGAAATACGAACCGAAGGACATCCGCCGGATTATCGAGCGTACATACTCATATGATCTCTCCAGGACCGTCGATGAGATCCGGCCCGGTTATTCCTTCGACGTAACCTGCCAGGGAAGTGTCCCCGAAGCCATAACGTGCGCGCTTGAATCAACAAGCTTTGAAGACGCCGTTCGAAACGCGATTTCGCTCGGAGGGGATAGCGATACACAGGCGGCAATAGCCGGGCCGATCGCAGAAGCTCTGCATGGTGTCCCGGAGTATCTTGTGGAAAAGGCAAAGCAATATCTCACTTCGGACATTATTGAAGTGATAGAAAGATTATACAGTAGATAAGATATATTCGCAGAAAAGATATACGTAACTCATCGGTTGAAACTGCATAAGGAGGTAGATTTTCGCTTACAAGAGAAAACCGGAACATGCTCAGTTAATCGAGCGGAGAAAGAAGGCAAGAAAAGTTCGTGAGGCTCGCACCAGGAACTTCAATGAGAAATTGCGTGTCGAGGGTTTCACGAAAATGCTGGCTTCGCTGGGCGGCTCGTATGACGACAGGACGCAAGCAGTACATGACGCGAAAAAACTCGTCAAACTTCACGATGTCATAAGGATCTGCAGAACTCGTCACGTGATCGATCTCACGAGGTCAGAATTTGTGCACGAAACGCGTGAGCTGGTAACGGTGGAGCAAATGCTATTCGAAAGATACTGGAAGTACAATATAGAAGAATGTCTCAGGCGGGCGCAATACCTGGCGAATTACCACGGGAACAACGAGTTGTCCCGCCGTATAGGGGATGTGCTAACGTGGGTGAGGCAGCGGGGGGAGGAAGAAAAATAAGGATGTTTTTCAGCAAGAAACGTGATCTGAGCAGTGCTCATGAAATCCGTAAGGCATGTAGGGTTCAGATATCCAGATTGCTTACCCTGAGGGCGTTTAATTCAATAAATTCCTTTCTGGGTTCTACCTGGTCGCCCATGAGCTTTGAGAATATCTCGTCCGCTTCAACAGCATCGTCAACCTGAACCTGTTTAAGTACCCTGTTCTCGGGATTCATGGTAGTTGACCAGAGCTGCTCGGGATTCATCTCTCCGAGACCCTTATACCGCTGTATGAACTGACCTTTTTTCCCTCTCTCCATGATGAGTTCAACGAATCTCTCGAGACTTCCGATCTCTTTTTCTTCGCTGTTATCAAGTATATGGCAAGCAGAGTCCCAGAGCGGGCTAAGAGAGTCGGCAAGCTTCCTGAGCTCTCTGAAATCGGGAGATGCGAGAAAGTTAAAATCAATCACGCAGGAACTTACCCTTCCGTTTTCCCTGAAGTCGTATTCAATGCTGTTTGAATTATGTTCGGTGTCCTCTCCAAGCGTCCAGTCAAGATCGATTATGTCGGAATAGTTCTCCCCTAGCCATTCCTTTATTCCGACAAGATGAGTATCCAAAGAGGCTTCGTTGCCAATCCTGAGGTTGGTCTTGCCGAGATCGGCTCTTCTGGCGAAACCGTCAACTATTCCCCTGTTTCTGCCCCACCTGCTCATGCGGTCAAGAAGTTTCCCGTACCTGATGGCTTTCTGGACAAGATCGAAAAGCTTCTGTCCCTTGATCTGCCTTGCGTGGCCGTTTGTGCCACCGGAGACAACTTCCAGATTTTCAACCCCGAGCTTGACGAGAAACTCTTCGTATTCCTGATCGTCCTTGAGATAAGTTTCCTTTCTTCCCTTCCTCACGAGATAGAGAGGAGGCTGGGCGACGTAGAGATACCCTTTTTCTATTACTTCCCCGAAATAGCGGTAAAACAGCGTGAGGAGAAGGGTTCTTATGTGCGACCCGTCAACATCCGCGTCGGTCATCAGTATTATCTTGTGGTAGCGTATTTTCGATATGTCGAACTCGCCCTCTCCTTCCCCTATTCCGGTGCCCAGAACGGTGATCGTGGTACGGATTTCCTCGTTGGCGAGCATCTTGTCAAGCCTGGCCTTCTCAACATTCAGGATCTTTCCCTTAAGAGGCAAAATGGCCTGGTTGAGCCTGTCCCTTGCCTGCTTCGCGGACCCGCCCGCCGACTCTCCCTCGACTATGTAGAGTTCGCTTTTCTCGGGGTCGCGCTCCTGGCAGTCAGCGAGCTTCCCGGGAAGCGAACCGGATTCAAGAGCGCTTTTTCTCCTGGTAAGCTCCTTTGCCTTTCTGGCGGCGTTCCTCGCTCTCGCGGCTTCTATCGTTTTTTCCACGATGCGCCTGGCCACAGCAGGATTTTCTTCGAAGAACACCCGAAGCTTATCGTTCAGCAAAGACTCGACGATACCCCTTACGGAAGTGTTTCCGAGCTTCGTTTTGGTCTGGCCTTCAAACTTCGGATCCGGGATCTTCACGCTCACGACGGCCACCAGACCCTCTCTCACGTCTTCTCCGGCAATAGCCATTTTGAGGTTCTTAAGAAGGCCCTTCTCCTCGGCGTACCTGTTTATGGTTCTCGTAAGAGAAGTGCGAAAGCCCGAGAGATGGGTTCCGCCCTCCACGTTGTTTATGTTGTTCGCGTAGCAGAATATGGTTTCCCTGTAAGTGTCGTTGTACTGCAGGGCGACTTCAACCACAGTCGAGTCCCTCTCTCCGGTGACGTAGATCACCTCGGGATGAAGCGCTTTTCTGTTCTGGTTAAGCTCCTCGACGAAAGCGACGATCCCCCCTTCGTAGAAAAACTCCTGGGACCTGTCCGTTCTCTCGTCGTTAAGGGTGATACGGAGACCCTTGTTAAGGAAGGCAAGCTCCCTTATCCTGTGGGCGAGTATGTCGTAATTGAACTCGCTAACCTCGAATATCCCGGAATCGGGCTTGAAATGAATCTTGGTTCCGCTTTTTTTCGTTCTCCCGGTGTTCTTAAGGTCTTTTACCGCCTCTCCCTTCTCGTACTGCTGATACCAGACATCCCCTTCCCTCTTTATCTCTATCGAGAGGCTCTCCGATAGGGCATTTACAACGGTGACGCCCACGCCGTGGAGCCCTCCCGAAACCTGATAGACCTTGCTGTCGAATTTTCCCCCGGCGTGGAGCATGGTCATTACGACTTCAACGGCCGGTTTTCCCGTCTCCTCGTGGACGTCAACCGGAATTCCCCTTCCGTCGTCTTCAACCGTGATGCTCTCGTCCACGTGCACGGTAACGGAGATATTGCTGCAGAAGCCCGCAAGGGACTCGTCCACGCTGTTATCGAGAACCTCGAACACGAGGTGGTGGAATCCCCGGGAATTGGTATCCCCTATGTACATGTCAGGGCGTTTTCTTACGGCTTCGAGGCCCGGAAGAACCTTTATCTGCTCAGCGGTGTAATCATCACCGGAACCGTTATCCTGCCGCAATTCACCCATTATTTCGGATTCTTGAGACTCGCTCAAAACAAGTACCTCCCGGTCAGAGATAATATGTTTATTATAGTACCTGAAAAAAAGAAAAAAGTCCGTAATATCCGGCAGTTTAAGTAAAAATCAGAATTTCCTGAGGAGTGATCGGTCCAAGCGGCCTCCCGCAGACAAAATTGCTTCGCGGAACCTTACGCCTGGGAAATTTTCGGATGCGTGATGCCGGTCTGTTTCTGGTATTTTCCCTTCTTGTCCGCGTAGGAAATCTCGCATTCCTCGTCCCCCTCGAAAAAGAGCACCTGGGCGATTCCCTCGTTTGAATATATCTTCGCGGGGATGGGGGTCGTATTCGAGATCTCAAGAGTCACGTACCCTTCCCACTCGGGCTCAAAAGGGGTGACGTTAACGATTATCCCGCACCTTGCGTAAGTGGATTTACCGACGCACACTGTGACTGTGCTTCTGGGTATCCTGAAATACTCAACGGTCTTTGCGAGCGCGAAGGAATTCGGGGGAATTATGCAGTAATCATCCTCTATCTCAACAAAGGACTTGGGATCAAAGTTCTTAGGGTCCACAACGGCACTGTGAAGGTTGGTAAACACCTTGAACTCGTTGCTTACCCTTATATCGTAGCCGTAAGAGGAAAGACCGTACGATATGACGCCTTTGCTTACCTGCCCTTCCACAAAAGGATCTATCATCTTGTGCTCAAGTGCCATTTTTCTTATCCAGTGATCAGGTTTGATTCCCATTGATGTTCTCCTTTCTGTTCTCGCTCCACCCCAACTATACGAACTGCCTCAAAAACCTTACGTCGTTCTCAAAGAAAAGCCTTATGTCGTTTATTCCGTACTTAAGCATGGCGATTCTCTCGACCCCCATGCCGAAGGCAAAACCCGAGTAGATGTCAGTGTTGTAGTTGACGCTTGAGAAAACCGCGGGATCGACCATCCCGCATCCCATTATCTCAAGCCAGCCGGTACCCTTGCACACCCTGCATCCGTTGCCGGAACATATCTGACACTCTATGTCCACCTCGGCGCTGGGCTCGGTGAAGGGAAAGAAGCTCGGGCGGAACCTGACGTTGGTATCGTCGCCGAAAGTGAGTTTCACGAACTGAATTATGACTGATTTCAGGTTTCCGAAAGTTATGCCTCTGTCAACGAGAAGACCCTCTATCTGGTGGAACATCGGGGTGTGGGAAACGTCGCTGTCGCACCGGTAAACCTTTCCGGGAGCTATTATCTTCACGGGAGGCTGCTGGGTCTGCATGATCCGTATCTGCACCGGCGAGGTATGGGTTCTTAAGACCATGTCGTCTGTTATGTAGAAAGTGTCCTGCATGTCCCTCGCGGGGTGGTTTTTCGGTATGTTAAGCGCCTCGAAATTGTAGTAATCAAGCTCGACCTCGGGACCCTCGGCGACTTCGAATCCCATTCTCTCAAAATCATAGACTATGCGCTCCATCACCTGGGTTATGGGATGCTTGGCTCCGACCGGCATTCCGCGCCCCGGAAGAGTGAAGTCGGTTGCCTCTTCAAGGAGCTTCTCGTCCATCACCCTGCGCTTTATCTCGTCTGATTTTCTCTCGATCAGATCCTCGATTTCCTTTTTCGTCGCGTTTATCAGAATGCCCGCCTGTCGGCGCTCGGAGGCGGGTAGGTCCTTCATGGATTTTAGAAGCTGCGTGAGGGATCCTTTCTTCCCGACGTAGCCTGCCTTGACCCTGACGAGATCGGCTTCCGTAGAGATTCCCTCAAGGTCAGAATCTATATGGTTTCTTATCTCTTGGAGCTTTTCTTCCATGATGTGCCCGGATTCTGCGTTTCAGAAGCAAAACGGGAAAATATTTAACCGTTATAAGGGCGATTATCAAAGCCCGTGTTAACAGCCCGGAGCCAGCTTCAGGCGGGACCGTCCGCTAAAGCCCGGCTTCTATGGTCTCCTTTCTTTTTCTCCAGTAGACCACGAAGGCGCTCGCCACGAAAATCGACGAGTAGGTTCCTATGACAACCCCCACCATAAGGGTAAACGCGAAATCGTGTATTACCGAACCGCCGAGGAAAAAGAGCGGAAGGAGCACTATGAACACCGTTATGGCCGTGAGAAGGGTACGCGAGAGCGTCTGGCTTATTCCGTCGTTAACAAGCTCCCTGAAGCCCTTTTCTGGGAAATTCCCCATGTTCTCCCTTATCCTGTCGAATATGACGATTGTGTCGTTAACCGAATAACCTATCACGGTCAGAAGCGCGGCCACGATCGCAAGGGTGAACTCCTTGTCCGCGAGCGATATGGCCCCGACGGTTATGAGGGTGTCGTGAATAAGGGCGATAACCGCTCCCACGGCAAAACCGAATTCAAACCTGAACACCAGGTAGGCGAGTATGCCGAAGCACGCGATCAGTATGGACAGAAGGGCCTTGGTTATCAGCTCCTTGCCCACCTTGGGACCTATGTAGTCTATTCTCTGGATTGAGGCTCCCTCGAAATTTTCTGAAGTGGCGAAAAGTTCCTCAAGCTTCCTCTGGAAATCGCCTATCTGGTCGAAGGTCGCCAGTTCCGGCGCAAACTGTATTAGGTGCTCGTTATCGCCCGGAAGACCGAAGCGCTGAACCGACTCCGAGGGAAAGCCGTTTTCGGCAAGCGCGCCTTTTAGAACTTCAGACTCAAGGCCCTTTGCGAGCTTTATATGTATCTCCGTTCCGCCCGTGAACTCAACTCCCCAGTTAGGCCCCTGGTGATACAGGAGGGAAGCGATGGAAATAACCGCAAGCGCGATGGAAATACGCATCGCGCCCCCCATCTTATCCACAAAATCGTAGCTCAGTTTTCCTATAATCCGCACTCTCTTGCCCTCAGATACTTACTTCGGTCATTTTTTTGTCCCTGTATAGCATGTTCGTAAAGACTCTCGCCACAATCAGATTGCTGAAAACGGTCGACACTATTCCGATTGAAAGCGTTGCCGCGAAGCCCTTCACGGGGCCGGTGCCCAGCCAGAAGAGTATAAGCGCCGTGAGAAGCGTCGTGACGTTCGCGTCAAGTATGGTCCAGACGGATCTCGCGTATCCCGTTTCAATCGAGTGAACCGCGGTCTTGCCCGCGACAAGCTCCTCTTTTATCCTCTCGAATATGATGATGTTTCCGTCAACCGCCATGCCGAGCGTCAAAACGAGCCCGGCTATGCCGGGAAGCGTAAGCGTAACGCCGAAAGCGGAGAGAAAACCCATTATGAAAAGTATGTTGAGCACAAGCGCGGCGTTCGCCACGGCGCCCTGCATCCTGTAGAAAAAGACCATGAACACCAGAACAAGTATGCCACCGACTATCATGGAGAACCTTCCCCTCTCTATCGAGTCCTGCCCCAGGGAAGGACCCACGGTCCTTTCCTGCTCAACTATCACGGGAACCGGAAGGGAGCCCGATCTCAGGATAAGCGCGAGGTCATTTGCCTCATCCGTGGTGAAAGTGCCGGTTATCGTGCCCTGGTAGGTTATCTTGTCCTGGATAGTGGGAGCTGACTTTATCACGCCGTCAAGAACTATCGCCAGACGTTCTCCGATGTTAGACTCGGTAAGCTTTCCGAACTTGCTCGCCCCTTCCCCCCTGAACGTGAATCCGACCGCGGGGTTTCCGTAATTGTCAAACGTTAAGCGCGCGTCGGAGATATATTCCCCCGTCACGCTCGCAAGCCTCTCGGTCAGAAAGAACTTTTCGTTCTCGTTCCCCGTGTCCCCTTCGTGTACGGAAAGGCCTTTTTCCGAAAGCTGCTTCTCGGTCCCGGCTTCGGCGGCGGCAAGCAGATTCTCCCGAGTCGCCCCGACGGCTCTTACGATCTTGAATTCCAAAACGGCCGTCTTCTTGATCAGGTTGACTATTCTCTGCCTGTCCTTTTTGGAAGCGCCCGGCACCTGGACCAGGATCCTGTCGTCGCCTGATTTCTGTATGCTCGGCTCAACGAGTCCGAAATCCTTTACGCGGTTCTCTATTATGTGGCGGACCCGCTCTATTGAGTTTTTCTCAAGCTCGTCCACGTAGGACGGTTTTATCGAGAGCCTGATCAGGAAGCCGTCGGAATTTATATCCGCCACCTCCTCAAACTCGTCGCGCGCGATCTCAAGCGCCTTGTCCATATCCGCGCCCGGGAAAAGACCGATCGCGAGGGTTCCGTCAGAAACAGAGGAGTTCTTGACGAGAATCCTCCCCTCCCTGAATTTCGATACGAGGGCCTCCTCGACTATGAGCATTTCCTGCTCCACGCCCTCTTCGGTCTCCACTCCCAGAAGAAGGAATATCCCTCCCTCAAGATCAAGCCCGAGGCTTATCCCCTTGCTTGAGAAAACCTTTCCCCACCACGAGGGAAGCTTGTCGCCCAGAAAGGTAGGCGTAAGGAGTATTGCGGAGAGAAAAGAGAAAAGAACTATAACGGTAATCCAAAGACGGGACACGCCTTGCATCTGATCAGCCGCCCCCTTTGGATTTGCCTTCAGCGGACCCGGAATCGGTTTTCTCCGAGATCCCGGAGCGGACCATTTTTATGTTGATGCCCTTGGCTATCTCGACCGTGAGATCATCCCCGTCGACGTTTATCACCCTGCCGTATACACCCCCGGTGGTAACGATCTCGTCGCCTCTTTTCACCTCGGAGAGCATTCTTCTTCCGTTCGCGGCTCTGGCGCTGCTGGGGTCTTATGATAAGAAAGTAAAAAAGGGCGAATATCAGGACGAACGGGAGTATGGCGGAGAACGTCGTTCCCCCCTCTCCTCCCTGCCCGGTTCCGGGAGGCATGCACGATAAAAGAAAAAGGGCTGAAGTAGCGACGAAAGCTAATGTTTTCAATTACTGTTCCTCCTCAGCATCGCTGAGTTCCGAGCACAACTGCCTGAAAGTGCCGGTTTTTATCGATTCTCTTATTCTTCTCATCAGTTCGGAGTAATAACAGAGGTTATGAAGGGTCAGCAGCTGAAGAGAGAGAATCTCCCCGGCCATGAATATATGCCTCAGATACGACCTTGAAAAATTTTCGCACGTGTAGCAGCCGCAATCCTCATCAAGAGGCGAGCTGTCATACGCGTAACGGGAGTTTTTTATAACCACTTTTCCCCGGCTTGTAAAGAGAGTGCCGTTGCGGGCGTTGCGGGTCGGGATTACGCAGTCGAAAAGATCGACTCCGAGAGCCACGGCCCTCACTATGTCGCCCGGATTCCCGATGCCCATCAGGTAGCGGAGCCTGTCCTCGGGCAGAAGCCCGGCGCAGAGTTCGGTAATCTCAAAAGTCGCCCCGCTTGACTCGCCGACCCCGAGGCCGCCTATCGAGTAGCCGTCAAACCCTATGTCCACAAGCTCCCCCGCGGAGCGCGCCCGAAGGTCCTCGTACACCCCTCCCTGCACGATCCCGAAAAGGGCCCTGGAAGGGTCCCGCCTCGCTTCCTTGCAGAGCCCCGCCCAGCGCGTCGTAAGGGAAACCGATTTCTCCATGTACTCATAAGGGGAATCATGGGCCGGACATTCGTCAAAACACATCATCACGTCAGACCCCAGGTCCTCCTGAACGGCTATCGAGATCTCGGGGGAGAAAAAATGCTGGCTTCCGTCTATGTGGGAGCGGAAGGAGACCCCGTCTTCGGTAATCTTCCTGCTTTTCGCGAGGCTCAGGACCTGGTAGCCGCCGCTGTCGGTGACAATCGCGCCGTCCCACGACATGTATCGGTGAAGCCCGCCGAGGGAACTTATTATGTCAGTACCGGGTCTCAGGTAGAGATGGTAGGCGTTTGCGATAAGGGCCCTGAAGCCGAGGCGGCGAAGATCAAGGGGAGTTATGGCCTTGCCGGCTCCCTGGGTCGCCACGGGCATGAATGCCGGAGTCTTGACGGTTTCGCGGGAAGTGCGGATTTCGCCCAGCCTGGCGGAACCGCCCTTTTCCTTTTCAATAAGCCTGAACTGGTACATGAGTGGATAAACGCGGCGGGATCAGAATCCGAGCACGTCCCTCATAGAGTAGATCCCCGGAGGTTTTCCCGGAATCCATTTCGCCGCGCGAATCGCGCCCGCAGAGAAGTTCTCCCTGCTGGTCGCCCTGTGGGTAAGCTCCATTCTCTCTCCGTCGCCGAGGAACATGACGGTGTGATCCCCGACCACGTCTCCTCCCCGAAGCGTCTGGACTCCTATCTCCCCCTTCCCTCTCGCCCCTATACGCCCGTGTCTTTCGTATCTGGCCACGTCTTTTAGTTCCGAGCCCAGGCCGGCGGCGACTGCCTCTGCGAGCGCGATTGCCGTTCCGCTTGGAGAATCGGCTTTCCCCCTGTGGTGGGTCTCGAAAATCTCGGCGTCGTAGCTCTCCCCGAAGTAAGACGCCACCTGCCTTGATATCTCGAAAAGTACTGTTACCCCGACGCTCATGTTGGGAGCGAAAACGCACGGTATCCGCTGAAGCAAGCCAAGGAGTTCCTCCCTCTGCTCCGGGGTAAAGCCCGTCGTCCCCACGACCATCGATTTTCCGTTCCGGACCGAATATTCGGCGTGGGCAAGGGTCGCCTCGGGAACGGTAAAGTCAATTATGACGTCCGCGTCCCGGGCCGCTTCCCCGATGCTGTCGCTCACGCTTACTCCCGGCCCCGCACCAGCGACGAAATCCCCTAGATCCCGGCCGACCGAAACGTGTCCCACGGCCTCCGTCGCTCCCACAAGCTCAATATCCCCGTCCCCGGCCGCAAGCGAAGCAACGCTCATTCCCATACGCCCGCACACCCCGACTACCGCAATCTTTATCACTTCAGCCTCCTCCGTCTCCGCCTTCGCTCTCCGGTCCGTAGCTGCAGTTCTCAATGCACTCGTCCTTTAGTATCTTCCATTCTTTTTCGGGTATGGAAAGATCGTAGCGGTTTGTGTATCTGGCCCTCTGGCGCCTGTCTTCGCCCGGAGCCCTGTAGTCAACCTCCACTTCCGCAACCACTATGGCCGTTTCCTTGAAAAGCTGGGTCGCGAGGATCCTGTAGTCAACTATCCTGATGTCGTAGCGTTCGTAAAGAAGCTCGAACCTGCTTATGTAACCCTCGCGGTCCGAACTGAATATATGGATCTTGTCGTAAGCGGATTTAAAGTCCCGTTCCTTAAGCGCCTCGAGAAAAGAGTTCACGACACTGGTGGCGGAAACCTTCGGCTGCGGCCTTCTTGCGTCCTGACTTCGCACGGGAACGGCGCAGGAGGCAAAAAGAAGCAGCAACGGCAGAACGAAAAGATAAGCTTTTCTCATGGAGTGGAGACTGAAGATCCTCTGAATGAAGTAAGAAGTTAAACGAGAAAAATGGCGCAGGCAAGTTTCGGCGATACGCGGCGCGGTCCTCCTCGCGCCCCCGGCCGCGGTTGCGAAGCGGAAGCCGTTGCGGGTATCCTGCTTGGAAAAAAAGGAAACGGACACGGAAATAAAGAGAAAACTATCATGAAAAGCATGACAGGTTTTGCGGAATCATCCGTAAGCACGCAGATTGGAAAGGTTATGGTGGACATGCGGTCTGAGAACCACAGGTTCCTTGACGTAAAGGCCAGCGTTCCCGAATCGTTACTCCATATGGAAACCGCCATTGAGGACAGGCTTAAAAACTCGATTCAGAGGGGAAAGCTCCGCCTCAGGCTTTCCGTGCACACAAACAAGAGGGAAAGACAGCGGTTATCAGAAAAGGTTCTCCGGGAAAATCACAGTTCCCTTAAAAGAATCAATTCCGCCCTGGGACTTAAAACGGAGATAGGAGTTGAGCACCTGCTCATGATGGAGAACTCCTTTGAAAGCCACCTCGACCCGGAGGTCTCAAAAGAGACGGAAGCCAGGATCAGGGAAGCGGTCGTAAAAGCCCTGGTAAAGTTCAATAAAAGTCGGGAAATCGAGGGGCAGAAACTTGAAAAAGCCATACTCGGTCGTGTTGAGGTCATAAAAAAGACGGTTGACGGCATAAAGAAAAAAAGAAAGGAATTCATAAAGAAATCCGATAAAAAAACGAAGGAGAAAATCGCGAAGATCTTCTCTTCAAAGCAAAAAAACGACCCAATCATCTCACAGGAAGCCGCGGCGATAATCACGGAAAAAAGCGAAATTGACGAGGAAATAGTGAGGCTTGAGGCGCATATCTCAAAGTTCAGGAAAACCGCCAGGAAAAAGGGTCCCGTAGGCAAGGAGCTTGACTTTCTGGTTCAGGAAATGAACAGGGAAGCGGGAACGATTTCGGCAAAATGCAAGGACGCGGGAATCTCGCACCTTACAATAAACGTACGTCTTGAACTCGAGAAAATACGGGAACAGATTCAGAATATAGAGTAGAGTCACACCCGGAGCTGCCGTCGCAGGCAAGCGGCGGATTGCCGGTTAATCCACCGCCCCGGACCCGGGACAAAAGACTTTGAAAAAACGAACCGGGCATGTTATAGTACGCCCTCATTTGAAAAACAGTGAAACCCACCAGGGAGAGCCGGAAAAATAAGCATTCTTGTAAATAAAGACTCAAAAGTCCTCGTGCAGGGAATAACGGGAAGCGCCGGGCTTTTCCACGCGACCCAGTGCCGCGAATACGGAACCAACGTCGTTGGCGGCGTCACTCCGGGAAAAGGCGGGAGCAGCGTCGAGGGATTCCCGGTCTTCGACACCATGGCCGAGGCGGTGAGGGAAACCGGAGCGGACGTCTCCCTTGTGTTCGTCCCGGCGGCGTTTGCGATGGATTCGATGCTTGAGGCCCTTGATTCCGGAGTTGAGCTCGTAATCTGCATAACCGAGGGAATACCCACGCTTGACGTTGTAAGGGTAAAGGAGCACATGAGGGGCTCTGACTCAAGACTCGTGGGACCCAACTGCCCGGGCGTGATAACCCCCGGAGAGGCCAAGGTGGGAATAATGCCGGGCTACATACACAAACCCGGAAGAGTGGGAATAATCTCAAGAAGCGGAACGCTCACCTACGAGGCAGTATGGCAGCTTACAAACCTCGACATAGGACAATCCACGTGCATAGGCATAGGCGGCGATCCCGTTATCGGAACCACGTTTATCGACGCGCTTTCGCTCTTTGAGAACGATCCTGACACGGACGCGGTGATAATGATAGGGGAAATCGGGGGATCCGACGAAGAAGAGGCGGCCGAATACATAAGCCAGAGCTTCACGAAGCCCATAGCCGCATTCATCGCGGGAGCCACGGCGCCCAAGGGGAAAAGAATGGGCCACGCGGGAGCCATTATCTCAGGGAGTTCGGGAAGCGCCGAGGATAAGTTCCGGGCACTCGAGCGCGCCGGAGTCGCAACCTGCAAGAGCCCGGCCGAAATGGGAGAAGCGCTCAAAAGCGTAATCTCGTAACCTCCCCAAGACTTAACTGCCGCCGCTAATCCTGTTTTCCACACGGGCAATCCTTAAATTGGTTATATATTCCCTTGGTTATTATTTTCCCCGTATGAAACCAGATCTTTTCGAGCTCGAAATCTTCAACAATCTTCTCGGAACAATCGCCGAGGAGATGGGCTCTGTTCTAGTGAGAGCGGGATTCTCTCCCAACATAAAGGAAAGAAGGGATCTTTCCTGCGCCATATTCAACTCAGGCGGAGAAATGATCGCCCAGGCTGCCCATATCCCCATACACCTGGGATCAATGTCGTTTGCCGCGAGATCGGTAGCGACGGAGAACCTGTGCCCGGGAGACGTTTTCATACTTAACGACCCTTTCCGCGGCGGAACGCATCTTCCGGACGTAACGTGCATAGCACCCGTGTTCGTCGACGAAAAGCCCGAGTTTCTGCTCGCCTCGCGAGCCCATCACGCCGACATAGGGGGCGACACCCCGGGGTCCATGCCGCTTTCAACGACAATCCACGAAGAGGGAATCATAATACCCCCGACGAGGATACGTGAAGGGGGCGTGCTGCGTGAGACCCTGCTTCAGGAAATAATCCTCTCGACCAGGGATCATGAGGAAAGAGAGGGGGACCTTCGGGCGCAGATAGCCTCGCTTGATACCGGAGAGAAGAGGATGCGGGAACTGCTCGAAAAATATTCTCTCTCGAAAATAAACCAGGCCGCTTCCGGACTTCTTGATTACGGGGAGAAGCTCATGAGAAACGCCATAGAGAAAATACCGGACGGCGATTACGTCTTCACCGACTACCTTGAAGACGACGGGGCGGGAACGAGGAATATACCGATAAAGGTAAAGATAGAGATAAGCGGGGACGCGGCGGTAGTGGACTTCAGGGGAAGTTCGAAGAAGGTGAAAGGATGTCTTAACGCTCCCCTTAGCGTAACGACCTCCGCGGTTCTTTACTGTTTTCAGTGCCTCTCGGGCGAAGACACGCCCCTTAACTCGGGAACCCTGAGACCGATTGAGATCAGAGTCGATGAGGACTCGATTCTAAACGCCCGCTACCCGAGCGCGGTCGTCGGCGGGAACGTCGAGACGTCCCAGAGGATAGTGGACGTGGTGTTCGGAGCGCTCGCGGAGGCAATACCCGAAACGATACAGGCGGCAAGCGCGGGAACGATGAGCAACCTCGCGTTCGGCTCGCCGCAAGACACTCCTTCGGGCGCCTCCTACGCCTACTACGAAACGATAGCCGGCGGGGCGGGAGGACGGTCGGGCTCAGAGGGGGTAAACGCAGTGCACACGCACATGACAAACACGCTTAACACTCCCGTTGAGGCAATCGAGAGAGAGCTTCCCGTAATGGTGGAGTCATACTCCGTAAGAAAGGGTTCAGGGGGAGCGGGCAGGTTCCCGGGCGGGGACGGAATCGTAAGGCAGTACAGGTTCCTAGAGGACTCCCATGTCTCCCTCATAACCGAGAGAAGGGAGAAGCAGCCCTGGGGAACCCGGGGAGGAAAAGACGGAGAAAGGGGACGGAACACGCTTGTGTCGGGTGGGGAAGAGAAAAAGCTGCCCGCGAAATGCTCTATTGCGGTAAAGGCCGGAGAAGCTGTAAGAATCGAGACTCCGGGAGGGGGAGGATGGGGAGCCCCCGCGCCCTCCACTTTTTTCACTATCGACGCTCACGAGGACATAGCCTTTCACATGCGCCACTACAAAAGGGATTTCGAGAATCCCGAGACCCCCTGCATGATAACCCTGCCCGGACTCAGGCAGAGCGGGACCAGGGTAGTTTTTAACACCGTTTTCATACACCCGAAGCACAAACCCGCAGGCTCCGTGACGGAAGCCATGGCCCAGCTGGACCTCTACGACGATATATACCGTGAATACTCAGAGAGCGTCTTTCAGATAAAAAACAGACGGGATATAGACAGACTGCAGGAAGGCGGAAAAATCGGATTTTTCACTCTAATGGAAGGAGCTGACCCCATATTGAACCCGCAGCATCTTGTTGAATACCAAAAAAGGGGCGTCCGGGCAATCGGTCTTTCCTGGAACAACAGAAACATCTACGCCTCCGGACCCGAAAGTGAAGAAGGACTCTCCGAGCAGGGAAAAGAGCTTCTGCGGCAGATGAACGCCCTGGGCATCACGCTTGATCTCTCCCACCTTAACGAACGCTGTTTCTGGGAAAGCGTGGAACTCACCGAACTCATACCCGTTGCGACCCACTCAAACTCAAGAGCGCTTGTCGATCATCCAAGAAACCTGAGTGACGAGCAGCTTCGCGCCATTTCCGAAAGAGGCGGGGTAATCGGGATTGTGTTCTACGGAAAATTTCTAAGGAAAGGAGAGGGATGCGCCACCCTCGAAGACATATACGCTCACATAGATCACATTATAAGCGTCTGCGGCGAGGATCACGTGGGAGTGGGAACCGATATGGACGGAGCGCCGGTAAATGATTTCCCGGAGGAAATGAGACACATATCGAAACTCCCGGTACTCTCCGAGTATCTTCTCGCCAAGGGATATCCAAGGGGGATCGTGAAGAAAATAATGGGAACGAACTTCCTTCGGGTAATAAAAACGAATCTTGAAGAGGCACCGGACGAAACAGAGTAAAGCTACTGAACAAGAAAAACGCCTTGATTCGTTTCCCTGTCGGAGATCTGTATTTCAAACAGCTTTGTCAGCAGCGCGAAAGTCGCTTTGCTGCTGTGGTCCTTGGCGGCGATGTAAAACCACTGATCGTTATGTCGGGCAACGACCGAAGCGCAGTCTCCGCCAGTCCGGGGGCTTGAACAAACCAGCTGAGGCTGCGTATCGCTTGATATGACCTTAAATCGCTTTCCAGCGGGACTGCAGTCCCAGCCATCTCGCTTTTTGCCTTCTTTCCCGCAACCTTCGCCGTTTGTTGTCTTTGAGATTTTGACTATTTCCCTGTCCCCGACGGGCACTTTTACGTTCTGTGACAGATAGTGCATTATTCCGAACAGTGAGCGAGTTCTCACTTTTATTTCGGAACCGGACCTAGTTTCAGAGTCGGTCAGCGATTAAAATCCCCTTTCTGTCTTCAGTCTTGAGAAGATCCGTCAGCTCTTTCCACTGCGGGTCATTATTGTTTTCACACAAGCAATCGTTATCATCCAAAAAGCAGGCCATCAGTTTTCTCTGCGATTCTTCTTCCTTGGTTTCGGCGGGCGTATCAGGACCGGGACAGATCTCATCGGGGTTGGCGCTTAAAAATCTTATTTTATTCTGCTGTCTCAATTTTTTTAACGCGGCAAGTATATCTTCGTATTTGTTGAATTCTTCCTGCTCCGGGAGATAATCCGGGGTAGGCCCGGATGCAAACGGTGCATTTAACGCGGGGCCGAAACGCTCAACCGTTATCGCCAGAACACGTTCTATCGAAAACCCGGACTGGGTAAGATCAAACACCGCCTCCAGTCCCAAGCGTCGATTCATGGTCGTATTCAGTTGCTTGCCCACAAGCGGACTGTATTGAAGGGTAGTTTCACGGGCGCCGCCTATTCCCATCTGCCCCAAGAGATTATTTTCGCTGCTCACGCCATCGGCTACTGAGGAGCCAAGGACACCGGTTACCGCACCGGTTAATGAAATCTGACTCGGTGTCTGTTTGTATTTTTCCGTTACCGTTCCGACAGTTGTAAACACAGGAGGTTGCCCATAACGCATGCGCACCAGGTTTTTAAGCATCTGGCTGTCTCTGGCCACTGCCATCTGATCAATAAAGTTGCTTTGCCATTTTTCGTTCCAATTCATAGTCTGGCAGCCGGACAGCGCCAAAGCGACTGAAATTGCAGCCGCAAACAAGATAAAGGAACTGATTCTACGGTTTTTGGACATAATTAGAGCTTAGGCTTTTAAAAATCCGGGGCCTCTTTGTTGTCTTATAAGGATCTTTTCCACGGAAACAGCATCAAACAGCCTGTATGGATGAAGAATCAAAAACGACAGCGGACTCAAGCGAAGACAGTCAGCCCAGGTTTATCCTGTACTTTCCGGGGCCGGTAATCATCAACACCACATAGGCGAAAAGATATTCAATCGCGTTTGAGGCCCCCTGCCATCCCGCCGCGGGTGACTCCTCCGGAAGATACAGATGAAAGAGAACCGCCACGATCATGTTGATGCACAGAAGGAAAGTCGCAGGCATAAAGAAAATCCCCGCGATTATAAAAGCCGCGCAGAAAACCTCGGCAAAAGCCGCCATAAAGCCCCAGAAAACCGGATAAAAATCAATGCCGAAGGTCTGCAATGTCCCCCCGACTTTAGCCCATCTTTCGGGACCTCCAACCAGCTTCCCGTAGCCGTGGAAGATAAGCATTGAGAAGCCGAAGCCCAATCTCAGCAGAAAAATTGCCAGATCAACATCTCTGTCTCTGCGGTAACTTAACATCTGTTAACAAGCATATACTAAACAGTACTATCAAACAAGGTCTTCCCCGCCATCAACCCCTATTACGTTACCCGTGATCCATGAGGCTTCATCAAGAGAAAGAAGCGCGATGGCTTTTGCCACGTCTTCCGGAGTCGTCAATCTTCCCGTAGGGTTTGCCGCGAGAGCGTGATCGATGAGCTTTTCGTTTCCCGGAATCTTTCTCAGCGCGGGAGTATCCGTTACCCCGGCCATTATTGAGTTCGCGGTAATGCCGCTTGGGGCGAGCTCAACGGCAAGCTGCCGTATATGGGCCTCTATAGAGGCCTTGGCGGCCGATACGGCGCCGTAAGTAGGCCATACCCTGTGACTCCCCGAGCTCGTCATGGCGAATATTCTCCCGCCCTCTCCCATTATTCCTTCCATAACAAGGTCCTGCGCCCAGTAAACGATGCTGTGGGCCATAACGTCCAGGGTCATGTCAATGTTCTTGCTGTTAAGAACGTCTCTGCGCTCATCGGACACGTAGCGCTTTAGCGTCCCGAAGGCAACGGAATGTATCATCACCTTTACCCGCGAGCCATCCTGCCCCACCACGTCCTTTATGTCCGCGATGACCTCCTGCCTTTTCTCAGTGTCGGCGACATTTACGTTGTAGAACCTGACATCGCTTCCAGTGCTTTTTATTTCCTCAACTATGCTCTCCACCTTCGCCATCGTGCCCCTGCGGTCAAGGTGAACGCCGAAAATATTCATTCCCCAGCGCGCAAGCTCAAGACTGCAGGCCTCCCCGAAGCCGCTTGATGAACCAAGCACCAGCGCCCAGCTACCTTTAATAGAATTCTCAAACAATCTGTGCTACCTCTCTGGATATCGAATTTAGGAAGTGGAATCGTACACGATTTCCCATCCTTTTTCTAAACACGGCGGAATCACTGTAGTCCTTCGTCCGTCTCCTCACCGGAAGAAACCGCGTATTCCGAGAGTTCGGACCTCTCCGAGAAATCAGAGGAAAGTTCCTTCGAGGTCTTTACTCCTAACTCCTTGAGATCCAGGGCTCTTTTCACGAGATTACCCCTGCCGTCGCAAAGACCCTTCATTGCCATCTGATAGGCTTGATCGGACTGTTCTATGTGCTTTCCGACTTCTTTAAGATGCTTAGTGAAAGTCACGAACTTGTCGTACATCCTGCCGGCGCTTTCAGCTATTTTCCTAGCGTTTGCGTTCTGGTACTCAAACTGCCATATGCTGTGTATGGTTCTAAGCGTCGCAAGAAGAGTCGAGGGACAAACGATTATCACGTTCTTCTCGAAAGCCTCAGAGTAAAGATCCCTCTCGGTCTCTATGGCAAGCATGAAAGCGGATTCAAGCGGAACGAACATCAAGACATAGTTAAGGCTCGTAATTCCGGGAATATCCTCGTATGCCTTGGAGCTGAGTTCCTTTATGTGGTTTCGAAACGAGGCAATATGCTGCTTTCGGTAATCCTCCCTCTCCTCCTCATCCTCACAGGACATGTATCTCTCGTAAGCGGTGAGCGAGACCTTGGAGTCGATAACGACGTCTTTTCCCTCGGGAAGATGAACTATCACGTCGGGTCTAAGCGTGTTGCCGTCCCCACCTGTGTAGCTCGGCTGTGAGTGATACTCCCTGCCCTCGGACAGGCCCGACATCTCAAGCGCCTTCTCAAGTACTATTTCCCCCCAAGCGCCCTGGGTCTGCGACTCTCCCTTGAGAGCGGTGGTAAGATTGACGGCTTCGCGGCTCATCTGCTCACCCAGGTTCTTTAGGTTCTCTATGTGGGCTTTGAGGGAAGCCATGTCACTGCTCGCATCCTTGTGGGTATTGGTAACTTTTTCCTCGAAATCCTTTATCTGCTCGCGGAGGGGGTTAAGGAGAGTCTCCATATCCGTCTTGTTCTTGTTGGTGAACTTCTTGGTCGTATCATCGAAAATCCTGTTTCCGAGGTTCTCAAACTCATCTCGGAGTCCCTTTTTCGCTTCATCCAGAAGAGAGAGTTTTTCCTTAAAACCTTTTTCTTTTTCCTTTATGCTGGATTCAAGCGAGGCTTTTTCAGTTTTAAGAGTGCTTTCGGCCTCGCCCGATTCTTTAAGCTTCTCTTCCAGAAGGGCATTCTTGCTCTTTGATTCTTTCAGTTCGGTTTTAATAAAGGAAAGTTCAACATCGGTCGCCTCACGGCGCCCCTTCTCCCTGGCCAAGTAGTAGAACAACGCGAGGGCAGTGATCGCCATCGCTCCCAAGTGGGTAAAAAGGTCGGAGATATTCATGGCAGATTTTATATTGTAAACTATCCCGACTGATAATAAAAACGGCACATACATAACTTGTACCAGGCCGATTCGCATTTTGTTCGGAGGAGAGATAGACATGAAAGTTTCGAAAACCAAGTGCATCTGGACCGTCGCTGGGGCCAAGGCGAAACTTTCGAAATACTGAGACTCGCTGAGACTGAAGGTCCGCAATGTATCGGAGTACGGAAATCCTTCTTCCTAGTGCCCGAAAAGTTGTGACAGACCAGAAAACCGCCCAAGAAGCCCATGGGGCAGTGGCTACTCGAAAACATGCCGCAGGGGACAAACCTACCGGTCCCCGATCGCCGTGAGCCCGGACGCGAAATCCCGTTCATTGATGATGAAGCTGGATAATCAGCTATTTTCAGGAGTACCAAAGTAATACAATTCAAACCGATCCATCCGTTACGGTCGGCACCTAAAATCATTAAAGAAAAAAGGGATTTGACGTAGCAGACAAGCTGAAACGGAGAGAAGAGACCTTGGCAACCGAATATAACGCTTGAGAAAATTGTGTGTTGTATCGAGAATTTTCAAACCTCGCAGTAAGCCTCACGGTCGGTTAGTACTCATCAGCTTAATCCCTCACAGGACTTACACCTTGAGCCTATCAACCTCGTAATCTTCAAGGGACCTTTAGGAACTTACGTTCGGGAGATCTAATCTTGAGGCAGGTTTCCCGCTTAGATGCTTTCAGCGGTTATCCTTTCCGAGCATAGCTACCCAGCACTGCCGCTGGCGCGACAACTGGTACACTAGAGGCTCGTCCACTCAGGTCCTCTCGTACTATGAGCAGATCCTCTCAAATCTCCTTCGCCCGCTACAGATAGGGACCGAACTGTCTCACGACGTTCTAAACCCAGCTCGCGTACCGCTTTAATGGGCGAACAGCCCAACCCTTGGGACCTTCTCCAGCCCCAGGATGCGATGAGCCGACATCGAGGTACCAAACCTCCCCGTCGATGTGAACTCTTGGGGGAGATAAGTCTGTTATCCCCGGCGTACCTTTTATCCGTTGATCGATGGCCTTTCCACACAGAACCACCGGGTCACTAAGACCTGCTTTCGCACCTGCTCGACCTGTCAGTCTCACAGTCAAGCTCCCTTATGCCTTTGCACTCTGCGCTTGGTTTCCAATCAAGCTGAGGGAACCTTTGCACACCTCCGTTACCTTTTAGGAGGTGACCGCCCCAGTCAAACTACCCGCCTAACATTGTCCTTGATCCGGATAACGGACCTAAGTTAGAATTTCAGAACTACAAGGGTGGTATTTCACCATTGCCTCCACTCCGCCCTGAAGCGAAGTTTCACAGGCTCCCACCTATCCTACGCATGCAGCACCAAAACTCAATGCTAAGTTATAGTAAAGGTGCACGGGGTCTTTCCGTCCCGTAGCGGGTATCCGGCGTCTTCACCGGAACCACAATTTCGCTGAGTCTTTGGCCGAGACAGTGCGGCAATCGTTACACCTTTCATGCAGGTCGGAACTTACCCGACAAGGAATTTCGCTACCTTAGGACCGTTATAGTTACGGCCGCCGTTTACCGGGGCTTCGGTTCTGAGCTTCTCCGAAGATAACCCATCCCCTTAACCGTCCGGCACTGGGCAGGTGTCAGACCCTATACGTCCACTTGCGTGTTTGCAGAGCCCTGTGTTTTTAGTAAACAGTCGTTACCGCCAATTCACTGCGACCCATTTCCGCTCCAGCCGCGAGGGCTTTCACGTAATATGGGCACCCCTTATTCCGAAGTTACGGGGTTAATTTGCCGAGTTCCTTAGCCAAAGTTCTCTCACGCGCCTTAGTATTCTCAACTCACCCACGTGTGTCCGTTTCGGTACGGGCACTCGGTCGTCAACGTTTAGAAGCTTTTCTTGGAAGCATGGACTCAATCACTTTACGAGGCTAACGCCTCTCGTACTCACTTCTCAGAGTATTGAAAAGAGGTTTTACTTGTCTTTTCCTCCTACAAGCTTGAACCGGGATATCCAGCACCCGGATGACCTATCCTTCTCCGTCACTCCATCACTCAAACCGAATGGTACGGGAATATTAACCCGTTTTCCATCGACTACGCCTTTCGGCCTCGCCTTAGGTCCCGACTTACCCTGGGAGGACGAGCCTTGCCCAGGAAACCTTGGGTTTACGGCGAGGTGGATTCTCACCACCTTTATCGCTACTCATGCCTGCATTCTCACTTCCCAACAGTCCAGGCTTCCTTACGGTAACCCTTCGACCCGTTGGGAACGCTCCCCTACCGCTGCGTACAAGTACGCAACCCGCGGCTTCGGCAACGAACTTAGCCCCGGTTCATTTTCGGCGCAAATCCGCATCGACCAGTGAGCTGTTACGCACTCTTTAAAGGGTGGCTGCTTCTGGGCCTACCTACTGGCTGTCTATGCCAATTCACATCCTTTACCACTTAGTTCGTATTTAGGGGCCTTAGCCGGCGGTCTGGGCTGTTTCCCTTTCGCCGATGGGACTTATCTCCCACCGACTGACTCCTGTGCTAACCCAGCGGCATTCGGAGTTTGTCTGGGTTTGGTAGATCTTTCGACCCCCTAGTCCAATCAGTGCTCTACCTCCGCTAGTCATCACACAAGGCTATACCTAAATATATTTCGGGGAGAACCAGCTATCACGAATCTTGATTAGCCTTTCACTCCGATCCACAGCTCATCCGACAGGTTTTCACCCCTGACCGGTTCGGGCCTCCACAAAGGTTTTCTCTCTGCTTCACCCTGGCCATGGATAGATCGATTCGCTTCGGGTCTATCCCCAGTGACTGGCGCCCTATTCAGACTCGCTTTCGCTACGACTACACCTATTCGGCTTAATCAGGCCACTGAAGATAACTCGCAGGCTCATTAGGCAAAAGGCACGCGGTCAGGCATTTCCATAAATGGACATAGCCCTTCCACTGGTTACAAGCAGATGGTTTCAGATTCTATTTCACTCCCCTTACTGGGGTTCTTTTCACCTTTCCCTCACGGTACTGGTTCACTATCGGTCAACGGTACGTATTTAGCCTTGGATGGTGGTCCACCCAGATTCCTCCAACATTCCACGTGTGCCGGAGTACTTGGGATACCTCTAGGGCTTATCAAAGTTTCGCGTACAGGGCTGTCACCTTCTGTGGCAAGACTTTCCAGACTATTCCACTACCTATCAAAGTCCCATGCTGAGGTCCCGCAACCCCGAAGGGATAAATCCCCTCGGTTTAGGCTGTTCCCCGTTCGCTCGCCGCTACTAAGGGAATCTCGGTTGATTTCTTTTCCTGGGGGTACTGAGATGTTTCACTTCCCCCCGTTAGCCTGCCATAGCTATATATTCACAATGGCATGACCAAGGTTTGCTCGGTCAGGTTTTCCCATTCGGAAATCCCCGGATCAAAGCCTGTTAAGCGACTCCCCGAGGCTTATCGCAACTTACTACGTCCTTCATCGCCGTCCGTTGCCAAGGCATCCACCTTCTGCTCTACATATCTTATCTGCGAGGCGTGAAAATCCTCGATAATACTAACAACACGATCAATTCTGTTTCTCAGCGTTATATTCAATTGTCAAAGATCAAAAAAGCATTCTAAAATTCTTTTTTATATGGAGGTGAACGGGCTCGAACCGTCGACCTCCTGCTTGCAAAGCAGGCGCTCTCCCAACTGAGCTACACCCCCTATTGGTGGGCCTAGTTGGATTTGAACCAACGACCTCACCCTTATCAGGGGTGCGCTCTAACCAGCTGAGCTATAGGCCCCCTGTTGCTTTTTAAGCGCAGGAAATACTTTTTCGTATAAAAAGCAGACGACGAGCGAAAAAAAGACAGATATCTCCGTGAAAAAGGAGGTGATCCAGCCGCAGGTTCCCCTACGGCTACCTTGTTACGACTTCACCCCAATTACCAGCCCTACCTTAGGAACTTGCCTCCCGAAGGTTAGCACAGCTACTTCGGGCAGAACCGACTTTCGTGGTGTGACGGGCGGTGTGTGCAAGGCCCGGGAACGTATTCACCGTGGCAATGCTGATCCACGATTACTAGCGATTCCAACTTCATGCAGGCGAGTTGCAGCCTGCAATCTGAACTGAGACTAGCTTTGATGGGATTGGCTCACTCTCGCGAGTTCGCGACCCATTGTACTAGCCATTGTAGCACGTGTGTAGCCCAAGACGTAAGGGCCATGATGACTTGACGTCGTCCCCACCTTCCTCCGGCTTGTCGCTGGCAGTCTCTTCAGAGTGCCCACCCGAAGTGATGGCAACTAAAGATAGGGGTTGCGCTCGTTACCGGACTTAACCGGACACCTCACGGCACGAGCTGACGACAGCCATGCAGCACCTGTGATAACTGTCCCGGGCAAGCCCGGAACCACCACATACTTTCGTATAGGCTTAAGTTAACATGTCAAGTCTTGGTAAGGTTTTTCGCTTAGCATCGAATTAAACCACGTGCTCCACCGCTTGTGCGGGCCCCCGCCAATTCCTTTGAGTTTCAGCCTTGCGACCGTACTCCCCAGGCGGGATGCTTAATGCGTTAACTACGGCAGGGAGAATTGAATTCCCCCTACCTAGCATCCATCGTTTAGGGCGTGGACTACCCGGGTATCTAATCCGGTTTGCTACCCACGCTTTCGTCCCTGAGCGTCAGTACCAAGCCAGTTGGCCGCCTTCGCCTCTGGTGTTCCTCCCGATATCTATGCATTTCACCGCTACACCGGGAATTCCGCCAACCTCTCTTGGACTCTAGTCAGGCAGTTTTGGATGCAATTCCAAGGTTAAGCCTTGAGCTTTCACAACCAACTTGCCTGACAGCCTGCGGACCCTTTACGCCCAGTAATTCCGAGCAACGCTTGCCCCCTCCGTATTACCGCGGCTGCTGGCACGGAGTTAGCCGGGGCTTCCTCTGGAGGTACCGTCAAGACAAAGTCCCATCGTCCCTCCTGACAGAGGTTTACAACCCGAAGGCCTTCATCCCTCACGCGGCATCGCTGGGTCAGGCTTTCGCCCATTGCCCAATATTCCCCACTGCTGCCTCCCGTAGGAGTCAGGGCCGTGTCTCAGTCCCCATGTGGCCGTTCACCCGCTAAGGCCGGCTACCCGTCTTAGGCTTGGTAAGCCTTTACCTTACCAACTACCTGATGGGGCGTGGACTCATCCAAAGGCGATAAATCTTTTACCGCTGTATCCTTGGATACTGTGGTCTTATCCGGTATTAGCCCCGATTTCTCGGGGTTGTCCCGGACCTTAGGGTAGATTATCCACGTTGTACTCACCCGTTCGCCGCTTTACTCGCGACCGAAGTCACTTTCTCGCTCGACTTGCATGTGTTAGGCGTGCCGCCAGCGTTCGCTCTGAGCCAGGATCAAACTCTTCATAAGAATTTAAAAGAATTTACGGATACTGCTCTAGTTCGCCCGCTATCGTCTGCTATTAAATTTTCAAAGATCAAACTATCAAAATGGGTAGAGTATAGTACTCACCCACCGGAAATTGTCAATTCAAAGAGAACACGAAAAACAAAACAAATTCCAAGTAAAAAATATAGAGTGAGCAATCATACTAACGAACGGTTTTAGTTTGGCAAGGGCTTGGCGGAAATTTATTTTATATCGGAGAACAAGATCCTGAAACGGCAGGTATGATCCGGTAAGAACAGTAGTGGTGAATGAGCTTGAAACCATCCACAAGCGGACGTAGTTATTCAGCAAATTAAAGGAAAATGCTCATCGACTAATTCCCTTATCATGTATGATTTTCATACATGGTTTTTCCATTTCGCAAGTCAGCAAAAGAAGATTTTGATGAAAATCTACAAAAAACAAATAATCAGTTACTGAACAGCCAAAATCATGACTGAGACATGGTTTCTTCTCTTCATTACATGTAAAAATAAAAACTTCGCTTTTTGGATCTACAATATATAGCTTTTCCGAAGAAGAACATTGTAAGCCGAGATTGCTATAATTAAAGCTTCTTGCATATGCGTTTGAGGTATGCCCTAAGGCATATGTAATTAGAAAGAAAATTCCTGAGACAATGAATATCGTGAATAATATCAATGGGTTATTTTTCATTTAAGCTTCCTTTTTATTTCACGTTATTCCTTAATAATGTCAAGTAGATATTCTTTAAAGCAACGGGCTCTCTCTTGAATTTAAGGAATGAATACGTAGAATTTTCCCTTCGAAAAATGCCGCGGGATAGGGAGGTTCCGCAATGGTCTCCCTTAAAACATGCAGAAAAAAACCCCAAGAATAAAAATCTATAATTCTCTCTCGCAGAAAAAAGAAGATCTTATTCCCTTTGAGGGAAACAAGATCCGGATGTATGTCTGCGGTCCCACTGTATATGACTCAGCCCATCTGGGACACGCCCGCTCGGCGGTGTCTTTTGACGTGATACAGAGATTTCTCAGATACGCCGGCTACGACGTGCTGTTCGCAAGGAACTACACCGACATAGACGATAAAATAATAGCTCGCGCAAACCAGGAAGGGGTAAGCTGCGATGAGATATCCGAGAAATACATAAAGGAATACAGGGATGACATGGCCTCTATAGGGGTCGAGACCCCGGACGTCGAGCCCCGGGTAACCGAGCATCTGGAGCAGATAACGGCTCTTATAGAGAAAATAATGGAAAAAGGCTTCGCTTACCGCTCGGGCAACAATGTATTTTTCTCCGTGAGAAAATTCCCGGACTACGGGAAGCTCTCCTGCAGATCCCTGGATCACATGCTTGAAGGGGTGAGGATAGACGTTAACGAAGAAAAGGAAGACCCTCTTGATTTCGCGCTCTGGAAGGAGTCAAAACCCGGCGAGCCCGCCTGGAAAAGCCCGTGGGGAGACGGAAGGCCCGGATGGCACATAGAATGCTCCGTTATGAGCATGGAGTATCTGGGAACTAATTTCGAGATACACGGAGGGGGAAAGGACCTTATCTTCCCGCACCACGAAAACGAGATAGCCCAGTCAGAGGCCGCTTCCGGAGAGCCGTTTGCAAAGTACTGGCTTCATAACGGCCTGATAAGAATAAACAAGGAGAAAATGTCAAAGTCCCTTGGGAACTTCTTCACGCTGTCCGAGGCAACCAAGAGATGGTCCCCCGAGGCCATAAGGCTTTTCTTCCTCTCGCACCACTACCAGAACCCCGCCGATTTCTCGGAAAAAAGCATGCATGACAGCGAGGCGGCCCTTGAGAGGATATACCTCACCCTGCTGAGAGCCACAGAGGCCCAGGAAGCGAAGGGTTCCGATCCCGCGCTTGAGGGTTCGATCAAAAAATTCGAGGAGGATTTTCACTCCTCGATGAGCGACAATTTCAATACCGCCGACGTGGTGGGAAATCTTTTTGACCTGATACGCTCGATTAACAGGTCGCTTGACTCCGTGGGAAAGACTCAAAGCGCGACTCTCGCACTTGATAAAATAAAGGAGATATGCGGAGTGCTCGGAGTTCTCTCCGAGGAGCCGGCCGAGTACATGGAGAGAAGAAAGTCCACCGAAAACCTCTCAGACATAGATCCCTTCGAGATAGAGAAACTGATAGACGAGAGGAACTCTGCCAGAAAAGAGAAGAACTGGAAAAAGGCCGATGAAATAAGGGACTACCTAAGCTCCAAGGGAATCGTGCTTGAAGACCGCCCGGGCGGCACCGACTGGAAAGCGCAGAGAACCTGAAAATAGGCCAAATTATCATGACTGGGAGGCGATTCTATGTGGGGAGCAATCATCGGAGACATCGTAGGTTCCATCTATGAATGGAACAGGATAAAAACGAAGGAATTTGAGTTCTTTGGGTCCAGTTGCAGATACACCGACGACTCTGTTTGTACCGCTGCGGTAGCGCAGATACTTCTGGACGACTTGCCCGCAGGACCCACCCTGCAGTCATGGTGCCGGAACCATCCGGGTCACAGCTATGGAGACATGTTCTCACGCTGGATCGAACAACCCGAGCCCGAACCGTACGGAAGCTATGGAAACGGAGCAGCGATGAGAGTATCCCCAGCTGGCTTTCTGAACCGAAGTCGTCCGCTCGAAGAGGCGCTGGCGGCCTCTGACCGGGTAACCGAGATCACTCACAACCACCCGGAAGGCTTGAAGGGAGCGAGAGCTACTACACATGCTATCTGGCTTGCCTTTCAGGAATACGGACCAAAGGATATCCGCCGGACTATCGAGCGCACATACTCATATGATCTCTATCGGACCGTCGACGAGATCCGACCCGGGTACTCCTTCAACGAAATCTGTCAGGAAACCGTTCCCGAAGCCATCACGTGCGCACTGGAATCGACGAGTTTCGAGGATGCAGTTCGAAACGCTGTTTCACTCGGAGGAGACTCCGATACGCTTGCGGCAATAGCAGGGTCGATTGCCGAAGCCATGCATGGCATTCCTGATCACTTCGTAGCAAAGGCTGTGGATCAGTACCTAGCCACGGCCCCGGATATCGTCAAGGTGATGGCAAGAATGTACGAGACGGCAGTCTGAGCCGGAAAGCCGATCCAAGCGCAAAGGGATATAACTAGAAAATCATTTCCGAACTTGCGACAAAACGTTTCAAACAACGTGTTCTTTACTTTTTGCCATAAGGTAAAGAATGTGTTATCCTTGCCATCGTCAATTTTGTAAAGAGGTGCAAAATGCCAAAAGTCAGTAGTAAAAGACAAATCACACTCCCGGCTAATCAATGTAATCAACTTGGCATTAAGCCTGGTGATGATATTGAAACCTTCGTTGCTGATGGCCGCCTGACCATCGTCAAGAAGATAGAAGGGTCCGCCCAGAATCTGCTGCAGCACGTTAAGGGTGACACTTCAATAACAGATCAGGAATCTCTGGAAGACGCTCTATTTTCATGATCGCGGTCGATACCAATGTGCTGTTGCGTTATCTGCTGAATGACGATGCGGCGCAGGCCGATACAGCGGCCAATCTGATCAAGGGCGCAGACATGGTTCTTATAACTGACGTGGTGCTGGTAGAAACCCTTTGGACGTTAAGCGGGAAGAAGTACCGGCTTAACAAAGATCAGCTGGCCGGAGTGGTTCACGCACTATTTGAGGAACCGAACATACGTTTTGAAGACGGGCCAGCTGTGTGGACGGCTTTAAATGACTATCGAGAATCTGACGGAACCGATTTTGCGGATTCTCTGATCATAAATAAAGCCCGCATGGTAGCCAAAGCACAGGGCGGTTCATTTTCCGGTTCCTATACTTTTGATAAAGCCGCCCAGAAGCTGCAAGGGGCAAAAAAACCATAGAACGGTTGTTGATCACGCATCCTTCATCTGCAACTCAAACAAGTCTGACAGAGACGGATTCAGATTAAACAAGCAGAGTATTGAAAAGGACTCTAAACGTCCGGGCTAAATATAGATTCCCATGTATTCCATGGCCCTTCTGACGTTCGCCGGGCTCTGGGTCTCCCCCCTGCAACTGTACCAGCAGGAAGTACACTTGGTTTTTTCGTAAAGATCCGGCCTGTACTCGCTGTAGTGGGCGGCAACGGGCATCTCGGAGCAGCGTTTTAAGTGCCCGCTCGGGGTAACGTGTATCTGATTGATGCCGGCCAGGCAGTCGGGAACGCTCCCCCTCTCGAAATAGCCCGGGATCTCCCTCAGGTAATACTCGGTTGAGAGTATCGTGCCCTTCCACTTCCTTCGGAGCGCGATCAGTTCCTCTACAAGGTCACTTACCTTTGAGAGGGCCTCTTTTTTCACGAAGTGGTCTTCGTTGTTGGTTTTCATAACGGAGTAGGAGCTGAAAGATATTGCTATGCCCCACTCCCTGGCCTTTTTCGCTATCTCGACCACCTCGTCAAGGTTGTCTTCCATTATTATGGTGTTAAGCACGAGGCTTTTGTCAGGGAACCGCTCCGCCAGTTCGGGCAGGGTTTCTGACAGTTTTTTCCATAGACCCGGAATGCCCCTGTATGTGTCGTGCTTTTCGCCGGGAAAATCGAGGGAAACGGCGATCTGGTCCATCCCCGCGTCGAAAAGCTCTTCGGTCTTGTCCTCGGTGAGGAAATCTCCCTTGGTGACCATGGAAGTGAAAATGAATATCGAGCATCCCTTTACCTGTCTCACGATATCGGGAAGATCCTTTCTGATCATTGGCTCCCCGCCCGTAATTACCGTGACGAGGGGATTTATCCTCTTTATTACGGGAGTGTAGTCAGAAAGACGCTCTTCGTGTTTTGTCTGCCAGTAGTCGCAGAAATCGCAGCGGGCATTGCAAAGCTTGGTAATCTCAAGATTGAGGAGCTTCGGCCTTCCGGTGGCCTTGATGTAGAAATATTTTAATGTGCCGTTTAGGGCCTGTCTTGGATGTATCATTAACTCTATCCTTCCCGTCTATTATAAATTATCCGCGTGATTTACCAAACGCTTATGTAAAACTGTATAATTAATGAAGAAACCAAGGGGAGGTAAAGCACTTGTCGGTAAAAACAATAGAAGTTGAAATCTACCAGTGTGATCACGTAAGTCCCGGAGGAGAGCGATGCGAACTTTCGGGAGAAAGAAACCAGATCAAGCAGTGCATCAGGTGCGGAATTGATATCTGCAGTCGCCACTACCAGCTGATCACGGTTAACCGAAGCGGCAGCACCCTTCTTTCCTACTATTTCTGCTTTGATCACGCCGAGCAATTCATCAGCGCGCATATAGAGGACCTCGGAGATACAAGACCCACCGGAGCGGGCGGTATGGGGAAATAGGCAAATCCGGGGTGCCAGCCCCAGAGAACCATGAAACTCTCAACCAAGCAGATCTCAAGGGAGATAGACCGAAGGACGATTGAGGAATTCGGAGTCCCGGGCGTCGTACTGATGGAGAACGCCGGGAGAGCCGTGGCGTCGGTCATCCTCGCCGAGTGTCCCTCCGCAAAGAAAATGGCGGTTATCTGCGGCGCCGGAAACAACGCCGGGGACGGTTTTGTAATCGCGCGCCATCTTATTTCCGCGGGAAAGGAGATAAGCGTCCACATCACGGAGAAGAAGGAACGCTACAGGGGTGACGCGAAAACGAATCTCGACTCTCTTTTTGAGATCGGAGCTGACGTAAGGGAACTCGGCGGAAAACTTCCCAGAATAAAGGACACTGAAGTCATAGTCGACGCCATTTTCGGTACCGGGCTCACAAGAAACGTGGAAGGATTCTACGAGAAGCTCATAAAATTCATAAACCGCCAGAGCGCCCGGCGCGTTTCAGTCGACATACCCTCGGGACTTGACGCCGACACGGGACGGCCTCTGGGGGCGGCGGTACAGGCCGACGTCACGATTACCTTCGCCCCGGCTAAGCTCGGGATGTGCATTCACCCGGGAGTGGACTACGCGGGAAAGCTCTGCGTAACGGACATAACAATCCCCAGGACCCTTTGGGAGGACCTCCCCCTTGAACTTCTCACGTTTCAAAAATGCCGGGGACTCATCAAAAAAAGGGCCGCCGACTCCCACAAGGGAACCTACGGGCATCTTCTCGTGCTCGCCGGTTCTCCGGGAAAAAGCGGGGCCGCTGTTCTCTGCGCCGAGGCGGCACTTCGCGTCGGAAGCGGACTCGTAACCCTGGGAGTTCCAGACAGCATATTCCCGGCCGTCGAGGAAAAGACAACAGAAGTGATGTCCGTTTCCCTCAAGAACTCAAAGGACGGAACCTTCCATCCCGACGCGCATGAAGAGGTGATCAGGGAACTTGAAGGCAAAAAGACGGCGCTTGCCGTCGGCCCCGGAATATCGACTTCCAAAAGCGCGGGAAAGTTCCTTGAGAAATTGATAACCCGGTGCGAAGTCCCGGTCACGCTCGATGCCGACGCTCTTAACATAATTTCAAAAAACCCCGAGATTCTAAGGAAAACAAAAATTCCCGCTGTAATAACTCCGCACCCCGGGGAAATGGCAAGACTCTGCGGCGCAACAACAAAACAGGTGCAGAATGACCGCGTCGGGGTCTCGACCCGTTTTTCCGAAAAATACGGATGCTACGTCGTCCTTAAGGGAGCGAGAACGGTCGTCTCCACCCCCGATGGGGAGGTGTTCATAAACCCGACCGGAAATTCCGCCATGGCCACGGCCGGAACCGGAGACGTGCTCACGGGAATAATCGGAGGGCTCGCGGCCCAGGGATACGACCCCCTTCAGTCCTGCCTGCTCGGCGTTTTTCTCCACGGCCACGCGGCCGACCTTCTTTTAGAGGAAACGGGCACCGCGGGCTTTACCGCCTCTGAAATATCGCGTAAAATCCCCGCTTCAAGAAATTCCGTCATTTCATCCACAGAAGAAAGGCATTTCGCCACGGTAAGATAGTTCCCATGGACCCCGCATTCCTCCTAGAAGTAAGCAAACCCGAACAGACTATGCTTTGCGGCGAGATAATGGGGAAACTCCTGCCCAGGGGCTCGGTCGTGGGGCTCACGGGAGATCTCGGGGCGGGAAAAACGGTTTTCGCCAAGGGTCTTGCCCGCGGCCTTGGGATAGAGGAAGAGCCCAACAGCCCCACATTCGTCATAATGAACTGCTACGAAGGCAGCGTGCCTCTTTTTCATTTCGATGTCTACAGGCTGTCTGGCGGCGCGGAGTTCGAGGATACGGGCTACGAGGAATTTTTCTACGGAGACGGGGTTTCCGTAGTGGAATGGGCGGACAAGGTGCGGGATGTATTACCGGGAAACGCTGTTATAATTGATATCCAATTCCCGCCCCAGGGGGACGAGGAATCGAGAACAATAAAGATCGAAGGTAAGGGAAAATGGCTCTTGTCATTCAGAAATACGGCGGAACAAGCGTTGCTAGCATCGAAAAAATAAGGCGCGTAGCCGAGCACATAATAGCGACGAAAAAGAAGAAAAACGACGTGATAGCGGTGGTCTCCGCCATGGCGGGGGAAACCGACAGGCTGGTCGGCCTCGCAAAAGAGGTGATGGATCCCCCCGATGAAAGGGAGTTTGACGTGATAACATCAAGCGGGGAGCAGGTATCTTCCGGCCTTGTGGCGATGACGGTAAAATCGCTCGGGCAGGACGCGATATCTTTCCAGGGACACCAGATAAGGATCACCACCGACAACATTTACTCCAAGGCGAAGATAAAATCGATTGACGACAGGAACATCCGTGTTGCCCTGGGTGAAAAAAAGGCGGTCGTCATAGCGGGATTCCAGGGAGTCGACGAGAACGGAAACCTTACCACGCTCGGGCGGGGAGGTTCCGACCTGACCGCCGTTGCGCTCGCGGCCGTGATGGGGGCCGACGCGTGCGAACTCTACAAGGATGACGTGGACGGGGTCTACACCACGGATCCCGAGATCTGTCCCGACGCGAGAAAACTCAGCCGGATTTCCTATGACGAGATGCTCGAGATGGCCTCTTTGGGCTCCAGGGTGCTTCAGGCCCGCGCGGTGGAATTTGCAAAAAAATTTAAAGTGCCTATACATGTTAAGTCGACCCCGAGGCCCGAGGACGAGGGAACGTGGGTCCTCGATGAGGAAAAAGTTATGGAATCCATGGAAGAAGTGCTGGTATCGGGAGTCTCCTATGACAGGGACCAGGCGAAAATCACCGTGACCCATGCGCCCGACCAGCCCGGCATAGCGGCCAGGCTGTTCTCGTCTCTGGCGGACAATAACATAGTGGTCGACATGATCGTTCAGAACGTCAGCACGGAAGGGTTTACCGACCTCACGTTCACCGTGCCCAAGTCGGATTTCAGGAAATCAATAGAGCTCTCCGAAAAGATGGCCCGGGAACTCGGGGCAAAGCAGGTGCTCTCAGACAGCCTCATCTCCAAGGTCTCCCTTGTGGGAGTGGGGATGAAGACCCACTCCGGAGTGGCTTCGCGCATGTTCAAGACGCTTGCAAACGAGGGAATTAACATTATGATGATAAGCACTTCGGAAATAAAAATCTCCTGCGTGCTTGAGGAAAAAGATACGGAAACCGCCGTAAGAACTCTTCACGACGCTTTTAATCTTGGAAAAACCGATGAGTGATTCGAGAACCGTTGAGATATACGATGTGACCCTGCGCGACGGAACCCAGGGGGAAAACATATCCTTCTCCATACACGACAAGATCCGTATAACGCAGAAGACTGGATGACCTCGGGGTGCATTACATCGAGGGCGGATGGCCCGGCTCTAACGAGAGGGACAAGGGGTATTTTGAGGAAGCGAAGAAACTCGGACTTAAAAACGCGAGCGTCGCGGCTTTCGGGAGCACTAGACGCGCCAGGAAAAGCTGCGAGGAGGACGAGAGCATACAGGCGCTTTTGCAGGCCGAAACTCCGGTCGTGACGATTGTCGGGAAAAGCTGGGACTTCCAGGTCACGGAAGCTCTCAAAATAGAGCTTGAAGAGAACCTCGAACTGGTACACGACTCGATCGAGTACCTCAAACGCCATGTGGACAAGGTGTTTTTTGACGCCGAGCATTTCTTTGACGGCTGGAAGAGAAATTCCGAGTACTCAGCGAAGGTTCTTGAGACCGCCTACGGAGCGGGGGTCGACACGGTCGTTCTCTGCGACACAAACGGCGGCTCCATGCCATGGGACGTCGAGGGCGCCGTAAGGGAAGTTAACGGCATGTTCGATAGCCCGAGCCTGGGAATACACACCCATAACGACAGCGAAGTCGGGGTCGCTAACACGCTTTACGCCGTAAGAGGGGGAGCGTCCCAGGTCCAGGGAACAATGAACGGCTACGGGGAACGGTGCGGAAACGCCAATCTCTGCGCCATAATACCGAATATCGCCCTTAAGCTCGGGATGGATTCCATCTCCGATGAGAACCTTAAAAAACTCTATTCCGTGTCCCATTTCATTCACGAGCTCACAAACCTCCCTCCTCTCAAGAAACAGGCCTTTGTCGGCGAGAGCGCATTCGCCCACAAGGGGGGAATTCACGTGAGCGCAGTAATGAAGAATTCAGATACCTACGAGCACGTAGAGCCCCGCAGCGTCGGCAACAGGAGGCGGGTGCTGGTATCTGATCTCTCCGGCCGGGCCAACATAGCCTACAAGGCGAAGGAACTGGGAGTGGACATAGACCCCAAGGACGAAAGAATCCTCGATATACTGAACGAACTTAAGGTTCTTGAGAACCAGGGCTACGAATTCGAGGGAGCGGACGCGTCCTTTGAACTGCTGGTGAGAAAAACTCTGGGCACTTATAAAAAGCGGTTCTATCTCAGGAACACCAGGACACTGGTCGAAAAGCGGGAAGGAGACGAGGAGCCGCTCTCAGAAGCCACCGCGGAAGTCCAGGTAAACGGCGTCAAGGAATACACGGTTTCAAGGGGAAACGGTCCCGTAAACGCGATAGACGGAGCGCTTCGGAAATCGCTTGAGAAGTTCTTCCCAAGTCTTAAGACCCTGCGGCTGCTTGATTACAGGGTAAGAGTGGTGTCAAGGTCGGGCGGCACCGATTCCGTGGTAAGAGTGCTTGTGGAATCGGGAGACGGGGAGAAGACGTGGAGCACGGTGGGGGTTTCCGACAACATAGTGGAAGCGAGCTGGAAAGCCCTTGTCGACAGCATAGACTACAAGATATTAAAGGACGAGCTCGAAGCCCAAGATTAACCCTGCGCCCGTTTCACGCTCCCTCTTTTTATTACGGCCCCGAGATGTTTGCGGTTTCTCTCTCTTGCAAGCCTCATCTGCTTCTGTCTTTCCTCAAGCGATGAAATCCTCTCGGGAGTAAGTCTTGCGTGGCAGCGGGGACAGAATACTCCCTCGCGGAACTCCCCGGATTGCCTGTCCTCAGCAGATACAGGCTCCCTGCAGTTCCTGCACGTGCTCCAGGTCCCCCTAGAAAGATCGTGGCCGACCGAGGTGCGGTCGTCAAACACGAAACACTCCCCTTCCCAAAGGCTCTGCTCGCGAGGAACCCGCTCGAGGTAAGAAAGAACCCCACCTTCAAGCTGATACACCCGCTTAAATCCCTGCTCGAGAAGATACGAAGTCGCTTTCTCACACCTTATCCCGCCCGTGCAGAACATCGCAACTTCCTTGTGCTCCGCGGGGTCGAGGTTTTTGCTTACGTATTCGGGAAACTCCCTGAAGTGCTCCGTCTCGGGATTCACGGCGCCCCTGAAGGTTCCGACGCGGCTTTCATAATCGTTTCTCGTGTCTATGAGAAGCACGTCCGGGCGGCTTATAAGATCGTTCCACCGCTCGGGCGGTATGCGCTGTCCCGAGCGGCTCTGGGGCCTTATGCCGTCTACGCCCATGGGGACCAGTTCCTTTTTGAATTTAACCTTGAGCCTGTGAAAGGGGGTTTTCTCGCTGTAACTAAGCTTGTACTGCGCGCCCGAGAGCCTAGTGTCGCTCTCAAGATAAGCAATAAGCACCTCTATGCCCTCCCGGGGACCCGCCACGGTGGCGTTTATCCCCTCAGAAGCGAGAATGAAAGTGCCGTTTATGCCGTTTTTCCCGCAAAGCGAAAGCAGGGAGTCCTTTATTTCAAAGAGACCGTCAAGATCAACGAACTTGTAGAATGAAAGGACCGCGACGCAGCGGCTTTCGGGCTGCTTACTCATCCGTCCCTACCCCGCCGCTCAGGCTCTCCCACTTCGAGAGATAAGCCAGAAGATGCCGGCGCCTTTCGGGGCTCTCGGCCTCTTTTTTTATCATATCGCGAAGCAGGCACTGTTCCTCTGTGTACCGCTCCGAGTCGAAGTGTCCGATCGAGTGGGCCATCCTTAGCCACAGAAGATAGGTAGTAAGGGCGTCGCACTCGTTATAGGCGACTATCTCGTCAAGTTTTCCTTCAAGCCACATCGGAGCGACCTGCTTTCCGTCCACCCCCTCCATCTTGCCCGGAATCCCGCTTACGACGGATATTTCGTGAAGAGACGGAGTGCCCTTCCCCCATGCACTCACGCAACGCATCAAATCGACGTTCCAGTCGCTTCCGCGGGCGAAAAAATCAGCTCCTTCCCAGGGCTTGTTGGGTCTCTCGGTGAAAAAACCGCCCTGAAGTCCGTGCCTGATCATTCTCTGGGCAAGAATCGGTATGTCGGAACCCGAAGAGTTGTACCCCACGAGCTGCGGGTGGTGCTTGTCGAGAATCTTGAAAAAGTCCTCTATGATTCTTCTCTCCGAGCAGTCCTCTTCAGAAGTCGGAATCGACGGAATCGAGTGAAGCTTGAGTCTTGAGACCGTTCCGTCTTTCCCTGATTCCCGGAAGACCATTGAGATGGAAACTATTTTTGAGAGAACCATCTTGAGAAACGGCATTGGCTCTTCCTCGGTCGCCCCGCCCTGCTGCCACATGAACTCGATCACCTCGCGATCGGGCATATCTTCCGCAAGTCCGTACGCGGCCTTTCCCGACTCGGGGTCGGGAACCCATTCTATGTCAAAGGCAAGAACCCGGGATTTTATCTCTTTGAACATGCGTTGCGGTCAGCTCCTTATGTAGGTTCGCATGAAAAGTATTATCGCGAAAAGGGTCGGCGCAAGCAAAAACGCCTGGGAGACAAGTATCCCCTTGAGCCTTGTTATCTCGAACCCGCGTTCAACAACCAGTGTGTACCGGGGTGTCTGCGAATCGGCACTTAAGAAAGACTCGATCGTGTAATCTGTCGGCACGGGATTTTCAAACTCAAATATCTTCACTCCCCTCCTTCCCATGTAACTGTATCTTTTCTGGGAATCGGGCACATTGAGTTCCACGTTTTCCGCACTGGAAGCTTTTTTCAGGTAAACGACTATCGAATCCCGCTCAATGGAGTCTCCGCTTGTCTTTTCTTCCCCGAAAGCACTTTCATACTGATGGTAGATTGAATAAAGCCCTTTTTCCTCAAGCCGGATTGAGTGGCTTCCCGGAAAAGCGTATTCGCTAAGCGTCGCGCCAAGTCCGGTGAAGCTCTTCACTACGTTATAAAAGAAAAGTCCCCCTCCGAGCAGAAACACCACTATGCAGAAAATATAGATTATTCTTTTTCTGTCTTTCATTGTTTTTATACCTGCTTAAGAATCCGCTTTGCGCGGATTTGAGATGCACGTAATTATACTGCGAAAAGTCCTGAGAACCACTATATGGTTTCCTCCCGACCTGGAACTTTTCCTGGAGAAGAAAAAATTTGTTTGACAAAACAGTATAGTTCCGGGATAATCCCGCGGATATTAAATTTCTAGAGGTAGGTATTATAATGCAGGGAACTGTAAAATGGTTTAATAGCTCCAAAGGCTATGGATTTATAACATCCGACGAAGTGCAGGATGATGTTTTTGTTCATTACACCGCTATTGAGGGCGAGGGCTACAAGACCCTCAATGAAGGCGATGAAGTAAGCTTTGAGATCACCCAAGGTAAAAAAGGACCCACCGCAACAAACGTCGTGCCTGTTTAAGAATCCGCTCTGTGCGGATTTGAGATGCACGCAGGCATACAGCGAAACCCTCTGAGAACTACTGTATGGTTTCCTCCGCGCCCAGAATTCTCTCTGGAAACGGGGGAGGTACAGTTTGACAAAGCAATACGGGTGTGGAATAATCCCGCAAATATTAATTCAGAGGTAGGTATTGTAATGCAGGGAACTGTAAAATGGTTTAATAGCTCCAAAGGCTATGGATTTATAACATCCGACGAAGTGCAGGATGATGTTTTTGTTCATTACACCGCTATTGAGGGCGAGGGTTACAAGACTCTCAATGAGGGTGACGAAGTAAGCTTTGAGATCGTTCAAGGTAAAAAAGGACCCACCGCAACAAACGTTGTAAAGACTTCCTAGGGAACTCAGAATCCGGTTATTTTGTTTCCCAGGGGAAATTCCCGCTTCTAAAACTGACGGGAAAGTTGCGCTTGCGGTTTGAAAATACGCAAATCATGTACTAACTTTACTGTCTGAAATATTCTAGGTCGCAAGGAAGGTATTCAAGATGGACTTGAGCAACCAGGAGATAACAAGGTACAGCAGGCACCTTATAATGCCCGAAGTCGGCATTGAGGGACAGAAAAAACTCAAAAACTCAAGGGTTCTCTGTATCGGCGCCGGAGGGCTCGGATCTCCGCTTGCTCTCTACCTCACGGCCGCCGGGGTCGGCACCCTGGGAATACTGGACTTTGACGTTGTGGATTTCAGCAATCTGCAAAGGCAGGTTCTCCACAGCGAAAAAACCGTCGGCACTCCCAAGGTGGAATCCGCAAGGGACCGTCTACTTGAGCTTAACTCCGATACCAATATCGTTACCTATAACGAGATGCTGAATTCGGACAACGCCATGGAGATAATGAAAGACTACGACGTGGTCGTTGACGGAACGGATAATTTCGCCACAAGGTATCTCACGAACGATGCCTGCGTTTTCCTCGGAATTCCGAACGTCTACGGAAGCATTTTCAGGTTCGAGGGTCAGGTAAGCGTGTTCGACGCTAAAAGAGGCCCCTGCTACAGGTGTCTATATCCGGAACCCCCTCCCCCGGGACTCGTACCCAGCTGCGCCGAAGGAGGAGTGCTGGGAATACTGCCCGGAGTTGTGGGAACCATACAGGCATCAGAGGTCGTAAAGCTCATACTAGGCGAGGGAACGCCACTTATAGGAAGGCTTCTCTTTATTGACGTCCTCAGTATGGAACCGAGGATACTCAAGCTGAGGAAAGATCCCGACTGCCCCGTCTGTGGCGAGAACGCAACCGTAACCGAACTCATAGATTATCAGGAGTTCTGCGGCATCGGCAGAGGCGAAGAGGCGCCAGAGGAAAAACCCGAGGTCAAGGAAATAACCGTTGAGGAGTTCAGCTCTATCAAGGAAAACAAGGCCGACTTCGTTCTGATCGACGTGAGAGAGCCCCATGAGTACAAGATATGCAGCATCGAAGGATCAAAGCTTATTCCCCTGGGCGAACTCAAGAACAGAACGGACGAACTTGACCCTAAGGACGACATAGTCGTTCACTGCCACCACGGCGGAAGAAGCATGAAGGCTGCGACTTTCCTTGTCGAACAGGGTTTCAGCAAGGTTAAGAATCTCAAGGGCGGCATAGACGAGTGGGCCGAGAAGTACGACTCGGAAATGGCCAGATACTGAGGATCAGGGGTCTCAGGGAAAGGGAAGAAAACTCTTTTTCTGGGCGGAGAGGGAATCGAACCCTCACGGGCTAAAGCCCAACGGCTTTTGAGGCCGTCGCGTCTACCTATTCCGCCACCCGCCCTTAAAGATAGGGGACTATTATTCTCGCTAAACCCGGAGAAATCAACAGGGTCACTCCCCGAGAAAGTAAAACCCGAACGCCGCTATCACTATGCAGTGATCTATGATCCCTTCCCTTATGTATCGTTTTATTTCCTGCGGAGCGACAAGCAGGGTTTCTATGTCTTCTGTAGTGTCAAAAGACGGTTCTGACGTCCGCTCGCACCCGGATGCCAGAAAGGTATAGCATGAGTTTGACATAAAGGCCGGGTTCGGCCGTACGCACCCTATCTGCTCCCACTTGGTGGAGGCAAATCCCGTTTCCTCAAGCAGTTCCCTGCGCGCGCACTGAACAGGGCTTTCTCCCGTGTCGATCATTCCGCCCGGAATCTCAAGCGTGATCTCTGCGGTGCCGTGTCGGAACTGCCTTATAAGAAGGATTTCACCGGAAGGCGTAACGGGGATAATGTTAACCCAGTCGGGAGCGTCCATTACGTAGAAGTCGCGGACGGTGCCGTCTTTGGGCGAGATGGCGCTTTTCCTTTTCGTCGAAAAAATTCTGTAGTCGTTAAGCGGAGTGCTCTTTTGAAGCTTCCATTTTTCTGGCATTTCTATAGTTTAACAAACCCCGATTCTCTTGTTAAACTAGAGAGGGTTTTTCACAAACTGCGGAAATTGTTTATAAAACTCCCGAAAAAAAGAGCAGCTCCGCAGTGTCATTTAGAACAGAAATCGCACGGAGAGATGACCGAGTGGCCGAAGGTGCACGCCTGGAAAGCGTGTAGGGGGTTTACGCTCCCTCGTGGGTTCGAATCCCACTCTCTCCGCCAGTACCATTCAGGTATGTACCGGACACATCGATCAGTATTCTCCCGAATGCTCAAAGTTCCACGATCGGTGTAAATCCGCCAAAGATCATCCGTTTGCCATCGAAGGGCATGGGTTTTTCTCCAGATTGAACCGGTTGTCAGTTTTAATCAACTCCTCCATGCATCCCATGGCGGCGTCACGCGTGACCTTGTCCGGCCACCATTGAACAAACTATGAATCTCCGAAGCGATTAAGCGGGTTCGGGCAAACCCATCGCTCGCAGGAGATAAGAAAGAACCCTGAAAAAGGGGATATCCAGAACTTCAAGCTTGCTTACTTAATAAGTTCTATCTTGTCTTCAAGATTCGGCACAAGGCACAGAAACTCAAAAGGCTCGTCGCCATCAACTTCATACCAGTGCGGCACCCCGGCAGGAATAAAGACTACGTCATCCTTCTCGACGTTATATACATCATCTCCGATTCCAATCCGAGCCCTGCCGCCAAGCACGTACTGCTCGTGCTCAACTGCATTGGTATGAGCGGGGATATCGCCTCCAGGCTGCATGACGAACTTTCTCATCGCAAAGTTCGGACCTTCCTCCGGACTGATGAGAACCTGCCTTGAAGTACCCTGCCCTGCCCCGATCATCGTACTCTCTACGTCTTTAACCTTTTTTACGTACATATTGGAAGTGTAACACAGAAAAGACGGATTATTGCATTTCTGTCTTTTTCCGCAGGATTCTCAGGGCCTGGGTTTTTGATAAAACAATGATGTTGAAAATTATTAGAACCCTGTGTTAAAATCGAAAAAAAAGAGGGGGGGGGTAACCATGAACCCGAAAAGAAATCCTAATCATTTCAAAATTGCCCCTGTTGTTGGGGCGTTAATGGCAATACTGTTTCTTTCCGTATTGCCCAGCAATGTACAGGCGCAGGGTGAGCCCGACTCAGCTTTGCTGCTTCCATACATCTACGTGGTAGGTTCGCGACGGCCTGTTCGCTCAACCACTGACACTGCTTCTCCCGTAGACGTCATATCGGGTGAAGATTTTGCGAATCAGGGAGACGGAGACATGGCTAATCTTCTCCGTACTCTTACACCGTCGTACAATGTCGGGTCGAATCCCATAAGCGATGCCGCCACATTCGTTCGTCCCGCCAACCTGCGGGGGCTTGCGCCGGACCAGACTCTGGTTTTTGTAAACGGAAAGCGGCGCCACAGGGCGGCTGTCATCTCCTTTCTTGGAAACGGTGTTTCTGATGGGGCGCAGGGTGCGGACATAAGTGTCATTCCGGCAATTGCGCTTGACCGCGTCGAGATTCTTCGTGACAGCGCATCCGCCCAGTACGGTTCCGACGCCATCGCCGGCGTAGTCAACTTCGTGCTCAAGGACAGTCCGGACAGTGGAAGCATAGAAGCCCAGTGGGGACAAACGTACGAGGGGGACGGAACCGAGTATCGGGGCGCCTTCAACATCGGCGTACCCATTACCGAGAGCGGTTTTGCTAACTTCAGTGCCGAATGGCGAGAATCCGAACCCACGATTCGCAGCGTGCAAAGAGACGACGCGGCTAAGCTGATCGCCGCCGGAAACACCAACGTCCGTCAGCCCTACGCTCAGATATGGGGAGAGCCCGACGTAGATGGCGACATTAAAGTTTTCCTTAACTCAGGCCTTGAGATAAGTGAAAATTTAGAATTCTACGCGTTTGGAAACATAGCCAGGCGGGAAACCGAAGGTGGTTTCTTTTTCCGAAACCCAGAGACACGCACGGGAGTAAATGTAGACCCGGACGACAATCCTCTTGAATACACGTTGCCCTCAGGAGAGATTTTCCGGTGGGACAAGATATTCCCAGGCGGTTTTACGCCCCAGTTCAAGGGCAAGGTAAACGACAAGGCCGCAACGGCTGGTTTTCGGGGTTCCTTCGCCTCAGGTCTAACGTATGACGCAAGCTACACAGTTGGACGAAGCCAGGTGGATTTTTCCATAAGAGATACCATAAATTCCAGCTTGGGACCGGAATCACCTACGCAGTTCGAACTCGGTTCCTATGTACAGACCGATCAGACGGCAAACGTGGATTTGACTTACAACTTTGGCGTTCCGATATTTCACTCGCCGCTTTACGTCGCTACCGGGGCTGAGTGGCGCAACGAGAACTTCGAGGTCATCGAGGGTGAAAGAGCCTCATGGGTCACGGGTCCCTTGGCGGAGGCCGGCTTTGGTATCGGCGCCAACGGTTTTTCCGGTTTCTCCGACCGGGTAGCCGGAGAGTGGGACCGGTCCAATGTTGCCGCCTACATTGATCTTGAAACCGATATCTTTGAAATCCTAACCCTCGGGGCAATGGGAAGATGGGAGAATTTCGACGATTTCGGTTCGACAACGGACGGCAAGCTCTCCGCTTTGTTTCGGGTGGTTTCCGGGTTGAGTTTGCGTGGCTCCGCGAGCACGGGCTTCAGGGCACCCACTGTGGGTCAGGAGAATATTCAGAACGTCACGACAGCGTTTGTAGACGGTGAATTGCGGCAGAGAGGAACCATCCCCGCTACCTGCCCGGAAGCGAGACTGATTGGTGCAGAATCTCTCGAGCCTGAAGAATCGCTGACGTTCACTATGGGTCTCGTGGCGGAGGCAGGTCCTGTTTCGCTAACGGCGGATTATTTTAACATCAGGGTAGATGGCCGCCTTGGGAAATCAAAGGACGTCACGGTCACTCAGCAAGTTCCAGACAGCTGCCTTCAAGCCAAGGATATACTTAGATTCAATTACTATGGAAACGGGTTTGATACGCGCACCAACGGTATCGACGTCGTCGCAACGATCGATGTTTCTTCGCTGCTTGGATACGGTGAGACAAGATTTGTAGTAGCAGGCAACTGGACTGATACGGAGGTAATCGAGCATGATCCGGACTTCCTCGATGAAAAGCGTATTTTCCAACTTGAAAACGCCCTTCCCAACTACAAGTTCAACACTACGCTGTATCACAGTCGCAACGCATGGAGTGGCCTTGTGCGCCTTAATTATTTCGGTTCCTACTCCGAAACCCACGTTGACCAGTTAGGACTTCTTATCCATGCAGGCGATGAGGTCACTCTCGATGCCGAGATAAGTTATCTGCTGATGAACAGTGTTGAAGTGAGTGTTGGCGCGGAAAATATCCTCAACAACTTCCCCGACAAAAATCCTCACGCCGGGGTAGTAGGATCGAAGTATCCGGAATCGTCACCGATGGGCCTAGCCGGCGGTTTCTACTATGGAAGACTCCGTTATCTGTTCTGATTGAATAGGCTAGAGAAGGGTCATAAACCCGATAATTTTATCAGCAGCAAACGCAAAATAGCCGCTCGTTGTTCCAGAGCGGCTATTTTGTGAAAGCATTCTCAGCAGAAAAAAGCGGTGGCACACTTCATAGTTAAACGGGCCAGCTTAAAAGATAGCCTCAACGATAAAAACGCCGTAGCGGGAATTTCGCCAACCGCACATCGCACCATTTTCCCCTGATATAAAACGAAATTCACAACCTCGCATTTCTAAAAAACCCGTTTTTGTGTAGATTGATTAGCTACGGAACCGCGACGGTTCATCTCTTTGGAGAATAAATCCAGTGGCCGGGCCCGTACGACTGGGACTTGCGAACCCCGCCAGGCCCGGAAGGGAGCAACGGTAGCAATAATCCCCGTGCGTTACGGATACCTGGTCGCTGGTTTTGGCATCATGGCATACAGAGTACTTGCCCGCAAGTGGCGCCCCCAGACTTTCGAAGATCTGATAGGTCAGGAATTCCCGGCCGTCACTCTCAGAAACTCAATCGAGTCCGGAAAGATAGCCCACGCGCTGCTTTTCGCCGGCCCGAGAGGCACGGGAAAAACGTCCACGGCGAGAATCGTCGCCAAGGCCGTAAACTGCGAGAAAAAAGACGGGGGGAAATCCCCCTGCTCAACCGACCAGTGCTTAAGCTGCGAGGGGATATCAGAGGGGAAATCGCTTGACGTGCAGGAAATCGACGCCGCGTCGCACACCGGCGTGGCCGACGTTCGCGAGATCATAGAGAGCGTGAAATACTCCCCGGCTTCCGCGAGAAAAAAAGTCTACATAATCGACGAAGTCCACATGCTCTCCCAGTCGGCCTTTAACGCCCTCCTTAAAATAATGGAAGAGCCTCCGGAGCACGCAATCTTCATACTGGCAACCACGGAAGCCCACAAGGTTCCCCCGACCATCATGTCCCGCTGTCAGAGGTACGACTTCAAGAAAATACCGATTGAGAAAATAAAGGAGTCTCTTGAGAAGATAACTAAGGAGGAGAAGATAAAAATCGACACGGAAACCCTTTACCTGATCGCAAGGGAATCCGAGGGAAGCATGAGGGATTCACTGAGCCTGCTTGACCAGTTGACGGTGTCCTTTGAAGACCGGATAACTCACAAGGGCGTGATAAGCCTGCTCGGCATACCGGATAACGAGTCGCTCAAAAGCATCCTCAGAGCTGTTTTCGCCAAGGAACCGGCAAAATGCGTGGAGCTTGTGCGAAACGCAGCGTCAAAGGGGATAAGCCCCAGAAGAATGGCCCAGGACATCATCTACATGATGAGAAACCTGCTCTACCTTAAGATCTGCGGCAAGGATTTTGTTTCCGACCTGTCCCCGGATGAAAAAGACGAGCTCTCAGAACTGGTGAAAAACGAATCCACGGAGACCGTGGAACTTCTTTTTAACGTAATTATCGACGGGGGAGAGAGAATACGCAGCTCCTTTTATCCGGAAATTGTGCTTGAACTTGCGCTTGTAAAGATGAGCACGGTCGGAAAAGTCGAAAAAATAGACGACATTCTGAAAAGGCTTGAGAAAATGTCGCCGCGGGGTTCCAGAACGGAGGGAACACCCGACTCCCAGGGAAGGCAGGTGAAAACCGCGGAGCAAGACCCCGAGAAACAGGAAGACAAACCCGCGGGCAAAAAAGAAAAACCGGCAAAGCAAACACCTGCGCCTGCGGCCAGGGAGCAGACCTCGGGCGACGATCCCGAAAAGCGGGAGGTCGTAGAATTCGTGCACGGCAAGGACAGGTTTTTAGCAAGGAAGCTTGCCCAGGCACACATCCTTGAAGTAAGCGGGAACAGCGTAAGCGTGAAATTTCTTAAAAACGGCATAAATCATGAAAAAGAGCTTAAAAAATCGAAAAAACTAAGAGAGATACTGAGGGAAATGCTCGGCGTTGAGAGGATAAAGCTCGATATCGACACCATAAACGACGAGGGGATTAACGGAACTGGCGAAGCCTCGAGAAAGCCCGGTCCCGCGGAAGACGAGATAGTTAACTACGCCATCCGGCAGTTTGACGCCGGCGTGATAAAAAGAAAAAATTTAAGCCAGGGGTGAAAAAATGAAACTAGGCGGAAACATGAAGAACATCATGAAGCAGATGGGGAAGATGAAGGAGCAGATGGAGCGCCTTCAGAACGAGGCCGGGGAAAAAACCGTGGAAGCTTCTTCCGGGGGCGGAATGGTCACGGTTACCGCAAAGGCCAAGGGGGAGATAGTATCAATAGCCATAGAACCCGAAATAATAAGCGAAACCGACATTGAGATGCTCCAGGACCTTGTGACCGCCGCTGTAAACGAGGCTCTTTACAAGGGCCAGGAACTTATGAAAGACGAAGTCTCGCGCTTCACCGCCGGCATGGGACTTCCGCCGGGGCTTATCTGAGATGCAAAGAACCGGCCTTCCCGAGCCGATCTCAAGACTAATAGAAGAACTTTCCAAGCTTCCCGGAATCGGCGAGAAAAACGCGACCCGGCTCGCATTTCATATATTCCGATCATCGGAAGGCTACGCGCGCAGTCTCTCAAGCGCGATAATCAGCACCAAATCCGACGTAAGCACGTGCAGCACGTGCTTTAACTTCACTGAGAAGGACCCGTGTGCGATCTGCTCCGATCCTTCAAGAGATCCGCAGGTCCTCTGCGTCGTTGAAGAACCCCTTGACCTGCTGGCAATCGAGAGAAGCGGAGGGTTCCAGGGAAAATACCACGTCCTCCACGGGGTGCTCTCTCCCCTTGAAGGCGTGGGTCCGGAAGACCTCCGTATAAAAGAACTCCTAGCAAGAGCGGGACGCGAGGATATAAAAGAAATAATAGTCGCGACCGGCACGAACGTCGAAGGCGAAGCCACCGCGGTTTACCTCTCAAGAACAATAAAGCCCCTCGGGATCAGAACCTCGAGAATAGCCTACGGAATACCCGTGGGCGGAGACATAGAGTTCATAGACGAACTCACGCTCGGCAAGGCACTTCGGGACAGAAAAGAGATGTGAAACGGCGTCTCAGCCGTCGCCCGTGGTTTTCCTCGACACGATCGCGGCCTCAAGAATCAGCCAGACGGCAAGAACGAGCATTATCGCTGAGAGGCTGAAAAGAAGCGTGTTATTCAAGAAATACTTAAGGTTGAAGAATATGGAGGCGGTAGTCATGCCCACCAGAAAAAACATTGGCACCAGCGTGTAGATAAACGGTCTTTTCAATCTTCTGAGATAAAGGGTAATCAGAAGCAGCGTAATTCCGGCTATCAGCTGGTTTGTGGCGCCGAAAAGAGGCCAGAGCAGAAATCCTCCCGAGCCCGGTCCCTTGCCGGGAACCTGCGCGAAAAGCGCCAGAGCAAGCGGGGGCACGATGGCAAGAAAGGCCCCGATATACCTGTTTTTAAGAGCCTTTATTCCGTAGGCCTCCCCGAGTTCTCCTATGACGATCCTCTGTATCCTGGCCCCTGTATCAAGAGAGGTTGCCGCGAAGCTAATCACTATCACGCTTATAAGAGTGGTCCCCAGCACTTCGGGGATATGGATTGAGGTTAGAAAGCTCGAAGTTCCCATCACGAAATTCGCTATGCCGCCGCTTGATGCCGATTCCCACGAATGATAGTGCTTGAGCCACTCACTACGCTCTATTCCCGCCGCGACCGCGAGAGTCGCTATCATGGCAAGAGTGCCCTCCCCCAGCATGCCCCCGTAACCCACGAATCTTGAGTGCGACATCTTGTCAAGCTGCTTTGAAGTGGTTCCGCTCGCGACAAGACCGTGGAATCCGCTTACCGCTCCGCACGCAACGGTTATGAAAAGAAACGGAAGCACGGGAAGTCCGTCGGCGGCAAAGTTAATGGCCGGAGCCTGCATCTCGGGATGAGCAACCATTATCCCCGTTATAAGTATCGCCAGACCTACGAAAAGATGGATTCCGTTTATGTAGTCCCTGGGCTGAAGGAGCATCCATACGGGAAGAACCGAGGCCACGAAGGAGTAAACCATCAGGATGATTACCCAAGTCACCACCTGGCTTCCCATCACCTCGGGGATGGTCAGAGGGAATTGGGTACCCGCCCAGACCATGAAGTAAAGAAGCCCAAGCGCAATTATCGACGGCCAGAGAATGGAAACATTCTTCCTGTAGAAGAGAAACCCGATAACAAGCGCTACCAGTATCTGGAAGTTCACGGGAAGCACGCTCGCGGGAAAGTTTACGAAAAGAACCGCGATTGCGTAGGCAAAAACCGCTATAACGAAAAAGACCAGAAAGCAGACTATGAGAAGAAAAAGGGTTCTTCCCCTCGGACTTATGAATATGCCGGCCAGATCCCCGACGGATCTTCCCCTGTTTCTCGCCGAGATAACCAGAGCGCCGAAATCATGAACGGCCCCGATGAAGATTGTTCCGAACACGACCCAGATAATCGCCGGAACCCAGCCCCAGAACACGGCTATGGCCGGCCCTATTATAGGAGCGGCACCCGCTATGGAGGCGAAATGATGGCCGAAGAGAATGTGCCTGCCGGCGGGCACGTAATCCACGCCGTCTCGCAGCTGGTGGGCAGGAGTAGGCTCTCCGTCTTTTACTCCGTAGACTTTCTCGGAAATGAACTTCGAGTAATACCTGTACCCGAGCAAGTAAAGAGCTATTGCGACTATCGCTATTACGGCTGCGTTCATCCAAAGTTCCCTTAAATCAGAAAATCGCGGATTTCATCATTATAAAGAAAAACCCGCAGAACTGAAACCGGGCTATTCTCAATTGAAATTCTCGCGCATATGCTCGCTTACCTCATCCCACCTGCCGTAAAGAGCAGAGAGCTTCGCCTCAAGTTCGCCGAGATGCCTTGTTTTTTCTTCCCAGTCAGGGCCTTTGGGGAAAGTCTCGGGGTTCGCGAGAAATCTCTCCATCTCCTCTTTTTCAGTCTCGAACTCCGATATCCTGCTCTCAAGATCCAAAAGGGCGTTTTCCATCTGTTTTTTCGAAAGAAGCGTCCAGTTCTCCATATTCTCTATGCCTTTTTCGCGAAGTTCCCTGTAAAGCCTGTTGCGCTGCTCCGCTTCAAGGGTTTTTACGGTTTTTTTCCTGGGTTCGTCGTTTTGCATTTCGGCGGGCATCTGCCGGTCATCTGAGTCCCGGGCTTTTTTCTCGAGAAATTCCGAGTAATTGCCTATAAAAGTCTCGATCCCTCCCCCTTCCACGTACCATACCCTGTTCACTAGGCTGTCAATGAAATACCTGTCGTGGCTTATCAGCAAAAAGGTGCCGGAATACTCCCCGAGGGCGTGGCGAAGCACTTCCCTCGACGCCATGTCAAGATGGTTTGTAGGCTCGTCGAGAACCAGGAAATTTGAGCGTGAAACCAGAATCTTAAGAAGCGAGAGGCGGCTTTTCTCGCCGCCTGAGAGAACCGAGACCTTCTTGGTTATATCGGAAGCACCGAAAAGAAAGGAGCCCAGAAGCGTTCTCGCCTCGGTCTGGGAAAAAAGAGGATAAGCTCCGATGAACTCTTCGTAAACCGTGTTCTGCGGATTAAGCATCTCGTCCTGGTTCTGCGCGTAGTAGCCAAGGGCCACGTTGTGGCCGAGGCGGCTCTGGCCGGAGAAGTCCTCCACGCCGGCCACCATCTTGCAGAGAGTGGTTTTCCCTTCGCCGTTTTTCCCGGTAACGGCTATCCTGTCTCCCCTTTCCACGCGAAGAGCCGGGGAGTTCTTAAAAACTACATTGCTCGCACCGCCGGGAGCTTCATATTCCTTTGAGAAATCGCTTATCTCGTAAACCACGCGTCCCGCGCGCTCGGGGGCGGGAAAATCAAATTCAAGGGTTCTTCGGGTCTCCGGAGACGGAGCTTCGGGTTCCATCTTTTCAAGCATTTTTATCCTGCTCTGCACCTGTCTTGCCTTTGAAGCCTTGTACCTGAAACGCTCTATGAAACGGCGCTGCGCCCGGAGTTTTCTCTCCTGGTTCTTGGCAGTGGCCTCGGCGACCGCGGCAATCTGCTCCTTTCTCTCAAGGTAAGAGGAGTAATCGCCCCGAAACTCCCTTATTCCCCCGCCTTCAAGCTCCGCTATCGTGTCAACCATGCGGTCAAGGAGGTATTTGTCGTGAGACACGAGAACCACGGTTCCGCGGTAGCTTTCAAGGTACCCTTCAAGCCACTCTATGCTTTTTATGTCAAGATGGTTGGTCGGCTCATCGAGAAGAAGCACCTGAGGTTCCAGAAGAAGTATTCTCGCAAGCTCAACCCGCATTTTCCAGCCGCCCGAAAGAGAAGAAACCTTCTGGGAGAGCTGTTCCCCAGTAAAACCCAGTCCGAACAGGATTTTCTCGGCTTCGTGTACGGGTTTTTGGGAATCTTCCTCTCCTGCGCAGGCCGCTGAGAGCACCGCAAGATCGCCCGTACCCAGGTCCATTATCTGCGGCAGATAGCCCACGGTCAGCGCGGAGGGAACGGAAGTCTGCCCTTTTTCCGGTTCCAGAAGCCCCATTACAATCTCAAGCAGTGTGGTTTTACCCGAGCCGTTCGGACCCACAAGACCGTATTTCCTTCCCTTTTTTATGCTCCACTCAAGGTTTCGGAAAAGTTCTTTGCCAACAAAGGAATGAGATATGCAGGAAAGGCTGATCATTTTAACAAGAAAGAGAGGCCAGGGTGTCCACCGGAACTAAATGGCTTGAGAATCCTGCGCTACGCAGTTCTCAATTCTAAGGCTGAATTCACATCGGTCTTTGAGAAATCATTTCCCGCGAACAGAAGAGGTACACTTTTTTCCTTTGCCAGAGCATATGCAAAGCAGTCTCCAAAATTCAACGACGCAGGATGTCTTCCCTCGCCCCAGTCTGCAAATGCTTTCTGCACCGCACGGGCCCCAGCTCCATCTAACATAACGATTTCAATTTCTATTTCGGATATCAGCTCATTGACTCTATCCAGGAGTCCTCGCGCAGATGAAACAATTAAAAGCTCCGAGTATGTACCCGCAGACATACAGAGTTCATTTTCAGCTAGGCAAACCTTGATGGCAGGCGATAGATCTTCTTCAAGCAAAAAAGCCATGATCGCAGACGTGTCAACAACTATCATGAAGGCAGTCCGTTATCATCGTACAGAAAGTTATCGGCTTCTGCCGCAGAAACGCCGCTTAGACGCTCGCTTCTGGCTTCTATCAGTATTTTTTTCATAGCAGACAGCTTCTCAGCGGGCTTCTTTGTGTTAGTAAGAGGCTTTATTTCGGCCACGGGCGTGCCATGTTTTGTCAAAACCACTTGTTCACCATCCAGAGCTGCCTTTACCAAGGCGGATAATTTCGCTTTCGCTTCATTAATGGCTATTTTCTTCACCATATTCTCCCATATATGGTCTATTGTATAGTCCATACTTTTGAAGTCAAACAGTAGAATTATGTGAATGGTCTTGCCAAACAGTTGTTGAGTATAGAATTAATTATGTACTTTTAACTGAAGACCGATCCAACCTGAGGTTTCACTCATTCGCCAATGGGAGCACAAAAAAAACTATCTAAAAAATCAGCCGCATTCGAGATATGCCACTCGATAACCGAGGTCGAGAAGAAGGAATATGATTCCATCCAGCCCGATAACAACCCCTTTTTCGAGTTTGATTTTCTCTTCGCTCTCGAGAAATCCGGATGCGTGGGTCTGGGCACCGGATGGGAGCCGCGTCATCTTCTGCTGCGCAAGGGGAAAAAGCTCGTCGGGGCGGTTACGTTCTATCTGAAAACCGATTCCTACGGCGAATACATATTCGACTGGGAGTGGGCGCGGGCCTATCAGGACGCGGGGCTGAGATACTATCCCAAGGCGGTCGCAGGAGTGCCGTTTACCCCGACAACCGGCCCGAGAATAATCGTTCGCAAAGACTACGACTACGAAGCATGCGCACGGGAACTCGTAAAGAAACTGGTTGAAATATGTTCTAACAGCCTCTCTTCTATACATTTTCTGTTCGTAACGGCAGAGGAACAGGAACTGCTTTCCGGCTGCGGATTTCTCTCGAGGCTCACACACCAGTACCACTGGCATAACTCGGGCTATCTCTGTTTCGATGATTTTCTCGGAGACCTTCGCTCGGGAAGAAGAAAACAGATAAGGAAGGAGCGACGCCGCCTCGGCGATCTTGGCGTTGAGATCTCGGTCCTTGAGAAAGAACAGATACGACGCGAGCACATAGACTTCATCTGGGAATTCTATGTGAACACCAACTCGAGGAAATGGGGAGACGCCTATCTTAACAGGGAGTTTTTCGACCTGGTGTTCGAGACGTACAGGGAAAAAACCGTGCTTGTGATCGCGAAGATAGATGGCCGCCCGGTCGGCGGAACCATAAACTTCAGAAAAGGCGACAAGCTATACGGCAGGTACTGGGGATGCAATATAGAGATTCCGTACCTTCATTTTGAGTGCTGTTACTACAGACCGATAGAGTTTGCCATAGACAACGGAATAAATGTGTTTGAGGCCGGCGCGCAGGGCGAACACAAGTTCCTCCGCGGTTTTGAAGCGGTGCCGGTTTACAGTTCCCACCTGTTTTTCAACCCCGGGGCGCAGAGGTCCATAGACAACTTCCTTCGGGGGGAAAGACCCTACATGCGCTCGCTTATCTCAGAGTACAACAGACACTCCCCGCTTAAGCGGGTCCGCGGTGGCAAACCGGAAAAAATCGTATAAAATATTTTTCATGTCTGAGCACGAGAATCCGACTCATACCAAGGACCCCCAGCAGGTCGTCAGGGAGGATATCCGGGTAAAAAGACCGGACATGTATATGATAGTCCTGCTGAACGACGACTACACCCCGAGGGATTTCGTAGTCTGGGTTCTCATGAAGGTGTTCTTCAAAAATGAAAACGACAGCAGGACAATAATGCTTGAAGCTCACACCAAGGGAAAAAGCGTCGTCGACTGCTATACCTATGACATGGCTACCACTAAGATAAAACAGGTAAAAGACCTGGCGGAGAAATACGAGCATCCGCTTAAATGCATACTTGAAGTTCAAAAGGCGGGAAGCTGACATGGTGGCATCAGAAGAACTAGAAAAAACCCTTTACCGCGCCTACCAGCAGGCAAAAGACCGCAAGCACGAGTTCATCACCCCGGAGCACATACTCCTTGAACTCACAAGGGACAAAGTCGCAGCGGAAGTGCTGATAGAGTGCGACGTCGACACCGGGCTTCTCGCAAACGATCTTGAGGAGCACCTGAGCAAGAATTTATCCTCGGTCGACTCCCCCCATCTTCCCGAACCGACCTACTCCGAAGGAAGCAAGTACATCTTCAGGGTGGCTTCAATGCACGCCGAAAGCGCGGAAAAAAAAGAAATAACCGGGGCTAACATACTGGTTGCCATGTTCAGGGTCCCCGAATCGCACGCAGTGTACTTCCTGAATCGCCAGGGACTTACCCGGTTTGCAGTTATAAAGCATGTATCCCACGGAAAAGGCGAAGAAGATCAGGAAAAACCCGCCACCGCCAGGGAGCAGCAGAAGGAAACAAAAAAGGCCGAGCCCAAGAGCCCCCTTGAGCTTTACTGCACGGACCTGATCGAAAAAGCCCGGAACGGAAGCATCGACCCCCTTATAGGAAGAGAGAAAGAGGTTCAGAGGATAGTCCACATTCTCGGCAAGAGAAAGAAAAACAATCCCGTTCTCGTCGGGGACGCGGGGGTGGGAAAAACGGCGATTGTTGAAGGGGTGGCTCACCGCGTGGTTTCCGGAGAAGTTCCCGAAGCGATGAAAGACCTCAAGATACATCTTCTCAACATAGGAACCCTTACGGCAGGAACGAAATACAGAGGAGACTTCGAGGAAAGGCTTAACGCCGTCATAGACGAGACCAAGAAGGATCCGGACAACGTGCTCTTCATAGACGAGATCCACACGGTCATAGGAGCCGGGGCGGTTTCCGGCGGGAGCCTGGACGCATCCAACATGCTTAAGCCCGCCCTTGCCGGAGGAGACATAAAATGCATAGGAACGACTACGCTTAAGGAATACAGGATCATCTTCGAGAAAGACCACGCGCTCTCAAGGAGATTCCAGAGAATAACGGTGGATGAGCCGTCGATTGAGGACTGCGGAAAAATCCTGTTCGGACTTAAGCGCCATTACGAAGAGTACCATAACGTGAAATACTCCCGGGGAGCGGTAAAAGCGTGCATAGAGCTCTCCGACAGGTACATAATGGACAGAAAGCTTCCGGACAAGGCGATTGACATCATGGACGAGGCCGGAGCCGCCGTGAAGCTCCGCAACCCTGATCCCGAGATAACGAGACAGGTAAAAGTATCCGACATGGAGAAGCTGGTGGCGAAGATCGCGAAGATACCAACCAAGTCGGTAAGGGTAGAGGACCGCAACCTCCTCCATCACCTGGGGGACAACCTCAAAGAATTCATCTACGCCCAGGATGAAGCCATAGACAGGCTCGTAAACGCCATACAGATGTCGCGAGCCGGCATAAGCGAACCGGAAAAGCCGGTGGGCTCATTCATGTTTTCGGGACCTACGGGGGTCGGCAAAACGGAGCTTGCGAAAAAACTCGCGGAGCTTCTCGGGGTCGAATTCATACGCTTCGACATGAGCGAATACATGGAAAAACACACTGTCTCCCGGCTCATAGGCTCACCGCCGGGATACGTCGGCTATGACCAGGGAGGACAGCTTACCGAAGCCATATACAAATCTCCTCACTGCGTCCTTCTGCTCGATGAAATCGAAAAGGCGCACGAGGACATATACAACATCCTGCTTCAGGTAATGGACCACGCCACGCTCACGGACTCAAACGGAAGGAAGGTGGATTTCCGGCAGGTAATTCTGATTCTGACGACGAACACCGGCTCTAGGGAAAGCATGAACAGGAACGTCGGGTTCGCGAAAAAAGAGTTTGAGGACAGAAGCCCGGAAGCCATAGACAGGTACTTCTCTCCGGAATTCAGAAACAGGCTGAATGAAATCATCAGGTTTAACCCTCTTGATATAAAGATAGTTGAGAGAATAGTTGACAAGATGATCGGAGAGCTTCAGCAGAGGCTCGTTCCGAAAAAAGTAACGATCAGTCTTACGCCGGAAGCGAGGCTCTTTCTCGCACGCAAGGGCTACGATCCCCAGCTCGGCGCAAGACCCGTACAGAGAGTAATAAACTCTGAGGTGGCGGAGCTGCTTTCAAAGGAAATCCTCTTCGGCGAACTCTCAGGCGGCGGCAAGGCGATTTTCTCCCTTGAAGATGAACAGATAGTTCTTCGGGCGGAGACTGACTGAACTTCTCCCGGAGCGTGTGCCGCGGCGGCGCGCGGCAAGAGAACCCATGATCTCCATACGCGAAACTGCTAACAAGATGGTCCAGTATGTGCTTCCCGAGCACTCCAACAACCACGGGACCCTGCACGGCGGAATACTTATGGACTGGATTATGCTCACGGGCAGCATCACATCTTTCAAGTTCACAAACGGGCCCGCGGTCCTGGGAGCCACAGACAGCATAGATTTTCTTAACCCCGTAAGAATCGGGGAAATAGTAGTCCTTGAAAGCTGGGTTGAGTATGCCGGGAACTCATCCATTGAAGTTGCGGTACGCGTGCACTCAGAAGACGGAGAGACCGACGAGAAAAAGCTCATAACCCTCTCCTATATGGCCTTTGTCGCCGTGGACGAAAACGTAAAACCGAGAAAGATAGAATCAAGCCTAAGCGCGTCCAGCACGGTCGAACGGGAGCTCATAGACCGGGCAGAGGAAAGGAAGGCGCAAAGGCTTCCGGAAATAAAGAAAAGGCAAAGAGATGTCTCCAACATAGCGGATGAAACGGAAAGTTCGAGGCTTGTTTTCAATACCACCAAGATGGTGCTTCCGGAAGATGCCTTCTACGGGAAATTCATGTCCGTGGGAAAGCTAATGAAGTACATTGACGAGAGCGCCGCTATTCTGGCGAAAAGATTTACCAGGGGTGTTCTGGTTACGGGATCCCTTGACGACCTTTTTTTCTATTCGCCGCTTAATGTCGGAAATCTGATTGAATTCAAGGCGGGCATCACCCATGTGGGAACAAGGTCGCTTGAACTGGCGATCAAGGTTGATTCGTATGATACCCAGACCGGAGAGTCATCCCACGCGTGCACGGCCTTTCTCACCTACGTGAAAGTCGACGAAGACGGAAACCCAGTCCCGGTTCCCGAGTTCACTCCCGAGACTCCCTATGAACTCCGCCTCTGGAAAGAAGCGGAAAAAAGGAAAGCAAGGAGAAGAGCAAGGGTGGAGAGAGCCAGGAGTCTTGCCGATGACTACCTGAACGAATACAAAAAAGTAAGCTCGAGATCAAACAAAAAGAGTTGAGTGCCTTCTCCGGAGGACCTTAAGACCTGTCTTTTCTCACCCCGGAGCAAGCATACAAACACTACGGCAGAGTTATGGAAGAAAGAAAAAACCAGGCAATAGGGATTTTTGACTCGGGAATAGGAGGACTTACGGTCTCAAAGGAGATAATGAATCTTCTTTGCGGAGAGAATATCGTATATCTCGGCGATACGGCCAGAGTCCCTTATGGAACGAAATCCCAAAGAACCGTAAGAAAATACGTTGAGAGCACCACTAATTTCCTTTTATCAAAAGATATAAAGCTTCTGGTCGTGGCTTGTAACACCGCATCTGCGTACGCGATAGAAATGCTCAAAGAGAATCTTGAAATTCCCGTTGTGGGAGTAGTGGAACCGGGAGCGAAAAGAGCCTCGGAACTCACCGCCAATGGGAAAATAGGGGTCATAGGGACCCAGGCAACCATAAAAAGCGGCTCCTACGAGAAAAAACTGCGGGAAATCTGCTCCTCCCCAATTGAGATACACTCAAAACCCTGCCCGCTTTTCGTTCCACTTGCCGAAGAAGGGTGGGAAAATGACGAAACCGCCGTCCTTATAGCCGAGAAATATCTTGGAGACCTCAGGGAATCCGGAATAGACGTGCTGATACTTGGCTGCACGCACTACCCTATCCTTAAAAACACGATTGCCGGGGTTATGGGAGAAGGGATAAATCTTGTCGACTCAGCTGAAGAGACCGCAAAGCAGACCGAAAACATATTAAAGTCCCAAGGGCTGCTAAGAGAAGACTCCAAGACGCGGGAAATGTCGTTTTACCTAACTGACGATTCGGAAACCTTTACCTCAATCGCATCCAGGTTCCTCGGCAGACCCATGGAAAAAACGGAAGTCGTCGATATAGTGTGACGGGTTCGGTTACTCGGACAAGGCTTTTTTGAGTTCCTCCGTAAACGGGGGAAGAACCTGGAAAAGGTCTCCGCAGATTCCATAATCGGATTTCGCGAAAATCGGGGCTTCCGGATCCTTGTTTATGGAAACTATCACTTTTGACGAACCCATGCCGGAGAAATGCTGTACCGAACCGGATATGGCGACCGCGACGTAAAGCACTGGAGATACAGCCTTTCCGGTCTGACCGACCTGCATGTCATATGGACAGTATCCAGCGTCGACTGCGGCCCTTGTCGCTCCGGCTGCCGCGCCGAGCAGATCCGCGAGATCGTATATGTGATTGAAGTTCTCCTCGCTTCCAAGACCTCTGCCGCCGGAAACCACCCTCTCGGCCTCGGTGAGCTCGGGGCGGTCGGATTCCTTGGTCTTCATTTCAATGACCTTGATTCTTATGTCGGCATCGGTAATCCCCACATCTTCGTTCACCACCTGCCCCGCACCGGCCGACTCTTCCTCTTTAAAGGAGTTGGGCCTTACTGTGGCGATCATAGCGCTTCCGTCGCCGCTGAATTCCTGAGTGGATATCGCCCTGCTTGAGTGTGAATACCTTTTTATCCTGAGCCTTCCGTCGTCGGTCATGCCTATATCCACGCAGTCCATTGCAAGCCCCGAACCCACTCCGGAAGCCACACTGGGAATGTAATCCTCGGCGAAAGCAGTGTTGCCTGAGAGGACAACCGCCGGAGAGTGTTTCTTTATAAGTTCGCAAAGGGCCTTCACATAACCGTCAGGATTAAAATCCCTGAGGTTGGGATTGTCGACCACGTAGACTTTCTCCGCTCCGTAGCCTGCAAGCTCAGAAGCCTTGTCCGAAACGCCGCTACCGAGCAGCACTGCGCAGACAGAACCTCCAAGTTTTCTTCTGGCCTCGGAAAGAACCTCAAACGTTACCTTTCTTATCTGTCCGTCAGCCTTTATATCAGCAACAACCCAGATTTCACTACTCATTTAATTCAAGCCTCCTAGCGATACTTTCTGATAAAGCAATTCCGGATATCCCGGATCATATGACTTTCGCGTCATCTCTCAAAAGTTTAACGAGTTCCCTTGCGGACTCGGCAATCTCGTCTCCCTTGACCGTGGTCTCGTCGCTTCCCTTTATGATTCTAAGCTTCCTCTCCACTTCGGGAACCTCAAGATTCACTGTTTTTATCTTCGCCCCGGATTTGCCCACGGCATCCCTGCTGATGCCGAGAGAATCGAAATCCACATCGTCTAGGGAAACTGTTTTCATCGGTTTTCTCTTGGCCTTCATTATATTGGGAACGGACGCGTAGCGGGGCTCGTTCATAGCGTCGGGACAGGTTATAAGGGCAGGAAGAGAGACCTCGACGGAAACACTCCCACCATCGATCTCTTTCTGGCAGACAAGCTTTTTCTCGTCCGGCTTTACGTCAATCACCTTGCTTACAAGGGCAAGGTGCGCAATTCCCAGTTCCTCGGCTACCTGTATCCCCATCTGAACGGATTCCTCGTCAATGATCTTCATCCCTGTGAAAATCAGGTCCACCCCCTCGATATTTCCAAGTTCCGACGCGACAAGCTTCGAGAGAACAAGGGAATCCACGGTCTCTCCAAGAGCTTCATCCGAAATATGCACCGCGGAATCAGCGCCCATCGCAAGTCCCTGAAGCAACGCCTGTGAAGAGCGTTGCGGGCCCGCCGTGATCAGAACAACTTCGCCCCCGTATGCTTCCTTGGTCCTGATCGCTTCCTCAACGGCGAACTCGTCGTAAGGATTCATGATCCATTTCATGCCTTCTGTGTCTATGGAATCGCCGGAGGAACCGACCTTTATCCTCGCTTCGGTGTCCTGTGTCTGTGTTATAAAAACCACTATCTTCACCTGATACTACCTCCATGCTGGACTGATTTAATAGAGATGAAAATCTAAAAAAAGGAGCGAAAAACTCACTCCTTGCTAAGGGCATGATTATAAATACTAGGGAGTTGCTGTCAAGGACAGCAAACCCTCCCGCAGACGGCCATCCCCTGGACAAAAACCCGATTTCCATCCCTTACTGTGTAGGCCCGGAATAATCTTTTGCCTCTAAACTCAGGATCGCTGCTATAGATCGGTTCGATACAGGTAGCGAATATCCCAGAGCCCGTACAACGTGGGTGTCGTGTTGCCGAAGACATTTCGGAGTGCGGTCAGCCGTTCCCTGCTTGTCGTGTAGATAAGCGGCACGTTCTCGGCAGCGATTTCCTCGGCGCGGTGGTAAAGCGCTACGCGTTCGCCGTGATCCAGTTCCTGGCTCGCCCTCACGTAAAGGCGGTCTATTTCGGCTTCCCAGTCCGTCGCCGGTTGCGACTGTCTCGGATACCAGAGGTGCAAGTTCTCACTGCTGTGCCAGAGGACAATTCCGGAATGCGGATCCGTTGAACCTCCGAAGCCTATGATCATGGCTTCCCAGTCGTAGGAACGCGTCAACTGGGAGACAAGTTCGCCGAACTCGACCGACCTGAAATCCGCCTTGACGCCGATCTCCTCAAGGCCCTGCTGGATGATCATTCCAATCCTTTCACGTACGGTGTTCTGGGTGTTAGTTACCATTGAGAACTCGATCGTATTGCCCGCATCGTCTTCGCGAATCCCGTCTCCGTCAGTATCAACCCAGCCGAGGCTGTCGAGGATGCGGTTGGCTTCGGCGATGTCGTACTCGTACCGCCGCACGTCGGGATTGTGAAAATCACCTGCGGACGGACTGATGGAGGACCACTGCGGGTAACCGAGTCCGTGCTGTACGTCGCGTATGATCGCCTCTTTGTCAACGATGTGCGCGACAGCCTGGCGGAATTGCGTATTCCGGAACCACTTAAGCTTGTTAGCCTCTACATAGGGCTCCATTGTATCCGGGTTCTCACCGAGGTTCATGTTAAAAGTAAGAAAAGTCGACCCTAAGGCCGGACCCCTCCTGTGGATAGTGAAATTTCCCTCCGACTGCAGCGATTCAAGTCCCGCGAACTCCTCGCCTAGCACACCATGAGTGTCTGCTACTCCGTCCTTGAACCTGACAAGTTGGGTCTCCAAGTCCGGGACGATAAGGTGAACGATTTTGTCCAGGTACGGCAGACTGCTGCCCGCATCATCGTTTAGCCAGTAGTTCGGGTTGCGGCTCAGAACCACGCGTTCCTCGGGGACATAGCGCTCGATGGTAAAGGGGCCGGTGCCGATAATCTCGGCAGGGTCCGTTCCGATGTCCCATACCTCGTTGAAAGTGCCGTCGTCAACATATGGTTCCAGAATGTGCTTGGGGTAGATAGCGGTACCCATTGAGCGCAGAAACGGTGCAAACGATACCGGTAAAACACACTGTACCGTATAGTCGTCAAGCGCCGTAACAGTCATCCTCGCTTCTGTCCAAGCTCCAGTAGTCTCGTCCAGGAACCGGAAGTTGAATGTTGCCCGATCGGGGGAATTTATCTCCTCGTTGTATATGATGCGGTTGAAGGTGAACTCCACGTCATGCGCCGTAAAAAGTGTCCCGTCATGCCATGTCACGTCCTTTCGCAGTGAGAAAGTCCAGGTCAGTCCGTCATCCGAATGGGTCCAGGATTCGGCCAGTGACGGTTCGATTTGGTCAGTGAGCCAGGAGATCTCGGTCAGACCCTCGAAGAGATACTCCAGAACTTCTACCGATCCGGAATCGTTCGCAAGAGCCAGGTTAAAGGTAAGCGGCTTTGAGATTGTCGCAATCGTCAGTTCCCCGCCGGTCTGCCCGAGCGTATACTCAAACTCCTCGGCATTCTTTCTGAGCTGATCGGCAATGCTGCTCGGGCCGTCGCTGCCGTCAAGGCAGGCAAGCAAAGCGAGCGTTGCGAAAACGGTAAAAACGGCAAAAAGAGCGCCGGCCCGACTGCATGAACGCAGTAATCGCCTCACTTGGCCGGGTACATCGCCTGCAGCAGGCTTTCTATACCAAGAACTGCCGGAACAAACGTAGCTTTTTAACTCTTGCGGTAGAAACATGTCTTTACACTCCATATTTAAGTTGCTGATCCTATCCTAACGACAGATCGTTTTATAATATCGCATATTACAGAGTGTTTTGAAATTTAGCCGCCCCGTCAGTACCAACCAGAAGCTAAGCGTTATATCAATCTTATCAAACGCCCTGCAGGCGGAAGCCGCTTTTTAAAAACGATACCCGCACCTGGTTGTTTTCCCCGTGATGTTGCCGCCATATTATGGTATAGATTTATATCAAAATGGATAATTCCGAGAAAGGAGACCTTGGGAATGAAGATCGCTATCGGAAGTGATGAAAAAAACGCCCTGACCGACCAGGTAATAGAGGAGCTTCGAAAAAGAGACATGGAAGTTGAGCTCTTCGGACCGCTTGCGGACAAAAACGTCGAGTGGGCGGAAGTCGCCGAGCAGGTGGCAGAGAGGGTTTCTGAGAAAGAGTGTGATCAGGGAATACTGTTCTGCTCGACAGGGACGGGGGTAAGCATTGCCGCGAACAAGGTCCCCGGAATCCGGGCGGCTCTGTGTACGGATTCCAAAACGGCCGCGGGAGCACGCAAGTGGAACGACGCGAATATACTCGCCATGAGTTTGCGTTTGATATCTCCCGACGTAGCCAGAGAAATTCTCGACGCATGGTTCCAGAGCGAACCTGACCCCTCGGAAAGGGAAAATATAGAAAAAGTAGCAGGAATCGAATCGAAGTACCGCAACCGGGCGGACTGACAGAAAGATGGAAAGAAAAGAAAAATACAACGTGGCGATAGCGGGGGCCACGGGCGCCGTAGGGCAGGAGATGATGCAGATACTCGAGGAGAGAAATTTCCCCGTGGGAGAACTGCGCCTCCTTGCTTCTTCGCGCTCCCGCGGGAGAAAATACAGCTTCTGCGGAAAAGAGATAGCCGTTTCGGTGCTGGATGAGAATTCCTTTCGCGGCATAGACATAGCTCTTTTTTCCGCCGGTTCCGGAAGAAGCAGAGAATACGCGGACTGTGCCGTCGCAGACGGAGCTGTGGTCATCGACAACAGTTCGGCATTTCGGATGGATCCCGAAATTCCCCTGGTAATACCCGAGATAAACGCCCAGGCGGCCGCGCTTCACGTGAAAAAAGGAATAATCGCCAATCCCAACTGCACGACCGCTGTGGCCATCATGGCGCTTAAGCCCATTCATGACGTATCCAGAATAAAAAGGGTGGTAGCGACCAGTTTTCAGGCGGTTTCGGGAGCGGGAGCCGGCGGGATAGCGGAACTCGAAAGCCAGGTGCAAAGCTGGTCTGAGAGCGGAGAGCCCCCGAAGGAAACGAACACGTTTCCCCACCAGATAGCCTTTAACGTGATCCCGCACATAGACTCCTTTACGGAGAGCGGATACACGAAGGAAGAAATGAAGCTTCACAATGAGACACGCAAGATACTGGGGGATGAATCCATAGTCCTCACGGCGACGACCGTGAGGGTTCCCGTTTTCCGCTCCCATTCGGTTTCGCTTAATCTCGAAACGGAAAGAAAAGTGACTGTCGAGGAGGCAAGGGAGGCCATCAGGAATTTCCCCGGGGTCTCGCTCGTTGACGACCCGGAGAATTCCGAGTACCCGATGCCTGCTCAGAGTTCAGGTAAAGACGACTGCTTTGTCGGAAGAATCAGGGAGGACTACACGGTCAAAAACGGTCTTTCGCTCTGGGTGAGCGGAGACCAGCTAAGGAAGGGCGCCGCGCTTAACGCAGTGCAGATAGCGGAGCTTCTGGTAAGAAACCATGTCTGAGACAGGTGTTTTGAAAAAGCTTTCGGATTTTTTTCTCGCGCCACCGAAGATCGACTCCGATGAACTCAGGGAACTGCTCGGGGAAGATGATTCCGTGCTGCTCACGGTTCCGACCCAAAGCTGCACGCACAAGCCGAGGGCGTGGATAGACAGAAACACTTTTTTCAGAAGCATCCTGATGCTTACGAAAAAAAGGGTGCTGATACTTAAAAACAGTTCCAAAGTGAATGTTCTAAGGGACATAGAGTTTGACACCATAACGAATCACAAGTTCGGTTCCACCAGAAGCAAGGGACTCAAGCTTGAAATAAAAACAGTTGATGCACAAGACTCGATAATGTTTCACCAGCAGTACAGAAAAGAGTTTGAGGAGCTTTCGGAGAAATTCGAAGAGGTGATGGTCCAGGCCATTGAACTCTCAACCGGGGCCGGAGAGACTTTTTTCTGCATGCACTGCGGGACAAGAATTCCCGCCGCGAGCGTCTTCTGTTCTTCCTGCGGGAAAAAAGTTAGGGTATAGCCCCTTGGGACGGAGAAGAAATTGATACACGGTTCTATAGTAGCGATAGTAACGCCGTTTAAAGACGGTGCCGTTGACTACGGAAAGCTGGAAGAATTAATAGAGTTCCATATAGAAAGCGGAACCCACGGCATAGTTCCGGTCGGAACCACGGGAGAGTCCCCCACCCTTTCTCACGCCGAGCACGAAGAAGTAATAAAATTCACCGTGGAGACGGTAAGGGAAAGGATTCCCGTGGTGGCGGGCACGGGGTCAAACAGCACCGAGGAAGCCCTGCGACTCACGAAATTCGCGGAGCGGGCCGGTGCGGACGCGGCTCTTCTGGTAACCCCTTATTACAACAAGCCGACTCAGGAAGGAATCTACCGGCATTTCCGCACAATTGCAGACAACACATCTGTTCCACTCATACTCTACAACGTGCCCGGGCGCACGGTCGTAAACATAGAGCCGGAAACCGTGGAAAGACTTTTTTGCGACTGCGAGAGCATAATCGGCATCAAGGAAGCTTCGGGCTCGCTTGAGCAGGCAAGCAGAATCATTCTCCTCTGCGGAGAGGACCTGATCCTTCTCTCCGGAGACGACGCGGTTAACCACCCTCTTTTAACGGTCGGGGGCAAGGGTTTCATAAGCGTAACGGCGAACATAGCCCCCCAGGACGTATCGGAAATGTACAACTGCTTTACAAGAGGGGAATTTGAGAGGGCCAAGGAGCTTCACTACCGCCTTCTCCCGCTTAGCAGAGCTCTCTTCGTGGAATCAAACCCGATACCCGTAAAGGCCGCTCTTGCCGTGATGGGGAAAATAAACCCGGAGATAAGGGCCCCGCTTTACGAGCTTTCGGGGGAGAACCTCGAGAAACTTAAAAGGGAACTTAAAAACTACGGGCTCACGTAAAACGGAAATTGTCTGAATCCGACTGCCTCTTACAAGCTGAAAACAGAATCTCTGGATCCGGGAGAATTGTGGCCGGCGTCGACGAGGCCGGAAGGGGATGTCTTGCCGGGCCGGTCGTGGCAGGCGCCGTAATACTTGATGAGAACCGGCCTATTCGCGGACTCAGGGATTCCAAGGCGCTTTCCGAGAGAAGGCGCAACGAGCTTTTCGAGCAGATCCGGGAAAACGCCCTCGCCTACTCGGTCGGGATAACCGAGGCCGCGGAAATTGACCGCATAAACATCCTGCAGGCGGCGCTTTTGGCAATGGAAAAAGCCGTTCTGGCCCTGGGGAAAAAACCGGACTGCCTTCTAATAGACGGCAACTCGAAGACTTCTCTCCCCATCCGGCAGAAGGCAATAATAAAGGGCGACTCAAAGTGCGCCTCAATAGCAGCCGCTTCAATTGTCGCAAAGGTGACAAGAGACCGCATCATGACCGAGATTGAAAGGGAATACCCCGGATACGGCTTTTACCGCCACAAGGGTTATCCCACGAAAGAGCACCTCGGTGCCCTGCGAAACCTTGGGCCCTGTCCGATACATAGAAAATCCTTTAAAGGTGTCTTATAACTGATTGACATAATTATATCTTGACTTTTTCCCAATATTGAAACGATAATATAAGCATGTCTGGAATGCTTTCAGATCTGTCTCTGCCGGACAAGCTTTATTTCAAGATAGGAGAGGTAAGCGAGATCATAGGAGTAAAACCCTATGTTCTCAGGTACTGGGAAACCGAATTCAAAGAGGTAAGGCCTATCAGGAGAAAGTCCCAGAGACTTTACGACAAGGATACGATTTACCTTTTCCGCAAGATAAAACACCTGCTTCACGATCAGAAGTTCACCATAGCGGGGGTTCAGAAAAGACTCAGGGACGAGAAAAGCGGAAGCGGAAATATATCCCCTGTCTATTCGGACAAAGCGCTGTTGCGCGAAATCCTAAATGAGTTAAAATCCCTGAGGCAGGATCTCTGAAGGGGCCGTTTGTGTCCTGTTCGCCTCTGATCCGGTTTCTGTTCAATACGGGGTGTGGCGCAGTTGGTAGCGCACCGGTCTGGGGGACCGGGGGTCACCGGTTCAAGTCCGGTCACCCCGACCAAATCAAAGCCGCAAGCAAGGTTCCAACTCAAGTTCAGTTGTCCATGAGACTCTCTCAGTGAGCCCGGATTGGCTGTTGCGAGAAATACCTGATGGGTTAAAATCTAGCCGGAACTTCTTGTTCGGGGTGTAGCGCAGCTTGGTAGCGCACCGGCTTCGGGAGCCGGGGGTCACCGGTTCGAATCCGGTCACCCCGACCATTCCCAGACATGAAAACTAAAAAAATACTGCTCTCAAACGATGACGGGGTAAACTCAGAAGGCCTAAAAGCGCTGGGGGAGGCGCTCTCTCACCTGGGAGAGGTCTACACCGTGGCTCCGGACCGCGACCAGAGCGCTTCGAGTCACTCGCTTAACCTCATGAGACCTCTTAGAATCGAGGAAATTTCAGAGAGGGTTTTTTCCGTCGACGGAACTCCGACGGACTGCGTGAATCTGGCCGTGAACGGAATTCTGGGCGAGAGGAAGCCCGATCTCCTGGTCTCCGGAATAAACATGGCCGCCAACATGGGAGATGACATAACGTATTCGGGGACCGTAAGCGCCGCGATAGAGGCAACCCTCATGAAAATCCCCGCAATAGCGGTATCGCTAGCGGCGAAAAAAGACTTTCTGTTCCAAACCGCAGCCCACTATTCAAGAGTGGCCGCGGAATTCGTTCTCAAAGCCGGTCTTCCCGAAAACACACTGCTCAATGTGAACGTGCCCAACCTTCCCCTCAAAGAAGTAAAGGGAATAAAGGTTACCCGCCAGGGCAAAAGGGTTTATCAGGCACCAGTAGTGGAAAAAACGGATCCCCGGGGGAAAAAGTATTACTGGATAGGCGGAAACGAACTCGATTCCCTGAGAATTGAGAACTCAGACATAGTGTCCGTTCTTGAAGGTTACGTCTCAATAACCCCGATAAAGCTTGATATGACGGATTACGAGTACCTAGAAGAGCTCAGAGAAAAACTAGTGAATCATGCTTAAAAGCCTGTACGAATGGGTTTTGGGCTGGGCGGACAGAAAGCATGGTCCCTTCGCGCTTTCCCTGGTTTCCTTCACGGAAGCGTCTTTTTTTCCCATACCCCCGGATCCGCTTCTCATGGCGCTTTGTCTCGGAAATCCCAAGAAGTCATACCGCTTCGCTTTTTACTGCTCCGTTTTCTCCATACTGGGAGCGGCAGCCGGGTATCTCATAGGATACTGGGTGTGGGAACTTATCGGGGAATTTTTTGTCTCGCACATAATAACCAAAGAGGCGTTCGCAACGGTGAGCGATAAATACGCAGAAAACCTCTTTGAAGCCGTTTTGGCCGCGGCCTTTACCCCAATACCCTTTAAGGCGTTCACCGTAACTGCGGGGGTCTTCAAGGTCGATTTCCCAACCTTCATCGCCGCCTGCGCCGTGGGGAGAACGGCCAGATTCGCCATAATCGCTGTCCTTCTCTCGGTTTTCGGAGCGAGAGTAAAATTGCTTATCGATAAATACTTCAACATATTTACGGTTATATTTTTCATACTGCTTTTGGTTGGGGTACTGTTTCTGAAAAAACTGGGCTGAGGTGCCTGAAAGAAGCTTCGCGGAATGCGGACGCGGAAAGTGATTTGTTGGCACGTAGCCTGCCACATTAAGAATATATATGTTTCATAGAGACTTGGTTTTAACCCGTATCACGCATACAGATTATGAGCGCTAGGAAAGTTGTTTTAATCCCAGGAGACGGTATCGGCCCGGAAATAGCCGAAGCGACAAAGGACGTCATCGCCGCTTCCGGAGCCAAGATTGAATGGGTCATAAGAGGGGCCGGCGTGTCGGCTATGGAAAAACATCGGGAAGTCCTCCCGGAAACCACTCTCGACGCCATAAAGGAACATAAAGTCGCGCTTAAGGGCCCATGCACGACTCCCATAGGAGAGGGATTCTCTTCGGTAAACGTGGAACTGAGAAAGAAACTTGACCTGTACGCGGCCGTAAGGCCGGTACGAAGCATTGAGGGCGTAAAAACCAGATTCTCCGACGTTAACATAGTCATCGTGCGTGAGAACACTGAAGGTCTTTACAGCGGCGTTGAAAACACGGTTTCCCCCGGGGTCGTGATGAGCATGAAAGTCGCAACCGAGAGAGCGTGCGAGCGAATCGCCGGATGGGCTTTCGAATACGCGAGAAAAAGAGGCAGAAAAAAGGTAACCGTGTTTCACAAGGCCAACATAATGAAGATCACCGACGGTCTTTTCATCAGAAAGTCAAGAGAGGCAAGCGAACAGTACCCGGATATCGAGTATGAAGAATACATCATAGACGCGGGATGCATGAGACTGGTTCAGGACCCGGGGATGTTTGACACGCTTCTGCTTGAAAATCTTTACGGCGACGTGATGAGCGACCTCTGCGCCGGCCTCGTCGGAGGACTCGGCGTTGTTCCCGGCGCCAACATAGGGGATAAATACTCGGTTTTCGAAGCGGTGCACGGATCGGCGCCGGACATAGCGGGACTCGAAATAGCTAATCCGCTCGCTCTGATAATGTCGGCGGTAATGATGCTGAGGTATCTGGCCGATTCGGAAGGAAGAGAGGACATGAGAGAAGCGGCCGACAAGATAAAGACTGCATACAACATGGCCCTTTCAAACGGCGACAAGACCCGGGATCTGGGAGGCGACCTCAAAACGGCCGACTTTGCCAGGGTTCTCATACAGAATATACTGAAGATATAGAAGGCCCGCCTCCCGCGCGGCAAAACGCTGGTAACCCCCGATGAACAGGAACAAAAAAGTCCCTTTCCCGGTTTTTCTTCTGATCTCAACCATACTGAATCTGATACTGATTCAGCTTCTTTTCTTGGAGATACTGCCAGACCCCGAAAGTCTTAAGGACTCGATTGAGAGAACATACATAGAACTTACCGAGATACCGGTCAAAGAGACCGAGCCTCCTGACAAGCCGGCAAGGCTCGCCGACAAGTCTCACAGGGCGGAGAAAGAGACCACGAGAGACGATACGACAAAACTCTCAAGATCCATTCCGAAAACACAAAGAAGAACACGCCTGCAAAAAAACCCGCGGGAGCAATTCAACCCGGAAAACAGGAAAAGAGCGCAGAGAGGTTCTCTCCCGAAAAAGACCGGGTCGCCATGATACCCGAGGGAGAAAAAAAGAAACCCGAAAAAAGAAAAGCCAGCCCCGATCAACTGCCCGCAAGTAACCCGAGCGCTTCCGCTTCGCAGATGGTCAACCCCAGGATAGCGGACGTTCCGTTCGACTACAATACGGAAGAGCAGCTTCTTGGAACCAAGAACGTCGAGAAGGAAATTACCGTTGATCTAAACACGACGGAATATAAATACATCTCCTATTTCACGAAACTCAAAGAGAGAATTTACCAGGTCTGGAAATACCCCAAGGAATCGCAGGCAAGAAGGGAACAGGGAAACGTGCAGATCGTTTTCACGCTCAGAAAAGACGGATATCTTGAAAACGTGAGAATAATTCAGCCTTCAGGTTTTGAGAACCTGGACAGGGAAGTGCTTCGGACAATAAGGGTGGCTTCCCCCTATAACCCGTTTCCCGAGAGCTGGGAGGAAGAAAAAATCAAAATACCCGCCACTTTCGATTACAAACTTCCGAAATGGGTAAGGTACTACAACTGAACCCGCGTTCTCAAAGAATACGGACCTTCGGGTCGGCGGTATCAGCTCTTTTTATCTCGCCGATAATGTAAGCCGCTTCCGACAGACCCCGCACGAACGACAGAGCCTCTTCTGCCTGCTCCCGCCGCAGCACTGCTATCATTCCAATCCCGCAGTTAAACGTCGAGTACATCTCGTCGCGGCTTATGTTCCCAGTCTTCATTATCAGATCGAAAATGGGAGCAGCTTGCCAGCTCCCGCTGTCAATTGCCGCAGAAAGTCCGTCAGGAATTACTCTTGAGAGATTTCCAGGAATCCCACCGCCCGTAACGTGGGCAAGGGCTTTTACATCGAATTCCGCGCAAAGCCCGAGAACAGCCTTGGAGTATATGACCGTGGGTTCTAGAAGTTCCTCTCCAAGCGTTTTTGAGAGACCCTGGGGTTTTGAATCAATCGAGTTGCCTCCGATGTCAAAAAGCACCTTTCTTGCAAGCGAGTAGCCGTTTGAATGAAGACCGCTTGAAGCAAGCCCGATGACCGCGTCGCCGGGCCCTACCCCGGCGCCGTCAATATAAAGATCCTTCTCCACCACTCCGACACAGAAACCCGCAAGATCAAACTCCCCCTCGGCGTAAAATCCGGGCATCTCAGCCGTCTCGCCCCCGATAAGCACGCATCCCGCCTGGACGCATCCTTCGCAGATACCCTTAACCACCTCGGCCGCCTGCTCTGAATCGAGCTTTGAGGTAGCCAGGTAGTCAAGGAAAAACAGGGGTTTCGCGCCGCACGTAATCACGTCGTTAACGCTCATGGCAACCAAGTCTACGCCTATCGTATCGAATCTGCGCGCGGAAAAGGCCGTTTTGAGTTTTGTGCCGACGCCGTCTGTGGCGGATACGAGCAGCGGCTCGCGGAAAGCGTCCGTTTCAAGCGGAAAAGCGCCCGCGAAGCCCCCGAGCGGGCTCACTTTGCTTTCGCCGTAGGTCGACTCGACCAGAGGCTTTATAAGCCGCACGAACCTCTCGCCTTCCTCCACGTCAACACCGGCGCTTTTGTAACTAATTTCTTCCGACACGAAAAAAGAGGCCGTCTGTTAATCGACGACCTTCATTGACAAAATAGACACCGTCTCGACGGGAACATCTCCCGGTCTGGTCTGAACAGCGGCGATTTTGTCAACAATTTCGATTCCCTCAACCACTTTTCCGAACACCGCATAACCGAAATCACGGACACCATGATCAAGAAAAGCATTGTCCCTGTGGTTTATAAAAAACTGCGATGTCGCGGAGTCGATATCGGCGGTCCTGGCCATTGCTATGGTGCCGCGTTCATTTTTAAGGCCGTTTTCAGCCTCGTTTTTTATCGGGGCTTTAGCCGGCTTCTGTTTCATGTCCGCAGTGATACCGCCACCCTGTACCATGAAATTATTTATCACCCTGTGAAATATGGTGTTGTCGTAAAAACCCTCCTCCACATAGGAAAGAAAATTCGCCACGGTAATCGGCGCTTCTTTTTCATAAAGCTCGAGTTTTATATCACCCAGCGAAGTCGAAATCAGAACCATTGGTTTTCTCCTTTCTTTCTTGCCGCTCGAATCAGCGGACGTATTTTTATTATTACCAGGATCGGAATTAGAGTGCCCATCTCCGGGAAAAGCAATCAAAGCGAAAATAAAGCATAGAGCGAAAACAGCCGCGTTTTTCATTGGGAACCTCTGGATCGTAGATTTAAGAAGAAATGGAATTCGTTCTATCTAAAACAGGCGGTAAGCAGCTCCTCAGACACTGTGGGCTTTCTTCTTCCCGTCGCCCGTAATGATAGCACAAAGAAGTAAAACAGCGAACTTTTATTTCCCTGCCCAAGCAAGCAAAAGAGACAACGCTGTGTTTACAGCGTCTTTTGGTGAAGGAATAATTTACCGTGCGTTCCATAGAACCGCGCGAACACCAAAAAACGGAGACAGACAATGAGCAGACCCGAATTCGGAATAATGCTGAGACAGCAAAAAATAGATTTTGAAGAGATAAAGGCCGCGGCGCAGTTATGCGATTCGACCGGATATGATTCCGTTTGGTTTTACGATCATGTTCTAGGTCAGGGAATAATAGGTATCGACATCTATGAACCCTGGACTTTAATGTCCGCGCTCTCGACCGTAACGGAAAACGTAAAGCTCGGAACGATGGTACTCTGCAACCCTTTCAGACACCCTCCCCTGCTCGCCAAGATGGCTTCAACACTTGACGTGATAAGTAACGGACGCCTAGAATTCGCAATAGGAGCCGGATGGTTTGAAGAGGAGTTCCGCGCTTACGGATATCCCTTTCCTTCAACGGAAGAAAGAATAGAGATGCTGCGAGAAGCGGTCACGATCCTAAAACTGATGTGGAGTGAAGAGACAGCCTCTTTTTCGGGCAGACATTACAGGGTGGAGAACGCGTTTTGCAACCCCAAGCCTGTTCAGAGTCCCCGCATTCCCATATGCATAGGGGGTTCCGGAGAAAGATTCCTCTTAAGGGCAGTGGCAGAACTCGCCGATGAATGGAACTGTCCCGCGACAAGCGCAATTGAATTTGACCGCAAATACTCGATACTCCGCAATCACTGCGAGGAAGTCGGGAGAAGCATAGAAAATATAACGATATCCCAGCAAACAGTATGCGTCCTGGTTGAAGATAGAAAAGATCTCCCTGAAAAACTCGAAAAAGCCCAGAGACGCTACGGATTCTTCGGAGACATAGAAAAACTCGGGATCGTGGGAACTCCGGAAGACTGCGTAGGAAAAATCAACGCGGACCTGGAAAAGGGAATATCCAAATACACGATTTTCTTCTCCGACGTGATGAATCCCAAGACCATAGAGCTTTTCGCAAAAGAAGTAATACGCGAATTCAAATAAAGACGGATTATTGCAATTCTTCTCTGCATAATCTGTTCCTTTCGAACCTCTGCCATTGAAGTTTGAATTAAAAGTGAATAGCTTATAATTAGGATATGGGCACTATGAAGACAGTATTGCTACTGGCAACATGCATTGCGTTGTTTTTTACCGGCGGCATGGCGAACGCCTTCTTTTCCACATGTCCAATGAACATGGACAAGGCTTCCGCCGAAATACAGATGGAAGCCGATATGGACATGCCTTGCCATGAAACAAAAGACTCGGAAGATCGAAGTTCCGAACAATGCGATGGCTGTGATTGCCAGCATTGTGTCCAGACAAACGCACTGCCGGTTGAAGAATTAAAAGATCATCATGGGGGAGATGCCGCCGGAATTCTTGCCGATCAGCTTCTCTCCTCCCAACAGATCAAAACCCATTTCCGACCTCCAAAACATCTCTCCTGAGCAAACTCGCGCGCGCCCGCGCGCTATAAACGGCTTCGCTCCGGCGTCGCCAAGCTATAATTGATACTCAGGAGGAAACATGAAATTAACAGTTTTCACTTTATGTTGCGTGATCCTGATGGGATACGCTCCCCAGTCCTTCTCCCGTCCGGTTTCATATCCGGGCGGCTGGACGGTCATGCAGAAAAACGACAAGAACGTGAATTCTCTTCACGTTCATTATTCGCCAACGGCCAAGTATTCAATAGGATATAGAACCGAATACTGGCGCGGGGAGGAATGGCAGTTCCACGGCGTGCAGCTTAACTATCTGGTGAAGCGCCACAACACATCAGCCTCGCAGGCAAACTTTTATCTTAAAAGCGGTCTCGGCATGGCCTACGGCGATCTCGGAGTGCCCGACGGCGCATCCCAGCCTGCCGCTTTTGCCGATATCGCCCTTGACTGGGAAACTCGACGGTATTTTACGAGTTATGAGAACCGCGTCTATTACGCCGAAGACATAGCGAAGTTCTTCAGGCAGAAAGCGCGAGTGGGAATCGCCCCTTATATTGGGGACTACGGCGATCTTCACACCTGGCTCATGCTGCAAGTTGACCACATCACGGGAGAAAGAGACAATATTTCATTTACACCTTTTGTACGGTTTTTTAAGAACGAGTATCTCGCCGAGGTCGGAATTAGTGACAAAGGTGGGATTTTGTTCAATCTGATAATAAGATTTTAAGGAGAAAACTATGAAAACATCAATCATTGCAATTTTTTTTATGACACTTTTCTTCGCGTTCCCAGGCCATGCGCAACATGGAGAACACGAACATAACCATGAACATAACCATGGAGGTCAGATGGTAGAGTCCTCTGCCGCTTCAAACGACATGAAAAACGCCGCATGTGAAGACACCATCAACATCAAGGTCAGCGGGCTTGTATGCGATTTCTGCGCCCGTTCCCTAGAAAAAGTTTTCCTGAAACGCGGCGATGTCGCGGGAATCAATGTTGATCTCGGTAAAGGCTCCGTAGTGGTCGCCATGAAACCCGGATCGACCGTTGACGATGCAGCACTTACGAAGCTTATCACGGACTCGGGGTACAACGTGAGCGCGATTCAGAGGGGGTGCGAGCATGGATAACGCAAATTCGGGCTATGGAGTGAGGCAAACGTTTCTTCCCTCGCTAAGCCTGTTTACGTCCGCTGGAACCTTGGTGTGCTGCGCCCTTCCCGCATTATTAGTGACGGTCGGCGCCGGCGCGGTTCTAGCGGGAATCGTAGGAACCGCACCCTGGCTTATTGCGTTGTCAGAATACAAAATCTGGACATTTGGAATCTCAGGCGCAATGCTTCTGATCGCCGGAGTCGCACTCTGGAAGTCAAGAAACGCTCCTTGCCCGATTGACCAGGCGCAGGCAATGGCATGTACCAGATTACGAAAGACAAGCAACTGGATATATCTGTTATCCGTGCTTCTGTGGTGCGTGGGCTTTTTCTTCGCTTTTATCGCCGTGAGAGTTTTTTACTGATCTCTTTCTGGCAGCAAGATTAGGGAAATGTCGGGGAGACCCGGCGTTTCCCTGGCCTGCAATGCACTAGGCAGTTTGGTCAGGAATCTTTCTGGCCTCCGAAGGACTGTTGGACCATCTCGGCGAATTCGCCCGCGAATTCTCTCATTCTGTTCGATATCTGACTCTCGGAGGTAGCTCTTTCATACGTGTCGGCCATTTTCATCATCGTATAGTAAAAATGATAGTTCATCTCTCCCACTTCCATCTTCTTGGTCCAAAGATCTATTACAAGAGATTCCTTCTTCTCGGCATCCCACATAGAGAGAAAAGCCGCCTCGCAGCGCTTCTCTCCCGGTTCCTCGGATTGGGAAGCCTCCCAGAAGAGATCCTCGGGAACATTGTCGTCCCCTAGCACTACCTTCAGCTTGATTTCGGCGTCTTTGGACATGAGAAACTCCTTAGAAATTTTTTATGAAAAACGGGGAAATCCCGCACGGAAATTATATCCGGTTTCGAGCAAAGCGTCTTAAGACATGGTCTGCGATGCCTATTTAACGCGCAATGGAGGAAAAGGAGGAACTACCAGGGAAGTTTCCCCATCAACGGAGCTATCTTGGTGCCGAAAAGCGCGACGGTCGCCACTATACCTATAAAGGCTGCAACGCCGATAGCAACGTTCACCGTGAAAAGAAGAACTATTTTATCAAGCTGCTCAGGACTAAGCTTCATCTTAATGCCCTCCTCCCTTCGATTTTCCGTCAAAGTACGGATCGCCGAAAGGTATTACCGGGAACCTGTTTATAAACAGAAGAAAAGTCGCCACAAATCCCGCGAGAAAACCCAGGGTGATCAGGAAGTGATTTATGCTGAAAATCAGCTCGTCGGTAAGCGAGGGGATAACCAGCAGGAACTTGTCCATCCAGAGTCCGGAAAAAGAAACCGTAGCGATAAAGACGGCTATCGGGGTGACTACCTTGTGGGTGCGGGGCAGCAGGGAAACAAAAGGAAATATGAAGCAGCAGGTGAGGATAGCCCACGCAAACGAGCGGAAAGGTTCATCCACCACTCTTTTTATCACAAACCCAGTCTCCTCGGGCATGTTCGCATACCAGATCGTAAGAAGCTGGGAGAACATGAGGTAAACCCAGAAAAGAGAGAATCCCTGAAGTATCTTTCCCATATCCCAGTAATGATGAACGGAAAGGTAGTCGTCAAGTCCAAGATAACGCTTTATGGGAACCGAAAGTATTATCGTCGCCCCTATGGCCGCTATGAGGCTTCCCATGAAGTAGTAGGGACCGAAAAGAGTGCTGAACCAGTGAGGATCAAGCGACATCATGAAATCCCAGGCGAAAAGTGAAAAAACAATAGTGTAGACCAAGACTACGGCTGGGGCCAGCTTCTTTAATCTTACAATGCTTTCCCTGCCCTTGAGATCCTGTTCTATGGATGTTTTGAGGTAAAAGTAATTCAGGATGAGGAGAATAGCAAAACCCACTACGTTCCTCGCCATCACGAAGTTTATGTTAAGCCATATGTCCTTGGGACTGTGGTAGTGATGATGGGCGTAAGGAAGCACAAACTCCTTTCCGATGAAAAGAACCAGCAGGAGCACTAAGGAGACCACAGTGAAACTCGCAAAGCCCTCGCTTATGCGAAGAAGTCCCCTACCCCACCTGGCGTTGGTTATCCTCAGGATGCAGGAGAACACAAGTCCGCCCTGAGCTACTCCCGTCCAGAAAAGAAAATTCACAAGGAAAAGCTGCCAGACCTCTTCAGCGTTCTCTCCCCTGGCGTTAATAACGAAAGCTCCCGCGCCCAGAACCGCAAGGGCGACGAAGACCATGAATACCCATTTGGGTATCTGGTTTCTCTTCGCTAGTATCTCCTGGTTTACGGACTGATCCATAGTTCTATTGATTCTCCTTTACAGAACCCGGGTTCTGAAGCTTTCTCACGTAATTGACGACGTGCCACGCATCCCGCTCCGATATGTTCTCGCTGTAAGAAGGCATCATCACCTTGCCCCCGTAGCGTATATAGGCGTAGATATAACCGTCGGTTCTCTGCGCTACGGCCGGCGTGGTAAGGTTAACCGGGTAAAAACCGAGTCCTTTCTTTATTATGATTCCGTCTCCCAGTCCCGCGGGGCCGTGACACACGGCGCATTGCTCCTTGTAAACCTTCTTTCCCCTAGCTACCGACTCATCGCTTCCGGGAACCGGTCCCTTCGTTATCTGTTCAATCTTGGTCCTGTCTTCAGGCTTTGTTTTCTTTCCGTCGGTGGAAATTGAGTTGCGCGGGAAAATCACAGGCTCCTCGTAGGGCTGAATCGAGTCCTGAGACCACATGTCCCAAGACCAGGGAAGCGAATGGGCGGAAGAAAGCGAAAGCACGACCCCAAAAGCGACCGCCACGCACATTTTCAGTCCCAAAGAGAGATTGGGAACCCAAGCTTTCCCCGGAACTGTCCGAAAGAACTCTCTATGCTTCATCAAACTTGATTTCTTCAGCTCCCGTAGAATTTAATATCGTTTCAACCGCGCCTATTTTTTCCTTCTCGCATATAACGGCGACGCCGAACTTGTCATCCGAGAAACGCTCGTCATAAAGCCTCACCGGAGTTCTCTCTCTTATAAGGGAATTCACTATCAGCCCCAGAAAGGTTGAAAGCGCGCCGAAAAGCACCGTAAGCTCAAAAACGATGACCATGTAGGGAAGTATCGAAACTATGGGCTTGGCGCTCACGGCTATCGGCCAGGCACTTGAAGTAAGAACCGTGAACCCGATTCCGCAGGTCGCCCCCAGTAGACCCCCGAAGAGGGTGAAAAACCGCACAGGGCTCTCAGGCAGATCAACCGCCGCCTCAATTTCGTGGTCCGGAAACGGGGAGAACACCCTCATGTTGCGGTAACCCGCTTCCTTGAGTTTCTCCACGGCCGAAAGAACCGAATCCTGATACGAGTAAATTCCGACTACGCCCTGATCCATTTCCTGCTAACCTCCCTTCTTCGGCACCGGAAGTATTTCCTTCATCTCCGCTATGGAAACTGCCGGAAGAGTCTTCACGAACAGCAAGAAGAACATGAAGAACCACGCGAAACTCCCGATCGTTATGCCAGCCTCGACGAACGATATCTTGTATATGCCCCACGCGCCGGGCTCAAAATCTCTCGAAAGCGATATGACGATGATATTGAACCGCTCAAACCACATTCCTATGTTTATCAGTATGGATATGACAAAGAGCGCCTTTATGTTCTTTCTCACGCTCTCCCACCAGAGCACTATGGGAACGACGCAGTTGCATATCACCATCGTCCAGTAGAAAAACGCGTACTCTCCAGTCGCCCTGTAAACGAACTGTCCCCACTCATAAGGACTCCCGCTGTACCACGCCATGAAGAATTCCGCAGCGTAGGCGTAGGCGACTATGCAGGAAGTAAGAATTATGAGTTTTGCCATGCCGTCATAGTTATCAAGCGTTATGTAGTCCTCGAGATGGAAAATCTTCCTTATCGGTATGGTAAGCGTGATAACCATCGCGAGTCCCGAGAAAATAGCTCCCGCAACGAAGTACGGCGGGAATATTGTGGTGTGCCACCCGGGAACGTTACCCATCGCGAAGTCCCAGGACACGACGCTGTGAACCGAGAGGACAAGAGGCGTGGCTAGGGCCGCGAAATAAAGATAGGCCCTTGTGTAGTGAAGCCATTCCCTGTTTGACCCTTTCCACCCGAAGGAGAGAATCGAGTATATAATCTTCCTAGGAGTTTCCTTCACCTTGTCCCTTATTGCCGCGATATCGGGAATCATTCCGACCAGGAAGAACAACGAACTTACAGTAAGATAAGTACTTACCGCGAACACGTCCCAGACAAGCGGCGACTTGAAGTTTATCCACAGCTCCCTTGAATTGGGATAAGGGATAAGCCACAGGAAATTCCACGGTCTTCCAAGGTGAATCAGGGGGAAAAGTCCCGCAGTGAGAACAGCGAAAACCGTCATGGCTTCCGCGATTCTGTATATGGACATCCTGAACCTGGCGCGGAAAAGATAAAGTATGGCCGAGATAAGGGTTCCGGAGTGCGCTATTCCAACCCAGAAAACGAAATCGGTTATGTAGACTCCCCAGAAAACCGGGTGACGGTAGCCGGCGACCCCAAGTCCCGTAACTACCTGGTAGAAAAAGCACGTGATACCGAGTCCCACGAGTGCCACCGTGGGAAGAAAAAGAGCCCACCACTTGGCAGACGGCTTGTCGACCATCCTGACTACATCTTCAGTTATTCTCGCGTAAGTTAAAGGTGTCTGCTGCGTCTGGCTCATTACACTCTTTCCTGTTTGACTTTCTTAAGATAGGTAATCGCAGGCTTGGTGTTTACAACTTCCAAAACCTTGTAACCCCTTTCATCTTCGGACAGCACCGACGCCCTGCTTTTTTCGTCAAGCAGGTTACCGAACACTATCGCGTCGCTCGGGCAAGCCTGCTCGCAGGCCGTGAGAACCTCTCTGTCGCGAACAAGCCTTCCTTCATCCTTGGCGAGGTCCTTGCCGTAACTTATTCTCTGAACGCAGAAGGTGCATTTCTCCATGATCCCTTTGGTCCTTACGGTCACGTCGGGGTTAAGCTGCCAGTTAAGCGGCTCGGGGAACTTGTAGGTATACCAGTTGAACCTTCTTACCTTGTATGTGCAGTTGTTCGCGCAGTACCTTGTGCCCACGCAGCGGTTGTATATCATCCCGTTCAGCCCTTCGTGATTGTGGTAAGTCGCGAAAACAGGACACACTGGCTCGCAGGGAGCGTTTCCGCACTGCTGACAGAGCATGGGCAGGAACCTTACGTCAAGGCTTCCGTCGCTGTTTTTCTCAAAAAATCTCTCTATGCGAATCCAGTTCATCTCGCGGCGCTTGGCCATCTGCTTCTTCCCTACGAAGGGAATGTTGTTCTCCGCGGAACACGCAGTCACGCAGGCTCCGCAGCCGGTGCACTTGTTAAGGTCTATTGCCATTCCCCATCTGTATTTCGAGTATTCTTTTTCCGGGTAGAAATCAGGATGCTCCGAGTGCTCCGACCCATGGGCGCCGTTATGATGATGACCAATCTGGTCAAGAGCGACGGTTTTGGCAACGTGCCTGTCTCCCTGGCTCTTTGTGTACTGTGTCCTTACGAGCAGATCCCTTTTTCTCAGAGATGAAACGCTCGCCTTTGTTGAAAGGAGCGAGAATCCCCCTGAGAGCGCGTCGGTCGCGGCCGGCAGCAGGGCAAAAGGATTCACTCCCCTTCCCTTCGCATACCTTCCGTAGGAAGTGTGTCCCTGTCCCAGCGGAACAGCTATCGTATCGGGTCTTATTCCCTCGTAGACGAAAACCTGCACCTCAAAGCTTCCCCCGGGAACATCCACCTTCACGTAAGAACCGTCCTCAAGGCCCATTTTCGCCGCAACCGCGGGATTTATCTCAAGCCAGGAATCCCAGACCGAAGTGGTAAGAGCTTCGGGAAGCTCCTGAAGCCACGGCTTGTTCGCTCCCCTTCCGTCCAGAAACCTGTATGACGGATAAGCGATCAGGTGAAAATCTCCCTCTCCCCTGAACTCAGGACCCTTGAACGAAACGGAACTTATCTCCGGTGAAAGAGCGACGCTGACGGGGGCGGGGGTGGTCGTGACAAAACCTTTTACGACAAGATTCTCCCAGAACTTCTCAAAGCCCGTTCCGGGGGAGATTATCGCGGCTTTTTTCTTCCAGGCGTTTCTCAGATAGTCATAGTATTTTTTCTCGGCAAAAGTATTTTTAAGCTTCTCGACATTCTTTGAAACCGATATCAGGGTGTCACCCGCGGATTTGGTATTGAAAACGGGTCTCATAACAGGCTGAACGATACCGGTTACGCTTTTTTTCGGGCTGTAGTCGCCCCAGCTTTCAAAATTAGTGCTTTCCGGAAGCACGAGATGAGCTTTCTCGGAAGTTTCATCAAGGAATGCGGAAAGACTCACGACAAACGGCACCTTTTTGAGCGCCTCAGCGACTTTTAGTTCTCCAGGAAGGGTGAAAACGGGGTTCACGTTATGAACGATGAGAATCTCCACCTTGCCAGACCTCATCTCCTCCACAAGCTTGCTTATATCGCCGAAAGTGTTCGTTCCCGAGATTGAGAGCGGATCTGAGAAATCAACCGTCTTGCCTATGTTTCCCGCAAGGTAGTTCAGTATGTTCACGGCAACCATGGTCTCGGTAGCGTTCGATCCGGTGTTGGCTGCGCCGCCGCCTATAGCTAGACTCTTGGAAGCTGCGAAATCGCGGGCGATTTTTCCTATCGTGTCTGCGGAGACCTCGGTGAGCTCCGCTACTTTTTCGGGCGTATACCCGGAAACCATTGCGGCTATCGGCCCCGGAGCAACCTTGTTAAGACCCTTTGAGATCATAACGTTAGCTATCCCCAAAGCGAGGTACTGTTCGGTACCTGGTTTCGCCGCGATCCATGTATCGGCATTTGAAGCGGTCATTCCGGAGCGCGGCTCTATATGTACAATCTGGCCGGTTTTTCCGTGGTCTATATCCCTTAGCTTTGAGTGTCCTATGGAGTTCGAAACCGCAGATAGCCACGTCTCAAGATAATCCGCCCCGAAGGAAAGAAGATAGTCCGCCTCGTCTATTCTGTAGGAAGGTATTTCGTTTCTTCCGAAAACAATTGAATTCGCCTTTCTGATGGGTTCGTGGGAAAAAGTCTCGTAAACGTAATGCTCCCCCCCGAGGGGTTTTAGAAACTCGGCCACTAATTTTGAGTAAGTTCCCGATATGTCGTTGCTTAGATAGACGATCTTCCCCGAGCCTAGGGAATTTAATTTCTCCGCGAGTAATTCTTCACCCCGCTTCCAGCCTATGGCTTCGAGGCTCCGGGTTTCAGGGTTGAGTAAAAGCGGGGAGCGTACCCTGTCGGGGTTGTAAAGTCCCTGTAGGGAAGCCTGGCCCATGGCGCACGTCTTGCCCATGTTTATCGGGCTATCGGGGTTGCCTTCAACCTTTATGGCGCGCCCCTCGCGGTTTTTGACTACAAAACCGCAACCGGATGAACACTCCCTGCAGGTCGTCGTATAGAACTTGGGAACTCCGGGAATGACGTTTTCAGGAGGAATTACGTACGGGATTATCTGCTCGACGGGTTCAGAACAGCTTCCTGCAACGGCGGCCGTACCACCGGCTACCCCGAGCACCTTCAGGAAATCTCTTCTTTTCATGCCCTCTTTCCCTTTTTTTTCTTTCCGAGACATATATCCCCTCCGGCCTAATAGTGGCAGGTCAGACAATCCTTAAGTTCAGTCTTGTGCTGCTCGTCGTCAGCGTTTTCTTCATGGCACGACAGGCAAAATCCCATGGTCAGGTCCTTTGCCTTGTGCACCACGTCCATCTTCTCAACTTCCCCGTGGCAGGTGCTGCACTCAAATCCGCGCTTTATGTGCCTTTTGTGATTAAAACGCACAAACTCCGGCATCCCAGCGGAGGTCGTGCCGTACATTCCTGTAACCTTTACCCACGGTATCGGTTCCTGCCTTTGCCAGTAACCCTTTACCTTGTTTATCTCCTCTCTTATGTTGATCGTCTGTCCTCCCTGCGTTGTGTACTCAACGTCCCTTCCGGCAACATAGGAATGACATCCCATGCACTTCTGCACAGAGGGAATACCGGGATGGGGAGAGACTTCCGTGTAGCTGTGACAGGTCTGGCACTGTATCTCGTTGTCCCCAGCGTGTATCTTGTGGCTGAAAAGAATCGGCTGCGCGGGGCCTTTGTCGTTACTCTTGGCACTCTCCGCATAAAAGAAAAAACCTGCCGATATAAACAAAATGATTATAGAAATACGCAGAAGGCTCTCTCTCTTCATCAGACTTGCTTAAGAAACGGGTTAATCGATCAGGAAGTAGCTTTGATCGGCTAGTATTATTAGCAAGTTCTTTTGATCTGTCAAGCATGCAGAGAGCGCATTGGAAAAACCTCGAGACTCGAAAGGAGAAAAGCTCGCGGTGACCGGTTCCGGTTCGGAAAAATCACCGTCTTGTTTTCCGAGAAAGTTCCTCTAAAAAGGCATCCGCCGAGAATTTCCCGCCTAAAAGTGGGGAAAAACAGTCTTCTCCTGCAAGCTCGAGCCCTGAAGAGGAACCGCCCTCGACATCAAGCCCCGGGAAATGGGGAATCACCCCCAGTATGTTAACCGAGAAAACATCCCTCAGGACGGCCGGGTTGGTCGCCGAAGCCACGTCCGCAGGTTCCGGAAACCCGTTTATCACTACCCCGAGCACCTGTGCGCCCCTTTGCCTCGCGTACTCAAGAGAAAGGGCGGTATGGTTAAGGGTGCCGAGCCCCGAACGCGCGACTATGACCATCGGGGCATCAAGATCAACGGCAAGGTCAGCCATCATGTAACTCCCGGTAACGGGCACGCAGAGGCCTCCCGCGCCTTCAACCAGGGTTACGTCATTTCGGGATATATAGTCCCGAGTATGCTCTATTATATCCTCAAGAGGAATATCAATCCCCTCAATCGCGGCGGCACGATAGGGAGAAAGGGGAACTTTCAGGCGGCAGGGAGAAACTTCCGACAGCACGCAGTCCCTTCCCAGAAATGAGTAGATGAACTCGGCGTCGCTCAGACCTTCGAGATCCGTTCCGGTCTGAAACGGCTTTATTACTCCGGTCACAAGACCTTTTTCAGAGAGAAGAGCCGCAAGCGCCGCGGTGACCGCGGTTTTCCCCACTCCCGTGTCGGTACCGGTTATGAAAACGGCTTTGGGAAGATCCTTCATCAAATTCGCGGCAGGAAAACTACAAACCCAGCTCTCTTACCTTGCCGGTTACCTCTTCAGCGTGAGACGAGGTGTTTACCTTCTTCCAGATATGGGCTATCCTGCCACCTTTTTCTATAAGGAAAGTGACCCTGCGGGCGCTATCGAACTTGCTTTTTACCCCGTACAGATCCACTATCTCCCTGCTCTTGTCGCTAAGCAGCGGGAAATTGAGTGAAAACTTGTTTCTGAAGTTCTCGTGTGATTTCACCCCGTCTGTACTCACCCCCAGGACCTGCACTCCAAGAGACATAAGTTCCTCCTCCGCATCGCGAAGCGAGCAGGCCTCCTTAGTACAGCCCGGAGTGTTGTCCCTGGGATAGAAGTAAAGGGCCACGGTCCCTTTCGAATAGAAGTCTCTCAGCCTTATCTTCTCCGCTCCGTAGGTTTCAGCTTCAAAATCAGGAGCCTGGCTCCCTACCTCAAGATTTTCTCCCATTTCCAACCTCCTTGGTCACTGCAGCGAAACACGGGGAATCAGAACATCCCCAGACTTTCCTTTGCCGCTTCGCTCATTTTTCCCGGATCCCAGGGAGGATCCCACACGATCTCGATGTTTACTTCGGAGACCCCGTCGAGCTCCTCGACAAGGTACTTGGCCTCGGCAACTATCTGCGTTGCAGCGGGACATCCGGGAGATGTCATAGTCATGTCGATATTCACCCGGGAATCTTCTATGGCAACCCGGTAAACAAGCCCCAGATTGACTATATCTATCGGTATCTCGGGATCATATATGTCGCCGAGCACCTCCATCACGTCATCTTCGGTAACTTCGAATTTTTCAGTCGTCTCGCTCATCGAAAAAGACCTTTACTTAAAAATATCACTCCCCGGCTTGCAACTCAACACCGCATCTGGGACAGAAACCACCAGACTCCCGGTATTCGTAGTATTCGCCACAGTAAGGACAAAGCTTTACCTTGGGTCTCGTGATAAGCCAAAGCGGCAGAAACAGTATGAGGACGAAAAACACGCCGAGGAACCACAAAAACGCCTTCCCCGTGCTCTTACCCCTGTTTTTCGCATCCGTATAAACCCAGAAAGCCGCTATAAACGCGATCGCCAGTCCAAGAAATTCCATGGTAACCTCTATTCTCTATCGGAAATTATATCCTTTGTTCACCCGTTCAAAGACCTAGTTCTTTCACCTTGTCAAGCACCTCTTCGGCATGGAACGAGGATTTAACCTTGCGCCAAATATACGCTATCCTCCCGCCTTTCTCTATAAGGAAGGTGGTCCTACGAGCAAAAAAAAAGATCTTATTCTTTACTCCGTAAAGATTCACTATTTCCCTGCTTTTGTCGCTAAGCAGCGGGAAGTTGAGTGAGAGCTTATCCCTGAACTTCTCATGGGACTTTACGCTGTCCGTGCTTACCCCCAGCACCTGAACTCCGAGGGATAGAAGCTCCCCCTCCGCATCGCGAAGCGAGCAGGCCTCCTTAGTACAGCCCGGAGTGTTGTCCATAGGATAGAAGTAAAGCGCCACGGTCCCTTTAGAATAAAAGTCGCTCAGCCTTACCTTCTGCGCCCCGTAGGTTTCAGCTTCAAAATCAGGAGCCTGACTCCCTATCTCAAGATTCCTCCCCATAATTGTTCCTTTCTATGTAGCTTTTGGTGAATTATCTATACAGCTCCCCCCCCCCTATCCTATCGATTTTATCACCTCAAGCGCCGCATTGTAATCCGGCTCGTTCACTATGTCTCCAACATACTCAACGTGCTCAATCACGTTATCACGACCCACAACGAAAATCGCGCGGGCAAGAAGCCTGTTCTCCTTTATGAGCACCCCGTAGGCTTCTCCGAAAGAGGCGTACTGGTAATCTGACGCTGTCTTTACCCTCTCCACTCCCGCGGCCGCGCAGTAGCGACTCTGCGCGAACGGAAGATCCATGCTCACCGTTATTATCTTAACCGAATCAGAAAGCGCCACCGCTTCCTCGTTGAACCTCCTGATCTGAACATCGCAGACCGGCGTGTCAACTGAAACCACCACGTTGAAGACCTTCACGTCATCACTGAAATTCTCAAGGCTTACCTCGCTTCCCAGAGTCTCCACGCACGTGAAATCGGGAGCCTGATCGCCTCTTTTGAGTTCAGGACCGATAAGGGTAAGCGGAGTTCCCTTCAGCTTTACGGCATTTTCTCTTTCCATCTGGCTTTTTCCTCCTTAAGGCTGTTTTTCTTCAATATCAAGATTTATTTTTCTGGCCGTCGCGTTCGCGTCGTAAATTGATATCCCCGCGATTAAAAGCGTCGCAACAGAGTACCCCGCGACTAGAGTGACCGTAGAGTTGGGAGCATTTTCGAGTGTCTGGGTATCCGCAAACTCAAGGAAAACCCGAAGCGGTTCGCGAGAGAGGACGTTCACTATTACTACAAGGGCGAATATCGAGATGGCCTTAGCAAACTGCCCGTTATAGAGCTGTCCCAGTCCCGGGAAAAAAAGGGAAAGCAGAACTGCCAGCCAAGGTCTTTTTTTTCCTTCCTCACTCATGCTCTACATGCACTCCATCAGCAGAGAAAACCGCGAAGGGCCTCCCCGGGGCTTTCGGCTTTCATAAACGTTTCTCCTATAAGAAAAGTGTCTATACCGCAGGCCATAAGTCCTTCCATATCGCCGACCGACGATATGCCGCTTTCGCTTATTATGATTTTCCCTTCAGGCACCATGCCGGAAAGCCTCTTTGAGACGTCGAGGGAAACGTCGAATGTCCGAAGGTCCCTGTTGTTTATGCCGATTATTTCGCTTCCCGCCAAAAGAGCGGTCTCGAGTTCCTCCTCGCCGTGCACCTCCACGATGCAGTTCATCCCGAGGGAACGCGCGAGGGAAAGATATTCCTCTATCCGCTCCCGGTCCAATACGGCGACTATGAGAAGCACGAGGTCGGCCCCGTGGCACCTTGCCTCATAGACCTGGTAGGGGTCTATGGTGAAATCCTTTCTCAGAATCGGAAGAGCGGAATGGGCTCTTATATCCGAGAGATAGGAAATATCCCCTCCGAAGAACTTGCGGTCGGTAAGAACCGAAAGCGCGAAAGCCCCCGAGGTTTCATACTCCCGGGCAATAGAGGAATGATCGAAATCATCTCTTATGACTCCCTTGGAAGGAGAAGCCCGTTTTATTTCCGATATTATCTTCACCCCCCGGGTCTTTGCGTGAAGAGCGGCGAAATCAATGGCCGGGGAACGGTCCGCGACGGCGGATATGAGTTTTTCGAGAGGAAGCTTTTTTTTCGCCTCATCCAGTTCCCGCCTTTTATACGCAACTATTTCGTCAAGAATCATTCGGCTGGTTCCGGTTGGTAATTTCAACGAGCATCTCAAGCTTTCTGTGCGCGGCCCCGCTCAAAAGAGAATCCTGGGCCAGAACGAGCGCTTCTGTGAGGCTCGCCGCCTTGCCCGAAACGTATATGGCCGCCATCGCGTTCAGCAGGCTCGCATCTGTCTTCGCGCCGTTCTCCCCTCCTTTCAGCACAGAAAGGGTTATCTCCGCGTTTTCGGCCGCGCTCGCGCCGCCACTTAATTCTTCGCGCGAGCCGGTTTTTAGGCCAAAATCTTCGGGGTGCAGGTCGTACTCGGCGATTTCGCCGTCTCGAAGCTCGGCCACTTTCGTGCTTCCCGTAACCGTTATCTCGTCCATGCACCCTTCTCCGTGAACCACCATGACCTTTTTTGAACCCAGATTCTTAAGCACTTCGGCAACGGGAACGAGAAGCTGCGGTGAGTAGACTCCCATAACCTGATTTTTCACTCCCGCGGGATTTACCACGGGACCTATCAGGTTAAAAACAGTCCTTATTCCGAGTTCCTTTCTGCACTTTGCCACGTTTCTCATGGCGGGATGATAGACGGGAGCGAAAAGAAAAGCTATGCCTGCTTCCGAAAGACATTCCTGCGCGAGAGACGGGGAAATGGCTATTTTCACCCCGAGCGCTTCCAGCACGTCCGCGCTTCCAACCGGGCTTGAAACGGACCTGTTTCCGTGTTTTGCGACCGTGACTCCTGCTCCCGAGACTATGAAGGCAGCGGTCGTGGATATGTTAAACGTCCCGCTTCCGTCACCGCCGGTCCCGCAGAGATCAACGGCGGTTTCCCGGTCGCAGTCTATCTTCTCGGCCTTGCCCAGAAGGGCCTTCGCCACGCCGGTTATCTCGGAGACGGTTTCCCCCTTCATCCGAAGCGCCGTGAGAAAGGCGGCCATCTGGCTTTCGGGGAGTTCTCCCTCCATCATGAGGTCAAGGACCGCGGTTACCTCTTTTTCCGAGAGGTCCCCGCCTTCCACAAGCTTAGAAATCACCTCACTTATCATTGCCGAACTCGCTTTTTTCCATACCTTTTCCGATTTTATCCAGAATGCCGTTTACAAACGCTGCTGAGGTCTCCGATCCGAACTCTTTGGCCACTTCGATCGCCTCGTTTATAGTAACAGGCAGAGGTATATCGCTCAAGAAAACGATTTCGTAAACCGAGAGGCGCAGAATGTTCCTGTCTATCATGGACATTCTGGACACCTTCCAGTGCTCAGAGCACCCGTTTAAGATGCCATCTATGGCCTCTGTATTTTCCACAACGCCCCGGCAGAGCAGAAACGCAAATTCAAGCGTTTCGCCGTCAGCTGCTTCGTGATGAAGCAGACAGAAAGAATCAAAATAGGAACGCAGGCCGGATGAGTGTTGGGAACCGCCCCCGGAGGTCGAGTCAATCTGGTAGAGGAACTGAAGGGCGATTTTCCTGGATGACCTTCTCTTCCCCATCTGGAAAATCAGGAAAGGGCTTTTACAAGATTAACCATCTCAAGCGCGCTGAGCGCGGCTTCGCTTCCCCTGTTCCCCGCCTTGACCCCTGCCCTTTCAATGGCCTGTTCGGTGGTCTCAGTGGTTATTATGCCGCAGCAGACGGGCACTCCGGTTTCAAGAGCCACCGCCGAGAGATCTTTTGTCACCTGTGAAGCTAGAAAATCAAAATGGGAAGTCTGCCCCCTTATTATGGCCCCGACCGCCACGACGACATCGTATTTTCCTGACAGCGCCGCCTTTTTCACCGCCAAAGGCACCTCAAAAGAGCCGGGTACCCTTATCACGTCTATTGACCTCTCGCCCGCGCCGTGGCGAACGAGGGTATCGACCGCTCCTTCCGTCATCGGGTTCGTGACGAAACTGTTGACCCGGCTTGACACGATGGCGAAGCGGAACTTCCCGGCGCTCAGTTTTCCTTCTATCGTTTCAGGCATCTGCTCCCCTATTACTTTGATATTGAAACAATATTACCGTAATCAGCGCTTTTTCCCATTGCACTTTCCTTTTCCGTGTAATCCGAGATATCTATGGGAACGCTCCCGACCATTCTTAGGCCGAATCCCTCGAGGCCCTTTACCTTTATCGGATTGTTGGTGAGAAGCCTTATGTCGCGCACTCCAAGATCCCTGAGTATCTGGGCTCCCACCCCGTAATGCCTGAGTTCAGCCTTGAGTTCCTGTCTCTCAGGAACAAGGGCGGGTATCTCCTTCATTTTTCCGTTTGAATAGCGCTTTATCTTTTTCGCGAATCCCCCGCTGCTTGACTCCTGGTTTATGTAGACGAGAACCCCGGAACCGTTTGCCTCTATCATCCTTAGGGACTGGATAAGCTTCGCCCTGCTGTGGCAGTAAAGCGAACCGAAAATATCGCTTATGGCACAGTCGGAGTGCACCCTGACGAGCGTCCCCTCCTCGGGGCTTAGTTTTCCCTTCACAAAGGCCATATGCTGAAGGCCGTCTATTTCATTTTCAAAAGCGATGGTGCGGAAAACCCCGTACTCGGTAGGCACTTCCGCCTCGGCCACCCTGCGCACGAAGCTCTCCTTGCCTATCCTGTACCTTATGAGATCGGCTATAGTGGCGATCTTTATGCCGTGCCTCTTCGAGAAAGCCATCAGGTCCTCAAGACGCGCCATGTCACCATCTTCCTTCATTATCTCGCAGATAACCGACGCCGGGTGGAAACCCGCCAGCCTTGATATGTCGACCGAGCCTTCCGTGTGGCCGGCACGGACGAGCACTCCGCCCTTTTTCGCTACGAGCGGGAAAATATGTCCGGGACGCACAAAATCCTCAGGCCTGGAGTCTTCAGATATGGCCTGTCTTATGGTTGAAGCCCTGTCATGGGTCGATATGCCGGTCGTAACTCCTTTTTTCGCATCTATGGGAACGGTGAAAGCCGTGTGTTCGGGAGCTTCGTTGTACTCGGGCTTTATGGGCTGAAGAGCCAAGCGGTCTGCGTCCTCATGGGTAAGTGAGAGACAGATAAGACCGCGGCCGTGAGTAGCCATGAAATTGATCATTTCCGCGGTAGCGTTTTCGGCGGGTATGACGAAATCTCCCTCGTTCTCCCTGTCTTCGTCATCAACCAGTATTACGAGGTTTCCCTGTTTTACGTCGTCAATAATTTCTTCAATGGAGTTCATATTCCCATATTCCTTTCCGTCGGGAAAAACGTCATAAATACAAACAATTCCTTTAAGCAGAATATAGAATAGACGGCGTCTCTGTCAACAAACACGCGGAGCTTTACGTACGGAAAAGACCAACCTTCTCCTTTATCTCCTCCATGTTCTCTTCGGCTATCCGTTTCGCCTTGAGAGTCCCCTCGCGGAGTATGTCCCTTACCTCGTCCGTTCTTTTTTCGTACTGCGCCCTTTTTTCCCTGATGGGTTCAAGGAGAAGATTTATGGCGCGGGCGAGCTTCTTCTTCACCTCCACGTCCCCGACGTTTCCCGTCCTGTAGCGGTCCTTGAGGTCCTCTATCTCATCGGTATCGTCGTTGAAAAGATCGTGATAGATAAAAACCGGGTTGCCTTCCACGGTGCCCGGTATGTCGGCCCTTATTCTCTTGGGATCGGTATACATGCTCCTTACCTTGCTCTCAACTTCCTTTTCGCTGTCGCTGAGGTATATGCAGTTGTTAAGACTCTTGCTCATCTTCCTGTTCCCGTCGGTGCCCACGAGGCGGGACGCTTCGCTGATGAGCGGTTCAGGCTCGCCGAAGTAATCGCCGTAGAGAAAATTAAACCTCCTGGCAAGCTCCCTGGTGAGTTCCACGTGACTGAGCTGGTCTTCGCCCACCGGAACCTTGGTCGCCCGGAACATCAGTATGTCGGCCGCCATGAGCACGGGATATCCGAGAAGCCCGGCCGAGTAGTTGTCTCCCACGCCCATGTCCTGAATTTTCTCCTTGAGAGTAGGGATCCTCTGGAGTCTCGGCACGGGACAAAGCATCGAGAGTATGGTCGAGAGTTCCGTTATCTGCGGCACCTGGGACTGGACGTAGAAAACCGAGCGCTCCGGGTCCATTCCCACAGAGAGCCAGTCACAGACCATCTCGATCGTGTTTTCCTCAACCTCGACGGCCCTGTCGTAATGCGTGGTCAGCATGTGGAGGTTGGCAACCAGAAAAAAGCAGTCGTATTCGCTCTGAAACCTGATGCGGTTTTGAAGCGAACCCACAAGGTGTCCCAAATGAAGTTTCCCAGTCGGCCTGTCTCCGGTAACCAGAATGGGTCTTCCGCTCACTGTTAACCTCCGAAAATCGATGCGTGGCGGTAAGGTTACTCAAACAGTGAGGATACTCAACAGGACATGCGGGATTAGAGATAGTCTGCCTAGGCTTTCACCGTATTCCCGCAGAAAACAAAATACCACCGCGTCAGAGCCCAGCACCTCACGGTCCCGCTTACATCATTATTGACACCGCACTTTCTCATATGGTAGGTTAAATGATAATATTTCTCATTTAAGTAAGCAACAATCGGATGACCAAGGCATTTTTCTTATTACTGACAATTGCTTTTCTGGGAGTGCAGATGCTCTCCTTTGCCCATGCGGCCGAGTACGGTTCCTTGGAACATGAGCATGAGGGAACTGCCTGTGAGATATGCGTGAGCACCAAGTATCAGGACGGCTCAAGTCCCGGTGCTACAAGTGAAATCTGTCTCCTTCTCCATGCAGAGTACGTTTTGCAGCTACCCATTGGCATTATCATGGCTCCGAACGCTTACGAGGCAGGAATTACTCGTGGACCTCCCCTTTTTTCCTAAAGCAGTAAAGAGGTTTCTTCAGAGTTTCCCCGCATGAAAACGGGAGACAGTGTTTTCTTTTCAAACTTAAGGAGGAAAAATGAATACATTATTACGTTTCGCGGTCATAACCGCGTTTTTTGCCGTTTTACCGTTTTTTCACATCTCCGCTTTTGCCGCTTCTGACCAAGAGATAGAAGCTTTAAAAACGGAGATACAGGGCATCAAATCGGAATATGAAAACCGGATTTTAAAGTTGGAGGAAAAACTCGCCGAGATGGAGACTAAAACTTCTCAGGCGAAAATAACCTACTCAAAGAGTAAGGATAAAGCCTCCCCCAGCAGAGCTATCTATAACAGCGATCTTAACCCTTCAATCGGAGCGATACTGGGCGGACGATTCGCCGCCTTTTCTTCGGATGAGGGCGAAATTCCCGGGTTCGTCCTGGGACACGAGGGAGAACGTGGGGCGGAAGGAATCTCCCTTGGAGAGACCGAACTTAATCTTTCGACAAGCGTTGACCATAAATTCTACGGCCACATAACCACGGCTCTTGCAGACCATGGAGGCGGGGTCGAGATCGAGCTTGAGGAAGCATACGTGGAGACCCTTCCAGGTGCCGGGCTTCCAACCGGGGCGACCATAAAGTTCGGCCGCGCGTTCTGGACTCTGGGATACATGAACGAACATCACGCCCACGCAGATGACTTCGCCGATCGCCCCTTGCCTTACAGGGTGTTTCTCGACAAGTCCTTTAATGATACCGGAGCGGAGATTACATACGTGCTTCCGACCGACTTCTATGTCGAGGCGGGAGGCGGTATTTTCCGCGGAGACGATTTCCCGTTTGCGGGAGCTGATGGTAACGACATAAACTCGTTCAGCGCCTTTCTGCGGGTAGGCGGTGATATAGGAGGAAATTCATCCTGGAGAATCGGGGGCTACCTGCTTGACGGAGAAGCAAGCGGTCGCGGCGGAGGACACGCAGGACACGGACACGAAGATGAGCATGGAGACGAACATGCTGCTGAAAACGGCCATGGTCATGAAGATGAACACATGAAGATGAACACGAAGATGAACATGAAGATGAACATGGAGATGAACACGAGGAGAATCTCGGGGAGTTCTTCACCGCCGGTATGTTCACGGGCGACACGAGGCTTTACGCGGTTGATTTTCGCTACGTTTGGGCCCCCACCGGAAACATCCGCGAGAAAGAGCTGCTTCTCCAAGGTGAGTATTTCTGGCGTGAAGAAGAAGGCATCTACACTCTTGCGGAAGGAGACGAGGTCCACGAAGAGCACCTCGACGGAGGAAGCCACGGCTGGTATGCGCAAGGGGTTTTCAAGTTTTCGCCGAAATGGAGAATCGGCGCCCGCTATTCCCAGATATACTCTCCCGAGGATTCAGGGATAGATCACGATCCCTACGCGGTAGCGGTCATGGGCGACTGGTCAAACAGCGAGTTCTCGCGCGTACGACTTCAGTACAACCACGAAAAATTAGGAGAAGATCTAAGCGACAACCAGATTCTGCTCCAGTACATAATGAGCATAGGTGCACACGCCGCGCATAAATATTGAGGACAACTGTGACACGAGACATTACCTGACTTTTCTCTCCATTCTCCTGCCGGGGCTGCTTTTCGTGGCCCCGGCATATTCCTTCGCAAAGGTAAAAGTATTTGCCTGCAAGCCGAAATGGGCGGCACTGGCCCAAGAAATCAGAGAAACTAACGGTTCCAAGTCCAAAACATTGACACGGTACTTTCTCGTATGGTAGCTTAAATGATAATTTTTCTCATTTAACAATGCAGATGAGCAGAACATTTTCCTTTTCCTTATTGCTTACAATCGCCTTTCTCGGAGCACAGATACTCTACTTTGCCCATGCGGTCGAGTGCGGTTCCCAAGAGCACAAGCATGAGGGAACTGAATGCGAGATATGCCTGAACGCCAGGTATCAGGACCATACAGACCCCGGTGCCACGAGTGAAGTCGGTGTTTTTCACCGAGCACAGCACATCCCGCAGCCACTCGCTGACGCTATCGTCGTTCGGGACACTTGCGAAGCGGGAATTACTCGCGGACCTCCTCTTTCCTCCTAAGCTGTAATCAGACTTTTTATTCCCCTCACATACGTGCGGGCAGCAGAGTTTTCTTTTCAAACTTAAGGAGGAAAAATGAATACATTATTACGTTTCGCGGTCATAACCGCGTTTTTTGCCGTTTTACCGTTTTTTCACATCTCCGCTTTTGCCGCTTCTGACCAAGAGAAGATAAAAGTATTTGCCTGCGAGCCGGAATGGGCGGCGCTGGCCCAAGAAATCGGCGGTGACAAGGTGGAAGCGTTTGCGGCTACCTCGGCCATGCAGAATCCACACTACATAAGGGCGCGCCCAAGCCTGATATCCAAAGCGCGCAAAGCCGATTTGCTGCTCTGCTCGGGTGCAAGTCTTGAAATAGGCTGGCTCCCGACTCTGCTTAAGAAGGCAAACTCCAATATCCAACCCGGCTCCACAGGTTACATTCTGGCAGCGCATCTGGTCCCCATGCTTGAAGTCCCGCTTGTGGTCGACCGCAGCATGGGAGATATACATCCGGAAGGCAATCCCCACGTGCACCTGAATCCGCGCAACCTGATGATGGTGGGTGAGACTCTCGCCGACCGGCTTTCGGGGATAGATCCTGAAAACGCCTCTTTTTACAGGGATAATTACCAGGATTTTTCGTCGCGTTTTCGCGCTGCGATTTCCCGATGGGAATCCGAGGCTGCCACGCTTAAAGGAAAACCGGTTGTGGTTCATCACCAATCGTTTGTTTATCTGATTGACTGGCTTGGAATGAAACGAGTGGGAACACTTGAACCAAAACCCGGCATTCCGCCGACAACTTCTCACCTGAAGGACCTGCTGCAAAAGTTAAGAAGCAGCCCGGCGGACGTGATTATCCGTACTCCTTACGATCCGGATGACGCGAGTGAATGGTTGTCGGAAAAAACCGGGACAAGGGCAATCGTGCTTCCTTACACCGTTGGGGGCGACGAGCAGAGCGGCGACCTGTTCGCACTTTTTGACAGGATTATAGCTTTGTTGAAAGAGACATATAGTGTTAACCAGTGAACTTCTGGAAATCATCGGGCCGGCAATGGCTGCCGGCCTCATGATTGCGCTTACCCACGCTCCCTTGGGCATCGAGGTGCTCCGCCGCGGCATCATCTTTATTGATCTTGCGGTGGCGCAGATTGCGGGCCTCGGGCTTGTGGTCGGCAACATGTTTATCCATGATCCGTCTCCGTGGCTGATCCAGTTCATAGCACTTGGCTGTGCGGTCGCAGCAGGGCTGTTTTTCCGCAAGGTGGAAACTGCAATGCCAGAGCGACAGGAGGCGATCATAGGATGCACTTTCGTACTTGCCGCATCGCTCGCGCTTCTGTTGCTGGCCGATCACCCTCACGGCGGAGAGGAGGTAAAGCACCTGCTTTCGGGACAGATGCTGTTTGTGACATGGGCAGATGTAGCGAAACACGCACCCATTTACGTATTAATACTGCTGGCTTGGTTTTCCAAGCCAGAGGTACGAAACAACATGGGATTTTATCTGATCTTTGCTCTAGCCATCACTTCATCGGTTCAACTGGTCGGCGTCTATGTAGTCTTTGCAAGCCTTATACTCCCGGCTCTGGCCGCCGTACGCGTCAAAGGGCCGTATCTTACCGCATGGCTCTGCGGAGTGGCGGGCGTTCTCTCCGGTATCGCCTTCGCCGCAGCGTTCGATATGCCAGCCGGACCGATTATCATCCTCTCATACACCGCGACGGCTCTGATTATACGAGGGGTTAGGATAGCGAACTGGGATCAGAAAACTTAAGAAGAGTTTGTTGTGCGCGCCCTAGTAAGCAATTTGCAAACCAACACAATGCTATCGTTAAAAGTTGCGTATCGATCAATGCTCTATATCAGGAATGTTTCAATGAAACAGTTGTCGTTAAGTAAATCCTTTAGATATGAAACGTTAGGAAGTTAGAGAGATGAAACAATTAGATGTTGTTGTTGTTGGAGCCGGTCCGGCAGGGATAGGGGTTGCTGCTATGCTTAAGGATTTGGGCATAAAGCGAATGATTGTTCTTGAGAGAGAAGAAGTCGGCGCGACTTTCGACAAATGGCCGAAGGAAATGCAACTCATAACCCCTTCATTTACAACTAATTTTTATGGTCATCTTGACCTCAATGCGGTTATATCCGGAACCTCGCCAGCGTATATGCTTCAAAAGGAACACCCTACCGGCAAGGAGTATGCGTTGTATTTAAGAGCTGTATCAGAATATTTTGATTTGCCGGTTATGGAACATATAAATGTAGAAAAGGTGCTTTATTCTGAAGGTTCTTTTAAGGTTCATATCACTGAAGGAAAGCCGATAAAGTCTCGCTTTTTGATTTGGGCGGCCGGAGAATTTCAATACCCGAATACAAATTCTATTCCAGGTGCTGAATTGTGTTTGCATAACAGCCGAGTGAAAAGCTGGGAACACATTAAAGGCGATGAAATTTATATTATCGGCGGTTATGAGAGTGGCATTGATGCAGCCATCAATTTAAGTCGATTGGACAAAAAGGTTCGTGTATTAGACCGCGATGCGCGTTGGAGTGAAAAAACAACTGACCCAAGTGAAAGCTTATCGCCTTTTACGTTGGAGAGGTTGAAGCAAGAAATGATTTATAACAGGATTGAGTTTGTTGGTAAATCCATGGTTAGGGAGATAAGGTTGGAGCAGGACAAGTATTTGATTTATGTCAGAGGCAAATCATTGCCTTATCAAAGTGCCACACCACCCATTTTGGCAACAGGATTTAAAAGTAGTTTGGTCGTCATTAAAGACTTGTTTAAATGGAAGAAAAATAAAGCTTATTGTTTGCTGAATGAGCAGGATGAATCAACCAAAACTCCTGGGTTGTTTCTCGTTGGTCCACAAGTTCGTCATGATGATCTTAGTTTTTGTTTTATTTATAAGTATCGGCAGAGGTTTGGTGTTGTCGCTAATGCAATTGGAAAACGATTGGGTATGGATACAACGCTGCTTGAGACATATCGTAGTGAAGGTCTTTACCTAGATGATTTGAGTTGTTGCGGAAAGGAGTGTGTGTGCTGATGCAAGAAGAATTAGTTCAGAAAAAAGTTAAGGCCAATATAAGCATACAATGGTTATGCCAATTGATAGCCAGCTTATCTTGGCTTGCTTCCATTATTGCTTACGGATCATTTGAACTGGGTGATTGCCTGCAATCGTTAGCTGCATCCGCGTGGACCGTATCTAATATTATGAATTATTTTACTAACAAAAATTATGTCATAAGCCAAAGCACGTGAAGGTGGAGGTAGAAGGTCAGTGTCAACAGAAGTGGCCTCTGGAACACACGATGCCTTTATGCTTGGAACTCTTGAACAAAGACACCGGTTAATGAACTTCGTATTTTTGAACCTAGAGCTAAAGAGATTAACCCTTTGTTATACCTCGCCCCTTGAAAAAACTGTTTGATAGGTTCGTAAATGCGTCCGGTACATACCTATTGAAGAATGGCGCGCCCGGAGGGATTCGAACCCCCAACCTCTTGATCCGTAGTCAAGCGCTCTGTCCAGTTGGGCTACGGGCGCGGAAAAATAACGCATCCTAATGGTTCCTGAGCCAAGTGGCGCAGTCAAACCAAAAAATGACAGGAACGATTAACAATACAGATTTCTATATTATAATAGTCGTTCTGAATTTTATTCTGGGAAAAACGCAATGCAAAAACTTGAATCGCTTCTTGATATCGAAGTCGAAACCTATCTTCGCAGGGTAAAAGACAAAGAGGAAATAAGGGATCTTGTTTCCGGAAACATCACCCGGGAAACCTACACAAGATTTCTGTTCACTTTTTATATAATCGAACTTCTCAGTCAAAGAGCGGTTAACATGGCAAGCATAAACACGAAAGACTCTGATCCCTACCTGAGCAAAAGGTTTCATTCCTGCGCACAGGGAGAACTCGGACATGCAGAGATTGCCCTTCGTGATCTAAAGGATCTCGGAGAGAAGGAGACCAATCCTTTCTGTCTTGAGATCGTAAGGGAGTACGACGAGTTCCTTCAGGACGCCGCCGAGCAGTTTCCCCTCGCGATACTCGGACACTCCTATCTGTTTGAAAACGTATCGGGGCTTCTTTTCCCTGAACTGGAGACAGTTCCCGCCCCCTCAACTTTCATAGAGGTTCATGCCAAGGAAGATCCCGCGCACTCCTTGGCGATAAAAAAAACGGTAAGAAGAATCGAAAAAGATCTCGGCGAAGAAAAGATCGAAAAAATAGTGCACTTCAGCAGGGAAAGCGGAGACTACCTGATGAGGCTATTTGATTCCCTTGCTTAAACCGAGAATCTCTTCGTAGCGAAAACACGATACCAGATGATCGTTCACCACTCCCGTCGCCTGAAGATGGGCGTAGACGATAGTGGGACCCATGAAGCGGAAGCCCCGTTTTTTAAGGTCACGACTCACCGTCACTGAAAGTTCCGTCGAGGCGGGTACTTCCGAGAGCTTCTCCCAGGCGTTAGTAACCGGGACTCCTCCGGTAAAACCCCACAGATAATCGGAGAAACTTCCGAACTCCTGCCGTATTTCAAGAAACCGGGCGGCGTTGTTTATCGAAGCCTCTATCTTCTTTCGGTTGCGTATTATTCCGCTATCCGACATGAGTTCCCGTATCTTTTCCTCTCCGTAGCGGGCAACTTTTTCCGGATCGAACCCGTCGTAAAGACGCCTGTAATTCTCCCTTTTGCGAAGAACCGTAAGCCAGCTGAGGCCCGCCTGGGCGGACTCAAGGACCAGAAACTCAAACTGTTTTTCGTCGGAAAAAACCGGGACTCCCCACTCCTTGTCGTGGTAAGTTCTCTCAATATCGGTTCGCTCGCACCAGGGACATCTTCGCATTGTATTTGCTCCCGCGGTTCAAAGGAAGGCGTTGTAGAGAAACCCGAAGAAAAGCACCTGAGGGACGGCCACTACGGGGAGAAGCAAGGCCGTCTTTTTGCCTATGTTGGTCCAGAGAAGCCCGATCTCTGTATAGTCGGTCACAACCCCCGCCATCAGGAAAACAAAGGGATTCCCAAACGCCTGGACCTTGTCGTAGATCTCAAACGCCATAACCGAACTTCCCTCGCTGCAGACCTCAATCACTGTGGCTCCCACAAGGGTGAGCAGGAGACCTCCGGTATCCGGACCCAGATAACGCATGAAAAATTCCCCGGGCACGTATACGTCTATAAGGACCGCCGCCATGAGGCCGACTATAAGCCACCAGAGAACCATGTTGGAAAGATTGAGACTTCCCCTGAGAACTCCTGCAGCGCTTTCCCTCAGGGAAAAATTCTTTATCTTCTCCCACTCGTATTCTTCTCCCAGGCCCGTTACGTCGGTTTTCTCAATATAGCCGCCCCGCTCAAGAGCTTCGAAGACAAGGCCGGTAGTAAGGGCAATAAATCCCGCCGTGACTATGAACAGAACTCCTTTCCACCCGAAAAAGGTTATGAGAAGAATGGTTACGGGAAAATTCGCCCACGGAGAAGCGAGCAGAAATGTTATAACAGCCGGGATGCTCGCCCCTTTTTTATAGATCTGGATTGCTATGGCAAGTATTCCGTGGGAACAGGAAGACATCAGAAAACCTCCCGCAAGCGCGTAGAGAAGCGATGACTTGCCCGTTCTGCCAAGGTATCTGTATATAAACCCCTGGGGAACGAAGTAATCTATCGCCCCTCCCAGAAGAAAACCCACAACAAGGGGAATGGCTAGCAGTCGGAGATAGCCGAGAAGAGAGGCATTAAGGAGCGAAAGAGGCGGCAGGAAGGAAACGGCAATGAGACAGAGAAGCGCCGCGAGGGAAATCTTCAGGTTTCGGCTGACTGTAAGAGGTTCTCCAGGCGGCGGAGTGTGGCAACATGAAACCTCGTTCATTGGATTAATTCTAACACATATTTGAAGTTCCGACCGAACGCTCCGCGCCCTCGCCCGCAACGGGAAAAAGAAAAAGCTTTCCTGTTTGTCCGCTCTTGTTTCTAGGGTAGAATCACTTGCGTTATGGGAAAAAGGATAGTAGTAGCCATGAGCGGAGGGGTTGACAGCGCCACAACGGCCGCCCTTCTCAAGTCCCAGGGGCATGAAGTCATAGGAGTGACCATGCAGCTTTGGGACTACGGGGAGAGCGAGGGAGGATGCTGCTCCGCGGATGAGGTCTGCGACGCGAGAAGAGTCGCGTACGAGATAGGCATACCTCACTACGTGGTAAATTACATGGACTCGTTCAGGGAACTCGTGGTCTCCGATTTCGTAAGCAAGTACGATTCGGGAGAAACTCCCATACCCTGCGTGCTGTGCAACCAGTTCATGAAATTCGACTTTCTCCTGAAGCGGGCCCTTGAGCTTGACGCGGATTTTCTCGCCACGGGACACTACGCGAGGATATCCCGCAGCGCCGAAACCGGCAAGTACTCTCTTGAGCGGGCCGTTGATCCCGCTAAGGACCAGTCTTACTTTCTCTTCACCCTGGGCCAGAGAGAACTTCAGAAGCTCATTTTTCCCCTGGGAGACAAAACGAAAACCGAGGTGAGAAAAATTGCCGAGAGTATGGGGCTCAGAGTCGCCACGAAGGCCGAGAGCATGGGGGTCTGCTTCATCACGGGAGACGGCTACAGGGAATTTCTCGAGCCCTATCTTGATAGAGGAAAAATAGAGGGTGACATAGTGGACATGGAGGGAAATCCCGTCGCCAGGCACAGGGGAATCGCGTCTTTTACCATCGGCCAGAGGCGCGGACTCGGTTTCGCGAAGGGAAAGCCGATGTACGTTGTCGGTATTGACGCAGAGCGAAACGAGGTCAGAGTCGGAGAGGAAAAGGATCTTTACAGCAATTCCCTTACCGCGGGAAATCTCTCCTGGGTAAGCAGGCCTCCTGAAGGAGAGATCGACGTGCGCTCCAAAATAAGATACCGCCACGGCGGGGTCCCTTCCAGAGTAAGCGTCACGGACAACGGGGAGGCGATAGTCAGTTTCTCGGAACCGCAGAAAGCCGTAACTCCCGGCCAAGCGATCGTTTTCTACAAAGATGAAACCGTGGTGGGCGGGGGCTGGATAAAAGGAACGCGCGTACAATGAAAAGGATCTCCGTTGTAACGCTGGGGTGCAAGGTTAACCAGTACGACACTGCCGCCCTGCTTAACCATCTTCCATCTTCCAAATTTGTAAAGAACGAAAAATTCGACGAACCGGCTGACGTGTACGTAATAGACACCTGCACCGTCACGCACAAGGCGGACTCAGAAGCGAGAAACTACATATACAGGGCGAAACGATCAAATCCCCGCGGCGTGGTAATAGTCACTGGCTGCTACGCGCAGGTCTCCCCCGAGCAGCTCTCGGCCTTGGAGGAAGTCGACTACGTAATCGGAAACTCCCACAAATTCTCATCCCTTCTCGGAGTCATACGCCGGGGAGAGGTGCAGAGCGAGCCGAAGGTTCTCATATCCGACATTTTCAGGGAGAAGAAAAGGAAATTCGACACCCCGGATATCAGATTCTTTCCCGACAGAACAAGGGCGTTCCTCAAGGTGCAGGACGGATGTAACTACGCCTGCACGTTCTGCGTGATACCGAGGGCGCGCGGGCGGTCCCGCAGCCTGGAGACGGATGAAGTTATATCGAGGCTGAGAACCCTCGCACGCGCAGGTTACAAGGAAGTGGTTCTCACCGGTGTTCACCTGGCAAGTTACGGAAGGGACATAGGTTCTGACCTCGTCGGCCTGCTCAGAAAGATTGAGGAATCCGGGGCGGTACGCAGGATACGGCTGAGCTCGCTTGATCCCGCGGATACCGGAAAGGAATTGATCAGTTTCGTTTCGGAATCGGAGATTGTCTGTCCAAGCTTCCACATAGCGCTTCAAAGCGCAGACAAAGAAGTTCTTAGAAAGATGAGAAGAAGGTACAGCCCCGAGCAATTCCTTGAGTGCACGGACACTATACGCAGCGTTCTACCAGAGGCCTCGATCGGTACGGACATAATGGTCGGGTTTCCCGGGGAAACGCAGGAGCAGTTTGAAAATTCCCGAGACGTCGCGGCCGCTTCGGAACTCACCTATTTCCACGTGTTTCCCTATTCAATAAGGAAAATGACCCCTGCCGCAAACATGAAAGACCAGATTCCCCCGCAGGTGAAAAAGCAAAGAGCGGCGGAGCTTCGCGCGCTTGGAAAGACGAAAAAAGAAAATTTTTACAGAACGTTCATAGGCAAAACTCTTGACGCCATTGTCGAGAGCAAGTCAAACTGCACCACGGAAAATTACATAAATGCGAAGCTGATTGAAGGCAATATCAGCTCCGGAACCGAAATAAAGATAGAAATAAAAAGCGTAAGAAACGAAGTCGCCCACGCAATTGCGGTGTAACCGGCTTTTTCCTCGTCCCGACACCGAGCATCTTAAACCCGCCAACAAGAAAGTTCCCCGCTTTACTCGAATAAAGGACGACCTTTATATCTCTTACACAAGAGACCTTGCAATTTCGGAGTCTGTCTCCGAAAATGCATGTATGTTGGAAAGATGCATTACGGAAAAACCTGAAAAAGCCTATTTGAATGGTACTGGCGGAGAGAGTGGGATTCGAACCCACGAAGGGGCTTTCACCCCTTACTCGATTAGCAATCGAGCGCCTTCGACCACTCGGCCACCTCTCCCCGCTCGGTGAAAAAATGATAACTCAACGGAAAACAGAGTCAAAACTCCGCTCCGCCCGTTTTTTTTCAACCCATAGCGGAAAAAACCTCAAGAATGACCAGGATATTATCTGTTTTGTTTTCGACAGCGCAGTCTGCCCCGTCTTCAAGAAAAATGGTTTGCCCGGGGCCGAGTTCATCCTTGCCTTGCTCGCTGATTATAAGGGCTTCTCCCTCGAGAACCAGCAGTCGTAGATTCCCAGAAGGGATATTTTCCGGCTTTACTGATTTGCCGGGAAAAACAGTCGTTTTCGTTACTTTTGAGAGTTCTCCTTTTTCAATTTCTTCCCTGCTGCCCCAAGGATAGCGGACTACCTTCGGACGGTCTGCCTCATCCCTCCCCCGCTCTCTTAATTCCTTCGTAAACTCGCCCGCTTCATTCGAGCGGTCAAGGTCGGAGATAAAAACAGCATCCTTAGTTTCAATCACAGCAATGTTACGAAGACCAGCTACGCAGACAAGCCTCGAACTGCTTCTTACAAGGGAATCCTCCGTGTCCCTTAGGATTACGTCTCCTTCAAGCACGTTGCCCTCAGAATCTTTCGGGAAAAACTCATATAAAAGCCTCCATGATCCCATGTCGCTCCACGGAAAAGAAGACGGTATCACGGCTCCGCGCGAAGTTCTCTCCATTACCGCGCGGTCAACGGGAACGGAGGGAAGCCCGGCGTAAACAGCCCTGTCTATTTCACCGCGGAAAGCTTCGCGGACCGGTTCATAGACATCGGGGCAGAGAGCCGCGTATTCATCAATCATGGTCCGGGCCCGAAAAACGAACATCCCGCTGTTCCAGAAGAAGTTCCCCGAAAGCAGGTATTCGCTCGCAACTTCGGCACTGGGTTTTTCAACAAACCTTTTTATTCTAAGACCGCCACCGCAAAGCGGTTCTCCTCCCTCGATGTAGCCGTATCCGGTCTCGGGCGTCGAGGGAGTAATTCCAAAACACACTATGTAATCGTCTTCGGCGAGCGAAACCGCCCTTCGCACATGATCACGGAAATTTTCATCGTCTCCAACCACATGATCCGAGGGAAAAACCATTATCACTGCATCTTCGTCCTCAGAGGCAACCCCAAGCGTCCCAAGCAGGATCGCGGGAGCAGTATTTCTTCCCACAGGCTCGGTCATAATTTTTATCTTTCCCAGGAAATCCGTGGAACGAAGATTCTTTTCAATCAGCGGGAGCTGCTTTTCCTCAAGAACAACCAGTATATTTTCTTCGGCGACAAGACGGGCAGCCCGTTTAAGCGCTCCAAGCAGAAGCGATTCATCCCCGTTTATGCTGAGGAACTGCTTGGGTAGAAACTCTCTTGAGAGAGGCCAGAGCCTGGTCCCCCGTCCCCCGGCAAGAATAAGGCAATAAAGATTTTCTTTAGGCATTTTGAGAATCAAGTCAGCACAACAGCTTCTGAGTCTTACTCTACCTGATGCGGCTCCTTCAGAAGATCCCATAAGGTTTTCACGGGATTAAACGTTGTGGAGGGAACTTCCACGAAAATCGTTATCCAGCCAGACATGGAACCATTCCAGAGCCCGGGAAGCTCAAGAGCTTTTATCTTCATAGTGCCAAAGGTTTTTTCGGTGATAATTCCGGCCTCGGGGTCGATAAAGTCGGGCAGGTTGAATTTCTCTCCCTTAAAATTCTTCACTCCGCAGACAATATCCACGGGATTAAAATGGGTTGAGTTCTCCCAGGCATGTCGCTGGGAAGAAGAGTCGTGATCAACCTCGGCGCTTTCAACTATCTGAAGAGATTCTCCTCCTTCTCCTTCCACCCAGAACGGACCTCCACCCGGCTCGCCCATGTTTTCTACAACGCCGCATACCCTAAGGGGCCTGTCAAGCGCCTGGATCAGGTAGTCCCTCCTGTCAGTTTCTGAGAGCCCTGAGAGCTCCCCGGGAAGGTCCATTAAAAGCTCTTCCCGGCAGAAAGAAACTATCTCCCTCTCCAAGGATTCTGAAATCCGGTTAAAAGAAAGGGCCTCTGCATACCGGAAAATCTTTCTCTGGATAGAAAGCAGAAGTCCCCCGAGGGTCTTTTTCCACTTGACGGTATCGGGAAGAAGTGCCTCTTTCGCCACGTTATCTATGTTTTTTATAAAAATGCAGTCATAGCGAAGTTCGTTCAGGTTTTTAAGCAGTGCTCCGTGCCCAGCGGGCCTTTTGAGCAGAGATCCGTCGGCATCAGCAACAGGCGTGTTGTCCATTGCGACCGAGATTGTGTCCGTCTCGGAATCCTGAACCGAGTAAGTCACTTCAAATGAGACTTCGCTTGAGGAAAAAAGAGAAACTGTCTTCTCCTCCTCTTGAGCGAACTCCTCTGCAAATGCCGGGGGAATCGTAAAATGCATTGAGGCCGTACCGCGCGAACTTATATATCCGAGAGCTTCCCTGAAATGCTCGCAAAAAGCCGTCCTCCGCTCCCCGCCGTAACTATGAAAAGGCACAAGCCCTTTGGGAGCGCTTCCGTAACCCAAGCCGTCGTTTCCCAAAAGTGTGTCGAAAATGAGCCTGAAGTTCCCCGAAGAGGCAATCTTTTCCGTTTTTTCTCCGAGCTCTTGCTCAAGCAGGTCCGCGAAGGGAAATCTTGTTGCGTTTGAGAGGAATTCATCAAGTATCTTCCTCCCTTCGGGGTCCAAGACCGCTTCGTCGGAGGAAAAAGCTTCCCGAAGCACGCCGAGATCCCGAAACATTCTCGAAGCCGCTCCCGATGCCGGAACGAATTTGCACACGCTAGTTTCAGCAAGGGAATCCTCGTATTGCTGCTCAAGCGCTCGGGATTCATTCTCTTCCAGTTTCCTTATGCCGTCGCCGACTGTCGCGGGGCGAAGGAGCCTGCGGAAGGGGTAGCCCTTTTTGAAGCGTTCAATCTGTTTTTGAATATTCAAGATACGAATTTCCCGCGACGGACTCTGACACGAAAACTATACATAAAAAAGCTAGAAACTCCGCTTGGTTCCTAGGCGGAATTCCGTGCGATTCTCCAAATCGGGGTGGCGGGACCGACGGGATTTGAACCCGCGACCTCTGGCTTGACAGGCCAGCGTTCTAACCAGGCTGAACTACGGCCCCGTTTAAATCAGATGGTGGGCGGTACAGGATTCGAACCTGTGACCCCCTGCTTGTAAGGCAGGTGCTCTCCCGCTGAGCTAACCGCCCGCAAAAACGCAAAAAAGCAGGCAATCTGTATAACCGAATAAAAACTCTTTGTCCAAGACTAAGACACGGAACGGTTAAAGTCCATGCTCTTCTATGAACTTTTCCGCGTCCATAGCCGCCATGCAGCCGCTTCCCGCCGCCGTTATGGCCTGTTTGTATCTTGTGTCCTGTATGTCTCCGGCGGCGAAAACACCGGCAACGCTTGTTTCAGAGGTGCCGTTACCGGTAATCAGGTAGCCGTTATCGTCCATATCAAGCTGTCCCCTGAAAATTTCGCTGTTAGGAGTGTGCCCGATCGCCACAAACATGCCCTGACATTCCTTAACATAGCTCTCCCCGGTCACGACATCCTTTATCCGCACCCCCGCTACTCCGTCCTCTCTTGAACCCAGCACATCCTCAACGGCACCATTCCAGATAAAATCTATTTTCTCGTTTTCCCTGGCACGCTCCTGCATTATCACCGACGCCCTGAGCTTGTCGCGCCTGTGGACCACGGTAACCCGGGTGGCGAACTTGGTAAGGAAGATGGATTCCTCCATGGCGCTGTCCCCTCCCCCGACAACCACAAGTTCCTTGTCCCTGAAGAAAAACCCGTCGCACGTGGCGCATGTGGAAACCCCGTAACCCAGAAGCTCCCGCTCGGAAGGCAGGCCGAGCATCCTTGCCGTGGCGCCCGAAGAAATAATGAACGTGGAAGCAAGTATCTGCTCATCTTCCGTCGATACCCGAAACGGCCTTTTGGAGAAATCGACGGCGGTTACGGCTTTTCGCACGCACTGTGCCCCGAAACGTTCGGACTGCTCTCTCATAAGGTCCATAAGCTCAGGACCCATGATTCCGTTTGGAAACCCCGGGAAATTCTCAACATCGGTAGTCGTAGTAAGCTGCCCTCCGGCTTCCGGACCTTCAAACACAAGCGGCTCTAGATTCGCCCGCGCCGTGTAAAGGGCCGCGGTCAGCCCCGCCGGGCCGGAACCCATGATGACCACCTTGTAGTTTTCTCTAAGTTCTTTCACTTCCCACCTCTGCAATTTCTTTTTGGAACAGGGACTTTATACTACATTCAGGCAGTGGTTTTTCAAGAGACAAAACAAACGGAGGTGGCGGTCAAAAACCTCCCCCGCAAGCACTTACTCTAATGGAATCCGCGAAGAAAACTCCGCTTTACGACAGACACGCAGCCCAAGGAGCCGTATTCGGCGAGACGGGCAGATTTTTTCTCCCGAAAAGCTACGGTGACCCGGAAGGAGAAGCAAAAACCGTAAGAGAATCCGTGGGCGTTATAGATATCTCAAGCAGAGGGAAACTCATACTGTCAGGGGCTGACCATATAAAATTCCTGCAGGGAGTGCTCACAAACGACGTAAAGGAAAAAAACCCCGGGACAGGGGTCTACGCGGCAATACTTACCCCCAAGGGAAAAATGATTTCGGACATGAGGGTCTTTAAAAATGAAGACTCAGTCTACATGGATACAGAACCCGCCATGAGCGAGAACATAGCGGAGTTTCTTCGCAGATTCAGGCTTTCATACAAAGCCGAGGTGCTTGACATTACAGGAGATTACTGCCTTTTTCACGTGTGCGGTCCCGGCTGCGGGGAATTAATCGAAAAGCGCCTCGGCACCGACGTTAAGCAGATGAAGGAATATGATCACCGGGCTTGCGGTGAGGCGACCGTAATGAAGCTCAACAGAACGGGAGAAACCGGTTTTGACGTTCTTTTTAAAAACGGCGGGGCTCAGAAAATCTGGGAACTTCTTCTTGAAAATCCGCCGGTCCCGGGACTTTGCGGACAGGAGGCTCTCGAGACCCTGAGAATAGAAGCCGGAATTCCCCTTTACGGAAAGGATATGGACACCTCCACAATACCGATTGAAGCCGGCATATGGGATGCCCTTGACTTTGAAAAGGGCTGTTACGTGGGCCAGGAAGTAATAGCAAGGATAAAGTGGAGAGGAAAGGTGAACTGGCACCTGGCGTATTTCGAGGCGCAGCAAGACGGCAGCGCGCTACCAGGAGATACGCTCTGGGTTAAGGAGAAAAAAGTGGGGAGAATAACTTCTTCAACATACTCCCCCACTCTGGGGAAAAATATCTCTATCGGCTATATAAGAAGAGAATTCTGCGATTTTCGGGGAGAAGTTTCCGTTGGCGGAGAACACCGCGCCGATAAAACTCCAAACACGGTAAAAATAACAGAAAAACCCTTTTATAGCCGCTTTGAATAATTAAAAAAAATGCTATAGTTTAGGGATTAACTATTTGGCCGCAGACTCATCCGTTTTACAGGTACATATGGTGAATATTTCGGGTTTATTCTTTAACTTAAAGAAGGGGTAATTATAAAATAATGATAGACAAGCTTCTGGAATATTTTTCAAACGATCTGGCAATCGACCTCGGAACCGCAAACACCCTTGTATACCTCAAAGGTAAGGGAATAGTGTCTAATGAACCGTCTGTGGTAGCGGTGCAGGACATTCCGGGACAGAAATCAAAACTGATAGCTGTAGGTCAACAGGCCAGGGAAATGGTAGGAAGAACCCCTGATTCGATTAAAGCCATAAGACCTCTTCGCGACGGGGTTATCGCCGATTTCGAAGCGGCCCAGAAAATGATCGAGCATTTCATAAGAAAATCCAACGGCAATAAGAGAAGCTTTGTGCGCCCGAGAGTAATAATATCGGTTCCCCTTCAGATTACCGAAGTAGAGAAAAGAGCCGTAAGAGAATCGGCCGAGGCTGCAGGAGCCAGGAGAGTATATCTCATCGAGGAAACAATGTGCGCCGCCATAGGGTCTGGTATAGAGGTAGATAGACCGTCGGGCAACATGGTGGTCGACATAGGAGGCGGCACCACGGGAATAGCCGTTATCGCACTGTCCGGGATAGTTGTGAGTAAATCAATCAAAATCGGTGGAGACAAGATGGATGAAGCCATACAGCTGTGGCTGAAAAGAAATCACAACATAGTAATCGGATACAGGGCAGCAGAAGAACTTAAGAAAAAATTCTCTTCACACCCGGAAATAAACACCGGCGGGAAAATCCAAATGAAAGTAATCGGAAGAAACAATGTTTCCGGTGTTCCTTCAATGCTTTCAATTGACGTGGAAGAAGTCGGAGAGGCTGTAGAAGAAACCATAAGCCAGATAGTCGACGCAATCATGCAGACTTTGGAGGTAACCCCGCCGGAGCTCTCTGCAGATGTCTTTGAATCGGGAATAACGCTGGCCGGAGGCGGCTCGCTTCTAAGAGGGCTACGCAGCCGCATAGAGCAAAAAACCGGCATACAGATAAAAAGGGCCGAGCAGCCCCTTGATTGCGTTGTTATTGGCTCTGGAAAAGCTCTCGAAAATATAGACCTTCTAAACTCCATCTCTATATAAATTACAGAAAGCCGGTGATATCAGGCAGATTCCATAATGTCTCGATTATTTACGATTATTAAGTCCCAAGTGCCGAGTTCGCCCTTGTTGATTTGCGTCTGCTTTCACAATCCGGCTTCAAGACGGATTCCCCTCGATTCTCCTTGAAACCTGAATTGTTTTGTGTTACAATAAATGAATAGCAGTTTATTGTTTTAGCATCCTGTAATTTTATGCGATGGCCATAACCATAATGTGGACGAGGCTTTTTCGCCACTTATGAGAATCAGAATTAAGTATTTCCAACCGGAAGGAAAACTTAATGAGGAAGTTTTTTAGTAAAAATCAACTATTTCTGTCCTTTATCCTCATAATTGTTCTAATCCATCTATTGCCTGTCACTTTCGACCTGTCAAAGAAAGAAAATAATTACACAACAAAGTTGATGCTTAACATCAACTACGGTTCCGGCGCTTTCGCAAACTACGTCAAAGATGGCGTAAGATACTACTGGGACCATTATATTGACCTCGTCGATACAAGCGTTGAGAATTCCCGCCTGAAAGCACAGCTACAGCAAATGGAAGCACAAGAGTTGATGCTAACGGAAATAAAGCTTGAGAATGAAAGGCTAAGAAGTCTTCTTAACTACAGAAGTTCCTTTAAGGGAGAAGTGGTGGGGGCGAAGGTCATAGGGAGCAGTCCTTCGCTGGTGGGGCCTGGTTTCCTTATAATAGATAAAGGATCGTCTTCTGGGATAAGTGAGGGGTCCCCGGTGCTTAACAACGTCAGGGCCATAGGAACCGTACACTCGGTAAACGAGAAAACCTCCATGGTAATGCTAATGACGAATCCCTCAAGCGTGGCGGATGCAATTGTACAAAGGAGCCGCGCACGAGGCATAGTTGCTGGAGCGGGAAACCATTACGTTATGAAATACATTGAACAAGAGGGCGATATTATAGTCGGAGATAAGATCATATCATCCGGAAAAGACAATGTTTTCCCAAAAAATATTGTTATAGGAACCGTAATAAGAATTGAGCCGGACAAAGGACTTCAAAAGGCCATCATAAAACCGGTAATCGATGTGAGCAGGGTTGAAGAGGTGCTCATACATCTCAATTAGCTCTCTCCAGCTGAATCCGGTTGGAATATGATGAGAATAAACTTCTCTTTTCTTTTCTACTTATTCTGCTCTTTTCTTTTCATCATTATCCAGACATCAGTAATCCCGACATCTTCTCTGGGCAAATTCACCCCTGATCTCAATCTGATCTTAATAATCTGCCTGGCAGTCAGAACCGAAATACCTTATCTGTTCACACTTGCCATGCTGAACGGAGTTTTAATGGATGTTTTTTCGGCCGGAGCCTTGGGGCTCCATACGGTCACAAGATTCGCCGTGTTTCTCAGTCTGCGAATGAGCATACGCAACCTTAATTACAATCCCAACCGCACCTTTTTCCTTCCTCTGGCACTTTTTTTAGGAACCCTGCTCATGCACTTGCTGCTACTGGTACTGCTTCTGTTTAGACAAGACAGCGGGCAGGTAGTATTTCTCAGTGTTGAGCTAGCTTTCTATCAGGCTATCATTAATGCAGTGGTCGGAACTCCGATAATAATGCTTCTGAGAAAACTGGATGGAATTCCTAAGACATAGATTCATTATAGCCTCCTCCGTGATTGTGCTGTTTTTTCTCGTCTTCTCGGGAAGATTGTTTTACCTCCAGATACACAAGGGGGAGGAATACAGAAATTTTTCGCAAAGAAATATTCTGAGGGCACTTGAACTTCCTGCGCCCAGAGGACGCATTTTCGATAGAAACGGCGAAAAAATTCTCTATAACAAACCGTCTTTTAACATACGAATATTTCCGAGAGAAATTACAGATGTCGAAGAGCTCGCCGAAAAACTTGCGGAGATAATCAACACTCCAGAGAAAGAACTTCTTAAAAAACTTCGAAAAATAGCGACCCTCAAAAATTTCTACCCCGTTACAATCGCCAAGGACATAAGCAGAGAAGAGCTTCTTCTGGTCGAAAAAAGCAAGGAAGCACTAGAGGGCGTATTTCTTGAAGTGGGGCACAAGAGATTTTATCCGCATGGAGAAGCAACAACTGTGCTTCTGGGATACACGGGAATCGCTGATCCAGAAGAGGTAAGAACCTACAGTCGGATCAAGGCGGGGAACGAACTCGGAAAAATGGGTGTTGAGAAGCTATTTGACAGCGAACTCAGAGGAACAAACGGTCTTCAATACGTCATGGTAAACGCGCACGGAAAGGTGATCTCAGACTCTGTTGCCGCACTGTTGCCAACCCGCAAGAACAGGGAAATGATTAAGGGAGAAGATATACACCTCACCATTGACGCGCAATTGCAGAAGATCGCTTATGATGCTTTAGGTAAGGAGAAAGGGGCCATAGTCGCAATGGACGTAAGAAGCGGAGAAATTCTGGCAATGGTAACTCGTCCATCCTATCGTCCCGAGCACATCTCGAAGGCGCTTTCTCCTGAGCAAAAAAGAAAAATAAGAAAGAAAGAATCTTTCTCCCTTCTAAACCGCTCAACAGAGGGAACTTATCCGCCCGGGTCAGTACTCAAAATAGTCACGGCCTTTGCGTTGCTAGAGGAAAAAACCGCTGATCCCAAGTTGTCCGTATACTGCCCGGGTTATCATTTGATAAACAACAAACGGTTTAACTGCTGGCGAAAAGAAGGCCATGGGAATATGAACCTCTACAGGGCGATTGTCGAATCGTGCGACGTATACTTCTACAAACTTTCCCTGAGGCTCGGAGTCAACCGCATTTACCCCTACATGGAGAAATTCGGGTTGGGGAAAAGAACCGGCATAGTGCTACCTGAGAAACATGGAGTGAACCCATCGAAGACATGGAAAAGAAAGCACCTGAAAGAACCTTGGTACCCAAGCGAAACTGCAATGCTGGCGATAGGTCAGGGATACGTTACCGCAACTCCTCTTCAGATAAATATTATGACTTCGGCAATAGCAAACGGAGGCATTGTAGTCAAACCGAAGATAAGAAAAACAGATGAAGAAAAACCACTCCAGTTATCCGGGGTGGTTCAGCGCCTTGACGCAAAGTCGGTATCTTTTCTGAAAAAAGCTCTTTACGGTGCCGTACACGAACAACGGGCTACCGGAATTTACGCAAGATCAAAAATCACGTCCGTTTCCGGCAAGACGGGAACGGCGCAGGTCGTCTCGGCAACAGTCGAGTCAACCGAAAAACGGTTCCAGGACCACGCTTGGTTCACCTCCTATGCTCCATCGGATTCGGCGGAGATATCCGTAACCGTCCTTGTTGAAAACGGGGGAAGCGGAAGCGTGGCCGCAGCCCCGATAGCAAAAAAAATTATTGAAACCTATTTCAAGCTCAAGAAACAAAGGAGTGAAGCTCGAATTGCCAAATCTGAGTAGATACTCCTGGCTGTTGCTGCTGACCATTCTGCTTTGCTCAGTGGGGCTCATGAATCTCTACAGCATCTCTCTTCTGGCCGGCCTGGATACGTTCAAGAAACAACTCATATGGGTCTTCGCGGGACTGTTGGCCATGGCGGCCATAAGTCGTTTAAAACCCGTGACGCTGGAAAGCCACTCGCTTAGCTTTTACATGTTTTTCCTCGTGCTACTGGGGTTGATTTTCGTATTTGGAAAAACGGTATCGGGGTCCAAGAGCTGGTTCCAGATAGGTCCGGTCTCTATTCAGCCATCGGAGTTTATTAAAATCGGCATAATAATGGTGCTTGCTAATTACTACGCAAACGATGTGGCGACAAAGCGAAATTACAATTCGGTGGAACTGCTCAAGCCTTTAGCTCTACTGCTTGTTCCTACCGCAGCGGTAGTTGCCCAGCCCGACATGGGAACCGCAATTACCATACTCCTCATAGGTTCAAGTATCATTCTGTTTCTGGGAATCAGCAGAAAAGCATTGCTTAGAATAATAATCATAGCGCTGATATCCATCGTGCCGGCCTGGCATCTTCTGATCAAGGACTACCAGAAGGAGAGGATATATTCCTTCATGAACACTTCCATCGATCCTCTTGGTATAAGCTACAACTCGATTCAGTCCCAGATCGCTATAGGTTCCGGCATGGGTTACGGAAAGGGTTTTTCTCTGGGTTCGCAGTCTAATTTGAATTTTCTTCCCGCACACCACACGGATTTCGCGTTTTCGGTTTTTTCCGAGGAGTGGGGATTTCGGGGTTCGGTGTTTATCCTTCTTCTGTATTTCTCCATAATCCTCTTTATCCTCAATATCGCAACATCCCTAGAAGACCGCTTCTCGATGATCGCATGTTTTGGAGTTGCAGCCATGTTCTTCTGGCACGCCGTGATAAATATCGCTATGGTAACGGGACTTATGCCGATCATCGGCACTCCTCTTTTCTTCATCAGTTACGGCGGTTCTTCAACCCTCACGGCCTTTATCGGAATCGGTATAATTCTTTGCCTGAGAAAGAAATAAACAAAGTCTGAAAATCCGAATAAGCGGCGAAAAAACGAATTCTTGACAGAGAATTAACATCAGATAGACTCTACGCCTATTTGAAGCGCGGGAAGGGAGAAACTCCTCTCCCCTGAAGCCTTTAAACAATTATTTTCATTTAAAAATAGCCAGAAGACGGCTCCTTTCATGCGGAGGTTGTTCATTTTTCTCAGTGTTATGTATATCTCAAGCACGGTTCCGGCTGTCTTCACATCCAATGTTCTCGCACTTTCTAACGTAAACGACGTAGAGGAAATAGGTTTTGACGAGAAACTCGCGTCTTCCATAGATCTTGATACTGAATTTCGCGGAGAAAGCGGAGAAGCGGTGGTTATCTCTTCTTTTTTCGAGCAGAAAAAACCGGTGGTTCTGAGTCTTGCCTACTTCACATGCCCAAGGCTCTGCCTTCTTGGAACAGACGGAGTTCTGGAAGTCATAAACCAGCTAGATTCCTTCAGACCGGGCAAGGACTACACCGTGATGACAGTAAGCTTTGACCCAGAGGAATCCCTAGATGCTATCGGCGAGAAATCCGCAAGATACAAAAAAGCGCTTGCGGGCGGGGCTGATGAAGCCAAAGACTGGCACTTTCTAACGGCAACAGAGGAAAACATACTGAGGCTTACAGATTCAGTAGGATTCCGTTTCAAAAAAGACGGTGAGGAGTTCGCTCATCCTTCGGGAATAGTCCTGCTCACGCCGGATGGTACAATCTCTCGATACCTCTACGGGGTTCAGTATGATCCCCGCAACTTCAAACTATCTCTAATAGAGGCTTCCGAGGGAAAGATAGGCTCCTCGGAACTGCTTAATAAGGTGCTTATGTTCTGTTATCAGTTTGACCCTGTGGGGAAAAGATACGCGCTTGCCGCTCTTAACGTCGTCAAGGCGGGAGGAATGGTAACCCTTACGGTTCTCGTAGCGTTTCTCTGCCTGATGTGGAGAAGAGAAAGAAAAACCCATTAACCATTGCGGAGGTTGTAAATCATAAATGTCCACCTGGATACCGGAATCAGCTTCAAATCTCGCAGCAAGCGTTGATAACATAACTCTGTTTGTAACAATCATATCAATATTTTTCTTCGTCCTGATTTCGGCCGTGCTCGTAGGCTTCTCAATCAAGTACAGGAGGAAAAGCGAGGATCAGGAAACCGCCTACATAACTCACAACCCGGTCATCGAAACCATCTGGACCATAATACCGACCATACTGCTTATGGTCATCTTCGTTTGGGGATGGATAGCTTTCAAGGAACTCAGGAACCCGCCCGCCGAAGCCATTGAAGTTAGCGTCACGCCAAGGCAGTGGCTCTGGGAATTTGAGTATTTCACCGGGAAGAAGTCGCTGAATGAGCTTTTCGTGCAGCAGAACAAGCCCGTGAGGCTGATAATGAAGTCAGATGACGTCATTCACAGTTTTTTCGTCCCCCAGTTCCGTGTGAAACAGGATATTCTTCCAGGCACATACACGCAGCTGTGGTTCACCCCTACCAAGGTCGGAACCTTTGACCTTCTGTGCGCCGAATACTGCGGTTCCGGCCACTCGCAAATGCTTGCCAAGGTAAACGTCCTGAGCCCGGAGGCGTTCGCAAGATGGGAAAAAGGAGACGAGCTTGAAGACGGAGCCGCCGTGGCGGCAATCAACATACCCCCGGCGGAAAGAGGGAAAGATCTGTATTCCCAGAGGGGTTGCCTCGCGTGTCACAGCATAGATGGCAAGGAAGTCATAGGGCCGACTTTCAAAAATCTTTACGGGAAAAAGGAAAAGCTCGCGGACGGTTCCTCGGTACTCGTGGACGAGAACTATATCAGAGAATCAATTTATGAACCCCAGGCGAAAATGGTAGAGGGCTACCAGCCGACGATGCCCTCGTTCAAAGGTATATTATCTGAGGATGAAGTAACCGCTCTTATCGAGTATATAAAAACGTTGAAGTAGCGATATCAAGGAGAAAAAGATGGCAAACGGAGTCATGACTCAAACCCAGCATATACCGTATTTAGCCCAGAAAGGTTTAAAGTCGTGGATTTTGACAACGGATCACAAGCGCATAGGGATCCTTTATCTCGTTACGATCTCGTTTTTCTTCCTGATCGCCGGCCTTGCGGCTCTGGGAATGAGATACGAGCTTATGACCCCTGAGCTTGACTTCTTCAGAACCGCAACGGAGTACAATGTAGCGTTCACGCTTCACGGTTCCCTCATGGTTTTCTTCTTCATCGTCCCGGGAATCGCGGCGAGTTTCGGCAATTTCCTGATACCGCTTATGATCGGGGCAAGAGACGTGGCGTTTCCCAGAATCAACCTGCTGAGTTTCTGGATATACCTTGTCGGGACGGCAATACTGCTCTCCGCGCTTGCGCAGCCGGCTGACACGGGCTGGACGTTCTACACTCCCTACAGCATTCAGACGGGCACCAAGGTAATAATGATAACCTTGGGAGTCTTCGTCCTCGGGTTCTCATCGATTCTCACCGGAATGAACTTCATAGTGACCATCCACAAGCTTCGGGCGCCCGGAATGACGTGGTCAAGACTGCCGCTTTTCATATGGGCATCCTACGCGACCGCGATATTGCAGTTGCTAGCAACGCCTGTTGTGGGAATCACGCTTCTTCTTCTGATAGCGGAAAGAGCATTTGACATAGGCTTTTTTGATCCGGCCAAGGGAGGGGATCCCATACTTTTCCAGAACTTCTTCTGGTTCTACTCCCATCCTGCCGTCTACATAATGGTTATTCCCGCCTTCGGGATCATTTCGGAGATAATCCCCGTCTTCGCAAGAAAACCCATCTTCGGATACAAGGCTATTGCGTATTCAAGCTTCGCGATAGCCATAATAAGCTTCTTCGTCTGGCTGCACCACATGTTCGTAAGCGGTATATCGGAAACGGCAGCGGCAATATTCTCATTTCTGACCATGCTTGTCGCCATCCCGACGGCCGTAAAGGTGTTTAACTGGACCGCAACTCTGTACAAGGGATCAATAGACTTTCACTCATCCATGTTATACGCACTGTCATTCATAGTGCTTTTCACGATCGGAGGGCTGACCGGCGTTTATCTGGGAGCTCTGGCCGTTGACGTGCATCTGCACGACACGTATTTCATAGTAGCTCACATGCACTACGTAATGATAGGAGGAACCGTGATGGGATTCTTCGGGGCCCTTCACTTCTGGTATCAGAAATGGTTCGGAAAGGTATTCAATGAACTGATCGCAAAAGCCGCGTGGTTTTTGGTCTTCGTAGGATTCAACGTAACGTTTTTCCCGCAGTTTTTCATGGGCTTCCAGGGGATGCCCAGAAGGTATGCGACCTATCCCGAAGAGTACATATCCTATCATGCGCTTTCGACTTACGGATCATGGATACTCGGGCTCGGAATTTTAATAATGACCGTGAATCTGATTATACCGCTCATGAAAAAAGGGCAACCCGAATCGTCAAATCCCTACGGCTCCCTCTCTCTTGAGTGGCAGGTTCCTTCCCCGCCGCCGCATGAGAATTTTGACGAAATACCGACTGTAACTGACTGGACTTACGCTTACGGGAAAAAATGAATCGGAGGCTAACGTAAAAAAATGAGCAGCACAGTAGAACACGCCGAAAGCCACGCGCACGGACACGGGCTCGGAGACGCCGTAACGCACAACGCGGCAAAATTCGGGATGTGGCTTTTCCTCGGAACGGAAATTCTTCTTTTCGGGGGACTCTTCGCGGCGTACGCGCTTTTCAGGGCCAAGTACCCGGATCTTTTCTACGAATCGCACAAGAAACTGGACGTGACGCTGGGCGCGATAAACACCATAGTGCTCATATTCAGCAGTTTCACAATGGCTCTTGCGGTGTCGGCCTCACAGAAAAGAAACAGGAAATGGCTGATGATACTGCTCTCCGTAACCTTTATATGCGGAGCGGCTTTCGGGGTAAACAAGTACTTTGAGTACAGCGCGAAGTTCCACCACGACATATTCCCCGATACGAACATATTCTTCGCTCTTTACTTCATGATGACCGGACTTCACATGCTCCACGTGTTTGTGGGAATGGGCATAATTTTCGCCCTGATAATAATGGCCAAGCAGGGAAGATTCAAAGAAGGGAACAGATACACCCCGGTTGAGGTCGGGGGGCTTTACTGGCATCTGGTTGACCTGATCTGGATATACTTGTTCCCGCTATTGTATCTAATCGGGTAAACGGAGAAAGAAAATGAGCACACACCACGATCACACTGAGGAACATCATACCGGTCTTCGGGTATACACCGCCGTATGTCTCGCGCTGTTCGTCCTGACGGTAGTTACGGTTTACGTAGCGAAGTTCGATTTCGGCGACTTCAATATCGTCGTAGCAATGCTAATAGCGTCGATAAAGGCATCGATCGTCGCCCTTTATTTCATGCATCTTAAGTTTGAAGACAAGCTCACGTGGATATACGCCCTATATCCTCTTTTCCTGCTTTTCCTTCTCATCGGTTTCACCATAATGGAAACCTTCACAAGGGTGCCGGTAATAAAGTAGCCAGATAAAATACAGGCATGCTTGCAAAAACTGCCCTAGGGCTTCTGTTTATACTTCTTATATGGGGAAATGCGGTATCGGGACTCAAGGCCGGACTCGCCTGTCCCGACTGGCCCCTTTGCCACGGAGAGATTATCCCGCCTTTCAGGTGGGATATATACGTCGAATTCTCCCATCGCGTAGTAGGCGGCATAACATCCATAGTGCTTTTCATTCTCTGTTACAGGAGATTCCGCACGTACAGAAAAAATTACAGGATACTTCCGCTGCTGGTAGTTCTGCTTCTTCTGTTTCAGATCGTGCTGGGAGGAATAGTGGTCCTCGCCAAGCTTCCCGTGAACCTGACTACCATTCATTTCACAAACGCCATCATAATCTTTTCAATTACCCTTTATATGGTGTATTTCGATGGCGTAATCAGAAAGCCTGATTTCCGTTTCTCTGGCCCGGCCGGACTTTTCTTCGCGCTTTTTCTGCTTGTATTCATCCAGGCTTCCCTGGGAGCTTACGTAAGACATCTGGAAGCGGGGCTTGCGTGCCCTGATTTTCCCACGTGTCTAGGCTACTGGGTCCCGCCCGAACTCTCGGGCAAGGTGCTGGCGCACTTTACGCATAGAACGGTCGCTTACCTGCTCACTTTGGTATTTATCTTCGTGCTGATTCTCTCCAGAAAATCCGAAAGACTCAAGGAAGCCCGAAAAAATATGTCTCGAGCAGTGGCCCTTCTTTTCCTCCAGATCGGACTTGGAATCGTGGTCGTAACCTCAAAGCTTCTCTTTTACGTCACCGCCATTCATCTCGCAATCGGTCTTCTGATACTTTCCCTCTGCCTTCTCACCTGGTTCGGGTATATAAGTAAAGACACTGTCGCAGAAAAAGTTTCTTAACAATGAGCGAAGCGCAGAAAAAATCCATGGGAAACATGGCGGTTTCAGCCGTTATCCTTTCCAAGCCCGGAATAATAATGAGCGTGGCGTTTACGGGTCTTGCGGGAATGGTGGTGGCCAACCGGGCCTTCCCCTCCCCAGAGACGGTTCTTCTATGCATTGCCTCCCTTCTTCTCAGCGCCGGTGGAGCGGCAATTCTGAATAACCTGCTCGATAAGAAAATCGACAGGGAGATGGCCCGTCTTAACAAAAGGGTGCAAGCCCTTAGAGTTCTTGGAGACCGAAACGCGTGGATAATCTCGATACTCATGATGGCCGTGGCTCTCTTTATCTCGTTTTCTTACTTCAATTACGTAAATGCGGCGCTTATTCTCATCGCAATTCTAAGCTATACCCTTATTTACACCCTTTTCCTTAAAAGAACCTCTCCTTTCGGTACCGTGCTCGGGGGAATACCGGGCGCCCTTCCCGTGCTTATAGGCTACACCGCCATAAAACCCGTTCTGCAGCTCGACGCGATGATAGTATTCATATTCATGATGCTCTGGCAGCCTCCCCACTTCTGGGTGCTCGCGCAGAAATACAGAAAGGATTATGAAAAAGCCGGGATAAACGTTCTTCCCGTCGCCCTGGGCACGAAGTACACCAACATGCTGATACTTATCTACTCCCTCTCCCTGATACCCCTGACTTTCATCCTCTGGCTCACGGGAACAAACACCGTCTATTTTGCGGCTTTCGCCGCGGTATCCGGAATATACTTCAACTACCTGGTGGTGAGGAGCGTTTTCGCCAACCGTGGTTACGGAAAGGCTTTCTCGGCTTCAATCATCTACATGCTTCTCATAATGCTCGGCATAGTGGTTGACATACTGGTTAAGTCGCTCTCCCCCGTGGAAAGGGTTATCGGAAATCTTATGTAGTAACCGACGGGAGAAGTTCCTTGAGTTCCTCAAGCGGCCGCGAGAGGGTAAGAATTGCCTCTTTCCAGAAATCCTTGCTCGTTATATCGTCGCCAATTGACCTTTTCACCGCCCCCTCCGCATCGTCTGAACCGGTGAGGGAGAGAAACTCTTCGTAGACCGGAATAAATTCCTCCCCATGCCGTCTGAATTTCTCGAAAAGCGCCCTGCTCAGCAGATACCCGAAAGTGTAAGGGAAATTATAGAAACTGACGCCCGTTATGTAGAAATGAAGCTTTGAAGCCCAGAAAAACGGGTCGCATTCCAAGAGCACGTCTCCGAAAATCTCCTTCTGGGTCCCGGTCATAAGCTCCTTCAGTTCGCTCACTGTCAGCTCCCCTTCGCCGCGCCTTTCGTAGAGCTTCCTTTCGAACTCATACCTGACAGGGATATCCAGAAGATATATGGCCCCGTGGTTTACTTCCGCATCCCTCACAAGCACCTTGTCCTCAACGCTCGTTGAGGGGTCTCGCAGCAATCCCTCGGCAAGCAGCATTTCCCCGAAAGTTGAAGCGGTTTCGGCAAGCGTCATGGGATAGAACTGCGCATAGGGACGAAGTTCCCTCATCACGTGAGAATGAAAAGCGTGGCCCGCCTCGTGAGCAAGGGTGAGTATGTCGCCTACCCCGCCGTTATATGTCATGAATATCCTTGACTCCCCGGTGAAAAGAGAACCCGTGCAGAATCCCCCGGGCCTTTTTCCTTCCCTTACTTCCCAGTCTATCCACTCGCTTCGGCATATATGGTCAAAAAACCCGCCGAGGCGCGCATAGGCAGCCGAGAAAGAATCGGAGACCATGGATTTCGCACCGCTCCAGTCAACTCCGCCGGTTTTCCCGAGATTCATCGGGGCTCCCAGATCGTACCACGACACCCCGTCCAGCCCCAGCGTCTCGGCCTTGAGCCGAAGGATGTTCCTTGGAAGCTCAACCGTCTCCCGTATTGCCTCCATCATGGAATCCAGAGTCTGTCTAGATATCGCCGCGTCAAAGAGCGCCACGTCGAGGAAATGATCGACTTCCCTGTGCCTGTAGAGCGTGTGTCTGGTTCCAGATATGGCGTTTATGGCGCCGGCAGCCACGTCCTCAGAATCCTCCCAGGCCTCGTTGCCCCCGGAAAAAGCGGCTTTTCTTATCTCTCTGTCAGGACTTTCCATAAGAGATCTTCTCTGGGACATCGGAAGCCTTTTTTTCGTCCCGTCGGGGTAAACCATCTCAAACGTCATCTTGGAGGATACGGTATCGTAGATCCGTCCCCAGGCGCTTATCCCGTCGACTCCGAGTTCCGAGGCCAGAATTTCCTTCGGAGCGGACATGGTGAACCGGGAATTTCGCCAAACGCGCCTAACGTAATAGGAAGCCGACTCGATATCCGGGAAAGAGACGAACTCGGAAAGCAGATCTTCATCAACATCCCGAAGCGCTCTTTGCAGCTGAACCTCAAGCTTCTCGAGATCAGAGCCGAGAAGGGAAATAGCCGCTTCCTCGCGCAGATAGTCCTCCCTGTTGGAATCCGAAGCGCTGAGACATCCAACGTAGGAACGGATATGGGAATACTGGCTTATGAGCCTCTCGGTTTCAAGAAAAACATCTTTCCAGAACGCAAGGTTTTCTCCGCAAAGAGGTTCAGAAGCCGAAGCCTTCTCGTCGAGACTCTTTATGCCTCCCAAGAGATTCTCTTTGAACTCTTTATACTCAACTCCCTGAAATTCAGGGAAATAAGAAGTAAGATCCCAGTTCATATCAATATTTTTGCGCTACATCAAAAGCGGCAGGCTTCTGGATGCAATTGCTCCTTAAGGTCAGAAATAATACAGTAAAATTTCCTAATTGGAACAGCCCGGGTTTCTGCCGGGAGCGCTTCGGAACTCACCGCGTTAATCTTGGCGGAAAGAGAACATTTGACATTACCACAGGCGTATATATTTTAACCCCCTGAACAATGAAAAAAGCTTATCTTGCGCTTGAGGGCGGAAAAGTATTTGAAGGCACGAGCTTCGGGGCCCAGGGAGAGGCAGCCGGCGAAGTTGTTTTCAACACTTCTTTAACTGGTTACCAGGAAATACTCACGGATCCTTCCTATAACGGTCAGATCATCGCAATGACCTACCCCGAAATAGGCAACTACGGAATCAATCCCGAGGATTTCGAATCAGAAAAACCTCACCTAAGCGGTTTCGTAGTAAGGGAATACTGGGATCACCCGAGCAACTGGAGATCGAAAGAGAGCCTCGACAGTTTTCTCTCAAGACATGGGATACCTGGCATACAGGGAATCGACACCAGGGAACTTACAAGGATCATACGAATCGGTGGAGCGATCAAGGGAATTATCTCAACTGTCGAGACAAGCCCCGAGGCTCTGGCCGAGAAAGTCGATTCCTCGCCGGGAATAGTCGGACGCGACCTGGTAACGGAAGTGAGCTGTGCGCAGCCTTACGCATGGGATGAAGGAACTGGAAAGTGGCGTCACAGCAGGGACAAAAACTCAGAACCCTCCAGAAAATTCAAAGTCGCCGTCTACGACTTCGGAATAAAGAGAAACATACTCAGGGAGCTTCACGATCTTGGATGCGAAACGACGGTTTTTCCGTCGAGAACGGACTCTAAGGACATACTGGCTTTTGAGCCTGACGGGATTTTTCTCTCAAATGGGCCCGGGGACCCGGCCGCGGTTAAATACGCCTCGAAAAACGTAAAAAAACTTATCGGGAAAAAACCCATTTTCGGGATCTGTCTTGGACACCAGATCCTGGGTCTCGCGCTTGGAGGAAAGACCTTCAAACTTAAATTCGGGCATCGCGGAGGAAACCAGCCGGTCAAGAATCTTGCGACTGGAAAGGTGGAGATAACTTCGCAGAATCACGGTTTCGCCGTCGACCCAGATTCGCTTAAAAGCAATATCGCTGTCTCCCACGTAAATCTGAACGATCAGACCGTCGAGGGACTGAGTCACAAGGACTATCCCCTATCCTGCGTCCAGTATCACCCCGAAGCCTCGCCCGGGCCGCATGACTCCTCCTATCTTTTCGGAGACTTCATCGAGATGATGGAGAACTTCTCTTCCTAAGCACCGCTGGAACATACTAACAAAGGCACTTATCCGCAAGCCTGTTTTTTAAGTAAACTGACGTATTTGTCGGCCAGCCTAGTAGGTTCGGGAATCCTAAGACCTCGGGAGCACTCAAGGGTAACCGTAACGGCCGTATAAAGGTCGGTTCTGTTGCCAATAGACACGAAGACCGGTTTCACGCCTTTTCTGGTTCTTAAAGCAGCACCGATGATCTCGCGGTCCTTATCCCTTATTAACGTCCTTTCGCCTTTCTCCAGTCCCGGCTCCAGGAAAGCTCCGTAAAGACATTTTTTCGCGACTCCGATTGCCGGAATATCGAGCAGAACTCCAACATGACAGGCAAGTCCGAAACCCCTTGGATGAGCAAGCCCATGTCCATCTATCATAATCATGTCACAGCGCTCGTGAAGCTTGCCAAAGGTCTTTATGACGCAGGGCGCCTCCCTGAAGCCCAAAAGCCCTGGAACGTAGGGAAACACCTCATCCGATACGGTCCATACCCGCTCTATCTCCTCCAGTTCAGGATAAGAAAAAAGAATTACTCCACAAACAAGTTTTTTTTCCTTAACGCAGATGGCGATATCGGCACCCGCAATCGTGTGAACAGACTTCGGGTTAGCGGTTCGCACAACTCTTCGCGAAAGCTCCTTTTGAATACGAAAAGCTTCCTCAACACGCGGAGATTGCCCAGAATAAAGCACCTCAAGGTCTTTTGCCAAATCGTTCACAGGACTCATAACAACAGAATACAAGCAAAAGTCTATTCTACTTCACGCAACAGACATTATCCGCTCATTTAGTGTAAATAACATTCCGATTCGATTAGAATATCAAAGAAAATGTTCGGGAAAAATTTCAAAAAACAAAAAATCCAGACTCCCGAAGTCGAGATAAACACCGTCTATGGAGGAGAAGGAAAACCCTTACTTCTTCTGCACGGTTACCCGCAAACACACTTCATGTGGCATGCGGTAGCTGGGACTCTAGCCTCGAATTTTCTGGTCGTGTGCCCTGATCTTCGGGGCTACGGAGACAGTTCTAAACCCGCCGGAAAAAAGGATCACTCAAACTATTCAAAAAGAACTATGGCCGCGGATATGGTATCGGTAATGGAAGCTTTAGGTTTTCATGAATTCTACGCCGCGGGACACGACAGGGGAGGCAGGGTGCTTCACCGCATGTGTCTTGACCACCCCGAAAAAGTCCTAAAGGCCTGCGTCATGGACATAGCCCCTACCCACCATATGTTCAAGACCGCAGACAAGCACTTCTCCACGGGTTACTATCACTGGTTTTTTCTTATCCAGCCCAACGGACTTCCGGAAAAGATGATAGGAGCTGATCCGGAATACTACCTTCTTGAAAAACTCAGACGCTGGAGCGCCCCTAGCGCGAAATTTCACCCCGAGGCCGTAAAAGAATATGTGCGCTGTTTCAGCGATCCGAGCGCAATCCACGCGAGCTGTGAAGACTACAGGGCCGCGGCATCCATAGATATTGTCCATGATGATGAAGATATGGATGCCAAGATAACGTGCCCGCTTCTTGCCCTCTGGGGCGGAAAGGGGTTCATTCACAGAACCTACGACGTGCTTGACGTATGGAGAAAAAAAGCGCTCAGCGTTTCGGGAAAACCGCTTGACTGCGGCCATTTTGTCCCGGAGGAAAAGCCCCGGGAGACCTCCGCAGAACTGCTGTCATTTTTCGGATAACGGAATTTTCCGAGATCGTCGCAAAGACACTGAAAGTGCTATAGACAATATCAAAAAGAGGGTAAATATAGTATTTTGTGGCATGCTTTCAGTTCCCGTAATCGCGCATCCACCGCCGCCTCCTTCGCTTGTCCCTGAACTAGAAGGCGTTTCGGGTTCTGGCTCTGGTTCTGTGATTGCAGCAACAGTACAGTCTTCAAGAAATTCCTCCGGAGTCTCCTCCGGGAGAAGAGCCTCAACATTATTCCGGTTGAGCTTCCAGCCCATGTCCTTGAGCATTCCCATGCTGAAGTCCACGTATACTAGTGGACCGTAGCTGGGCTTCATTAGGTCTAGCGTGGCTTCGGCAAGGTGCGAGACGGAACTTCCCTCCTCCCAAGAGGCGGGGGCATGAAGCCTGAGCCTTCCTTCGGAATCCATGCCGTGAGGAAAAAACAGGTCCGTTTGTCCTTTTGCCGCTGTCTGTGCACAGCTGTAGTCGTTCTCCCCGTTACTTGTTCCATCCCACAAAAGTCCGTTCACTGAGGTAATAGCCTCTCGCCTTTGCTCATCGGAAGAAAGATTTATAAGAAGTTCATCATCTCTTTCTGAATACAGATTCACATCATAAATAGTCCCTACATGGAAAAGCCCCTCTAAAGATTCCGATGCCACTAATGGAAAAGAGCCATCCGATTCTACAAGGTTAAAAAATCCCAGCCCATGAAAGAGCTCATGAACTGCAATAAAAACAAAAAGAGTAGGAGCAAATGGCCGTTGTAGAACCTCTTCATTCAAACCGTAATAAAAAGGATGGTTTTCGTTGAATGTTACTACCACCTCTGCTTCCTCCGCACCGTTAAGTTCTTCTTCCGAAAGGCTTTCCGCAAGTGCTATGGGGACCCCGACGGCTCCCGGGTCTGAAAGGTAGTATACAAGACCTACCGGCCCGGCGGCGGCAATGGTATCCGGTTCTAAGCTTTGAAATAATGCTTCCACTTTGACTGTGTTATTACCAATAAACCAGAGTTCAAACATATCAAGGACTGCTTCAAAAGCATTTCTTCTTGCCTCCCCAAGAGTCTGTGCGACATTGCCATCGGCAAGAAGCATAGTCCTTTCTGCTGCTGTTAAAGGGGTTCTGTCGTAGAATCCTTTTCCAGGTATGTCTGTATAAATCGGTTCAAATGTAACCGCTACGCTTTCAGAAGCCGGAGAGAAAACAACTAACAGAAGGAAAAACAATGCTGCGAAAAATCGTTTGTTAGTGGCATGCAACATGTGCTTTACCTTCCTTGTCGAACCGTATTTTTGTTTTCTTCATCAGTGAATCCGGGACATCTACAATGAGAACTTCTCTACCATCCTTAAGGGTAACTTTCCTGCCTTTAAGCACTACCTCAGAAGATTTTCCCGTATCCATGCCGGATTCGGAATGGGTCTGTCCAGCTTGCCGATCTTTCTGGTCCTCGTGCTGGACATCGCCGTACGCCGGAATTGCCAATGAGCAGATAAAGAACAAAGCCAAAATCGTAATCGGTAACTTCTTCATGGTATTTTATCTCCTGTTTTTCACCGTGGTTTCAAGTTTGAAACCACGCACTCTAATCCAAGCCTGATGACTAGAAGCTTTTTACCGTTCTCCCTTGCTAATTATGAATTTACCCGAAAAGAAGACAATAATATTAGGAAGGTTCGGTCATTCTAATTGATATAGAAGGAACCGTCAATTCTCCGTTCAAACGTGTCCTTTATAATTCCCCTGCTTCGTATACAGTATCAACATGTCGAAAATGCTTTTCGTGATGGACCCGATCGAGTCCATCAACATAAACAAGGACACCACTTTCGTCATAATGCTTGAATGCCAGGCAAGAGGGCACGAAATTCGCTACTGCGAACTCAAGGATCTTTTCGTCAAAGACTCTAGGGCGTGGGCGGACTCAACAGGGCTTCGCCTCGAGAGAAAAAGCGATTACTACTCAAAGGGCTCTGCGGAAAGCTCTCCGCTTGATGATTTCAACGTTGTATGGATGAGGAAAGACCCTCCTTTCAACATGGACTATATCTACTCAACCTACATACTAAGCAGGGTTGATGAGTCCGCGACGCACGTGATCAACCACCCGGCCGGGATAAGGGAATCTAACGAGAAAATGTATAGCCTTAATTTCGCCGACTATATCCCCCCTACTTTGGTTTCAAAAGACATCGAAAAGCTAAAGGAGTTTCTCTACGAAACCGGCAACGAAATCGTGGTAAAACCGCTTGACGGTTATGGCGGGGAGGGAATTTTTCTCGTAAGAGCCGATGACCCTAATCTCAACGTCATACTCGAGGGTATAACCGATTTCGGGCGGACCTACGTGATGGCCCAGAAGTTCATAAAAGAGGTTTCGCAAGGAGACAAAAGGGTTATAATTCTGAACGGCCAGCCCATAGGAGCCGTAATGAGGGTAGCCGCAAAGGGAGAATTCAGAAGCAATTTCCACTCCGGAGGACATCCCGAGAAAACCTCGCTTACGGAAAGGGATCTGGAAATATGCGACGGCCTCAGGCAGAAACTAATAGAAGACCGGCTCTATCTGGTCGGAATCGATATAGTCGGAGGATATCTTACCGAAGTCAACACCACGAGCCCGACATGCGTTCAGGAAATAAATTTTTTCAGTGGTGTAAAGCTTGAATCGCAGATAGTCGATTTCGCTGAGAGCATTATCCGCGGGGTTCCAGAAAGCCGTTAGAAATTTGCGGGCAATAAGTCCGGGCAAGACTCTAAACTATGAAAATATCCAAAGAAGATGTGCTTAACACAGCCGAGCTTGCAAGGCTTGAGTTTGATGACGAGACGCTTTCAAAGTTCACCCGCCAGCTCGGAGACATCCTCGTTCACATAGACGAGCTTGCCGAGCTTGATACGAAAGACGTGGAACCCACATCGCATGTGCTCGAACTCTCAATCCCCTTCCGAAAAGATAAGGTAAATCAGGTAATAACGGCTGAAGACGCCCTTAGTAACGCACCCAGCAAGGAAAACGACTTTTTCACGGTTCCAAAAGTCATAGAGGACCAGAGTTAACCCAATGTCCACTCCAAGAACCATAAAAGAGGCAGCCGCGTTAATAGAGAAAAGAGAGGCTTCTCCCGTTGAACTCGCCGAACTTTTCCTTGAGCGCATATCCTCCGAGGACGGAAAAATAAACTCATACATAACCGTCTGGGAAAAAGCGGCCTTGGAGGCCGCCAGAAAAGCAGAAAAAGAGATATCCGAAGGAAACTACCTAGGTCCTCTCCATGGAGTCCCGATAGCGCTTAAGGATATTTTCGTGACAAAGGACTCGCGGACTACCTGCGGGTCAAAAATGCTGCGGGATTTTGTCTCCCCTTATAATTCCACCGTGGCCGAGAAACTCATGGCAAGCGGTTCGGTGGTACTCGGAAAAAATAATATGGACGAGTTCGCCATGGGGTCTTCAAACGAAACATCATACTTCGGACCCGTAAAAAACCCCTGGGACACAGACAGGGTCCCCGGAGGATCAAGCGGGGGCAGCGCCGCCGCCACGGCGGCGAACTTTTGCGTCGCGGCAGTCGGAACAGACACTGGGGGTTCCATAAGACAGCCCGGTTCCCTCTGCGGAGTAGTGGGAATGAAGCCCACCTACGGGAGGGTAAGCCGCTACGGCATGATCGCGTTCGCTTCTTCCCTCGATCAGGCGGGACCGCTTGCGAAAACCGTGGAGGACGCGGCCATAATCCTCTCCTCCATGGCGGGCCATGACCCGATGGACTCAACATCCGTAAACCTTCCGACCGCTGATTACGCAGGCGCTCTCAGTGCGGATATAAAAGGGCTGCGGATAGGCATACCGAAGGAATACTTCGTTTCGGGGATGGATCCCGAAGTGGAAAAATCCGTCCGCAAGGCTATCGCCGAACTTGAAACCCTGGGAGCGGAAATTGTGGAAATTTCTCTTCCTCACTCCCGCTACGCGGTTTCAACCTACTATATAATAGCCCCCTCGGAAGCAAGTTCGAACCTAGCGAGATACGACGGAGTAAGATACACATACCGTTGCGAGAATGCGGAGACCCTAAGGGACCTGTTTTTCAGAAGCCGCTCGGAAGGGTTCGGAGACGAAGTAAAAAGAAGAATAATGCTCGGGACCTACGCTCTTTCCACGGGCTATTATGACGCTTATTACCTGAAAGCCCAGAAGGCAAGAACCCTGATAATAAGGGATTTTGACAGCGCGTGGGAAAAAGTTGACGTGATAGCGAGCGCTACCTCCCCTGAAACCGCCTTCAGAATAGGTGAAAAAGCAGATGACCCCCTTAAAATGTACCTATCCGACATACTTACCATTCCCTGCAACATAGCGGGACTGCCGGGAATATCGGTTCCCTGCGGATTCAGTTCAGAAAAGCTTCCGATAGGGCTTCAGATAATGGGAAAGCCCTTTGACGAGCAGACGGTGCTAAATGTCGCGTACGCCTATGAGCAAAGTACGAAGTGGTACGAAAAAGAAATGGCCCCGCTTATATAATCGCAACCCGTTATACACTTCGGCGCGAAAGCATGTTCATGTTATTGTCGAAAGATGGAGCTTCTTTTGACGTAACAGCGGGGCAACTTGTAAATTAACAGAAAAATCGCCCGCTTCGGATACCATGAAAAGCAGTACACACCCCGAGGTGGTAATAACCTGCCTGCTCATTTTCACTGCGGACGTGTTATAATTGCAATATGTCCTTTAACAAGGAGGAACGACCGTGAGTAAAGACAAGAAATGCATGATGTGCGGCAAGCCTTCCCCTGATACCATATGCGACCCTTGCAAGGCAAGCGTCCAGGCCGAAGCCGCGGGGGAAAAAGCAAAAATGGAAAGGGGCGTAAAAGTCGGCGGGAAACTGGCCGACGAACAGTCAAAAGAGCGTTCCTGATCAATCAGGCTTCCCTGACTATATTAAGCTTGCCGGATTGAAAAAATGCGCAGACTCGATAATGCGCCTAAGACAACACCCATATCGTTTGCACAGGTGCAGTTATTGACAGCCCTTTGCGGCAACAGTTGATAAAACAGCCGGCAGGATAGCAAACCGGAGAAAGAATTCCTTTCTTTTTTTCACTCAACCGACTTGTCGTCGTTCCAGATTTCAAGAGCCATCCTGTATATTCCGTTTTTAGAAACTCCGAAGGTCTCGCTTGCAAGGGAAACGGCTTCACTCAGCGAAAATCCCTTTTCCCTGAGAATCCGCAGCATCCTCTGAGTCGTATCAGTAGACACCTCGCTGTGCCCTTCCCTGCTCCCTTCCACAACTACCGTCACTTCCCCTTTCAGAACTTCCTTTTCCGAAAGAACAGAGATCACCTCGGAGAACGATCCCCTGAGCGCTTCTTCATAAAGTTTTGTCATTTCCCTCGCCACGCATACCCTCCTGTCTCCAAGAGTTTCCAACATCGCTTCAAGGGCACCCCGAAGTCTCTTTGCGGATTCATAGAAAACCAGAGTCCAGGGATAACGGATTATGTCTTCTAAAAGCTTTTTTCTCCTGCCGGATGTTTTCGGGAAAAAACCCAGGAACAGAAAACCTTCCGAAGAAAGCCCCGATACGACAAGCGCCGCAAGCACGGAGGATGGGCCGGGAACGGGAATCACCTCGACACCGTTTTCTATCGAAAGGTTAACGAGCCTTCGGCCGGGATCAGAAACAAGGGGGGTTCCAGCATCGGAAACAAGCGCCACATTCTTTCCTTCTTTCAGCTTTTCAAGCAGTCCGGAGGATTTCTCAATTTCATTATGCTCGTGACAGCTTGTGACCGGAGTTGTGATTGAGTAGCGGGCGAGAAGCTTTTTGGTATTCCTCGTATCCTCGCACGCTATAACATCGCAATCCTTAAGAACGGTTACGGCCCGGAAAGTTATATCTTCAAGATTCCCTATCGGGGTAGAAACTAAGAAAAGTTTTCCATTCATCGTTTTCCACCCTGCACCCTGGAAAAACTTAGTCTTTTTTCAAATTCACATATTGGCGGAGGGCGAGGGATTCGAACCCCCAAGTCCTTTCGGACGCCGGTTTTCAAGACCGGTGCAATAGCCGTTCTGCCAGCCCTCCGGTAAAAATCAGATAAACCAGACGCGCTTTATTTATCTTTCACTGTCACAGTTATTTTCTCTGAAAGGACGGGAGGTTTATGGGGTATATGCAAATAATTGCCAAGCAGCAAACGCAGTGTGTGCTTGCCGGGAGGAAGGGTTATCTCCGCTTCCGTCTGTCCGCCTCCGAAATGCTTTACGTTCTCGCTGAAAGCAAGAGGTTTTTCCATGTCCGGCAGATTTTCAAGATCGATTAACAGGTGGTGATGCCCGGTATTCGGAAGCTTAACCCCGGCCGGAGCGACTCCCATGTTTACAAGCCCGAATCTCACAGTGAAAGTCTTACCTACAACCTCCCCGTCTTTCGGAGAAATGATGTACACCTTGGCGCCGGGAGGAGATTCGGAAAAAGGTTCTTCCGCAAAAACCGTGTTCCATGAGACGGCCACAGCTATGAGAAATAAAAGAAATGTCCTGGTTATTATCATGTTGGAGACCTTAATCATAAAAACAATTGCTTGTTTAGAGTATATGTTTTTTAAGGAAATTATATACATAAATAAAGAATGACAAAAGAACTAGAAAAAAAGAGTTTGTATTTATTCCGGTATCAGATTTAGGCCTCTTTGAAGGACCGATTTTTATATGGCTCCACACAGCCACACCGATTGCAAGCAAATGACATTATCTGAAATTTGTCAAGAGCCGAAACGTGAGGATCAAATTCGCCGTGCCCGCATTGCGGATGTTCATTTGCGTAAGAAATTAGAAGTTACTTTTTATCCTTGAAAAGCTGTATATAACGATAAACCACTTCATTAACCCCTTAATCAATTACAACTACAAGAACTGATTTTGCTTGATTGCGAATTTGGTATAATGTTCCCTGTATTAGTTCACAAGATTCAGGAGATATTGTTATGAAATCAGTTATTGGATTTTCGTTTGTGCTTTTGTTTGTAGTGAGTTGTGGTGGTGGTAGCGGAGTAACAGTCTCCGATATTATTGAGGGTTTTTATGCTTATTTGTATGGAGAATATAATCAGCAGAATGATGATGAGATGATTTGTAATGACCCTCTTTTCACACGCACAGAACCTTTTCCCGCAGGTCTTACAACAGATTTTGAAATTCTCAATCCGTTAATACAACTTCAGAATGCTCAACGAGGCAATCCATATCTAGAGTGTGAAGGATCTGTAGAACGTTACTATACAGATGGTACTTTCGTAGGAAGATCCACAGATTCCGACCTAGCTCAAGAAACACATGATTTCTGGAGTGTGTGTGAAGTTGGAACTGAACCACCCAACTATGGAGGGCATTTTGGAATTAGTGAATATGAAGGAGACATAATCTTCTGCTCACGGCTAGATATAATCCCCGGAATTGTGGCATGTCGAATTATTGAGCCTATTGTTCAAGGGCAGGAACTTCTAGGTCTTCGCGCCACTGGCACTCTAGTAATTCATCAAGGAGTGTCAGAAGTTGTAGATTTTGACGAAGAAACCTGCTATTTGAGGCACGAATAAATTTTTCAAAGATGGTGACATCAAGAATTTATGGACAGGATTCTGAGTAATGCGTTATAAAGAACCTGACCCGGGATCATAGGATTTCTAATTCCAGAGATCAACTACCACTCTTCCAACCTGACCGCCTTTAAGTATGACGTCTATCTCGGGGTCAAGACCTTCAAGGGAGACCGTTCTGCATATCCGCTCGAGGATATCGAGTTTCCATTCGCCTGATATTTTTTCCCATACAAGCCGCCTTCTCTCCATCGGACAGCTTGCCGAATCTATGCCCGCAAGCGTAACTCCCCTCAATATGAACGGATAGACATTCGTGTTGAGTTCATGGGAAGCTACATTGCCGCATGTAGTCACAACGCCTCTTTGCCTCGTGGACTTAATAGCGGTGGCAAGCATCTCTCCGCCCACGGTATCGACCACCCCGGCCCACTGTCCTTTAAGCAGCAGTCTGCCCGAAGGGTCAGTTAAATCCTCTCTCCCGATGACTTCCTCCGCTCCCAGGTCCACCAGGAACTGTTTCTGCTCCGCTTTTCCAGTCGAAGCCGTCACGCCGTAGCCGGCTTTTCCAAGAATAGCGACGGCCATGCTGCCGACCCCTCCCGTCGCCCCGGTTACGAGAATCTTTCCGTCTTCGGGGCTTACTCCGCCCTCCACGATTCTTAACACTGACTGTGCAGCCGTAAAACCCGCAGTCCCGTACATCATCGATTCTTTCAGATCAAGTCCCTCAGGCAGGCTAACCACCCAGTCAGCCGGAACCCTCACGTATTGTCCGAACCCCCCGGAGGTATCCATCCCCAAGTCGTAGCCATGCACTATAACCTTGTCTCCAGGTTCAAACTCCGCGCTTTCTGAACGCTCAACTACACAGGCGGCGTCAACGCCGGGCGTATGAGGGTAATTCTTGGTAACTCCCCTGTTTCCTATGGCCGAAAGAGCATCCTTGTAGTTAAGGGATGAATATTTTACGTTCAGGAGCACCTCTCCGTCCGGGAGACTGTTTAGTTCTCTGGTTGTTATTTCCCTCGTGAAGTTCCCATCTTCATCTTTGCTTACAACCATCGCCTTGAAATCATCAGAACTCATTAAAACCTCCTTCAGTTTTGGTTTTTATCTCCGCAAAGATCCTCAAGCGCAAGTAAGAGCGCCTGCGTTCCGAGCCTTCCGTGCCCCAGCGCGCTCGCCCTTTCATAAAGGGATTTAACAAGCGCAAGCCCCGGAAGATCAATTCCCATACGTCTAGATTCACTAAGGGCAATCTCCATGTCCTTTATGAAGTGTTCAACGAAAAATCCCGGGTCGAAATCTCCGTCCATTATCCTAGGACCAAGATTATTAAGAAGCCAGCTCGAGGCCGCGCCACTCCCTACGGAACGAAGCATGATACGGGGGTCAAGCCCCGCCTTCCGACAATAAATCAAGTTCTCGCAGATCCCTATCATTACTCCAGCTACCGTGATCTGGTTACACATCTTGGCGTGCTGACCGGAACCAGCTTGCCCTTGATACACAATGTTTTTTCCTAAAAGTCCCAGAATTGGCTTTACTGAATCAAAAACTTCCTCATCCCCTCCAACCATTATCGAGAGTTCTCCCTTAACAGCACCTACGTCTCCCCCGGATACCGGAGCGTCCAAAGAATCGCAGCCGAAACCGGACGCCTTTTCGTATATCTCTCTTGCAAGAGTCGGTTCGGTCGTGGTCATGTCAACGAAGATACGGCCGGGCTCAGGCTCGATCAGAAGGCCGCCGGGACCAGAATATACTTCTCTTACGTCATTCGGATAGCCGACAATCGTAAAAATGACATCGGCCTGGCGGACAACCTCGGCGGGAGAATCACACCAGATGGCCCCTTCACTCAGCAGTTCTTCCGCCTTTTCCTTTGTTCTGTTAAAAACAAAAACCCGGTACCCGGCACGAACGAGGTGTCCGCACATGGGCGCGCCCATGATCCCCGTTCCTATCCACCCTATCGAACTTTGCTCGGGACTTATTTCATTCATTTGCGCTTAAAACTATTGTGACGCGACGCCTTGTCGCTTTAGCATGGGAAGATATTTCCCGCCAAGGAGTATGTTACCCTCGCTTGAACCGGCACGAAGCCTTTGCACGAGATATTCCCTGTCAGGCCCAAGAACGTTAACCCCGTGGTCTGACTCGACAAGGCACAGAAGCTTTATGTCGCTGCCATTTTTGGTTGCGGTTTCATAAACCGCGGAATAGTTAAGAAGCGCGGCCTCCACGGTGCCGCAGGGAAGAGAAGGATTCCGGGCTCCGGCGTGGTGTTCGCTCACGCCGAACCAGCATGGGTCAGGGTAGCCGTGAAAATGCAGAATGGACATTTCCTTCTCAATCAGAGAAGGGGCATAAAGAGCGGAGGAGAGTGCCTGAGAGAGTATAACGTAAGTATCAAAAGACGGCCTTATGTCTTTTCTTCCCAAGTCGACTCCTCTGGGTATCTCGAGATGAAGCTTTCCCTTCACAAGGCCAATTCTGACTATATCCGAATTCGGATTCAGGTTTGTTTTATCGCATCCCGACCTTGAAGTGACAATCCATATGTCAGGAAGCTGCTGGTACACCGTCCCGTCACCGAGGAGGGTCTTAACATACCATCTGTCGTTCGAGGCCGCTCTTACCTCGTCGGGATTGTAACCTGGAATTTCCTGCAGGGAATTCCACATGTTCTCGTCGATGTATTTATCCCCATCGTATCCCGGAGGCTCGGCGAGCGCTATGAAGCCGTACGAAACTCCAGTTCTCCCATCAAGTATTTTGTTCGCCACATCCCTGTGCGACAGACGCTTTATCGCATCTACAAACTTTGACCCCGCGGGAAAAAGATTGGTGCTTTTGAGGTCAGCACCCAGGGCAGACAGCTTCTGGGCGTATTCAAATTCCTTCGGGTCGTATTCACTTACGGAGAAACGCGTCAGAACTGGCGGCTTTATAGGGGCGTATATCTTCGGAATAAGCGAATAGAGCACGAAATCACTAAGCTGGCCATGGGTATATATTGAATCAGAGAGATTCATGTTTATTATCGCGAAATTACTGTGCGAAACCCCTATAACGATCTCCGACATGTTGTTTATCAGGTTTTTCAGGCCCAGGGAGATTTTTCTTTCATAAGTCGTATCCTCATTCTCAAACTCAGGGTCAAGTGACATTATCGTGATGACCTGAGTGTTGTAGGGATCCTGGAGATAGCCGACGGTGAAATCGTCCGCCCAGCCGCTTATCTTAAGTATGCTGCTGACCGAAAGGCTGTCTTTCCTGACAAATCTGTAGATGTTCTCGGCTATTTTGCTCAGAAACCATCTCATCGGAGAAAGCTTCTTTTTAACGTCTATTACGGCGTTTACCTTTCTCCTCACGGACCTAAGCCCCATGAGTTTGGAGAACTTTCCGTAAGATGCGTCCTCAATTGTCGCGTCTTCCCAGGAAATAACGTTGACCCCATTGTCGAGAAGCGAGTTACGGAGTCTTTCCCTGTACGCGCTTATTTCGGTGTCCGGGTAATTTTTCGGAATCGGCTTGAAGGTTACGATAACCCGCTCCGACATCTCAGTCGGATCTTTAGGGTTAACCAGGTTTTTTATTTTCGGCATCCCGGCAAGCGCCGCTATGGTCTGCAGATCTAAATCCGCAATTCCCTGATGATCGTTCATAAAAAAGACAACCTCACATAACCCGTGTCAGAGTACAGGTAAAGGGGCAAACAAAACAGAGCAAATGAAAATTCCGACCAATCCCGGGCAACCTAGAGTTTAACGATTGCTGCGGATTTTTTCAATCTCGCGAAGCATCTCCTGGCGGACTACATCCTCAAGCTTCTCGCCGCCCTCTTTTCCCTTAGGAAAGCTCGCTGTGTCTACAGGAGGAAGGATTCTGACTACGATTTCCCTGTCGGTATTAAGTTCGTAGGAATCCTTTTTTCTTATATCCTTGCCTCCCCATATGATCATCGGCACAACCGGCACTCTTGAAAGCGAGGCCATGAAAAAACCGCCCTGCTTAAAAGGAAGAAGTTCTCCATCCTCGCTTCTTGTGCCCTCGGGAGCGATAACCACCGAAGGTCCGTTTCTTATTTTCCTTACGATTTCCCGGACTCTGTTCATATCTCTAACCGAACCGTCTCTCGCGACGAAATACTGTCCGCTGAGTACGCACACCCAGCCGATAAAAGGAATCGAGGCGACTTCATTCTTCATGACCGCCCTCCACTCAAAAGGCAGCACCGCGGAGAAAACGGGTATGTCGAGGGAACTCTGGTGGTTGAACATCACTATGAAAGGAGCTTGCGGGAAATTTTCAGATCCCTTTACGTCAAGCCGCACTCCGCAGGCCCAAAGAAATGTTTTCCCCCAAGGACGCACGGAGCACTTTATAAGATGCCTTACGGACAAAAGCGATACCACAACTCCCACGCTGCCCCAGAATGCCGTAAACAGGGACGAAAGGACTATCGCCACTATGCTCCTTATTTTCTTCATCTCCGCTGCTCCGTCGCGTTGTAAAAAGGGTTGCAGGAACCCCGGCCTACGCGGGAACTATAATGTTTACTCCCTGCTCCCCAATCCGTATATCATGTTTTCCGGAAGGAAGAAGGAATGTCTCCCCGTCCATGTGAGCCGGAAGATCGGTAAAGGTTTCAAACCGCAGCTGCTTCACCCTTACAATACTGACCTCTCTAAGTCCCTCGTGGCGACCCTCAAGCACCTTTTGTATCTTAAAAAGCCTCCCCAGAGGACTCATGTCACTTATTATATGGATATCAAGATATCCGTCGAATATGTCAGCCCTGGGAGCCAGGTTGAACTTTCCACCCTGAAAAGGGCCGTTTGAAGCGCCGAAGAGAAGCAGTTTCTCACCCGCGGCGCCGATTTCTCCATCCATCTCGGAGAAAAACCCCTGGAACCGAAATGCCTCAACCACCGCTCCGACAATGTAACCGAAGGAACCGAAACGCCTGAGACCCATATCCCCGAAATCGTGCGCCACGGCTCCGTCCATCCCCACCCCGAAACCATTTATAAAGCATTTTTCGTCAACAAAAGCCACATCAGCTTTTCTCGTTCGGCCGGAGAAAATATTGTCCACCGCCGCGCGCGTATCAAGCGGAATGCCGGCTGCCTTCGAAAAATCGTTCCCGCTACCGCCCGGAATAATTCCCAAAACGGCATCGGTTCCATGAATCGAACTTACGATCTGGCTTGACGTACCGTCTCCTCCAAGAGAGATCATGTGCGTAAAGCCTTCACAAAGCCCTTCTGCGGCAATTTTCGCGGCGTGCCCGGGGAACTGCGTAAATCTCACCTCGCAAAGAATTTCTTTTGCTTCAAAAGCACTGCGTATCTGCTCAAGCGTTGGGTCAAGCGCTTTTGTACCCGCCTTGGGATTCGCTATCACAAGGTACTTCATCTTGTCTTCCTCTTGCTCCCGGAATCGGAGATTGCGGAACATTATGATACCCTACAACTTGATTAATAATTGTTTTTCTGGTATTAAAAGCAGATTTGCAAAAGGAATTTGGAGGATATTTAATGACAGAAGAAGCCGTAGCCAGCGAGAAACTCAGCATGAAAAGCCTGCTTGAAGCGGGGGTGCATTTCGGACACCAGAAAAGCCACTGGAACCCGAAAATGAAATCCTTCATCTTCGGAGCAAGAAACGGCATTCATATAATCGATCTCCAGCAGACCGTCACGCTTTTTAACAGGGCGTATACTTTCGTGAGAAACACGGTGGCGGACGGAGGAACCGTTTTGCTGGTGGGGACCAAGAAACAGGCCCGGGGAATAATCGAGGAAGAATCAGTCCGATGCAACATGCCCTACATAAACACGCGTTGGCTGGGCGGTACCCTTACCAATTTCAACACCATACGCTCAAGGGTTGATTACCTGCTGGAACTGAAGAAACTTGAGGAAGACGGACAGATGGAAATGCTTCCGAAAAGGGAAGCGAAAAACCTCAGAAGAGAGACAGTAAAGCTCGAGGGGCTTCTGGGTGGAATAGTAAGCATGAAGCGGGCTCCCGACGCTATTTTCGTCGTAGATACAAAAAAAGAGCATATAGCAATAAAAGAGGCGAGAAATCTCTCGATACCGGTTATAGCGATCGTGGACACGAACTGCGACCCCGCAAATGCGGATTATCCGATTCCGAGTAATGACGACGCCATAAGGGCGATAAAGCTGTTCACTTCAAAAATAGCGGACGCCTGCATTGAAGGAACTCACGTATACCAGGAAAAACTGGTGAGCGGAGAGGTCGAACAGGCACAAGAAGACAGTCTTGACGGCGTAGTGGTAGAAAGGAAAGTGTTTGTTTTCAAGGAAGCTGAGTCCGACGAAAATGAGGAAAGCTTTGTTTCGGTAGCGATCTCCGAATCTTCGCAAAGTGAAGGCACTCAGGCACAGAAAGAGATGTCGGAGAATACAGAAGATAAAAAAGAGGATTAAAAATGGCTGAGATCAAGGCAATAATGGTAAAGGAGTTGAGAGAAAAGACAGGAGCTCCTTTTATTGACTGCAAGAACGCACTTGTGGAAACCGACGGGGACTTTGAAAAAGCTTCCGAGGTCCTGAGAATAAAGGGCGTCGCGAAAGCTTCTAAAAAAACCACCAGAAAAACCGACCAGGGGATCATATCCTCATATGTTCACGCGGGCGGCAAGATCGGCGTAATGCTCGAGGTTAACTGCGAGACGGATTTTGTGGCCAGAAACGACGAGTTCCAGAATCTCTGCAGGGAAGTCGCGATGCAGATAGCGGCAAATAATCCGACTTACGTAAGAAAGGAAGAGGTCTCGGAAAAAGAAATTGAAAATGAAAGGCGGATTCTCAAGGCAGAAGCTATGGAATCGGGAAAACCCGAGAATATAGCGGAAAAAATGGTTGCGGGAAGAATAAACAAGTTCTTCGAGGAAATATGCCTTCTTGAGCAGCCCTACATAAGAGACCCCAAGATGAAAGTCATAGACCTTGTAAACAATCTGATAGCCAAGATCGGCGAAAACATAGTTGTAAAAAGGTTCGTAAGATACCAGCTGGGCGAATGAAAAAACCGGACAATGGGATCCTCTGAAAAAACCATCCCGAAATATAAGAGAGTACTGCTGAAACTCAGCGGAGAAGCTCTTCAGGGTCCCGGCCAGTTTGGTATCAGTTCCGACGTAATTGAATACGTCTCCGAAGAGATAAAAAGTATCCACTCACTTGGAGTGGAAATGGCCATAGTCATAGGCGGGGGAAATATCTTCAGGGGCGTTTCCAGCTCTTCAAAGGGAATGGACCGTTCCACGGCCGACTACATGGGAATGCTCGCAACCGTGATAAACGCGCTTGCCCTGCAGGACTTTCTTGAAAGAAAAGGGCTTTCAACGCGGGTGCAGACCGCGCTTGAAATAAAACAGCTTGCCGAACCCTTTATCAAGAGAAGAGCCATACGCCATCTTGAAAAGGGAAGAATAGTCATATTCGCTTCGGGAACAGGCAATCCGTTTTTTACGACCGACACGGCCGCGACCCTGAGAGCGCTTCAGATGGGGGCGGATATCATAATGAAGGCAACCAAAGTTGACGGCATTTATGACAAGGATCCTGTTAAGAACAAAGATGCTTTGAAATTCACCGAACTCACATACATGGAGATTCTCAAAAAAGGGTTAAAAGTCATGGACGCGACTTCAATCTCTCTTTGCATGGAGGGGAATACCCCCATAGTAGTGTTCGATCTTTTTGAGAAAGGCAACATAGAGAAAGTCATAAGAGGAGAGAAAGTGGGTACTATTGTAAGGAGCGATACGGAACAATGAGCGAAGAACTGTCTGTTGAAGAACTTTGTATTGACGCCGAAGACAGGATGGACAGGACAGTAAGCGCTTTCGATCAGGAACTCTCGAGAATAAGAACCGGCAGGGCTTCATCAGCCCTTGTGGACACTATGAGAGCTTCTTATTTCGGTGCCCAGACGCCGATCAATCAGCTCGCCAATATTTCGGTACCCGACAGTTCGACCATACTGATACAGGCCTGGGATCCGGGCGCGGTTGAGGGAATCCAGAAAGCGATCGCGCAGTCAGAACTCGGAATAACTCCGTCAGTCGACGGAAACACGATCAGGCTTACCATACCTCCCCTGACGGAGCAGAGAAGAAAGGAGCTTGTCAGGCACACGGGAAAAGTCGCCGAAGAACACAGGGTGTCCGTAAGGCAGATAAGAAAAGACGCAAACAACCTCATAAAAAAAGCCGGGAAAACGGAGAATCTTCCGGAAGATGAAATAAAAAAAGCCCTCTCCGAAATACAGCAACTGACAGACGAGAGAATAAGCAGGTTAAACGCCCTGCTTGAGAAAAAAGAAAAAGAAATACTGGAAATCTGAGAACCGCGCGGATTACCGACCGATAACCCTGACACCATCCATATAGGGGACCAGCACCTCGGGAACTTCCACTGTCCCCTCTTCAGTCTGGAAATTCTCAACAATCGCCAGCAGAGCTCTGCCCACGGCCACCCCGGAACCATTAAGTGTATGAAGATAGGCCGGCTTTGATCCCTTTGATTTTCTGTATCTTATGTTGGCGCGCCTCGCCTGAAACGCCTCGAAATTGCTGCAGGACGATATTTCCCTGTATCTGCCTTCGCTCGGGACCCATACTTCAAGATCATAGGTCTTGGCGGAAGAAAATCCCATGTCTCCCGTGCAAAGAATAACAACCCTGTAGGGAATACCCAGAAGTTCAAGAATCCTGGCGGCATCGGCAGTCAGCGTTTCAAGTTCCTCGTAGGAGTTCTCCGGATCGGCGAAACGCACAAGCTCAACCTTGTTAAACTGATGCTGCCTTATTATCCCGTGTACGTCCTTCCCGTAAGAACCCGCTTCCTTCCTGAAGCACGGACTGTAAGCCACGTATTTAATCGGAAGCATTTCCGCGGGAATTATCTCGTCGCGGTGAATGTTGGTAACGGGAACCTCGGCAGTGGGAACCATGTAATAGTCCGTATCGCTAAGCTTGAAAAGGTCTTCTTCGAATTTGGGGAGATTTCCCGTTCCGGTAAGACTCTCCGTGTTAGCTACGAAGGGAGTGAGGACCTCCGTGTACCCGTGCTGCTTGGTATGAACATCGAGCATGAAATTTATAAGGGCCCTCTCAAGCCGCGCGCCAGCGTCTTTGTAAAGCGCGAATCTCGCGCCCGCGATCTTCGTCGCCCTCGGAAGATCCAGCATGTCGAGCTCAGCCCCCAGCAGCACGTGGTCCTTTACCTCGAAGTCAAAGTCCCTTGGTTCTCCCCACTTCCTTATCTCGACGTTTGCCGTGTCGTCCAGACCCTCGGGAACCGAGGAATCGGGCATGTTGGGAATGGTCAGGAGGAACTCCCTGAGAAGCCCTTCAACCTCCGCTTTCTTTTCGTTAAGATCCTTTATCTCATCCGAGAGAGCCTTCAGTTCGGGCATAAGTTCTGAAAGTCCCTTCTGGTCTCCGGACCTCTTAAGGACACCCACCTTTCTTGAGCCCTCGTTTCTTCGGTGTTCCAGAGTCTCAACACTTTTTATTATCTCTTTTCTCCGGGAATTCAGCACTGCAAATTCCGAGAGATCGGTCTCAAAACCGCGGGTAGCGAGTTTTTCACCCACAAGATCAATATTTCGCTCAATTAATTTGGGATCCAGCATCTGAAACACATACTCCGGCAGAACTTGAAAAACCAAAAGTCAGGTCTGTAATCTACACTCACAGCCGATATTTTCAAACAGCCAGAGACTTTTGCACAAAAGGTTCTTTTCGGGTTTAATAACCGGATATACAAAGTTCAGCGAGCGTCAACAAAGGGAGCAAGCAATGAAAATACTGAATAATGGAATAGAAATAACCTACTTTGGACATTCCACTTTCTCAGTAAAATCGCCCGGCGGCAAAACAGTGATGATAGACCCGTGGATTGAGGGAAACCCTTCGTGCCCGGAAGAGCTCCGTGAAGTCGGTAATGTTGACATTATAGCAGTCACACACGGGCATTTTGATCACATAAGTGACGTGATTCCTCTATGCAGCAAATATAATCCCAAAGTGGTGGCAAACTGGGAGATCTGTGACTGGCTGGGCTCAAAGGGAGTTCAAAACTGCATGCCATGCAATAAGGGGGGCAACGTGGTCATAGACGGAATAAGATTCACAATGACCCACGCACAGCACAGCAGCAGCATGAAGGAAGAGGACGGAACTGTTATCTATGGCGGGGAACCGGCAGGCTACATAATAAAGTTCGAGAATGATTACACGATATATCATGCCGGAGACACCAACATTTTCGGTGACATGAAACTTATATCGGAGATATACAAACCGCAGCTGGCAATGCTGCCTATCGGAGATCTCTTCACGATGTCTCCGCTTGAGGCATCATACGCATGCAGACTGCTTAACGTGAAATGGGTCGTCCCCATGCACTACGGAACTTTTCCACTTCTGGTGGGAACTCCGGACGAACTGAAGTCGCTGACCAAGGATATGGATTCGCTGAGCGTGGTTGCCTTGGAACCGGGACAGCAGATCACATGACTTGCAGAGAACTTTTACTCCAGAGCTAAAGGGGTCCTTTTGTCCTCATAAGAAGACAGCTTCAGAAAACAGAGTTATGAAAAACCTAGGAAAATTATTGCTCACCATTGTCCTGCTCCTTGCGGTTTCCTGCGGGGGAAAGCAGGCGATTTACGAAGGGACGGCGGAGCAGCTTAATGACGAAGTGCTTCAAGAACTTAGCAAGAAAAGCGGTTTTCCCTGGATATTCAGCGGAACAAATTACGACAAAGTATTCGACATCCTGAAGGAAATACAGATCCGCTATCCCTATACCAAGTACGCAGCGCTAGCCGAGCTCAGAAGCGGCGATGTCTATTTTAAGAAAAAGACATACACTCTGGCCGCCGAGGAATACGAGAATTTCATAACGAACCATCCGGGTCACGAAGAACTTGATTACGCAATCTATCGTCTCGGACTCTCCTACTATAAAATGAAAGCAGGAAAGGACAGGAACCATTCAAAACGGCTTCAGGCAATAAAGTGGTTTACACTGCTTAAGAAAACCTACCCCGACTCTCCGTACACTGAGCAGATACAGGACAAAATCGAGAAATCCAGAGAAATGCTCGCGGAAAGAGAGATCTACATAGGGAAATTCTACCAGAAGAAAAAGAACTACGAGGCTGCGGCGCAAAGGTACAGAAACGTTCTTGAGAATTACTCCGACACCGAATACGCAGAGGAAGCCAGGAAGCTTCTCAGAGAGACTGAGGAGAAATTATCCGAGCAGTCATCCTAACAACAGGAGAAACCTTTCCTCCGAAACTACGGGCAAGCAATCCGTCACATTAAGTTAACGACACGATAATTTACCGGGCGGCTGTGCGTATCGATCCGAAACGTTCGTCTTGATAATCCCACTCAAATAAAAAACAGACATGGTAACGACATACAAGCCGCTCGCATATCTGGTTGCGATCATCTTTCTCGCCTCCTGCGGATCTTCTGATGAAGAAAAGGAGATAAACCTGCTTCTTGACAAGAGAACGAGCGCCTTTGAGCTAAAAGACCCTGAAATATATTCTGAGTGCATACACGAAGATTACAGGGCAACTTCAGGGGAAGAAGTAATTGACAAGCACAAGCTGGTAAGCAGTTTCAGGGATCAGGTGTCCACCATTGACACGGTATCTTTCGATGAATCCGAAAGGTACATATACATCAACGGAACAGATGCAAGGGTAATGATGCTCTCTTCGATTGACGTAAAGGTGGATGGTTATTCAATGACATATAAAGCCAGAGAGATTATTAATTTATCGAAAGTCTTGGGAAAGTGGAGAATAACCAAGGAGTCTATGCTTAACCTGCTCAGCGGAACTATGATTCTTGATAACTAAGAACTAGCCGAATTTCCTCTCAATATCTTCCTGCTCTTCCTTGCACTCTATGCAAAGAGTAGTCTCCGGCCTTGCAATAAGTCTCTGTTCCGAGATCTCCTCTTCACACACCTCACAGATTCCGTAAGAACCATTCTCAAGTCTCGCGAGCGCGTCGCGTATTTTCCGAAGCAGTTTTCTCTCCCTGTCCCTTTCCCGAAGTTCAAGAACCCTGTTTGACTCGGACAGCGCCCTGTCAAGCGGGTCTGGGAAGGAATCGGACCCCTTACTCATCCTATCGACAGTATCATAGGCAATGCCCAGTATATCGGACATCCTCTGAATCAGGATGGTTCTTACCTTCTCCCTGGTTTCCGCCTTCATAAGGAATATTATATATATCAACGCTTTTTTGTAAATTTGACGAAGCGCGACAAATATAATTAATTATCCGCTATGGCGAGAATGAAAAGACTTACTATTGAGTTACCTGGAGAAATGGCTGCACCTGTTTCTGATCTGCTCTTGGGTCTTGAAGCCGGAGCCGTAAGCGAGGAGCAAAGAGAACGCAGAGAAGCATTAATCCATGCCTATTTTAAGGAAGAAAAGGACATCGCGGGGATCATAACAACCGTAAGGGAGTTCTCTACGCTTTTTGGCGAGAATCCCGAGGCGATGAGGTTCACCACCCGATACGTCAATCAAGCGGACTGGGAAGGCTGGAAATCCTATCTGAAACCGGTAAGGGCGAGCCGCCGAATAGTCATCAAACCTCCATGGGAAAAACAATACAAGGCGCGGCGCGGAACGAAGGTAGTTGAAATAAATCCGGGAAATGCTTTTGGCACGGGACATCACGAGACCACAAGAATATGCGTAAGTTATCTGGATGAAATTATCGAAAAATCCCCCGGGTGTTCCGTTTTTGATGTGGGATGCGGGAGCGGTATTCTGGGTATTTGCTCAGTTAAACTGGGAGCACACATTTCGTTTTGTGCAGATACTGATTTCAAGGCCGCAAAAGAAACCATATTGAACTCCGCTAGGAACGCAATCTCCGACAAGGTGAAAGTCTGGTGTGGTTCCGCGGACTGCACACGGAGGAAATTCGACGTGGTTGTTTCCAACACATCCAAGGATACTCTTATCTCAATGAAGGAGGACCTAAAAGAGAGACTTCTCCCCCTGGGACATCTTATAGTGTCCGGAATACAGGCAAACGAGAAAAGTGAAGTGGCCGAAATTTACGGAAACTCGGGTTACGATATTGTAAGCGGGAAGGTCGAAGGCGGATGGGCCGGACTTCTCCTCAGGCTAAAGAAAGCAAGGAAGACTGCAGAATGAATTCCTTTAGAACCATAGAATGGAAAAACAACAGGGTTTTAATGATTGACCAGAGAAAGCTTCCGGGGGAGGAAGTCTACGTTGAATGCGCCACTTTTGAAGAGGTGGCCGAATGCATAAGGAAGCTGGTTATCAGGGGAGCCCCGGCGATAGGAATAGCGGCCGCCATGGGAATAGCTCTCGGGGCCACGGGTATCGGAAACGACTGCTCCTACGAAAATTTCGAAGAGCAGATGAAAGCCATATCGCAGCACTTGGCCCTGACACGACCGACAGCCGTAAATCTCTTTTGGGCCATTGGCAGAATGAACAGACTGATTTCCAAGTGCAGAGGCAAAGAAATTGAAGAGATAAAGAGTCTTCTCATAACCGAGGCAATTAACATAAAGGAAGAAGACCTTAGAACATGCATTCAGATTGGGGAGAATGGATCCAGACTCATAAGAAAAAATTCCGTTGTTCTCACGCACTGCAACGCCGGAGGACTTGCCACCGCCGGTTATGGAACAGCCCTAGGGGTAATAAGGTCAGCCTCCAGCCAAGGCAAGAATATAAGCGTAATATCATCGGAGACAAGACCTGTCCTCCAGGGAGCAAGACTCACGACGTGGGAGCTTGAGCGGGATGGAATCCCGGTCCGTTTGATAACCGACAGCATGGCCGGGCATCTGATGAGCAAGGGGGCCGTGGATTCGGTCGTGGTAGGGGCTGACAGAGTAGCTTCAAATGGAGACACGGCAAACAAGATAGGAACCTATTCCCTGTCCGTGCTGGCTAAACATCACGGCATTCCCTTTTACGTAGCGGCCCCAACTTCAACCATAGATACCGAATGCTTAAGCGGAGAGGATATTATAATTGAGCAAAGGGAACCCGAAGAAGTAACTCACATAGACGGGAAAAGAATAAGTGCGGAAGTGACCGCAATCAATCCTGCTTTTGACATTACACCGGCCGAAAATATCGAATGCCTGATAACTGAAGTCGGGCTGTTTAAAAAACCCTACACGGAATCTCTCGGCAGGCTTAAAAAGAAAGATCAGTAATTTCCCCTTTCAATCTCTTCTTGGGCTTCGACGCTCAGTTTCGTAAAAGGCATGACCATGAGCCTTTCTTCACCTATTTTTTCCCCTGTAACCTCGCAGAAACCATATTCGCCGTTTTCTATCCTCTTTAGAGCGTCATCTATCTGATGCAGTTTGCTGCGCTCCCTGTTCGAAAGAGTAAGGGCAAGTTCTCTCTGTCTGTCTTCGGATGCGTGATCATAAAAATCTCCGACATTAAAACGCAGATGATCCGATTCCTCTTTCATTGATCGGGTTACATCTTTAAGCAGTTCCTTTCTCATCTCTTTAAGCATTGCAGTCATCTGGTTAAGGAACTTCTTGGTATATTTTCTGGGATTGGTTCTCCTCGACTTAGCTTTTGCGCCGGTCGCCGCAGAAGAACTTTTCTTCGAGGCCTTTTTTTCAGGTTTTTCCTTCTTTGCTCTGGACACGCTGGCTCCTGTGGTAATCAAAGTCTAGATTTTTCAAGGGTGAATTAAGATAAGGATATTATCCCTTTTGTCAATACTGTTATTGCCAACAATTAGGGGCTGTTATCTTGTCATATTCTCCGCCTCGGTGATAATATAGTTTTCTTGATTGCAGCCCTTTCTGAGATGAAAAACGGCTCTAACAACAGGGACGCTTGGGCAACCAAGACAGGCCTTATATTAGCCATGGCGGGCAACGCCATAGGCCTCGGCAACTTTCTTAGATTTCCAACGCAAGCCGCAGAAAACGGCGGCGGCGCCTTTATGATCCCCTATTTTATAGCATTTATCCTGATAGGGATTCCAATCATGTGGATGGAATGGGGAATGGGAAGGTATGGAGGGTCTCGCGGGCATGGAACTACACCCGCGATATTCAATCTTTTCTGGAAAAGCCCCGTTTCCAGAACCCTTGGCGTTATAGGACTCTGGATACCCCTTGTCGTAACAATTTACTATGTTTACATTGAATCCTGGACTTTGGGATACGCTTTGCACTTTCTCCTAGGAAGCAATCCCAGTCTTGATCCGGGATCGGTTTCAAACGCCGCGGAGTACGTAAAACCCTACAGCAACTTTCTTGCCAATTATCTCGGCGTGGGAGACGGGGTGTTCCTTACCCCCTCCAAAATGGCTATTACCGCCTTTGTAATCACAATCGCCGCAAATTTCTACATCATGCTGAGAGGAATATCGGGGGGCATAGAGATATTCGTCAAATATGCACTCCCCATGCTGTTTGTTCTGGCGATAATACTCGTAGTAAAGACTCTGACGCTCAAAACTGATTACGGAACCGCGATAGAGGGGCTTAATTTTCTCTGGAATCCTGACTTTGAAGCCCTTAAAAACCCGAAAGTATGGATAGCGGCGGCCGGGCAGATTTTCTTCACGCTTAGCTTGGCTTTCGGAGCAATAGTCGCGTACGCATCCTACATAAGGATTGATGATGACGTAACCCTGAGCGGCCTGACTTCGGCAACTCTTAATGAAACAGTGGAGGTAGTTCTCGGGGGCTCGATAGCTATTCCGGCGGCAGTGGCGTTCTTCGGAGTCGCAAGCGTGGTCACCGTGGCACAATCAGGTGCCTTCAGCCTGGGATTCGTAAGCCTCCCCGCAGTGTTCGGCAGTATTTCGGGAAGCCTAGGAGGGATTGAGGCGGGCAGAATCTTCGGATTCTTGTGGTTTTTTCTCCTGTTTTTCGCCGGCATGACCTCGTCCGTAGCTATAGCATATCCCGTAGTGACCTTCCTTCAGGATGAATTCTCCATCTCGAGGCAAAGAGCTGTCGTATACACAATGCTGGTAATAATTGTAAGCGTGCTGCCGGTGATACTGATAAGCCAGGTCCTTGACGAATGGGATTTCTGGGCCGGCACCATAATGCTCGTGGTATTCGGATTCATTGAAATAGTAATGTTCATGTGGGTATTCGGGGCCGACAAGGCTTGGAATGAAATAAACTCGGGGGGATTTATACAGGCACCGCGGATCTTTTACTACATCCTAAAATACCTGACACCCTTTTTCCTTCTGATTCTCATATCGTGGTGGGGGTACAGCAGTCTGCCTTCGGTAATCGGAGAGGCCAGCTGGAATATCTGGTTCGCCAGGCTTTATATTGCGGGGTTGTTTGTCTTCCTTTCAGTTATGGTTTATATTGCCGGTAGGAGGGAAAGATAATGGATTTCGCCGCTGCACTCTTCATGTTCATCTCTTGGGCAAGCGTCTTTAGTCTTCTCTCTTTCTGCCTGATAAAATTCCACAGAAATCCCAGATAGTCGTCCAACGGCAGCTCAAATTTTTCCAGGATCCTGTTCGGTAACTGGCAGGTATTTGCCGTCTTAGCCCTGTTCCGTTTCTTTTTGAAGAACTTCTTTGGGCTTTCCAATACGGAAAATTTTTGCAACATCTTCAAGCTGATGTATCAAAAAGAGAGTTAGAGCAAAAGACGTAGCGAAAAGAACTAGGGAGTTTCCTCCGATTATCGCTATGAGAACTAACAAGGCCGAATAATAATTTCTCCTCCCCAAAAAGCGAAGACGGGCAAGCAGTTTTCTTAGCGGGGAAAGCTCCTCGGGATTGATATGCTTGTCAATTTCAAAGTACGCAACCAGACTGCCGGAATCCGTGTACTTTATCAGAAAGTAAAACGACCATATCAGAAACAGGACGAAAACGATGATGTTATAGCTTCCGAGGATCACCGCAACGACGCTTCCGGTCTGAAGATAGTATCCAACAGGAACTCCGATCAGGAAGGAAAGCACTGTGAACTGATCGCTTATGGTATCAACCCACTGACCTTTTTTCGTCTCCATAAGTTTTATTCTTGCAACTTCTCCGTCACACCTGTCCAAAACAGTTGCCGCCTGCATGAAAAGAGCACCGAGCACCGGATGACCAAGGGCGTAAAACGGCCCGCAGAGCATTCCTATAAGGTTAATCAGAACGCTAACAGCGTTAGGAGTAAGAGATGTTCTTATCAGGAGCTTGCTCAGGGGAAGAGACATCCGGCCGTTTATATTTCTGGCTATCCATCCGGTGGCTGTTTTACCCACGTGAGAAAAAATGATTCTTTCCGCTTCTTTTCGAGATTCCTTGGTATCCGAAAGACGGTACCAATACCCGCTGTCGGCACTGAAGACTCTCATGCGGTTCCGCGTTGCCTCGTCACCAAGCCAGGTATCGAGCCCGGCAGCGGAAAGCACAGCTGCGACTTCTGTGAAATTTACGGAGAAAGCGCCAAAGACACTGCTTCCCCCACCGAAATACCTGCTTACGTAACCGGTTTCCCTGTCCGTGCCAACAACAGGACCAGCGTCCTGGTTAACAAGCACAGAAAATTCATCCTCGCGGCAATCAGATGAATCATGAATGAATTTTTCAAGGGAATCAGGATTTGTGACAACCAGAGAGGATTCTAAAATAAGAACCCTGCCCGAATCTACCGACACCGACCCTCCAGGCAAGACCCAGTTTATGTCCGATGTAATTCTCGGGTCATCGATAAGAAGGTTTTTGAGAAGACCGGCGTTATCGGTAATTATATGAAACTGCTCAGTCCCGGCACGTTGGCAATTTATTATAATTCTTTTGAGTTGAGGGACTTGCGCTATCGATTTGCTTGGGAATTCGGATAGATCTTCGCCATTTGTTCCCGTGCCAGAACAAAGTACAATAGCATCTTTCATGGCAGATTATTCAGAGGAGTCAACAACTCTCAGAAGATTTGGGGCACGATACTCCTTTTTCAAGAATCTGTCAGCCTGCTTTCTCGCCCTGAAAAGATCCAGTGGACAGTCGACATCCATCCAGTAAAGTTCGCCTATATCCAGGGGCTTGATCTTATACCCCTTGCTTATAAGCCTGTGTATTGAGGAAATGTACCATTTCCCTTCGGCACCGGGATTCCTCATCTCTTCCTCAACCGCCCTTTTGAGCAGTTCAACTCCTGTATCCCTGAACACTCTTATGCCGACCGATTCAGCAGAGGTCTCAGTGTTTGATATCTCCTTGCTGATCTTGGTGATTCTGCTGTCGTTGACAACAACTTTCATGTCCTCCCTTTCATAGCGAGATCTCTTTTTTATGGGAAGACAGATTTTTTCGTCCCTGACCGAAAGCGCCTTGTCCAAAACACCTATCTCGTACACATCGTCTCCGTTCATGACCACTAAATCTTCGTCAAATTCGCTTCTGGCTATCCACAGAGACACAAGGCTGTTTGTAGACTGGTAGAATGGGTTGTATAGGGTGTTGATTCTCATTCCCAAGCCATCATAACTTCTCAGGAAATCCTCCACTCTCTCAAAACCAAAACCCACAACAATTACAACTTCGTTTATGCCGCAGTCCCTTATAAGATTTATCTGGTGTTCAAGTATGGATATATTCCCAATATCAAGAAGACACTTGGGCTTGTCATGAGTGTAAGGGTATAGCCTGGTGCCCCTACCCGCTGCAAGTATTATAGCTTTCATAAGTCAGATTTTTGGACTTCGTGCACCCGTATAATAGGGAAGCTAAAGGCATAATCTCGTGAAAAACACGAGGAATAATGCCTTACTTCTCCAATATCCTCCGGGAGCTAATGTAACTATAGGAACTAGCCATGTCAAACATGGCTTTAACCCGCAAGTTTTACTCGGGTTTTGGTTGAAACAGGCGCAAGTCACCCATCGGTCGCGAGCTTAAGACCGTTAATTCCAGACTTTATGCTGATTATATTGTTCATCTCATCCACGTATATAAGTCTGGGTCTGTGCGTTTTGCTCTGTTCTTCATCATAGATTGCAAAATCCGCTATTATCAGGCAATCGCCCTTGCTCGCAAGATGCGCCGCCGCACCATTTACACAAACTGTATTTGAGCCTCTCGCGCCTTCGATCACGTAGGTTGAAAAACGGTGGCCATTGGTCAGATTGAAAATGTGAACCTCTTCATAGGGAAACAGATCCGCCGCGTCCATGAGATTTCTATCAAGCGTAAGACTCCCTTCGTATTCCAGATCGGCATCGGTTACCGTGACTCTGTGCAGTTTGGATTTCAGGAGTATTCTCTGCATTGCCAACCTCTTAAAGCACAATATTATCAATAAGCCTGGTATCATCCAGCCTCACGGCCAGCGCCACCAAGTCACCCTCCACGGCTGTGTGCCGGAGTTCAAGGGTTTCAGGCTCTCTTATTTCAATATAATCAATATCATTAATTTGAGCCATACGCAACACCCTGTCTGCCTCGGCAAGCAGAATTTTACAGTCACTGCAACCAGTTTGGAACTTCTTTCTGGTCTCCCGCAGGGCTTTGTTCACCGAAGCCGCCCTGATTCTCTGCTCCGCGCTGAGGTAGGCGTTCCTTGAACTCATAGCAAGTCCGTCAGATTCCCGCACTATAGGCATTTCCACTATATCAATGTCCATATCGAGGTCCCGTACCATCTTCTGGACAATCTTAAGCTGCTGGTAGTCCTTTCTTCCAAACACCGCAAAATCCGGGCGGACAATGTTGAAAAGCTTAAGCACGACCGTTGCCACACCGTTAAAATGCCCCGGCCTGAAAGAACCGCAGAGGCAGTCACCAAGACTTCCCACAGAAACCGTGGTCTGGAAACCGTCGGGATAAATATCGCTTATATCCGGATAAAACAGATAGTTGACGCCGCAGCGGGCAAGTTTCTCCACATCGCCTTCGTAGTCCCTTTCGTAACGATCAAAGTCCTCGCCGGGTCCGAACTGCGTGGGATTGACAAAAACACTTGCGACCGTCACGTCCGCCCTTCTAACGGATTCCTCAACAAGGGTAATATGCCCTTTGTGCAGAGCCCCCATAGTGGGAACAAATCCGAGTTTTTTTCCCGCTTTTCTGCAAGCATCGGAAACCCTCTTCATGTCGGAAGGGCAGTTGAGCACGGAAAGCGCTTCCACGCTATCCATAAGACTGCTCCTGTGAAGGGAAAGTCCCTTTTTTTACCTCTTCCACATATTTTTTTGTCGAATCGGAGATTGTCTCTGAGACCTTCGCGTATTTCTTGACGAACTTGGGGACAGGCTCCGGCGTCAGGCCGATCATGTCATTTACAACGAGCACCTGTCCGTCGCAATCCACCCCGGACCCTATCCCGACTGTCGGTACTCCTAGACTCTCGGTAACATCTCTGGCCACCTCAGATAAAACGCTTTCAATAAGAACCATGAAAGCACCCGCCTGCTCACAGGACTTGGCGAGGTCCAAAAGCGTTTCGCGCTCGCCCGGCAGACTTCCCTGTATCTTGTAACCACCCATTACGTGAACAGACTGCGGACAAAGCCCTATATGAGCAACGACTGGAATTCCGGCTTTCTGGATGCGGTACACGGTATCTATGTACGCGTCATTCACCTCTAGCTTAACCGACTCGGCTCTTCCCTCCTTTAAAAGTCTTCCGGCGCTCTCTATAGCATCCTCGGGAGACTTCTGATAGGAAAGAAAGGGCATATCCGAGCACAAATGAGCCCGGTTCACGCCTCTTGAAACAATCTTCGTGTGATAAATCATTTCATCCAGCGTAACGGAAAGCGTATCTTCAAGGCCCTGAACCACATTACCAAGAGAATCCCCGACCAGAACCACGTCTACTCCCGCCGCGTCCACTATCGCGGCAATGGTAGCATCGTACGCCGTTATCATGGCGATTTTCTCGCTCCGCTCCTTCATCTTGCGAAAATCAGTTGTTCTCAGCTTCTTCATCATTCGACTCTATTTCTTTTGGATGCTGCGGGGGATCACTCAACGTATATTCTGGCTGAGTATCCACGTCTTCTCAAAACTACGCGAAGCCTCTCGGCGTCTTTCCTTTTCTTGAACCTGCCCACTCTCACCCGGTAATAAGTATCCCCCTCAAAGGCAAAAGATTCCACCCTCACCTCATCGTCCGTGACACGCAAAAGCTTTCTTTTGAGTTCGTTGGCCGACCTCTTGCTTCGAAAAGAGCCGGCCTGGACTGTGTAGAGGGAGATGAAAAGGCTTTCTGACCTTTTAGAGGGCGTCGACAGCACCTCTATTTTCACTTTCGCAACACCACTTCTGACAAGTCCGATGGATTTCGCAGCCGCATAGGAGAGATCTATCACCCTGCCCCTTATATAAGGACCCCTGTCATTTATCCTGACCTTTACCTGCTTGCCATTCTCCCGATTGGTAACACGTACGATAGTGCCAAAAGGAAGTTCCTTGTGCGCCGCAGTATAGGCATTTCTGTTAAACACCTCGCCACTTGCAGACTTCTTGCCATGCTCCTTGTCCCCATACCAGGAAGCCTTGCCGTACTGTACGGTATCGGTCGACTTGGGCCGCTGAAAATCCCGGCTTTCCCACCTCGGAGAACCTGAAGGAAAAGAGCAACCGACCGCAAAAAACGCAATCAAAACAGCAAATCTGACCCAGATCATAAGCCCTTATTTTACCATAACGGACTCCCCAGCAGACACCGGCATGCCGGAAATACCAGTTCTACCGCCCGAAATCTTGAGATTATAAGCGGTTATTATAAAATAGTGCCACCAGAAAACAGGCAGATACGATGAACCGGCCGGATTATAATTTTTCCCTGATAAACCGAATTCCCCCTTATGTACTCGGCGTAGTCAATGAACTTAAGCATCAGGCGCGCGCCAGAGGAGAGGATATAATAGACCTCGGGATGGGGAATCCTGATCAGGCAACTCCGGATCATATAGTGGAAAAACTGCGCGAGGCAGTAAGAGAACCCAGAAACCACAGATACTCCGCTTCCGCCGGATTGCCCAAACTTCGTCTGGCCATAACCGACTGGTACAGAAGAAAATACGATGTTGACCTTGATCCGGACTCCGAAGCCGTCGTCACTATAGGGTCAAAAGAAGGCATATCGCATCTAATGCTCTCCATACTCTCCCCAGGAGATATAGCGATAGTTCCCGGCCCTAGCTACCCAATACACAGCTACTCCGTAATCATAGCAAGAGGAGACACTCACAGCTGTCCCATGGGTGAAAAAGAAGACTTGATAGAGTCAATAGAAAAAGCGATAAAGGAAGTGTGGCCAAAACCCAAAGTGCTTATCCTTTCCTTCCCAAACAATCCGACCACACAAGTCGTGGACATTGATTTCTTCGAAAAAATCTGTGATCTGGCACATGAAACGGGTCTTATAGTAGTGCACGATCTGGTTTACGCAGAACTGTGCTATGATGGATACAAGGCTCCGAGCATAATGCAGGTAAAGAGAGCCAAAGATGTCGCGGTGGAATTCTATTCGCTTTCCAAAACCTACAACATGCCCGGCTGGAGGGTAGGCTTCATGGTGGGAAACCCGGAAATCGTTTCCGCACTGAAAAGGATAAAAAGTTACCTTGACTACGGAATATTTCAGCCGATCCAGATAGCTGCAATTACCGCTCTCAACGGACCTCCGGAACCTATAGAAGATATAAGGGAAATCTACAGGTCCAGAAGAGACAAGCTGATCGAATCATTCGCAAGGGCCGGATGGGAAATCCCGAAACCGAAAGCCACGATGTTCGTATGGGCACAGATACCTGAAGAGTTTGCGCAAATGGGGTCGCTTGAATTCTCGAAACTTCTTATAGAGAAATCAAAAGTCGCCGTATCCCCCGGAGTGGGATTCGGAAACTACGGAGAAGGATTCGTAAGACTTGCGCTTGTTGAGAACGAGAACAGAATAACTCAAGCGGCAAGAGGAGTCAGGAAGCTACTTCAGAACAACCACGGCTCCTAAAAAGCCTGTCCTATGCTTATAAAGATCTTGAACCTGTCGTCTCTCTCCTCGTCCTCGGGATTTAGAAGGTAACCGAAATCCGCCCTGATCGGCCCGATAATCGTATGGTATCTCAATCCGGCACCGGCCGCGTACTTCAGATCGGAAGCACTGAAACCGAAACTCTTTGAATAAACATTTCCGTAATCGAAGAAAATTACCGCTCCAAGCTTACTAAAAAGCCCGAAACGGGCTTCAGCGTTGCCAACGAACATGGAGTTACCCCCAAGGGGGTCCCGATCCGAATTAAGCGGACTCAGATGCTGAAATGAATAGCCCCTCATGCTTGCACTGCCTCCGGCGAAGAACCGCTTGAAAATCGGTACGTCAAGCGAGTCAGTGTCCCCAAGTGTGGTGATATTTCCGAACGTCGCCCTTTTTCCCAGAACGATCCCGGAAACATCCTTGTAGTATCTTAACTCGGCCAGAAATTTCAGGTAATCGGTGCGGGAGGAGCTAGTACTCTGAATCGGCTTCTCCATGAGTAAAAACAGCCGCATTCCGCTGGTAGGATTTATAAGGCTGTCGGTCAGGTCATACTCAACTCCCAGATCAACGACCGTAAGGAAGACGCTGTCGCGGGCACTTTCAATCGGCGTTCTTACCACTTGAGAGTCTATATCCGCGTATAAGACGGCCAGGGAACTGAAAAGTGTGAGAGAATCAAAAAACTCCTTGGACAAAGTACTGTTAAAATCGAAACTCAAACCCTGATAGCCCGGGAAGTCATCCCTTCTCACGTCAAGCAAAAAAGCAAGGCTGGAATTCCTGCCGGCTAAGTGGGGCTGATCAAGTCTGGCCAGTAATCCCCGTGTCAGGGATGAATAACTGGAGGTAATCTGCAGAGTCCTTCCGCCGTCAAAAAAGTTCCTCTGGCTCCAAGATAGCCGTACCCTTAGATTGTCCTCCGTGGCGTATCCAGCTCCAAGCCTTATCGTTCCGAGTTTTCTCTCGGTAACACTGTATATAGTCTGAACCTCGAACTTCCGCTCGTCGTAATCAGTGTCCACTATAACGGAATTAAAAAGGCCGGTTTCAAAAATATTCGCCCGTGATTTCTGAGTCTCTTTGAGAGAGAACAGGTCCCCTTTCTCGTACTCTATCTCCCGCTCGAGAAGTCTAGTGGCAATATTGGAATTTCCCTTGAATATTACGTCGCCGAAATAATACTCCTGACCCGGATCAATGGTGAATTCAACATTGACCTCCCTGCTCCTCAAACTCACAACCGCCTCGGATTTTATATCCGCCAGAGGATAACCCCTATCGGAAAACAGCTCCGTGATAAGAACTTTTGACTTCTGGTAGCTTATCTGGGAAAAAGGTTTCCCCTCTTCCAAGAGAATCACCTCGGCGACATCGGAGACGTAATCGTCCGGATGGTTCCCAAGAACTGCTATGTTCAGAGTCTCCACTATTACGGGATCTCCCTGGTCCACCCTTATTTCTATATCCACTTTTCGGTCTTCATCCCGGAAATCTAAGGTATGGGTTACTGTGGAACCGTAATAGCCATGTTCCCTGAGAACCTGTTCTATTCTTTTTATATCGTCCTCAAGAAACTGCTCGTTGAACTCCGGACGTTTTCTCCAAGGTCTCCAGGAGGGAAAAGGGGTTATCATGGAGTCCTTTATCCTGTCGAGTTCTATATCTTTTAACCCCTTTATTTTGATCCCGGAGATAAAAACCGTTTCGTCCTTCTCCAACTCCTCGGCGCTAATGTCCGAGGCCAAGGGAAAAAGCACAAAAAGAGAAAAAAGTCCCGAAAGTAAAAAAGCGGTGCATTGAGGTATGCAGAAGAATTCGCGCGGGAAGTTGCTGCTATCGTTGCGGTCAGAAGAAGATATAGGGCTATCCATTTCTATTCGTGGATTCAAGTTTGAAACGCAACTTATCCTAGGACAAAGATACCAGATTTACACCCTACCGCCTAAGAAGCAACAATTCACATGCATAGAGGCAAAAACAAGAGCGCGTATACATAATAACACGGCAATATGATATTATTTTTACCGAGGTCGCTTAACCATGGAGCTTTTGCTGCTCATTCTGTTTGTTCTACTCGGATTTCTCGCAGGTACATATATACTGGGGACTTTCTTCTCTCTCGTTTTCATGCAGTTGCCGGAGGTCTTCAGATCAAGAGCCAGCGGGAGCGCTGAAGTGCCGGTACAGAGGCTCGTGCATCTAATTTTAGAAACCATAGGATGGTTTCTTTTGCTTCTCTCGCTTATATTCCTGGTAAACAAGTATCTTGCCGGCTATCAGAAGCTCTTTCTCTGCGGTATATACGTAGCCCTGGCTTTCCACATAGGAACACTTCTAAATCTTTACGGAAGACCTTCGTAAAGCGCAAAGAGGAAATTAGGAACCGCTTAGCTTTCTCACGCTCTGTCAGTCTAGAAGAGTTCTCAAACTCACCCGATCCGGTTTTAAGAGTTCGCGGCAGGTCGCAAGATTCAGGAGAAGAACAATTGTTTTTGGGGGTTAGCGATTTTTCTGCGCTGAGAAGTTGCTATCAATAAACATCTGCCTTGCGGGGTCTCCTGGATCCCCCCTGCGTTTGCGGCGCAGGTCCTTCGCCGTCTTTTTTTCCAGAACAGCTTTATGAATATATTCAATTTCTATTGTTCTTTTTTTAGAGTTCACGCTTGCAAGTACTACTGTGTCCGAAAGATTCCACGACAGAACTTCGTAAGAAAACATTTTCTCCCGCTCGAAAACATCGCCGAGAACACTAGCCAGATCACCGACAAGTTCGGTTTTCGCGGACGCAAAACGGGTCTCATTCTCAAAACTGAACAGTATGGAGCTTGACATAAGATTGTCTTTATAAAATTCAAGCCGGGTTTCATGTTCGGGCGGCGGTTCAAGAGCAACTCCGGACAAGGAACCGCCCAGAACGACTTTTCGTAGATCGTTCGAGTATTTGCGATCAGAAATAATCTCGAGTTTGGAAAATTCGATCAGACTAAGTGCGTCTTTTCTAGAAATCCCGAATTCAAAACCGTGGGGAATCCTGAGATTCACCTGGCTTCCCTCAAGAGGAAAGGGGAAGAGGAAGCAAACTGAAAAAATAAGCGTAAGCCAAGTTCTTGCGCAATACATTAAGGTTTTCCCGTGATATAAATCGCTTAAACCCGTGGTATACTTTGGGACCTGTGATTTTAACCGTTTTATACAAGCTTGTTAACCACAACGCGGTGAAACTTTAATGGAAACGATCATAGGAGTAATCGGAGCGGCAAACGCAAGTGAGGAGGAAAAAAGAACTTCTGAGGAGGTCGGAGTTCTAATTGCCAAAAGAGATTGTTTTCTGCTCTGTGGCGGAATGGGAGGAGTTATGGAAGCCGCGTGCCGGGGAGCGAAATCAGCCGGGGGCAAGACAATCGGAATTCTCCCCGGCCCCGAAGCCTCGTCGGCCAACAGATTCATCGACATACCGATAGTTACGGGGATGGGTGAAGCAAGAAACGTGATAGTAGCAAAGTCAAGCCATTCCATAATCGCCATTGGAGGCAGGCTCGGCACCCTGTCGGAGATATCGTTCGCACTTAAGTCCGGAATTCCTGTTATCGGGCTTGACACCTGGGATGTCTCTGAGGAAATTATCAAATGCGAAACCCCGGAACAAGCAGTGAGAACAGCCTTTGAGCTATCCTCCCTCAGGGAAAAGGCCTGATGAAAACCTCCCCGAACAAGCAGAAAGAAAGAGCACTGGAAGAAATCGAAAACCAGATAAGACGCGTTCCCGATTTCCCGAGCAAAGGAATACTCTTCTACGATATAACCACGCTTGTTAAAAACGCTGGGGCTTTCCGAAAATCCGTTGACATGATGGCCGAGATACTCGCCGACAAGGAGATAACCTCACTTGTCGCGCCCGAGAGCCGAGGCTTCATATTCGCCGCCGCCTTATCCTATAAGCTTGAAAAAGAGTTAATCCTAGTGAGGAAATCTGGCAAGCTGCCAAGCGACACCGCAAGCGTTTCATATGATCTTGAGTACGGAAAAGACGTTCTGGAAATTCACAAAGACGCGATAAACGACAAAAGCAGCGCGGTAATTGTCGATGATCTTCTGGCCACGGGAGGAACGGCACACAGCACCGGACGGTTGGTGGAAGAACTGGGAGGAAGCGTCGTAGGATACCTTTTCCTCGTAGAGCTTGCTGGGCTCAAGGGTGCCGAGGTCCTTTCCCCCCACCCTGTCTGGTCCCTACTTAAAATGCCGGGGTAAAGATTGAAAAAGATAGCAGTCAAAGTCAGTTCAAACGAAGATAATTCCTATGAAATACTGATCGGGCAAGGTCTTGTGAGGCAGATTGCGGGCGATCTGAGCGAGGCCTCCATAGCTCACTCCTACGCCCTAGTAACCGATTCAAACGTGGCGGATCTCTACGGAGCGAAACTTCTGAGCGATCTTGAGGAAGCACTCCCGGAAGTCAGTATGATTGTCTTCCCGGCGGGAGAACAAAGCAAAACCAGAGAAATCAAGTCCTTCATAGAAGACAGAATGCTTGAATCGGGATTCGGCAGGGACTCTTCGGTCATAGCACTCGGCGGCGGGGTCGTGGGAGACATAGCAGGATTCGTGGCCGCCACTTACATGAGGGGAGTCCCCTGTGTTCAGGTGCCCACAAGCCTGGTTGCCTGCGTTGACAGTTCGGTGGGAGGAAAAACCGCTGTAGATACCCCTCACGGAAAAAACCTCATCGGTGCCTTCTATCAGCCATGGCGAGTGTATGTGGACACAGACACGCTTAAGACCCTCGAACCGAAACAGCTCGCGGAGGGGCTTGCCGAGATAATCAAATACGGCGTAATAAGAAGTGAGGATTTCTTCCATTATCTAGAAGCAAATATCGAGAAAATCTACGAATTTGACGACGAAGCGCTGTTCAAAGTAATAGAGACAGGCTGCAGGATCAAGGCAGAAGTGGTCGAGAAAGACGAAAAGGAGCAGAATCTGCGGAAAATCCTTAATTTCGGACACACGGTCGGCCACGCAATTGAGCAGCTATCTGACTATACAATCTCCCACGGAGAAGCGATTTCCGCGGGGATGGTAATTGAGGGGAAAATCGCCCTTGGTGAAACAGGGTGGAGCGAAAAAGAGCAGGAGAGGCTCACCCTTCTTCTGGAAAGGGCGGGACTTCCTACCGAGCCTCCAAGCGGGGTAAACGTCGGGAAAATAATCGACGTTATGAAGATCGACAAGAAAGCCAGAAAAGGCAATATAGAAATGTCGCTTCCCGAGTGCATAGGCAAGATGAAAAAACATGGGGAAGATCACGGAATAAAGATCGGGGAGCAGACCATAATTTCCGCTTTTAGATCCTGACACGGAAAATGAACTCAACCGAGCCCGCGGTGGATATCTCCTTATTTTCGCTTCCCATCGGCAAAAAAGACATTTTCTGCGACGAAAAACCTCTGGTACTTGAAATCGGCTTTGGAGAAGGAGAATTTCTCTTAAACGCAGCGCAGCGCGATGCAAGCAGAAACTACCTTGGTATCGAGATCAAGAGAGGAAGGTTCCGAAAAGCGGTGCGTGTTGCGGGAGAGCTCTCCCTGGAAAACTTAAAGTTCCTCCACATTGAAGCTGAAATCGCCCTCAGACAGGTCTTCAGGGAAAGAATGTTTGATCTTGTTCTAGTGAACTTTCCCGATCCTTGGCCGAAGAAAAGACACTCAAAGCACAGAATGTTCAACCGGGAATTTATAAGCTGCCTGGCAAGAGTGCTTACGAAAAGCGGGAGGATCGTAATAAAGACCGATCAGTTGAGCTACATTGAGCAGATAGTGTCCGAATTCAAAAGAAGTCGCTCGTTCCGCCCCGCGCACCCTCCACCCGGTTTCGTTGAGGCTCCAAGAGAAGAAGCAGAAACAAAATTCGAAAAGCATTTCAGGGAAGCCTCGCAAAAGATATTCAGTGCCGTTTTTCTAAATCTTCCCTAGCAAATAAGCTCAATACGTCGATATATAAAGCCATTGCAATTGACATTAAGAATGTTCTATGTATTAAGTTTGTCCGTTCCGCACAAAATATGGAGGTTCTTTAAATGATAGTAGTAATGAAGCAGAAGGCGACCAAGGAAGATATAGACAAGGTCAAATCCGTTATAGAGGAACTTGGCTATTCGCCGCATCCGATCGAAGGAATTCTCAGGACTGTCATCGGAGTGGTCGGAGACGATAGAGGAAAGCCGCATGACCTCGACATCCTCAAACAGCTGCAGGGAGTCGAAAAGGTCGTTCCTGTGCTTCAGCCCTACAAGCTAACAAGCAGGGAAGTGAACGATGAAACCTCCGTTTTCAATGTGGGAGGCGTTGCAGTAGGGGACAGGAATATCCCCATAATTGCGGGACCCTGCTCGGTTGAAAGCGAAGAACAGATAATGACAATCGCAGCTTCCATAAAAGATTCAGGGGCGTCAATGCTCAGAGGCGGGGCGTTTAAACCCAGAACTTCCCCATATTCTTTCCAAGGTCTTGGGAAAGAGGGACTGGAACTTCTCGTCAAGGCAAAAGAAGTGACCGGACTGCCCATAGTGACCGAAGTAATGAGCCCGGACGATCTTGAACTGGTCGAGGAATACGCGGATGTGCTTCAGATCGGAGCGAGAAATTCCCAGAACTATTCGCTTTTAAGGCATGTCGGCAAGACAAAAAAGGCCATCTTGCTAAAACGGGGTATGTCGACAACTATAAACGAGTTTCTCATGTGTGCAGAATATATACTGTCGGAGGGCAACAGTAACGTAATGCTCTGCGAACGGGGAATAAGGACCTTTGAGACTGCAACCAGAAACACTTTCGATCTGAACGCTATCCCGGTACTTAAGGAAAAGACCCATCTGCCTGTTTTCGCCGACCCCAGCCATGGAACCGGCTACTGGCAGTACGTAATCCCGGTAACTCTAGCTTCAATAGCCGCCGGAGCGGACGGAGTAATAGTCGAGGTTCATGATAATCCTGAGATAGCCGTTAGTGACGGAGCTCAGTCGCTTAAACCGAAAACATTCAAAAATCTGATGGAAAAAGCTGCCCCCGTTGCCGAAGCCATTGGAAGAACCGTTTAGAGATTTCTCGGATATTAGGAGGAAATCAGGACTTTTCTTCCACTGAGGGTCAGTTTTCCCTCGCAGAAAAGCCTTATGGCTTCAGGCAGTATCCTGTGTTCCTCGGTATGGACTTTTTCAAGCAGAGTCTTTTCCGTATCTTCCTCCGTAACCGGAACAACTGCCTGAAAAATAATCGGACCAGCGTCAACTTTCTCTTCCACGAAGTGGACGGTACAACCCGTCTGTTTCACTCCGTAGTCAAGTGCCTGTCTTACCGAATTTGTTCCCGGAAAAGAAGGAAGCAAGGAAGGATGAATATTGATGATGCGGTTCGCGAAACGGCCTATGAAATAAGGAGTAAATATCCTCATGAACCCGGCAAGTACGACAAGACCTATGTCATATCTGTCGATTTTCGCTACTATCTGCCTTTCGAACTCTTCCTTTGATTCAAAATCCCTGCTGTTTACGAGTTCTAAGGGAATACCGTGTTTCCTGGCCCTCTCAATTGCCATGACTCCTGGAGTATCACAGACAACCACGGCTATGTTTGCAGATTCTATGCCGGAATCTATCACTGCCTGAAGATTTGTTCCGCTTCCGGAAACAAACACGGCAACGTTGGTCTTTGACATCGCAGGCACCGGAAAGTTGAGAAAGCAAGGAAAGAAAAAAGGGCAGCCACCTACTTTCCCACTCCTGAAAGGAGCAGTATCATCGGCCTATAAGGACTTAACTTCCGGGTTCGGGATGGGACCGGGTGCTTCCCCTTCAGCATAGCCACCCTAGAATCAGAAAACTACCATTGAAAAAAGTAATGTCAAGCTGGAATATCAGTCAGTGTTAAGACCCCGTATGGGAAGAGCTCTTCCGAACCTTTTAAGCTTCTTAATGGCCTTTACCTCGATCTGTCTTATCCTCTCGCGGGTAACGTTCAACTTCTTCCCTATTTCTTCAAGGGTGTATTCCTTGTCTTCATCTATACCAAAACGCATTTTAACGACTCCTTCCTCTCCGTTACTGAGACTGGTGCAGAGCGCGTTGCGCATGATACGGTTCAATTCTTTGGTCTCGAGCATGTCAAGAGGAGAAGCGGAAGCCGGGTCCGAGATAATATCCATCAGCCTGCACTCGTCCTCGCCAATCGGGGACTCCAGGGAAATCGGGTCACGTGACACCTTCATGATCTTCAAGACCTTATCAAGAGGTATGTCCATTGCCTCGGCTATCTCTTCCGGCTTGGGTTCTCTCCCCAGTTTCTGCATCAGGGATCTCGAGATTTTGTTCAGCCTGTTTATATTTTCGGTCATGTGAACAGGAATTCTTATAAGACTTCCCTGATCAGCTATTGCGCGCGTAATTGCCTGCTTTATCCACCACGTGGCACAGGTTGAAAATTTGTATCCCATTCCATGTTCGAACTTTTCAACCGCTTTCATCAACCCCATATTGCCTTCTTGAACCAGATCGAGGAACGGCAGGCCTCTGTTAACGTATTTTCTCGCTATACTGACTACAAGTCTGAGGTTGCACTCGATAAGTGTTTTTCTGGCTTTCTTAGTAGCCTTCTTTGCTTTTTCAAACCTACTAAGCACCTTTTTAAGAGAAGCGATTTCCTCCTCGGAATATTCAGATCTCGAACCATTGCCGATCCCATCGTCTGAACCATCCATAATGCAGTCACAATCCCCGCCCTCAATCCTGTCCACATACTCGACGGCCAGGTTGTATATCCTGCTGGCCTGCGCAGAGGAAAAATCGATTTCGTCAAGAAGTTCTACGGTCCGCTCGTTGTTCTTTCTGATTTGCTTAGAGATCTTCGCTCGTTCGCTATCTGAAAGCGTCGTAGTATCGAGTTTTTTTCTCAGCTCTTCGGTCTCAGCAAAAAGTTCCTTGATTGGAAGAAAGTTCTTTGCGGAATTTCTATATGTTTCGCCGTCAGCGGAGGATTCTATGTACTCGCCCTGGTAGGAACTGTCGCCCGCACCGAGCGTGCCTTCTTTTATCTCTTCTTCGAGTTTGAGAACCTTTTTCATCATGAAGGGGTTCTCTATTATCATTCTCGCGATTATTTTCTTACCTTTTTCAATCTGTCTTGCTATCTCAACTTCTTCCTCCTTGGAAAGGAGGGAGTGCTGCGCAATAGCGAGAATGTAAGACCTTATAGGATCTTGGTCGGAATCAGGACTCTTTACGTGTTTGAGCTTGTCTTCCGCTTGAGAATCAGACGGGGGACTTTGAAAACCCTGTCCGGACTCAGGGAACTCCCCTTCATCCTGCATGCCGACTTCGTTTCCCAGTCCGTTGGTCTCGTCGTTTGGGTTCAACTTGCAGCCTCTTTTATGGTCTTTTCCATACTCACCAGATCCCTGTATTGTTCAACAAGTTTTCTTTCGAGGTTCTTATCCGAAGAGTCACGCTGCTTGCGGATTCTCTCTATTACTTCATTACGCTTAAAAGCTATATTTTTCAGTTCAAGCTCCTTCACGCAGTCCTTTAATATTTTCTCCGAAATCGTCTCATCTACCAAATTATCCGAAGAAAAAATCAATTCGCTCAGCAGTTGCTGCATCTCGATTTTCTCAAAAGAACTCATCAGGGAGGAAACTTCGGTAAACTCCCCTTCACCCACACGTTTGAGAATAACCTTTAAATCACCATTTTCAAAATGCCTACCGATATTTTCAATCTTCTCGGCGTTCATCAGGTGGGGAAATTTAAGCAGTATCCTAACAATTTCTCTCTCATGAATGTTCTTTTCCGGAATCAGGGTCGCCGGCGCAAGCGACCCGCGGTTTCTCCCCGGATCCGAAGTCTTCACCATAGAGAGGAACTCAGACTCCCTTATCCCGAAAAGCCCTGTTACCTTGGAAACAGCTTCAGCCCTTCTGACCGGGTCTTTTATTTTTGAAACTAAATCCACAAGAAATTTTATCGACTCTCCGGAAGACATTTTCTTTTCCCTGTACCTTGCAAAAGTGTCGTCAATAATAAAATCCGAGACATCAACGGCGGCTTCGATCAGCCCGGCGAGACTCTCAGATCCGTGCTCCTCCAGATAATCATCGGGGTCGAGGCCATCGGGAATACGGCAAATGCTTGAAGAAATCCCCTGCTCAAGAAGAATCTCTCCGGCCCGGACAGCGGAACGTATCCCGGCGGTATCGCCGTCGTAGACAATCACCACCTCCTCGCAGAAACGTCGCAGAAGCCTGGCGTGGTCATTCGTAAAAGCCGTCCCCAAGGTGGCGACCACGTTGCGTATTCCATTTGCGTAGAGCTTTATGAAATCCATGTAGCCTTCAACCAAAACGGCTTTCCGTTCTCTTCCGATTTCATTTTTCGAGCGGTAAATTCCGTAAAGAATGCTCCTTTTGTCGAAAACCGGGGATTCAGGGGAATTCATGTATTTCGGCTGTTTGGGTTCATCTTCGCTCAGAGTTCTGCCGCCGAAACCGCAAATTTGTCCCGTTATCTCATCTATGGGAAAAACAATCCTGTTTCGGAACCGATCGTAATGGCCGCTTCCGCTCTTCTTCGCAGCGACAAGACCAAGTTTTTCGAGTTCCTTGATACCTATATTTTTCGCTGAAGCGAATTTCACAACGGCATCCCAGCTGTCTGGGGCAAAGCCAAGCTTGAACTCCTCGATTATCTCTGGACCGATTCCTCTGGATTCCAGGTACTTTCTAGCCCGCGCGGAGTTTTTTCCCGACCTTGTGGAGATTATCGCTGTAAAACGAACAGACAAGAGAATTTATCTTGAAAAACCTCGCCGAAGTGGCCTCTTTTTTCTTCTCACTTTCGGTGCGCCGACGCGGAGCCGGGAGTCTGACTCCGGCTTTCTTGGCAAGTTCTTTTAAGGCTTCGGGGAAGCCTATATTGCTGTATCTCATCAGGAAGCCGAATACATCTCCTCCGGCTCCGCAGCTGAAGCAATGAAAAAAACCCTTCTCATCATTTACCTGCATGGAAGGGTTGTTGTCGTCGTGGAACGGGCAGAGCCCGATATGGTTCTTTCCAGATTTTTTAAGGGAAACAAAGCCCTGTATAACATCTACTATGCTGAGCCTTGCTTTTATATCCGCTATCGCTGATGTGGAAGAATAGTTCTTCATTCAAAGCGACTTAATCGGGGGGACCTTCAGAAATAACTTCCGGTGAAAACCGCGCAAACTAAGACAGTTTACCTTCTTCTTCTGCTTGAACTGCGCTTTTTGGCGGCAAACAGCTTCTTTTTTTTCTTCTCGCTCGGTTTTTCGTAGTATTCTCTCTTCCTTACTTCAGAAAGAACCCCACCCTTTTCAACCTGTTTCTTAAACCTTTTTAAGGCACTGTCAATACTTTCGCTGCTACCTACTGTTATTCCTGGCAAAAAATCAAAACCTCCATCCCAACGGGGGTGAAAAACCCTAAAGGATAAAAAAAAGATTGTCAAATCACCCGCCAGCGGCCCTTTTTCGCCGACTATTTCGATTGTTTTTCCAGAATCGGGAATTTTCCAACCATCTCCCGGTTCTTTCTTATTTCTTCTTCGATGCTGCGGGCGTTCCGTTTCTCAAATTCATGATCGTAGGGCTCCTGGGAGACCCTCTGCTCTTCAAGTCTCCGGTTCCAGGAATCCCGTCTGTCTCTGATTTCATCTACAAGTCCCATGACAATCCTCTTTCAGGTGATTTCGCCGCAACCGTTTCAGTTCAAAGCGGTCGCCGATATTTTCATAAATTCAACCTTTTCCTCAATCTTGGGAATATATTCCTCGAGAGCGTCTATCGTCTGCGGGTAAGGATGGCCTATACCTACCGCTATGCCGTTTTTCTCAGCGATCCTCACCAACCGGTCAAGCTGCTCCATAGTATATTCCTTGCCCCGCTCGCTCTGGTCAATAAAGACATCCCTTTTAAGCGTCTTTACTCCAAACTGCCTCGCTACGCTGTATCCGCGGGAGTTGGGGGTCGTAAAGCTGTCGACAAAATAAAGTCCTCTGGTCTTAAGTTCCTGCATTACCGTCTTTACCAGCTCTTCATTCTCCATGAACTTGGAGCCCATATGATTGTTGACTCCCGCTATGTTTGGGACGGCCATGATGTTTCTTCTGAGCTCCTGCCTCACCTGGTCTATCGAGAAGCCGAGCAGCAGAACTCCTTCTCCAGCGTCATCGGCCGTATAACCGGAAGAATACTTGGGTTCCATGGGTAGGTGGAGAATCACGTCCCTTCCCCCGCGGTAAGCAGCGTGCGCAGCGTACAGGGAATGGGGAAGATGCGGAAGCACGGCTAAATTAAGCGGCTGTTTAATCCTGAGTATTCTGTCAATCGACTCCTTGTTATGACCCAAATCATCTATTATGAGAATAACTCCCGGACGCTGGGGCTTTTTCTCCTCAATCTTATCCACCACAGTAGGAGTAGCCTCCCGGGGTGACCGTTCGTCAAAAAATCTTTCGATATACTTGAGGCCGAAAATTGAAAAGGCGAAAAAGAAAATCAGGACTAAAACTGCGTGGGTGAGCCTTAACGTGCTTTTTTTTCCGCCGGTTTTTGCCGTAGGCTGTTTTTTTCTCGTTCGCTTCTTCTGACTCAAGCGCCTTATCTCCTCACATGTGCTTTACGGTTTCCAATGCCCTTGCAAGCTGCGGATCCGAGGGGGCGTCCTTATCGCTACCTTCAACAAAAATATCAGGCTCTATCCCCTTGTCATCTATCAGAATGCCCTTGGGGGTAAGAAGTCTCGCAGTGGTTATTTTTACTCCCGTTTCCCCTGAAAGTTCTATTACGGACTGAACTGAACCCTTGCCGAATGTCCTTGTGCCAACTATCTTCGCCCTGCCGCTGTCTTTAAGCGCTCCGGCAAGAACTTCGGAAGCGCTTGCACTTCCCCGGTTTACGATTACGGCAACGTGACTGGTCGGTATCTCCATTCCCTCCCTGGCGAAATATTCCTTCGAAGTCAGTTCGGACCTTCCCTTCACATTCAGAATAAGCCCTTTATCCATGAACATATCACTAAGCGCAAGCGCCTGTTCAAGCAATCCCCCGGGGTTATTTCTGAGGTCAAGCACAAGCGCTCCGAGCTTCGCGCCGTTTTCTTCCTCAAGCACCCTGTAAGAACTGAGAAACTCATCCGCAGAATCCCTGTGGAACTGCGAGAGCTTTATATAACCTATATTTTTTTCGATCAGCCTGGACTCGACGCTTCTAAGTTTCACTACCCGTCTTGTGATGGTGAACTTATGGGTTTCCTCGGTTGCGTCTCTTTTGACAACTATATCAACTTCAGTTCCTTCTCTACCCCTTATGCGGTCAAGAGCGTCAACTATGTTGGTCTTTTCGGCATTTTCCCCATCTATGGAGACGATCACGTCTCCCGATTTCACGCCGGCTTTCTGCGCGGGACTCCCTTCAATCGGAGATATAACGGTCAAAACCCCGTCGCGCACCGTAATCTCGACTCCTATGCCCTCAAATTCCCCCCTGGTTCCTATCTCAAGGTTTCTCAGGCTCTCAGATGAAAGGTAAACCGAGTAGGGATCAAGGGAATCGAACATGCCCTTTATGGCGCTTTGGGTCAGCTGCTCGGAGGAAACCTCTTCCACATAGTTTTTCTCTATCAGGTTCAGGGCCTTTGCGAAGTCGGAAAGGCCTCTGTACGTATCCTCTTTTGCGAGGATTGGGGTTGAAAAAAGAGAAGCCGGAATTAACGCGTATACTATGAAAAAAAAGCGGAGCTTTGTCATTGCGACCTACGTTTCCTGTAGTTTACCTGAAAGGAATTTTTTTTGGATTAAGCGAGTAAACCAGAGTTTTCGCCCTTGATGAAAAAGGGGAAATAAGATAGGTTTACGGTGGATCGGTTCACTTATATGTCCACACTTTTTACTGGAATAATATCAGGATTTGTCAAAAGCTGCGTTTCCGACCTTCCCGAAGCATCCCGGGAGTGGGTTCCGCTGAAAAGAGCCCTTTTCTACCTGGGGGCACTTCTCATATGCCCGGTCGCCCTGATCGTGGCCTTGGTGGTAATTGCTACGGTCGTTCTGATCGCATATCCCGTTTCTTACATCTATCAGGCAGCAATCTGAAACGGCGGGCGTCAGCGAAAATCTCAAACAGGGTCTCGTAATGCAGAAGAGCCATAACATTTCCACGCTGGGTCCTATCCCCAGGCACGTTGTCATAATAATGGACGGCAACGGAAGATGGGCGCGGCGAAAGAATCTTGACAGGCTTATCGGTCACAGAGAAGGAATAAAATCGGCAAGGTCGGTGGTCCGCGCCGCGCGGGAGATCGGGATAAAATATGTAACTCTTTACGCGTTTTCCGCCCAGAACTGGAACAGACCGGGAGAAGAGGTTCTCGCGCTTATGGATATTTTAAGGCACTACCTCTCAAATGAAGGCGAGAAGCTGCTTGCGCAGAACACCAGGCTGAACGCGATCGGGAATCTCTCTAACCTTCCGCAGGACATACGTGAACTTCTCGGGCGCGTGATGAAAATGACCGAAAAATGCGACTCCCTGACGGTAACCCTGGCTCTTAGCTACGGGGGAAGAGAGGAGATAATCAACGCCGTGAACAGCATAATCGCGGAGGGAAAGAAAAAACCGGTTTCCGAAAAGGATTTTCAGGAATACCTCTATACCTCCGGCTTGCCGGAACCGGATCTGCTCATAAGAACCGGGGGAGAAATGAGACTTTCGAATTTTCTGTTGTGGCAACTGGCCTATGCGGAAATATACGTCACCAAGACCCTCTGGCCGAATTTCAGAAAAAGGCATCTGCTAAAGGCCATCGCCAATTACCGCAACAGGGAAAGAAGATTCGGACTTACAGGAGAGCAGATACGGGAGAAAGGGCGCTAGATTGAAGAAGATCTCCATACTCGGATCAACCGGCTCAATCGGGTCGCAGACGCTTGAGATAGTACGAAGATTTCCCGAGAGGTTCGAGGTAACGGGTCTGTGTGCGGGGAAAAACATTGATCTTCTTGCAGAACAGATAGCGGAATTCGCTCCGAAGATCGTATCGGTTACCCGGAAGGAGGACTCGGAACGACTCCGGGAAGTCGCCGGTCCGAAAACACGGATACATTACGGAGACGAGGGTAATATCGCAGTTGCCGCGCAAGACGATTGCGATCTGGTTATATCCTCCATGGTGGGTTTCCCGGGGCTTCTGCCCACACTGTCCGCGATACAGGCCGGAAAAAACGTTGCCATAGCAAACAAAGAATCTCTTGTGGTCGCCGGAGGACTCCTTATTTCCGAGGCAAGAAACCAGGGCGTTACCCTCCTCCCCGTGGACAGCGAGCACAGCGCCATTTTCCAGACGCTTCTTGAAAAGGACCGCGAATTCCTCAAACGGATCATCATAACGGCATCGGGCGGGCCGTTTCGCAAAACCCCCAAAAAAGACTTGGAGAAAGTCACGGTCGCCGACGCGCTCTGCCACCCCACATGGAAAATGGGAGAAAAAATAACCATAGATTCGGCGACGCTGATGAACAAGGGGTTTGAAATCATAGAGGCAAGGTGGTTTTTTGACATGCCCGCCGAGAAAATATCAATCTGGGTACATCCCCAGAGCATCGTGCATTCAATCCTTGAATATGTTGATGGCTCGTTCATAACCCATCTTTCCGCCGCTGACATGAAAATACCTATAGCCCAAGCACTCTCCTATCCCGAAAGACTCGATCTCGGGCGCCCTGACACCTCGCCGGACGATCTCTCGGACATCACGTTCGAAAAGCTCGACACAGATAAATTCGAGGCTCCCGCGATGGCAATTGAATGTCTCAGGATGGGCGGCACTTATCCAACTGTGCTAAACGCCGCGAACGAAGTTGCAGTAACCGCGTTTCTTGATGAGAGGATAAAATTTACCGATATAATCCCGATAGTCAGGGAGACTCTCGAACGTCACGACAAACTTGACTCGGGATCTCTTGACAATATATTAGAGGCGGACAGGTGGTCGAGGAACGCCGCCGGTTCTATAATGGAGAGCTTTATTTCTTAGTGATGATTACTATCCTGGCTTTTATTTTCGTAATAGGAATTCTGGTCTTTTTTCACGAATTGGGGCATTTTCTGCTCGCGAAAAGAAGCAATATCAGAGTCGAGAAGTTTTCTCTGGGTTTCGGCCCGAAACTAGTTTCTTTTGTAAGAGGCGAAACGGAATACCTGATTTCGGCCCTTCCCCTCGGCGGATACGTGAAGATGTACGGTGAGGGCAAGGAGGATAACGTAATTGTCGAAAGCGTTTCGAATACCGAGTCGCCACTTGCCTCAGGGGACAGAATTACCGGGATAAAAGGATTCAGTCTTGAGCAGTATGCAAGCTGGGAAAATCTTCTCTACGCGCTAAAATCAGACCCCCGCCAGGAAAAAGAATTCGAAGTTGAAAGAGATGGGAGAGTCCACACTCTAACCGTCAGCGACCCAGCCCTTCACGATATAGAGGCTTATTACGAAAAGGACTACCACAGGGGGTTTGCCGGCAAGTCTATAACAGACAGATTCCTGGTGGTCATAGCGGGTCCCGCTATGAATTTCATAATTCCCTTCTTTTTCATGCCCCTTGTGTTCATGTTCGGCATAAGCGTCTCAGGTTATCTGGAAGATCCTCCTGACATAACCTACGTAAAGAAAGACTCTCACGCCCATATCTCAGGATTCGCAGCGGGCGACAGGATACTCAGCATAAACGGAAAAGAAGTCAAAAACTGGAAGGACGTGAACATTGCCGTTCACTCAAATCCCGATTCACTGCTTGAATTCGAAGTAAGAACCGGAAACGAAACCAGAACTCTCACCCTTTTCGCCGAAGCCGGTCCCGATGGCAGAGTAGAGACCGGATTCGCAAGGCCCATAGACGCAACCATAGCGGAGGCAACTAGGGACTTCCCCGCATGGAGAGCGGGAATACGTCCGGGAGACAGGATCAAGGCGATAGATGGCGTAGAGGTTACGGACTGGAACCATATGTCGGACATAATAGCCGAAAGCAGCGGCAAGGAACTTGATTTCACGATTGAGCGCGGGGAAGAAAAGATGAATTTCCGCTTGGCGGCGGAAATGCAAGAAGGCATGGAACGCTACATAATCGGCGTCACTCCAAGCACAGACAGAGTGCTTAAAAAATACGGTTTTTTTGAATCGCTTCAAAGGGGAATAGCAGAAGCGGCACGCATGACGGTTGAGATAACAGTTCTTTTCTTCGGGTTTCTGTTCAAGCTCGTAACCGGGAAAATAGCGCTCGCAACAGCCGGAAAGACGGTCGCGGGACCGCTTCTCATCGCCAAGGTATCGGGGGACGTCGCTCAAAGCGGCATATCAAATCTCCTACAGTTCACCTCGCTGATAAGCATAAACCTCGCGCTGATAAACCTTCTCCCCATACCGATGCTCGACGGAGGGCACCTGCTTTATCTGGCCATCGAGAAAATAAAGAGAAAGCCGCTTAGCATAAAAACCCTCGAGATAACCCAGCGAATCGGATTTACCTTTCTCATTTTTATCATGGCGGCAGCCCTGTACAACGACATTTTCAGGATGCGCGAAGACATATTCTCGCAGTTCGGCAGAATTTTAGACCTTTTCCGGTAAAATTAATTTAGGAGCAAGCCGATAACCATGGAAAAGGACAGCGAAAAAATACTCGAGATCAACAACCTTTTTTACGAGGCCTTGGGAACCAGAAATCTAGAGCTGATGGGAGAGGTCTGGATAAAGGACTCTAGGTCCGGCTGCGTCCACCCGGGATGGACAGCTCTTCGCAACTGGGAAGCAATAAGGCAGAGCTGGGAAAGCGTTTTTGACCCCGAAGATCAGGTTGACATCAGCATTTCAAACGTGACCGTGGATATAAGCGAGAACATCGCCTGGGTTACCTGCCTGCAGGAGATGGTATACATAAAAAGGGACCCGGTCATGTTTAATCTCTCTCAGTCAACAAACATATTCGAGAAGCAAAACGGCAGGTGGCTTATGATATTTCACCATGCCTCGCCGATCCCCGTTCGAGGCTACGAACCGGATAAAAAAACCATACAGTAGGAAAACTTCAGGAGGTCTCTGTCTTCGAGTTCATTCGCTCAAGGTAGACCGAGGCACCCAGTTTTTCAAGCTGCGCGGCCTTTTTCCTTACCTCGGAAGAAAGCTTTTTTTTGTACTCAGCCACCGCGCGCCCAAGTTCAGGGTCGGCAACCGAAAGAATCTCAACGGCAAGGATGCCGGCGTTTTTCGCCCCGCCGAGAGCAACCGTGGCGACCGGAACGCCCGAGGGCATCTGCAGGATAGAAAGCACGGAGTCCCATCCATCAATCGAATTTGAGGATTTTATCGGAATCCCTATAATCGGAAGGGGAGAAACAGAGGCCACCATTCCCGGAAGGTGCGCAGCACCCCCAGCTCCAGCTATTATCACCTTAATTCCCCTTTTATGGGCTTTCTTTGAAAAATCGACAAGACGTTCCGGAGTTCTGTGCGCCGAGACTATGGTAACTTCATGTGCTACGCCGAATTGTTCCAAGACCTCAACCGCTTCTGACATAACCGGAAGATCCGAGTCAGAGCCCATAATAACGCTTACTAAAGGTTTCATGCTATTGCCCTAAGGTTGTTCATTATGAATCTCGCCTTCTCAAGTGCGCCTGAAATATCGTCGTCAAGCACAGTCACATGTCCCATCTTCCTGTAGGGCTTGGTCGTGGTCTTGCCGTATATGTGGAACCTGGCTCCCTCAACGCCCATGCATCCACGAAGTCCCTCGTACCTTGCCTCACCCTCAAAACCCGGCTGCCCGAGAATATTAATCATAACAGAAGGAGTTTGTATTTCAGTATCGCCCGGGGGAAGATCAAGGATCGATCTCAGGCACTGCTCATACTGCGAAGTGCGGGCGGCCTCAATCGTGTGATGCCCGCTGTTATGCGGTCTCGGAGCGGATTCGTTTATTAGAATATCGCCTTTTTTGGAAACAAACATCTCAACCGCGAGTATCCCGCACATGTCAAAAGATTTTATCGTGCGCTCGGCAAGTTCACATGCCCGGGCGGACAGCGCGTCATCAAGCTCGCAGGGACTTATCAGAAATTCAACTATGTTTGCACGGCTGTTAAACAGCATTTCCACCGGAGGAAAACATTTCGTTTCTCCGGCGGCGTTACGCGAAACTATAACGGAAATCTCCTTTTCCACATCGACCAGGTCTTCAATGACGGATTCTCCTTCTAAAAGATCGTCGAGCTGTTCCTTTTCTCTAACGACATAAACTCCTCTTCCGTCATAACCCGTCCTTGAAAGTTTCTGGACGAAAGGAATTTCTATTTCCCCGGACCCGACGGCCGCGACTATAGCCTCTTTCCCCGGAAAAACCGAAAAATCTGCTGTGGGAAGCCCATTTGAGACATAAAACTCCTTCTGCTTCGCCTTGTCCTGTATGAGTTCCAGCGCGTGGGGTTCGGGCCTTATGACAACTCCCTGCTCCTGGAGTCGGAAAAGCGCCTTCAGGTTCACGTGCTCAATCTCTATTGTCAGGATGTCGACATTCTTGCCAAATTCGTAAGCATCCTCGTAATTTCTGAAATTTCCGTGGGTAAATCCGGTGCACACCGACGCCGCCGGACAATCGGGGGAAGGGTCGAGTACGTAGGTGCGGAGATTCCAGTTGCTTGCCGCGAGGCAAAGCATTTTCCCCAACTGTCCGCCTCCGAGAATCCCCAGTTTTACCTGTTCAAAATCCATTGTCGCCATGTGCCGGAAACTACAAGTCAATAATCGAGAGCAGTTCCATCGGAGTTTCTATAAGGTGCTCGGCCCCGTTTTCGCGAAGCTCGTCTCCGGTTCGAAACCCCCAGAGAACCCCCACCGGAAGCATACCCGCCCCGACGGCGGTACGCATGTCCACCCCGGAGTCTCCAAGGTAAACCATCCGTGACGACTCAATTCCAAGCTCCCTTGATATCCGAAGCGCTCCGGAAGGGTCGGGTTTTCTGGGAATTTCATCCCTTTGACCTATGACCACCTCGAAATTCCAGTCCGCAAGCAGGTCCTCCACGTATTTTTCGGTAAACACGTGCGGCTTGTTGGTAAGAATCGCCTTTTTAAGGCCCCTGTCCGAAATCTCGTCCAGAAGATCGGGGATGCCGTCATAAAGCGCGGTTTTCACATTGAAGGCCCGGCTGTAGATGCTGTTGAAGTCCTCAAGGCATTTTTCAACGACTGAGTCATCGTTTCTTCCGTCTTCGGGAAGGGCCCTGGACACCATGACCTTGGGACCTTTTCCTATGAAATACTTGAAACACTCTGTCGCACGAGGCGGAAACCCGCTTATTGCAAGCGCCTGATTCACCGCATCGGCAAGATCCTCAAGAGAGTCAATCAGGGTTCCGTCAAGATCAAATACAACTGCTCCGTAACTCATAGTTCCGCACTGAATTGTGGTATCTCTAAAATTTTCGAACCGACTATGTTGAAGCTGTCAATCAAAAACGCCAAGCCCGCCGCATACTGCTGAACACCACAGACCGTTATTCTATCTTATGTCCGTCCTTCGTTCAAAAAGGATCGCGACAGATATGATGACCCGCAATCTGTTAAAATACTAGATTGAAAATTACACGAGAAATCAAATATGAAGTACACAGATTACCGCTCTATGTTTCATCGCCTTGCTTCTCTCCCTGCTTCCGGTGATGGGAAAACCGAAGGTGCTAATCAAGCTTAAGGACCGTGGTATAAACAGTTGTCAATAACCGTAATCGGCGCAGGACTAGCCGGAATTGAAGCCGCAAACCAGATAACGAAGTTCGGAATAAGGGCTACTCTCTATGAAATGAGACCCCGCAGGAAAACAGCCGCACACAGAACCTCGGATCTCGCGGAGCTTGTGTGCAGCAATTCTCTTAAATCGGCATCCATGGAGAACGCCTCCGGAATACTTAAAGAGGAAATGAGGCTTCTCGGTTCGCTTGTGATCGAGGCGGCCGAGGCATCAAGGGTTCCTGCCGGAAAAGCTCTCGCGGTAGACAGAGAGATATTCTCGGATTACATAACGCGAAAAATCCAGGATAACAGACTTATAGACCTAAAAAGGGAGGAGGTAGCGAAAATGCCCGAAGAGGGAATCGTGATCGTTGCCACCGGTCCACTCACTTCGGACGCACTTTGCGCGGAGGTTTCCTCGCTCACGGAATCGGAATATCTTTACTTCTATGACGCTATCTCGCCGATAATCGACGCAGATACAATCGACCGTTCGAAAATCTTCAGAGGGTCGAGATATGACCACGGAGACTCTGAAGGGGGAGATTATCTCAACTGTCCGCTCTCCGAGGATCAGTACTACGAGCTTGTGGACGACCTGATTCGTGGAGAAAAAGTGGAAACCAGAGAGTTCGAGAAGGCAATTTATTTCCAAAGTTGTATGCCGGTTGAGGTCATGTGCGAGAGGGGAAGAGATACTCTTCGATTCGGGCCCCTAAAACCCGTCGGCCTGATTGACCCGAAGACCGGCAAGACTCCCTTTGCCGTCCTGCAGCTAAGAACGGAGAACAGCGAAGAAACGATGTATAACATGGTGGGATTTCAGACAAAGCTAAGATACCCGCAGCAGAGGGCCGTTTTCAGAAAGATCCCGGGGCTTGAGGAGGCTGAGTTTCTAAGATACGGAAGCGTGCACAGAAACACGTATATAGATTCCCCGAGGCTCCTTGAAAAAGACCTTTCCCTGAGTTCCCGCCCAAGCGTCTTTTTCGCCGGACAGATCACGGGAGTTGAAGGATACGTCGAGTCCGCGGCAACCGGAATCGTCTGCGGAATAAACGCCTCGAGAAAAGCCCTCGGACTCCCGCCTGTCCCCTTACCGAGGGAGACATCCACAGGTTCACTGCTTGAGTACATCTCAACCCCGGGAAAAACCGGATTTCAGCCGATGAACATAAACTTCGGGCTTTTCCCCAAGATTGAGGGGAAAATGGGGAAACGAAAAAAGCGGGAAATCATCGCTCAGAGAGCCATGGAGAGCATAGATGCGTACAACTCTTCTTGCCGTGTGTCCGTTTCTTGCTGAAACCATAAACAACTTTATAGCAATCATGTCTGCAGACCATCAAAATTACCTGCGGGTACAGTCCTTACAAACGTGTCGGCATATTTGATTCTTCTATTTTAATGGTAGTATTTCACCGGTCATGACTTACCAGGAACTTATTCTGGCGCTTCAGGATTACTGGTCATCCAAGGGATGCTTGGTAGTCCAGCCCTACGACATAGAAAAAGGCGCAGGAACTTTTCATCCGGCTACTTTCCTGCGGTGCCTTGGTCCCGAACCCTGGCACGTGGCCTACGTAGAACCTTCGAGGAGACCGACCGACGGAAGATACGGAGATAATCCCAACAGGCTTCAGCACTACTATCAGTTCCAGGTGATAATAAAGCCTTCCCCCGACGATATTCAGGAACTTTTCCTCGACAGCCTAAAGTCATTCGGAATAAACCCGCTTGAGCACGACATACGGTTCGTTGAGGACGACTGGGAATCCCCGACGCTCGGAGCGTGGGGACTTGGGTGGGAAGTCTGGCTCGACGGTATGGAGATAACGCAGTTCACATATTTTCAGCAGGCCGGCGGAATAGATCTCGATCCGATATCGGCCGAGATAACATACGGAACCGAGAGAATAGCGATGTACCTGCAGGAAGTGGAAAGCGTTTACGATCTTGAATGGACAAAGGGAATAACGTACGGAGAGATTCATCATCAAAGCGAAGTCCAGTTCTCAAAATACAACTTCGAGGAATCCGATCCCGCGATGCTAAGCGACCTATTTAACATGTACGAGCAGGAATGCATGTCCCTAATCGAAAAGCAGCTCCCCCTTCCCGCTTACGAATACTGTCTCAAAAGTTCGCACACCTTCAACCTTCTTGACGCCAGAGGAGCGATAGGGGTGGCCGAGCGGGCCTCGTACATAGCGAGGGTAAGAGCGCTTGCGAACCTGTGCGCGACTTCGTATCTGCAGACCAGAGAAAACCTGGGATTCCCTCTTCTGAGAAACAACCCATGGAAAAAGAACTGATACTCGAAATCGGAACGGAGGAAATACCGGCTCTCTTCCTTGAAAAGGCCCGGGAGGATCTGGGCGATATCCTAAGCGGAGAACTCCGCGACAAGGGTATTGAATTTGAGGAAATGGAAATCTTCTATACCCCGAGAAGGCTCTCGGCAAGGGTAAGCGGGCTTGAGAGAAAGCAAAAAGACCGCACGATCGAGAACTTCGGACCGCCCAAACGTATAGCGTTTGACGAAGACGGGGAGCCATCCAAGGCCGCTGTGGGTTTCGCCAGATCCCAGAAAGTCGATGTTGGGAAACTCGTCATCGCAAAAAGGGATACCGGGGAATTCCTCTGCGTAAGGAAAACTGTAAAAGGGAAAAAAACTTCATCCGTTCTAAAAGAGATTCTTCCGGGAGTGATCTCATCGGTTCCCTTCCGGAAATCAATGAGATGGGGTGACGGAAAACTGACCTTCGCAAGACCCATAAGGTGGATAGCGGCGCTCTACGATGGCAAGCCAGTAAAATTCAGCGTTGAAAATATCAAAAGTTCTGACCGAAGCTTCGGTCACAGGTTCACTTCCCCGAAACCGTTTCGAGTGTCATCCTGGGGAAATTATCTGAAAACCCTTGAGAAAAACAACGTAGTAGCGGACCCGGAGAAAAGGAAGAAAGTCATAAGAAGGGGAACAGAGGCGTCTGCCAAAAAGATAGGAGGAACCATAAAGGAAGACCCCGAACTGCTTGAAACCGTGGTGAACTTGGTGGAGCACCCGACGGTTCTGGTAGGAGAGTTCGAGAAAAAATACCTGCGGTTGCCCGCAGAGGTGCTGATAAGCGTGATGAAAAACCACCAGAAATATTTCCCCGTTTATTCTGAGAAGACCGGCAAGCCCCTTTCCTGCTTCATTTTTGTCTGCGGAACCCCGGTTAAGGATAAACAGGTAATTATAAGGGGAAACGAGCGGGTAATAAGGGCAAGACTTAACGACGCCGAATTCTTTTTCTCCGAAGATACGAAGAAAAGTCTGAGCGACCACACAGAAGATCTTGAGAGCATGGTGTTTCTATCTGATATAGGAACCTACAGAGAAAAAGTCGAGCGTATGAGGATGCTTGCCGCCGACATCTTTGGCAGCCCCGATCTTGAAAGGGCCGCGAAACTCTCAAAGTCTGATCTTGCAACCCAGATGGTCTTTGAATTCGCCGAACTCCAGGGTGTCATGGGCAAGTATTACTCGCTTGCTTCCGGGGAGAAAAAAGCCGTCGCGAACGCGATCGAGGAACAATACATGCCGCTTACGAGAACCGGTGAACTCCCGCGAACGAAAACCGGGGCGCTTCTAAGCATAGTGGATAAAACAGACAACATCTGTTCATGCTTCATCGCGGATCTCGCACCTACCGGGTCTTCTGATCCCTATGCACTGAGAAGACAGACCCTCGGAATAATCAGAATCGCTATAGAGAAGAAATTTGATATTTCTCTCTCTCCACTGCTTGAACGCAGCATAAGGCTCGTGCTCAATTCCATGGACGCGCAAAAAACCCACGATGGCACACTGTCCGAAGAGAAATTTAAAGAAAACATTCTCGTGTTTTTCTCCGAGAGATTCCGCAACCTAATGACAGAGTCAGGTTACGAGAGAAATGTCGTCGAATCCGTGATCTCGGCAGGTTTCGATAATCCCCTTGACTCCTACCGCAGGATAAACGCGCTTGGGAAATTCGCAAAACGAAAGGATTTTGAGACTCTAGCTACAGCCTTTAAAAGGGTTTTCAACATAGCGAAAACTAGGCCATCTTCGCGGCTTGATAAAAAACTATTCAGAGAAAAGGAAGAAAAAGATCTCCATAAAGTTTTTACCAAGACACGGGCCGCGGTTTTAAAAAGACTGGACAATCCCGAAAAAACTCCCAGACAGATCGATTACACAAATTCCCTTGAGTCCATGAAAGCACTTGCGGCTCCCATAGATCGTTTCTTTGACGCGGTAATGGTCATGGACAAAGATGAGAAGATCAGAGACAACCGTCTGGCTTTGCTCAATGAAATAAAAGATCTGTTTTTCATGATTGCCGATTTCTCGAAAATCTGACCTGCCGCTAACCATCAGGCGACTGCGTGTTCAACGCGATATCCACAAGCGACCCGACCTGAATCCGAGTTCCGCCTGTGCAGACGCAATATCGGAAAATTCAGAGTATCACCCTGAAAACATTTGAGAAGCAGAAGTATTCGGGTATTATTTCCGTTATATGTTCGGACAATTCGGCATATGGGAATTAATCCTGATACTGGCAATCCTGCTTATAATCTTCGGTCCAAGCAGGCTCGGAGATCTGGGGTCTTCGCTCGGCAAGGGAATAAGCGGATTCAGGAAATCTCTAAAAGACGACGACTCAGACAATAAGGAAGAAGGGCAAAGCGGCACCTGATCAAAAACCCTCTCCTCAGTCCTCCATTTTCTCCGCAAGTTCCACCAGCACTCCGTTCATTGACTTGGGGTGTATAAAGGCGACTTTACAGTTGTAAGATCCCGGCCTCGGATGTTCATCGATAAGCCTGACTCCTTCTTTTTCTAGGGCCCGGAGAGAAGATTCTATATCGTCCACAAGAAAGCAGATGTGGTGAACGCCCTCCCCTCTTTTCTCCAGGAACTGCGAAATCGGAGAATTCTCGTCCAAAGGCTCGATAAGCTCAATCGCAGTGCCCTCTTCCGATTCGGAGCAAAGCATCGATGTTTTGACCCCATAGTTGACCACATCCTCTCTGTGGACAACCCGAAGTCCGAGTAGGTTGCAGTAGATATCCTCAGCTTTCTTGATATCTTTCACGGCGATCGCCACATGATAAAGAAATCCGTTTTTTCCCAACTTAGAACGCCTCTTTCGACTAACCGGAGCTTCCTTCTCCGGAAATGGTGAACCCCTCGAATCCATCTTCAGTCGATTTGAACTTTATCTTTACGCCCCTCTCCCGCTGGATTTTTCTTATGGATCTTCCTTCTATTTCTCTGAGCTTCGCTATGACCTTTTTGTTGGCCTGCACTACAAGAGGTCCTTTAGCGCTCTGCCTTGTCCATTGATCAATATCCCTCAGTATCTCGTAACAGGTGGTGTATATCGACTTTATCCGTCCGCTCCCCTCGCAGGTATCGCAAGGTTCGGTCAAGTCGGAAAGTATACTTTCCCTGATTCTGCGTCTGGTAAGCTGTATTACGCTGAAAGACGATATTTCCTGGATCGTGGTCCTAGCCTTATCCTTTTTCATCTCATCTGCGAAAAGTGACTCCACTTTTCTTCTGGATCTAACAGACTGCATGTCTATGAAATCGATAACTATGATTCCGACCAGATTGCGAAGCCTTATCTGCCTTGCGGCTTCAACTGCGGCTTCTTCGTTCGTTCTCATTATTGTTTTCTTGTGAAATTCCTCTCCGACGAGTTTCCCGGAGTTAACGTCTATCACGGTGAGTCCCTCGGCCTCGTCTATGATCAGGTAACCTCCCGACTTCATCCAGACCTTTTTTCTGTACATTTTTTCGATCTGGCTCTCGATTCCGTATCTATCGAATATGGGTTCTTCCTTGTCGTAAATATCGACTTTGAAGCCATCCTTCTTAATCTTGTCAGAAAAGTACTTGGTAATCCTGCCGTGGGCTTTGGGGGAATCAACGACAATTTTCTTAAGGCCGTTCCCCATCAGGTCCCTGACGACCCTGATACAGGTATCGGCCTCTTCGTATATCACACCCGGAGTCTTCGATTCTTCATATTTTTTCTTTATCCTTCTCCACTTTCTCACAAGCGCTCTCATCTCGGTCTTGATGTCCTTCTCATCCGCTTCCACAGACGCCGTTCTCACTATAAAACCCATGTCTTCGGGCTTATTCCGCATGATCTCGGAAAATCTTTTCCTGCTTTTTCTGTCGGTTATTTTGCGGGAAACGTTCACCGAATCTGACCCGGGAAGCAGAACAAGATACTTGCCCGGTATGCCTACGTGAGAGGTAAGCTTGGGACCCTTGTTTCCGGTGGGTTCCTTTGTCACCTGAACCATCACTTCCTGACCCTGACGCAGCACCTTCTGTATCGGCTGGTGGTTTTTTCTGGAGGCCTTTTTTGTCTCTTCCTCTTCAAGAAAAAGTTCGCTAAGCGATTCTTCATACACATCCTCGGCGGAGAGAAACCCGGACCTGCTGTCTCCCATGCCGACAAACGCCGCCTGCACTCCGGGGACTATCTTCTCGACTTTGCCCTTGTAGATGTTCCCCACCATTGAGGAACTGGATTTTCTTTCGATGAAAAGCTCGATCAGCCTGCTTTTCTCTAGAACCGCTATTCTCGTTTCGTTAAAAAGCGAGTTGATGATGAGTTGGGTGCTCATAGGATGTTGAAATATAAATCAGTTATTTCGGTAAGTATAACCGCAAGAGGCCGATGTAAGAAAATAGGCTTGCCGGCAGGTTGGAGCTTCCGTTCAGCGTTTCACCGAAACGAATCTCCCCGGCAGACCGCATGCGGGAGCAGACGGTCTCTACACATTCTCACGGAAGTCAGAGGCTTTTTCTTCCAAGCTCGACGATCACGTCAAAATGCTTCTTTTCAACCTGCATGACCGAAAGCCTGCTCTGCCTTACAAGGGAGATGCCCTCGAGTCTTTCGTCGTTCTTTATCTGCTTGAGGGATACCGGACTCTCAAGCGTTTCCAAAGGCTTAAGATCCACCACTACCCACCTTTCATCCTCCGTAGTGGGATCCTGATAATATTCCCTTATGACCTCGGATATGCCTACCACCTCAAGACCCTTGTTGCTGTGGTAGAAAAGGACCTGATCTCCCTTTTTCATGCTCTTCAGGTTATTTCTGGCCTGATAGTTCCTAACCCCGTCCCAGTATGTCCAGCCGTCGCGGAGGAACTCTTCCCATGAATACTTAAACGGTTCTGATTTAACAAGCCAGTAGTTCATGGTCTGAATTATAGCGGGCGGGGATTCGTATTCAACACCAAGCAATCGAGTGAAAAGCATGTCTCCAGAATATTGTCCACAAATTGTCGCACGGGCAGTTGGCCGTCCACTTGATATATATCTCAAGGTGGCTGAAGGCAAAAATGATGCAGATTATGACAGGGGTCCCCTGCTTAAAATCGGCGAGCTGGCAAAATTGGTCAACCAGAGAAATTCCACCATACGCCACTAGACCAAAGAAGGTTTGCTCGAAGTAGCCGAAATTACCGAAGCCGGGTATCAGCTCTACGCGCAGGAGATGGTTGAAAGGATAAGATTGGGAATTATATACATAATTACCACTACAAATGATACGATATATTGCAATGACTAAACAAATACGTACCGTAGAGTTTGTCGTTCTGCCTACTGCTAAGGCTAAGGCAACCAAGATGTTCCAGATAGCGGGAGCCTGTAGATATGTCTGGAACCATTTCAGGGAAAAGAACCTTGCCGACTACCAGGCATTCAAGAATGACAAAGGGCAGAGACCGCATACCAGTTATTTCAGTCTCGGTGTGGAGTTCACCAGGCTAAGGCATGAGACGGAGTGGATGCTTGAACTTCCCGCCAATCCTGTAAAGCATACCCTCAAGTATTTTGCGGATGCATTGAAAGAGGCGATGGCTGGCAAGAAAGGTTTTCCGAAGCCCATAAGCAGAAACAGGCACGTACCCAGCTTCACGCTTCCAAGCAAGGAGAACTTCAGAATAAAAAATATTGATAAAAAATACTCTCTGCTTCTTATCCCCAAGGTCGGTTGGGTAAAGATGACCCGCAGGGGAGGAAACCCCTGGGAAGATGGCGTACCCAGGCAGGTAGTGCTTCGCCATGACGGGCACAGGTGGCGGGCATTCGTATTCTATGAAGTGGAAGTGGAGAAAAGACCGGATGACGGTGAGATTCTGGGCGTTGACATGAACGCACGTCAGGTAGCCACTTCGGATGGAAACTTTTACTTCCTGCCCGACTTAAAGAAGAAAGAAGCAAGGCGAAAGTGGTATCAGCGAAGGATTGCAAGACAGATAAAGGGGTCTAACAGGCGGAAGGACACGAAGAAGAAACTTGCGAAGGTGAGCAGAAAGATAGCCAGTATCCGCAAGGACTGGATTCACAAGACCACCAGGGAAATTGCGGACAAGTGCGGAACAATAGTTGTGGAAGATCTGAAGGTGAAGAATATGACGGCTTCCGCAAAGGGTACGATAGAGAATCCGGGAAAGAACGTAAAGCAGAAGGCGGGACTTAACAGGGCAATGCTTGATACAGCCTTGGGAGAACTTAGAAGAAATCTTGAGTACAAGTGCGGGAGACTAATAGAAGTAAATCCCGCATACACGAGTCAGACATGCTCCGAGTGCGGGCATACAGATAAAGAGAACCGAAAAACCCAAGCACGGTTCCTGTGTGTGAGTTGCGGCTATGCGTCCAATGCGGACACGAATGCGGCAATAAACATAAGGCGTCTGGGAATGGCGCGACTGCACGGGGAGGGTTCTGGTATTAGCACAGTCCCTGCGAACCGTGAAATTGATACGAGGTTGCCATATGGTAGCTAAGTATATAATTCCCATAAGATTAATAAACGAACTCAAGTCACGCAGGTTCACGCTCAGGGAAATCAGGGAGCAAGTACTGAGTGATTCTTAAGACTGAGCAAATTAAATCGGTATTTTTCGAAATATTCTTATAATAACCTCTTGGCTTGTGTATTATTTCCCGTGGTTTTTAGTTCAATGAGGTTTTGAATTGTTCATAATCCCCGCCATAGACTTAAAAAACGGAGACTGCGTACGGCTTTTAAAAGGAGAAGAAGGTACGGAGACCGTATTTTCAAACAACCCTTCCGATACCGCAAAAAAGTGGGAGCGGTGCGGAGCCGAGTGGATTCACGTCGTAGACCTTGACGGAGCATTCAGGGGTAATCCAAGAAATTTCGAAGCTGTAGAGGCAATAGCGCGCTCCGTTTCCTCAAATGTTCAGGTCGGTGGGGGGATAAGAAAAATCGCCACCGTTGAGAAGTATCTTGAAGTCGGCATCAAGAGAGTGATAATAGGCACTTCGGCCTTTACCGACAGAGATTTTCTCAAGGATATCTGCAGGGAATTCCCCGGGAAAATAGCCGTCGGGGTTGATACGAAGGGAGGAAAAATAGCCCTGCGGGGATGGAAAGAGACAATAGATACGAGCATCTCCCGGACAATGCTTGAATTCCGCGATATAGGTGTGTCGCTCGTGATTCACACAAACGTGGACAGGGATGGAACTATGGAGGGAGTGGATGTGGCTTCAATAAAAGGCTTTCTTTCCCTGTGCCCCCTTCCGGTAATCGTTTCAGGCGGCATCGCGTCGCTTTCTGACCTAAGCGAGATACAGCGCATCGGAAATGACAATCTACTGGGAGCAATATTAGGGAGATCGCTCTACTCAGGTTCCATAGATCTTGAAGACAGCATACAAAGGTTTCAGTAAACATGGTTTCAAAAAGAATAATTCCATGTCTTGACGTAAAGGACGGGAGGGTGGTGAAAGGGGTGCGTTTCGTTAACCTCAGGGACGCCGGAGACCCGGTCGAGGTAGCGAAAAAGTACAGCGAAGAGGGCGCTGACGAGATAACCTTTCTCGATATCACCGCCTCGCACGAAAAGAGAAAAACCATGATAGACGTGGTCGGGCGGACCGCAAGCGAGGTATTCGTTCCTCTGACGGTCGGAGGGGGGCTGAGAACCGTGGAAGACGTAAGAGAACTTCTGCTGGCCGGGGCGGACAAGGTTACGATCAACACAGCGGCCATAACAGACCCGGATTTCGTAAGGCGGGCTTCTGACAGATTCGGAAGCCAGTGCATAGTGGTAGCCATAGACGCAAGGAGAAGAGACGGCGACGGATGGGAGGTCTTCACCCACGGAGGACGCAACCCGACCGGAATAGACGCCGTCGGGTGGGCCGCGAAGATGGAGGATTTCGGAGCCGGAGAAATCCTTCTCACAAGCATGGACAGGGACGGCACGGAGGACGGGTACGATCTTGAACTCACAAGAACCATCTCCGAGACCGTCGGCATTCCCGTCATAGCTTCCGGAGGCGCGGGGCGGCTCGAACATCTGGTTGAAGCCGTGGAAGAAGGACGGGCAGACGCTGTTTTGTGCGCCTCGATTTTCCATTACGGCAAATATTCAATAAACGAGGCGAAAGAGTTCCTGTCGAAAAAAGGGGTGCTGGTAAGACTGCCGTAAAAAGAGGTTCAAGATACATTGCTCATACGAAAGCAGACCGAAGAAAACGAAAAAAAACTGCTCTGTCCGATGGCGACGCTGAGCTGTGAATCCAAAGGAAGAGTAAACCCCGAGCGCGAATGCGATATAAGAACGTGCTTTCAGAGGGACAGGGACAGGGTAATTCACTCCAAGGCCTTCAGAAGGCTCAAGCATAAAACCCAGGTATTCATCTCTCCGACCAACGATCATTACCGCACAAGGCTGACTCATGTAATAGAGGTCTCCCAGATAGCCAGGACGATATCGAAAGCACTTATGCTTAACGAAGACCTGACCGAAGCCATAGCACTCGGTCACGACCTCGGTCACACTCCCTTCGGCCACTCCGGCGAGGAAGGGCTGAACGAAGTGTTCCCGGGCGGATTCAAGCACGTTCATCAGAGCGTAAGGATCGTGGATGTGCTGGAACGCGACGGAACGGGACTCAACCTGACGCACGAAGTCAGAGAGGGAATAGCTAAACATTCCAAGGGATGGGGCAAGGAAGGAATAGATACCAAGGAAAACAGGCCGCTTACCCTTGAAGGCCAGGTAACCAAGATTTCGGATCTTGTCGCTTACACGAATCACGATCTTGATGACGCAATCCGCTCGGGTATCATATCGCCCGGCGACGTTCCCGCAGAATATATCTCGGTCCTCGGAGATACGGCTTCGCAAAGAATAAACACGATGGTAGTGGACATCATTGAGCAGACCATCGAAAGAGACAGAATGAGAATTCTGATGAGCGAAGAAGTGTTCGAAGCGCTTTTGGGGCTCAGAAGGTATCTCTACGAGAATGTCTACGTAAGCGAGCGGCTGCTTTCGCTTCACAACAAATCCAAGAAAGTCGTAAAGGAACTTTATCTGTATTTCTGCGAGAACGAGAAAATCTTCCGCGAGACCTTCCGTAAATCGCCCGTGCGGGAGGGTGAAACCCTGCAAAGAGAGGTATGCGACTTCATAGCGGGAATGTCCGACCTTTACGCACTTTCGCTTTACCAGAAGATATTCCTTCCGAGCAGATGGACAAAAGGCCAGGAGACAGGGGAAGCGCACTTATGAGTCAGGAAAGTGGGGACAGGTCCTTGATAAACCTCGGAGCAGCGCCTTTTCTTAACATGCGACCGTTTGTTTATCCTCTGGAAAAGGGCGTTGTGGAGCACAATTTCAATATAATGTATTTTGACCCTTTCCTTCTTTCGGAGAACCTGTCGGAAGGAGTAGTGGATATCGCACCCATTCCCTCGGTTGAATTTCTAAGAACCGACAACTACTGCATTCTGCCCCACATTTCCATATCCTCTTTCGGAAAAGTCGACAGTGTCATACTCAAGGCACGGAAAAAAATAACGGAAATAAGGAGCGTATCGGTTGACAGCAGGTCCAGGAGTTCAACGGCCCTGCTCAGAATCGTTCTCGAACTCTTTTTGGGGCTTAAACCCGAATACGTAAAAAGAGAGCCCGGAAACGGTTTCCTTGAGGGAGTTGACGCCGGGATGCTTATCGGCAACGCGGGTCTTAGGGCCCGTTACCTTTCCGCAGAAAAATCCGCTTTCACGTACGACCTAGGGGAACTCTGGACTAGGGAAACCGCCCTTCCCTTTGTATATGCGGTAATGGCGATGAAAAAAGGAGATGACGCTACCGCGCAGGGCTGCAAATGCCTCGTTTCGATAAGAGAACAGGGAGTGGAACTCATCCCGGAGATAGTAGATATCGAATCTCGAAAACTTGGACTCAACAGGGAACAGTGTATGACTTACCTTCAAAAAAGAATTAAATACGACCTTGACGGTCCCAAAATTGACGGGCTCATCAAATACCGCGACTTTCTTTTTGAGCTGAACGAAATAGAGAAGAAAAACGAAATCAACTTCTACACAGACCCGTCGTAGACGAAATCCAAAAGGAGACGAGAATGGAAAAACGGATGATGAAGCTGGGGCACAGCCCCGACGCGGACGACGCGTTCATGTTCTACGCCATAGCGAACGGAAAGGTGGCTTCGGAGGAAATCGACTTCGAGCACGTGATTGAAGACATACAGTCCCTTAATAACAGAGCGATGAAGGCGGAACTCGAAGTCACGGCAATCTCCGCCCACGGATACCTTAGCGTGCAGGACCGCTATCGGATTCTTTCCTGCGGTGCCAGCATGGGGAAAGGGTACGGCCCCATTGTGGTCGCCAAGGAGAAAGTTTCTGACCTCAGGGGAAAAACCGTCGCGGTGCCTGGAAAGCTTACTACCGCATATCTTCTTCTGAGTCTCTATGCTGATGACTTCATCCCTGTGGAAGAGCCCTTTGACAAGATCATGGACAAGGTACTGGAAGGAGAGGCGGACGCGGGTCTTCTTATACATGAAGGACAGCTTACCTACGAAGAGACGGGGCTTGAGCTTCTGTTCGATCTCGGGGCAATGTGGGCCGAGGAGACCGATCTTCCGATGCCGCTTGGACTTAACGTGCTTAGAAGAGACATACCCCCGGGGCTTGACGCCGAAGTTCTTCGGGTACACAAAGAAAGCATAGAGTACGCACTTTCAAACAAAAAGGAGGCTCTTGATTACGCAATGCGCTTTGGAAGGGGGATGAGCGAGGATACGGGAGAGAAGTTCGTTTTAATGTACGTAAACGAGTGGACCAGGGATCTTGGCGAGAGCGGAACCGGGGCTCTTGAGTATCTTTTTGAAAAAGCCCGCGCAAAGGGAATCATAGCCGAGAACCCAATGCTTGATATTCTCTGCGAGTAATTTTATTCCATTATCCGCTCTGGCCAGTTTTCTCCGAGATTACTTTTTCAACAAATCCGAGAAGAAATCCTATGAGACGGCGGAACTCATCTTCCCGTCGCCATGGCATCCTGAGCCTGTCGCTTATCTCAACCTGGATTGCGGGAACCGAAAACCGCTTCGCAGCGAACTTGGCCACGGTCATCTGCCTTGCGGCGGGGAATATATCGGCGCTTCCGGTCACAATTCCATGTTCTTCGGCGACAAGATAAAATCTGTCAAGAACATCAGGCGCCGAAAGAAGGAACTCCCTTCCAACCCCCACGCCTGGAAACAGGTCCTCGGACCTCTCGTTTCCGGTACCGTGTATGTCCACAACCAGATCTATTTTCTTCGCGGAGAGAACTCTTCCGAGCGCAGACTTAAAACCGCAGTCGTCATAGTAATTCGGGTCTGTTTCCTGTTCCCTGTTCGCGTAAAGAAAGTGGCAGCCGAGAACCATATGCAGCACGGCTCCCAGAGCGGCGGTATAGAACTCATGGCGTTTCAGTTTTCCCATTCTCGTGTGAGCGGTTGAGTGCGGACAGGTAACCAGAACCGGGACCGTGCCTTCAAGAAAAATATTGTCTTCTGAGCGACCGTCAGATTTCATCCTGTAATACCGCTTCTGGATGTTTTCAAAACTGACGGCAAAAGAAAAAGGATCCGCGCCGCAGATGTCGGGGCCCGAGAACCAGTTGCCGCTTTTTATTATGTCCGCATCGCTAATCTGCCTTCTGAGCTCAGGGCCGGGTTCATAGGCGTAAAAAAACTCCTCTTCCAAGCAGATAACGGATCTTGAAAAAAGCTTTTCATTCACCCCTTCGAGACGGTCCACGCTTCCGATGAAGACTTCAGAATCCGGGGGAAGTTCATAAAGCTCTCCCAGGACGGCAAGCGGGGAAGTCTCGTCAAACACGGCCGCCGGATAATCAAAAGGCGTACGGTAAAGAATCCCGGGAACTTTTATCATCCTGAGCAACCTGCATCGCTCAAGGTGCCCGCTTCTTACCCCGCCCTTTCGCAGGGTTCCATAGACAAAAAGCTTTTCGGGCTTAGGTTCAGCCATCGCAGATACTGAGGAAACTAATGCTCACAAGGAGCCGGAGAGTCCTTTTTGTAGATGAAATTCCCTCCTACAATTGAGAACTGGAGGTCCTCCGGCTTTGAAGACACTATCGAGGAATAGGGGTCCGGGGCAATTGCCCCTTTGCACCCAATGCATATGACATCAGCACTTTTTCCGACCTCAAGACTCCCCGTCTTCTTCTCGATAAAAAGAGCCCTTGCTCCGCCCAGAGTCGCAAAGTAGACCGCCAGACGGGTGCTTTGCCGTATTCCCTGCTCAACCATAATTTCATGCAGGAACCTGATCTCCTGAAAGAAATCAAGATCCGAGTTGCTTGAAAGTCCGTCGGTCCCGAGCCCTACTCTTTTATGATCAAGCATCTGGCTCAGGTTAGGTTTGCCCACTCTGAGAAAAACATTGCTTCTTGGGCAGAGAATAATGCCGATATCGGCGCCTCGGATTATCTCCATATCTTCATCCGCCACTTGAACCATGTGAACTGCGGAGAGTCTTATGTTTTTTCCGCGGAGGAATCTGTTTATGTAGCGTGTCGGAGTATCGGCCCGTGGCCTTTTGAAGATTTCTTTTTTTATGAGCGGAAAGATTTTCCGTTCAAATTCATTGGGCAGGTTCTTCAGAAAATCGACTTCATCGGGACTCTCGCCCAGGTGGATTCCCGCCGCAACCGCGTTTTCGCGCGCACAGGCAAAAACCGCCTCCAGAAGCCCCGGCCCGCAGGAATAAGGCGCATGAGGAAAAGGTCTTTCCTCATAGAGGCCCTCTCTTTGAAATTCGAGCGAGGAAAGTCTTGGGAGATGCGGTCAAAAAGTTCAAGAAATGCAATAATTCTCATTCCCGAGCTTCTAAGAATCTCCCTCCCGCCGAAATCCAGGGAAGATATCTCTCCGACTGTGGTGACTCCGCTCTCAATGACGTCGCGAATCCCCGCCCTCATTGAATCCTCCACAAGATCTTGATCAACCCCGCCGGCTTTAAGAGTGATCAGCCTCTCGAGCCATCCGGTGAAATCTTCGAAACCCCTGATCTTCCCCTTTGTCCAACTGAGTTCAAGGTGGGTGTGGGCGTTTACGAACCCAGGGAGTATTATAGAGTTCGGCTTTCTTATTTTCTGCAAGCCGGGATAGTCAGCCTCGATTCTATCTGATGTTCCGATGTCAATGATACGTCCCCCGTCCACCACGATGGCTCCATTGCGAATCGGTTCAGAACTTACCGGAATCACCACATCCGCCGCTAAAAGCAGTCTCTCCATCAAAAAATGAACCGGTTGCCCTATAAGTTTATAGAGGAAGGATTTCTTAGCTTGTAAAGAAGATCGTCGCTTAACATTCCTGAGAAAGACTTCTTCCACCTCGCCGCGCATAGTGATCGCCCAGTCCTCCCCGACGCTTATGTCGAGATGCCCGCCAGGCATCAGCACCCTGAGCTTCCGGTCCGTAAGACCGGACTTCACACACGCGGCGGCGACCGCGCAGGAACTGCTTCCTGAGGCAAGAGTGTAGCCAGCCCCCCTCTCCCAGATCAAAATACGAACACTGTCGGGCGAGATCACCTGGGCGAACTGAACATTAGTTCTGTTAGGAAAGACGGGATGGGTTTCTATTTCGGGTCCGAGTTCTCTTATCAGATCTTCTCTTAGCTCTTCGAAGAAAATAACGCAGTGGGGATTCCCCACCGAAACGGCGGTAAAATCAAATTCTCCCGCGCCGAGAACCAGACGCTGCGCCACCGCTTCTTCCTCTTCTATATCTACCGGTATCTCATCCGCCCTGAAAGTCGCAGCGCCCATCTCCACAGTGACGTGGTGGACTTTTCCGTCTTCTTCCTCAACTTCGGCAGTAACAAGACCGCCGGGAGTATCTATGGAAAAAGTCTTGTCCGAGGCGTGTTTTCTCTCGTAGAGATACTTTGCGAAAATCCTGAGCCCGTTTCCGCTTTTTTCCGCCTCGCTTCCGTCAGGATTGAGAATCCTGAGCCCGAAATCCCCCCTTGCAGGGGGAACCAGAAGCAGTATGCCGTCCGAACCTATGCCGTAATTCCTGTGGCATATAAGTTCTATGGCGGATTTGCCGAGATCAAAATCTATTTCGGCACTGTCTAGGACGATATAGTCATTTCCCAACCCGTGTGATTTTACGAAACAATTCATCACGTCGTTTTCAGTTTTGGGAAAATATTCCGGAAGAAGATGCTAATCCTCCAGAATGAAGGTAATCCTGACGTGGGAACGGTACTCGGTGATCTTTCCGTCCTCTATATGGGCGTTCATTTTCGTCACCTCGATTCCGGTAAGACCCCTTATCGTCTTGTTGGCCCTGTCAAGAGCCTCCTGCACAGCATCATCCCATGACTTCTCGGATGATCCTATAACCTCTGTTACTCTAGCTACAGCCATTGTAGTCCTCCTTAAAACAGTTTTTGTCTTAATTGGGGAATATATTATAACGCTATTTCCAAATCATTGTAAACCGGCTGCATCACCCAAATCTGTGCTGCCCCGGGAAGATATATCCCATAACAAATGTCACCACCACGATACAGAATCCGATCACGGCTCCAAGCGCCGCCCTTCTGCCCCTCCATCCAAGGGAGAGTCGTCCGTTTATCAAAAAAGCGTAAAGAAGCCAAGTAACGGTAGACCACGTTTCCTTAGCTCCCCAAGTCCATACATCGCTCCATATCTCTTTTGCCAGTACGAAACCGATCACCAGACTCACGGTGAGAAGCGGAAACCCGAGCAGGAGGCTCAGGTGATTTATCCTGTCAAGCGTTATAAGGGAAGGAAGTTTTTTCAGGTGGCTCCCGACTCTTTTCGATTTCAGCTGGTTTTCCTGGAATATGTAGATCACACCAGTTAGAAACGATATCGCGAAAAATGCCTCTCCAAGGAAAATGGACAGTATGTGCGCAAGCACCCATGGGTTTCCAAGCGTCGGGTCCTGAGTAATCATCCCATCCGGAATAATCACGTAGGGCAAAGTCCCGAGGAAAGCCACGGGGAGCACGAACGCACCAAGCACGGGGGTCTTGAACCTCAGTTGCGAGACTAAAAAGACAAGCGCTATAAGCCACGAGAAAATAAAAAGGGGCCTTGACGTGCTTCCGGCCAGTACGTCGCCGCGCATGAGGAAAACAACGAGCAGGGCGGTATGAACGAGAACTCCCGCAACGGCGAAATAAACGCCCGCCCGGGAGATTTTTCTTTTCTGCGACCAGAGGTAAGTGCCGTAAAGAAGAGAAGAAATCAGGTAAAGGGCGGAAATCAAGTATATAACATTCATTGAAGCTATATTCTATTGCTTGGCCCGGCAAATACAAATCGGGAAAAGTCGTCAGTTCTCCGACAGATTCTTAAGACTTTCGGCCTGGAAATGGGCAGCGAGAGGCTCCAGAAGAGGATCAAGATCTCCCCCAAGCACTGACTCCATCTTATGGAGAGTGAAACCTATTCTGTGGTCGGTTATTCTCCCCTGAGGGAAGTTGTAGGTTCTTATCTTTTCGCTTCTGTCTCCGCTTCCGACCTGGGTTTTTCTGGTGCGGGAGATCTCGCTTGCGCGCTTTTGCTCCTCAATCTCGTAAAGCTTCGCGCGAAGCATGCTCATTGCATGAACCCTGTTTTTCTGCTGTGAGCGATCATCCTGGCACTGTACGACGATTCCCGTTGGAAGATGGGTTATCCTTATCGCGGAATCCGTCTTGTTGACATGCTGACCCCCGGGACCGGAAGACCTGAAAGTATCCACCTTGAGTTCCTTCTCGTCCACCCCCACGTCAACCTCGTCAGCCTCCGGAAGCACGGCGACGGTCGCCGTTGATGTGTGTATTCTGCCGCCGGCCTCGGTCGAGGGTATTCTCTGGACCCTGTGAACCCCGCTTTCATACCTTAGCTTGCCGTAAACCTCCCGTCCTTCGATCCTTACCACAAGTTCCTTTATCCCGCCGATCCCGGTTTCGTTAAGAGTTATGGTTTCAACCTTCCAGCGTCGGTTCTCGCAGTATCTCGAGTACATCCTGAGAAGGTCGGCCGCAAAAAGCGCCGCCTCATCCCCTCCGGCTCCGGCCCTTATCTCAAGAAAAACGTTTTTCCCGAGATTCGGATCTTTGGGCAGAAGAAGCTCTCTCAGTCTCTTTTCAAGCTCGCTTTTCTCCTCCGAGAGCTCATCGAGTTCCTCGCGGGCAAGGGGAGCAAGTTCACTGTCATCAAGCAGTTTGCGATTCTCCTCAGCAGCCTCGGCGACTTCCTTTAGCCGCGCGTAGACGGAGACCACGTTCTCAAGCTCCGCGCGTTCCTTGGAGCACTTGATTCTCTGCTGAGCGGAGATGTCAGGATCACCGAGCGCCCCCTCAAGCTCAACAAACCTCCGCTCAAGCTCCTCGAGTTTCTCAAACAGCTTCTTATCTTCGACAGGACTTGTCTGCATGGCAGAAATTATAGACAAAAAGTCTTCAAAACGTAAAAAATTCCCTTTGCGACCCCAGTAAAGAGGCATGAGCCATGATTCTTGTAATAATGTAGTCATAGTGATACAATTTGTATCAATTATGGAATCATTGGAGATTCTTGAGAGAAAAATCAGAGAGTTTGTAGATAAAAACGCCAAGGCCGCTGAAGAACACAACAAATTGCTTGAGGAAATTAAGGTGCTCAGAGAGAATGTCGTTTCTCTTGAAGCCGAAAAGGAGCGCCTCGGAACACGCGTCGACAACATGATACGGATAATCGAACAGCACCTTGGCGAAGAATCGGTATGAAAGACAGGATAAAAGTAGTTTTCTTTGGCACGGAATATTCAGTCCTTACGGATGCTGAAAAAAGTTACCTTATGAAAATTGTAGATTATCTTGAACAAAGAATTGTCAAATCAGCCGGAGACGGCGTACCGATAACCGTTTCCCCTCCCGTTTTTCTGGCTTCTCTTGAGATCGTCGATGATTTCTTCGCACTGCAGAGGGAATTTGATGAGTTCAAGAGAACCGCGCAAAGAAAAACAGAAGAACTGGTCGGACTGCTCGAATCGCCCGGAAGCCAAAAAGAACCCGCCCTTGTTGAAGAAAGCCCCGAAGACCCTTTCAGCTCAAGAGGAAGCAGCTTCTGAGACCCGCTCCGGTTCCACATACGTAAACGGTCCCCGGGAAACCAGCCCGCAGGGTCCCGTCCTTAAGGAAAAAAACAGGCTGAGAAGAGATCTTCTCGAGAAAAGAAGGAATCTTCCCCAGTCTCTTCGACGGGAAAAATCAGCCCTGATTCTCAAGTTTCTTCTCTCCGAGAAGGCTTTCTGCGACGCATTGAACGTAGCTCTTTATTTCCCCGTAAACGGCGAAGTCGATACCCGCGAAATATTCAGAGAATGCGTTGATCTTGAAAAAAAGGTTTTTTTTCCAAAAACACTAGACTCCGATCTTGTTTTCCTGAGAACGAGAAATATTGAGGAACTCACTCCCGGGGGCTTTTCCATCCCGGAACCCCCGGCGGACGCCGAACGCGCCCGCAGTGATGAGCTCGACCTCGTACTGGTACCGGGAGTGGCTTTTGATCCCTCTGGAAACAGAATCGGTTATGGAAAAGGTTTTTACGACAGATTTTTAAAAGATATACCCAGGCAGATGCGCTTCGGACTGGCCTACCGGTTCCAAGTGCTGGAAAGCGTCCCTTCGGACGAAACCGATGTTAAGACAGGTTGCATAATCACAGAAGAGGGAGCCATCGACTGTCTGGCAAAACAAGGAGACTGAAATGCAAGCACAATCAATATTACTGCTTTTGCTGCTCTTCGGACTTGGATTCGCCGCCCATTTCATCTACAGAATGATCATGGAGAAAAACAGAATCACCAAAAGCCAAGAGCAGGCACAGGGCATAATCCGAAAAGCGGAGAAACAGGCGGAAGAGATAAAAAACAGAGCGGATAACAGGGCGAAAAAACTCGTTAAGGATAAAAACTCTCAGATGCAGAGAATGTCAAGCGAAAAGCGCAAGGAATTCTCCGCTACTGAAAAAAAGCTAAAGGCAAGGGAAGAGAAACTTGGCAAAGAACACGAGGAGATTGACAGGAAGAATACGGAACTTGAGAAAGCGCAGGCGGAACTGGAGAGCAAGAACCTGACTCTCGAGGAAAAGCAGAGAGCTCTTGATGAGAACATCGAAGAGATAAAGGGGAAAATAGAAGAGGTATCAGGTTTTACCCGCGAGGCGGCGAAGGCCGAACTCGTAAGCCTGGTTGAGAACGAGGCAAGACACGAGGCGGCGAAAAGACTCAAGCATATAGAGGAAGAGTGCAATTCATCGGCCGAGCGGAAGGCGAAGGACATAATATCCCTTGCCATCCAGAGATATTCCGGAAGCTACACGAGCGAGAAAACGGTGTCGGTCGTCAATCTTCCGAGCGACGACGTGAAGGGAAGAATTATCGGGCGAGAAGGACGCAACATCCGCTCCATAGAGCTTCGTACCGGGGTGGACATAATTATCGACGACACGCCCGAGACGGTTGTGATCTCGTGCTTTAATCCCATCAGGCGGGAAGTGGCGAAAATCTCGCTTGAGCGTCTGATAGCGGACGGGAGAATTCATCCGGCAAGAATCGAAGAAGTGGTAACCGAGGTTGAAAAGGAAATAGAAAGGGAAATACAGAAAGAAGGGGAACAGGCGCTTTTTGATCTCGGCATAAGCGGTATGCATCCGGAACTGATAAACAATCTTGGGATGCTTAAGTACAGAACTAGCTATTCGCAGAACATACTCAATCACTCAATTGAGGTGGGGTTCATCTGCGGAATGCTTGCTTCCGAAATCGGTTACAACGAGAAACTCGCCAAAAGAGCCGGACTACTCCACGACATAGGAAAAGCGGTCGACCACGAGGTTGAAGGCTCGCATGTGGATATAGGGACAAACATCGTCAAAAAATACGGCGAACCCCCCGAAATCATTGACGCGCTTGAAAAAACCCATGACCCTCAGCCCCAAGGAATCCTGCCGCTTCTCGTACAGGCGGCCGACGCCATTTCCGCCGCCCGCCCAGGCGCCCGGAGGGAAACGTATGAGAACTACGTGAAAAGAATCGAGAGCATAGAAGGCGTCGCCAGCTCTTTTCCCGGCGTTGAGAGATGTTATGCGATCCAGGCGGGAAGAGAGGTAAGGGTGATAGTGGAAAGCGACCAAGTAAGCGACGAGGAGGGAGCTATCCTTTCGCATGAGATAGCCAAGAAGATAGAAAAAGAGGTCGTTTATCCGGGCCAGATAAAAATCATGGTCATAAGGGAAAGCAGGGCAACGGCGTATGCTTCATAGAGAACGCAACGGCACTTCCACCCCCGCTTTAAGGTTTATGGTATATTAGCACCACCACTTAAAGGGGAAAACCGGCGAAGGGAACTTCTCAAGGAGGATAAAATGTCACCACGAAGAAAAGAGGAAGCGGAAAAAACACTCGAGCGGTTCAACAAGGAAGCGCTTGATTTCATGATTGAGAACCAGAGCAAAATCGCCTGCGCAATAGTTTACGCGCTGTCTCATCTGAATCAGCCGCTAATTGCTGGATACCAGCGCTATTTCAACAATAATGTAATCCTGAAATACGATTCAAAAGCGGTATTTGCCCACAACCCGGATCTTCCGGATTTTCTGTGCGCGTATTTTATTTTAGTAAGAAAACCGGAGAAAGCCGACAAAAAGGAAATTGTTGAAGACTCCAAGCTATACGTCAACAACTTTCTGGAGTTTAACATGGAAATACTTTCCGGTATATCCTGCTTCATATTTGACATAGAAAGCGGCGAGATAATCGAAAGAGCCGACCGCGGGAAAAAGGAAAGTCTGGAATCCGTCAAGTTTCTCAATATCTGAGCGCTTAGCTGTTGTGTCGGGCATTTTAAGGATCGGAAAATAAAGACTTCGGGCGCCGAAGCTAGACATGTCTAAGTGAATCGATAAGTGCCCCAAGCGGCTTGTCCGCCCCCGAGAACCTGTCCTTGAAAGTTCCCCCGTTTTCAAGCTTAAGCACCCCCCTGGGACACACGGCCGAGCACACCCCGCATCCAACGCACGACGCTCTCACTATGTTCTCGCCCTTCTGAGCGTAAGCCCTGACATCTATGCCCATCTCGCAGTAAGTGGAACAGTTGCCGCATGACATGCACTGGTCGCCGTTTGTTGTAATCCTGAATCTCGAAAGATACCTCTGGAAAATCCCTAGAATAGCCGCCATAGGGCAACCGAACCGACACCACACCCTGCTTCCCATTATGGGATAGAAACCAACTCCTATGACTCCAGAAAAAATGGCCCCTATGTAGAATCCATACCATTTTTTAAGAGACATCGAGGCTTCTCCGAACACCGCCCCCGAGGTTGTGGAGTTAACCCAGAGAAGAACCGTCGTAACGACGATAAACACCAGCACGGAATGCACGATCCAGCGCTCTATCCTCCATGCCTTTTTCGATTTGTCGGAAAGCTGCCTCCAAGGGTCTCCCATGGTTTCAGCAAGCCCTCCGCAGCCGCACACCCAGGAGCAGTACCATCTCTTGCCGAAATAGTAGGTAAGAAGCGGAGTGGCGATGAAGGTCATCACGGCTCCCCAGAAAACAAGGAACATTCCGAGACCGCCGGGGTGGTTCACTAAATAGCTGAACGTGCCGGGGAACAGGTACTCGGGCTTGAGCGGCCAGAAATAGCTCAGGTAGAACTCGGGCTGGTTAAAGAGCCTGAGGATGTTGGGAATGAGAAACGCGAACCCGAGCTGGAAAAACATCACGGAGGCCGTTCTTATCTGCTGGTAGCGGTTATGCCTGTATTTCATGAACATTCTCGCGCCGAAAACGAAAACGGCCACTGTGTAGAGAAAACCGTAGAAAAACCAGTTGTTGGCCGGAGAACCTGAAAGGGCCTGAGAAAGGGGGTTTACGATCTTTATTCCCCCCGCCAGATATTCGGGAAACCAGTAGAGAGCTATGTAGAAACCGGTGAACACAATGCCGACAAGCCAGCCGAGAATCCCCTTGTTGGTTATTCCCCTGAAGTAGATGTTGTCATGTTTTATTCCCGGAACGGTGCTCTTAAAATTAAGGTAGAAGTAAAACGCCGTACCGAAGCAAACAGGAAGAAATACCAGAAGAAATCCGGCCCACGTGCCGCCCGGAGGCATACCCATGGACTGAAGGGCAAACATTAGTATTCCGAAGCCCAAAACGGCAAGAGAAAGTCTTTCTCCGGTTCCAAGCGGCTTGTCCGGGGCCTTCTCCGGTTCCTCAAAACCAAGGGCTTCTTCGTCAAAATCGTAGCCTGTAATATTTTGTTCCATCAGGCGGCCTGTTTCCTTATCTCCCTTATTATTTCCGCTTCACATTCTTCATAGAATTCCGGATCGAAATTGGCATCCCCCAGATGATCGAGCACATAGTCAAGGGGCCTTTTCTCCGCCACCCAGCTCTCGCAAACCCTGTGGCTGTAGCGAAGACCCATGACGTTTATGCCGCAGACGGCTCCGTCTTTCGTAACGATTCTTACTGAACGGCTGTGATCGGGATGCTCCCAGTAAAAACTGTCCTCCCCCTGGGCAGGAACGTTTCTCACGTTACCGTAAGTCTGGTACTCAAGATCGAAGAATTTAGCCGAGTTATACCAGATTCCGGGGTCATACACGCTGTGTCGGCCGGCTATCGCCTCTCCAGCCACTTTTCCCTGGTTCTTGCCGGTGTACCAGACCTGCTGAATAAGGTTCCTTCCATCCCCCTCAGTGATTATCTCGGCGCAGTCCCCGGCGGCAAACACATCCGGGGTATCGGTCCTGAAGCTGCGGTCAACCAGAATCCCCCTCCCTGTCTTTATCCCGCTTGCCTTGGCAAGAGCTATGTTGGGACTTACTCCCGCGGTAAGACCGACGATCTGGCATTCTATGAATTCCTCCTTGCTGGTTACGACTCCCCGCACTCTCCCCGAATCGTCCCCTACTATCTCCTTTAGCTCCGTTAAGAGCCTGAGATCAATCCCCTGCTCCAGAATCACGCGGTTTATCATCCGTGATTCCTCAATCGGAAGGACGTTATCCAGTAGGACTCTTCTCTCACCAGTGTGACGTGGATATTGCGCGAATGGAGCATCTCAGCAAGCTCGATCCCGATCAGGCCACCTCCGACGATAACGGCGCTTCGGGCTCCTTTTAATGGAGCATTCAGCAAGCTCGATCCCGATCAGGCCACCTCCGACGACTTCGGGCTCCTTTTACGTTCTCGTAAAGAAGCCTGAGATCCATAAGGCTGTAGAAGCCCTGTACTCCTCCAAGACCCTGGCCGGGCCAACCGAACTTGTTTGACTTGGATCCCGTGGCGACAAGCAGCTTATCGAACGAAACGGGATCTTTTTCGTGCATAATGAGCTTTTTCCCGGCGGCATCAATTTCTGTAACCCATCCCCTTACCAAATCAATGCGGTTTTTCCTCCAGAAACTGTCCTCGTAAGGCTTGGTGTCCTTGTAGCTCATGTGGCCCATGAATATGTACATGAGCGCCGGGCGGGAATAGTGAAAAGAGGACTCCCCCGAGATCATGATGATCTCCCAGTCGGGCTGGAGCCTGCGTATACTCAGGGCGGCCGCAACCCCCGTTACCCCATTTCCGATGATAGCTACGCGCATGCCTGATTCTCTCCCCCTACCGCAAACCGGGTCAAACTCTACTCACAGGGCAGGCGCTACTCTTTAAACCGCTCTCTCTGGTCCGGATTGTTCTCGAGAAAAGCTTGCAGATGCCTGTCCGAATAGGAACCCTTCGGGTAATACTGGTCATAGAAATCCACGTCTATGTGCATCGCCTGAAAAACTAGCCTCATGTACATGGGATCCACAAACGCTGGGAATCTGCCGTAAGTGTCATAAATATAGTTAGCGACAGCCCTTACAATCTCTATGGTGGTATCCGTGGGCCTCGGGGCCTTCATGAGATGCCTGTCGGGTTCCGTGTACGGGAAAGGCTTGTCGGATTCCCACGCTCTCCATTTATGGGCCAAGAAGTGATCAATCGCATCATCCATGTTCTCATAGTAGGGTGGACAGTAAGCTTCAAAAACCCCGTCCTTTCCTACGGGAACGGTGGTGGGAGGATCGATCGTACCTTTTTTCGGCTGAACGAAACGGAATCCGAGACCCTTGAACAGATTCGGAGCGGCTCCCATGGCGAACCTCGGTATGAAGCCCGTAAACGCCCATCCCGCAAGCCCCAGGGGCTGGAGAGCAAGGGCCATGTTCTGCGTGATAAACGCCTGCTCAACGTTAAGTCCCGTAAGAATTCTTACCTCGAGATCGAATAGAGAAAGCTTTATATCGCCCTTGAGCCTGCCTGTCTCCACCCATTTCTCAACGCCCGCGGGCTTTCCGGTAAGATCGTCTATGATCGTGAATCCGTAGCTGTGGCTGCAGTAAAGGGTAAGAAGATTCAGGTACTCCTCGGTGACGTCCGTCACCGGAACAAAAAGCGTGGTGCCGGGCTTGTTTGTATTCCACTGGTTAAACTCAAAAAGTCCCGGCATCTTGTCGGGCATGTCGGCCCTTCCGTCCTCAAGCTTGTTAATGCTTTCCCTGTAGAGTTCCAGAACCCTCGCGATTTTCTCCTCGCGGGAGAGCTTGAAAAACAGATCGATCTCATGTTCCTTGGGAAGCATGTTCTTTACGTCCACGTGGTAAAGACCGTTATCATTTGTGAAAAAAAGCTCAGTCCCGTGGTTATTGCACGCAGAAGGCCAGGTTCTTCCCGTCCACTGGCATAGAAGGTCTATCCCGTTCTCTGGCGGCAGGTCAGCGAGGCAAAGCCCGGTGAGCCCCGTTCCGGCCCACACCAGAAGCGCTTCCTCCATCTCTGTGAGAGGCACGGGATCGTAGTTCGACTTGAACTCAAGGGTGCTGTCCTTAAGCTCCATTCCAAGACCGAATCTTCTTGAGCGCCTGTTGAATATGGAATCAAAAAGCGGGTATTTAAGCGCTTCTTCAATCCTTTCGCTTAGAACCGTTTTATCGAGTTTGCCGTTTTTCATCGTTTGAATCTCCTTGAATCTGGTTGAGTAATAAAGAGAAGTATACCAAAAATCAGGCGGTTTTTCCCCTCTCGAAATCCCTTGCCCATGATTTGAGGGTTTCAAGGGCGAGGCGGCTGCATTTCGGGCGAGTTACCATGATGTCCTTGCCAAGAAGTTCCTTGAGGTAGTCAGAGTCGAGCTCTCTGAGCCGCTCCACAGTCTTTCCCTTTATAAACTCCGTAAGAAGGGAAGCCGCGGCCTGGCTTATCGTGCAGCCTTCCCCGTCAAAACTTATATCTTCTATGACTCCCCCATCGGCTGTGCGAATATAGATATTCAGCGTGTCTCCGCAATTCGGGTTGCCACCTCTAAGCGTCACCGTCGGGTTCTCAAGCGGACCGAAGTTTCTCGGATTTTCGTAGTGATCCATGATCATCTTCATTCTCTGCTCTTCTATCATGGCGCCTCCTTCGTTTTCCCCACCTCGCTCTTTATTCTCGAGTAGACGGCGGAAATCCCCCACATCCTCCTGGTTCCGAGCAACTGCGCAAGTCCGAGTTGGGAAATGAAATCAGGGGGAGCTGACTCTATCTCCTCGGGGCTCAGGCCGGAAAACGCGGTTACGAGAATCGAAACAAGCCCCCTGACGGTCGGATACGGTCCCGGCACGTCGGCGAATATCATTACGGCACCGTTTTCCCTCTCAACCCAGATGAAAACGGGGGTTTCGCACTCGTGCACACGGTTGGCGTCCCTGTCCATCAGGCTGAGAACCCTTTCGGGAACCTCCGGCAGCTCCTCGGAGTAGTCCTTGAGCAGGTCAATCATCCCCTGACGGTCCGCCACCTGGAATTCCTCTACTATTTCCTCTATGCTGGCCATTTTCCCGCGATTTCAAAAAAAAAAGGATGCGGACCCTTAAGACCACATCCTTTCTCATTCACGCAAAAACGTTTCTCCTTTTATTTTTCTATCGGAGCCCTTACAAGGTTCCCCCACTCGGTCCACGAACCGTCGTAATTTCTGACATTCTCAAACCCGAGAAGATAGGTAAGGACAAACCATGTGTGAGAAGAGCGCTCCCCTATCCTGCAGTAGGCGATCACGTCCTGATCCTTGCTAAGCCCCTGTCCCTTTTCGTATATCTCGACAAGTTCATCGGCCGAGCGGAAAGTTCCGTCCTCGTTCGCCGCCGTAGCCCAGGGAACGTTTACCGCACCCGGAATATGTCCTCCGCGAAGCGCGCCTTCCTGGGGATAAGCCTCCATGTGAAGAAGTTCTCCAGAATACTCTTTCGGGGAACGGACGTCCACAAGTGGTCTGCCCGAGCCCATGTGCTCCAGCACGTCGTCGCGAAAGGCCCTTATTGACTCATCGACCGCCGACACTTTGTAGTTCGTTTTGGCCCTCTCGGGAACATCTTTTACCATATCTCTTCCCTCGTCGACCCATTTCTGCCTTCCGCCGTCCATTATGAGGCATTTCTCATGCCCCAGAACCTTGAAGGTCCAGAACGCGTAGCAGGCCCACCAGTTGCTTCTGTCCCCGTAGAAGACCACCGCGTGGTCGTTTGAAATTCCCTTTTCCGAAAGCAGCGCCTCGAAGTTCTCCCTGCTCACGTAGTCCCTTACAAGTTGATCCTGAAGTTCGGTCTGCCAGTCGAATTTCACCGAATTTCTTATGTGTCCTATTTCGTAAAGCAATATATCCTCATCCGATTCCACTATAACGATATCAGGGTCGTCTATATGCTCCTCTACCCAGTCCGTGCTCACCAAAACATCGGGATTTGCGTAATCCGCCATCTCTAAAACCTCCGTCCGGCCGCGGAACTTCGCGGCCTTTTACAATGTTGGGGTAAGTATAAATACACGGGACCGGGTTTTCAAGGAAACCCAAGGGTCGCCGGCCCTATGGGAAACTTGATTTTCGGGGAGGGTTGCGTGATAATTTCTTCGTACGCTCAGTCCTAGGAAACCTTAAAATGGCGGAGACCGAAGAGCAGAAAACAGAAGAAATGGCGGAGCAGGAAACCGAGGCGCCGGATGAAAACGAAGCGGCCCCAATAATCTGGTCCCAGAAAAGGGTTCCGAACATAGAAAAGGGATATAACCCAAGCGTGCCTTTTTACATGATGGGAATCCTGGTCGCTCTTATAATCCTGAGCGTGGTTTTCGCCAAGATCACATCCTGAGCGCACAATCTCGCCCCCCACCCAGAGTCATGGAAAGCAAAAACCGCGTCTCATCAGTCGCAAAGAACCAGAGCGCTCTGAAAATAGTCTGGTTCGCCCTGCTGCTTGCCATGCTCGCCTACGCCGCGGTGGTTTTTATTTTCAAATCGCCCGAGGCGCCGGATGTCGCAGAAAACGTAAAGGCGGTATTTCTTCTGGGAGGGGCGGCACTTGGAGTAATTTCCCTTCTTATATACAGGTTTACCCTTTCTGAGAAATCTCTTCGCAAGAAATTTCTCTCAACGCAGGGTCAGGAACCGGAAAAAAGGATTGAGGAACTCTCAAACCGTCTACTGCTCCCGCACGTGGTTCCCTGGGGAATAAACGAGACCGTTGTGCTGCTTGGATTTGTGCTCGCGTTTCTGAGCAAAAATCCCCAAGATATGATTCCTTTCTCGGTAATAGGAATCATCCTGCATATCTACATGTATCCCAGAGTGGAGCAGTTAGTCGAGAGGACAAAAGATTCGGTCCAGGACGCGTGATCACTCAAAAAAGCGTCGTATCTCCATTTGGGTTTCCTCGAGTGAACCGGAAGCTTCTATTACCTTGATCCTTGGGATCCCTTTTTCAATCAGTTGTCTGTAGCCCTCATCCACCCTGCTGTGGAACTCAAACGGTTCCTCGTCCATCTTGTTTCTTTCTTTGTCGCGGTCCTTGAGCCTCAAAAGCGCCTGCTCAACCGGTATCGAAAGAAAAAAAGTGACGTCGGGCTCAACGCCAAGGCTCGAAGCCATGGCCATGCGGAAAACCAGGTCAGGATCAAGCTCCCTTCCCGAACCCTGGTAAGCAAGGGTCGAATCGTAGTACCTGTCGCAGATAACCGTGTAACCGTCTTTTAGCTTGGGCAGTATGAGCTCCCTTACGTGCTGGGCCCTGTCCGCGCAGAAAAGACAGAGTTCGGCGTAGGGCTCAATATCGATATCCCTCCGGTCGAGAATCTCGGTTCTTATCGCCTCGCCGAGTTTACCCTCGCCCGGTTCCTTTGTGAGAAACACCTTGATTCCCTTACTGGAAAGGTAATCGGCCAGAAGTCTCGCCTGGGTTGATTTGCCGCTTCCGTCTATTCCCTCGAACGTGATAAATCTGCTCACACAGCACCTCCCGGCATTTTCTCCTCACCTCGGGGCAGAAGTCCCGTCATCTTTCGAAGGTTCCTCAGTTCCCCCGAGCTGAGGTCGCGCCACGCTCCCTTCTCAAGCTCGCCGAGACGCACGTTGCCGCACGAAATTCTCTTAAGCCTTCTAACGCGAAAACCGAAGGCCTCAAAGTACTTTTTCACGAGATGCTTTCTTCCCTCGTGAAATGAGATGCTCGCCCGCGCGCGCCCTGGAGACACTTGAAGGACACTCACTGAATCCGGCTTCGTAAAACGTTTCTCAATTTCCGTTCCTTCACCAAGTACCGTTTCTAGCTCATCTGGCACCTCTCCCGAAACCTCGGCCAGGTAAGTCTTTACCACCTTGTACCTGGGGTGATGTATTCTGTTTGCAAGTTCTCCGTCGTTTGTGAGAATCAGAAGTCCCTCAGAGTCGTAGTCAAGCCTGCCGACAGGATAAACCCTCTGCTCTATGTCTCCAAGAAAGGACGTTATCGTTTTCTTTCCATCTTCCATGGACTTGAGAGAAGTGAGGTAAAAAGGAGGCTTATTAAGCATCACGTATCTTTTTCTTTCCTTGCGCACGGGTTTTCCGTCAAGCGCCACGGTGTCAGCAAGCTCGTCCACCACGGAACCGAGAGTACGAACGACCTCCCCGTTTACAGTTATCCGTCCCGCCTTTATAAGGTTATCCGCTTTTCTTCTTGATGTTATTCCGCACTCGGAAAGAAACCTGTTAAGCCTCATTTGATCAAACTCTCCAGAAAGGTAGGCATTTGTGCCCGTACCGGTTTGTTTTTTCACGACCCGTATAGATCAGAACCGATCTCTTAAGGTACTCCGGAAAACATTTTGTCGAGACCGTTGTTCTACCGGACTGACGGGGCCCCGTAATCGTAATGACGGGATACCGACGGGCCAGACTAAGAAGCTTGTTCTCTATGGTTCGCCTTATCATATTCTTTACAATTACGGAATACAATTCCGGATTTGTAAAGTTTTATTTTCTTCTACTCGCTAAGGAGTCTGAAAACCGGCAGGTCGGACCATTCACGCGGTTCAGCGGTTCATACGATTGTCAATCAGATTGTCAACCACCGATGGGTCGGCAAGTGTTGAAGTATCGCCAAGGTCGGAGTATTCGTTAGCGGCGATGCGGCGCAGGATTCTGCGCATTATCTTGCCGGAGCGGGTTTTCGGAAGACCCGGAGCCCACTGTATAAGATCGGGAGAGGCGATCGGCCCTATTTCCTTTCTCACCCATTTAACCAGTTCGCCTCGAAGCTCTTCTGAAGGCTCGGAATCGGCATTAAGCGTCACGTAGGCGTAGATGCCCTGGCCCTTTATCTCGTGCGGATAGCCTACTACCGCTGCTTCGGCGACGCTTCCGTGCGACACCAGAGCGCTTTCCACCTCGGCTGTGCCCATCCGGTGACCGGACACGTTTATAACATCATCGACGCGCCCAGTGATCCAGTAATAATTGTCTTCGTCGCGGCGGCAGCCGTCGCCGGTAAAATACTTGCCCGGATAGGCGGTAAAATAAGTTTCGACGAAACGGTCGTGATCGCCGTAAACCGTGCGTGCCTGTCCCGGCCATGAATCGGCTATGCAGAGATTTCCCTCAGCAGCGCCTTCTAAGACGCTACCTTCTGAATCAACCAGTTCCGGACGGATCCCGAAAAACGGCAGTGTTGCCGAACCCGGCTTTAGGTCCGTTGCACCGGGAAGCGGGGTTATCAGGACCCCACCGGTCTCAGTCTGCCACCAGGTGTCCACTATGGGACAGCGGCCGTCGCCGACAACTTCGTAGTACCACATCCAGGCTTCGGGATTGATCGGCTCTCCCACGGTGCCGAGAACACGAAGCGAGGCGCGGGAGGTTTCCTTAACCGGCCCGTCTCCCTCACGCATAAGCGCCCGGATAGCCGTGGGGGCCGTGTAGAAAATACTGATGTTGTGCTTGTCACAAACTCTCCAGAAACGCGACATGTCCGGATAACCCGGCACCCCTTCAAACATCACAGTGGTGGCGCCGTTTGCAAGCGGTCCATAGACGATGTAGCTGTGACCGGTGACCCAGCCGACGTCGGCCGTACACCAGTAGATCTCCCCTTCGTGGTAATCGAACACGTACTGGTGGGTCATCGAAGCGTAAACAAGATAGCCGCCGGTTGTATGCAAAACCCCCTTGGGCTTCCCGGTCGAACCCGAGGTGTAGAGAATGAAAAGCGGGTCCTCGGCGCCCATTTCCTCGGCCGCACAGTCATCGGAAACTTCCGCCGCGGCCTCATGATACCAGACGTCCCGCTCACCATCCCAAGGAATGTCCGCTCCCGTACGGCGCACTACAAGCACCTTTTTCACGATCGAATCCACGGCGCCGTCTTCAAGCGCCTTGTCCGTGTTTACCTTAAGAGGCACCCTGCGAGCGCCGCGAAGTCCCTCGTCCGCCGTAATGATTATCTCTGATTCACAGTCCGAGATCCTCCCCGCAAGGGCCTGCGGCGAAAAACCTCCGAACACTACCGAATGAATGGCGCCGATGCGCGCGCAAGCAAGCATGGCGAAGGCAACCTCGGGAATCATCGGCATGTATATGGTTACCCTGTCACCCTTGCAGGCGCCGAGCGATTTAAGCACGTTAGCCATGCGGCAGACTTCACTTTTAAGCTCAGCGTAAGTGAACTTCCTGTCTTCACCGGGGTCGTCCCCCTCCCATATGATTGCGATTTTATCAGGGGTTCCCTCCGCGTGGCGGTCAACGCAGTTTGCCGACACGTTAAGAGTCCCGTCGTAAAACCACCTGATTGACACTTCCCCGGGGCCGTAGCTTGTGTCCTTCACCTTGGTATAGGGCCTGATCCAGTCAATCCGCTTGCCGTGGGCACCCCAGAATCCCTCCGGATCCTTAACCGACTGACGATACATCCGGTTATATTCGTCCCTGTTTACCAGGGCTCCTTCGGTAACAGCTTCTGAGGGTGGAAAAACTTTCGGTTTTGACATGAATTTACCGGTTTCTCTAAAACCTGATTGACGAATCTTTTCGAATTTTCAAATCCCGTCGGACGAAAAACCCTAAGGGAATTTTAAAGACTGATCGGGTGTAATTATACATCACGTGATGAAGGTTCACCATAAAAACCAGATTACTTACTCCGTTTCTCTTAAGCCGTTCTCAGAAAAATGCCTTCGCCTCATCTCAATGCGTTTTGTCTTCTGCCTATTTCTGTTAAGCAAAACCGCAAGAAGCAGCGCCAACGTTGCAAGAAACAGCCCGAACGCACTGCCGCTATCACTTCCTCCAAGAGTGCAGCCTCCACCGCCGTCGTCCACCTCCCCGGCTTCCGCCGACAGTCCGTCAATCTCCCCCGTTAAAGGCTCTGCGTTGAGAGTGAAGCTCAACCTTGCCATGGGTGTGTCGGAGAACTTGCCCTGTCCCTTGAGACTGATGATGGTTTCCTGGGGACTTGTGGGTGGATTGCTCAGCGAAAATTCTTCCCCGTTCTCGGTTCCGGCGTCGTAGGAAAACAGTTCTACTGTGTGAGAGAGCAGCCAGGCATCCGATCTGTCCAGTAGAGACAGACCGGAGACGCCTACGAACCAGTCCGGGCTGGGACCGATCATCGACAGAAGCGTAAGCAGGGGATGAGTACGGCTGAATTCGACTTCAAATGTCCTCGTACCCGTGGAGGAGGTGCCGCTTTGCTTGACGAGGGATTTTACAGTTCCTTCTTCGGCATTGCTGATTTCTGTCTCGAACGCGCCCGTGATGCCAAGTTCCGCCACCCTTTCCACGCCAGCGGTGGCCATCTCGCCCGCTGCCCAGAAGGTCGCATCGCTGTTGTGTACGGCGCCGATCAGCGTCGTGAAATGGGCACCGCCCACAACCCCGCCGGGCGTGCTGTCGGTGTTCCAGTTACCTTCAAATGTTACTGTGTAGGTGGCCGATTCCGAGTCGGTCTGTGCGCGGGCCGGTCCCAGCTGCGCGCCGAGTATGATGGCGGCAAGAAGGAAAAAGCCCGTTGCGATGCGCCAGGGACCGCAAAAAATTGGGGAGAAGTGCCGCAGACGTGTGCGCTCCCGCGTGCGGATATTTTTCCGACGCGGCGGAATCGGCGTACCCGACAGTCCGCCTGAATTAAGAGAAACCATTTCAGGTAAAACAGTACCCTGAACCTAGCATGCTTTCGAACTAAGTGCTCCGCCGCTCCCTCATAAATCCTCGCCGCATTCCTTGACAAAAACAACCTCCATATAAGATACTTAGAGGCGGGGTTGGCAGAGTTGAAATTGTTTCTGTCGCGGGAAGCGTAATGGGTGGTTTCTGGATATGGGCCTTTTATCTGAGACTTGGGAAAAAACATTCGGCATAAGCGAAAGCGCCATGCTGCTTGAAACGTTCGGCGCAGGAGACTTCTCGGAGCTTAGTCCCTCCCCAAAGCTTGAAAAAATAATATCAAAAGCGATAGAGGGAGAAAGCATTACGCGTGAAGACGCACTTTACCTCGCGGAGCTTTTTCCAAGGGAAATCCCTTTTCTTCTTCTAGCCGCATCGGCCATCAGGAACCGCTCGAAGGGAAAGACCGTAACTTATTCCAAAAACGTTTTCGTACCCCTGACCCAGCTCTGCAGGGACCGCTGCGGGTACTGCACGTTCAAGATAGAGCCGGGAGAGGGAGAGCTGTTCATGACTCCGGAAGAGGTCGTCGACATGGCGAAAAAAGGAGCGGAAGCGGGATGTACGGAACTTCTTTTCGTCACGGGCGACAAGCCGGAACTCGCCTACCAGGTATACAGGGACGCGCTCGGGGAAATCGGTTACGAAACGACGGCGGAGTACCTGATTGACATGGGAAAAACAGGGCTTGAGCACGGAATCTTCCCCCACACGAACCTCGGGCTCTCAACACCGGAAGAACTCTCCGGGTTCAGAAAAAGCAACCCCAGCATGGGTCTCATGCTAGAGAATATAAGCGAGAGGCTGCTTAAGCGGGGAAACGCCCATCACGGCTGCGCCGACAAGGTCCCGAAGCTCAGGATGGAGACAATGGAGCACGCAGGAGATCTCAGTATCCCCTGGACAAGCGGCATACTGGTGGGAATCGGGGAAACGTTCGAGGAGAGAGTGGACTCGCTTTACGCCCTGCTTGAACTCTCCCGCGGGTACGGTCACCTGCAGGAAATAATAATCCAGAACTTCAACCCCAAGGAAGGAATAAAGATGGAGGAGTACCCTCCCGCCGATTTTCTCGAGATGCTGAAGATCGTAGCCATCTCGAGGCTAATATTCGGAGGGGAAATGAACATACAGATACCCCCTAACCTTAACAACAGGAATTTCACTTTTTACCTGACGGCCGGCGTAAACGACCTGGGCGGCGTGTCGCCTCTCACGATAGACTATGTGAACCCCGAGGCCCCTTGGCCTCAGGTTGAGAGAATGGAAAGGGAGGTAAGCGCACTGGGTTATGAGCTTCGGGAAAGGCTTCCCGTATATCCCGAGTACATAGACGAGCGGTGGATAGACCCCTATGTTCTCGGCAAGGTAAGAGAACGCGTTGATGAGAGAGGATACGTTCCCGTAAACTGAAAATGGAAGACATAAACAAAATAATAGAGTCCATAGAGCAGAGAAGGCCCCTCGGTGTCGACGGGGTGATGTCGCGTATAAACGGCACAACGGGCCGCATAATCGAGGACGCGCTTTCGGGAAAAGAGATCTCGGTTGAGGACGGAATCCATCTTTTCAGCATAGAGGATACAGACGAGATATCCGCCCTGGCTCTCGCGGCCGATCAGATAAGAAAGGAAGATGTCGGGGATGTGGTTACCTACGTCGTTAACAGAAACATAAACTTCACCAACATATGCGATGTCTACTGCGGCTTCTGCAATTTTATGGCGGACGAGGGCGACGAGAGAGCGTATTTCCTCTCGATGGACGAAGTCGCGGAGAGAACCGTTGAAGCCTGGGAGATAGGCGCGACGGAAGTATGCATGCAGGGAGGCATGCATCCCGAGATAGACGGCAATTTCTACATCGAACTTATAAAGACGGTTAAAAAAGCCGTGCCCGAGATGCATACCCACGCTTTCTCCCCCTACGAGATCTACTACGGCGCCAAGACTCTCGGCATAGAGGAAGAGGAATTCATAAGAAGACTCAAGGATGTCGGTCACAACACCTTCCCAGGCACCGCGGCCGAGGTTCTGGTTGAAGAAGTAAGAAAGGTAATCGCTCCCAGGAAGATACCGACCGAGGTATGGATAAGGGTGGTTAAAAAAGCCCACAGGGAGGGAATGAGAACCACTTCGACCATAATGTACGGTCACCTGGACAAGCGCCATCACTGGGCCATACACCTTGGAATCCTGAGGGACATACAGAAAGAGACTGGAGGGTTCACTGAGTTCGTTCCGCTTCGGTTCATTCCCTGGAACACGAGGCTCTTTATTCACTCCAAGGGGAAGGTGAGAAAGGGCCCGACCGATCTTGACCAGCTGAAAATGTACGCGGTCTCCCGAATGATGCTTCGGGGATGGATAAACAACATACAGGTCTCCTGGGTAAAGCAGGGACCCGAGTTCGCCCAGTTCTCTCTCACCGCCGGGGCAAACGATTTCGGGGGAACGCTGATGGAAGAGCAGATATCCCGTTTCGCCGGTGCAAGTTACGGACAGTACTTCCCGCCCGAGGAGTTCAGAAAACTCACCAGAGAAATAGGCAGAATCCCGGCCGAACGCGACACGACCTACGGGATACTGAAAACGTTTGAAAACGGCGGGGCCTGAAGACTTTCTCTCCCGTCCGCAGTCTTCTGTCCCGAAACGTTCCGGCCGGCACCGGTTTCCATGGAGAAATCAAAAATCGAAGATCTGAGCAGGACGCTCGCCACACAGATCCGGGGCGAGATAAGAAAAAGCCTCGTTGACCGGACCATCTACAGCACGGACGCAAGCAACTACAGAATTCTCCCCGAAGCGGTCGTAATCCCGAAAACCCCTCAGGACATAGAGATCACCGTCTCCGAAGCCTCCGCCCGAGACATACCGGTCACGGTACGCGGGGCCGGGACAAGCCTTGCGGGACAGGCCGTTGGAGAAGGAGTGATCCTCGACCTGTCAAAGTACATGAACAGGGTGATCGACGTGGACGCCGAAGGGAGAAAAGTCAGGGTTGAGCCCGGAATCTCGATCGACAGCCTTAACAGAAACCTCTCGCCCCTGGGACTCATGTTCGGACCGGACCCTTCAAGCGCAAGCGTTGCCACCGTAGGGGGAGCCGTCGCGAATAACGCCACGGGAGCTCACTCCATACTTTACGGAATGGCGGGCGATCACGTGATTTCCTCAAATGTCGTGCTGGCGGACGGATCTTCTCTCGAACTTTCCGGAGAAAATTACAAAAGACGCGGCGTAGGACCCGGCATCGCGGAGAGTCTTTTCGAAAAACTCGCCGCGCTTATAAAGGAAAGCGAGGAATCTGTAAAAACCGACTTTCCAAAACACTGGAGAAGAGCTTCGGGGTATTCACTTAACTACCTTCTTGACGGGGAATTCAATCCCGCGAAACTTCTTGCCTCCTCGGAAGGCACCCTCGCGGTCTCAACCGATTTTGAGCTTAATCTCGTCAGAAAACCTCTCTCAAGCGCGCTTTGCGTCATCCCGTTTCGCGAAATTCCGGAGGCAATGGACTCGGTCCTGGAAATTCTCTCCCACGATCCCTCGGCGATAGAACTTATTGACGGAACCCTGATAGGTCTTGCGAGAAGAAAAAAAGGGTTTTCGCACTCCCTCTCCCTTATTGACGGAACCCCGGGGTCTATTCTGGTGGTTGAATTCCAGGGAGACGACGAAAACCATACCGGCGAGAAGGCGAAAAACCTCGCAAAATCCGTGGATTCAGCAGTTGCCTTGCTAGGGCGGGAGGAACAGAAAAAAATCTGGGACTTAAGAAAGGCGGGACTCGGAATCCTGATGAGCGACAGGGGCAACCAGAAACCCGTGCCCTGCATAGAAGACGTCTCGGTTCCAGCGGAGAATCTAGCCCGCTACACCAGGGATGTGATCTCGCTTCTTGACGAATTCGGTCTCAAAGCCGCTTTCTACGGCCACGCAAGCGCCGGATGCCTGCACATAAGGCCCCTTCTCGACCTTCGGGAGCAGAAGGGAGTATCCGACATGGCAGCCCTTTCAGAGCGCACCCTCGAACTCGTCCTTCGCTACTCGGGGGTAATGAGCGGAGAGCACGGAGACGGTATTCAGAGAAGCTATCTTAACGAAAGACTCTTCGGAGAGGCTCTTTACTCAGTGATGAAAAAACTAAAGGAGATATTTGACCCTCGGGGAGTGCTCAATCCGGGAAAAGTCGTCCGCGGGGCCGATTCTTCCTCGAGTCTTAGGATGGGGAAATCCGCAGGGGATATCACCACTTTTCTTGACTGGTCCCGTGAGGGAGGTCTCGCCGCGGCGGCCGCGATGTGCAACGGCCAGGGAGTCTGCAGAAAGACGGCCGAGGGAATAATGTGCCCCTCCTACAGGGCGACTCTTGACGAAGGCGATACCACAAGGGCTCGCGCCAACCTGCTCCGGGAACTTCTGCTGGGTCACATGGACGCAGATATGATCTATGAGAAAGGATTCTACGACGTTTTCGATCTTTGCGTGGGATGCAAGGCGTGCCGCAGCGAATGTCCTTCCGGGGTTGACGTCGGCAAGATGAAAACCGAGTTCCTGGCGCTCTACAAGAATAAGACCGGGTTTACGGCAAGGGACAGCCTGTTCGCCCGAGTGCACGAGATAAGTTCTGTGCGTAGCACTCTTCCCCGCTTTTTAAACCGGGCACTTGAGAGTTCTCTTCCCCGGGGGCTGCTTTCGCTTGCGGGAATTTCCCGAAGAAGATCACTTCCCCCGATTGCCGAAGACACTCTCAGCGGGTGGTTCCGCAAAAGAAACAAAAATTCCCGGAAGGCAAAACAGGTGGTTTATTTCCACGACACGTGGTCTGAGTTTTTCTACCCCGAGATAGGAAAAGCCGCTATCGGGGTGCTTGAGAGCCTTGGTTTCGAGGTGCTTCTGGAGAGAAAAAGAAAATGCTGCGGGCGGCCGATGCTGAGTACCGGCATGGTGGAGAAAGCCAGGGAGAACGCAGTTCATAACGTAAACGTTCTCTCAGGCTACGCCAGAAAGAATATCCCGGTGGTCTTTTCAGAACCCAGCTGCCTCTCCGCGTTTCGGGATGAATACGCCGATCTTCTTCCGGAGAACGAATCACTGGACGCTCTCCTTCCGAACACACACTCGGTCTGCGAATTTGTCTGCGCGCAAGGTGATAATTTCCTGGGTCCCGGGAAGCAAGGACGCGGAGGGATGCTCGTTCATGGACACTGCCACGAAAGATCCGTTGGCGATTTTGAAAAGACCCTGTCCCTTCTTAACGGGCTTGGATACGACGCGAGGTCCAGTGACGCCGGGTGCTGCGGCATGGCAGGGAGCTTCGGTTACGAAAAAGAGCACTACGAGATATCAAAAGCCATGGGAGAATGCGGTCTTTTCCCGAAAATAAGGGACTTGGGAGAATCGGAAAGGGTCTGCGTAACTGGCGTATCATGTCTCGAGCAGGTCTCCCATTTCACCGGGGCAGTTCCGGTCCACGTAGCCCTGCTTCTCGAAGAATGCATATCGGCTAAAGATGCGAAATAACCATCTCCCGGTCATAGAAGACATCCTTGCCTGCCGGTAAGATAAAGATCATGGGATTTCCACAGATCATAGGACACGAACCCCAGAAGGAATTTCTTCGAAATTCGGTGCGCAAAAACCGGATCTCGCACGCATATCTTTTCTCGGGACCCGAGGGCGTGGGGAAAAAACTGGTCGCAACCGGCTTCGCAAAACTCATAAACTGCGCCGAAAGCGGAACGGAGAACCTTGACTGCGAATGCACCTCGTGCGCGAAAACCGAAAAAGGGCTTAACCCCGACGTTTTAGTGTTCGGATACCCGGGTGAGAAGACGATAAAAGTGGATCATGTAAGACAGGATATAGAGCGCCTGATTCACTTGGCGCCCTATGAGAACCCTTACAAGGTCTTCATAATTGACGGCGCGCAGAGAATGAACTTCAACGCCCAGAATGCATTTCTTAAAACCCTTGAAGAGCCGCCGCCGAACTCCGTCATAATTCTCATAACGACGCTTGCGGATTTGCTCATGCCGACTATAAGGTCAAGATGCCAGTCGGTGGTCTTCCAGCCCCTTGAGGCAGGACAGGTAAGAGAGTTTCTGGAAAAGGAGGAGTCTGGACGGAATGACCCGGGACTTGTCTCGAGAATATCGGGAGGCAGCATCTCAAGGGCGCTTGGCACCGATGAGGATTACCTTCGCAAAAGAACCGAATACGTAGACTGCCTGATGGCCGTCGACAGCAGAAAACCGCTTACCCTCTTTAATTCCGTGGAAAGGATACAAAAAGACATAAAGGGCGGAGGACCGCAGGAACTGAAGACGGTTTTTGATATTCTCTCGACATGGCTCAGGGATTCGGTGGTTCTTAAAACCTCCGGGAGAAAAGAGGAAATAGTAAATACCGACCTCATTGAGCAGCTAAGCGAATATTCGGGAAAAAGGGACGTACCCGAACTTCTGGGCAAATTCGCCGCTCTTGAGGAAACCATGGCACGGATTTCGGAGAATAACGCAAACGTCGAAGTCTCTCTCGAGAATCTTCTCCTGAGGCTTGCCCTATAGCGATACCAGTCTGCCTGAGGGTTCTTAATCCGGTGTTTTTCGAAGCGACTTTACCTGTTGCGTTTGGTGCTTGAAACCACATTTTATAACTCCGCGGCAATCATCAAAATCCCTTGTCGAATATAAAAGAGTTGTATGCTTAGTACCACTTAGTGTACTCTTAGAATTATAATCAGTGATTTAGTAAACCTTAGTATATGGGGAGGATAATACATGTATAGAATCATCTTGAGCATTGTAATTCTGCTGTCCGCTTCTCCGCTTGTGTTTGCCGACGAGGCAGTCAATGAAAACGAAGCTTTAAAGCAACGTATTGAACATCTGGAGCAGGAGTTGAAGGAAGCCCGTGAAAAGCTTGCGGAGTCAGAGACCGAGGTCGCGGCCCCCGAGCCGGCAGAACCGAAAAAAAGTCCGATCAGAATCGGAGGTGCCATGCGAGCGAACCACGCCTACGGCGATTACTCCGGCCGCAGGGGGGAGAACATCGGAGACTCCGGCTTTGAACTCTTACGCCTTAACGCCGATCTTGACTACGGCAACATTATCGGCAGAGTCGAATACAGATATTACGACAACTACAGCATGATGCACACGGCGTGGCTTGGATTGAGGTCGGACAGTTACGGCACCTTAAAGGCGGGCATCGTCCGCGTTCCTTTCGGACCGGGTCCCTGGGGCGTCTCCAGCAGCTGGTTCTTTGACCAGCATTACTACGTCGGGCTTGCCGACGACATGGACCTGGGAGTCAGGTGGACGAAACCCTTCGGCGACCTGACGGTTGACCTGGCCTACTATCTTGAGGATGAAGGGCACTGGGACGGGAGCAGCCGCGACAGCTCCCGATACAGTTACGACCCCGTGAAGTGGAACAGCGGAGCCACGTCAGAAGGGGATGTCACCGACTTCGGGGAGAACGGCTTTGAGGAAAAACACCAGTTCAACCTGCGCCTTATCTACGCGACCGAAAGTATCGGAGATATCGGAATGTCCTTTCAGTACGGCGGGCTCGAGGGAACGAACGTGGATGACTCCGGCGCGGACCACCTCGCCGTCTCCGCCCACGCGATAACCCCGCTTCGGGATTTTACGCTTTTTTCCCAGGTGTCTTACTACAGGTACGACATTACGGATGATACTCCCTGGGGAACCGGCGACCTTATTCCGATGGGAGCGTTTGACTTCGCCTGGCCCGTGGCGTCTGAGGCGTGGATACCAGCCGTTTCCCTGCGATACAACGGCATAGACGCCTCGAACATCCCGTGGCTTGGCAGCGTTACGCCCTACATCGAATGGAGTTCCATCCTTAAGGAGAAAGGTGATTTCAACAACAGTTCCCTTTGGGTCTTCGGGGCTCTCTGGTACTGGGGCAATCTGTATATTTACACGGACTTTGCAGTTTCAGACGGCAACTTCTTCGTCGGCGACGAAGGAGACAGCTACGGCAATATCTACGATGGAGTCAACGACTTCGGCGCCAGCGGAAACAACAGATGGCACAAGCGTTTTAATGTCAACGTGGGCTATTATTTCAGTCTTTACGAATAAAGAGCGCAGCGCGGAAAGAAATATAAGCGGAGATCTGGAATCATAGCAGGCGGCTTCAATCATAGCCGGACTTCCGTTTTCGATTTCTGCTCATCCTGATGGCGGTCAGCAGATGGAAGGGGATCAGGAGCAAAACCCGCTGATCCGGGGACAGACGGTCCTCTCAAGGCGAATGCGGTAGTTTAACGCGGCTTCTGTCAAATGAAACGAGAGAAAAAACCGTCAGGCGCATCAAACATTTACAAGGGACGCTCCTACTGGCGCGGACGGGACAACGTCAGAATATTCGGGCTTGATCTCCATCTGCGATCATTCCTTGTTTCCGCGTTTGTAATCGTTATCTTCATCGCCGCCGGGACTATCTTCCAGGAAGAAACAACCGAGTTCTTCACAAACGCCCGCCACTGGGTCGTCACCCGGTTCTACTGGTGGTTCATGACCGTAGCCAACATAATACTGGTTTTCTGTCTGCTGCTGATCGTCTCCCCGCTCGCCAAGGTGCGTCTGGGCGGACGGGACGCGAAGCCGGACTACTCCTACGCAAGCTGGTTCGCAATGATCTTCGCGACGTCGGTAAGCGCGGGATTCCTGTTTTTCGGGGTGGTTGAACCGGTACATCATTTTCAGAATCCACCGCTCGGGATCGACCCTTCCGATACCGAAACCGCTTTTGCCGTAGGTATGGCGGGGACTATTTTTCACTGGGGACTGCACGGATGGGCAATATTCGCCGTCGTGGGTCTGTCAATGGCTCTTTTCTCCTACAACATGGGCATGCCGTTTTCCCTGCGTTCGGTGTTCTATCCCGTTTTAGGCAACCGCGTGTGGGGCTGGGCCGGGCACCTGATCGAAGCGCTGGTAGTATTCTCCACCCTGTTTGGCATCGCAGTCTCGGTCGGTCTCGGAACCGAGCAGATAACCGGCGGAATTGATTATCTGTTCTCGATTCCCCCCACCGACCTTTCAAAGGTGGGGCTGATCGTCTTGGTGGTGCTGACGGCGATGGCGGCTCTACTGACCGGGATAAATACCGGAATCGGCCGCCTCAGCCGAATCAACATAATCCTCGCGGTGTCGCTGATGCTGTTCATCATCGCGGCCGGACCGACGCTTGACATCCTCCGCCACTGCCTGGATTCGACCGCCACTTATATAATGAGCATAACGTCCCTCAGCATCTGGACAGGACGCGATGACACGGATTTTCTGCACGAATGGACCATCTTTTACTGGGCCTGGTGGATCTGCTACGCACCGTTTGTAGGGATGTTCATCGCCCGGATTTCCAGGGGCAGAACCGTGCGCGAGTTTCTGTTTTCCGTACTTGTGCTGCCGACCATTGTCTGCGTGCTCTGGATGAACGCTTTCGGAGGCACGGCAGTTCATCAGTTTCTGGCTGATGGTTATGCCGGGGTGACTGAAACGGTTACTACAGGACGTTACGAACTCGCTTTGTTCAAACTGCTTGAGACGTTTCCGCAGGCACAGATCTTCTGCCTCCTCAGCATCTTCTTGCTGTTTTCTTTTCTCGTTGTCTCGCTTGATTCCGGATCTCTGGCTGTTGACTCCATAACGGCCGGGGGCAAGCTGAACACACCCGTGCAGCAGCGCGAGTTCTGGTGCTTTACGGGAGGACTTATCCCCGCCGTGCTGATGCTCGCAGGAGGACTGGGATCGTTTCAGGCCGCGGTTATCGTTGCAAGCCTTCCTCTTGCCGTGTTGTTAGTGGTGATGCTTTTTGGTATCTGGGCCGGACTTCGCCGCGAGTCGCGCCACCCGCATCGTCCGGGACAACCATCCAGCAAAGACATCAGTTGAGGAAATCTCAGCAGCAGCCCGTACGGGGTTAGCAGACATGAAGAGCAGCTGCGGAATTCCTGAATTTGTCGTATTAGCGAAATCCGCCCAGAACCAGGAGCATTGCATTCCCATCAGGGTCATTTCATGCTAACAATAATTGAAATACTGCTTGATTGTGTTTTATTAATCCCGAACCCGGATATTTTTCGCTCGCAGAACGGAAGTCATGAAAAAGCAATTCTACGTAACAACACCCATTTACTACGTAAACGACGTGCCGCACATCGGCCACGCCTACACCACCATAGCGGCCGATACGATCGCGAGATACAAAGCCGCTTCGGGACATGAAGTCTACTTCCTCACGGGAACAGACGAGCACGGAAGAAAAATAGAACAGACCGCCGAGGCAAACGAAGAGACCCCAATAGGACTTGCCGACAGGGTGGTAGTGAAATTTCAGGACCTTTGGAAAGTTCTGGGTATCTCGAACACCGATTTCATAAGAACCACGGAACCGCGCCACCACGAGGCAGTTTCTGAGATCTGGAGGCTTGTAGAGAAAAACGGGGATATATATCTTGACGAGTACGAGGGGTGGTACGACGTAAGAAACGAGGCTTTCATAACTGAAACCCAGCTTGAAGAAATAATGAAGCTTCCAGAAGAAAGCCGCCCCCACCTGGAAAAAATAAAGGAGCAAAGCTACTTCTTCAGGCTCTCGGAATACCAGGAGCGTCTTCTTCGGCATTACAGGGAACACCCCGAATTCATAAAACCTGATTACAGAAGAAACGAGGTCGTAAGCTTCGTCGAGGGAGGACTCAGGGATCTGAGCGTAAGCAGAACGAATTTCTCATGGGGAATCCCGGCTCCCGACTCAGAGGGACACGTGGTCTACGTCTGGTTCGACGCCCTAACCAATTATCTGACTTCACTGGGCTTCCCTGAAAAGACCGGGAATTTTGAGAAGTTCTGGCCCGCAGACATCCATCTTGTGGGAAAAGACATACTGAGGTTCCACGCGGTTTACTGGCCCGCGTTTCTGATGTCGGCAGGACTCCCGCTTCCGAAAACAGTCTTCGCACACGGATGGTGGACGGTAGAAGGGGAAAAGATGTCAAAATCTCTGGGAAATGTGATTGACCCTTATCAGGTGGTGGAAGAGTTCGGTTCAGAGATATTCCGCTACTTTCTGCTTCGCGAAATACCTTTCGGGCAGGACGGGGACTACTCCAGAAGATCCCTCGTAAGCCGAGTGAACGGAGAACTCGTAAACGGACTCGGAAATCTTGTGAGCCGCTCTCTCGGGATGATAGAAAGATACCTTGGTGGGGTCATCCCCAAGCCCTCTGAGCTGTTGGAGGGCGAGAAGGAAATAGAGAATTCCTACAGAGAGACGGTTCTCCAGGTCCGCTCCGACCTTGAGGAACTCGCCTTTAACAGGGCGCTTTCCCGCATATGGGAGTTCATAGCGCTCGTAAACAGGTATGTCGATAACACGGCGCCCTGGAAACTCGCGAAACAGGAAGGACAGAACGAAAGACTCGAGGCGGTGCTCTGGACGCTTGCCGAGAGCATAAGGGTGATTTCCCTTCTCATTTATCCGTTTCTCCCGGAAACCGCCCGTGAGATCCGAGGGAAAATCGGTCTATCTCCCGGGGTCGACGCCGAAGAAACAGACTGGGGAGGTACGGAACCCGGAACGGCAATAAAGAAGGGAGAAAATCTGTTCACGAGAATAACCGACAAAAAGGAATAAGTTATTTGCTGCGCTTTTAAAGTTCCGTCTCTTTTTTACAAGCGCCGAGGGGTTTCCTGAGTGCCATAACGACCTGCTTGTTTTATCCGTATTTTTATTTCTGATATCTGCGAAAAATTTTTATCCTGTATTTGAAATTCCTAATTGAAAAAGAACTGGAAATATGATTATACTCTAGGTTAGGGAGAGTGGCTTAAAATGGCTTGACCATACCACCAAATTCAAAACTTTCCACTACATTAAGGAGGCTCCGTTATGAGAGTAATTAAATTTTTGGCAATCATCGCCGTACTTTCTTTATCCACGGTCATTGCAGAGGCCGACACGCTTAAAGAGGTGAAGGCTCGAGGAAAAGTAAACTGTATTGTTACGACGGGCTTGGCCGGATTCGCTTCGCCTGATGAAAAAGGCAACTGGACCGGTTTTGACGCTGATTTCTGCCGCGCCGTTGCAGCCGCAGTGCTTGGAAGCGGGGACAAGGTGAAATTCGTTCCCTCAACCAACAAAATGCGCTTCACGATGCTAAATTCGGGCGAAGGCGACATTCTGTTCCGAAACACCACCGAGACGCTTAGCCGCGATGTCGACCTCAAGCTCACGTTCCTGCCCGTTAACTACTACGACGGTCAGGGATTTCTGATTCGCAAAGCAGCGGGAATAACTTCCGCCAAACAGTTGGGCGGAGCCTCTATCTGCGTCCAGGCCGGCACCACGACTGAGCTTAACTTGGCGGACTATTTCCGTTCAAACAATATAAAGTACGAACCCGTAAACACTGAGACCAACGAAGAAAGCATCAAGGCCTACACGAGCAAAAGATGCGACGTGTATACGACTGACGCTTCAGCTCTGGCTTCTACGCGCGCGGCGCTTAAAGATCCTTCAGCGCACATAATTCTTCCCGAGATCATTTCAAAGGAACCGCTCGGCGGCGCAGTGCGCCACGGCGATGACCGCTGGGCCGACATCGGCAAGTGGGTCGTAAACGCGCTGATTGAAGCCGAAGAACTGGGCATCAATTCGAAAAACGTAGCCAAGCTTGCCTCGGCTCCCGGAGCAAACCCCAGCATAAACCGTATTCTGGGCACGGAGGGAAGCATGGGTGAGATGCTTGGTCTTGACAATAAGTGGGCCGTCCGCGCTATCTCGGCCGTAGGCAACTACGGGGAGATATTCGAAAGGCATCTGGGACCGAAGACCCCTCTGGCTCTTGAAAGAGGGCTCAACGCTTCCTGGAAAAACGGGGGAATTCTGTACGCAGCGCCCATCCGTTGATTGGAAACGGATCTGATTAAAACCCCGTAATGACTGAAGCCCGGGAGTAGCACGAAGGAGATGCGTCCTCAAGCTTTTTTATCTCGACTGTGGAGAGATGAGCATTCCCGGGCTGTCATTGTTCAGATTGCGGCGGTCGTCCTGATCTTCGCGACTTTTGCCTATCTGGTAAGGAATGCCGTCGTAAATCTGGAAACCATAGGGAAAGGTTTCAGTTTCGCCTACCTGTGGGAACCCGCAAGCTATGACATAAGCCAGACCCTTATAGAATACACTTCCCGTTCCACCCACTTCCGCGCGATGCTGGTGGGAATAGTGAACACCCTGGTCGTGGCGGTAAGCGGAATCGCTCTGGCGACTGTCGCGGGGTTCACGCTCGGGGTGCTCCGCCTCTCAAGAAACCTGCTTGCGAATAAACTCGCTCACATATATATCGACTATGTGAGGAACGTCCCCATACTGCTTCACATACTTCTTGTGTACGGGGTCATAGTGAACACTTTCCCGCCACCCAGGGAGGCGGTGGACATCGGCGGCGTAGCGTTTCTCGCAAACCGCGGATTTTACCTCCCGAAGCCGCTTTTCGAACCCCTGTTCCTGGCGGTTCTGGGAGTGTTAGCCGCAGGCATCATTTTCACAATATGGTTCCGCAGGTATGCGGCCAGCGTACAGAGAAAAACAGGGGAGCACTATCCCGTATTCTGGATATCGCTGGGGGCGGTACTGGGCCTTCCGCTTGTTTCCTATTTCCTGCTGGGCTCGCCGATTACTTTTGAAACACCGGAATTTAAGGGATTTAACTTTCAGGGAGGCATGGCAGTGCGCCCGGAATTCACCGCGCTCTGGCTTGCGCTGTCCCTCTACACGGCCGCCTTTATCGCCGAGATAGTCAGGGCGGGAATACTGGCCGTTAACTACGGGCAGACCGAGGCATCGCTCGCGCTCGGGATAAACCGCAGCTGGACTCTCGACCTGATTGTAATCCCGCAGGCGCTCCGTGTTATAGTGCCGCCGCTTACCTCGCAGTATCTTAACCTCACGAAGAACTCATCCCTTGCCATCGCCATAGGCTACATGGACATAGTAGCCACCATAGGCGGCATATCCCTTAACCAGACGGGCAGGGAAATGGAGTGCATGATCATAGTACTGGTGCTTTATCTAATACTGTCGCTTATCATATCGGCCGCCATGAACGTGTACAACAGGCGGACCAAGCTGGTTGAACGCTAGGAGGAGTCCACAATAAACGAGCAAAGCTACAAAGTTGGAGAACATCCCGATCTTCCGCCGCCTCCTAACACGATAGGACCGTGGGCGTGGGTAAGAAAGAACTTTCTTTCAAGTACCACTAACGTAGTCATAACACTTGTTGGTATATGGCTTCTGGTTGAAACCGTCCCGGCACTTCTTGACTGGCTGTTTTTCGACGCGACCTGGACGGCCGAGAACCGCGACGAATGCCGTGCCAAGGGCACAGGAGCATGCTGGGCGGTCATCAGCGAACGTCTGAGCCTGTTCACCTACGGCTTCTATCCCGAGGCCGAACGCTGGCGGGTGAATCTCTCGGGCGTGCTGCTGGCCCTGACTATTATCCCGGTACTTTTCGAAAGAGCGCCGCTTCGCAGGTACGCCATTCATATCGCCGTCGCCTTCCCCTTTGTCGCGGCATGGCTTCTGGTCGGGGGATTCGGCCTCACGCCCGTCGAGACCGACCAGTTCGGCGGTTTCATGCTGACGCTCGTGATCGGAATAACCGGGATAGGGTTTTCGCTTCCGCTCGGGATACTGCTCGCCCTCGGGCGACAGTCAAACCTCCGCATCATCCAGATGTTCTCAGTAGGCTTCATCGAGTTTATCCGCGGGGTGCCGCTTATAACCCTCCTGTTCGTGGCTTCGACGATGCTCAATTACTTCCTTCCCCCGGGAATAACTTTCGACCTTCTGCTGCGCGTGCTTATCATGGTTACGCTGTTCGCGTCGGCGTACATGGCGGAAGTCATCCGGGGAGGACTGCAGGCGATACCGAAAGGACAGTTCGAGGCGGCAGACTCCATGGGGCTTCATTACTGGCCCGCAATGCGGCTGATCGTACTGCCCCAGGCGCTTAAGATCTCCATACCGGGCATCGTGAACACATTCATAGCGCTCTACAAGGACACGACGCTTGTGATCATCATCGGGCTTCTGGACCCCTTGGGGATAGGCAGGGCGTCTCTGGCCGATACAAGGTGGACAGGGCTCTCAAGCGAGGTTTACCTTTTCGTCGCCATATTCTTCTTCGTATCGTGTTTCGCCATGGCTAGATATTCTCTTCACCTTGAAGATAAGCTCAAAACCGATTACAAAAGATAGGGAGTAAAACGCTGATGACGCAGAAACCGGAAACAGTAGACGAGAAAGCAAATTCGGCCGCGGGGGAGAGCCCCATGATAATAATGCGCGGCGTGCACAAGTGGTACGGGCAGTTCCACGTGCTCAAGAATATCAATCTCGAGGTGACAAACGGGGAGAAAATCGTCATATGCGGCCCATCGGGTTCGGGCAAGTCCACCCTGATCAGATGCATCAACCGCCTGGAAGAACACCAGCAGGGAGACATCATCGTCGACGGAATAGAGATTTCCCACGACCTGAAGAACATCGAGACCGTCCGGCGCGAGGTGGGCATGGTGTTTCAGCATTTCAACCTGTTTCCCCACCTGACAGTGCTTGAGAACTGCACGCTGGCCCCGATATGGGTCCGCAAGATGCCCCTTTCCGAAGCAAACGCCCTGGCGATGCAGTATCTTGAGAGAGTCAAGATACCGGAACAGGCGAACAAGTACCCGGGCCAGCTCTCAGGGGGACAGCAGCAGCGCGTGGCGATTGCGAGGAGCCTGTGCATGAAGCCCCGGATCATGCTGTTTGACGAACCCACCTCCGCACTCGACCCTGAAATGATAAAGGAAGTGCTTGACGTGATGGTCCAGCTCGCAAGCGAGGGAATCACCATGATATGCGTTACCCACGAGATGGGATTCGCGAGAATGGTGGCCGACCGGGTTATCTTCATGGACGGCGGCGAGATCGTCGAGCAGAACACCCCCGATGAGTTTTTCCTAACCCCCCAGCATGAAAGAACAAAGCTGTTTTTAAGCCAGATACTGAATCACTAGGTATGTACGTGCGCTGCTTCAGTTTGAAGTGCCATTCCTCCTGCCCTCAGGAAAGAACCACGAACTCGCTGTCGTCCGACACTCCCGACCCAGACAAGACTCAAACCTCGCGATCAGCAATAGCTTAAGGGGTATGATCACGGCCGGTAGAATCAAACGTGCATCACTTTTGTTAAGCTAAAATTCTTAGAAAAATTATCAAGACACCCACAGCCTATCCGAAATTGTCCTCGCCCCTCTGCTCAAGCACCCGGGCGAGCCAGTCCGGGTCCATCTCCGGCACCGAAGACAGCAGCAGATCCGTATAGTGGTGGTGAGGCGGCGTGAACATCTCGTGTTTGGGGCCCTGCTCCACCACCCTGCCTTCTTTCATCACGACAACTTCGTCGGCGATGGAACGCACCATAGCCAGGTCGTGCGTTATAAACATATAGGCCAGATTCATATCTCTCTGGAACCTGTCGAGCATTTTCAGGATTTCCCCGGCAACGAGCTGGTCAAGAGCACTCGTGATCTCGTCACAGATAATGAAGGCCGGTTCGGCCGCCAAGGCCCTTGCAATTCCCACCCGCTGCTTCTGACCGCCTGAGAGCTCCGAGGGAAACCGGTTATAGAATAGCGACGGATCAAGCTCGAGGAGGTCCAGCAACTCGTCAACGCGGCTTTTGAGCGCCGTTCCCCTCAGGCCGCTGTAGAACCGCGCGGGACGCCCGATTATCTCGCCGACCCTGATCCTGGGATTAAGCGCGGTATCGGCCATCTGGTAAATCATCTGGACCTGCCTGAGCTGATCTACGCTGCGGTTCCCGTAGCTTTTCGCCAGTTCTTCGCCGTTTAGCAGAATTCGTCCCTCAAACGGCTGAAGCAGTCCCGCAATACATCGGGCCGCCGTGGATTTACCGGAACCCGACTCGCCTACCAGCGCGACGGTCATTCCGGCGTGAACATCAAACGATACGTCTTCCAGCACCCTGGTCCCGCCGTATCCGGCACCTACGCTCTCAACCGATACGACCGGCACGGCACTGCCGTCCGCAGGCCGGTTTTTCTGGGAATGCGTGAGATTTCGCACCGACCACAGGGACTTGGTGTAATCGTCTCGGGGAGATTCCAGGATTGTCCTGGTATCGGCCTCCTCGACTTCCTCTCCCTTGAGCAGAACCTTGATCGCGTCGGCCATCTGGGCCACAACGGCCAGGTCATGGGATATGTAGATTACGGCCGTGGCGAACTGCCTGACGATATAGCGTATGGCAGCCAGCACCTCGATCTGAGTGGTGACGTCAAGAGCCGTGGTAGGTTCATCAAAGATGATGAGATCAGGGCGGCAGGACATGGCCATGGCCGTCATCGCCCTCTGCAGCTGACCGCCGGAAACCTGGTGAGGGTAGCGAAAGCCTATCCCCTCGGGATCGGGCAGGTGCAGACGTCTGTACATCTCCACGGCGTCCTCCCGGCTTTCCTCGCGGCTTTTCATGCGGTGTTGAACCGGGGCTTCGGTGTACTGGTCAACGAGCCTGTGCGCCGGATTGAACGATGCCGCCGCGGACTGCGCCACGTAAGCTATGCGCGAACCGCGAAGAGCGCGCAGGTCCGATTCCGCGGTGGTGGTCAGCTCCAGACCGTCAAATTCAACGGACCCTCCCGAAATGCGGCATCCGTCGCGCGTAAAACCCATGGCGGCAAGGCCGATGGTGGATTTGCCCGCGCCGGATTCGCCGATGAGCCCCAGAACCTGTCCCCGGTCGAGATCCAGGTCGACTCCGTGCACGATTTCATTCCATTTCCCGCCCGCAAAACCTTCCACATGAAGACCCCTTATTCTGAGAAGCGGATGTTTTCTGTTTTCCGTAGTCATTCCCGGCTACTCCTTCAGTCCCGATGAGCGCATCAGCACCCAGTCCACCACGAAGTTCACGGCTACCGTAAGCAGCGCAATGGCCGCGGCGGGAATAAGGGGCGTAATCTCGCCGAACGATATAAGGGTCGCGTTTTCCCGCACCATGGAACCCCAGTCGGCGGCCGGGGGCTGAATGCCGAGACCCAGAAATGACAGGCCGGCAAGCAGCAGGAAAACGAAACAGAACTCAAGGCCGAATTCCGCAATAAGAGGAGCTGTGGAATTCGGCAGAACCTCTTTTCGGATGAGGTACCACATCCCCTCCCCGCGCAGGCGCGCCGCCTCGAAATAATCCATCACCACCACGTTTCCCGCAACGGCGCGTGTCAGACGAAATACTCTGGGAGAATAAATTACCGCGATGATTATCACCAGCATCGTCAGGTTGGCACCGAAGATGCTCAGCAGCAGCAGGGCGAATATGAGCGACGGAACCGACATCACGACATCCGCGACGCGCCCCATCAACTGGTCGAACCAGCCTCCTTTGACAGCGGAGACCAGTCCCAGGATAACACCCGCGAAAAACGCGAGCAAGGTAGCTGCCAGCGCCAGGCCCACGGTATTTCTGGCCCCGTAGACAATCCGGCTGAACATGTCCCTTCCCAACTGGTCCGTCCCCAGCAGCATTTCCTCGCTCATCGGCGCGAACGCCTGACCCACGATCTCGGCCTCCCCGTAGGGAGCGATCACCGGAGCGAAGATTCCGGCGATGGCGTAAGTCCCTATGATAAACAGCCCGAAACTGGCCGTAAGCGGGGCCGTGCGCATGATTTCCGCGCTCTTGCGGGGCAGCACGGTCGCGAGGAACTCCCGGAAGGCGTACGCGGTGCCGGAGCAGAGGATGAGAACAATCGCTATGACGGTCACCGTCCGCAGAGCCGGTTCACCCCCTATGATTCCCATGATGAAAGAGGCCAGAGTGAGGGAGAACAGTACGAGGAACGCCCCGCGCTTTTTCAGGTAGGCGGCGAGGCAGGATGCCCCGATCAGCATGGCATAATAGACGATCACGAATACGTTCATATCACGGTCTCACTTCGGGTGGCGCAGGCGCGGATTGGTAAGAATGGTTCCCAAATCCGCCGCAAGGTTCAGAAGTATGAACGTCGCGGCGAATATAAGACAGCAGGCCTGCACCACCGGAAAATCACGCTTGGTCACGCTGTCCACCAGCAGCTGCCCTATCCCCGGGTAGACGAATACCACCTCAACCAGCACCACGCCGGTAATCAGATAGGCAAGATTCAAGGCTACGACATTAATTATCGGCGCCCAAGAATTGGGCAGCGCATGTTTTGCTACGACTTTCCATTCCGGGATTCCCTTCAGGCGCGCCATCTCTATATAAGGTGAAGACAGCAGATTGATTATGGCCGCGCGGGTCATGCGCATCATATGGGCCACCACCACGAGTACCATGGTCAGCGCGGGGAGGAACATGCGATGAAGTTTTTCCAAAAACATCATGTCCTCGTCCAGCCTTGCGATGGAATGGAAGTAACCGGTATTCACCGCAAGGTAGAGAATCAATATGTAGCCGAGGAAAAACTCGGGAGATGAAATAGAAACCAGAGTGCCCACGTTGGAAATCCTGTCAAACAGTGAATTCCTGAAAAGGGCCGCCAGAACGCCCAGAACGATCGCTAGGGGCACGGCGATTATCGCCGCATAAAGAGCCAGAAGCAGCGTGTTCACGAACCTCGGCCCGATCGTTTCAGCTACGGGAGCCCCGGTTATCAGGGAGGATCCGAAATCGCCGGAAAGGACTCCCGAGAACCATTCGACGTAACGTGCGGCAACCGGACGGTCAAGACCCAACCGCTCGCGCATGGCGGCGACGGTTTCTTCGGTAGCTCCCTGACCGAGCACCGCCTGCGCCACATCGCCCGGCAGAAATTCCACCGCGCCGAAAATGAGCACCGAGACAACGAGCAAGGTCGCAAGTCCAAGCCCCAACCGCTTGAGAACAATGCCTAGAACATCGTCCATGGGAATAATACTCCTTTCGAAGCCGCAGGGAAAAACCCGATCAGGTCCGCCCCAGTTATTAGCATATTATAACAGGAAAAAGGCGGCAGGAGCTCAGCAGGCAAGGGAAACGGCGAATACTCAACTATCAGTTCGCAAACCACCAGCGGCTTGTGCCTCTCGCGCCGTCAACCTGCCAACTGCTGGCAATATGCGGCCCGTGCTGCACTTTCTTGTTGCGCGCGTAGACGAAGTTGGTAAACATGGGGAGGATAGTCCCGCCGTCGTCGCGCGCCAGCTGCTGCATCTCGCGGTACATAGCCGTGCGCTTTGTCTGGTCCAGTTCCGACTTAGCCAGCAGCAGCAGTTCGTTAAAGCGCTTGTTCTTCCATCGGCTTTCATTCCACGGAGCGTCGTCCTTGTAGGTCAGCGTGAACATGACGTCGGGAGTCGGCCGTGCGCCCCACTGCACTACGCAGAACGGTTTTTTGAGCCATACGTTTGAATAATAGCCGTCGCTCGGCTCGCGCACCACGTTAATCTCGATTCCGGCGGCCTTGGCCTGCTGAGCGAACAGCACGCACATGTCAACCGCCCCTGAGTAAACGGTATCGGCAACAGAAAGATTCACCTTGAGCTTTTCCCTGCCGGCCTTTTTGAGCAGCGCCCTGGCCTGGTCGGGATCATACTTGCGCTGCGGCAGGTCCGCCCAGTAGGGCATGTTCGGCGAAACGTGGACGTCATTGCCGGGAATCGCCATGCCGAACGCGATCTTTTCGATGATTTCCTCGCGGTCAATGGCGAACTTCAAGGCGTTTCTGACGTTGACGTCGTCAAACGGCGCAGTGTCGCAGAACATCGGCATCGTGAGAGCAGAACCGCTGGGAACGTTATCTATCTCGATATTTTTATTGCGCCGCAGCAGATTCAGGGTCTTGAGTTCAATCTGCGTAACGGCGTCCACCTCGCCCGTAACCAGCGCTATCTCGCGTGCGTTGGGGTTGTTTAGAACCATGAGTTCAACCTTGTCGAAATAGGCACCTTCCAGATGCCATCCGTCATGGCGCACAAGTTTCGTGCCGACGCCGGGGTGGTGACTGACTATCTTGTAGGGGCCGGCGCCATCGCCCGACTGCCAGTCGACGGTGCCGTCGGCGTTGGCCGGCAGCATGGCCAAGTGGTAGTCGGTCATCAGCCAAGGAAGGTCCGCGTTGCCGCTTGCCAGCTTTACCGTAATGGAGTGAGGGCCGTTCTTGACGATTTCCTTTACGTCCTTGAGCAGGGACGCGGCCGCCGAAGTGGTCTTGTCTCCACGATGATGGTTAAGAGAAGCGATGGCGTCATCCGCGGTAAAGGGCCTGCCGCTGTGAAAGGAAGCGTCTTTATTCAGCTTGAACGTCCACTCGGAGGCATCGTCCGACGCCGACCACGAAACCGCCATGTCAGGGCCCAGGCCGTTTTGCGGAGTGATCAGGGTCAGGTAGCTGCGATGAGCGTACGCTAGCTGGATGGTGGCAAAGCTTAAGTAGGTGCCGGGGTCATGGGTGTCCGAGGTGTTGCCGTCATGCAGTCCCAGCCTGAAGGTACCGCCTTTTCTGGGCGAAGCTGCCATCACTTCCGCATTCCAGAGCGCCGAAGCGGCTGACACGGTTATTCCCGCGGCGACGAGAATGCGGATAAAATCCCGGCGACTCAAGCGCCCGTCGCGCCCGTCGTTTTTCATTTGTTCAAGAAGTTGCTCGTGGGTAAGTTGTTTCACAATTCGCCTCCTTGCAAAAAAGCCAGCAGCCCCCGCCTACTCTTATTAAGCTTAATATGCGTATCAAATGTCAAGCTGTTTCTCAACGCACCTTTTACGTGCCAGAGAAATCAGGCTGACGCGACAATCAAGATGAAAAACCGGTATTCCCGAATCGCGCGAAAAGTGATTTTAAGTTAGAATTTACCGGAACAACCGACCGACCGCACTAGGGTCGATACAAGGAGGAATACTCTATTGGCAAGGAAAACCCCTAAGAAGAAAGAAACCCCGAGGAAATACTCTTCCATTTACGTAGAAGGAACGCACAGGGCGCCGAGCCGCTCTATGCTGAGAGCGGTAGGCTTTACCGACAGGGATTTCAAGAAACCGGTCGTAGGAATAGCATCGACCTGGAGCATGGTAACACCCTGCAACATGCATATAGACCAGCTTGCAAGACACGGGGCCGCGGGAGCAAACAAGGCAGGGGGGAAATCCATAATTTTCAATACCATTACCGTATCCGACGGAATATCCATGGGAACTCCGGGAATGAGGTACTCGCTTGTATCAAGGGAAGTAATAGCCGACTCGATAGAAACGGTGGCCGCGGGAGAGGGATTTGACGGCGTCGTTGCCATAGGGGGATGCGACAAGAACATGCCGGGGTGCCTCATGGCGATGGCGAGACTCAACAGGCCCTCGGTGTTCGTCTACGGCGGAACGATACTTCCGGGCAACTACAGGGGAAAGGACGTGGACATCGTCTCGGTGTTCGAGGCCGTGGGGGCGCACTCTAATAACGACATAACCGATTCAGAGCTCAAGGAAATCGAATCCTGCGCCATTCCGGGGCCAGGATCCTGCGGGGGAATGTACACCGCGAACACCATGGCTTCGGCGATAGAGGCCCTAGGGATGAGTCTTCCCAACAGTTCAGCCCAAGCGGCAGTTTCAAAGGACAAGGTCGAGGACTGCAAAAACGCGGGGGCGGCGGTCATTAACCTGATAAGAGAGAACATAACGCCGCGGGACATCATGACGAAAAAGGCTTTTCTTAACGCCATAACGGTGGTCGTGGCCCTCGGCGGTTCGACCAACTCGGTTCTTCACCTCCTGGCAATGGCAAATGCCGCCGGGGTGAAACTGACGATAGACGACTTCACCAGAGTCGGGAAAAAAGTTCCCGTCCTCGCCGATCTCAAGCCCAGCGGACAGTACATGATGTCTGATTTCTGCAAAATAGGAGGACTGACCCCGTTGCTTAGAATCCTCCTTGACGAGGGATTTCTCCACGGCGACTGCATGACGGTAACCGGGAAGACCCTGAAGCAGAATCTCCGGGGAGTAAAACGATACCCCAGGGGACAGAAAATAGTTCTCCCCGTGAAAAAACCCATAAAGGAATCGGCTCACATAGTGATTCTCAAGGGAAATATCGCGCCGGAAGGGGCAGTGGCGAAAATAACGGGCAAGGAAGGCAATTCCTTTACCGGCAAGGCGATAGTGTTTAATTCCGAGGAGCAGAGCCTCAAGGCGATTCTCGACGGCAGGGTTAAAAAAGGACACGTTATAGTGGTAAGGTACGAGGGACCCAAGGGCGGACCCGGGATGAGGGAGATGCTCGCACCAACCGCGGCGGTAATGGGCAAGGGGCTGGGAGGGGACGTGGCGCTCATCACGGACGGACGCTTCTCAGGCGGGACGCACGGCTTCGTAGTGGGGCATATAACGCCCGAGGCGGTTGACGGCGGCACCCTGGCGCTCATAAAGAACGGGGACGAGGTCACGATTGACGCCGAAAGCAGGGAAATAACCCTTAACGTGCCGAAAAGAGAACTTGATAGAAGGAGGAAAGCCTGGAAGAGGCCGGCGGCGAAAGAAAAAGCCGGCGTGCTTGCGAAATACTCAAGGCTGGTTTCCTCTGCATCCCAAGGAGCGGTAACCGACAGGGTCTAGGGCCTAGGCGCCCCGCGTATTGCCTATTTGCGTGGCGGGAATATACTTTAATTCCATGGAGCTGCTTCGTGGAAAAAACATCGTAGTGGGAATAACGGGCGGCATTTCCGCCTACAAGTCCTGCGAACTTGTCAGATCTCTTGTGAAAGACGGGGCCGAGGTGCGGTGCGCGATGACCAGAAACGCCGAGCGTTTCATAACCCCCCTCACCCTCCAGACCCTTTCCGGAAACAAGGTCGCCTCCAATCTTTTTGACCTCACCTCAGAATCCGAGATAGGTCACATAAAAATCGCCGACGAGGCCGATGTCGTGGTGGTCGCGCCCGCAAGCGCGTCCTTCATAGGCAAGATCGCCTCTGGGATAGCCGACAGCCTGCTCGCAACCGTCATACTGGCGACTAAAGCTCCCGTAATCATCTGTCCCGCAATGAACTCTAACATGTACTCAAACTCCATAGTGCAGGAGAACATGGAGAAACTGAGGCGCCACGGATTCACCATAGTGGAGCCCGGCGAGGGAGATCTTGCCTGCGGGTGGACCGGCAGGGGGCGGCTCGCCGAAACGGAGGTCATCGCACTTGAGGTCCAGAAGGCGGTTACGCCGCAGGACTACGCGGGAGAGAACATACTGGTTAGCGCCGGGGCGACCAGGGAGCACATCGATCCCGTAAGGTTCATATCCAATCCCTCGACCGGCAAAATGGGCTATTCAATAGCCCGGGCCGGATGGCTTCGCGGAGCGCGGGCGATTCTGGTTTCGGGACACTCCTCTCTTCCGGACCCTCACGGAGTGGAAGTGGTGCGGGTAACGGATTGCGACGAGATGTACGAAAAAATCCACGAGCGTTTCGAGTTGGCGAATATAGTTATAAAATCGGCCGCCGTAAGCGACTACTCGCCCTGCGAGAAATCGGAGCAGAAGATAAAGAAATCGAAAAAACAGCTTTCAATTCCCCTTAAGAAAACCCGCGATATACTGAAATCGCTCGGCGAAGACAAAAAAGACAGAATACTTGTGGGATTTGCCGCCGAAACGCAGAACCTAGTTGATAACTCCAGAAAGAAGCTCAAGGAGAAAAATCTCGACCTGGTAGTGGCAAACGACGTGACCGCCCCGCATGCGGGCTTCGGGAAAGATACCAATATCGCGTGGCTCGTGGACAGAAAGAAAGTCGAAGAGCTTCCCCTCATGAGCAAGTTCGAACTTGCGAACAGAATCCTCGACAGGATAAAGGAAATAGAAAACGGATAAAGTTATCGTTCTCTAAACGCTTTTGATCCAGTTATCCAGACTTAAACCGCTAATACGCTCAAATTCACTCAGATTATTCGTAACAAGCGTTAATCCTTGACTTCTGGCATGTCCCGCGATGTGCAGATCATTTACTCCGATAGAAATACCTTGACGCTCAAGATCGGTACGTATTTCTCCGTAATGAGCCGCCGCCCCTGGTCCATACTCAAGAACCTCCAAGAGGGAAACAAACTCTTCAACCTGCCTCCGGTTATGCTCCGGTTTTGAACTTTTCTCAACACCATGCAGCAATTCAGCCAAGGTAATCGAACTTATGCACATCCGTGAAGCGTAACGGTTAAAAGTCTCCAGCACCTCGACCGGGCGACGATTAATAACATAGATTACAATGTTGGTATCCAACATGTATTTCAACATTATTCAAAAGATTCCCTTTGCGTTTGTTTCTGGCTGGCGCGCTCAGTCATAAAGTCGTCAGTTACACGTTCCTCAGATAAAAAGAACATATCCCAAGCATGGTCAACAGGCGAAAGTATGCGGTCCCGGCCAACTACCCTTACAATGACCTCTTTGACATCGTCTGGAAAGCGCGTTCCGGCAGGAAGCCTGACGGCTTGAGTTCGATTGTTCTTGAAAACTGACCCTTTGGCAGGCATGATGAAACCTCCTTGAGATTTGCTATATACGCATTATATACAGCTCAAAATATATAGCAAGCGTATATAGCTAGATTTTCAATATAATCAGGGAGTTATCATGATTTTAAGACTTTTTTCAGGATTCTCGGCAAGAGTGAAGCCTTTCTGTATATCCTCCAAGGAAAACCTGTGGGTAACCATCTTTCCCACATCCACGGCCCTTTTTTCTATAAGAGAAAGGGCATCTTCAATATCCCCGGGAGCCGCAGCGTAGGAACTTACGACCCGCACTCCCGACCACCAGTATTCGTTAAAGGAAAAATCAAGGGTAAATTCCGGATCGGAAGGAGCGAAAAAAAGGATTTTCCCCGACGGGGAGACAAGCTCGAATGCGCTTTTTATCGCGGCCCGAGCCCCGGTGCAGACTACCACCAGGTCCGACAGGTATCCCGAGTTATTCTCTTTTACGAGCGAAGCGATATCGTCATCGGAGCTAAAAGCGCAAGTAGCCCCGAATTCCGTTGCCTTTTGAAGCTTGTATTCGTTTGAATCGGTCGCAAAAACCGGCCCCGCGCCGAGATGAATAACGTACTGAAGGCAGAGAAGACCCGCGGTGCCGCTTCCGAGAATCGTCACGCTCTCCCCAGATTTAAGCCCCGCAGCCCGAATCGCCCTTGTAACGCAGCCAAGGGGTTCCGCAAATGACCCCTCCTCAAAAGAAACGTTATCGGGAAGATGAAGGACTCCCCGCTCCACGTTCGGCGGCGCCACGCACACGTACTCAGAAAAACCGCCCGGGTTAAAACCCGATTTCCTTATCATGGGACAGTTAGTGTGTCTTCCGGTGAAACAGTAACGGCACTCCCCGCAGGGAACGTGATGGGTGGCCACCACTCTGTCGCCCTTCCGGAACCTGCTCACCCCCGGTCCCGTTTCGGCCACCTCTCCCGCAACCTCGTGACCCAGCACCAAGGGGGCCTTCGGAATCCTGTACCATTCCATAAGATCGCTTCCGCAGATTCCGCTCGCCCTGATCCTGATCAGTATTTCCCCCTCGCCCGGCTCGGGGCGGGGAAACTCCTCAATCCTTATGTCGCTGTTTGTGTGGTAGACTGCGGCAAGCATACTAGGAGCTTTCTTCTTTTAGTTCCGTGAAGAGCTCGTGGGCCTGCTTCGGGGTCATGTTCTCATGAACGATCCCGCGGATTGCCCTCATAATCGCCACGGGGTTGTCGCGCTGCCATATGTTCCTTCCCATGTCCACTCCCGCGGCGCCACGGGATATGGCATTGTGAGTCATGTTGAAAACGTCCTTCTCCGTGTCAAGCTTTGGACCGCCCGCGATCACGATGGGAACCGGGCAGCTTCGGGTGACTTTCTCGAAATCCTCGCAGTAATAAGTTTTTACAATACGTGCCCCGAGTTCAGCGCAGATCCTGCAGCAAAGCGCGAGGTACCTTGAATCCCTTTTCTCAAGTTCCTTTCCGACGGCCGTTATCCCGAGAACCGGAATGCCGTATTTCTCTCCCCGGTTCACAAGCTCTGAGAGCCCCAAAAGGGTCTGTCTCTCAAACTCGGTTCCGACAAAAACGGAAAGCCCTACTCCCACCACGTTAAGCCTTATCGCTTCCTCGAAATCCACGGTAATTCCCTCGTCCTCAAGATGCGGACCCGCTATGCTCGTTCCCCCGGAGACCCTGAGGACCACGTTGGCTCCCGAGTCGGGGTCGACCGAGGTCCTTAGCACTCCTCTTGTGAGCATGATGGTATCGGCGTAGGGAAGAAGGGGAGTTATGGTTTCTTCGGGAACCTCGAGTCTGTGTGTGGGACCCAGGAAATAGCCGTGGTCAAGGGCGAGCATCACCGCCCTTCCGGTATCGGGCCTTATAATGCGGGCCATCCTGTTTTTCATGCCCCAATCCATCAGAACACGTATCCTCCAATCGGCGTTTCGCTAAACTCTAGAGCACAACCCGCCGCATGTCAAACACGCGGCAAACGCCCGCCCGCGGGATTTCCCCGTGCCTTTAAATGTAATATTTCCGGCACTGGTATATACTTGTCTCGGTTTCGTGGTTTCGGTGTACAAACAATTTACAAGGTATCTTCGCGGAGCTATTCTTTTTTCACAGACTACCCGCAGCAAAAAATGACTGGAGAAACCTCAAGACGAGCCCTGAGCTTAAACCCCCTCGTACTCATCGCGCCCTTGGCGCTTTTTCTGTTTTTTGCGGTTCTCTCGTGCGACGACGGTGACAGCTCCCAGGAAAAAAGCGGTCCCAAGGTCGGAATTGTCTATGACAGCGTGGGAAAAGGTGACGGGTCATTTAATGATTCCGCATATGAGGGCATCAAAAGGGCCCAGGAGCAACTCGGAGCGGTGGTAAGCGAGGAAACGACCGACGGGACGCAGAGCAACCGTGAAGAACTGCTTCGGTCTCTGGCCGAGAACAACGATCTTGTAATAGCGGTTGGATTTTCATTTGAGGATTCAATTAAAAAAGTCGCGATTGCCAACCCTGACACTAATTTCGCGGGTATAGACATCCTGCGAAGAGACAACTCGCCGGCGAATTTCGCAAGCCTGGTCTTTAACGAGGCCGAGGGTTCCTTTCTGGTGGGCGTCGCGGCCGCGCTTAAAACCAAGACCGACAAGGTGGGCTTCATCGGAGGAGTATGCGGAACCCCCGACAGACTCATTGAAAAATTCGAGATCGGATTCGTCGAGGGCGTTCTGGCCATGGTAAAAACGATTGACAGGAACATGCAGGTCGAAACGGCCTATCTGTCCCAGTTCTCAGACCCCCAGAATCCTGACGGGCCGCCCGACGTAAGCGGCTTCTTTAACCCGGAGAGAGCCAGGGAAGCGGCGGAAGTAATGTTCAACGATGGTTCGGATATAGTTTTTCACGCCGCGGGGGCTTCAGGAGCGGGACTTTTCGAGGCGGCCAGGGAATTCAGCGGGCAGGCGGGGAATTCCAGGGTCTGGGCCATAGGCGTCGACTCTGATCAGTATGGAACCAGCGATGAATCCGTGCGGGAATACATACTGACCTCGATGCTTAAAAGGGTGGACACGGCCGTTTACAACATCATAAAGTCCCAGAGGGATGGTGAATTCTCAGGCGGAACAGTAAACCATGACCTTGCAAACGACGGAGTGGGTTACGCCACGTCGGGAGGTTTCGTAGACGACATAAGGGAACTGATCGAAGCCCCGAAAGCCTTCATAGTCCGTGGTCTTCTTGATGTCCCGACTGAACCCGTTAAAAGCTGTCGGCAACCGCAAAGCTATAACCTCAGGTATTAGAAACGCTTACAAGTGAATTTGCCGCTTTGAACCCATCAAGCGCACGCGATATATGATCTTCCGTGTGAGTCGCCATAAGCGACGCCCTTATCCTGCATTTCCCGGCGGGGACCGAGGGGGGCCTTACGGCCGGAGTGTAGATTCCCAGCTCGCGAAGCGCCGAGGCCAGCTCAAGGGTAGCTTCCGGCTCTCCGGTCAATACTGGCACGATCGCGCTCTGGGACGGAAGCACGTTAAATCCCATGTCGGAAAGACCCGACTTGAACGTATCTACAAGATCCATTAGATGCTTTCTTCTCTGCGGTTCGCTCTCTATGATGCCAATCGCCTCGATTGAAGCGGCCAGGGAAGCCGCGGGAAGGGAAGTATCAAAAATGTAGCTTCTCACCCTGTTTCGGATGAAGTCGACAAGGTTTCGGCTTCCGGCAACGTATCCTCCCAGGGACCCGACGGCTTTTGAAAGAGTGCCCATGACCACGGGAACCCTGTCCTCGACCCCGAAATGTTCGGTGGCTCCGCTGCCCTTTTCCCCGAGAACTCCCATGGCGTGGGCCTCGTCCACCATGAGCATGCAGCCGTGGCGCTCGGAGATCGAACAGATCTCCCCGAGGTCCGTGAGGTCCCCGTCCATGCTGAACACGGTGTCTGTGACTATGAGCTTCTTTCCGCCGCTCCGGCTTCGGGAAACCATGCGCCGAAGGCTGTCCGTATCGAGATGAGGATATATCTCTACGCTCGCCCGGGAGAGCCTGCAGCCGTCTATTATGGATGCGTGGTTAAGCTCGTCGCTGAACACCGTGTCCCCTTCCCCTACTAGCGCAGAGACCGTGCCGACGTTCGCGAGATAGCCGCTTGAGAAAAGAATCGCGGCTTCGGTCGATTTGAATTCCGCTATTTTTCTCTCAAGCTCGGCGTGAAGGTCGGAACTTCCACTGACAAGCCTCGATCCCCCGGAGCCCGTACCGTACTTCGAGAGGGCCCGGGCGGCCGCCTCAACTACCCTCGGGTCGGTTGAGAGACCCAGATAGTTATTGGAAGCAAGAAGTATGTGCCTTTTCCCGCCGATCAGTATCTCGGGAGACTGCCCCGAGGCAATCTCCGTCAGCGTTCTGAAAAGATTCTTCCCCCGTACGGCCCTCAATTCACCTTCAATCCACTCAAGAGAATCGGGGGCTCCCATCCGCGCTAGCCCTCTTCGGTGACCTTTTTTATGGAGAGATAAGTCGCCCGCAGAAGCTTCGCGAGATCGTCCATAGGAATTCCCACGGGCGGCATGAGCACGACCACGTCCCCCAGAGGTCTTATGAGAACCTCGTGCGAAAGCGCCTCCTCGGCTATCTGCCACCCCATTCTCTCCGCCGCTTCGTAGGGCTCTTTCGTCTTCTTGTCTCTAACAAGCTCAATTCCGACCATAAGTCCCTTGTTTCTCACATTTCCGACGTGTGAAAGACCCTCGAACTCCAGCAGCTCGTTCTCCAGAAACTCAATTTTCTCAGAAAGGGAAGCCAGGGTGTCATTATTTCGAAAAGCCTCGAGATTGCCCATAGCGGCCGCGCATGAAAGAGGGTTTCCGGAGTAACTGTGTCCGTGAAAGAATGTCTTGAATTCCTCGTAGTTCCCGAGGAACTCCTCGTATATCTCATCAGTCGTTACCGTAGCCGAAAGCGGGAGGTATCCTCCTGTCATCCCCTTTCCGAGAACCATCATGTCGGGCGTCACGCCGTCGTGTTCGCACGCGAACATCTTCCCGGTTCTTCCGAAGCCGGTAGCCACTTCATCAACTATCATGAGCACGTCGTAGCGCGTGCAGTACTCCCTCACTTTCCCAAGATACCCGTCGGGAGCCACCACCATTCCTCCCGCGGCCTGAACGCACGGCTCAAGTATAACCGCGGCTATCTCATCGCGGTGCTCCCTCAGTATCTCACCCATTTCGTCCGCGCACGCGATCCCGCATCCGGGCCAGGTCTTTGCAAGCGGGCATCTGTAGCAGTAATAGGAAGGGGCCCTGTAGGTCTTGAAAAGAAGAGGAGAGAAAGCCTTGTGGAAGATGTCAATTCCCCCGACCGAAACGGCCCCCAGAGTGTCGCCGTGATAGCCGTTATCAAGGCAGAGAAAGGCCTTTTTCTCAGGCCTGCCCTTGTGGGACCAGTACTGAAACGCCATCTTGAGCGCGACCTCGACGGCGCTTGCTCCGTCGCCCGAGTAAAACACCTTCCTTAGCCCCGGGGGACAGATTTCCACGAGTTCCTTCGCAAGTTCCGCCGCCGGGGGGTTGGTCACGCCTAAAAGCGTGCTGTGGCTCACCAGTTCAAGCTGTTTTTTTATCGCCCCGTCAATCTCGGGTACCGCGTGGCCGTGAATGTTGACCCAGAGGGATGAGACGCCGTCTATGTACTTTTTTCCCTCGGAATCTATAAGATACGATCCCTCCGCGCGCTCAATGACTATGGGATCCTTCTGCACGTAATCCTTCATCTGGGTAAACGGATGCCAGAGGAATTCCCTGTCGTAGGACCCTATCTGTTTTGATCTGTCGCTCATCTCGGTCCGCAAGGAGGCACAGGATGCCCCAAGTGAAAAGAATATCATGAAAACGCCGCGTGGGGATTAGTTAAGAATTTCCTTTCTGACCGGCATCTGCAGGTCGTCAAGCATCCGGAGATCTTCGCGAGGCGAGCGTCCCGGAGTGGTGAGGTAGTTGCCGAGGATCATGGCGTTTGCTCCCGCCACGAGACCCATGGCCTGGAGATCCCTCAGCGTCACTTCTCTTCCCCCGGCCGTCATTATTATCTTCTCCGGAAGCACCAGTCTGAAAATCGAGATGGTTTTCACGGCCTCAAGCGGCTGTATGGTCTCAAGGTTCTCAAACGGGGTTCCGGGTCTCGGGTCAAGAAAGTTTATCGGGACCCAGGTCGGGTCAAGATCCCTTATCTCGAAGGCAAACTCTACTCTCTGGGCAATCGTCTCTCCCATGCCCAGTATGCCGCCCGAACAGAGATTCATACCGGTTTCCTTGACCAGAAGAGCGGTCTTAAGCCTGTCATCGTAGCTGTGGGTTGTGCATATGCTGGGGAAATGGCTCCTGCAGGTCTCGATGTTGTGGTTGTATCTCCACACCCCGTGATCCCTGAGCTCATAGGCCTGCTCCCTGGTGAGATCTCCCAGCGAACAGCCGACCTTTAGATTAGTTTCCGCGCAGAGAAGGTCGACGGCCTCAAGAACTTTTTTGAATATTCTCGGCGTCGGGCCCTTGGCGCTTATGACTATGCAGAAATCCATTGCGCCCATCTTCTCGGCCTGTCTCGCGGCTCCAAGTATCCTCTCAGCGGCCATTAGCGGATGGGCCTCGACCTCAGTATCGAAATGGGCCGACTGGGAGCAGAAAGAGCAGTCCTCGGGACAGTTCCCCGTCTGGGCGCTTATTATGGAGCGCAGAAACACGCCGTCGCCCTTGTACTTGAGAGTCACCTTTCTCGCAAGCGATATGAGCTCCGAAAGCCGCTCCCCGGAAAGTTCGGTAAGCGCCAGAGCTTCTTCAAAGGTTATGTTTTCTTCTTTTTCGAGAAGTTTTTCGGAAACTGTGTCAAGAATATCTATTTTTCTGTTGCCTCGGAATCTTAAGTCTAGGGAAATCTAGGTTACAGAAACGGCCGGGGTTGTCAAACGGAGCCGCTTTGCGGTCCGGGAGTCGCTCAGCCGGAGAGAAACCTCTGTTGGACATCGACTCCGGGTTTGATTGCGAGAACTTTGTACGGTATAAACTCTCAGGCCATGGCGAACACGGAAATAAAGTGCAATCTTTTTATTGACGGCGATGAAAGAACGCCCGCAAGCGGCTCCTATTCGATAAGGGAGAACCCGGCAACGGAAGAACCTCTGGCGGAGATCGCCCAAGGAGGGGCAAAGGACGTCGACGCGGCGGTGCGGGCCGCTGAGCGAGCCTTTTCCTCGTGGTCGAAGCTTGCCGCATCGGAACGCGCCAAGTACCTCCTTCGGATCGCCGGGGCGCTCTCCGACAACAGGGATAAGATTGCCCTTATAAATACCCGCGAGACGGGAAAGCCCATCCGCGAGAGCGCAGCGGTAGAGATAGGAGGTTCGGTAAGAACACTTGAGTATTACTCAGGGGCGCACACGCGCCTGAACGGAGAGACCCTGCAGGTAAACGAGAACCAGATTTCTCTCACGATAAGGGAACCCGTCGGGGTCGCGGCCCATATAATCCCCTGGAATTTCCCCCTTCTTCTTTCCTTCTGGAAAATAGCTCCCGCGCTCGTTGCCGGATGCACCATGGTAATAAAACCCGCGGAACTCACCTCGTGCGGAATCTTCGAAGTGGCAAAACTCTGTTCCGAGGCAGGGCTCCCTGACGGCGTGCTTAACGTCGTGCCCGGAGAGGGGTCCGTCGCCGGTCAGGCGCTTACCGAGCACCCCGGCATAGGAAAGATAGCGTTTACCGGCTCGACCGAGGTCGGAAAAAACGTCATGAAAACGGCGGCTGACAACATAAAAAGAGTGTCCCTTGAACTCGGGGGCAAGGCTCCCTGCATGGTTTTTCAGGACGCAGACGTCGATGCGGCCGTGGAGGCCTGTCTTCGCGGAGGATTTTTTAACCAGGGAGAGAACTGCACCGCGGTGACCAGGCTCATGCTCCATGAAGAAATATACGATGAGTTTCTCTCCTCTTATCTTGACAGGGTCTCAAGCATAAGAATCGGAGATCCGGAGGACCCGGAAACCGAGTTCGGAACAGTGATTTCAAAGGAGCACTTTGAGAACGTGATGAACTACATCGAAAAAGGCGTCTCAGAGGGAGCCCGGGTGGTCGCGGGCGGAGACCGTCCCGAGGGATTCGACAAGGGTTACTACATAGCGCCGACCGTTATAGAGGACATCCCTCCCGGCTCTGTCCTGGTGCGCGAGGAGATTTTCGGGCCAGTGGTCTGCGTCATTCCCTTCAAGACCGAGGAAGAGGCGGTAGCGGCGGCAAACGACGTAGAGTACGGACTCGCCGGAGGAATCTGGACTCGGGACATAAACCGCGCGCTCCGGGTCGCGAAGGCAGTAAGGGCAGGCTACCTCTGGGTAAACACCTACGGGGGAATAATTCCCGAAACTCCCTACGGAGGCTTCAAGCAGAGCGGAATCGGAAAGGAACTGGGAGCCGAAGGTATAGACAACTACCTTGAGACCAAGTGCGTTAACATCTTTACCGGGGAGAGCACCGGGAAGTGGTACAAGGGATAGCGGATGAATTTCAAAGATATAATCTACGAAAAAACAGGCGGAGTCGCTTTTGTGACCATAAACCGCCCCCAGGCGCTTAACGCCTTTCGGGACGTAACGCTAAACGAAATGATCAAGGCCTTTACGGATGCCTGGGGAGACGAGCAGGTCGGCGTGGTGGTTCTCCGGGGCGCCGGCGGGAAAGCGTTTTCCAGCGGAGGAGATCTAAAGGAGAAAAAAAGCGGCGCCGGGGGAAAAGACGGCCTCCTCGGAGTCGGGGATTATGTCTCCCACCTTCATTATCTCATAAGAAACATACCGAAGCCGGTAATAGCAGCCGTGAGGGGCTACGCCATAGGCGGAGGGAACATACTGCAGTTCATGTGCGACCTGACAATCGCTTCTGAGGATTCGGTTTTCGGGCAGGTAGGGCCCAAGGTGGGAAGCGTGGACCCGGGCTTTGGAACCGCTTATCTCTCAAGACTCATAGGCGAAAGAAAGGCAAGAGAGATGTGGTATCTCTGCAGGCAGTACTCGGCCAAAGAAGCCCTTGAGATGGGACTTATAAACAGGGTTGTTCCCCCGGACGAGCTTGACTCGGAGATAACCGCCTGGTGCGAAGAGCTTTTATCGAAAAGCCCGACCGCACTTAAGCTTGCCAAGTACTCCTTTAACTCAGGGACCGACGGCCTTTTCGGAATATCGAGCATGGGCAAGGCATCCCTTGATCTTTTCAAGGGAACTGAAGAGGCTGCCGAGGGAACCAAGGCGTTTATAGAAAAAAGACCGCCCGATTTTTCGCTTTACAGAAAGTAGTCCGCGCCGCCGATTCCGTGGCCATCTCCGCCGCTTGAATTATCCGAACTTTACTCTATAATACAGGGTTTTTATATTTTCGGGTCCGCCATGGAAATACAGCACATGAAAATATTCAGCGGGACGTCAAATCATCCTCTGTTTGAGGATGTATGTAACTATCTTGAGGTCTCTCCAGGGCAGATGGAGATCAACCGTTTCAGCGACGGGGAAATCTTCGTCGACATAAGGGAGAGCGTAAGGGGTTCGAACGTGTTTCTGATACAGTCCATGTGTCCTCCCGTGAACGAGAACATAATGGAGCTTCTCGTGATCACCGACGCGCTCAAGCGGGCCTCCGCAAGGTCCATAACCGCTGTCATACCGTATTACGGGTACGCAAGGCAGGACCGCAAGGTTCAGCCGCGCGCTCCGATAAGCGCCAAGCTAGCAGCGGATCTAATAGTCGTGGCGGGAGCAAGCAAGATAGTTACCATGGACCTGCACGCAGGCCAGATACAGGGATTTTTCGACGTTCCGGTAACCCACCTCTACGCCACGCCAGTGATAATCAATTACCTGGGGGAAAAATACCCCGACGGCGAAATGGTAATCGTTTCCCCCGACGCGGGAGGGGTTGAGAGGGCAACCGAGTTCGCGGACAGAACCCACTCTGAGATTGCCATCTGCTATAAGAGAAGGCCCGCTCCCAATGTCGCGCAGATCAGCAACATAATCGGCGACGTGGAAAACAAGCACGCGATAATAGTTGACGATCTGGTGGACACGGCCGGAACCGCCACGGAAGCCGCAAGAGTGCTTCTTGAGAAAGGCGCGAAAAGCATATCGCTCTGCTGCACGCACGGAGTTCTCTCAGGGCCAGCTCTTGACAGGATAAACAACTCGGACATCGACGAGGTAATAATCACAAACACCATTCCCCAGCAGGAAAACCAGAAAGAAAGCACAAAAATCACCGTGCTCAGCATCGCCGACCTGATCGGCGAAGCAATAAAGAGAACGGCACTCGGGGAATCAATAAGCACACTCTTCACTTAAACGAAACTCCAGGAGAAAAACTAATGGTACAGAGCTCACTTCGGGTAAAACCCAGAATAAGAATCGGCAAAAGCGGAGCCAGGGAAGTAAGGAAGGAAGGAAACATACCGGCCATACTCTACGGCCAGGGAGAGGACCCGGTACCGCTTGTGGTACGTCCCGACGAACTTAAACAGGCTCTTTCAAACAACGCAGGAATAAACACTGTCCTGGAACTTGAGATAGACGGTTCCGAACCCCCCGCGAAAAGGTTCTCGATGGTAAAAGAAATCCAGAAGGACCCCATTAAGAACAGGGTGATCCATCTTGATTTTCTGGCCATCGACATGAAAAAAAGCATCAGGGTCAAGGTTCCGGTAAACACCCGGGGAAGATCCGAGGGGGAGAGAACAGGGGGCAAGCTCGAAAAACTTATGAGAGCCATTGATCTTGAATGCCTGCCGGGCGACATTCCCGATTCGATAGAAATAGACGTAACCTCACTCGACATAGGAGGTTTCGTGGACATAGCAGGTCTCACGCTCGGCGAGGGAGTAAAACCGATTAGAGACGGGAGCGAAAAAGTCGTCCAGGTAATAGCGCAGCGCTCGACAGAGGATGTGCAGGCCGAAGAAGAAAAAGAAGAAGAGGAACAGGAAGTCGAAACCCAGGAATAAGTCATCCAATCCATGCGATATCTGATTGCCGGCCTGGGGAATCCCGGTTCCGCTTACGACAATACAAGACATAATATAGGGTTTCGCACGGCGGAGCGCACGGCGGAGCGTCTCGGCGCGAAAATCGGGAAGAAAAAATTCAGAAGTCTCTGCGCGGAGGCGGTTTATTCGGATGAAAAGCTGCTGATAATAAAGCCTCAGACTTTCATGAACGCAAGCGGCGAGGCAGTTCGCGAAGCGAAGGAGTTCTACAGGATAGCGCTCGAGCGGATAATCGTGGTTTACGATGAGCTCGATCTCCCTCTTGGGAACATAAGGGTGAACAGGGGAGGAGGCTCGGCCGGGCATAACGGAATAAAATCCGTGATAGCTTCTTTGGGTTCCGAAGAATTCTGCAGGGTGAGAATCGGCATAGGGAAACCCTCTGGGGAAAAAGAGGGCCGGGACCATGTTCTTTCCGCATTCGCCGGAAATGAGAAGGAGACGGTGGCAGATATGGTCGAGACCGCGGTAGAGGCGACACTTGAGATAATAAACGCCGGGGTGGATTCGGCAATGAATAAATTTAACAGTCGACTGAACTGAAAAAAAATAATTCTCTATTAGGAGGAATTACCAATGGGTATGGGTGAAGTACTAGCGAGCAATATAGGACTTGTGGGAATCGTGGTAGGTCTTATCGTGCTCCTATACGCGTTATTTGTATACAGGGGGATAGACAAGCTTCCTGAAGGAAACGACAAAATGAAGCAGATCGCTTCCGCGATTCACGAGGGAGCGATGGTGTTTTTAAAAAGGGAATACAGGATAATCGGCCTTTTCGCCGCGATCGTTTTCGTTCTGCTCTCGGTGTTTCTTGGAATTGAGACCGGAGCCGCTTATCTTGGCGGAGCGATATGTTCGCTTATAGCCGGATTTTTCGGCATGAAATCAGCCACGAAGGCTAACGTGAGAACAGCACAGGCGGCAGCAGCCGAGGGACAGGGAAAAGCCCTTGAGGTGGCTTTCCGGGGCGGAAACGTAATGGGGCTTTCGGTCGCAGGTCTGGGTCTTCTGGGACTCTCAGTCGTTTTTCTTCTGGGAATTGACCTTCAGACAAAGCCCGAAGACGGCGCCCTTTTCACGGCGTTCCTAAAGGAATTCGGAGGAATGATAGGCGGGTTCGCAATGGGCGCCAGCACCGTAGCCCTTTTCGCAAGGATAGGCGGAGGAATATTCACCAAGGCCGCTGATGTCGGAGCCGACCTCGTCGGAAAGGTGGAGGCCGGAATACCCGAGGACGATCCGAGAAATCCGGCCACGATCGCCGATAACGTCGGAGACAACGTCGGAGACGTGGCGGGAATGGGTGCCGACCTTTTCGAATCCTACGTGGGAGCCGTAATCGCTACCGTAGTAATCGCGGCCAGCATGGCGACAAACCAGCTCGCCATGATGTCAGTCCCGCTGATACTCATCGTAATAGGAAGCCTCTCCTCGCTCGTGGGATCAAAGGCAGTAGGGTGGCTCAGGGAAGGAGAACCAAGCGCTGTGCTTGAAAGATCCACCATATTTGCAGCGGTCGTATACTGCGCGATCTCCCTGCTGGCACTTTACGGACTGGCGCAGGTGGAGAGCCTGTCCACCATGGGTAAACAGGGATACATAAGCATATGGCTTACTTCCATAGCGGGTCTCCTCGCCGGAATACTGATCGGCAAGGTTACGGAGCATTTCACCTCGGGACCCCCGATCAGAAAAATAGCAAAGGCCTCCGAGACGGGCGTTGCCACCAACATAATCGAGGGAATCGCGGTGGGAATGTACAGCACGGCTTATCCGGTGATCATAATCGCGGTGGCGATAGTGCTGTCTTACTGGTTCACGGGACTTTACGGAATAGGGATAGCCGCGGTCAGCATGCTAGCGACCATAGGAATAACAATGTCGGTTGACGCCTACGGTCCGGTAGCGGATAACGCGGGCGGCATCGCGGAAATGTCGGAACTCGGCGCGGACGTGAGAAAGATCACGGACAAACTCGACTCTCTCGGCAACACCACCGCGGCCATAGGAAAAGGATTCGCCATCGGTTCTGCGGCCCTCTCCGCCCTCGCGCTTTTCGCCGCTTACACAAATGCCGTCGGGCTCACCTCGATCGACATTACTCAGCCCAAGGTCGTGGCGGGAATGCTGGTGGGAGGAACTATCCCGTTTCTGATAGGCGCCCTGACCATGGGTTCCGTGGGAAGGTCGGCGCAGCAGATGGTTGAGGAGGTAAGAAGACAGTTCAGGGAGATAACCGGACTTCTTGAAGGAAAGGCCACCCCGGACTACGCAAGGTGCGTGCAGATAAGCACAGATTCTTCCTTAAAAGAGATGATACTGCCGGGCATTACCGCCGTGGTGGTACCGCTCGTAATAGGTTTTGCCCTCGGAGAGGAAGCCCTTGGAGGTTTTCTCGCCGGCGCGGTCGTGGCTGGAGTTATGCTCGCACTTATGATGGCGAACTCTGGCGGAGCCTGGGATAACGCGAAAAAGTTCATAGAGGAGGGTAACCTGGGAGGAAAGGGGTCGGAGGCACATAAAGCCGCCGTCGTCGGAGATACGATAGGAGATCCGTTTAAGGATACCTCGGGACCGGCTATGAACATCCTGATCAAGCTGATGTCCATAGTATCGCTTGTCGTAGCTCCTCTTCTTATACTATAAAACGGACGCTTTACCTGCGGGCGGGGCCGCGGCCCCGCCCAAATTTACACAGTCCCAGAAAATCAGTATAATAGTTTTTTCTGTTGCTCCTGACTTCCAAGCGATAGCGTTCAGGGGCCTAAGACCAAGACAGGAGGCAGTAAATATGGCTATCGAGCCAAGTAAGTACGAAACGCTTTATCTCGTAAGACCTGACATATCCCCCGAAGATCTTCTTACGATCCAGAACAGGGTCGAGCAGAGTGTGACTGGAAACGGCGGGGAGATAATAAAATCCGAAAAATGGGCCGAAAGGGATCTTGCGTACAGAATAGACAACTATACCAAAGGCACCTACTACATAACCGTTTATGCGGCTGAACCCAAGGCCGTAACGGACATAGAAAGATATTTTAACCTTTCGAAAAACAATGTTCTGCGGTTCATGACCGTAAAGTACATCGAGGAGGAGCAGAAAACTGCTGGCGCCGCTATGGGCGTTCCTCCGGGACCGTCCGGGCAAGAGGATCAGAGTGCTTTTCAGAGCCCATCTCCAGTATCTGAAAGTCAGGCCGAAGGCAACGATGAACCGTCTCAGGAAGTCGTAGAGAAGGTTCAGCAAAGCGATGAGTCGCCTCAGGAAGCCGCTGCTGAACAGGTTGAGAAAAGCGATGAACCGTCTCAGGAAGCCGTAGAGGAGCCCCAGGGAGACGAAGAAAAAACCCAAGGAGGCGACCAGTCATGAGCAGAAGAGCAATGGGCGGGGGAGGCGGAAGAAAGTTTTACTCGCGCAGAAAGAAACCTAGAGACCTTGCCAAGGAAGGCAAGCAAATAGATTACAAGGACACGGAACTTCTCTCGCAGTTCATAACCGAGAGAAAGAAAATACTGCCCAGAAGAAACACGGGGCTCTCCAGGCAGGAGCAGAGAAAGGTGGCGATCGCGATAAAGAGAGCCCGCTTCATGGCGCTTTTGCCGTACACGGTAACTCACAAGTGATTCCCGGATACCGCTTAACCCATGCGCGGAGGTAAACAATGAAAGTAATTCTGATTTCCGATGTGGAGAACATAGGAGTCGTCGGAGAAGTAAAAGACGTGAAAAACGGGATGGCGAGGAACTATCTTTTTCCCCGCAAGCTCGCGATAAAGGCAACCGAATCGAACCTTAAGGCCTGGAAAAGCAGAATAGAGTCCATAAAACTGCGCAAAACCGAAATCCTTGAGAACGCCAAGTCGCTTGCCGAAAAACTCGAGGGTCTTGAAATTTCCATATCCGCCAAAGCCGGGGAAGGAGACAGGCTGTTCGGGTCAGTTACCTCGCAGAACATTTCCGATGCAATCGGGGAAAAAGGATTCGAGATCTCAAGAAGGGATATAATGCTTGACGGGACTTTAAAGGAACTTGGAACATACACAGTCTCAGTGAAACTTCATATGGACGTAACACAGCAGATAACTGTAAACGTCGTGAAGGAAGAGGAGCAGGAGTAAAAGGCAGCAGAACCTTATTGACATTTTTTTGGAGGAAACCGCTATGTCAGACAGTTTAAAAACCCCGCAGTTCGCACCGGTAGGAGAAAAAGAAGTCACCCGTGCCATCGTCGAGGGATTCTCGGAAGAATTCAGCGAATACATTACAAGCGACGTCATAATCGTCGGCGCGGGGCCGAGCGGACTCGTGGCGGCAAAGGACATAGCGAAAAAGAAGTACAAGGTTCTGCTCGTCGAAAGAATGAACTACCTAGGAGGAGGATTCTGGATCGGCGGGTACCTGATGAACAAGGTCACCGTACGCGCCCCGGGACAGACGGTTCTCGACGAGATTGAAGTCCCGTATGAAGAGGTCTCCGAAGGGCTTTTCGTCGCCGACGGTCCTTACGCGTGTTCGAAGCTTATAGCAACGGCGTGCGAAGCCGGAGCGAAAGTAAGGAACATGACGCTGTTTGACGATCTGGTTTACAGGGAGAACGGAAGGGTCGCGGGGATAGTGATCAACTGGACGCCCATCGCGAACATGCCCAAGGAGATAACCTGTCTTGACCCCATCGCTATAGAATCAAAACTGGTTATAGACGCTACGGGGCACGACGCATACTGCGTTTCCAGGCTCTCCCAGCAGGGGCTTTACAAAAAACTTCCGGGTCATGGATCGATGTGGGTCGAGAAATCGGAAGAAGCCCTCGTTGAATACACAGGAGAAGTACATCCCGGACTGCTCGCGTGCGGAATGTCAGTTAACACCACCTTCGGGCTTCCGAGGATGGGACCCACTTTCGGCGGGATGCTGCTTTCCGGGAAAAAAGTAGCCCAGGTAGCGATAAACATACTTGATGAAATGGATTAGAAACCGGGACGCTTTACTGTTCATTACCGCATAGCGGGACACAGTTTCTAGCGCCTTTTTGTTATTTTCCTTATTTCCCTCTCGCACTCGGCGCATAAAGAGCCCGAGTACTGTATATCAAGAACCTCTTTCTGCCAGTGCGAATTAAAAAGCGCGCATCTGGAGTTTTCGCAGAACTCCTTCCCGGAGAAATGATGCAGAAGAGGCTGAAGCACGTAGGGACCAGCTATCTTCGTTATCCTCTCGTCTTCGTAATCGACGAACTTTCCCCGGAACGCCTCGTCAAGCTCTGAGAGATCCTTTCCCGAGCGGACAAATTCCGCCTTGAGAAAATAATACTCCCTGGGCCTTGCCGGACCTTCCACAAGCCCCGAGGTTGAGATAAAGGACGGAAATCCCGAGACTATAACCCTCGCGTGGTACCTTCGGGACCCGAAAGTGCCAAGCAGCCTTCCCGTGATAATCGCGTGAAAGCCGTTTTCCGCGAGTCCGCCGGGATGTTTTCTAAGGAAGAATCTCGAGAATATTCTCTGAACCCAGAAACCGTCATAAAGCTCTTTTTCAAACGGCTCGGACGGCATATGCGTTTCGAAGAAATCAACGGGGGTTTCAACGCTTAAAACCCTGGCCTTTGAGAGTAAGGATTCAAGTTCGGCCATCTCCTCGGTCGCAAGCGAGAGATAGCTCAGGAAGTCCCCGCGAAAATCAACTGAAAAACCCAGGTCCGTGAGGAAATCCGTTACGCCCTGCATGACGAGCGATTGCGAAGGACTGTCTGAATAGAGGCATACGGGGAGCATCGGGGCAAAACCCTCAGTTTCTCAGAAATTATAGCCGGGTGAGAACTCTGCTATGATTTCAATTTCCACAGGGGAGTCCATCGGAAGTGCTGGAACTCCCACCGCAACCCTCGCGTGGCGTCCGTTCTCAGAGAGTATGTCGGAGAAAAACTCTGAGGCGCCGTTAACAACCTTGTGCTGTTCCGTAAATCCGGGAGCGCTTGCAACGTAACCCGTCACTTTCACAATCCTGCTCAGCTGGCGAAGATCTTCCAGGGTATGGCTGATCACGGAAAGGCCGTTTATCGCCGCAAGCCTAGCCGCCTCGTAGCCCTCCTCAACCGCAAGATCGGACCCGACTTTGCCCACAAAGAGAAGCTTTCCTTTCTCAACGGGAAGCTGGCCTGATACGAAAATCAGATTGCCCGACACAGTAGCGGGAACGTAGCTCCCCAGAGCCGGAACTTCCTCAGCGAGCTCTATTCCAAGTTCTGCGAGTTTTTCTCTTATCATCACTCGCGCCCCGTCTTTACGCCAAGATATATTGTCCTGCCCCCGCGCTCGACAAGAAAAAGCAGGGTCTCCTTCAACCCATGCTCCTCAAGCGCTTTCTGGTATTCGTCGAGTCCGCCAACCGCATCTCCGTTTACCTCCAGTATCACGTCGCCCGGGCGGAATCCCGCTTCGGAAGCAAGGCTCCCGCGCGCAACTCTTACGATAATAACTCCGCCCGACGCACTGATCTTGAACCGGTTTCTGAGTTGGTCGGTTATCTCGCTTACTTCAATGCCGAGCTCTTCTTCGGCTTTCAGCTTGTCAAGGGACTCCTCGATTCTTTCGTTCTCGGGATGTTCAATAAGCTTTATGGTAAAGACCTTTTCCTTCCCGTCACGAAGGACCACAAATTTCGTATCGACCCCGGGCCTGGTAAGCGCCAGTTTTCTCGCAAGCGTAGCGGCATCCGGAATATTCTCGCCCTTGACGGAAACAATAACGTCTCCCCTTTTGAGGCCTGCCTTGTCCGCCGGACTTCCTTCCTTGACCTCAGACACCAGCCCTCCCTTGTCGCGGTTGATCTCGAGAGCCTCGGAAATTTCAGGGGTTATGTCCTGAATCATTATTCCGAGCCAACCCCTGATGACCCTTCCATGAACCTTGAGATGCTCAACGACGGTCTTCGCCATGTTTATCGGTATGGCAAAACCAAGACCCTGGCCGCGGGCCATAACCGCGGTGTTAACCCCCACCACCTTGCCCTCATAGTCAAAAAGCGGTCCACCGCTGTTTCCAGGGTTAATAGCCGCGTCGGTCTGAACAAAGTTGTCGTATCGGCCGATTCCAAGGGCCCTTCCCTTCGCGCTGACTATCCCGGCGGTAACCGTGTGACCCAGGCCGAAAGGGTTTCCTATGGCAAACACCGAGTCTCCTATGGCAAGGGCCGAGGAATCACCCATCTCCACGGCGGGAAGGGGTCCTTCCGGATCGATTTTCAGCAGCGCAAGATCCGTTACGGGATCGGTACCGACTATCTTGGCAGTGTATTTTTTGCCGCCTTCGAGTATCACCTCGATTTCCTCGGCTTTTCTCACGACATGGTTGTTAGTGATTATGTAGCCGTCAGAACTCATTATGAAGCCGGAACCCAGTCCCTTGTTCCTGAATTCCCTCTCCGGCATCTGATCGGGGAAAAACTTTTCGAAAAACTTCTTGAAGTATTCATCCTGGTACGGCACCGCAAACGGTGACGCTTTTATCACGTTCGTCGTACTTATATTAACAACCGAAGGGGTAAGGCGCTTTACAGTTGGGGAGATGGACTCGGAGGGCCCATGGGAAAGAGTTTCTGATAGAGGAAACGAGAATATCGCCGCCACGATAAAGAAAAGAAGTAGAGATTTAAGTGATTTCATTAGAATTACGCTCCGGAATCAAAAATTTTTCAAACTTGGGGCACTGATCTCAAAGAGGGTCTTTCAGCATGTTGTCCCAGTACCTAAAAAGCTGTCTGCTCGAATACACCCTTACAAGATAATCACGGACAGACGAGAGAACACCGCTTTCGGTGTATATGAATTTCCCCATGATCCTCGACTGGTTCTGAACTTTGTTCACCCTTCCCTTTCTTCTTGACTCATACTGCCAGAAGGCGTGAGCAAGGTTAACTGAATCGGCTCTGCAAAGCTCCTCGGCCAAAACGGCTGCCGATTCCATCGCCATCGATACACCGGCGCCGGCGTTCGGCAGTATCGCGTGAACCGAATCTCCGACAAGCACCACCCTTCCCCTCGACCAGCTATCCATTCTGAGATCGTTGTATTCGTCATAGTAAATATTGCGGGGGTCATCAAGACTGCGCAGAACTTCCGGCACCACGCCTCCGAACTCGGCGAAGCTCTGCCGGATGCTCTCAATTCTCGTATCGGCGCTGTCGCGAACACCGGATTTTCTCCTCACGCTAGTGAAAACGGCAAGACGTCCGCGCGTCGGCCACATTCCGAGAAATTTCCCCTTCCCCCAGTACTCAATGATTCCTTCTCTTTCGCAGAGGTCCGGGTTGACCCAGAAGCCCCACCCGGACATGCCGCTGTAGCGAAGCGGTATATCGCCGAAGGTCTCTTTTCGGACTTTTGACCTTATCCCGTCACATCCTATAACCAGATCATAGGTGCCCGTGCTTCCGTCGCTGAATACCGTCTCGACTCCGTTCCCAGTGTCCTCGAGAGAAACAACCGTGGTATTCATCCTGATCGAATCATCGCTTACCGCCCCCAGAAGTATGTCTATCAGATCAGGCCGGTAAATGCTTATTATGGGACCGTACTTCTCAACCACGGAATCAATCGTGTAGCTGTTTATAACCTTGCCCCTGTAGTTGGAAATGTTGTAATCGGTAAAAGCGCAGCCCCGATCCCTGAGCAGTTCGTAAAGACCGAGCCCCTTGAGTATCCTGCTGCCTGAGGGCCAGACCACTATCACGTATCCCACATCCCCGAACCGTGGAGCCCTCTCTACAAGGGTAGGATGGAAGCCCCGCTGCTCGAGGAGCCCGCAGAGCGTGAGTCCGGCAACACCGGCGCCAACGATAAGAACTCTCATGTCGGGACCGTAACGGACACGGCCGTTTGAATGCATGGGCGCGTTCTCAGCCCGGTTCATTTTCTCTCCACTTTATCCTCAAAACCAAAAAAGACTGACCTCGGATTACGAAAAAATTATAAACGATTTTGAAAAGACTGCTTAATGCTGTTTTTGGTTACCTTTCCCATTGAGTTTCTCGGAAGCGAGGAAAGCAGCAGAAGCAGGGTCGGAAGCTTGTACCGGGCAAGCTTGTCGGAAGCCCAGCCGCGAAGTTCCTCAAGGTCGATCGAGAGACCCTCCCTTAACACGAGCGCGGCCCCTACCCTCTCTCCCCACCTCGGATCGGCAACCCCTACTACCGCGCACTCTTCGACAAGCGGATGCTCTATCAGCACCTCCTCGATCTCAAGAGCGGATATCTTGTATCCGCCCGACTTTATTATATCCACCGATTCCCGCCCGAGTATCCTGTAGGAGCCTTCGCGTTCCAAAAATGCGATATCTCCCGTTTTGAACCATCCGTCACAAAAGGCGCTCTCGGTCTCCCGCGGTTTTCCCCAGTATTCAAGGAACACGCCTTTTCCCCTCACCCTGACCTCCCCCTGCTCTTCGACACCCCGCAACCTGCCGTTCTCGTCGAAAATCCCCACCTCGACCCCAGGCATGGCGAACCCCACGCGTCCCGGGAGCCTTTCGCCTCTGTAGGGATTCGAAAGAGCCATTCCTATCTCGGTCATTCCGTATCTCTCAAGAAGCACCTGCCCGCTTATCTCTTTCCATCTTTCAAGAACGGACACGGGAAGAGCCGCGGAGCCGGAAACCATGAGACGAAAACCGAGAAGGCAATCTCTCATGCGTCTCCTCTCCTCGGCGGAAAAATCATCCCAGAGATCTATCAGCTTGGAGTAAATAGTGGGAACGCCCATAAATAGGGTCAGGTCTTTTTCTTCGAACCTCTTCCATACTTCCCGCGCGTTGAACCCGTCCATCATAACGCATCTGGCGCCGGACCACAGGCAGCAGAGAACGACATTCAGTATTCCATGGAGATGATGAAGGGGCAAAACGTTGAGTATTGAATCTTCGGGTACCCACTCCCACGCCTCCGTCATGCTGTTTATCTGAGCTTTTATGCCGAGATGAGTCGAGACTACTCCCTTGGGTTTAGAGGTAGTGCCGCTTGTGTATATGATCATCGCCCTTCTCTCCTCAGAGATGACGGGAAGTTCTCCCCGGGCAGACCCCAGAACTTCCGGAAGCCTCCGGAACCGCACGCCGGCATCGGAGAAAATCCCCTCGAGTTTTTGGGCGAAATCCGGGTGAAAGATCACTGTCTCTGCACGGGAGTCCTTTATTGCGTACTCTGTTTCTCTCGGAGAATGGGCAGTGCCCAAGGGAACCGACACGCCTCCCGCCATCCATACGCCGAGCTTAAGCGCCACGTACTCGAATCCCGGGGGAACTAAAAACGCGACCCTTTTTTCCCCAAGATCTTTTTCTTCGCCGAGAAGGTTAAGGGCCGCAAAGCGCGAGACACGAAGCAAGTCGGCGTAAGTGAAACTCCCCGTCCAGTCCTCAACTGCGGTTCCTTGCCCGAAGTCTCCTGCTCTTTTTATAAGTTCGATTCCCGGCACTAAGCTCTCTTTAACCTCCCGGCTTTTTGTTTTATAATAATAGAATCTTAAGCACCTGCCCGCAATCCATATGAGGAGACTGAAAACGGCAGTCCGCTTTCAATCAGCAAGATCATGGCAAACCAACGTGAGATAACCGAACTGGGAAACCCCGTGCTCAGACAAAGGGCTCCGAGGGTGAAAAACATAAGTGACGCGGGAATCCAGGAATTAATCGATGACATGATTCATACGGCCGTCGAGGCGAGTGGCGTCGGAATCGCCGCTCCTCAGGTATCTGAATCTCTCCGCATCTTCATAATTGCCGGGGCTCAGAGCTCACGGTATCCCGACTCCCCCGAAGCAGAAGTCAGGGTGGTAATCAACCCCGAGATAGTCTCGGTATCAGATGAGGTGGAAAAAGGCTGGGAGGGCTGCCTGAGCATCCCCGGAATCCGGGCGCTTGTACCAAGATACAAGTCAATCCGCGCCGTCTACAGAGACAGGGATAACAATCTCGTGGAAGAAGATTTCTCGGATTTCGCGGGGAGAGTGTTCCAGCACGAATACGATCACATAAACGGAGTGGTGTTTCTTGACAGGGTTGAGAGTCCGCACGAGATAATTACGGAAAAAGAATACATGAAACTTGTGACCCAATCCGATTCCGAGGAGCAGGAATGACACTGTCCGCGGGGCTAGCAGATTAACGTAAGGAGAAACTCATGAGCGAACACCCAGAAGGTCTTGACCACGCAATAGATCACGGTTTCTATGACGCCGTTTTCCAGAGAAGGTCCCGGCGCTTCGGCCTCGGGATGGAGATCGAAAAGGGACCTCTGCAGTACAAATCCAAGCACGACCCGGTGCCCTTGTCAGAACTTGAGGAAGCCATACTGGTGTGGACGGGCCTCGGCATAAAGAACATAAATCTCTCTGATTTCCCCCCTCACGTGGGTCTTGACCTTGAGATGCAGTTTACGAGCAAGACAATCCCCGCCCTAGGGGATGTGCACAGAACGGAGCTTTTCTACACGAATGACGAGGGGCTCTACATGATAAAGATGCATGATCGGCGCGCCGAGGATTTTGAGGGTCTCGAGAAAATGACCCGCCACCAGAGAGTGGACCGTATACTCGAGCTGTTCCGCGAATCCAAGATCAAGCTTTCTGATGGAAGAGCGGACCTGCCGTCAAGACCTCCCGGAATCGCCGCCCACAATCTCTGGAACGTGAACAAGCCCGGAACGACGGTGTTCATGCCGGTGACGGATCTTTCAGCGTGCATAATCAACCTTTACTTTTTCTACATGAGGCCGGACCACAGGTTTAACTTCGTCGACGAGCTTCACAGCCTGAGACCGCCCGGAACCGCTCACTGGCTTGAGAAAGGATTTCTTGACGAGTCAAAAAGAATGCCGCTTGTCGAGGCGGAACTTCGCTTCGCAAACGGCTACATCGCCGAGCAGGCCTTCATGGGACAGAACATGGTCCTGACACTCCAGACCCTGGGTCTCGGAGGATGGCTATTCAGCGGATTCGCAAGCATGTTCATGCTTGGGGGAACCCCTTTTAACAGGGGGCTGGGTTTTCGGTTCGCAACTCCGAAGATACAGGGCGACACGGGAAACCCTAACCCTGTGGCCGTGGGCCGAGACGACCTGTTCCAATCGTTCTGCCCGCCTTACTACAAGGACATGGGAGAAGCCGTGGAAGCGTTTAACGACATGAAATGGACAAACTGGGAATCGCACAAGCTTCCCTACAAGGACCCGACCGGTGTGCTCGCGGAGGTTGAAAGACCCAGCAAAGACGAAATTCAGGTAGTAAAGGACATCTGCAACTACGTTTACGATACATACGGAAGGTTCCCGGCTTTCTCCGACCCCATGTTCCTTCGGTTCATGGTGCAGGCCCATCACCTGGACCTGGATTTCTACGATAAGTACTACCCGCCCGGAGCTTATACGGAGGCGCACAAAAACCATTTCGCGCGATGGCATCCCGATATTCCCGATCCGTTTTCGGACAGATAACAGACTGCTCCGCTTTCAGCCTTCTTTCCCCGGCAGAAACCCCACAGTCTAATCCCGTTTTTTGCCGAAAATCCATTTGAACGGTTGTTTGACGAAGAATAAAACAACCTGAAAGTTGAACAACACCCCCGCAAGACTGAGAAGGTCGGAGGGCTTCATGTAAATCTGCGAATCCCAAACCCCCATCTGTCCGCTTATAACTATGAAGTCGCCCTCCACGGACGATTCTTTCATCGTTATCTCAAAATCTCCGGCTGGACTGGTTACTTTCATTAAAATTCTCCCGTGACCGATTAACCTCTGGGTTCATTATACCAAAAAACCGTAATCCTCACCCGGGAGTGGAAAGGGCCTCCCTCATCACCTCAACCGGGGCGGTTTCGCCCGTCCAGATCTCAAAAGCGTCAACTCCCTGGTAAAGGAGCATGCCGAGTCCGGATTCCGCTCTTAACCCTAGGGCTCTTGAGTCCCTTACAAGCGGAGTAACAGGAGGCTTATAGACAAGATCGTAGACCACACAGCTCTCGCCGAGCAGGTCAAGCGGAAGGCAGAGAGGTTCAATATCGCCCATTCCGGCAGACGAGCAGTTAATAACAATATCCGCCTGCGCCATCAGTTCAGAAACTCTCTGAACATCCTCAAGCGGTGCCGCGGAGAATCCGATGTTGGCAAAGCTCGGGGAAAATTCTTCCGAGAGATCCTGCGCTTTCGAGTAGGTTCTGTTCGCAATCGCAACGTTTCGGGCGCCGCCCGTACACATCGCCACTATTACAGCCCTTGAGGCTCCGCCGGCTCCAACAATAAAGACACTTTTGCCCTGCGGGGCAAATCCAAGCTCGGAGTCAAGAGCTCTCAGCACCCCGGAGACATCCGTGTTGTAACCCTTGAGCCTGCCGTTTTCGTTAACTATGGTGTTTACCGCTCCAACCATGGACGCCTCGGGAGCAATCTCGTCCAGACCCGCCATAACGGACTGTTTATGCGGGATGGTGACATTAACTCCGCAAACACCAAGGGCTTTTATCGAATTTACGGCCTCGTCTATGTTGCGAGGATCCACGTCAAAAGCCAGATAAACGCAGTCGAGTCCAAGATGCCCGAACGCCGCGTTATGCATGGCCGGAGATAGACTCTGGGATACCGGATGACCGAAAATACCGTATATCCGCGTTGTGGCTTTTATTTCCAAATCCGTTCGTCCTTCGGGTGACTGCGAAGAATTTCCCGCACCGACGCAACATCATGTTCGATCTGCGCTACAAGCTCGTCCACACTCGCAAAACGTTCCTCGTCCCTCAGTCTTTCAACGAAATTAACTCCGACTTTCTTTCCATAGAGATTGTCATTGAAATCAAAGACATGAGTCTCGACCGTAAGCTTGCTCTCCTCAAACGTGGGGCGGACCCCTATGTTGGTAATGCTTTCGTGGAAGCCGTCGGGGAACCTGACGTAGGTAGCGTAGACCCCCGGCTTGGGAAGAATCTCCCATTCGGTGTCAAGGTTAATTGTGGGGAAACCCAGTTTCCTGCCTCTTCTCTCGCCTTCCACAACGACGCCCTCTATGTAGTAATCGTAACCGAAAAACCGGTTCGCCTTACTGATCTCTCCGTCTCTTACAAGATTCCTTATAGCGCTGCTGCTTACCACCTGATCATCTACCCGAGCCGCCTCTGCAACTACCGTATTAAAACCATGGGTTTCTCCCATGGACCGCAGAAGATCGACGTTTCCCTTTCTTTTGTGTCCGAAAGAAAATCCCGGACCCACGACTATGTCTTTTATCCTCAGGCAGTCAAGGAGTATGTCTTTTACGAAATTCTCCGCACTCACTATCGAGAGTTCACGGGTGAAATTAAGGCAGATAACCACGTCAATCCCAGTAGCCTCAAGCATCTCGAACCTCCTTCCCAGCGGGAAGATGAGTGAAAGCTCCTTTCTGCCAAGAACTTTCTGCGGATGTGGATTGAATGTAATTACGCAGGAACGCGTGGAATTCTCCCGCGAGCGGTGTTTCGCAGTCTCTATTATCTCTTTATGCCCGAGATGAATGCCGTCAAAATTTCCAATGCCCGCCGAGGTCTCGAAATCCAAGGGCTGCTTGGGATCAAAAATAATTTTCATGTTTTCCGAAAACCGATACCGTAAAAACAAATACCCGCCGGAGGCGGGGAAGGAAAGAATGCAGTACTAGCATCTAATGGTTACTAGATTACATTCAGTTTTGCCAATTTTCAAAAGGAATTTGCCTATTCTTGACCTAAGTTTAGAACTGAATGAAAAAATTTTTCTTGGTTAATAAAAACTTTATTCTCTGTGTGGTTGCTAGTTGAGAAACTATGCTGTTAAGTCGGTCGGCAGCTTTTTCTATCTCTTCCAGAAAGACGGCATAAGAAGCACCAGAACCGTGTAGAGTTCAAGCCTTCCTATGATCATGGCCAGCGACAGAATGATTTTCGTAAGCGATCCGAGGTGGGAATAATGGCTTGTCGGACCGACCTCGTCAAAAGCGGGTCCTACGTTGGTTATAGAAGCAGCCGCGGCCGAGACGGCAGATTCCAAGGATATGTCCTCAAGCATAAGAACCAAAAGAGCAATGAAACCGCAAAGAAAAATGTAAAGGATAAAGAAGCTCGTTATGCTTGAGACTGCCTTTTCGTTTATGCTCTTTCCCTCTATGGTTATGGGAGAGACTACGTTCGGATAAACGAGTCTTTGTATCTCCCTGTAAGCTTTTTTGAAAAGCACCATGATTCTCAGCGCCTTTACCGACCCGGAAGTTGACCCCGCGCAGGCACCGAAAAACATCAGCATGAAAATCACCCATTTCACAAAAGCCGGCCATGCGTCAAAATCCGTGGTGGTAAACCCGGTTGTGGTGATAATCGAAACCACCTGAAAAGAAGCGTAGCGCAGGGACTCGGAGAAGGTTCCGTAAACACCGGTCTGGATGAGTTCTAAAGTAATAAACATCGTCGCGGCAATGACGAAAAATAGATAGAACCGAAACTCGGAGTTCCGAAGAAGTTTCCCGGGCCTCCCGGTAAAAAAGTAGAAATGAAGTACGAAACTGGTTCCACCTAGGAACATGAAAAGCGTAATCAGCCCCTGTATGTAGGCGCTGTCATAAGCCCCTATGCTTGCATCCTTGCAGGAGAACCCCCCGGTTGAGAGGGTGCTGAAAGAATGCGTCAGGGCGTCGAAAAAGCTCATTCCGCCGAAAATGAGAAGCACCGCCAGCACGGCCGTAAGGCCAATGTATACAATCCAGAGCTTCTTGGCCGTCTCGGCTATTTTCGGAGCGAACTTCTCAGTCGTCGGTCCCGTGGTCTCGAGCCCCATCAGCTGCGCCCCGCCGACAAAAAGTCTGGGGAAAATCGCGATTCCCAGAACTATTATTCCCATGCCGCCGAGCCACTGAGTAAAGTTCCTCCAGAAAAGAATTCCCTTGGGAAGCCATTCAATAGACGCAAGCGCGGTGGCTCCGGTGGTGGTAAAACCCGCGGTCGATTCGAAAAGTGCGTCGACCGGGCTGGCGAACACCCCGTAAACATAGTAAGGAATGGCGCCGAAAACGCTTGCAAACACCCAGCAAAGCGCCGCAATCAGAAAACCTTCTCTTCTTCGTATCTCGGTCGGAGTTTCGGGAATGCGGCAAATGAACATAAGCGCAAGACCCGTAAATGATGTTATAAGCGCCGAGATCAGGAAGGCAGAAAGATCATCCTCCGGGTAAAACAGCGTACAGACAGCTGGCACGAGCATCAGCAGCCCGAGATACGTCACGAATTTTCCCGTGACCTGAAAGCAGAACCTAACGTTCACGAAACCAGTATCTCTTCAACTTTTTGCGCAGCACTCGGCAGGGAGAAGACCACCAAACGGTCCCCGATCTGCGCTACGAAATCCCCGCCGGGAAATATCGGCTTCCCGTCCCTTATGCAGACGCCTATGACCGAGCCGTGCGGCATTTTACACTCAGAAAGAGCCACCCCTAGAATCTTCGTATGCTCGGTTACATCAAACTCGAGAATTTCTCCCGCTCCCTCGTAAAGAAGCGATACGTTAGCCTCTCCGCCGAGATGAAGAGAGTTCAGAATGGCGTTTGCCACGGCCATGTTTACACTTATTGCTCTGTCGATACCTATCGCTTCAAGCACTTCCGCGTAATCGGGATTGGAATAAAGTACAGTGCATCGATCAATGCCGAGGTTTTTCGCAAGAAGCGCGCTGAGAACATTATTTTCATCGTCGCCGGTAAGCGCAAGCAGGTAATCGCTTTTTTCAACTCCGGCCTCCTTAAGTATCCCGAGATCGGTTCCGTCACCTTCAAACACCATCACTCCGACAAGTTCCTCGGCGGCAGCTCTGGCCTCCTCATGATCGCTTTCAATGAGTCTCACCGAAAGCCCCTTAGCGTGAAGTGCGGAAGCCACTTCGCACCCCACACTGCCCGCGCCGACTATTATAACGGAATGAACCTTCTGGATTTTCAGGTTGAAAAGTTTCTTAAGCTTCTCAAGTGCCGAAGGAATCCCAAGAGCGAATACAAAATCTCCCGGGCGAAGTTCCGTATCTCCCCGCGGAATAGTTATCCTGTGATCCCTCTGCAGCCCGACGAAAGTCCAGTTCCTTGGGCTGCTGACGAAATTTCTCAGCTTCTCGTTTATTACGGGTACCCCTTCATCCACCCGGAGCTTGAGAAGCTCTATCTGTCCGCTTGCGAAAAACTCCACCCTCCCCGCGAAAGGAGCGCTTATAAGCGCGCTTATCTTCTCCGAGATTATGCTGCTTGAACTTATTAGAGAAATGTTCGAGTTTTCTATGACTCCCTCGTATTCGGCATACTTCGCGTTTTTTACCGCGGCAACGATCTTCTTGACTCCTGAAGCGTGGGCGATAAACGAGGCGAGTATATTCGTTCTGTCATCTCCGGTAACCGCAAGAACTACGTCGGCCTTCTCTATCTCCGCCTGTCTCAGGACGGCGGGGTCGTCCCCCGTTCCCTCAATTGCCAAAACGTCCTGGGTTTCCTTGGCCTTGGCTATGAGCTCGGCGTCTTTCTCAATAACAACAACCTCCTGGCTCTTGGAAAGCTCCTTTGAGAGGAAATTTCCAACCTGCCCCAGACCTATTATCAGAATTCTCCGCATAGCAGTAAACTAGATCTGTTTCAGCTTTCCGAAAACGCTGCCGGAGAGCTGAAACAGCCTTATCCCAAATACGCCTACGAGCAACAAAGCCGCAAGCTGCGCCTGGGAGAGACCCTCTATGAAGCTCGGGGTAGTATCCCTTATAAATTCAATCAGAAACCTCTGGGTGCCGAGAATCGCGAACCCTACCGCTGAGACATAACCCGTGGGATGGTTCTGGGTTCTGATTTTCCAGAGAAACACAAAAAGCAAGGCCACAAACAGGGTGTCGTAGAGCTGAGTAGGATGGACATTGACAACTCTCTCGGAAAAAGAAACCGCCCAAGGCAGGGAGCACACGGTTCCATAGTCGCAGCCGTTTAGAAAACACCCTATCCTTCCGACTCCGTAGCCAAGGATGAGTGCGGGGCATACTATATCGAGAAGTACTTGGAAATCCGTTTTTTTAAGGCTTGAAACAATCCATAGAGCACAGAATATCCCGACCAGACCCCCTACCGACGCGTACCCCGATATGAAGTAGCGCACCGGGTTAGCGAGAAATTCGGTCAAAGTAGCGTTCTGGTAAAGAAAAAGGATCTTGGCTCCCACAAGTCCGGCGATAAAGCACGCGAGCAGAAGGGTGGAAGGAAGCGTCGGGTCCATTTTCCTGCGGCTTACCTCCGCGGATACCACCCAGTAGGCAACCAGATATCCGAGTGCGAGAAACACCGAATACGAATAGATGACCAGACCTCCGCCGAGATCTAAGAGTACCGGATACATATGGTATCTCCCCGGATTATTCTTCTTTCAGAAGAGAATCCACGTTTAACAAAGGCACCGTGTCGCTGCCTGAGAACTTGGGAAGAACACCGTCCCACTTCTCCGCCAGGCGCAACTGAATGATCTGCGGATTGTTCCGAAGCGCCTTCGCTTCCCTCTCAATCGCATCGGCTCTTGCCTTGGACGCCACCTCTATCTCGAAGGCATGGGCGCTCGCTGCTAGCTTCTTCTCCTCCGCAGCGGCTTCTGCCTGGGTCACCCTCCTTATCTTTTCATTTTTGGCCTGGAGAGCTTCCTGCTCCGCTTTTACCTTGAGTTCAATAGCCCTGTTAAATTCATCCGAGAAATCAAAGTCCGTTATGGCGACGTTGGCTATTTTAAGGGCACTGGTAGAAATCTCCTTCTCGGCCAGGGTAATTGATATGAAATTATTTATGGCATCCTGTATCTCAACCTTCACCTCGGCCCTCTTGGTAACCAGCTGCTCGGCGGTGTACTTGGCCGTAATGGCCTTTACCGATTCCTGTATCGCGGGCTCTATAAGCGTAAGCGAAACGGTATTTCTTTTCCCTATCTTCTGAAATATAAGCGGGGCGAGTTCTCCCGTAATGGAATACTGAAGAGTGACCTGGGTCTTCACCGTCTGAAGGTCCTTGGAAGCGGAGACGGCCTTTGCGGTTGCCGCGGTAAGACGGATATCGATTTGTTCAACCTTGTCCATGAAAGGCTTCTTCATATGGAACCCCTCTGGAAGCGCCTTGGGCTGAACGGCGCCGAGAGTCCGCACAACTCCAACATGTCCGCTTTCCACTATTACGAAAACCCCCGTCACCAGAAAAAACAGCAGGATAAAAATTATCGGATAAAAAATATTAAGTTTGGGCAACTGCCTCCTCACTCTCATAACAATACCTCCGTTACACGCTACGTGCTCATAACATTATAATAACAGTTATCCGAAAACATAGACCCATAAGAAAGTTGCGGTTCAGCGGGTTCAAAGATGTGTTTCTCTGGCGTCCTTTATGAAAAGACGGGATTCCTTCTCTCCATTTCGGACATCAAAGCGCAGAGAAAAAACCAGATCCATTTTTTCGGAAAGATGTTTTCGGGGAGAGTAAAACCAGATGCAGTTAAACACAAAGCCGTCCTTTTTCACTCTGAACATAAGATGCTGTTCCTTACGCAGGTTCTGACTCACTACATGTAAGTCCTTCGAGAGAAAAAGAGGCTCGGGATTTCCCTCTCCGAAAGGCGAGAGACTTTCAATCTCAGAAACAAGGGTATCGCTTATGGAAGCAAGGCTGATCTCTGAGTCTATATCAAGCTTGTTTTCAGGCTTCTGACCGCTTTTTTGAAGTTCTTCCGAGAACCGCTCCCTGAAAAGATCAATCTTTTCCTCAAGAACTGTTACTCCTGCCGCGTAGGCGTGCCCGCCGAAATTAACGAGAAGGTCTTCGCACTTTGAGAGAACGGAAAATATGTTGACTCCTCCGAAAGATCTCCCACTTCCTCTGCCCACGCCGTTTTTGTCTACCGAGATGAGAAAAGCGGGCTTTGCGTAAGATTCGGCCAGGGATGAAGCCACGATGCCCACAACTCCCCCGTGCCATTCGCGAGACGAGAGAACGAGGGAATTGCTGTTTGAGTACTCAGGCACTGACTCAACCATCCGGGTCGCATCATGCAGTATTTCCTCTTTAATACCGCGACGCTCGGAGTTACGTTCGTCAAGAAATTCCGCGAGCAACAAAGCGGTCTCTTCGCTGTCGGCGAGGAGGAGGTCAACCGCCTTGTCCGCGGAACCAATCCTCCCCGCCGCATTTATCCTGGGACCGAGACGAAAGCCGAGATCAAACTCTTCTATGCCGTCGCCTATGCCACTTACCTCCTTAAGGGCCCTCAGGCCCAGACGCTTGGGACTCCGCATTCTTTTAAGACCTTCTCTCAGCATGATCCTGTTCACGTTTCCCACCGGCACTCGGTCACAGACCGTCCCAAGTGAAACAAGATCAAGAAAATCCGCCATGTTGGGTTCCTCGACAGTCTCGAAGAATCCCTCCTCCCTCAGAGTTCTTCTAAGGGCGAGAGCAAGGTTAAACGCTACTCCGACGCCCGAAACCTCTTTTCCCGGGTACCTGCAGTCCGCCTGGCGGGGATTGAGAACGGCGACAGCCTCGGGCAGCCGGTCACGGAAGCTGTGATGATCCGTGACTATGAAATCCATTCCCAGCGTGCGTGCCTGCGCCACCTCATCCACAGCCGTGATTCCGCAGTCAACCGAAATTACGAGGTTTACCTGCTTTTGCTTAAGGTTGCGAAGAGCCTTGGAGTTCACTCCGTAACCCTCTTTGAACCTGTTGGGAATATAGTAGATAACGTCGCAGCCGAGGGCGCTCAGAAAACCCGTTAGAAGAGAGGTCGCCGTGACACCGTCAACATCGTAGTCTCCGTAGACGGCGATTTTTTCCTTTTCGTAAACGCACCTGCAAAGGCGCGCCACCGCCTCCTCCATGCCTTTCATCAGGAAGGGAGAAGGCAGGTCCGAGAGGGATGCAGAAAGAAACGCCTCGGCGTCCTGAGCGGAATTTATTCCCCTGTTTACCAGAAGTCCCGCAGTCATCGGCAGGATGCCGAGTTTCGCCGAAATCTTCTCAACCGGCGCTTTGGCGGGTTTCGCTACTACCCATTTTGTTTTCTTCATAAGAACTGCGCGGGGAGGAATTCAGGAAGAGACGCTTTGTTTCCTCAGATGTTCAACGAGTCCCGAGAGCCCGAGGTAATAACTGTGGGACCCGAAGCCAGACACCACACCGAGCGATACTCCCGAGACAAACGATTTCTGCCTGAAGTCCTCCCTTTTGTATATGTTGGAAATATGAACTTCCACAACAGGCATTCCGGTTGAGAGTATGGCGTCCCTTATGGCCACGCTTGTATGGGTATAGGCGCCGGGGTTTATGATCACTCCGTCGAACTTCCCGTAGGCATCCTGTATGGCGGTGACTATTTCCCCTTCTGAATTCGACTGAAAGAAGAAAAGTCCGACATCTCCGCCTAGGGAATCGGTCTTCAAAGAAAGAAAAGATTCAATCTCAGAAAGGGTAAGACTTCCGTAAATCTCAGGTTCCCTCTTGCCCAGCATGTTGAGATTCGGACCGTTGATGACAAGTATTTCCATGGGACAAAATACCGGGAGTAATGATAATTAAAAGGCTGAGAAAAACCAAACGGGGGTTCTATTTGCCGAGAAGAACCATTATCTCTTCTCGTTTGTTTCTGTAAACCAGATTGTCAGGTTCAGCCTCGCAGAGAACTTCAACTATTCCCAGAGCGTCTTCGTAAAGTCCCTGGGAAACATAGAGGTTAAGCATCGTGTCCGTCTCGAAGACCCCGGCCCGCGGTTTGCTTTCCTCCTCCGGTTCCGGGGAAGGCTCTTCGGCTTTCCCGGCATCCTCCTCCCGACGCCAAGGATCCGGAACGGGCGACAGGGCGACCCTGAAGGCTTCGGCTGTTCTACCTGCGCTTTTGTATATATGTATCAACAGGTCTGATGCCTGCGTGTTCCGGTGATCCAGAGAAAGCGCTTTTTTGAGTTCCTCCTCCGCGGAGGCGGCATTCCAGCACATAAGATGAGCTTTGGCCAGAATAAGTCTCGCCCGGCTGCTATCACCTTTTTTCTCCGTAAAATCGGAAACCGTGCGTCTCGCCCTGGTCACCTGTCCAAGTGCGAGATGAACTTCCGCCAGCGCAAGAAGCGAATCGGAATCGGGAAACATCCTCAAGGTATACTCGTACTTTTCCCTGAGCGCTTCAAGCTCACAGTGACTCAGAGTCTTAAGCTCGTCCATAAGTCTTGTTATTTTTACAAATCTCGGTAATCGCCACGCCTTTTCTCAATCCACTCTGAGCAATATTATACGCAGAAATCAAACCGGCACCGCTTTACCGAGAATACCGCAACGCAATGGAACGGACAACACCAACCGAGACGCCGTCGCAACCCGGAACTAACTTCTTTTCAGAAAAGAAAACATCTCCACTTCCTTTATGCCGACGAGTCTGGCAAGCAGGAAGTAGAGTATAACTCCTAAACCCACAGAGGCGCACATAACCAGCGCCTTGTCAACAGAAAAACCGGTTTCGCTCCAAGCAGAGAAACCAGCGACGGCACTTACCGCAAAACCCATGATTACCGCGATCGCAAGAATCCTGAGTAAAAAGAAAAGGATGTCGCGGGAGAGAAAATGTCCAAGACGGCCATTTAACAAAACGACCAGTAGAACAAAGTTCGCCACCGAGGAGATTGAACTCGCAAGCGCAAGACCCAAGTGGTCAAGAGAGAAGACGAAACCCAGGACGAACCCACAGACCGCATTCAGCAGAAAGCAGAAAAACGCCACCTTGACCGGCGTCTTCGTGTCCTGAAGGGCGAAAAAGGCGGGCACGGTGATTCGAATTCCTCCCACTGCGAAAAGTCCGAGTCCGTAGCCAAGAACGGCCTGGGAAGTATTTATAACCGCCACGTAATCAAACTGGCCATGCTGATAAAGAAAATTGCAGAGGGGCACCCGCAGAGCTACTATTCCGACCATTGCAGGCACCATTATAAACAGCATGCGCCTGAGAGAGCGCTGATATTCTGAGCCGAAACCCCCGTAATCCTCTCTCGCCGCGTATCCTGAGAGCGCGGGAAGCGTAACGGTCGCCAGGGAAACTGCCACCACTCCCAGGGGAAACTCTATTATCCTTTCCGCAAAATAAAGGTAGGAGACGGTTCCCTCGGACATAAAGGACGCGTACTGGGTGTTTACGAGTATGTTGAGGTTGTAGACCGCTATTCCGAAAAGCTGAGGAAACATCAAAACGGCAAGCCTCCTGACCGCGGGGTGATCGAGGGTTTTCGCAAAGCCGAACATGAACTTTTCTTTGCGAAGATAAAACAGGTGCAGAAGCAGCTGCAGCACCCCTCCGCCAAGGACCCCGAAGCAGAGAGAAGCTATAGGCACTTCAAATTCCCTGTAGAGAAACAGGGCGCTTGCTATTATGCACAGGTTGAAAAGAACCGGAGAGAAAGCCGGAGCGAAGAAATGCCGCACGGAGTTAAGAACCCCCATTGCGAGAGCCGTAAGAGATATAAAAAGCACGTAGGGGAAAATAAGCCTGTTAAGATAGACTGCGAGATCGAAAGTCTTCTGATCGAATCCATAGGCGAAGAGCTTCACCAGCCAGGGGGAAAAAATTATCCCCAATGTCACAACTAGAATGAGAATGATGAAAAGCGCGGTGAACGCGGAACGCAGGGCTTCCTTCGCCCCCCGCCTATCCCCCGACTCAAGGTACTCCGAGAATATGGGTACGAAGACCGCCGCCAGAGAACCTTCGGCGAAAAGACGACGCAAGAGGTTGGGGATACGGAACGCGACGTAGAAAGCGTCTGTCTGGAAACCCGCCCCGAAAAGCGCCGCCACCACGACGTCCCGCAGGTATCCGACAATCCTGCTCAACAGGGTAAGAAAACTCACCAGCCCCCATGTGCGCTTATGGTTTTCCCTTGTTTTCATGAAAATTCCGGTCCTCCGGCAAATCGATCTCTTGGGGAGGGCTAACAAACTCAAACTCTATCTCCCCCCTGAGTGCTTCCAGTACCCCCCGCGTTTCCGAAACGAGTTCAGGAGTGGTAATCACCTTTACTATCATATCCTTCGGCACCTCGGTCCTCACCCACATCAGGTGACCGTAGGTGCCGAGTATCGCCTGCAGAAGAACATTGGAACTCCTGTCCGCAAGTTTTATAAAAAAAACAGACATTTTCTCTTAAGCAAAACCAGATGCAATCTCACTTGTAAGACCATCGTGTCTCCGGATGAGAGTATATACAAAATAAGCGAACAAGTAGAATTGCGGACCCAACGGATAGTATTTTTCTCTTAAATCTCACTACGGCAAGATCCATTATTAAAGCAAGATCTAACCTTATGTTTTTATCACTCGCACGCTGAAAATATTAACTATTTCAAAATGTTGCTTGACTTTTTCCATGTTTTTTTATAATTTATGGAATGGCATGACAGGACGATATTATGGCATATAATGGCAGAAGATAGCATAAAATGTTCAGAGGAAGATACAAACACACGATGACCAAAACCGGGAGGGTCAGTATCCCTTCAAAGTTCAGGGAGGTCTGCAGCAAGAAATATTCCGACGAGACATTCGTAATTACGAACTTTGACCGCTACCTCATCGCCTACCCCATGAGAGAATGGAACGAACTTGAAAAAAAGCTCTCCAAAATATCGATAACCGACAACAAGGTGACATCTTCAATACGCTACCTCATGGGAAACGCGGTTGACTGCCCGGTGGACAACCAGGGAAGAGTGCTGATCCCCCAGTCGCTGCGTTCATATGCCGCAATCGAAACCGAAGTCGTTTTAGTAGGCATGCTGAAAAAAATAGAGATCTGGTCACAGGAAATCTGGGAGAAGGAAAACGGCACCGGAGCGTTTGAGAACTTTATACAGAGCAGGGAGGTGCTTGCTGAATATGGCCTTTGAGGAAATAGAAGCCGCTGCTGCAAGCTCTGAGCCGCAGAAGCAGTTCCACTCCCCAGTCATGGTAAGAGAGGTAGCTGAGTACCTTGACCTGCCGGAGGGCAGCGTTGTAGTCGACGCGACCGTAGGTCTCGGCGGACACTCCGAGCACATTCTTAATAGATACCCTTCTATATCGAAACTAATAGGGATGGACGTCGACCAGTCCGCGATCTCTCTTGCGAAAGGCAGGCTTTCAGGCAACACAGACAAAGTAGAGATGGTAAACAGAAATTTCATACATATAAAAACCACGGTCAACTCCATGGGAATGGAATATGTCGACGGCATTATCGCCGACCTGGGAACATCCTCCTTTCAGCTTGAGCGAAGCGGCAAGGGATTCAGTTTCAAAAAAAACGAGTTTCTCGACATGAGAATGGACGCGGGTCTTCAGTTCTCGGCATACGACCTCGTAAACGGAATGAAAACAGAAGAGCTCGAATACATATTGAAAGAATATGGAGAAGAGAAATTCGCGGGCAGAATAGCCAAGTCGATAGCTAAAAGCAGAGCCCAAAAAACCATACAGACTTCCTTTGAACTGGCCTCGATAATCTCAAACTCGATCCCGAAAAAGTTTCACCCAAAGAAGAATCACCCCGCTACCAAAACTTTTCAGGCCCTTCGAATCTCGATTAACAACGAGCTTGATAACCTAAGAATCTTTATCGAAGAGGCCGTGAAGATTCTAAATACTGGAGCGAGGCTGGTGATAATCTCTTTCCACTCGCTTGAAGACAGAATAGTTAAAAACATGTTCAGAGAACTTGACTCTACATGCGTCTGTCCTCCAGATCTTCCTGTATGCGCGTGCGGGAAAACTCAGCAGATAAAAAGGGTGACTCGCTCGGTCGTAAGACCCACGAAAAGGGAAGTGGAGGAGAATCCCAGAGCGAGAAGTTCAAAAATGAGGGTTGCAGAGGGGGTATAACCACAAATGAGAAAAAATCTTGCCGGAAGGAAAAAAACAAAAAAGAGGTTGTTCCCTCGTACATTAGTCGTTTTCGGTGTCGTTCTGATAACCGCGCTTTGCTTTCTGCACATCAAGGTAGAACACACGAGGATCGGCTACGAGATTTCGAAAAACCGAAAAATCGAAAGAGCCCTTCTAAATGAAACCGGGATGCTTCACCACGAAGTTTTAAGACTCAAGTCTCTTGAACATCTCAAACCGGTGGCGGATAAAAAGGGATTCAGATTCGCCAGTTACAAGGATGTCGTTTTCGTCGAAGAGGTAATAGTCGCACGGGAAGAACAGGATGAGCAATTCTGAAAAACGGAAGTTTTATATTGCCTCAGTTTTTATTACAGGTCTGTTTATGCTTCTGGCATACAGGTCCTTTGAACTCCAGGTGCTCCAAAGCGAGAAGTTTTCCGCCGGGGCCAAAAAACAGCACAGCAGGATTTACAAGATACCTCCGGTACGAGGAACCTTGTTTGACCGGAATAAGAGACCTCTGGCCACAAGCGTCTGGGCAACCTCGATCTATCTGAATCCCAAGGAAGTAAAAGACTCGGACAAACTCGCACGGGCAATATCGAAACCGCTGGGTCTGTCCCGCAAGAAACTGATCGGTCTTACGCGTTCTGATAAACCCTTTGTATGGATCAAGAGAGGAGAGGACCCGGAGACAGCAAAAAAGATAGAGAACATGGGTATTCCAGGGGTCGGTTTCATCGAAGAACCGAAAAGGATTTACCCCAACGGCTCTCTGCTCGGGCAGGCAATCGGATTTACCAACGTAGATCTTAAGGGAATGGAGGGTCTTGAATACGGCTTCGAAAAGATGCTTGCCGGCAAACCCGCCACGGTGAGAATCAGAACCGACGGAAAGGGAAACCGTATTTCCGACGTCCTGTTAGATCCGAAAGAACAGTCTACTAAGGGAAACGATGTGCTGCTTACCGTGGATTCCAATATACAGAACATAACGGAAGCTGCACTCGAGAAAGGCGTAAAAGAAATGAAAGCGGATAGGGGGACCGCCCTCCTGATGAATCCTCAAACTGGCGAGATACTCTCCATGGCCTCCTATCCGTTTTTCGACCCTAACCGCTTCGGCGAGTTTTCCCAGAAAACGAGGAAGAATCTCCCCGTGTGGATGTCCTTCGAGCCCGGTTCCACGCTGAAAGTATTTTTGGCGGCAACACTGCTTGAAGAAAAAATGGGGGATGAGAATACCGAGTATGACTGTGAAAACGGGAAGCAGAGAGTCGGTCCGAAAGTAATAAAAGACGTGCACGGCCACGGAATCCTGACGGTTTCCGAGACCATAACGTATTCAAGCAACATATGCGCCTGGAAAATGGGTAAAACCCTAGGAAAGAAAAAACTTCACGACTCGCTCAGGAATTTCGGTTTCGGAGAGCCGGTCGGAGTGGACCTTCCCGGGGAAGCCAGAGGGAGAATACAGAACCTAAGGAACTGGGGAGACCTCGAACTGGCGACGATATCGTTCGGACAGGGAATATCGGTGACGGCGATCCAGATGGCAACCGCGCTTTCGAGCATAGCAAACGGCGGGTATCTGATGAAACCCTATATCGTGAAGAAAATAGTCTCGCCTGAGGACAAGGTTCTCATGGAAAGAAACCCGGAGCTTGTTAAAAGAGTCATTTCCTACGATACGGCTTCGAAAGTCACCCGAATCCTTGAACAGGTGGTGAAGAGCGGCACGGGCAAAAACGCCGGTATTCCCGGCTACAGAGTCGCCGGAAAAACAGGCACGGCGCAGATGCCCAACCCAGAGACCGGCACTTACTACGAAAACAGATATCTTTCGTCGTTTATCGGTTTCGCCCCCGCTGACGATCCGCGTCTTACCCTGGTCGTAATTGTCGAGAACCCCAGAAAACATACTTACGGAGGGATAGTCGCGGCGCCAATTTTCAAGTCCATAACTGAAAAAGTCCTGTTTCACATGCAAATACCTCCACGCGAGGAAAAGATTGAAGAAACAGTCATGCCGGACATGGTGAACAAAAGCGCAAGAGCCGTCATGAAGTGGGCGGAAAAAGAAGAAGTGTCGGTCAGATTCATAGGAAGCGGCTATGTGGTCAGCCAGCATCCACCTTCAGGAAAAAAAATAAAAAGGGGAACGGACTGCACTTTCACGCTCAAGCAGAACATATGAGATTAGCAGATGTTCTGAGAAACGCGGGAATTGAAGCTCTAGCTGGATCCAAGAATCCGGGAGATACGGAAATTACGGGAATAGCTCTCAACTCGCAGAAAGTGGAACCGGGATCCCTTTTTATTGCCATCAGGGGCAAAGTCACTGACGGACACAATTACGTCGCCTCCGCGGTGAAAAAGGGAGCGGCTGCACTTCTGCTTGAGGAGGTTTCAGCGGAAATCCCGGATCTCGGAGTTCCATTCGCAAAAACAAGCGATTCCAGGGCCGCAGCATCTATCGTCGCCTCCAATTTCCACGACCACCCTTCCCTTGCAATGAAGGTCGTTGGCGTGACGGGGACAAACGGCAAAACCACGGTGTCCCACATGATAGAAGCCGGCTGGAAAGCCGATGGGATAAACACAGGCCTTCTGGGAACCATAGAGAACAGATACATGGGCAGGACCGAGCCCGCCTCCCTTACAACGCCCGATCCCATAGCTTTTATGAGAATGCTGCGTGAAATGAAAGACGCCGGAGTGGCAAATGTCACGCTCGAGGTGTCTTCGCACGCCCTTGATTTAAAAAGGGTCGACGGATGCCACTTCGACGCGGCGATCTTTACGAACCTCACCCAGGATCACCTGGATTACCACAAAACGCTTGAAGATTATTTCAGGGCTAAAGAAAGACTTTTCTCGGAAATTCTCGAGAAAAGCGAGAAAAAAGATGTGTTCTCGATAATAAACGCGGATGATCCCTTCGCAAACAGGATATCCGCCTCGAAAAAAGGTCAGAAAATAACGTTTTCCACGAAAAGAAAGGACTCAGTCGTATTCGCGGAGAATTTCGCGCTTGATTCTGGAGGCATAAAGGCCACGCTGGCCACCCCGTGGGGCAAGGTGGAACTTGATTCAAAGCTCATGGGGAAACACAACCTCTATAACATGATGGCGGCAGCCGGAACGCTCCTCTCTCTCGGTTCGTCCCCAGGGACAACCGGGAGAGCGCTGAGTGAACTCAGGCGCATTCCGGGAAGACTCGAGAAAATTGAAACCACTTCGGGAATAGATGTTTTTGTGGACTACGCTCACACCCCCGACGCACTTGAGAACGTGCTTGCGTGTCTCGAACCTTTCTGCGCACAAAGACTCATCACCGTCGTGGGTTGCGGGGGAGACAGAGACAGGGGAAAACGTCCCCTCATGGCCGCGGTAGGACGCAGGTATTCGGACATGCTGATAGTGACTTCTGATAACCCCAGAACGGAGGACCCGGAGAGGATAATAGCGGATATGACCGAGGGGATAGAACCCCAGGATCCAGGGGTAGTGGTAATAAGCGACAGGGAAGAAGCCATAAAACACGCTGTGGATAAGGCCGGGCCCGGAGACACGGTCCTTATAGCGGGAAAAGGTCATGAGAACTACCAGATAATCGGCACCGAGAAAATTCATTTTGACGACAGGGAGATCGCAGAAAAACACCTTGAAGCCAGGGACAGGAGGAAACTTTGAGATTCAGCCTTGAGTTTCTGCTAAATTCCACGGGAGGCAGCCTCGTCGGCGGCAAAATGCCGGTCGGAGCTTCGGGGGTCTCCATCGATTCCAGAAATATAGAGAAAAACCAGATCTTCGTCGCCATAGAGGGACCCAACTTCGACGGGCATGATTACGTCGCCGAGGCCTTTGAAAAAGGTTCTGCGGGAGCAATAGTGGAAAAACACCCGCAAATACAGCACTCAAAGCGCAACTGCGGGGCGATAATAAAGGTCGAATCCACGCAGAAAGCCCTCCTTGAGATGTCAAGACACTGGAGAAATTCGTTCCCCGACCTGAAAGTCGCCGCCATTACGGGTTCAAACGGAAAAACTACGACCAAGAACATGACCCACAGCATACTGTCCGTATCGGGCGATGTGCTCAGCACCCACGGCAACCTGAACAATCAGATAGGTCTTCCGCTCAATCTCCTGAAACTGGATAAGAGCCATGATTTCTGCGTGCTTGAGATGGGAATGAACTCTTTCGGGGAGATAAGAACCCTTGCGGATATCGCCTCGCCCGACGTGGGAACGATCACCTCGATAGGCAAAGCCCATCTGGAAGGGATGAAGGATCTTGAAGGCGTCGCGAAGGCCAAGGGAGAGTTAGTTGAAAATTTCGGAGAGGAAAACATTTTCTGCGTAAACATCGACGATCCCTGGGTGGAGAAGATAGCGGCCCGCGTGCACTGCAGGAAAATCACGTACGGAGTTTCCTCTCCAGAGGCTTTCATAAGGGCAGACGACATCAGCCACGAGGAAATGGAGTTTATCGAATTCACGATACACATCGGCAAGCAGTCCGCCAGAGCGAGAATAAGGGGAATAGGCGCTCATAATGTTTCAAACGCCCTTTCCGCCTCCGCTCTTGCGTACTCGCTCGGATGCGGAATGAACGAGGTACTGGCAGGCCTTGGCAAATACGTTCCCTCCGCCATGCGTCTTGAGGTTGTTCACACCCCTTTCGGCTTCAGAATCATAAATGACTCATATAACGCAAATCCCGACTCGATGCGCGCGGCACTTGATGAACTCGCCGCTCACCGGCGAGGCGAGGCGAAGGCGGTAGCGGTTCTCGGGGACATGCTTGAGCTGGGAGAAAACGCCGAAAGGGAACACCAAATGATCGGGGAACATATCTCGCAGCTAGGTCTCGACATGGTGGTAGCCATGGGAGAATTCTCCCGGTCGCTCGTATCAGCGGTGCGGGGACAGACGGCATGTCATGTAGCGGAGAGCCCGCAGGAGGCAGCAGCACTGCTTCTTGACGCATGCCGAGAGGAAGACTTAGTGCTTGTAAAGGGGTCGCGGGGAATGAAGATGGAAACGGTAATACAGATGCTTTACGAAGAATAAGCCATGCTCTATTTTCTGCATCTTTTAAAAGACGAATTTATTTTCCTAAATGTCTTCAAGTATATAACTTTCCGCTCTTTCGGGGCCGGATTGACTTCGTTTATCCTCTGCGTCTTCCTCGGGAAAAAACTGATCGAGCTGCTAAAAGCCGCGCAGTTCCAAGAGACCATACGCAAAGAAGGACCTAGCAGTCACAGCGTAAAAGCCGGCACTCCGACGATGGGGGGAATATTCATAGTAATGGCCATAATGGTCTCATCCCTTCTCTGGACAAACTTCCTCATAGACAAGGTCATGCTTGTGCTTCTGTTCACGGCAAGCTTTGCCATCCTGGGATTTTTTGACGATTTCATGAAAGTAAAGAGAGGAAAGGGAATAAGGGCAAGGGTAAAGTTTCTCTGCCAGATACTCATAGCCGCGATTTTCGTGGTAATTCTCTGTATGAACGAAAACGGAGGTTTTTCAATGTCCATGAGAGCCGGCGAAAGCTTGGTGTATTCCTCGACCTCTGTGGTGTTTCCGTTCATAAAGCAGGCAGTTGTGGATCTCGGATATTTCTACATACTTTTCGCCCTTCTGGTCACTGTAGGTTCTTCAAACGCAGTGAATCTCACCGACGGTCTTGACGGTCTGGCCATAGGTTCGATCGTTATCGTAACCACTACCTATATAATCTTCGCTTATCTCGCCGGGAACCTGCAGTTTGCAAGCTACCTTCAGATCCCGCATGTACAGGGAGCCGGGGAACTGGCTATTTTTCTCGCAGCGGTCGGAGGAGCATGCTTGGGGTTTCTCTGGTATAACTCCTACCCGGCCGAGGTGTTCATGGGAGACGTGGGTTCTCTTTCGCTGGGGGCAGCTATAGGATTCAGCGCCCTGATGATAAAGCAGGAAATACTACTGATAGTGGCAGGGGGAATATTCTTCGTGGAAACGCTTTCGGTGATAATCCAGGTGATCTCGTTTCGCTCTACGGGCAAGAGGGTTTTCAGGATGACTCCTCTTCATCATCATTTCGAACTTGCAGGATGGGCGGAATCGAAAGTGGTAGTGCGTTTCTGGATAATATGCGTGGTTCTCTCCATTCTGGCTCTTTCAAGTCTGAAGATAAGGTGATCGAATGAAACTCGAGGGAAACAGATTCTTGGTCGTGGGGCTCGGAGTAACAGGAGTAGAGACTTCAAGATTTCTCCGCTCCAAAGGAGCCTTGGTGAAGGCAACAGACTCGAGGGAGGCAGGAGAACTCGGACCCGCGGTGGAAAAACTTGCGGAAGGAGGCATGGAAATCCGCTGTGAGACTCATGCGCCCGAATTGTTCGAATGGGCCGATACGATAGTGCTGAGTCCCGGGGTAAGGTTCGACCTTCCCGAGATCAGGGACGCCCGGATAGCGGGAAAAACGGTAATAAGCGAAATCGAGCTTGCGTGGAACTTTATATCAAAACCGGTAATAGGCATAACGGGAACAAACGGAAAGACGACGACCACTTCCCTTCTCTCGGAAATGCTCAGACGAAGCGGAATGAAAGTCTTTACGGGGGGAAATATAGGAACCCCCCTTATATCGGTAGCTGAAAAAGACGACGAATATGACTTCCTGCTGCTTGAACTCAGCAGTTTCCAGCTCCAGGGGATAAGGGATTTCACGCCCCACGTCGCGGTGATCCTCAACATATCGCCGAACCACCTGGACCACCACTCGAGCATGCAAGAGTATGAAGCGGCTAAGCTCGGGCTTTTCGCAAACCAGAGAGAAAATGACTGGGCCGTGTTCAATGCAGATGATCCGGCGGTGCTTAAGGGCTCGGACAGTTTCAGGGCGAAAAAAATATCTTTCGGAACCGGGCTGGAGGAAACCGACGTTTACTGCAGCAAAGATGACATAGTGTTCGGGGAGCTTTCCTTCTATCTTCGGAACTCGGCGCTTGTCGGAGAACACAACAAGGAAAACATAATGGCCGCGGTCGCAGTTGCGGGAGTACTGGGCTGTCAGCGGGATCCGGTGCAGCAAAGCATAGACGAATTTCGACCGCTTCCGCACAGAATGGAATTCGTGCTCACTGTAAGGGGAGTGGACGTGTACAACGATTCAAAATCCACAACCCCCTTTGCCACCCTGAGAGCAATTGAGAGCCTGCCCTCCCCGATCATACTGGTTGCCGGAGGAAAGGACAAGGGAATCGACTACGACTGCCTCAAAGACGCAGTGGCAAGCAAGGTAAAAACCCTGGTCCTGATAGGGGAGACAAGAGAGAAAATGCGCACCCAGCTGGGCGACCTGGCACAGACAATATGCGCGGGTTCCCTGAAAGAAGCGATGCAAAGCGCTTTTGAACTATCAAGAGCCGGAGACACTCTCCTGCTTTCGCCCGGGTGTTCAAGTTTTGACATGTTCAGCTCATACGAAGAAAGGGGAAATCTGTTTAAGGAGATTGTGAGAGATGGTTGATTTCAAAAACAGGGATTTTGACATACTGCTCCTCGGGCTCGTCCTTATAGTGGCGGGAATCGGTGTGGTGGCCGTATATAACTCAAGTTCTATATACTCGCTTGAAACCTACAATAACTCGATGCGGTTTCTCAAACTCCACGTCATATATCTTCTCGTTGGAATAACGACAATGGTGATATTGATGCACGTTAAGCCGTCTTTTATAAGAAAGCTGGTTTACCCCGGTTATCTGCTCGGACTCGCTTTACTCGTAGTCGTGCTTCTGCCAGAGATAGGAAAGGAGGTCGGCGGGGGGCGAAGGTGGATTTCGGTCTGGGGATTCTCGTTTCAGCCTTCTGAGTTCTGCAAGTACATGCTGGTCATCTACATGGCGCATTTCCTGTTCAAGAAGGAAGGAAAGATGGACAACTTCTGGGTCGGCATCTTCTCCCCCCTTCTTGCCGGTGGCGCCTACGTGGGACTTATTCTGGCCGGACCGGACCTCGGAACCTCTTTCGTCGTTCTGGCGATTCTTTTCATAATGCTTTTTGTCGGAGGGGCAAAACTCCGGTACCTGCTCAGCATCGGGATCGGGGCCGTGGGACTGCTCGTATTGGCCATCATAAACGAGGGTTACAGAATGGAGAGAATAATGTCGTTTCTTGACCCGTGGAAAGACCCCCTCGGCTCGGGATACCAGGCCGTTCAGTCATTCATGGCTTTTGGTCTCGGCGGAATATACGGAAGCGGGCTCGGAAACAGTTCGCAGAAGCTGCTCTTCCTTCCCCAGGCACACACGGATTTTATCTTTTCGATAATAGGCGAGGAATTCGGATTCATAGGGGTAATAACATTAATCGTGCTTTTCCTCATGATTCTGGCAAGGTGCGTAAGGATATCCATGCGGGCGGAAGATCCTTTCTCAAGATACATGGTATTCGGTTTCACGGCGCTCATAACGCTCCAGGCGGCGCTCAACATGGGAGTCGCGGTCGGGCTTTTCCCCACCACGGGACTGACACTTCCCCTTGTAAGCTACGGAGGAAGCTCTCTTGTGTCGACGTTTGCGGCGTTCGGAATTATCCTGAGCGTCTCTAGATTCAGTGCTAAGGAAAGATGAGAGTGATAATAGCCGGAGGAGGAACAGGAGGACATGTTTTTCCCGCGATATCAATCGCGGAGGAGATACTTCGGAGAAACAGCGCAAGCGAGGTTGTTTTCGTGGGTACCGAACAGGGAATCGAAAAAAGGATTCTTCCAGAGAAGGGATATAGAGTCGAATTCATAGAATCAAGGGGAATCGTCGGAAAAAGTTTCTCCCAGAAGGTGGTAGCGGTAGTCTCGATACTAGGAGCGATGATGAGTTCCCTCAGGATACTCAGAGATTTCAGGCCCGATGTAGTCATAGGAGTCGGTGGATACGCATCCGGCCCTACCCTGCTTTGCGCCTCCATGAGCTCCATACCGACCGCCGTTTGCGAACAGAATTCCGTTCCGGGGCTTGCCAACAGAATCCTCTCGAGGTTCGTCGACAGGATATTCATAACTTTCGAAGAGACCAAAGAGCATCTTCCGACGGGAAAAACCGTGCTCACCGGAAATCCCATAAGACGCGATCTCGCACGCGGGGCGGCGGAGAAAAAACCCCGCCAAAGCTCCCGGCGAAATGTATTCGTGCTTGGAGGAAGCCAGGGAGCGCGGAAACTGAACGAAATCGTTCCCCAGGCACTGGCAAAGCTCAGCACCCGGGTAGATGTGACCCATCAGACCGGAGAAACCCTCACAGGAAGCGTGAGGGAAGCTTACCTTCAACTCGGTATTTCGGCCGAGGTGTTCGGGTTTACAGACGACATATCGCGGATATATGAAATAACGGATCTAGTGATCTGCAGGGCAGGCTCAGGAACCCTGTCCGAGATAACGGCGTTCGGCATACCGTCAGTACTGATCCCGCTTGCATCCTCCACGCACGACCATCAGTTGAAAAACGCCAGGATTCTAGAATCAAACGCGGCGGCAGTGGTGGTTGAGGAAAAGGAACTCTCGGTTGAAGGCCTCTGCGCGGTTATTGAGAAAACCCTTGAGCAGGACACTCGCCCGCATGGCGGAAAACTCGAAAAAACTCGCGCGGCCACACGCCGCCCGGGAAATTGTGAACGGAATCGAGCATATAATCGGATAATCGAATGTACGGAAAGATAAAGAAAGTCCATTTCATCGGCATAGGCGGCATAGGAATGAGCGGCATAGCCGAAGTGCTGATCAACATGGGCCTTGAGGTAAGCGGTTCCGATCTCGCGGAAACCCAGATAACCAAACGCCTGGCTTCTTTGGGAGCCGTCGTTCACACAGGCCACAGCTCGGAAAACATCAAAGGAAGCGAGGTGGTCGTATACTCATCGGCTATCAGTAACGACAACCCCGAGATGATCGCCGCCACCGCGGCCAGGGTTCCCCTCATACCCAGGGCGGAAATGCTGGCAGAGCTGATGAGACTCAAGTTCGGCATCGCAGTCGCCGGAAGCCACGGAAAAACCACCACGTCCTCCATGATAGCGTCGGTGCTTTCCCACTGCGGCGCGGATCCAACCATAGTGGTAGGAGGAAAACTGCGGACCATAGACTCAAACGCCCACCTTGGAACCGGCCGTTTCATGGTAGTGGAAGCCGACGAGAGCGATGGGTCATTCGAAAAGCTCTCCCCGGTCGTCACCGTGCTCACAAATGTCGACGAGGAGCACCTTGATTACTACGGAGACATGAAGACCCTCGAGCTTGCCTTTTCCAACTTCCTGCACAAAATTCCCTTCTACGGACTGGCAGTAACATGCGCCGACTGTCCGAGAACCGCAAAGATAAGCAGGAAATTCAACAAAAAAATACTGACTTACGGGATAAGTGCTCCCGCGGACCTGATGGCCGAGAACATACGCTTTTCCAGGCTGCGCACGTCGTTCGAAGTAACCTACGGGGGCTACCTGCTCGGAGAGGTCGATCTCCACACTCTGGGAGCTCATAACGCCCTGAATTCCCTGGCCGCGATAGCCGTGGGAATGGAATTCGGCTTCAGCTTTGAGAAGATAAAAGAGGGTCTCGCGGCCTTTGAGGGAACGGAAAGGAGACTGCAGTTGAAAAGCGAGAAAAAAGGTGTGAGAATAATGGATGATTACGGGCATCACCCGAGCGAGCTGGAAGTCACTATAGAAGCTCTTAAGGCGGCGTTTTCCCAAGAACCGATTCTCCTCTTCCAGCCCCACAGATTTTCTAGGACAAAACTTCTTTACAACGATTTCGTCAGGGTTTTAGGAAAAATAAAACGCCTATACGTTCTTGACATATATCCCGCCGGGGAAAAACCGGTAAAGGGAATAACTTCAGAAAAACTGGTCGAAGACATAAAAAAGGCGGGCAACGCGAACGCGCATCATGTGGATGACCCCGATGCTTTCGTGGACCGCATGGCAAATGAGCTAAAAAAAGGAGACATCCTGCTTACCTCGGGCGCCGGAAACGTCTGGAAGTACGGAGAGAGGATCGCAGAACGAATCGCATGAGCAACTCAATTCAAAACAGCGACCTTGAAATACTGGACAACTACCCGATGAGGAAATACCTGTACATAAAAGTCGGGGGTGAGGCAAAGCGCCTCGTGTATCCACAGAGCATGAAAAGTTTCCTTGAACTGCTTAGGCACTGCCATGAGTCGGGAGAAAAAGTCACCGTGCTCGGAGCCGGTTCCAACACCATAATAACCGAGCAGGGAATAGACGGCGTAGTTATAAGCACGAGGAAGCTAAAGGAAGTACGCATAGACGGAACGCGCGTTGAAGCCGAATGCGGCGCGATGCTCTCATCCATAATGAACAGATCGATCCGCCTCGGACTCACAGGGTTTGAATTCGCCGCCGGAATACCCGGAACGGTGGGAGGAAGCATATACATGAACGCCGGCGCAAACGGGGGAGAAATAAAGGACGCGGTGAAAGAAGTTCATGTATGGCACGAGGGCGAGGAAAAAAAACTGTCAAGAGAAGAGATAAACTTCGAGTACAGAAAAAGCAATCTGCCCGAGGGCTCCATAGTCACGAAAGCCGTGTTCGAACTGCGCGAAGGAGACAGAAAGAAAAGCGAGGAGAATGTGAGACAGTACCTCGCTTACAGAAACAGGACCCAGCCCGTAAAAATGGCCAACACGGGCTCAGTCTTCAAAAACCCAGCCACGGTCAGTGCGGGAGAACTGCTCGAGGGTCTGGGATTCAAGGGACTTTGCGTCGGCGGAGCCAAGTTCTCGGAGATCCACGCGAACTTCATCGTGAACTTCAACAGGGCAAAAGCCGATGATATCATCGCACTCATCGAAAAAGCGAGGGAAGACGCCTTGAAAAAACGGAATATAGCTCTTGAGCCTGAAGTCGAAATAATGGGCAAGGAGGCGGGAGCCGGATGAGGATGCTGACAAAGGGAATATCGACTATCTTTTTCCTGTCGGTCTGTGGAATTGCTCTTTTCGCAATAGAGCCGTCTGACCATCTTACCGTGAAAGAGATTGTCATTACGGGAAACAACCAGATAAGCTCCTCGGAAATCATAAAACGCTCCGGAATAAGAGCCGGGTCAACATCCATGCTGTTTTCCACTTCCAAGGCAAAACAGGAAATTCTTGAGAATCCTTGGATAAGCGAAGTACGGATAAAGAAGCTTCTTCACGGAAAAATAAAAGTTGAGATCTACGAAACCGAACCCTTCTGCATAGTGACCCGGGAGGAAGCTGAACCATACTATATAGACGTAAAGGGAAGGCGGCTGGGTGCAGCGGAACCGTCCCGAGGTCTTGATTTCCCGGTTATCTCAAGCAAGGAGGAAATCAGTCCGGGTCTCATGCTCCAGGCAATCGAGATTCTTAATCTCTCCAAGTCAAGTCCGGCTCTTGGCTGGTCGGAAATCTCGGAGATAGTGGTGGAAGAGAGCTTCGGCATCAAGCTCCTAACCCTCGACCGCAGATTCGTAACCTTCGGAAAAAACAATATGAAAAGCAAATGGAACAAGGTTGAGAGAATAATAGTTCACTCACGCAAGAATAATCTGGTGGAAAAAGATATAGACATAAGCTCGGGCGAAGTGGGCGTAATAGGCTACGACTCCTGACATAATGAAATGGCGCAGAAAAAAAACAATTCGCTACCGGTAGTTGGTCTTGACATAGGAACGACGAAAGTCTCCGTAGTGGTTGGGGAATCCGACCTAAACGGCGAGATCGAGATAATCGGCGTCGGCAACCACCCCTCCCACGGACTCAAAAGGGGAGTAGTGGTCAACATAGAAAAAACCGTGGACTCCATACAGAACGCGGTCGAGAAAGCCGAACACATGTCCGGACATGCCATAAAAGAGGTCATAGTAGGAATAGCCGGAGGGCATATAAAGGGGATGAACGGGCACGGAATGGTCACCCTGCGGGAAAAGGAGGTAACTTCCAAGGATATCGAGAGAGTAATAGAATCGGCAAACGCTCTTCTGATTCCGGCGGAAAGGGAAATTATTCATGCTATCCCGCAGGAGTACACGGTTGACAGGGAAAGCGGCATAAACGATCCGGTCGGCATCCACGGTTTAAAGCTCGAGGCGGACGTCCACATAGTCACCGGGGACGTGACCGCGGCCCGGAATATCATAAAATGCATAGAGATGTCAGGAATGACTTCCACTGACATGGTACTTGAGCAGATAGCTTCAAGTGAAGCGGTTCTTACGCAGGACGAAAGAGAAATCGGGGTAGCGATGATAGACTTCGGAGGAGGCACCTGCGATATAGCGGTGTTCATGAACGGAAGCGTCAAGTACACCGAAAGCATCACACTAGGGGGTGACCATCTCGACAGGGATATAGCCTTCGGACTCTCGGTGCCGCTTCCCGAGGCGAGAAAGCTCAAGGAAAATCACGGCGTAGCTACGGCAACGCCAGATGAAATAATGATGAGCGACGAGAGAATAGAGGTAAAAAGCGCTTCGGGGCACGAACCCAAGCATGTTCTCAAAAGGGATCTTACGACGATAATCCAACTGAGAATGGAGGAGATCTTCACGCTGATAAAAGAAGAATTCTCAAAGAAAGGATTCATCGGCATGCTTCCGGCAGGAGTGGTGCTTACCGGGGGAGGCAGCAAAATGCGGGAGATGACGGCTCTTGCAGAGCAGGTACTCGACATGCCGGTCCACATCGGGATACCCCGCGATGTAAGCGGTCTCACGGACATTATCACCGACCCCATTTACTCAACCGGAGTAGGGCTGGTTAAATATGCAAATTTGAACAAAGAACCCGGAGTTGCAGCAGGGGTACTGACGCAGAAAAATGTTCTTACGAAAATGAAAGGATGGTTTAACGAATTTTTTTAAAAGAAATATCCAACCGGAGGGTAAACATATGTCAAGTTTTAGGATTGAGCATGTTGATGAAAGTCTCAGCAGAGCCAAAATCAAGGTTGTAGGAACAGGTGGAGCCGGCGGAAACGCCGTCAACACCATGATAAGCAAGGGACTTAAAGAAGTGGAGTTCGTAGCCGTAAACACGGATTTCCAGGATCTAGCCAAATCGCTCGCACCGACGAAACTCCAGATAGGAGAGAGTGTATCGAGGGGCCTCGGTTCCGGGGGAAATCCCCAGATTGCAAAAGAAGCCGCTCTTGAGGACCGAGACAATATAGCAAAGGTTCTAGGAGAAGCCGACATGGTTTTCGTAACTGCGGGGATGGGAGGCGGAACCGGTACGGGCGTTTCTCCAGTAATTGCCCAAGTATGCAAGGAGAAGGATATTCTTACCGTGGCTATAGTCACAAAACCCTTTGAATTCGAAGGAGCTGCGAGAAAGAAGAACGCTGATTACGGAATCGATGAACTGAACAAACACGTCGACACGCTGATTGTGATTCCCAACGACAAGCTTGCGGCCATACACAAAATCAGCATTCTCGACGCTTTTCGTCAGGCAGATGAAGTTCTTTACCAGGCGGTAAAGGGAATTTCCGACATCGTTACGGGAGTCGGATACATTAACGTCGATTTTGCCGATGTGAAGAGCATAATGGCAAACCACGGAGGCAAAGCCCTTATGAGTTCCGGATTCGCGCAGGGTCCGAACCGGGCGACTCAGGCAGCGCAGATGGCCATAACAAGTCCTCTTCTCGAGGATGTGTCCATTGCCGGAGCCAAGGGAATACTGATGAACGTAACGGCCTCGGAGGACTTCGGAATTGAGGAGTTGGACGAAGCATGCAGTCACGTGAGGGAAAGAGCGAACGGTGACATCGACCTGATTTTCGGTCTGGTCTTCGATGAAAAGGCCAAGGATTTCGTAAGAATCACCGTGGTCGCAACCGGTATAGAGAACTGCATCGATAAAAGGGCAACCGATATAATTTCGGAACAGCCGTACAGCTCCGATATAGAGGAAGACCTCGATATACCGACTTTCGTCAGAAAAAAAGAAAGAATCGCCCGCTAAGAACAGTCCGGGCGGTGTCAGACAACCTCGGATCTGCCTTCCTTAAGGAATGGCAGGTCCACCCTCGGGGTATCGATCCAGAGCCCCTCAATGTCGTAGAATTCCCGGACGGGCCGGTAGAATACGTGGAGGACAACGTCCACAAGATCAAGCAGCACCCACCTGCCTTCCGAAACGCCTTCGCTCCCGAATATCCTTACTCCGCGTTTTTTAAGTTCCCGCTCAACGCTTTCTACTATGGTCTGCACTCCCCTGTCGGAGTTTGCGCTGCACACAACGAAATAGTCCGCCACGTCGCTTTTTTCCCTAATCTCCAGAATCACAGGGTCTTCCGCCTTTTTCTCCCAAGCGGCACGGGCGACAAACAAGGCTTTTTCCTTGGGCTCTATGGTTTTTCCTCCAGCTGGTAAAGGCCGTTCTCCGCTACATACCCCTCCACCTCGCGCGGGACCAGGTATCTGAGCGAATCGCCGCGGCGTGCAAGTTCCCTGACCTCCGTGGAAGAAACCCTTATACCGGCGATATCTACGAAAAACAACTCATTTGAGCTTTTATGAGCGAAAACATCCATACCCCTGTGGCTATAAGAATATCGAAAGTCATTTTCGAGGGCAAGGGGAATCGGACTGGCGGAATCAACGAAATCGTAGCCGGGGCGGCGAAGAACAACGAAACTTGAGTAGTTGAAAAGCTCTGTGAAATCTTTCCACGTGTCTATTTCCGCAAAAAGCTCGCAACCCATTATGAAGTAATATCCGTTTTCCGGACCGCTTTGCTTAAGCGCCCTGAGAGTATCGATAGTGTAGGAAGGAGGTTCTCTGCGGAGTTCCATGTCAGAAACCCTGAACCGGGGATTGTGTTTTGCCGAAAGGTTAAGCATATTGAGCCTGTGAGAAGAGGCAGCCATGGTTTCTGAGCTTTTATGGGGAGAGACAAGAGTCGGAATAAAAACCACCTCGTCCAGCGTCAGTATTTCGCTTATCTCCTCGGCGGCCCTCAGGTGACCCATGTGCACGGGATCAAACGAGCCGCCCATCAGACCTATCTTCATATGTATCCCTCTACCATCATTTCATCGCCGAACCTTCTGACCCTAATATTCTTGATACTGATCGCATCCTCTATCGATTGCTTCCCAAGATCTCCGACCATGCTCACCCCGTCGCCTCCGATAATCTTGGGTGCGTAAAAGAAAACCACCTTGTCAATCAAGCCCTCGCGGAGAAAACAGGCCCCTACCCTGCTTCCCCCTTCAACCAGAACCCCGCACATCCCCTCGGCACCAAGCTCACGAAGAAGGTCTGCGGCAGGTACGTGGCCCTCGGCATCGGATTCCAACCTCAGGATCTCGGCACCGAGCGCTTGAATCCTCCTTTCCTTAGCCGACCCCGCGGCCTCTGTAGTGGCTATTATCGAGCGGGGATGAGTGCTTAGAACCTTCGCTTCGGGTGAAATACGAAGCTTTGAATCCATAATCACCGGAACCGGCTGCCGCACGTTCCCGCCGACTAGGCGAACGTCAAGCCCCGGGTCGTCCGCAAGCACCGTGTTTATCCCGACAATTACCGCATCCACTTTTTTTCTCAGATGATGGGCCATTTTCCTTTGTCTCACGCTCCCTATCCACTTGGAATCACCCGTTGCGGAAGCTATCTTGCCGTCAATTGTGGAAGCGCATTTTAAGATGACGAAAGGAAGCCCCGAGACAACGTGCTTATTGAAAAACTCGTTTATTTCTGTGCATTCCCTCTCAAGAACCCCCGTTCTCACCGCTATCCCGTTTTCGCGGAGTTTCGCCACTCCTTTTCCGCTTACCTTGGGATTAGGGTCAATAGCTCCCACGACGACATCTGATATGCCCGAAGCTATTATGGCATCAGTACACGGAGGAGTGAGCTTTTCTTTATGGCAGCAGGGTTCAAGCGTCACGTAAAGCGTGGCGTCTTTTAGCGAAACTCCCTTTCTAGCGGCATCCGCGAACGCTTCTATCTCCGCGTGGGCAGCTCCGGCTTTTTTATGATAACCGCGGCCCACGATGCGTCCCTCGAGTACGCAGACGGCGCCGACCATGGGATTGGGGCTGGTGCACCCTTCTCCCCTGAGGGCAAGCCTCAGGGCTTTTTTCATGAACTCCCTGTCATCTCGAGCGGGCATAAAAACCTAGTGCAAGGCCTCCTTGTCCGATGTGAAAAGCGCCTTTGTGAACTGTTCAGCGTCAAATTCGCGCAGGTCCCCGAGACCTTCCCCAACGCCTATGTACTTCACCGGAAGACCAAGCTGTTCCGCTATCGCCACTATTATTCCCCCCTTGGCGGACCCGTCGAGCTTGGTAAGCACTATACCGGTCACCCCGATGGCTTCGCCAAAAACCCTAGCCTGCTCCACGGCGTTTTGCCCAGTAGTGGCATCAACGACAAGTAGAGTTTCATGAGGGGCTCCCTCGAGTTCACGGGCGACCACTCTTCTAAGCTTACTGAGTTCGTCCATAAGTCCCGTTTTCGTGTGAACCCGCCCGGCGGTATCTATCACGAGGAGGTCAAGGCCTCTTGAAACTGACGCCTTTACCGCATCGTAAGCTACTGCGGATGGATCCGCCCCTGTCTGGCCGCGAAGAAAATCGCTTCCCACCCGCTCGGCCCACACCCCGAGCTGCTCAACCGCGGCCGCCCTGAACGTGTCGGCGGCGGCTACCATTACCTTCTTTCCTTCCCGTGTGAATCTGTTGGCGATTTTTCCTATTGAAGTAGTTTTTCCGACGCCGTTAACTCCCGCCACCATGAAAACCGTCGGCTTGGCGGAAAGATCAGCCACCGGACTCTCGACTTCCTTTAGGATATCGAGAATCTCTTTTTCAAGAAGGGTTTTTATTTTCTCCATGTCTCCGCCGCCTCCCGCTCCAACTGCGGACGAGACTTTCTCTCGCAGTTTTGCGGTAGTCGCAACCCCCATATCCGACATTATGAGCACCTCTTCGAACTCATCCCAAGTAGCATCATCAATCTTCCCGGATGAAAAAACATATTCTAGATTCTGCAGAATCCCCCTGCGAGTCTTGGAAAGTCCGAGGCTAAGCCTCGAGAAGAAGTCCCCCTCCGTATCATCTTCTTTCTCTTCCGCAACGATTTCCTCCCCCGGCTCTTGGGCAACCTCGCTTTCTTCCGGTTCCTCTTCAGCCTTCACTTCTTCAGACTCGGCTTCCGGTTCTTCAAGGGGGACCGGTTCCTCTGGAACCTCGATCGCTTCAGCAGCAGGTACGGGGTCTGTAGGCGGCGTCACAATATCTTTTTCTTCCACCGCTACGGGTTCGGGCGCAGTAAACTGCGGTTCAGGTGCAGGTTCGGCAACTGGTGCGGGCGCGCCTTCCAGGGCGGGGGGTTCGGGCGGCGGCTCCCCCTCTTCGGGTTCAGTGGAAACGGCCTCGGGCTGCTCCTGCGCCACGGTCTCCGGCGGAACTTCTTTTTTCCTGGAGAAGAAATAAACCGCCGCAAGTACGGCGACTGCTACAGCTACCGGGGTGGCAATCTCAAGATCAACATGGGTTCCGAGTGCCGATAAAAGCTCAGTAGTTTCTTTCATATGGCCTGTACGGTCGAAAACAGTTTCTTGCCGATAAAAAAGGGGCCCAGGCTTTCAAGGTACTTTGAAGTCTGCTGCGTCTTTCTCATCCTCTCCACCAGCGCGGAGAGCGGATAGAGATCTCTGCCCAGAATCCCTATGACGAAATCATTGTCGTTTTTGTCAAAACCGTGGCTCGCAAGACGGATGTCCTTTGCGTATCCCGAGTTCCCGAACTGAAACCCTATCTTGCCGTGTTCCGCAAGAACAGCTCTCTGCTCCTCGGGAGGGAGGGTCTCAAAAGCCTTAGCCCTCCTTAGCGGATACCATATGGCCCAGACAAGCTCCGGGTCAAAGATTTTCTGCTTTGGGCCCGAAATCAGTGTTCCTTCAAGGTCTTTTTCATAACCGAGCGAGTAAGTCCTTCCGAACATCGTGTACTCAGGCTTCGGCTTAAGTGTGGCAAAAGAAGAGTCGGAAAGAAATTGCCTGAGTTCCGTAACGAAAAACTCGGGGGTCTCGGTTATTGTCAAAAGCCCCGCGCCTTTGTAATCATTTATGTCCGAATAAAGAACCGCCGTTAAAGAAGAGTTCTCAAGATCTCGAGCCAAAACGGATTCAAGCGCCGGATCAATTCCTCCGAAACTCAGAAACTGCATGAAAAGCCTTCTGTCAAGAGACTCGCCCCCTCTGCCTTTCTCGCTTAAGTCAAGCTGTATGTCCGCGGGTTTGCTCATATTCCATCACCAGACCTAGTCAGGGGTTAAGTATCTATGATTTAAGGGTCTAACTCAATGCGATAAATCTCAATCGGGTCGCTGTGGTATAGTGTTACAGAGAAGAGAGGACAGGGGTAATGCCGAATAAACCCAGTTTTTCTGATTTAGCCTATAAGAACAAAAAGAAGGTAACCCGTAAACAGCGATTCCTTGAAAAAATGGACGAGGTCTTGCCGTGGGAACCTCTGCTCGAACCTATACTGAGCAAATATCCGAAGTCGCACAAGGGGCGCCGACCTGTTCCGGCCAGGGTTATGCTGCGAATTTATCTGATGCAGCAATGGTACGGCTTGTCGGACCCGGCAATGGAAGAAAGCCTTTATGACATTGAGTCCATGCGCCGTTTTGCCGGCGTGTCAATGCAGAAGGTTCCGGACGAGACTACTATTTGCAAGTTCCGTCACTTTCTGCTGAGACATCAAATGACCGAAGAGCTGCTCCGCCTAACCGGACAGTGCTTATCAGAACGCGGCTTAACGATGAGCAAAGGCAAGATTACCGAACCCAGAGTACGCAGGGTCAGGCAAAAAACCGGCGCGGGCAAAAGTACGCGACGATAGAAAAAGGGCAGATCACCGCCCTTCCCCCCTCAAGCAGATACATTTTGAAATCAACAACGAACCGACCGTAAAGTGAACCTCAGACCTTTACTTTGAAAAATTCTACTTCTTAATATCCGAGGATCATCTTCGGGAAAGAATACACAAATAAAGGGGAAGAAAGTTTATTTGAAAGTATAGCGGTTCTTCTGAGGTAGTTCAGGCACCAGACGGTCTTACTGGTGCATCATATTAAGAAAGTCCGTGTTGCTTTTAGTTCCCCGGAGCTTGTCAAGCAGAAACTCCATCGCTTCGGTGGTATTCATCGGATTGAGGATTTTTCGAAGAAGCCATATGCGGTTAAGCTCGGATTCCGCAATAAGAAGCTCTTCCTTTCTGGTTCCCGATCTCTGAAGATCTATGGCAGGAAACACCCTTCTCTCCGCAAGACGGCGGTCAAGGTACACTTCCATATTCCCCGTTCCCTTAAACTCCTCGAAAATAACCTCGTCCATGCGGCTTCCGGTATCTATAAGGGCGGTAGCTATTATGGTAAGGCTTCCTCCCTCCTCGGTGTTTCTCGCCGCCCCGAAAAATCTCTTGGGCCGCTGAAGAGCGTTCGCCTCTATTCCCCCAGAGAGCACTTTCCCGCTTGCGGGAGTCACCGTGTTGCTCGCTCTTGCAAGCCTGGTAAGGCTGTCGAGCAGGATAACAACATCCTTTCCGTGCTCGACATATCTTTTAGCCTTCTCGATCACCATGTCGGCAACCTGTATGTGCCTCTGCGCCGGTTCGTCGAAAGTCGAACTCACTACTTCTCCCTTGACCGACCTCTGCATGTCGGTAACTTCCTCCGGGCGTTCATCTATGAGCAGAACGAAAAGCTCAATTTCGGGATGATTCTCGGTTATCGCATTGGCTATTCTCTGGATTATTATGGTCTTCCCAGTGCGAGGAGGAGCCACTATCACGGCTCTCTGCCCCTTCCCCACGGGTACGAAAAGATTCATCACCCTTGAGCAGAACTCGTCTTTTTCATATTCAAGATCTATTTTCTCTTCCGGGTGAAGGGGAATCAGACCCTCAAAAGGCGTCCTCTGCCTGCATATCTCGGGAGAATCGTAGTTCGCCTCCTCTATTTTGAGAAGGGCCAGGTTTTTCTCCCCTTCTCTCGGGAGTCTCACAAGGCCTCTTATCGTGTCCCCGGTTTTCAGGCTGAAAGACCTTATCTGGGATTTTGAAACGTATATGTCGTCCGGACTAGGCAGATAGCTGTATTTGGGAGACCTCAGAAAACCATAACCTTCGGCCAGGATTTCAAGCACCCCTTCGGCTATTATGGAACCTTGGTTTTCACTCTGTGCCTTGAGCAGGGAATAGATAAGGTCCTGTTTCGCCATCCTGGCGGTATCTTCAATACCGGCCTGCCTGCTAAGCTTTATCAGGTCCGAGGGCTTCTTCGCCCTGAGATCGTTCAGGTAAAGCAGTTTGCCGTTTCCGTTTTTCTGCTCCCCTTTTTTCTGGACAGCATCGGCAGCTTCCGCTTTAGAAACTTTTGCCATATACGGTAAAACTCCTTGAACTAAAGGTATTGTTAAATTTCTTGGTTCAAAAAATAATCGAAATCTTTTGAAGTGTCAGGAATGCGACAATCTCGAGTGTTAAGAGTTCAAAGTGATAAATCAGTACAACCGATACAGTTAATAGTATTGCCGCATAACGAGCTTGTCAATATCTAAAATTGAACTTGCCAGGAGAAAAGCCTGCTCCGCAGAAAACCCACACCGCTTTTCCATGAGAACCCTCCCCCGCCTGACAAACGCATTTAACACTTAGGATTCTGCGACTGAGACTATCTTTAGTAAGTACACAAACGAGAAAAAATGTCAAGATGTCTCGGTCTCAGCGGCGCTCCCCGCTTGCAGGGAGTTTTCGAAGCGCTGTGGCAATTTGAGGGGATTTTCGGTTATAATTTAGGGAAGAATGTACAGGAACGGAGAAACAAGGGGGGTAAGCTGATATGGCGGGTCATTCCAAATGGGCGAACATAAAACACAGAAAAGCCGCTGTTGACGCCAAGAGGGGAAAGATATTCACCAAGCTTATCAGGGAGCTTACTGTCGCCGCCAAGGAAGGAGGAGGCGACCCGGAATCCAACCCGCGCCTTCGCACGGCTGTAGCAACTGCGAAGGGTGCCAACATGCCCAACGACACGATAGACAGGGCCATAAAACGGGGCACCGGGGATATCGAGGGAGTAGTATACAGCGAGATATTTTACGAAGGGTACGGACCCGGCGGAAGCGCCGTATACGTAAAGACCCTTACTGATAACAAAAACAGGACAGTCTCCGAAATAAGAAGGATATTCACCAAACACGGCGGAGGACTCGGGGAGAACGGCTGCGTCGCGTGGATGTTCGATCTTAAGGGAAGAATCGCGTTTGCCGGAGACGCGATTGATGAGGATGCGCTCTTCGATCTGGTGATAGACGCAGGGGCTGACGACGTGCGCACCGAGGACAGCGACATCGTGGTCATAACACCCACGGAGAGCTATGAACCCGTAAAGCAAGCGGTCTCCGGCGCCGGAATACAGTACGAATCAGCTGAAGTCACCATGATACCGCAGACAAACGTTAGAATCGAAGGCCGGGACGCCGAACACATGATAAGATTGATGGAAGCGCTTGAAGACAGCGACGATGTCCAGAATGTGTACGCCAACTTCGATATAGACGAACAGTTACTCGAGGCAATTGGATAAAACTTCCGACACCAGGGTCATGGGAATCGACCCCGGATCAAGATCCTGCGGCTACGGAATCGTGGACGGCGCGGGGAACCGGTTAAGCTACGTAACCAGTGGAACAATCACTCCTGCACCTGGAAACTCTGCTTCTGAAAGACTGAACGATATCTATGTCGGGATCCTGAGGGTAATCGACGATTACGCTCCCTCGGTCGTATCAGTCGAGGAGATGTTCTTCGCCAAAAACGCTAGGAGCGCCATAAAGCTCGGCCAGTCAAGAGGCATAGCGATCCTGGCGGCAGCGCAGAGAGAAATCCCGGTAAGCGAGTACGCGCCCACCAGGGTAAAGCTCGCTCTCACCGGCAAAGGAAGGGCAGGCAAGGAAGAGATGCAGAAAATGCTTTCCTATATGCTTGGAGTCAGCGAATTTCAAAGCACGGACGAGTCAGACGCGCTCGCGATCGCGATCTGCCACTTAAGCCTTTCAAAATACGGACTGCCGGACGGCACTATCGGCAGTGCAGGAAACCGGCGCAGGAAAAAGAGATTCACCGCAAATGATCTATCTGCTTAGAGGCGCAATCGTTTGTAAGGAAATCGGAACCGTCGTCATTGACGTAAACGGGATCGGTTACGGCGTTACCGTTCCGCTTTCGACTTACTATGATCTCGGAGCCTTGGGGGAGGAAGTTGAACTCAAAATCCATACGAGCCAGAGGGAGAACAGCATTGAGTTGTTCGGGTTTCTCACTGAAGCGGAGAAAAAACTCTTTGAAAAACTTATCGGCGTTTCCGGCATAGGACCGAAAGCAGCCACGAACGTGCTTTCGAACATTTCCGTTTCAGAGCTTGTAAGGTCCATAATAAACGGGGACCTGGTGCAGAAAAAAATCCGTGGTATCGGCACCAAAACCGCTACCAAGATAGTAAACGAGCTTAAGGACAAGCTTGATGATCTTGCGGCGGACGAAGAGTCCTCAATATCGAACACTATGCTTAACGACACGATTTCCGCACTGCTTAATCTGGGCTACACGAGAAACGAGGTAGAGAGGAAAACCCCCGAGATCAAGAAAATTATTGAGGTCTCAGGTTCCATAGAAAACGCGCTTCGGGATTCCCTTAAAGTGATCAGAAACTAGATGTCACAGAACACAAGAAAAACCGTTTCGCCCGAATACACGGAAACAGACGAGATTACGGATGTAAACCTCCGCCCCGCTTTTCTTCGGGACTTTATCGGGCAGCAGAGCGTCAAGGAGCAGGTCGCCATATTCATCGGCGCCGCCAAGGCAAGAGGCGAGGCTCTCGATCATGTTCTTCTCTCCGGTCCCCCGGGACTTGGAAAAACCACCCTCGCCCATATATTCGCAAACGAACTCGGCGTGGGGCTGCACCTTACCTCGGGACCTGTTCTCGAAAGAACCGGAGACCTTGCTTCCATGCTTACCAACCTCGACGAAAAGGATGTGCTCTTCGTTGATGAAATACACAGGATAAACAGGGTCGTCGAGGAATATCTTTATTCCGCTATGGAAGATTTCGAAATCGACCTCATGATAGGAGAAGGCCCGACGGCAAGATCGGTGAAAATAAACCTCAACAGGTTCACCCTCATAGGAGCAACGACCAGAACGGGGCTTCTCACCTCCCCGTTCCGTTCCCGCTTCGGGGTCGAACTCAGGCTTGACTACTACGGCACAGAAGAGCTCTCAAGCATAGTGAAAAGGTCCTCCGGGATTCTTGGAGTCGAGATAACGGACGAAGGTGCCCGCGAGATGACCTCGAGAGCGAGAGGAACCCCCAGAATAGCCAACAGGCTTCTTAAAAGGGTGAGGGACTACGCACAGATGAAATCGGACGGACGCATAACCGAAACCGTGGTCAGGGACGCACTCTCGATGCTCGAGATAGATTCAAGGGGGCTTGATAACCTTGACAGGGCGATACTCACCGCCATAATCGAAAAATTCGGAGGGGGGCCCGTAGGAATAGACACTATTTCAGCCGCGGTGAGCGAGGAAAAGGACACGATAGAAAACGTCTACGAACCCTTCCTGATAAGAGAGGGGTTAGTGGAAAAAACCCCCAGGGGAAGAAAGGCTACGAAGCTCGCCTACAGGCACCTGGGACTCAGCCTGGGCAAGGGTCAGCCAAAACTTCTCTGATCCGCGCAAAGATCTGAAAATACTCAATCAAGCGGAATTTCCCTTATGAATTCATCCCAGTGATTCCCGGAAATGGAGTCTATTATTTTTCTCGGTTCCTTGTAACCCTTCTCCCCGGGAAATAATTTCCCGTATACCTCGTCCCTCACCTCAAGCCACCTGTCTATCGCCGCGTAGTTTTTGAATTTTACCACGGTTTTGTAAGTCCAAAGGGGCTTTACGGTATGTATTCTCTGTGAATACATCCTGTAATCGTCAACAGTAATGCCCATCTTTTTCATTTCCTGCCAGAAAGGAAAAAGACGGGTTCTGTATACCCTGAGAAACTCCTCGCGGTTCTCGGGTGCCACGGTATAGAAACTTTCTTCCACCACGAACGTGTATCTGTTCTCCTCCGCGCGAACCGCCATAGCGGTCACGAGGAAAAAAATCAGGGTAAAAACAGCTGAAAAACAATGCTTTCTTGACACTTTGATCCCTCCATTAAGCGCGTTATTCACGTATGTTCGCAAACCCCGCGTGGTCTTTCAATTTTACCTGAAAGCAAAGTTATGGTTAATTCCGTAAAACGGGTAAAGTAGTTCAATTAAGGTTTCCTGTCTGATTTCTATCGGCGGTTATCTTTTCGCACGGCATCTGGTTATCCAGCCGCGTGTCGCCCGCGACATGGCTTGAGAATTTACCGACGGAACCGGATTTTTCGAATTTCGCCTAAGCGCCCTTTATGAATCTGTTCACGGAAGGAACAAACAATATCTTAATGCTGCTTGTAAGCACCGGGCCTGTGGTCAAGGCCGTGCTTCTGCTTTTGATTTTCATGTCGGTTTTTTCCTGGGCGATTATCTACACAAAATTCCGTCTTCTAAGAAGTTCTTCCAAAAAATCAGCTGCGTTTCTCAACCTTTATCATTCAAACGAAGACACGAGGGCACTTCTCTCTTTCTCGGAGAAAGTCGGCGGTCCAGTCGCCGAGCTGTTCAGGGCAGGCTATGGGGAAGTGGTTAAAATGGACAAGAAGAAAAGCCGGGGGGAACTCGACCCTGATGGACCCGGAAACATTTCTTCACGCGCCGAATCCGTAGACTTGGTGGAAAGAGCACTTAACAGGGCGATGACCAAAGAGGCTTCGAAGCTTGAGAAGTCTCTGGTTTTTCTTGCAACCACCGGCAGTTCAGCTCCGTTCATAGGGCTGTTCGGAACCGTGTGGGGCATTATGAACTCCTTTATAGGACTTGCGGGAAGCAAAGGTGTTCCCTCGCTTGAAGTCGTGGCTCCGGGAATCGCGGAGGCGCTTATAGCAACCGCCATCGGCCTTGCGGCCGCCATCCCCGCCACAATAGCCTACAACTACTTTGTCAACAGGGTAAAGGCGATGGAGGTGGAAATGGAGCATTTCTGTGCCGGATTTCTCAACACGGCGGAAAGATATCTAAACAGGTAGCGGGGAATTTCGCTTCATGGCAACGGGAAAATTCAACGCCGGCTGGCGCAGGTCAGTCCTCTCAGAGATAAACGTCACTCCCTTTGTTGACGTAATGCTGGTTCTTCTCGTTATTTTCATGGTCACCACTCCAATACTTTATCAGGGGATCAAGGTAAACCTTCCGCAAACGGCATCTTCTAAAATCCCGGTTAAAAACCAGAAACAGATAACCGTGAGCGTGACCGGGTCCGGAAAGATATTTCTCGAAGACTCAAGCTATCCGCTTTCAGAGATCGCCGCCGCTCTCGGCAAACTAATGGCGGCGGAGGGAACCACGCCCGAGAGCGGACGGGTTTTCCTCAGAGCCGATAAATCAGTCAAATACGGATTCGTGGTAAAGGTCATAGACGAGATAAAGAAAACCGGCGTTGAAAAGCTAAGCCTGATCACCGAGTCAAAAAACATAAGAGACAAATAAGCGGAAATGTAAAAAGATGAAGGGAGGAAAGAATCATTTTCGCAAAGGACTTTTTATTTCCCTGGGTCTTCATCTGTTGATTGTCTGTCTGCTTGCTCTCGGAGTCGGAAGACACGGGCAGGTTCCCCCCGAGCAATCAATAGAAGTGTCACTCTCAACTGAGGTTCCGCGCGCCAGCAAGAAGAAAACAGTTGTCAAGACTCCCAGCCGTCCCAAAAAACCGGAGAAAAGCGCAAAGAAAACCAAAAAACCTCCCAAAAAACAGGTAAAGCCTCCACAGAAGAAAAAAGCGAAACCGGTGAAGGCGAAAAAAGAAAAAAGTCCGGACCCGAAACCGCCACGGACAAAACCAGATGAAAAGCCGAAAAAACCCGAAGTGGTGAGCAAGGAAACACAGCCGCGCAAAGAACCCGAAACGAAAAAGAAAGAAGCGGCCGCGGAGAAGAAAGCTCTTGAATCTGGGAAAAAAGAAGTGATCAGAAACATCAAAAAGGAATCCGTTTTAAGCACCATCAAGAAAAGTGCCGAACAAGCTTCTGTCGAACCGGTTTCCAAAAAATCCGGCCCGGGAGTCATATCACTTGTACTTGACGTCTATTACAGAACAATATCGAAACGAATACAGAGAAATCTGATCCTGCCACTTAACATAGATTCCGGTATCCTTCTCGCGGCTCAGGTAAATTTTTACATGACAGAGACTGGCGAGGTGTACGATGTGGGAATAGAAAGGAGTTCCGGAAACGTAAAATTCGATTCTTACTGCATAAAGGCCGTAAATGACGCTTCGCCTCTTCCTGCTCCGCCAAACGAGCTGAGAGACAGGATAAAGTCGGAATTCTTTGTCATCTCCTGTGAAAGCAAAAAGTAATTCGCATGCGCCTTATACTCGTAAGACACGGAAAAACAGACTGGAACGAAACCGGAAGATGCCAGGGGATAAGCGACGTTCCGCTTAACCACACCGGAATGGAGCAGGCAGAGAAAGTGGCTTTCTCTCTTAAGGACGAGAAGATAGACCACATATACTCAAGTGATCTTGTAAGGGCGAAAACGACGGCGGAGAAAATCGCCGCGTACCACTCAATTGACATCGACATCAGGGATGATCTCCGGGAGATGGATCAGGGGATTTTCGAGGGACTTGATTTTTCCTACATAAGGGAGAAGTATTCTGACGTGCTTGAGCACTGGCGCGAAGACCCGGAAACCCTGCAATTGCCGGGTGGAGAATCATTAAAAGGCGTTCAGCAAAGGGGCCTTGACGCCATAGTAGATATCAAAAGCCGTTTCGGGTCGCAGAACATAGTGGTCGTAAGCCACAATATGGTTATAGGCACACTGTTTTGCAGTTTTACCGGAAGTTCCCTTAAGAAATTGCGTGATTACATAGTGGATGAAGCCTCAAAAAGCGTCGTTGAAATATACGATGACAGGTTCGTTATAATATCCTTTAACGATATCGACCACCTGCTCTCTCCCGTCGAGTAAGTCAGGCCGCAAAAACTCATGAAAGACGAAATACTGAAAATCATAAAAGAGTCCGTGGATTCGCTCGCGTTACCCGGAATCCCGATGGGGAAGGAAACAGAGTTCGAGGTATCGGTACCGAAAAAAAAGGAATTCGGAGATTTCTCCACGAATGCGGCGCTCGTTACAGGAAGCATGGCGGGGGAAAATCCGCGTGAAGTCGCGCAAAAAATAGTCGAGGCCATAGAGCGGCGCCAGCACGGTTTCATAGAAAGGCTTGATATTGCCGGACCGGGATTCATAAATTTTTTCGTTAACGAAACCCTGTTCGAATCACAGCTTCGGGAAATTATCCGTCTCGGCGAAAAGTACGGAGCTTCCCGCGAGGGCTCCGGACAGAAGGTCATAGTCGAATTCGTAAGCGCCAATCCTACGGGATACCTCCATTTCGGCCACGCCCGAAACGCCGTTGTCGGAGACTCGGTGTGCAGAATACTTTCCTTTTGCGGATACGAGGTGACCAGAGAATTCTACATAAATGATGCGGGCAGACAGATGGATATGCTCGGCGAATCGGTATACTCGGCTCTCGCGCAGTCCTACGGACTTGAAAGAGAACTTCCCGAAGACGGTTATCGCGGCAATTACGTCTCAGAACTCGCCGGGGAAATAAAAAAACTGGAAGAATGCCCTCAAGTGCCCGGGGATGAATCGGCGGCTATCGAGTTCTGCAGGGAATTTGCCTATTCAAGGCTTCTTGAGGAAATGAAAACTGACCTTCTGGACCTCAGGGTGAATTTTGACAACTGGTACAGCGAGAGAATCGAAATACACGGCCGCGGCTCTGGAGAGGGGAAGCTTGACAGCGCTCTTGCCAAACTCAAGGATCTCGGGACAGTTGAGAGAAAAGAGCAGGCGCTCTGGTTCAGAGCTTCCATGTACGGGGACGGCAAGGACTGGGTAATAATAAAAAAAGACGGTGCTCCGACTTACTTTCTATCCGACATTGCTTACCATGTGGATAAATATTCAAGAGGATTCTCCAGGCTAATAAACGTCTGGGGAGCCGATCACCACAGCCACGTATCACGTCTTAAGTCCTCCATGAAGGCTCTCGATCTGGATGAATCTTCCCTGCATGTGCTCCTTATACAGTTCGTGAGGCTAGTGAGAGACGGTGTGGAAGTTCCGATGTCGAAAAGAACGGGAGATTTCGTCACGCTCCGCGAAGTGCTTCGCGAAGTCGGGTGTGACGCCACGAGATTCTTTTTGCTCATGAGAAGTTCCGACAGCCACCTTGATTTTGATCTTTCACTGGCGAAAAAGGAGTCCAGCGAAAATCCCGTTTACTACGTTCAGTACGCAAATGCCAGAATCTCAAGTCTGACAAAAAACTCCGAGGAAGCGGGAGTGGATGCCTCGGATGAGCACCTTAATCTTCTTTCAGACGATGGGGAACGAGCCATAATGAAAACACTTCTCAGGTTTCCCGACGTAGTCCGTTCGGCAGCCGAATCGCTTTCCCCCCACAAAGTTGTTTATTATCTTCAGGAGTTGGCGGCCGAGTTCCATTTTTATTACAATAAGACGAGAATTCTGGACTCCGAGAACGCCGGCATGGCCTCCGCGAGGCTCTACCTAGCACGCTGCGTACAGGTGGTAATAGAAAACGGTCTCGGTCTTCTCGGAATAAACGCACCCAGAAGCATGTAAAATGACTGAAGAAAAAAAAGAAAAAAGTCCCCGCGCTCTGCGGTTCTCTCTGATTTTTCTCGTTGTTTTCACAATGGTGTTTTCTCTGGGAGTCGTGGTGGGGAAAAAATTCATTCCCTCGGATGAGCCTGTCTCGGCGGAGAAATCTCCTGGATTGCTGGAAAAACTGTTTTCCTTTGTCTCACTAGAGAGAACCCCAAGTGGCGAAGTGGAAAAACCAGCCGTCACTCCGGACGAAAAAGACCCAGCCGCCCGTGACAAGTACCTGTCGGCAATGATCAATCCTGATCATAAGTACACCATTCAGATCAGCTCTTTTCTGAGCAAGAAAGTCGCCAACCGGACCGTAAGATTCTACAAAGAAAGGGGCTATCCCGCTTTCATAAGGGAGTACTCGCCTTCTGAGATCACAACTTTCTACAGAGTGAGGATAGGAACCTTTCAATCCAAGGAACAGGCGCGGGAATACGGAAACGAAATACAGGAAAAAGAAAGGGACTTCAAGTTCTACGTAACCGTTAACGACTGAACACCAAAGGACGGCTGCATACCGTCTATCCACAATAGACTATAAAGCAGGTTACAGGGTATTATCTTTTTATGGAAAACGAATGGCCAACACCTAATCCAGAAGAAGCCGACGAGAGGTCTAAAACCGGGAGAAAACCGAACTCTACCAAGCTTCTCTCAGGCGGAATCAAGTCCTGGTGGGTCTTTCTCATGAAACCCATAGAGGACTTTCTTATAGAAAGAAAGTTCCGCCCCAATGTACTCACCATTACCACCCTGATAGTTTCCGCGCTTGCGGGGTGGTTTTTCCATCTGGGCATGATTTTCATAGCCGGAGTTCTGCTGCTGGCCGGCTCGACTTTTGATATTTTCGATGGAAGGGTAGCGCGAGCTCAAGGCCTTAATTCACCCAGGGGAGCTTTTTTTGACTCCTGCGTGGACAGATATTCAGAAGTTCTTATCTACTTGGGTCTTCTGAGCTTTTTCAAAGACACTTTTTTCGTATATATCGTTTTCCTTGTAGTCAGCTGTTCCATGATGGTCAGCTATACAAAGGCAAGAGCCGAGGGGCTTGGAATCGACTGCGAGGTGGGGATAATGCAGAGAGCCGAGAGAGTAGCTTACTTGGGACTCCTCGCGGCGTTTAACTTTCTTGGCAATATAGTCACCTTTCTTATGGGACTTGGAAACAGAGACTACCTTCTTAAGCTTTCAGTCATCCTTCTCTTTGTTTTCTCCTTCTACACCTCAATACAGAGAATAGTTCACGTAATGAGCAAGATAGAGGAAGCCGAAAACGGCGGGACTGACGGAACCGCAAAAGTCGCGGACTAGGAGGTTCTCTCTTTTATTCTGCTGGCTTTCTTTGAAAGGCCCCTTAGATAGTAGAGTTTGGCTCTTCTCACGTGGCCTTTTCTTTTCACTTCTATTTTCCCTATAAGGGGGGAATGCAGGGGAAAGATTCTCTCGACACCTATACCATAGGAAACCTTCCTTACCGTGAAAGTTTCCCTGAAGCCCGAACCTTTTCTGGCTATCACGGTGCCTTCAAAGACCTGGATCCTTCTCCTTTCACCTTCCTTGATGTTATAGTGGACCGATACCGTGTCCCCGGCCCGAAATTCCGGCAGGTCCGTTCTCAGGTGCCTTTTTTCAACTTCTGCTATAATTCCCATTTTCTCAATTTTCCTTTTCGCGGGATGTTGAATATACAGAACCTCATGGGGATTGTCAAAATATTAAAAGGGCTTTTTTCCGGTTGCTCAAGGAGACTTCCCGAAACGCTCGTCCCAGCCGGTTTGAGCGGATCAGGCTCCGCAGGAAAGCAGCCTGTCAAGCACTATGGCGGCCGCGCTTCTGACCGAGAGATGGTTGAATTCACTGTAGCCGCTTATGGGTCTCAGCACATAGTCGGCCGCTTTTATCGTCTCAAGCGTGAGTCCCCACCCCGTACCGAAAAGAACCAGAAAAGGCTCAGTGTTTTCGAATATTTTTTCTCGAAGCGCCCGGTAGCCGATCATGTCGTCTGAAAAGCGGGCGTCAGTAACCACTATTTTCGGTCTCCTCCCTTCAATCTCCTCTATCTGTTCGACGGCTTCCTCGATAGTACTCATTATGCTTATGATACCGAAAGCCTTGCTTTTGGTTTCGTTAAAATTCCTTCCTTCTCCCTCTGTCCAGTGATCAACGAGTCTGCCCGCAAGGCGGCGCTGTTCTTCGACAGGGTTTATCAGATAGAATTCCTTTACTCCGTATGTAGTAGCATCCCTTGATATGTCGTGCGCGTCTATGCTCTTAAAGGCAGTCGAGACGACTTCGAGACGGCTGTTATACGCAGGATAATGCACAAGGGCTATGTAAACCCTGAAGCCCGGAGAATTGCCGGTCTTAAGTTCTTTTAGGAAAGTATCTTCTTCTTTGGAGAGCTGCGCGTCGTCAAGGGAAGCGGGGTTATGGATGAAAGTGCTTTTTATGCTCTCCCGCCTCCTCCATTTCCTTATTTCTTCGTGATCTCCCGAAAGAAGCAGCTCGGGAACCTTCTTTCCCTTGTATGTTCGCGGCTTCGTATACTGGGGGTACTCGAGAAGCCCGTTTGTAAGAGACTCAGCGGCAAGAGACTCAGCGTTTCCGAGGACCCCTGGGAGGTATCTTGATACGGCATCCACTATCAGGGAACATGCGTATTCTCCCCCGGAATTTATGTACTTCCCGGTTGATATCTTCATGTCGACGTAAAGTTCGCTCACCCTGTCGTCCACCCCTTCGTATCGGCCGCAGAGGATTATCAGCTGTTCAAATCCGCAAAGTTCCTGCGCCTTGCGGTCATCAAATTCCTCCCCCTTGGGAGTCGTGAGAATTACGGCGGAGCGAAGCCCCTTTTCTCTTATACGGTCGATGGCGTTCCCTATCGGTTCCGGGGTCATAAGCATTCCGCTTCCACCTCCGTACGGAGTATCATCAGTTTTTCCATGTTTCTCCGCCGAATAAGTTCTCAGATCGTGGACGTTTATCTCAACCGCATTGTTCTCAACGGCCCTGCTTATCACTCCGAATGAGAAAATGGAATCAAAAAAACCGGGGAAGATCGTCACTATGTCAAACTTCATCGCAATATCACCAGATTAATCTAAGAGCCCCTCTACCGGTTCTACGGTGATCGTTGAACCGTCAAGATCCACCTCGGTCACGAACTTTTTGACAAACGGAACCAGAAATTCCCGCCCCCGTTCCGGACTCTTTATCACGAGAATGTCGTGTCCCCCCGAATTGATAAGATCCTTCACCTCCCCGATATTATCTCCGTGGGAGGTGAGAACACGAAGCCCGATGAGGTCAGCCCAGTAATATTCGTCTTCTTCCGGGGGCTGCAAATCGTTTTTCTCGACCAGCACGTGGAAATTCTTAAGTGCGTCGGCGGCCTCGGGGGTGTCGATGTCCTCGAGCTTAACAATCGCGACGTTTTTCTGGATTTTTATCCAGGACAGACTGAATTCTCGGGTTTCTTCCCGGCCGGAAACTTCTAAGTAGACTTTTTTTACCCCGGATAGGGTTTCGGGACGCCCGCCGAAGGCAAACACCTTCACTTCACCGTAAAGACCGTGTCTTTTGGTTATCTTCCCGTAGAGGACAAGGTTTTGTTTCGCACTTCCCGGCAATGCTATTCAAGGATCTCTAAGACGGCACGTTTTTTCATTTTTGCGGCCGCGGCGTTTAATATGCTGCGAATCGCCTTTGCGGTTCTTCCCTGCTTTCCGATTACCTTCCCCAAGTCTTTGGAGGCCACTCTAAGCTCGATAACCGTAGTTTTTTCGCCCGCCACCTCTGTTACCTGAACCTCCTCGGGGTTGTCGACAATGGATTTAGCCATGAATTCGACAAACTCTCTGAGCTGACTCATAAGGAGCATCCCTCCTGAAACCAGAATCTTTGTGTATGAATTTTCGCGTGGAAGAAAATGTGCTAGGTAACCTGTGATATGAGCTTGCTCACCCTGTTGGTTGCCTTGGCGCCGTTATCCATCCACGCTTTCACTCTTTCCATGTCTACCTTGAGTTCGTGAGGTTTTTTCCGCGGGTCGTAATGTCCCAATATTTCAAGAAACTTTCCGTCGCGCGGGGAACGGACATCCGCGGCGACTATCCTGTAAAACGGCTTCTTCTTAGCTCCCATCCTGCTCAATCTTATCTTGACCAAACTGCTGTTACCTCCTGAATTCGGGGTTAAAGATATGCTCCCGTCATCTGAATTTCGTCATTCTTTTTGCTAGTTTACCCATTTTCCCCATGTTTTTCATCATGTTTCGCATCTGTATGTAGTTTTTTATCATGCGGTTCACCTCAGGCACCGTAGTTCCGCTTCCCTTGGCGATTCTCTTTCTGCGACTGCCGTTTAGGATAGCATGATTCCTTCTTTCCGGCACCGTCATGGAATTGATTATCGCAAGGCTCTTTTTTATCTCATCCTCCGCCTTCGCCATCGCTTCGGGGTTATCAGCGACCTTTTTCATCCCCGGGACCATGTGGGCTATGCTTTCTATCGAGCCGAGTTTGCTCATGGCCAGTATCGATTCCCTGTAGTCTTCCAGGGAGAACTGCTTTTTCGATATTCTCTCCGCGAGTTTTTTCGTTCTTTCCTCTTCAAAAGCGTCTTCCGCCTTTTCTATGAGACTGAGGACGTCTCCCATTCCCAGGATTCTCGATGCTATTCTCTCGGGGTGAAAGACCTCAAGCGCGTCGGCTTTCTCTCCCGTTCCGAAAAACTTTATGGGCTTGCCGGTGGTAGCTTTTATCGAAAGGGCTGCCCCTCCCCTCGCGTCCGCATCCATCTTCGTGAGAATCACGCCGTTGAGATTAACGGCTTCATCAAAGCTTTGCGAAACGTTCACGGCATCCTGTCCCGTCATCGAGTCGGCAACGAGGAGGATTTCATGGGGATTTACCTTCTTCTTTATGCTCCCCAGTTCATCCATCAGCTCGCGGTCAAGATGAAGGCGTCCGGCCGTATCTATGATCACCGCGTCAGCCCCCTGTTTCGCAGACGCCGAGACCGCATCGGCGCACACGTCCACGGGGTCCGAGCCGGCCACGGTATCGTAGACGCTTACGTCTATTTTTTCTCCGAGCACCTTTAGCTGCTCTATCGCGGCAGGGCGGTAGATGTCGGCGGGAACCAGCAGCGGGGTCTTGCCGTGGCGGTCCTTGAGAAACTTGGCAAGTTTCGACGCCGTGGTGGTTTTTCCCGAACCCTGAAGCCCGACCAGCATTATTATCACGGGAGGCGGGACATTCAGATTCAGGGGTTCGTTTTCCAGTCCCAGAATGCCGGTAAGTTCTTCTTTGACTATTTTTACGAACTGCTGTCCCGGATTGAGACTCCTTTCGACTTCCCGACCCAGCGCTCTTTCCTTGACAAGTTCGGTGAACTGGCGGACCACCCTGAAATTGACGTCCGCTTCAAGAAGGCTGAGACGCACTTCGCGAAGCGCGTCCTCTATGTTTTTTTCGCTCAGCTTTCCGTAGCCCCCTATCCTTTTGAGGGTGGTGCCGAGTTTTTTCGAGACTCCTTCAAACATCGTTGCATTTACCGCCGCCTGAAGCCATCCGGGGCGGTGTCACGATTTATATAATACCGGAATTACGAAAATACAATCCTTCCCCGCCTGACGCACGGAAACTCCAAGGTCCGTGTCTTAACAAAGAACATGGACAAAATACCGCAAGCTATTATAATTACCCCAATTTGTATCTTATCGGAGGCACCGTTGAAACTCGGAGCATACGGTTACATAAAGCAGTTTCTCAGATATCCGCAGAGCACCGGCTCCATAGCGCCTTCAAATGAGGAACTGTCTGAGCTTGTCACCGAGACGGCCCGGCTCGACGAAATGGGAACGGTGGTGGAGCTTGGTTCTGGAACCGGGGTCTTTACCGAGAAGATTCTTGAGAAAAAAAGCCCGGAAGCACTGTTTTTCGCAATAGAAATCAATCCCGAGTTCTGCGAAGCGACCAAATCACGATGCCCTTCCGCGACAGTCTACAGGGATTCCGCGGAGAATATGAAAAAATATCTCGAGCAGCACGGAAAAGATTCCTGCGACTGCATTATTTCAAGTCTTCCCTGGACCGTATTTGACCACGGAACCCAGGACAGACTGCTCGACGTCATCTGGGACGTACTCAAGCCTGGAGGCAGGATGATCACCTTCAGCTATTCAATCAGCATGATGGTTCCAAACGCCAGAAGATTCCGCTCGACCCTGCGAAACAAGTTCACAAATGTCGTCAAGTCAAAAACCGTCTGGTCGAATTTTCCTCCCGCGTTTGTGTACAGTGCGGAGAAATAACTTCGTCTCCGCCACTTCTCAAAGCTACGTCAGCAAGCTGATTCCCCACCGTAAGGACGGTTGGGTATACTTAACAGACAACGCGTAAGCGGTTTCTTTCATGTCCCAGCACCCGCTCTATCTGATTGACGGCAGTTCATATATATTCAGGGCGTATTACGGCGTAAGGGCCGATCTTTCCACTTCCGACGGGTTTCCAACCAACGCCGTCTACGGATTTGCGAACATGCTTCTTAAGTTTCTCAGGGAATACGAACCGAGGTACCTGGGGATGGTGTTCGATTCCAAGGGAGAAGTGTTCAGAAACGAAATATACCCCGAGTATAAGGCCAACAGGGACCAGGCTCCGGAAAGCCTCCAGCTTCAGTTTCCCAAGATTTTCGAACTTGTACGGGCATTCTCAATACCGATGCTTGCAATGGAGGGGTACGAGGCCGATGACATCATTGGAACCATAGCCAAAGCGCAGGAAGGATCGAAGGTGGTTCTGGTCACCGGAGACAAGGATTTCTGCCAGCTGGTGTCTGAAGACGTAACCTTGGTTGACACAATGAGGGAACGCGTAACCGGAGTGCGGGAAGTGCGCCAGAAATACGGAATCGAGCCCGGACAAATGATTGATTTCTTCGCTCTTGTGGGAGACAAGGTTGACAACATTCCGGGAGTGGCAGGCGTGGGGGAAAAAACCGCTTCGGCCCTTATATCCAAGTATGGGGACCTTGATGGCGTATACGGCAACCTGGAAGAACTTCGCCCCAGTGTCGCACAGAGACTAAAAGAGCATAAAGACGACGCGTATCTTAGCCGCAAGCTAGTTACCATAAAAATTGACGTCGGAGTAGGAACCGGTATCGAAGATTTCAGATACGGTGGATACGCGGCCGAAGATCTTCAGAAAATATTCTCAGAGCTTGAATTCGAAAAGCTCCTGGACGAAATGGGCGTATCCCGCACGCCAGATAAAAGCGAAGCGGTAAGATACGACTCCTACGAAACTGTTTTCGATGAGATATCCCTCGGCCGGGTCATAGGCATGGTAGAGGAGACAGGAGAACTTTCAATAGATCTCGAGACGGATTCAAAATTGCCGATGAACGCAGGGATAGTCGGCTTTTCGCTGTGCACGTCCCCGGGACGGGCTTTTTATGTTCCCGTGGGACACGCAGGAAACATTGAAGCCGAAAAACAGATGAAACCTGAGACCGTGCTTTCCATGCTGAAACCAGTCCTTGAATCCGAGGACATAAGGAAAATGGGACAGAACATAAAATACGATATGCTGGTGCTTAAAAATCACGGCGTCAGTCTCAGGGGAATTTACTTTGACACGATGCTTGCCGCACACCTGCTCGACGCTTCCCGGAGAAGCTACAAGCTTGACGAACTCTCAAGAACTGAGCTTGGTCACGGGATGATCTCCTACGATGACGTTACCGGAAAAGGGAAATCAAAGAAGAACTTCGCCGAAGTTGATATCGAGACGGCAACAAGGTACTCATGCGAAGATTCGGACGTGGCTTTTATTCTTTCAAGAAAATTTCTTGAAACTCTCAAGCAAGAGGAACTCTGGGATCTCTACAGGAAGAATGTTCTCGGACTTCTTCCGGTTCTCTGCGACATGGAGTTCACGGGAGTGAGCGTCGACACCGCTATTCTCGGAGAGATGTCTGAGGAATTCGAAAAGGATCTCGACTCCATCGAGGCTGGGATATATGAAAAAACCGAAGTAAAGTTCAACATAAACTCGACAAAACAGCTCGCTGAAGTGCTTTTCGAGAAGCTGCGGCTTCCCGCCAGGAAAAAAACCGCAAAGGGCGCCTTTTCCACCGATTCCGAAGTCCTAAGGGATCTGTCGGCAATCCACGAGGTGCCGCGTCTCATACTCAGACACAGGTTTCTCTCCAAGCTGAAATCCACTTACATCGACCAGCTTCCGAGGCTCATAAACCCGGCCACCGGAAGGATACACACCTCTTTTAATCCTGCCGGCACCTCAACCGGCAGACTGAGTTCAAGGGATCCCAATCTTCAGAACATCCCGATAAAAACCGAGGACGGAAAAAGAATACGGAAATCGTTCGTGGCAAAAGACGGCTGCGTTATACTGTCAGCTGATTATTCCCAGATAGAACTTCGTCTGCTCGCCCATTTCTCTGGTGACCCGACCCTGCTCGAAGCTCTTCGAAACGATAAGGACGTGCACGTCGCAACAGCATGCGAAATCTTTAACGCAAGCGAAAAACAAGTCACCTCCGAGATGCGGAATCTCGCCAAAACCATAAACTTCGGAATAATATATGGTATAAGCGCCTTCGGGCTCTCAAAGCAACTCGGCACTACGGTCTCGGTCTCAAGAAATTACATAAACAGATATTTTGACAGATATTCGGAAGTGAAGGCCTATATGCAGTCATCGGTTGAAGAAGCCAGAAGCAGGGGCTACACCGAGACGCTTGTCGGGAGAAGAAGGCCGATACCGGAACTTGATTCCAAAAACAGGGTAGAGAGGGGAAGAGGAGAGCGCGAGGCTATAAATACTCCTATACAGGGATCCGCGGCGGATATAATAAATCTGGCCATGGTCCGCATATTCAGAAAACTTGAAGAAGGAGGATTTTCCTCCAAGATGATTCTTCAGGTTCACGACGAGCTTCTTTTCGAGGTTCGAGAAACGGAACTTGAAGAACTGAGGATTCATATAAAAAACGACATGGAAAACGCCTGGGAACTTCAGGTTCCGCTCAAAGTGGAAATGCGCGCCGCAAAGAACTGGGCCGAGGCCCATTAAGAATACAGCAACAATGAATTCCAGAACAAATATCCTGATTCTGCACACGCTCATCTTGCTCTTTGTGTTTCTGCCGGCGACATCCTCCCATGCTGACGTAAACCACAAAAAAATCCTCTCCTTTATATCAAAAAGCCCCCCTTCGCAAAGGAAAATCGGGATCATGGTCCGCTCGGCCGATACCGGCAAAACGGTTTTCCGCTATAACGGCAAAAAGGAATTCATTCCCGCTTCCAACAATAAAATACTTTCCTCCATAGCGGCCCTTTCCATCCTTGGAAAAAATTTCCGGTTCAAAACCAAGTTTTATCTGGGCGGAGGAATACATTCGGGGGTCGGTCACGGCGGTCTTTACGTAAAAGGATTCGGAGATCCCACGATAGACACCGGAAAACTTCAGGAGATTGCGCAGCGGATTAAAGCACTCGGGATAACCAGAATCGAGGGCGGGATATACCTTGACGGCTCGTACTTTGACGACGTCCACTACGCAGAGGGATGGGATCCTGAGTGGTTCGACAAAGGATTCTGCCCTCCAGTAACGGCGATTTCATTTAATTACAACTCGGCCAAGATAAAGATTTCCGTGTCCGGCGTGCAGGGGGGGCCTGCGCTAGTGAGAACGGAACCTGCGGAGTTCCCATTCCCGATCAGAAACAGGGTTTCAACGTCAGTTAGAAGATCCGGCGTGACGGCTAAATATAACGAACGAAACGAGCTCATCATCTCCGGATACGTCTCCTCCCGAAAAAAAGCCGAAACTATGGAGCTTTCGGTTCCCGACCCGTTTTTTTACTTCGGTGCGGCGCTCAAGCAGGTTCTTGAAGAAAACGGGGTTGAGGTGAACGGACCCGTAGACCGCAGGAGAGTGCCCAAATGGTCCGGAAAGATACTCACTCATTACTCAGAACCCCTGGGAACCATTATTCATGAGTACAACAAGGAAAGCGTCAACATAATCGGCGAGAGCATAGTCAAGGTAATCGGCGCAGAGTTCTCCGGCGTCCCGGGTTCGTGGAAATCCGGCACACGCGCAATTGAAAATCACCTGAGGAGAATCGGTCTCAACGGAAATTTCTCCATAGCCGACGGTTCCGGTCTTTCAAGACTGAACAGGGTGTCCCCCGAGGACATAACCAAGGCGCTCTCCAAGGCCTACGGCGATCCGGACATTTCCGAGGAGTTTCTCGCGTCCCTGCCGGTCGCCGGAGTTGACGGAACTCTCAAGAAAAGATTTCGCAATCTCAAGGGCAAGGTCTATGCGAAAACCGGGTATCTTGAAGGAGCCAGGTCTCTATCGGGCTACGCATTCGGAAAAAACGGGCGGGTTTATATTTTTTCCATCATATCAAACGGCATGGGAACAAGGGTGAAGAAACTTCAGAACCTGCTTCTTCGGGAACTTGTCTACTGATTTATTGCGTGGAAGCTGTCAGCCAATCTCGCGAATTCCTCAATCGAAAGTGATTCCGCCCTTCTTCGCTGATCGATACTTGAATCTGAAAGTGCCCGTTCAACGGTCTCCCTCTCAAAGAAGTTGCTGAGCGAATTCTTTATGGTCTTTCTCCGCGAGGAAAACGCGTACCTGGTAACGGTCCTGAAGGTCTTCTCGCTCGACACAGAAAACACGGGCTCCTCAAGCGGATCAAGCACCACCACCGCCGAATCCACTTCGGGAACCGGATAGAACACGCGGCGGGAAACCTTGAAGGCAAGCTCTACGCTGAAACAGCTCTGGAGAAGCACCGAGAGGGAGCCGTAGCTCTTGCGCCCCTTTGCAGAAGATATCCTCTGTGCCACTTCCTTTTGCAGCATCACAACTATTCTCGAGAAAAGTTCTCTTTCATCAAGAAGCTTAAGAAGAATCTGGGTGGATATGTTATAGGGAAGGTTGGATACGAGCTTCGTTTCTCTCCCGTCGGAAAAACGGCTGAAGCTGATTTTAAGAATGTCTTCGTAAAAAAATCTGACGTTTGCAGATTCCCCGAATTTCTCGTCAAGAAAGGTTCTCAGCCTCTTGTCTTTCTCAATTGCTGTGACTTTGCCGGCACCGTGTGCGAGATGCTCCGTGAGGCTGCCCTTGCCGGGTCCGATTTCAATCACATGATCTTCTTTGTCGAGCTTTGCGGTGGCGCATATCTTACGAAGTATGTTGGGGTCGTTCAGAAAATTTTGTCCGAGCCTCTTAGTCTGACGGAATACCTGCTCCCGCTCCATATCATCCATCCGTTTAAAGCGGATACTGTCTCAGAACAATTCTTAACTATGTAGACAAAGAATGAAGGTCGCCAGGTTATTCTTCTTTGAACCTGAATATCTTTTCTTTATCTTTTATCATCCCCAGTTCCTCTCTCAGTACTTTCTCAATGTATCTTTCGTCTTGCTTAAGGGCCTTTATTTCCTCTCTGTACGCCTTGTTCTGCGCTTCCAGGCCCTCTATCCTCTTCTCTATCCTCTTGTTTTCGTTCTTGAGAAAATAGACTTTGGAAATCTCGTTGAAAAACACCAAGGCCACCACCACGGCAATCACCGAGTACACGGCCAGCCTGATGAATTTTTGCGGCCTCATATGTCCTCAGAAGTTCCAACGAGAAAAGGATTGATCCTTTTTTCAATTCCCACTGTCGTTTGAGGGCCGTGGCCTGGATGAATCTCGTAATGGTCAGGATATTTAAGAATCTCGGAGCGTATCGACTCTACAAGCTCCTTCATGGTGGTTCCCCCGGTAAGATCCACCCTGCCCACGCTTCCAGAGAAAACAGTGTCTCCAGCTATTATCGATTCTTCGAAAACAAAACATATATGCCCCCAGGTGTGTCCCGGAACAAGGAGTATTTCTCCCGTGAGATTCCCCACAGAAAGGGTTTCTCCTTCTTTCACGTAACCATCTACCTCGGGAACTTCGACAAAGTCAAATCCGGGGATCCTCGTCTTCGCCTCGGGAAGCATATCAAGCACGGGTTGTTCTTTCTCGTGTATGTAAAAGGGTATGCCAAGCGTTTTCTTGAAAGTCTCGACACCGGCCACGTGATCCAGGTGCGTGTGGGTGTTAACTATTTTTTTTACCTTGAACCCCGATCTTTCGATTCTAGTGGAGATCTCCGCTATCTGCTCTCCGGGATCAACGAGCATAGCTTCATTCGTATCTTCATCCCCTATGATGTAACAGTTTTCAATGAATACCCCGCCCGGGATGCATTCTATTATCAACCTGATCTCCTTTGAGTCCTCTTTATACGAAAACCGATGAACCCGCCCTCAGGTGGTAACCACTTGCACTCAACCGATTCGACCTTCGCGCCCGGAGGCCCTTCTCCGCACCACTCAATCAGCTTTTGCAGGTTCTCGGTCGTTCCTTCAGCTACTATTCTGACGTTTCCATCCATGAGGTTCTCGACGTGCCCCCTGATGCCGAGCTCAGTTGCAGTCTGGGTCGCTGAGGCTCTGAAATAAACTCCCTGCACCCTTCCCTTTACCAAGATAACGACTCTTCGTTCCATCCGGTCATTTCAGAGTACCAAAAGGCTCTGCCGGTGTCAATGAACGCGGAGATTCGGGGACTTTAAAGTAAGTATCGCAGCATGAGAAAAGGGTTCCTGCAGCGTTGACAGGGAAAAAGGCAAAATGTATTTTCTTAGTTTGATGAGCGAGTACCGAGCCCATTTCAGATGCATAGATGAGAACTGCTCTGAAATCTATCCCATCGATGAAATCATTTACAGATGCAAGAAGTGCGACAATCTTCTTGACGTTCAGCACGACATGGAAATTCTGGGGCGGAAAACGCCCGAGCAATGGAGAGAGCTTTTTGACAGCAGGTACAGAAAGCAGGTCTGGCCTTTCGGAAGCGGCGTCTGGGGAAAGAAGGAGTGGGTTCTTCCCTCAATCGAAAACCAGAATATAGTTTCAATGTACGAGGGGTGCACGAACCTTTTCTGGGCCGAGAGATTCGGCAAGCAGGTAGGTGTCGAAGATCTCTGGATAAAGATGTGCGGCAACAGCCACACGGGGTCTTTCAAGGATCTGGGGATGACCGTGCTTGTATCGGCCGTGAACCAGATGACAAGCGACAATATAAGCATCCCGGCGGTAGCCTGCGCTTCAACCGGGGATACATCGGCCGCTTTGGCCGCCTACTGCGCCTCTGCGGGCATTCCTTCCATAGTTTTTCTCCCCAAGGACAAGGTATCCATTGCCCAGCTGATCCAGCCCATATCGAACGGATCTCTGGTTCTCTCCCTGGATACGGACTTTGACGGCTGCATGGAGATGGTCCAGAGAATAACCAGCGAGCATAATATTTATCTCGCAAACTCAATCAACTCCCTGCGCATAGAGGGACAGAAAACCATAAGCATAGAACTTTGCCAGCAGTTTGACTGGGAGGTCCCGGACTGGGTAATAATTCCAGGCGGCAACCTCGGCAACGTGTCCGCCCTCGGGAAGGGATTCCTGATGATGTATGAGCTCGGCGTCATAAAAAAACTTCCGAGGATAGTCTGCGCACAGGCGCAGAACGCAAACCCTCTCTACCTGAGCTACCTTAAAGGCTTCGAAGAATTTACCCCGGTGAGAGCCAAAAAAACCCTCGCAAACGCTATACAGATCGGAAACCCGGTAAGCATCAACAAGGCAATTTCGATCCTCAGGCGATTTGACGGAGTCGTGGAGCAGGCATCGGAAGAAGAACTTTCCCATGCCTCGGCGATGGCGGACAGAACAGGCACGTTCAACTGCCCACACACAGGAGTTGCGCTCGCGGTGTTTTTGAAGCTGCTTGAGAAAAAGGTCCTTTCTCCCAAGGAAAAAATAGTGGTGGTTTCCACCGCTCACGGGCTTAAATTCGTTGAATTCAAAGCCGGCTACCACAGATCCGCTCTTGAAGGGGTATCTTCTGAGCTAAGCAATGTTCCTGTGGAACTTCCAAACGATTACAAGGTCGTGAGAGACGCAATACAAAAGAGAATTCCGGTCCAGTAGTGATTATAAGAGTCGTTCGGCAACCTGAATGATCTCTTCTCCTCAGCCACTACCAACTGATGTCCGTTCGTATGGCCGAGGCTTTCTTTGAAACCCGAAACCTCCACCATTCCCAGGCGAGAAGAACCCACACGGGCGCAAACTCTATCCATATCACCATGTTTCCGAATATTCCACCTTCCTCGAGGTTAGGGGGAAAATAGTACTGAAGATAGTAAAGAGGGAGCAGGGCTGTAAGAGCAAGGAAACCCGGGCTTGGAGCTATGCAGAGAAACGGAAGAAGCCACGTGTAGTACCAGGGAAACTGTGCCGGGGCGAGCAGAAACACACCTCCAATTATGAGAAGAGCTTTTCTGTGCAGCCCTAAAGACCTGCATACAAACGCCACGTAAAACTTCCAGGCAAGAAGAATCGCGACAAGACCGATTCTTGAATGTGTGTGCGCGTGTCCGGGGTGAATACCAAACGCCTCAAGGACAGACCCCCATCCCGAAAGAACCGCCGTGAAAAACGGGCTGTTGTTCTGCCAGGTTTTTCCGTACGCTACGATGCCGGAAGTCGAATCCAGCTTGAATGCAATCATGGGAAGAAATATGATTAAGACCGCGGCGGCGAAAATAAGGACCTGCAGCAGCGTCTGGCGTTTCTCCTTAAGGGGGCTTAAAAACATTCCGAAAAGAAGCGCCGGCCAGAGCTTTACTCCCACCGCGAAGGAAAGGACGAGCGCCCAGAGTCTTTTCCTCTCGCAGAGAAAAAGCAGAATTGCTCCCAGCACGAACGGAAACGCAAGGACGTCCATGTGCAGGGAATTGAATATCTCCTTAACCAGAAGCGGGTTCCACCAGTAGATAATGGAATATTGACGAGGAATACCGAGCTTCTTAAGACTGGCAAGCAGTAGCCCCAGCGTAACCAGATCAAACACCATGAGCAGAATCCTCCACGCCGTGATACCCATGGGAGATATCTTGTAGGAGACGGCAAAGAGCAATTCCGCGACAGGCGGATAGATGGTTTTTACGTGGGGGTGGTTTACTTTCTCAAGCGTATCGCCGTAGAGGCGCCTGAGTTCCTTAAGTTTTTCGTTTTCCACGCCTTCCGCCACTTCCTCCGGGGAATACTCGTAGGGATTCATTCCTCCTGCAACAACGGCGCCGTCCCAGAAGTAGCGGTGATAGTCGTTTTCAAGTATCGGGGTCGAAAAAAGAAACAGAACGCGGAACCCGATACCGAAAAGGACTATAAGAAGAAGGGAACACGCACGGTTTTTTCTGAAACTTCCCACCGCCGCGAAATAAACAGCCGAAGCGACAATCAGAAGCGATATGAAAACCGGTATCAGGTCTTTCTCAAAAGCCCCGGAGGAGAGTTGCGGAGAGATTTTAGCTATAGCCGCAAGCAGGAGAAAAACGGCTGTTCCGCACAGAACAAGGAGCCGATCCGGTTTATTGATTTTCCCCATCAATAGGTACAATTACGAAAATAAGGTTTCATTCGGTTCGGAATCCCGGAAGATGAACAAGAGCAGAGAAAAATTAAAACTAATTCTCAAAAGCAAATCAATCCTGCTCGGAAATTTCACCTTGGCATCGGGAAAACAGAGTTCCTACTACATTGACGCCAGGCACACGACCCTGGATCCCGAAGGCGCCCACCTGATATCGGAAATATTTCTGGGCGAAATCGCCGCTCGGGGAGACGTAACTGCCGTCGGGGGGCCGTCCAGCGGCGCCGACCCGATGGTGGGAGCTATAATTTCCAAAAGTTATGAGCAGGGTATGCCGCTTCGCGGATTCATAGTAAGGAAGAAGGAAAAAGAACACGGAACCGGAAACATGATAGAGGGCGGACTTACCCAGGGAGACAGCGTGGCAATAGTTGAGGACGTGATTACCACTGGCGGTTCCGTTCTAAGAGCCATTGATCTTGTTGAGTCCGCCGGAGCCGAAGTCCGCGGGGTTTTCTGCGTCGTCGACAGGGGAGAGGAGACGGAAAAAACTTTCCTTGAGCGGAGCTGTAGCTTTTTTTCCATATTCAGGGTTTCGGAACTTCTCTAGAAAACTCCACGCAAAACTCTTTTGTTTTTCGTACAAACCGGAATGATAATTGGTTTTTACCTAATTACTGCCGCCGACATTTAGGCGGGGAGATAATTTATTGAGCGTTTTACTTGTTGTAACACTCGTGCTTTCGGCATTTCTGGCCCTCAACATAGGAGCCAACAATTCCGCGGCGTCCATGGCGACATCATACGGTGCCGGAGTAAGGTCGAAAAGACAGGCCGTATGGCTCATAGCTATCTTCGCTCTCCTGGGAGCGCTTACTGCCGGAGCTCCCGTGGTGGAAACCGTAGGCAAGGGAATAGTGCCGGCCGAGACCCTCTCTTCCGATATAGGCTTCATATTTATAATTCTGCTTCTCGGGATAGGTTTCATCGCCTGGGCGAATGTAGTCCGCACGCCCATAGCAACCACCCACGCCATAGTGTGCGCCATAGTGGGAATCGGCCTCTATACTCAGACGCTTAATTCCGACAGCTTCATCCGGGTGCTCAAATGGTGGATTCTGGCGCCTATAGCCGCCTGGTTAATAAATTTTGCCGTGGCAAAGCTTTTCTATTTCAAGATAGTCCACTATCTCGCAAGTAATTTCTCGGAGAAAAGAGTCAATGTCATCCTGACCGTGCTGATTACCATATCCGGAACTTTCATCGCTTTTTCGGGAGGCGCCAATAATTCCGCAAACGCCATAGGGCCGATAGTAAGCCTAGGGCTGATAGACTCCTATCCGGGCGCGATTCTTGCCGGTGTCGCAATGGGGGTGGGAGCAATTCTGCTGGGAGGCAGGGTGCTTGAGACGCTGGGGAAAAAAATAACGGAGATATGCATCATAAGGGCTATCTCGGTTGAGTTTACGGCTGCGGTGATAATACTGCTCGCTTCGTTATACGGAATTCCGGTTTCGATTGCCGAGATAGTAACAGCCGGGGTTGTGGGTTTTTCGTGCGCGCAGCACGGATTCGTCCAGACTTCCAAAAACAGCCATGTTGTTAAAATCGGTTTTTTCTGGTTTATTGTTCCTGTGATAACCGTAGGGGTAAGTTACTATGTATCCCTCATATACATAAAGTACGGCCTGTCGTCGTATCTGAGTTTTCTGGGTTAGATGAAATTCTCTGAAGAAGACGTTAAAAATCTCAATCGCGAGTTTGAGCGAAGTTCCCCCGAGGATATCTTCGCCTGGGCTTCTGCGAACCTCGGTCGCTCGGTGGTGCTTTCGACCAGCTTTCAGATCCAGGGGATGGTGCTTGTCGACATGTTCGTAAAGGCGGACCCCGAAGCGAGAATCGTCACTGTTGACACCGGAAGGCTTCATTCGCAGACGTACGACGTTATGGACAAAACAAGAGAAAAGTACAATATCAACATCGAGGTGCTTTTCCCTGACACGGCTGAAGTGGAGGAAATGGTGACCAGCCGCGGGGTAAATCTTTTTTACAAAAGCATCGAGAACAGAAGACTCTGCTGCAAGGTGCGAAAAACCAACCCGCTGAACGGATACTTAAAAACCCTAGACGCCTGGATTACAGCCATAAGGGCAACTCAGACGGAGCAGCGGGCAGAGGCAAGCAAGTTTGAAATTGACTACCTGCACGGAAACATGCTCAAGATAAACCCCATCCTCGACTGGACCATCGACCAGGTATGGGACTACGTAAGGAAAAACGAGGTTCCCTATAACAAGCTTCATGACATGCGACATCCAAGCATAGGATGCGCTCCCTGCACGAGGGCCGTCGAGGAGGGAGAAGACCCGAGAGCCGGCAGATGGTCGTGGGAGAAGGGCTCGGACAAAGAATGCGGAATTCACTACCATCACGAACCGCAGTCGCAGTCCTGAAGAACCCCGGGCGCTCTCAGGCCCCCCGCCGCAGATTTTTTTTCACAATCGGAAGAACTTCTTCTTTTAGCAACCTCATTGATTTCTCCCATTTTTCCTTCGGATTCCACTCGTGTCCCATTGCCAGAAGCACCCCGAATCCCCCGACGAATTCATGAAGTTCGATTATTTTCCGGGCGACATCCTCAGGACTTCCCACAAGCCACAAATTCTCGATCATGTAATCCATTGTCACTTCCCGGTCCGACATTGACTTGTCAATCTTAAACAGATTCAGGTTGTTTCTTATCATGGGAACTATAGTGAAAAAATAATCCCGGAAATCTCTTGCGAGCGTGCCCTCTATTACTTCTTTTCTCGCCTCTTCTGTTGTCTCCGCGACATAGACGTCCCTTGCGATTCTCCATTTCAACCTATCCGGCGTTCTGCCTGCGGCCTCCGCGCCCTGCTCGTATCCCGCCCAGTGAGATTTAAGCACATCGGTGATAACGAAATTTATGCTCATAGGTATCCAGTCACGTTCCCCGGCCGTCCTAAGACTCGCAGAATTCTCAGAGATTCCCGCAACCGCTATAGGAGGATGAGGCTCCTGGTAGGGTTTCGTGTGCACTCCGAGACCTACCCTTTCCACCGGATCAGGAACGGTGAATTTCCACCGGGAGTTAGAGTAGACACCCGGGCTCGGGTTGTTCCAGAGATTAAGTATCATCTCAAGGGACTCGTTCATAAGCCGTCTTTGTTCCCCTGTTTTCGGGTTTATACCGAACGCTTGTAAATCTCCGATGAAACTTCCGGCTCCCACTCCCCAGTAGAATCTTCCCTTAAGCAGGTGGTCGAGAACCGCGATCCTGTGGGCAAGCATAAAAGGGTCATGCTGAGGCAGGCATGAAACTCCCGTACCGAAGATTATCCGTTTAGTAAGAGCAGCTGCTTTGGCTATGAAAAGATCGGGGGCAGGTATGTTCTCCCAGCCCGCCGTGAAGTGTTCCCCTATCCAGGCTTCCCTGAAACCGATTTCATCAAGAAAAACCATCTGCTCCATGTCCGCTTCGAGCGTATCGGAAAGGGGAGAGCCGAACGGATGAAGAGGCATAGTGAAATATCCAAGTTCCATTTCCGAAACATTATACTCCCTTTGAATGTAAAAAGAGAGTAATTTGCGCAAAGGCCTCGGCCCGTAAAGTTTGGCAAAAGGCATGTGTATGTAGTAATATGATACGGATTTTGAATAACAAAGAGCACTAAGTTTTAAGCAAGGAGGAAGCATTACAATGTCACAGAACTTTCCCGGCATACAGGAAACCCGAGAACTTCTTAAGAAGAAAAAAGTGGTTATCGCGGGGGTGGGTGAAACGGAACAGGGCAAAATCCCGGATAAAAGCTCCTTTCACTTCCTAAGCGAAGCCTCTAGGCTTGCAATTGAGGACGCGGGAATAAAAAAAGACGATGTGGACGGCCTGATAACGGCATTCTCTCTCGTTGAGCACACATTCATGCACTGCACCACCTTTGCCGATTACTTCGGCATGAACCCGAGGTTTTTCTCCTCGGTAGCCGTGGGAGGGGCCACGGCGGTGTGGATGGTCGCGGAGGCGGCCATGGCCATAGCGTCTGGACAGTCTGAAGTGGTGCTTTGCGTAAGGGGGGACAACACCCTCTCTGGGATATCCTCTTCCGGGATGCTAGCGCTTATAAGGGAGATGTGCCACGCTGAGTTTGAGTTCCCCTACGGACTCACTACTCCCGGGGGATACGCACTTGCGGCGCAGAGATACCTGCATGACTGGGACAGCAGAAGGGAACACCTTGCTGCAGTGGCCGTAACCATGAGAAAACACGCAGCGGATAAGGAAAACGCAATGAACAAGGATCCTCTTTCTATAGAGGACGTTCTCAGTTCAAGGGTTATAGCGGAGCCTCTTACCAAGTATGACTGCTCTATTATCTCTGACGGAGGAGCGGCCTTCATAGTGACTACGGAAGACAAGGCCAAGGAGCTTGGAATAGAAAACGACCTTGCTTACCTCTGGGGAATGGGACAGGGATACTCACATCAGTACCTCACGTCTCTTGAGAACCTTGATCAGATATACGACGCTGTTGAAAGGTCGGGGAAAAAGGCGTTTAACACAGCTGGGATAGAACCCAGGGATGTAGACATAGCGTTTCTTTATGACTGCTTCACCATAACAGTGCTGCTTGAACTTGAGGGACTTGGGTTTGTTCCCAAGGGAGAGGGAGGGGCGTTTGCCCTTGAGGGAAGGATGGAGATAGGGAAGGACCTTCCTGTTAATACCCATGGGGGACTGCTTTCCCAGGCTCATTTGGGAGCGATGCATCATGTGGTGGAAGCCACTCTGCAGTTAAGGGGAGACGCCGGGTGTAGGCAGGTTGAGGACCCTGAGGTTGCGGTTGTGCATGGAAACGGGGGGATAGTGTCTGCTCACAGCACGGTGGTTCTTGGTAACCAGCCGGTTAACTAACAATAAACAAAGGAGACTGAGAAGATGTCAGAAGAGAAAAAAGCGTACAACAAGCCTTTGCCTGAATTCAGGCCTGAGACGAAGCCGTTTTGGGATGCGGCGAAGGAGCACAAGCTGGTTATTCCGAGATCAAGGGAGACGGGGGAGTTTTTCTTCTACCCAAGGGCTCTTTCCCCGGGAGGGGACATGAGTGATGACATAGAGTGGGTTGAGAGTGAGGGAAGGGGGAAGGTGTGGACTTTTTCCATACACCACATGGGACCATCCAAGGCGTACAAGGGTGAGCCTCCTTATGTAGTGGCTCTTATTGAGATGGACGAGGGAGTCAAGATGATGTCCAATGTTATTGACGTAGACCCAAATGAAGTGTCAATTGGTATGGAAGTGCAGGTCTGCTTCGATGACGTTACCGATGAGGTCACGCTCCCCAAATTCAAACCTGCTGGTTAAAAAAGCGGGCGGTCAGTCGTCAAGCTTTACAAGTATGTCGTCCCCGTCAATTTTTACCGGGTAGGTCTCCAGAGGTTCGACTGCAGGAAGACAGAGCGCCCTACCAGTTTTGACGTCGAATTCAGCCCCATGATAACAGCAGGTGATGCGTTCTCCCTCAAGGTCGCCGTCTGAAATAGGAAAGTTCTGGTGGGTGCATTCGTCCCGAAAGGCGTAGAAATTCCCCTCTACCCTGCATACGGCAACCACATCTCCGTCGACGAAAAAGGATTCCACTACTCCTTCAGCTACATCTGAAACTTCTGCCACTTTCTTGTAATCGGACATACAACACCTACCTCCCTTTGCCGTTCTGGAGCCTTTGTTCAAACCATTTCATGACCACACCCTCAAGAGCTTCTCTCACTGAATCAATTGACATATGCTCGAGGGTCTCGCCAGTAAAGGCCTGGAGCATTATTATTTTGGCCTGCCTCATCGAGATTCCCCTTGAACGCAGGTAAAAAAGGGCTTCTTCATCCATCTGCCCGATCGTAGCACCATGGGTGCACTTTACATCGTCGTTATATATCTCAAGCTGGGGCTTCGTGTCTATCTGGGCCGTATCGGAGAGAAGAAGGTTTCTGTTGGTCTGCTTCGCATCTGTCTTCTCGGCGCCTTCGTGAACCAGTATCCTTCCGTGAAAAACTCCCTTTGAGCGACCATCGAGTACGCCGTTATAGAACTGGCGGCTGTCGCAATGAGGGCTCGCGTGCTCAACCCGCATAAAATTATCCATGTGCTGGCGTCCCTCGGAGATGAAAAGGCCGTAAATGTCGGAGTTGCATCCTTCTCCAGCCAAGACGGGATGGACATTGTTCCTCACTATGGCCCCTCCGCAGAGAATCGAGTGGGAAGCGATATTGCTGTTTTTCTGCTGATTCACCCTAAGCGTGGAAAAATTAAACGCTTTCTGGCTTTCAAACTCAAGTCTGTAGTGTTCAAGATTCGCGTTTTCCCCGCAGACAACCTCCGTGACCACGTTCGAGAAATAGACGCTCTGGGATGCCGACACGTAATGTTCTATGACCTTGGCGACCGAACTTTGCCCGACTATGATGAGATTTCTCGGATTTATGAATAAAGGACGGCCTTCATCCGTCGATACGTGAAGAACATGCACGGGTTTCTCAAAAACGGTCCCGTCGGGGACGTAAACAAACACTCCGTCTTCAAAATAGGATGTGTTAAGGGAAATAAACGCGTCCTTTTCGTAATCTGCGTATCTCGCCAAGTGGTCCTTCACGAGATCGCCTTGTTCGCGAATGGCTTCCGACAGGCTTTTTACAAGTATTCCCTTCCCGGCATTTCCAGTATCTGAAAGGGAGGAGGCAAAACGACCGTTTACAAAGACAAGCCTCAGGCAATCAAGCCCGGGAAATCCGTAGGAATCCACGGATTTTTTAGAAACCCCGGAGATTCCGTTCCCGGCAATTGAAAAGGAACCTCTGCGAAGTGCCTCAAGATTGGTGAATCTCCACTCTTCGTCAGAAAGCGTCGGGAATCCAAGGTTGGCGAATCCTGAAATCGCCTCACGGCGAAGGGTTGTTACCCACCCGGGGGCATCTTTTTGCTCGCTATCGAGAAACTCAGATAGTCTCTCGACGTAACTTTCGCGGGTACCGTCAAAAACAATAGCCATAGTATTATGCTCCTTGCAGGTTGCCCGAGGCCCTAGAACTCGGCGTAACCTTTTTCCTCAAGCTCGTGGGCAAGCTCTTTTCCTCCCGATCTTACGATCTTCCCATCAACCATAACGTGGACAAAATCGGGAACTATATAATTAAGAAGTCGCTGGTAATGGGTTATCACTATAAAGGAACGTCCTGAGTCCCTCATCGAATTCACCCCGTTTGCCACTATCTTGAGCGCGTCTATGTCAAGACCGGAATCCGTCTCGTCAAGCACCGCCAGCGTCGGCTCGAGTATCTGCATCTGGAATATCTCGTTCCTTTTCTTCTCCCCACCCGAGAACCCGGCGTTCACGGATCTTTTAAGAAGGTCCTCGTCAATACCAAGCGTTTTCATTTTCTCTCTGGCAAGCTTGCCAAACTCAACGTGCTTAAGCGGTTTTTCGTCCCGGTACTCCCTTTTCGCGTTAAGAGCCTCGCGAAGAAGATAAGTGTTCGCGACCCCGGGGATCTCGACAGGGTACTGGAAAGCTAGGAATATCCCCTCGCACGCCCTTTCCTCGGGCTCAAGATCAAGCAGATCCTTTCCCTGAAAAGTTACTTCCCCTTCGGTAACTTCGTAAGCTTCCTTGCCCGCAAGAACCTGAGCAAGAGTACTCTTCCCGGAACCGTTCGGACCCATTATGGAGTGGACTTCCCCGGGCGCCACAGTAATGTTCATTCCTTTCAATATTTCCTTGTCATCTACCTGCACATGCAGGTTTTTCACCTCGAGCATGGTTTGCTCCTCCTAAAAAGCTTTTCAGAATTAAAGCGGGACCTTTATTAACCCACGCTTCCCTCAAGACTTACGCTCAGCAGTTTTTCAGCTTCAACCGCAAACTCAAACGGCAGCTCCTTGAAAACTTCCTTGCAGAAACCGTTCACTATGAGCGAAACCGCGTCTTCGGCGGAAAGCCCTCTCTGGCGACAGTAAAACATCTGGTCCTCGCCTATTTTAGAGGTAGAAGCCTCGTGCTCCATGTGGGCCGTGGAGTTTTTTACCTCTATATATGGAAAAGTGTGTGCTCCGCAGCGGTCCCCTATAAGCATTGAGTCGCACTGCGTGTAATTTCTCGATTTCTCGGCATTTTTACCAATTTCAACAAGTCCCCTGTATATGTTCTGTCCCTCGCCCGCGGAAATACCCTTGGAAATAATTGTGCTGCTGGTGTTTTTTCCCACGTGAACCATCTTGGTTCCGGTGTCGGCCTGCTGACGCCTGTTGGTAAGGGCAACAGAGTAAAACTCCCCGACCGAGTTATCCCCTTCAAGAACGCAGCTCGGATACTTCCAAGTAATAGCGGAACCGGTCTCGACCTGTGTCCAGGAAATCCTTGAGCTCCTGCCCACGCATCTTCCCCGCTTTGTTACGAAATTGTATATTCCACCCTTGCCCTGCTTGTCTCCAGGGTACCAGTTCTGTATCGTCGAATACTTTATGGTGGCATCATCGTGGGCTATGAGTTCAACCACCGCGGCATGGAGCTGATTCTCATCTCTCTGCGGGGCGGTGCAGCCCTCAAGATAGCTCACGTAGCTGCCTTCCTCGGCAATTATAAGCGTTCTCTCGAACTGTCCGGTGTTCTCCGCGTTTATGCGGAAATAGGTAGAAAGCTCCATTGGGCATCTTACCCCCTTGGGGATATAGACGAAGGAACCATCCGTAAAGACCGCGGAATTCAAAGCCGCATAGAAATTATCCCCGCGTGGCACTACTGAACCCAGATACTCGCGCACGAGATCGGGATATTCTTCCACGGCCTCGGATATGGAGCAGAAAATAACCCCATCCTCGGCGAGTTTCTCCTTGAAAGTGGTAAAGACAGAAACGCTGTCGAAAACCGCGTCAACGGCGACGCCTGCCAGCATCTTCTGCTCCTCAAGCGGAATACCGAGCTTGTCGTAGGTCTCCTTTATCTCCGGATCTATCTCGTCAAGGCTCTTCGGCCTGGGGTTGCTTTTCGGCGCGGCGTAATAACTTATGTCGTTAAAATCTATTTCCGGATATCTTAGAAAAGCCCATCTGGGCTCCTTCATTTTCTTCCAGTGCTCATAAGCCCCGAGGCGCCATTCGAGAAGCCATTCAGGTTCGTTCTTCTTTGAGGAGATCATCCTGATTACATCTTCGTTAAGTCCCTTGGGAGCAATCTCCTGCTCTACATCGGTTACGAACCCGTACTTGTATTCCTCCTGCGCGAGTTTTTCAAGATCAACGCTCATTAAAAAAATATCCTCCTGCTAGTGACTTCTGCCGCCCCGAGTTTCATCCACCATATCCGCGATAGTAGTATTTTCAAGAATCTTTATCATGGAAACCTTGAGCTTATCCCAGAGAGGAAGCTGCCCGCAGTTTTCATAAAGCGCGCAGGGACCGTCATCGTCCATGCAGTCTACTATCCTTATTTCTCCCTCTATGGCTTCGTACACCTCTCTCAGGCTGAGTTCATGTGGGGGCTTGCGAAGCATGTATCCGCCCTCGGGCCCCACCTTCGACCTGAGTATTCCGCGATTGACAAGCCTTCTCATCACTTTGGCGAGGTAGTTCTGCGGAATGTGCTGGGTTTCGGATATCTGCTTCATACTGAACTTAAACTCCGGATTGCCTCCCATATGGATAAGGCATCTGACTGCGTAATCAAGGGTTCTGCTTACCTGCATGATGGTATTCTAAACTTTATATATCCATAAAACAACTATCTAAATGGTAATCATTACCATTATTAGAACAAAGTCAACAGAGGAAAAAAGAAACTCTTTCCAGAGCACTTAAAATCTCTTCGGTTATCCCATCTATCGCAGCCAATCAACAAAAACTGAAACTCGGAAGACTCTCGATAACAACCCTTGGAGGCGGCCAAAATGGTCAGCAGAGAAAGAAGGTTATGAGCAGAGTGCCCATATAAAGAGCTTTAACAATTGTCGCTATAGATATTAATGCTGCGTATCCGAATATTTGTCCCTGAGTTTTTTATATTCCGCTTCGGATAAATTTCTCGACCTATCAAGAAATATGGCGACCGCCCAGATTATCTTGTCTTCATGCGTGGGCCCGTAAGCGGGCATCCCCGTCATCTTGACCCCGTTTTTGGTAACCCAGAAAATGTCCTTAAGAGAATATTCGTAGAGCTCTTTCTCAGGAAATTTCGGTGCTGGAGGAAAAAGGCCCTTACCCGTCGATGAAGGTTCAACACCAGGGGCTCCATGGCACTGAACGCACATCTCCTCGTATTCCTTAAAGCCCTCTACGTATATGTCTTTATCTTCTACATCGTAGGGAATCTCAAGGCTTGCTGAGTTTCTCTGTATCGACCTCTCGGCAATCATGTGAAAAATCGTGTTCACAATCGTCGGGTGCGGCTTTGTAGCCGAGACATTATAAAGTCCAAAAAAATAATAGAGTATGGCGACAACAACCAAAACCGCCATCAACAATTTTTTCCTTGACAACGCTTTCTTGATCATTGCCAAGAACTATATCAGTAAATCCACCCAAACGTAAGATTCGCGGTACCCTCGTTATTCAAAGTAGAATCGCCTACCCGCCTGTATGCGTAATCAAGCTTAACAAAGACGGAGTCCGCAAACGAATAGGAAAGACCACTTGTCAATACCAATCTTTCAAAACGTGGATTATCAAACTGGGACTCGCGAGGTCTGAATATTGAGTCATAGTAATCCACCCGTAAAAAAGGCCTAAGAGCGTTCCAGGGACCTAACCCCACATATGGACTTATGTCATAACCCATTTCCCCCCACACAGCCAGAGCGTTATCGGCAACTGAAGTTCTTGGAACATCAAGATTATTGGAAAGTCTAGAATTCCTCGCAGAGATATCATCAGCATTCCACAGTTCCCCCCACATTATAACACCGCTTCCGTACCATCCTCCGTGTCTCAGCACAAAGTGAGCGTCAAGCAAAAGAAGCGGGGAGTCAAGTTCTTCAAGATCATATTTAGGCCTGTTCGCGCTGGTGTTCAAACCATAATAGACTGAACTTCCGACCATAAGACCGATATCTGAAAACTTGTAATCCGCCCTCCCTACAAAAGCAAGCCCGTTGGCCCGAATAGTCTCGAATTTGCCCTGATGACCTTCCCTCACCCAGTTAAGAGAGCTGAACCCGGTAGAGTCCAGACCGTTTACCACTTGAAAATTAAGATCCAAGTTGTCGTTTACATAATAGTTAAAACCTATACCGATCTCATCCCACACTGCGGGAATTATCATTGTCTCGGATTCGGGACGTCTGGCAGCAAGATATCCCGAAGGCTTGTAGAGTTGTGAGAGAAGCCCATATGCGACATAGAACCGCCCTACTTTCAGCTTGCCCCAATCGCCGAATTCTTTCTTGAGATAAAGCTCCTCCAGAATTATTTCCCCGCCCTGTTCAACCTCCTGCTCGAATTCTCCGAATTCTTCATACTCAACCTCAAACGCCGCACCGGTTCCACCATGCTCAAACTCAATTTCCGCCTCAAAACCCAGCCCGGCAGGCATCTCCCCTTCAAGTTCAAGAATGAATCTCGCAAGGTCAAGCTCGACCCGGCTATCGGACTCCGTCCCTCCTGGACGATTTTGGTTCGGTCCATGATCAAACCATGAAAAAAGGATGTCCGCATAACCACTCCAAGTAAGTTCAAACGGCGAGCCCTCGGGAAGATCTTTGTAAAGCTTCGCACTGTCTATGATTTCTGAAAAATCCGTTTCACTGACATCCTGCAAATCGGGAATATTTTCTTCATGTTCAGTAGCCATTTTCTCCCCGGTAAGCTCGGTTAATTTCTTTTCAATGAACTTCATTCGGTTGTCGTTCTCTTCTCTAATTCGTTTTATTTCACGGAACTCTTTTCTGAGATTTTCTATTTCTTGTCTGATCTCGTCCGGCTCTGCCGCACTCACCGCTCCCGGTAAAAACAAAAGAGCAAGACTAAAAGCAATTAATGAAAATAAATATCTGTTTTTCTTCATAAGTATTGTCCTCAAAGCGTATTCAGAAATTTGATAAGGTTGTTACGTTTTTGCTTGGGAAGGTTTTTAAATCTCTCCGTAACTCTTTCCGCTTCCCCGCCATGCCATAATATGGCCTCTTCAAGGGACCTCGCGCGCCCGTCATGCAGAAAACTCTCCTCTCCCAACATTTTTTTCGTAAGACCGATTCCCCAGAGTGGCGTGGTTCTCCATTCCCTTCCCGTCGCCTGAAAGTCAGGCCTGTTATCCGCAAGCCCTTCGCCCATGTCATGCAGAAGAAGATCGGTGAAAGGCTGTATTGTCTGATAACTTACTTCTTCAATCGGATGTTCGCCTGTTTTAAGCAACGACACGTGACATGAAGTACAGCCAATATCGGAAAATATTACTTCGCCTTCAGCAACGTCCGGGTCGTCCACGTCATCCCTTAAAGGAACAGCGAGGGTCTGGACGTAGAACGTGGCCAGTGCTAACTGCTCTTCGGTTATATCAGGCACTGCGTCACCCAAGGTAAGTTCGGGATTTGATACTCCCATATCATCCGCGTACGCGCGTGCGGTCTGCATTCTGAGATTCGGACTGCCGGCCTTGCGTCCAAACCTTCCGATCTCGGTTGAAGAGGTTATCTGGTTCCAGACCATGTTAGGTCTGCCTGATATCCCGTCGCTGTCAGAATCATCGGGGTCTGAAAGTTCAAGAAGGGTTTCCTCCGGAATAGCCTCAAGTAAACCAAGGCCAATCACCGGTAGGGGTACCCTCATCGAAGTCTGAATATCTTCTCCAAGAGGCGAGCCGTCAGAAAGAATTATATCGAGCACGGGTTTTCTAAGGCTATAGGAAGTTCCGTCGGGATACTCACCGGAAATTTCCTCCCAGCTGAGATAAACTGTTCCTTCCGGGGAAACCCCTCGTATGGCATGATCCTGAATCTGGTTGCCAATACCCTCAACCTGAGGATTTCCTCCAGGAACGGCAGGTTCTCCTTCAGGATCTGAAACCATCACAAGAGCCGGACTTCTTAAATTACGGTCCCCAAACAAAGGATGGGACCTTCCGTTTCCTAGGTGACAAGACTCACAGGATACGTTGTTAAAAAGTGGGCCAAGTCCCGGATTTACCGGAGCCGGAGCGGTCACGAAGACATTGCCGAATTCAAGATCACCATCAAGATGCTTCTCGAGATTTTCCTCCGACAGGTTTGCCGCCGGATCCCCAAACCCAAATGAAGTCCTGTTATTAACACTTGTTTCCCCACCGGCTTTTATCGAAGCATTATTTGTTTCGCCACCGCATGACAGAATAAGAAAAATAAACAAACCAAGAGGACCGACTAATTTGAATCTCACGTAGATATACCCTTTGCGCAGTTTGGCCCCTAAATGATGCCGTAGGGTGATTAGCAAGCTAAAAAGACCGCGCGTGCGATTCGCCACGCACGGCACGGTCTATAAACCAAGGTCCGCTTGATCGCTACTGCCTTACAAGAGTCAGTACAGGACCGTTCAACGTACTGAACACGTCATTTATCGCTTCCTGAGCCGCCTCTATCTCATCTGTTTGACCTGCATCAGTAATAGCATCTCGGAATGGTTGGGAGATAGCGAGAATTGCGTCGATCGCAGCATTTATTTCGTTCTCCACTCTTTCAGCCAGATCCGGGTCCGACTGCTCGATCAAGTCGTCAAGACCCGTCGCTTCACACGTTCTGTCATCCAGATCGACCACTCTACATCCTTTATAGGCGTTTAGAACTCCGACTATATCATGTGCAAAATCCGCTCGCGAATTAAAACTGAACTGACTTTCCACGAGTTCCACATCCTGTTCATCATACGGATCAGCAATCTTCCCGTTTGCGACCTCATCAAGAATTATTGACATTCCATTAATTATCTCCTCAATACCATTCAGCAGCGATGTATATACGGTGTTTCCATCTTCACCGGCACTTTTCATCACATCCCCGTAAGGCTCTGCTCCCTCGGCCCAGTCTTCATGAAGCTCTATCGCGGTTGATTCTATATCCTTGGTAGTAGCTATCAGGTATTCAATTTCCCGCGTGGTGAAGTCATTTAGATTCCTTGTTTTTCCATCTCTAAAAAGGAGGTACTCAGCTGTATGAAAGCCTTTTTCTTCCGGCGGAAGTGCGGAGACATACTCCTCCGTAAGCACATCAGCGGAAGCTAGGACATTATCGAGATCGGTCCGATTTACAGGCCAGCTATCCAGTGCAGGATCATGCCCTTTGAAATCTACTGGTCCGAAAAGCCATGCCTCACTCTGCTCCCAAGGAATCCTTGCCGCAGTCCACGCATCCGCAGCCGCTTGAACATCGGCCTGCGTTCCGCCCTTAATTTCCTCAACGGCCTCCCTGAGCACCGTAGCTTTCTGTCTTAAATCATAGTAAGTCGCTACAACCACATCATCAACGTAATTCTCAATTACGGTCGTAGTAAGCCCTGAATTCTGGTCAATAAAACTTTCTGAACTTCCAGAACTTCCGGAACCTCCTCCACAACCCGCAATAAAAAACACGGCAAGCAGGACTGACAATACGTTTTTTCTGTTAAACATTAACCTTAATCCTCCTGGAAATTTAATATAGATATAATCTATCCATGATATATTGGATATAGAATATCCATATTAGAAATTATTTGTCAAATGCAAAGGGGGATTTTGTAAGGAAAAGAATAATTCCGGTCAGAAAACTTTAACTAGTTAAGGTTTCAAAAAATATGTAGTCTGAATTCAGGTCCGGGCGGAAAAATTCATCCATCAAGAAGTAGTGGAGCCGTAGATGAAGAGAAGCACCATTATTACGATAACTCCACCTACCATTGCCGCTACGTAATATCTGAGCAAACCTGTCTGCAAAGCACTCAGGCGTCGTGATAAGCTCCTTACAGAATTGCTCAGTCCGTCAAGTGAGCTGTCTATAAAGGAGCGATCAAAATCAGAGCAGAGTCCCGAAATGTAGTTAAACGGAGAGACAAAAACTGCCTCGTAAATCTCATCAACATACCACTTGTTAAAAGATCCACTTTTAAGAGCGGCGGCCGTTTCACATTCCGGTGCTGCAGTTTCTCCCCGTCTGCGGCAGTAGATCAAAACACCGGCCGCTATTCCCACAAACGCCGCCAGTACCGAAAACCCCACAAGGGCCCAGTGGCCGAAATAATGGGAGTAGGCGTGTTCCCCGCCGTAGTGCACTACCACTGAAGAAGAAAGGAATTTCTTAATGAGATCCGTATAATGAAAACCCATGACCTCGCCCATGAATTCTGGCACGCCAACAAGACCCCCGAAAACGGAGAGAACCGCGAGAATCACAAGAGGTACGGTCATCACGGCCGGGGATTCATGGACGCGGCTTTTCGTCTTGTAGTCCATTCTTGCCGTTCCCTCGAAGGTAAGCACGTAGAGCCTCGTCATGTAGAAAGCGGTAAGTACGGCCGTAATGAGCCCCGCGGCCCAGAAAAACGTATGGCCGCCGTTATAAAGCGAAGCGAGTATTTCATCCTTGCTGAAAAACCCCGAGAGAAGAGGAAAGCCGGAGATCGCAAGCGTCGCCACCAGAAACGTAACGGCCGTTACGGGAATCATCCCGCGAAGCCCTCCCATCTTCCTTATGTCCTGCTCTCCGGCCATAGCGTGTATAACGCTTCCCGCCCCGAGGAATAGAAGCGCCTTGAAAAAAGCGTGAGTGACTAGATGAAATATCGAGAACACATAGGCTCCCGCACCGGCAGCCATCATCATGTAGCCCAGCTGACTTACGGTCGAGTACGCAAGCACCTTCTTTATGTCGTTCTGGGTGATCGCTATCGTGGCGGCGAAAAACGCCGTGAACGCTGCCACGATCAAAACAACGGTTGAAGCCACAGGACTCAGGTCAAAAAGCGCCGAACAGCGGCTCAACATATAAACCCCGGCGGTAACCATTGTTGCGGCGTGAATAAGGGCGCTCACCGCGGTCGGACCCGCCATTGCGTCCGGGAGCCAGACGTGAAGCGGGAACTGGGCCGATTTCCCGACGGCGCCGACAAACAGAAGAAGCGCCATCGCGGTTATAAGCGATTGCGAAACGCCGGAAACAAAAACTGGGTCGGCAAGCTGAGAGAAAACATCCTGGTAGTTAAGCGATCCGAACACGGTAAAAATGAGAAAGATGCCGAGGATAAACCCGAAATCCCCTATTCTGTTCACCACAAAAGCCTTTCTTCCCGCATACACCCTGAATGAGTCTTCATACCAGAACCCTATAAGCAGATACGATGCGAGCCCTACTCCCTCCCATCCGACGAACATCATGGGGAAATTGTTGCCCAGAACCAGAACGAGCATGAAGAAAACGAAAATGTTCAGATAAGTGAAATAGCGCGCGTAACAGCGGTCGTGGTGCATGTAGCCGATCGAATATACATGTATAAGAAATCCCACCCACGTCACGACAAGGGCCATTACGGCGGAAAGGGAGTCAAACAGGAATTCGAAGCTGACATTAAGGGAGCCCGAAAGCATCCAGGTGAAAAGTTCGGTCGTAATGGGCTCGGCTCCCGCGGGACTCTGAGAGAGAAGGTCGAGGAAAAGGCGCGTGGACAAAAGAGCGGAAACCAGAACGGCCGCGCACGCCACCGTTCCGACAATCCTGTCACTTGTGTGTCTCCCGGTCCCGGTAAGCTTCGCGCAGAGTCCAGTAGCGAAGAAAAGCCCGTTGAAAATCGCCCCCGCAAGCGGCGCAAGAACTATGAGAGCAAGCACTCAGGTAAACCTCCGAAAGTAATTTAACCCCTAAGCAGTTTCAGCAGATCGATGTCGAGACTCTCTTTCTGCCTGTAAATCGAAACGACAAACGCAAGGCCGACCGCGACCTCGGCCGCAGCCACCGTTACCGACATCAGAACGAACACATGTCCCGTGGCGCCCTCGTAGAGCCTTGAGAAAACAACGAAAAGCAGATTGCAGGAGTTAAGCATGAGCTCAAGGCACATAAGCACGATCAGTATGTTCTTTCTGGTAATTATCCCGTAAACCCCGATCGCGAAAAGCACGCAAGCCAAGACTACGTAGTTAGTAACCGGAATTTCCATCTTAGGACTCCTTTCCCTTGGCTATGACCAGGACGCCCACCATGGCTATCACCACAAGAACCGACGTAAGCTCAAACGCGAGCAGGTAATCGCTGAAAAGGGATCTTCCCACTTCAGCCACTGTGCCGAAATTCTCGGGATCCTCAAGTTTCGGAAAAACTACAGGGGAAGACGAAAAAAGCTTTGAGGCGAAGAATCCGACAACAGCGATAAAGAGGAAGAGAAACGTCATCCTCTTCGGTATGTTCATACTGTCAAACCTGAGGTCGCTGTCCCTTATATTAAGGAACATGACGGTAAACAGAAAGAGAACCATTATCGCTCCCGCGTAAATCAGTATCTGTATCGCCGCGATGAAATGGGCGTGGAGCAGAACGAAAAGCACCGCGGTGGAAAAAAGTGTAAGAACGAGCGAAACAGCACTTGAAACGGGGTTTTTATTGCTAACGACCATAACGGCCCCGAGTACCGCAAGCGTAGAAAAGATATAGAAAATGACAGTATGAGACAACGGGTTTTCCGGAAAAAGATTTGCCAATCAATTATAGTTACAATGCGGGCAGAGTCAAACCGGTCGAGGGCTGCTACCTGCTTCTGGAAACTCCTCTCTTCGGACAGTAATCACTCAGGGGACAACTGCTGCAAAGAGGAGATATGGGTCTGCATATCTGCTGCCCGAGGGCGACCAGAAGAGAGTTATACTCTATCCAGTATCTGCGGGGCAGTTTTTCCCGAAGAGCCATTTCGGTTTCATAAGGACTTTTGGTATCCACGTAACCCCACCTGTTCGAAATCCTGTGCACGTGAATATCAACGCAGATAGCGGGTTTTCCGTACCCAAGAGAAAGAACCAGATTGGCAGTCTTTCTCCCGACCCCGCGGAATTCCAAAAGCTCGTCGATGGTGTCCGGAACCTGACCGCCATATTCGTCTATCAGCTTTTCACATATCCCGATGATGTTCTGCGCTTTTACCCTGTAAAACCCGACGGGGTATATGAGATCTCTCACCCTTTTTTCCCCAAGCTCCAGAACCGCCTGCGGAGTTGAAGCTTCGCGGAAAAGTCTCGCGGAGGCCTCGGCCGTGGTCTCGTCCTTGGTTCTAAGGCTAAGTACGGTGGAAATAAGAACCTTGAAAGGACTTTTTGAGGAGACGGCCGTAAGCGTGACCACGGGAACGTTCCATCCGGCGGCTTCTTTTCTAAGCACTCCCAGTACCCTTCCGATGTTCTTACTCTCAAGTTTCGCGGTCATCTCAGTCAGGAGCGGGTCTTTACTGGATTCGGGAGTCTTCAGTGCCGCCGGCACACTTGCTTGCTATATCCTCCCATTTCTGAAAAAACACCTTAAGCGCAAGTTCGGCTTCGGCGAAGTCCGACAGTGAGATAAGTTCCAGAATTCTCGCAACTTCCGGTACGCTGTTTTCATTCTTCAGCGTGTAGGGATGTATGTAATTGCAGATGTCGCCGTAATTAAGCACCATATAGCTTTGGGAATCGAACTGGACAAGCCATTTTCTAAGGTCTTCCAGACTTCGGTCAAGATTGCGCAGAAAAAGTTTAAGAGGATTGGCCGACTCTCCGGACATCGTCTTTTCAATCTTTTCCAGCGAGGAAGTCAGTCTATTTTTTGACTGCTCAAGAGTCGAGTTATAGTGAATTGAGTTAAAGCCCCAGTGGGTATAAAAATTTTTCCTCCCCTCCTCGGAAAAAAGAAGAAACCACTCAAACGGAACAACGTTTTCAGACGAGAAACAGTTAAGGGAATCAGAGGTGGGTGCGACAAAATAGTTACCAACTTCATCTTTCATGAAAAGACAGTCGGGCAGATCTTCGTGGGGCAGATCAAGATGGTCTGAGAGCGCCTGGCGAAACGCGCTGTACTCATTGCCGAACCATATTCCGAAAGGAGAGGTGGGACCGCCCCAGTAACGTTCATAAAATTTAAGATACTTGCTCCAGTATTCAGATTTTTCCCTGAAAGAATCCAAAGGCTCGTAGACTATAAGAGTACTGGAAGGCATCGCTCTATAATTAGTTTACGGAAAAATCAGTTCAGGCAAAAAAAGAGGAGGGATAACCGGTAACCGGCTTCCCTCCTCTTCATCTTACTCATCAAGAACTTAGTGTCTTCCGACACCAGCCCTTCGCCATTATCCCTGGCTATACTGCGGCAGCAGGAACCTGTGACGCATCGTGTACTCAAACGGTGTCGAGTATACAATATGACCCATATCTTCCGTGGCCCTCTCTACCGTCTTTGTCCATATCGTCAACGCCGGCGGTATTATCAGGTTAAATGTGAAGCTTATCAACCCTACTACCTCCGTCGCTGGTATCTGTCCACCCATGTAGTCAAACGGCGTCCCCGACATGTACCACGAACGTACATCCTCCGTTACAGCCGTCCTCACGCTCTCTGGATTCAGCTGGAACCTGTGTCCAGTCCCAAATCCCGGCGGAAGATCCGACGGCAGATACGTTACTTCATGGATACTGTTCGCCACATCAGGCCTAGTCGTTATCCTGTAGTTCATCCTTCCCCAGTCGGTCTTGCCATAGAATGTAGGCCTGGCCGCCAGCGGACGATCCGAATAACGTCCGTTCGCAGTGTGCAGTATATACCCCCTGCGCTCCATCAAGTGGTTAAAATAGTTGTTATTGGTACCATGCTCGAACCCGGCTATGTATGCAGCCTTCTTCGGAAATCCGAATGGCTCCTTCCCTGCAAATATCGGTGAATCGTTCGACAGATACATGTACGGATAGTAACCCGCCTTGTATATGTGTCCGCTTCCGTCATCCACAGTCGCCGAGAACGTTACGCCCATCTCCATGTATGGACCTAACATCGTGTTCTTGTGTATTACGTACCAAAACTCTATTACATCATCCTGAACCTCTATCGGTTCCGGCACTACCGCTTTCATAGCATTGATGTCTGCCCTTATCACATAGGCCATCCACCTGCTCTCTGTGTACGTCAGCGGTATGATGTCGTAGTCGAACACTGGGTCCGCTACGCCCTGACTGATTATGTGGATCCTGTCCCTGTCCAATGGTAATGGTGGAACTTCTCCCTCATCCAGCCAAGGATAACTGTACTCATTTGCATGTAATCCCATTATGGTTTTACCTCCTTAAATCTTTTTATCTTATGAACCCTGACTGATCGGGAACTGCTGCCTCAATCCATACTTGTATGGCGTGGCATATCCACGATAACTTGCCGGCCTCTCGTATGTCTCTGTCCACAGCACTACCGCTGGCGGTATTACCAGATCAAACACAAACGATATCAATCCAGTTACTTCCTGAATCTTCAGCTCCGCTCCCATGTTGTCAAACGGAGTAGCCTGCATGAACCAGTTTATTGCGTCTCCGCTTGCCGTCCTGGTATGCTCCGGCTTTATCTTGAACCTGTGCCCCTGAATCATGCTGTCAAACGGTGGCGGCAGCGCTGATGGCAGATATGTCAACTGCCACTCCGAACTCGATACGTCCGGACGCGTTATTACCTTCATGTTGAATTTGCCCCAGTCCGTCTTACCATAGAAATACGGAGGCGTTACCTGCTTGTCGTCAAACTGACCTGTTGCGCTGTGCATCAGGTACCCGTTACGACTCATCGCGAATCCAAAGAAGTCTGTCCCCTTCTCTCCACCGTGCACCGTACATCTGATGTACGACATCTTCTTTGGAAATCCAAGCACACGACCAGCATCCACCGGCGCGTCTCCCGTAAGATACATATACGGATAGTATCCGGCCCTCCACGCGTTCCCGTCTGGGTCCGTGTAAGTTGCCGATATCGTTACGCCAAACTCAAGATATGGACCTAACATCGTGTTCTTGTGATCCACATACCAAAACTCTACCAGGTCCGCATTCTCGCCATCCCATACCTGCAGTGGGGGATTCGGGCACAGACGACTACGAGTTGCCTCGTCGCACCTTACTATAAATGCTGACCACCTGCTGTCCGTATACGTCAGCGGCAGCACGTCTATGTCCCACAGCGGATCCGACGGATTCGCTATGATCCATGACTTGATATCCCGCTCTATCGGAGGGGGCGGGACCTCTTTCGTCAACTCCCAGTACTTCGTTGGGACGTTTAAATGACTATGGCTCATATTTAAGCCTCCTTAAATAAGATTTGGGCCAAAACTCACCACCCATTCCATACCTCACTTCCACCCACTCTCCCCTGTTGTTAAAATGTTGGTAGTCCTGTTGGATGCGAATAGACGCAACCTCACCCAACCTACATTCAATCAAATCCCTTACCCCTTTGTCAAGTACTTTTTTACAAACTTAAACCTAAGGATTCGGTTTCTGTAGTAACACCCTGTAAATTCATCAATTTTACAAAACACTTGGGACTAAAAATCGTGAAGCGAAAAAGTTAAAACAGCCAGGGAGGCAGATCTTTCAGGCCTCTCATCATCCTGACCCGAAGCTCATTTTCATCTGGAATGTCTTTTGTGTCGAATTTTACGTTCCTAAGACAGGCGAGCATAGCCCGCATAATGCTGTTCTTTGTTATTCTCTCCTTTTTGTTTTCCTTGGAACGATTTTTCATTATCTCTCTTTCGAGCTTTTGGAGAAATTCGAAATCCTCACTGCTTATCCTTAAGGTAAGCGCATCAAAGGTTTTGTATTTCGGCGGCGTTTCGGGCTCTGGATCCCGCACAGTGCCCGTAATACCACTTTTGATGGTTGTTTCCTCGGGCGGTCTTATCCAGATATTCGGGTTTACTCCCTCACTCGTCTTTTCATCCGGCATAATATTTCTCCTTATCTGTCAAAAATAATTTCTTACTAGTTACTATACCACAAAAACCTAAGTTAAGAACTTTCTTACTTTCGCTTTACCGAAATCCGCCAAGAAAAACTGGCCCCAGATTTTGCTGGTTTTCACTTGTCAGAGGGCAGAAACGATTCTAGTAAGATAATCCGTCTCCAACGACCCTAAAACAGCAAAAAATCAGGCTAACTTATAATGATAAGAAGTTAGTTACTTCATAAGTTAGTAAAAAGTCCTGAATTTTTCTCAGTAAAAATTATCCTTGACATTGAATGTCAATCTGTGATAGAAAGTGTAATACGCCCTGTTTAGGGGGGCTAGGAACAGTTATGATCTCATAAGGAGGTATGGTTAGTTATGGTTCCAATAGAAGCTTTGTTAGGTTACATATTGCTGCTCGTAGGGTTTGTGTTCTTCGCGAACGGGATGACCCTTCTGGGTAAAACCGGAGCGAAGGAAGTGGGCGTGCTCAACTTGGGAGTCGGCGTTCTTATAGCGATCGCCGCCTGGAAGCTGCACACTCTCGGTCTTACGGCTGCTACCGCGCTGGTATCGGTATTTGCTTTGATATACCTGCTGGTCTATGCGGTATTCGTACACGGGCATGACGCGAAGGGGCTTGGAGTATTCTGTCTTTTCGCAACGGTAGTGTTTATATGGTACGGGGCTCATTTCCAGGCACTTGGGCTTGCGTATTTTGCGTACTTCTGCTGGGCATGGGCTTTGCTGGTGCTTCTTTGCTTCTTTGCGTTCTCGCAGGGCAAGGATCTTGGCAAGCCGATAGCCTATCTGTTCATAATAGAGTCAATAGTGACTCTGTTAATACCGGGAATGCTTCTGCTTACAGAGAAGTGGAATCCTCTCGGTGGAGTACCAGGCTAAGATTAATATTTGTTAGCTGATTTACAACAACGGGCAGAGAGAATTTCCTATAATTCCCTCTGCCCGTTGTTTTTTATTTTTCTCTTTCTTCCCCAGCCAGTCCCTCAACAAAGCGGTTTGATATAATCCGGTTTATGATTGATAATACAGTTTCCGGGACGGTGATCTGAATTGTCTGAAAAAATCCCTAGCTTTCTCAAAAACGGGTACTTGGCACTTGGCTTGGGAACCGTTATCGCCCTATCTTTTTTTCTTGTCGCCGAACCAGTCAGTCTTGACCGCAAATACGACAGTCAGAGCGTAAAAATCGCCGAAGACACCCTTAAGCACGTAAACAAGTTTTATCTGGACAGAAACAAGATCGACTATGCGGAAATGCTTGAAAAAGGAGTTTCAAGCCTTGAAACCTTTCTTGACGACGTGCTGGTGGAATTTCCACAAGACCAGGGCAATGTCTTCGCCGTTCGCGTAAGGGAAAAGGCAAAAGAATTCAAAGAGAAAGAGTCACCATCCCCAAACGACGTCACAAGCACTCTGGGCCAAGTCGTATCTTTTGTCCTTTCTAACGTAGGGACCGAAGACCGCACCGTCAAAAACATAGAATATTCCATATCGGACAGCATGCTGAAGGTCCTTGACCCCCACTCCGCCATGATTCCGCCTGATATCTACAGGGAGTTTCTCATAGACACCGAAGGAAGTTTCGGAGGACTAGGAATAGTAGTCGGCATAAGAGACGGCCAGCTGACCGTTATATCTCCAATAGAAGGCACGCCGGCTTACAGGTCAGGGATAAAAACCAAAGACCGGATCGTACAGATAGAAAACGAGTCGACCATAAACATGCCTCTTCTCGAAGCTGTAAGTAAACTAAGAGGTAAGAAGGGAACTAGGGTAAACCTTCTTATCTCGAGAAAGAATTTTTCCAAGCCCCGGAAATTTTCGATAGTAAGGGACACGATAAAGATAGAGAGCGTTGAAGGGTTTGACCTTGAAAACGATATCCTTTACCTGAGAATAAGAAATTTTCAGAAAAACACGTCCTCGGATCTGAAAAAAGAGGTAAGCAGCCGTTCTTACCCGATTAAAGGAATAATTCTCGATCTCAGGGGAAACCCAGGAGGTCTTCTCTCAGAAGCGGAAAAAGTAGCCGACCTCTTCCTCTCCTCGGGAACGATAATGACAACCAAGGCAAGGGATTATTCTAAAACCTACAGAGCGACGGCAAAGCGGCCTGAGTACAAGGGAGAAGTGATAGTACTTGTGAACCAGGGAAGCGCAAGTGCGTCAGAAATAGTGGCCGGAGCGCTCAAAAACAACAAAAGAGCACTTGTAATAGGAAAAAGGTCTTTCGGCAAGGGATCGGTCCAGAAAGTCTTCGAGTTCGAAGACGGCGCTGCGCTGAAACTCACAATAGCAAAGTATTTCACCCCGGGCGATATTTCCATTCAGGATAGCGGCATAACCCCCGACATTCTTCTTCAGGGATCAGTGATAACCGAAGATAAAGTCGTCTATAATCCTCTGCCCGAAAAAAGAGAAAACGGGGAAGAAGAAGCGAATCTGCCAATCCCTGAATTCACAATCAAGTACATCGACGAGAGCCTGGCACCCGAGGAAGAAGACGAGGAGGAGATCCAGCCGGACGAATCGCTTACCAAAGCAGAGAAGCTTGAGAAGCTGAAGAGTGATTTTTACGTGAAACTTTCAAGCAGAATGCTTCTGGCGGAAAACAGGGAACAGATGTATGCGACAGTTGCCGATTTTTCCAATGCCCAGCTCGAAGAAATCAGAACACGGATTGAAAATACAGGAATCGACTGGTCCGCCGGTGAAACAAAAGAACCTTCCGTATCGGTCCAAACGGTTCCCTTGGAAACTGTTTTCCAGGCCGGGGAAGAAAGTGTTCTTGAGGTAAAGGTGACAAATTCCGGTCCCAACCCGATATACAGGCTTAGCGCTGTTACCGACTGTGAGAACCGCATTTACAGCGATGGAGAGCTTCTGTTCGGGAAACTGCTTCCCGGGCAAAGCAAAAATTCAAGAGTCAGGTTTTCCGTTCCCAGATGGGCCACCACCAGAGAGGACAGCATCAAGCTCATTTTCACGAGTTCGGGAAACGAAACCTTTACAGAGGAAAACCTGCTCGTAAAAACCGTGGAGGATAAGCGTCCCGTCTATTCCCATAACCACGAAGTAGTGGACGACGGAAGATTCGGGAGCAAGGGCAACGGAAACGGCCTCGCGGAACTTGAAGAAACGATAGTACTCAACATAAAACTGAAAAACACCGGAGACGGAACATCTGAAAAGACGGTTGCAACTCTTAAGAATCTTTCGGGTGACGATGTGTTTCTTGAGAAAGGAAGAGTTGAGCTTGAGAACTTCCGTCCAGGGGAAACCAGACTCGCGCCTTTTCGTTTCAGGCAAAGCGGGGAAGACAGTGAAACGGAATTTGAACTTATCGTAATGGATGAGGAATTCCGGGAAATAAAAACACAGAAAATAATCCTGCCTATCTCGGTGCAGCAAAGACCGTTTTCCCCCGCTTCCGCAAAGAAAACTGCCGTGTTCAAGGACTCAATCTCCATCCTTGGGGGGACTTTCCCCGCAGCCCCCGAAGTGGCCGCGGCGCAGAAAAACTCCATGGTGAAAGTTCTCGGCACTTCAGGGCGGTGGATACGGGTTGAAGGGAAAAATTCTCTGGCAGGCTGGGTTGAAGAAAAAGCCATCAGGGTTGCTCGGGCAAGCTACGGCGGTCCGTCCGGCGAAGCATCGGATGAGAGCGGAACCGACGGCTCCTTGAAGGAAATTTCAGTTCTTGAAGAAACCTTTGAAGAACCTCCTTTCATTACGATCTCGGATTTCCCCATGTCCACGGAAGCTTCCAAGATAACAGTGGAAGGATCGGTCAGGGGCACTGACCGCATAGAGAGCGTATCGGTTTGGAAAAAAGATGACAAGGTAAAGCTTTTTACGCCGGGGAAAAACAATGTTCCCCTGCTTTTTCCCTTAACTCTCGAGGAAGGAATGAATCTTTTCACTATAGTGGCCAAGGACGAAAAGGGAATGACATCCAAAAGAACCTTTGCCATAAGAAAAGATCTTTCCTGAATTTAGCATATTTATCGCGCACGCACCGAAGACTGCAGATGAAGTCCAGGGAGTGGAGTAATGCTTAAGTTTCTCTCTTTTCGAATACTGACCGGAGCAGTCGTAATCCTCGTGGTTGCGAGCATAACCTTCTTTCTGCTCAGGGTGCTTCCCGGGAGTCCTTTCGACACCGAGAGAAGCATTCCCCCGCACATACTCGAGAACATTGAGAAAAAATATCACATGGATAAGCCGCTACACAAACAATACCTCATCTATATGGGGAACCTGGCCCGCGGCGACTTCGGACCTTCCTACAAGTACGACGACAGACCGGTTACCAACATAATAAGGGAAACCCTGCCGGTCTCAATGGGGCTCGGATTGGTGTCCCTGGTGCTGGCGTTTTTCATGGGAACTGCTGTCGGAATGATTTCCTCGCTGTTTCCAAGAAGCATCCATGACATTGCCTCCGTGCTGATCTCCACGTCACTTGTATCGGTTCCGAGCTTCGTCGTCGGGGCGGCGCTCATATACTTTTTCTCCGTCAAATGGGGAGTTTTGCCGGCCGCCCTCTGGGGAGAACCAAAACACATCGTACTTCCGGCACTGACCCTGAGCTTGGCTCCGTTCGCCTATATCTCAAGACTTGTACGCTCCAACATGCTCGACGTGTCGGGCCAGTTTTTCGTAAGAACCGCCAGGGCAAAGGGACTTGGAAGAACAAAGATATTCACAAAACATATACTGAGAAACGCGCTTATACCGGTCGTAACGGTGCTGGGCCCCCTGACCGCCTACCTGGTGACGGGGTCCTTTGTCGTTGAGCATATATTTGCGATACCGGGAATGGGAAGGTTTTTCGTTTTTGCCGTGGCAAACAGGGACTACTCCGTTGTACTCGGAATAACTATCATCTACGCGCTTCTGCTCGTAATAGCAAATCTTATTGTCGATCTTCTCTACGCTATACTTGATCCGAGAATAGAGCTTAGAAAGCAGGAACCGATCGCCTGATGACAGAGAAACGCAGACGGAAATGAAAAACGTAAAAATAGTCATCGAGTATGACGGCACGGACTACCACGGCTGGCAGTGTCAGGCGGATCTTCCGACGGTACAGAAAACCATAGAGGACGCCATCCGGAAGATCACAAGAGAGAATATAAAGATAACGGGTTCGGGAAGGACGGATGCGGGTGTGCACGCCATGGGCCAAGTGGCGAATTTTTTCACCCAAGCGCAGATGGATCCTGAGACCCTGCGAAAAGCGCTTAATTCCACACTTCCCCGAGACATATCGATTATCAAGGCCCAAAATATCCCAGAAGGCTTTCACGCGCAGTTCAGCTCCCAAAGCAAGGTATACGAATACAGGATTTTCAACAAACCGCATCCCCCTGCACTTCAGAGGAACAGGGTGTGGCATATCCCGCAGAAGCTTGATACAAAAAAAATGAGAGAAGCCGCCGCATATCTTGAGGGAACGCATGATTTCTCCGTTTTCGCCACGGCCGACATAACGGTGAAAACCACCGTACGCACAGTAAAACGGGTTCACGTCAGGAAAACCCGTGAAGGAATAATCCTGATTGAAATAGAGGCGGACGGGTTTCTGAAAAGAATGGTAAGGATGATAACGGGAACCCTGGTGGAAACGGGAAAAGGCAAACTCACCCCGGAGGGGTTCGGGCAGATACTCAAAGCAGGGCGAAAGACAAAAAACATTTTCACCGCTCCCCCCGGTGGACTCTTTCTCAAAAAAGTCATCTACTGAACCCAGAAACGAAGGAAAGACCGATACTCTTATACGAAATTCCCGTATATAATTAGAAGCGTTTAAACGAAGGGCGCCATGAAATTCCTCAGGTTCAATAACGCCGAAGAAAAACCTGTATTCGCAAAATACTTGGACGGATCGGTTTTTGAGATAGAAGGAAATATCTTCGGGCAATACTCCGTAACGGATACGAAATACGATTACGCGAATATAACGCCGCTTGCCCCATGTCTCCCGACCAAAATCATAGCCGTCGGGCTAAACTACGAGGATCACGCAAGGGAGATGAACAGAACTCCTCCCGAAGATCCCATGCTGTTTATGAAACCCTCGACGGCGGTAATCGCACACCAGGGAGAGATAAAATACCCGTCGCACATGTCGAGCAGGGTCGATTACGAAGGAGAACTTGGGGTCGTTATAGGGAAAAGAGCCCACATGGTGGAAAAGGAGCAGGCTCTGGAATATGTCTTCGGATATACATGCGTAAACGACGTGACCGCAAGGGACCTTCAGGCAAAGGACATACAGTTCACGAGGGGGAAGGGTTTTGACACTTTCGCCCCGATAGGACCTTTTATAGAAACGGAAGTCGATCCCGCAGACCTGCCCATAAAAACTTTTCTGAACGGGGAAGTGAAGCAGAACTCAAGCACGAAAAACCTGATATTCAGCGTCCCCGAACTCGTAAGCTTCATATCAAAGGTGATGACACTTCTTCCCGGAGACATAATAGCAACCGGAACCCCCTCAGGGATAAGCCCCATGAGCCCGGGAGATGTAGTGGAAGTGGAAATCGAGGGGATCGGAAGGCTAGTAAACCGTGTCGCCCGGTAGCCGGTCCGGATTGCCTTGCTACCCAGCGGGGCCCCGCGGAGCTTCTGAGTTAGCAATGCTTCAGGTAGGTTAATGCCCTGAAAAAATCACAAATACAGAGGAAAACGGAAATTGCCTAAGATACTAGTAGTCCCGGGAGATGGGATAGGAGTTGAAGTAACTGAAATCAGCGTGTCAATACTCAAGGCCATCGGCGAGAGAAACGGTATTGAATTCACGCTTGAAAGCGATCTTCTCGGCGGATGCGCCATAGATGCCCACGGTGTTCCCGTAACCGAGGAGACAATAGAAAAAGCAAAGCAGAGCGACGCTGTGCTTCTTGGAGCCGTGGGAGGTCCGAAGTGGGAAAACCTTGAGCACCACCTAAAACCCGAAAGAGGACTTCTTGAGCTAAGAAAACAGCTTGACACTTTCGCGAACCTGAGGCCCGCGATCGTCTACGCAGCCCTTGCCGATGCTTCCACGCTTAAAAGGGAAGTCGTTGAAGGGGTCGACATAATGGTCGTTAGGGAACTCACAAGTGGGATATACTTCGGACAGCCGAGAGGAGCAGAACAGCTCGGCGAAAAAGAAAACAAAGCGTTTAACACCCTTAGCTACACAACTTCCGAGATAGAACGGGTGGCGAAAATGGCTTTTGAAATCGCCAGGAAAAGAAGAAACAAGGTCACTTCCATAGACAAATCCAATGTTCTCGAATCAATGGTGCTCTGGAGAGACACGGTAACGGAACTCCACGATCGTCATTTCTCCGATGTTACCCTTGAGCATCTGTACGTGGACAATGCGGCGATGCAGCTTATAAGAAGACCCGCCGATTTTGACGTAATGCTGGCGGGGAACATGTTCGGCGACATAATAAGCGACGAAGCAGCTCAGCTCACCGGATCCCTCGGCATGCTGCCCTCGGCAAGCGTCGGCAACAAAGGAGCTATATACGAACCGGTTCACGGAAGCGCCCCCGACATCGCCGGCCAAGGTATAGCGAATCCCATAGCCTCGATTCTCTCGATGGCCATGATGCTGCGCTACTCCTTTGACATGGACGGTGCCGCCACGCAGGTGGAAGAAGCCGTAAGAAAGGTCCTCGACAATGGCTACCGCACATCCGACATATACGAGGAAGGGAAAACAAGAGTAGGAACAGAGGAAATGGGAACTCTCATACTCGGCGAACTGTGAGAGAAAATGATTCAGGTCCCAGGAAGTGAACGGTAATAATCCCAAGCTTGAACTTTCATCCCACCTTGAAAACCCCTTGGTGGAGAAGTTTCTTGAGTGCCCGCCCGGAAAACCGACCGATCTTGCGGGTCTTTACGGAAACTCGCCCTATTTTCTTCTGGCGCTGCTCTCCGAGGCGCCCGGCAAAAAGGTGCTTCACGTCTGCGAGCAAAGAGAGCAGTGCGCCCATGCGGCGCGGAGCATCTCTTCTTTGAAAGGAATGGAAATCCCTGTTCTTCTCTCAAGAGGAATGGAGAAAAACCGCTCCCTTTTCGAGAAAATGGAAATCGCGGAACCCGAGAGGCTTCACTCTATTTTCAGATGGAAGCAAACGGGAATCCTCTGTGCAGACGCGGCGGCGCTTGCCGAGGTGCTGGCCCCGCCCCGCGCCCTCGAGGCCGAGAGCTTCTGCATAGAAGAGGAAGCACAGGTTGATCGGGACGAACTCGCAGGAAGGCTCCTTGAAATTGGTTACGGCGAGGTGGATTTCACGGAAAAAAGAGGGGATATGAGCGTCCGGGGCTCTATAGTGGACCTGTTCTCCCCGGGGTCGCTGAATCCTCTCAGAGTGGAGTTTTTCGCAGACCGGGTGAATTCGCTTCGAGAGTTCTCTCCCGCAACTCAGAAATCCATCGGAAAAACAGAGAAAGCCGTGATCAATCCGGCCTCATTCGCCGTTTATCGCCAAATAAGCAAGGACGCTCTGGTCGGACAGGTTCTCGCCGGGGCCGACAGGAAGGGACTTACCTCAAGCGAGGTGGAACCTCTTTTGGAGGCGTTTGAGAGCGGTTCATACTTCAGGGGAATCGAATGGTTCACGCCGTTTTTCTGGGACTCGCGGCAATGCATACTCGATTACCCGCAAGAGGGTCTAATAGTGAGCATCCCTATCGGTTTTGACGAGGAAACGCTGTTATTAAGACTCGAGGAGAAATTTGAGGCGAGAAGAAAATCCTTGGGAAAACTTGAAAAATCCCTCCCCTCGTTTGAAGGGCTATATCTTGGGAAAAAAGAAGTTGCGGAAAAACTCGGGGAATCAAGGCTCACATACCCGGGAGCGATGGGCATAGAGACCAAAGGGAAAAACAGCCTTAAGTTCAGCACAGAGGAAATATCTTTTTCTAAACCTTCGCTCAAGGTCTTTATTGACAAGGCGGAAGAACTCATCAAAAACGGTTACGAGGTGTTCGTCTTTTTCACTTCGCAGGCGGAAAAAGAAAAATTCCTCAAGCTTACAGAGGGCCGTCCAGACAAGGGGATGGTGCATGCAGTCGGAGAGCTTTTTGAGAGCACAGTTCTTCACGATTTCAAAATCGCCCTTTTTACGGAGAAAACCCTTGTCGAGAAAACCAAAAGCCGAAGCGCAGCCTTCGGAGGAAACGATATGCCCTCCGCTTTTCTCACTTCGTTCAGCCAGCTCAAGCCCGGGGACTACATAGTTCACAAGGAATTCGGAATAGGTATCTTCAGGGGGCTGACAAGGCTTTCCTTTGAGAACAGCCAGGGCGATTTTCTCGAGTGCGCATACAAAGACGGGGACAAGATATTCGTCCCGGTGGAGAAACTGGCACTGGTTCAGAAGTACACGGGAGACGGAAGGGAACCGAAAATTGAAAAACTGGGAAGCGCGAACTGGAAAAAAACCGTCGGCAGGGTTAAAAGGGCCGTTGAGGAAGTCGCGACCGAGCTTGTGGAGCTCTGCGCGGAGAGAAAAGTCGGAAAAGGCTTTCGGTTCTCCCCGAGGGATCAGATGTTCAATGAATTCGAGATGGAATTTCCCTGGAGCGAGACCCCGGATCAGTCGGCGGCGATAGAGGACGTAATGTCAGACATGGAATCCGAAAAAGCCATGGACAGGCTTATCTGCGGAGACGTCGGGTTCGGAAAGACCGAGGTGGCCCTGCGGGCCTCTTTCAAGGCGTGCCTTGACGGAAAACAGGTCATGGTGATCGCGCCCACCACCCTTCTCGCAAGCCAGCACTACCGGACCGCGCTTTCCAGGTTCAAAAACTACCCGGTGAGCGTCGGAATGCTGTCACGATTCACAACGGGCAAAAAAGAGAAAGAAACACTGGATAAGCTTGAAGACGGCTCCCTTGACGTCATAATCGGAACACACAAACTTCTCGGAAAAAGAATAAAGCTGAAGAACCTTGGACTCGCCGTGATAGACGAGGAGCAGAAATTCGGAGTGAATCACAAAAAGTCCATAAGGTCGATGAAAAACGCCGTTGACGTGCTGACGCTCTCGGCGACTCCCATCCCGAGAACCCTGCAGTTTTCCCTCGCCGACGTAAGAGACATAAGCGTAATAAATACCCCTCCCGAGGGACGGCAGCCCGTAGAGGTGTACATTCAACAGTTTAACACCGCGACGATAAAGGAGGCCGTGGAAAAGGAGACCGCAAGAGACGGCACGGTTTTTTTCATACACAACAGGATAGAAGACATATTCGAGAAGGCGAATCTTCTTCAAAAACTCATACCGAAACTCTCAATAGGGATAACGCACGGCCGAATGAACGAAACGCAGCTTTCAAAAACCATAGAGCAGTTCACCGACGGGGAAATAGACCTGCTCGTAACCACAGCGATAGTGGAATCCGGACTCGACATACCAAAGGCCAACACGATAATAGTGAACAACGCTCATACTATGGGTCTGGCGGATCTCTACCAGCTTAAAGGCCGTGTCGGAAGATCAGACAGAAAAGCATATGCACATTTTCTCGTACCATCCATAAACTCCCTCACCGAGGATGCCAGAAAAAGGCTTGAGGTGCTCTCTCGCCTCACCGACCTTGGAAGCGGATTCAAGCTCGCCACGGCCGATCTCCAGATAAGAGGGGCCGGCACTCTTTTCGGAGAAAAGCAGTCAGGACACATAGCGGATATAGGACTTGAATTCTATCTCGAGCTGCTGAGGGATACGATTGAGAGCAAAAGAAGGGGCGAAGACCACGTCCGTGAAATCAGACCGGAAATAAAAACGCGGGACGACGCGTTCATCCCCGAGCATTATATTCAAAGCGGTTCAGAGAGACTTTTTTACTACAAAAAAATATCCTCGGCAGGGAAACGAGGGGAAGCAAGAGAAATCGCCGGGGAAATCAAAGACAGGTTCGGCGCAATACCCGATCCGCTGAAACGCCTCGTTCTCATTGCGGAACTGAGAATCGCGCTCGGAGAGAGGCTGATAAAAAAAGCCGAGATAGGGGAGAACACGGCGATTCTGAGTCTTGTGGACGGGAAAACCCGCGGGCGGGAGAGAAAGCTAAGCATTCCCCTTCCATCCGAGGGCAGATACGAGGCGCTGATAAGCGCGGTGGAAAAGGTGGAAAAACCATCCCGAGCCCATGTATAGTATAGCTTCGGGGTTGATTCTGTAGAGAAAAAACGGTTTGCAAGGAGACTTCATATGAAAAAACCATGGTGGTTCGCGGTTGTAGCACTTTTTGCGGTTTCTACGGCGATACCCGCCCAGGCGGCGGTCGTGGAGAAAGTGGTGGCAGTGGTGAACGACAGGATAATAACTCTCAGCGAATTTAATCAGGAACTAAAGGAAGTAGTCGTAGATCCTGAGGCGGAAGTAGACGTTCGCGAAGTGCTCGATGCCATGATAGATCGTATCCTGCTCGATCAGCAAGCGGCCGCGAGGAAAATATCGGTAAGCGACGAAGAGGTAAGGGCGATAGTAAAAAGCCAGCAGGAGGCACTTAACCTCGATGAAGGAACCATAGCCGAAGAAATTAAGAAACAGAACATGACGGAGGAACTCTTCTACCGCCAGTGGAAATACCAGATACTCTCAAGAAGGCTTCTTGACCAGGTCACGCAGGGAAGCATAGCGGTAACGGACGAAGAGATAGAAAAATACCACAGAGAACACTACGAAGAAGTAGGCAGCACTTACGGAAGGCAGACCAGGATCGCTCACATACTGATCAACAAGGAAGCGGAAAACGCCCTCTCCAAAGCGCAAGAAGTGCTGGAACTCGCAAAATCCGGTGAGCCTTTCGGGGAACTCGCCAGAAAATATTCGATGGATGAATCATCGGCGCAAAGCGGCGGACTGCTGGGGTATTTTGTCAAGGGAGACTTGGTTCCCGAGATTGAAAACGCCGTGGAGCAGACCGAAGTGAACGGCATCGCTGGACCAGTAGAAAGTTCCCGCGGCTACCACATAGTAAAGGTTCTCGAAAGAACCGAGGAAGGAGAATCCTCAGTCTCCCGGTACAAAGACCGCATAAAGCATCAGCTCTACATGGAGAAGGTTGAGGGGTTCATTACCTCTTGGCTTGAGGACATCAAGAAAAACTCCTACATAGAGATAAAGATCTGAAGCCCCCCGTATTTACTCCTCCTCCGCGTAAGCTTCGAGGGGGAGGCACGTGCACACGAGATTCCTGTCACCGTAGGCGTTATCTATTCTTGATACCGGCGGCCAGAACTTATTGGTCCTCAGGTAAGGAAGCGGGAAAAAGGCCTCTCGGCGGGAGTAGGGATGTTCCCAGTCGGAAGACACAAGATCCAGCACCGTGTGGGGAGAATTTATGAGTACGTTATCCGAAGGGTCTGCCTCGCCGTCGATGATCTCTTGAATTTCGCCGCGTATCTTTATCATCGCGTCGCAGAACCTGTCCATTTCCTCCATGGATTCGCTCTCCGTAGGTTCCACCATCAGGGTTCCCGTAACCGGCCATGACATCGTCGGCGCATGGAACCCGTAATCCATCAGCCTTTTGGCCACGTCCTCCACGGTTATTCCCGCGCTTTTCCCAAGCTCACGCAGGTCAAGTATGAATTCATGGGCGACCCTTCCGTTTTCTCCCTCGTAGAGAATATCGTAGTGCTGCCCGAGGCGGTCCTTAAGGTAATTGGCGTTCAGTATCGCGTACCGAGACGCTTCGCTCATTCCATCGCTTCCAAGAAGCCTTATGTATCCGTAGGATATAAGCAATATGCTCGCGCTTCCCCAAGGAGCCGCGGATATCGCCCCGCAGGGTTTTTCGCCCCCTACCCCCTCCACAACGACGTGTCCTGGAAGATGGGGGGCGAGATGGGGGGCAACGCATATGGGCCCCATTCCCGGACCTCCGCCTCCATGAGGAATGCTGAAAGTCTTGTGCAGATTTATGTGGCACACGTCGACGCCAATAAGTGAGAGAAAACAGAGACCTACCTGCGCGTTAAGATTCGCCCCGTCCATGTACACCTGCGCGCCACTTGAGTGAATTATGTCGCATATTTCAATTATTCCGGGCTCGAACACCCCGTGAGTCGAAGGATATGTAATCATCAGGCAGGCCACTTTGCCCTCGTTTTTCCGGCAGCACTTTCGAAGGTCGTCTATGTCCACATCCCCGTTTTTCCGGCATTTTACCACCACGACGTCCATACCCGCCATGTGGGCGGTTGCGGGATTGGTTCCGTGCGCGGAAGAGGGAATCAGAACCACGCGCCTTTCGGTTTCTCCTCTTTCCTCAAAGTACTTACGTATGACCATAAGGCCCGCGTACTCTCCCTGTGCTCCCGAGTTGGGCTGAAGCGAGCAGGCGTGAAGGCCGGTTATTTCGCAGAGATACTTTTCGAGCTCATCAATCACCTGTGCGTATCCCGCCGCCTGATCCCGGGGCGCAAAAGGATGGATTCTCGAGAATTCCTCCCAGCTTATCGGTATCATCTCGGTCGTACCGTTTAGTTTCATGGTGCAGGAACCGAGAGGAATCATGGAATTGGCCAGAGAAAGATCCCTGCCCTCTAGGGTTTTCATATACCTGAGCATCAGGGTTTCCGAATGGTAGCGGTTAAAAACATCCTGGGCAAGAAAATCACCTTTCCTAAAAAGTTTCTCGGGCACGGACGCAATGGAGCGAGCACTGTCCGCGGTGACGGATACCTCCTTGCCGAGTTCAAGGGAATTCGAAAAAAGCGAAAGTATCTCAGTTACATCATGCTCGGTTACCGTTTCGTCAAGTGATATGCAGACTTTACGGTCAGGAAGATATCTGAAGTTGATTTTTCTTTTGAGGGCTTCTTCGCGAAGGGTGTCGAAAGATTTCTCCCCGCAGGGGAAAAGATCCACGAGAAGGGTGTCGAAAAACGCCCCGTTCAGCTGAGAAAGCCCCATTTCCCTGAAGCCCAGATCGAGCATTTTCGCAAGCGTGTTTATTCTCCCGGAAATGCGCCGCAGCCCGGCCGGACCGTGATAAACCGCATACATCGAAGACATTATGGCGAGCAGGGACTGCGCGGTGCATATATTGGAAGTGGCCTTTTCTCTTCTTATGTGCTGTTCCCTGGTCTGAAGCGCCATTCTGTAGGCGGTGTTCTTGTCTCTGTCTAAAGACACCCCGATTATTCTCCCCGGGACCTGCCTTTTGAATGCGTCTTTTGTGGCGAAATACCCGGCGTGGGGACCGCCGTAGCCGACCGGGACCCCGAATCTCTGCGAAGTTCCTACAACGGCGTCGGCTCCGAAGCGCCCGGGAGGGGTAAGCAGCACAAGGCTCATCAAATCGGCCGCGACTGCGACCATGATGCCGTGTTGGTGAGCGCTTTTTACGAATCTCGAGTAATCTCTCACTTCTCCGAATGCGTCCGGATACTGTACCAGCGCACCGAAAAAACTTCCGTCAAGCGAAATATTCTCCTCCTCTCCCTCAACAATTCTTATCCCCAGAGGTTCAGCCCGCGTCTTCAGGAGATCGATGGTCTGGGGAAAGCATCTTCGGGAAACGAAAAACCCGTCGGCCTCCGCCTTCTTCCGCTTCGCGCCGCCTAGCCTGTGAAACATTGCCATGGCCTCGGCAGCCGCCGTTGCTTCATCGAGCAGCGAGGCGTTTGAAAGTTCCATCTCCGTAAGCTCCGAAATCATCGTCTGGAAGTTAAGGAGGGCTTCAAGGCGTCCCTGCGATATTTCCGCCTGGTAAGGTGTATACTGGGTGTACCAGCTTGGATTCTCGAGAATGTTCCTTGATATGACTGCCGGAACCACGCAGTCGTAGTAACCCAGACCTATGTACGACCTGAATACGGTGTTCTCGCGAGCGATACCCCTTATATGGTCAAGATAGGAACTCTCGGTCATGGCAGCGGGAACGACCATTTCGGTCTCTGAAAGCACGTCAGCCGGTATGGTTTCCCGCACCAGTTCCTCAAGACTTTCAGCCCCAGTGCACGAAAGCATCTGGCGTGTCTCCTCGGGCGTGGGACCTATATGTCTCGCCGAGAAAAAATCTTCCTGTTCATAAATGCCGTTTTCGTTTCGCAATCACAACTCCCCTCTGAAGAATCGAGTGGAACACCCTGTCCCATCTGTACAACCGGCACATATCAGCTATTTTCCTGGCGTTCTAGTTCTTCTTCGTAATCGGAAGGATCAAGAAGATTCTTGAGTTCGCTTTCGTCAAGTTCGTCGATATGGATCTTTACAATCCATCCGTCACCGTAAGGATCAGCGTTTACAAGCTCCGGGGAATCCACGAGAAGATCGTTCACCTCGGCAACTTCCCCGGAAACCGGGGCGTAAAGATCAGAATTCGCCTTTGTCGACTCCACACCGCCGAAGACATCTTCCTGAACAAGTTCATCCCCTTCATCCGGCAGTTCGACAAAAACTATCTCCCCCAGGGATTCCTGCGCGTGATCCGTTATTCCGATCACGGCCCTGTCCTCTTCAAATCTTACCCACTCATGATTCTCAGTATATTTCAAGTCTTTCGGTACACTCATAACCTAAATGCTCCTTTATGTTCGTTGCTTAAGACACACCGTCCTTATGAAGCGGAAACTCAGAAGAAACCGCTTTTCTCACATCTCCCCGAATCTCAATCCCTATCTCATCTCCGCACTTAACTTCACCCGAGGCAACTGAAGCAATGCCCAAGCCAATACCAAGAACCGGTGACATGGTGCCGCTTGTAACCTCTCCTATCCTTTTTCCATTCTTCACTACCCCGTAGTCGTGTCTGGGAACCCCCCTATCAATCATCTTAAAACCGATGGTTTCTCTGGACGTTCCGTTCTCCACCTGCTCCAAAAGCACGTCTCTGCCTATAAAATCGCCTTTGTCCATCTTCACGTACCTATTAAGGCCAGCCTCAACCGGGGTTGTTTTTTCATCCAGTTCGTTTCCGTAAAGAGGATATCCGGCTTCTATCCGAAGCGTGTCGCGCGCTCCCAGGCCGCAAAAAGCAATTCCGAATTCGCCTCCACTTTCAAAAAGTTTCTCCCATATCCCGACCGCGTCTCCCGCGGGCACGAACAGCTCAAAACCGTCTTCACCAGTGTAACCCGTCCTGGCCGCTATAACTCCTGCAACATCACCTTCAAGAATCCTGAAAGAAAACCTCGGGAAATCCCGCACGCTCTCCTCACCGAGCGCCTTTTCCATTACGGATACAGAACATGGTCCCTGAACTGCAATCTGCGCATAGGCCGGGCTTGCATCTGTTATCTCAACGTCAAGCCCCTCGCAGTTATCGCAGACCCAGCGGTAGACCTTCTCGGTGTTGGACGCGTTTACGCACACAAGGAAATGCTCGGAGGAGAATCTGTAGGTTATGAGGTCATCAACCGCCCCGCCGTCAGTGTAGCAGAAAAGACCGTAGCGGGCCCGGCCGTCTCGAAGCCCAGCCATGTCGTTGGTGTTAAGCCTCTGGCACAGTGCTTCAGCCTGGGGTCCTGTGATCTCTATCTCTCCCATGTGGCTTACGTCGAAAAGGCCGCAGGCGGTCCTGACAGCCATGTGCTCCTGTCTTATACCGTCAAACTGAAGAGGAAGTTTCCACCCGGCGAAATCGATCATCCGCGCCCCGAAACTCTTGTGTGTTTCGTACAAAGGGGTGTAATTCATATACTAGATTAAACATCCTAAAAAGCGGACTGTCAAAATAACCACTGGATACAATTGTATCACCTGTCCGGGGAATGATAAGGGTGGATTTATAACTGATATCCACTGCCAAGCACGTCTGCAAGATCGTCGTCGCGGGCACATCCGCGGGAATCAGGCGCGGGGGCTTTGCCTGCGGCGTCTTTTTCATTATAATCGATAGTTGATCGCAGGTTCGCCGTTTGGTTCTGCGGTTCCACACAACCCCGGAACAGTACATGAGAAACCTCTTTTTCCCCACGGGGGCACAGCCTCTTTTTTCGTTCTCCGACGCAGAAGGCTTTTTCGGCCTCATGGTGGACAATCTCGTCCAGTACGTCCTGATCATGATACTGCTCACCGGTCTTGTGGGTCTGCAAAGGGAGTTTGTCATCTCCTCGGTCCTCCCGGCCATAGCAGTATCGCTTATTATCGGCAACCTCTACTATGCCTGGCTCGCGCAACGACTCTCGGCAGCCACCGGAAGAAAAGACGTAACGGCGCTTCCCTACGGAGTAAATACGATTTCCCTGTTCGCCTTCATCTTCCTGGTAATGATCCCGGCGAAACTGGCGGCCGAAAGCCGGGGAGTTCCACCTCAGGAGGCCGCGCTTGTGGCCTGGCGCGTCGGGGTCGCGGCCTGTTTTCTCTCCGGAATCATTGAACTCGCGGGGTCACTGATAGCCGAGAAGATCAGAAAGGCAACTCCGCGAGCCGCGCTCCTTACTTCTCTTGCCGGAATAGCCGTAGCGTTTCTCTGCATGGACTTCGCCGCGAGATGCTTCGCCCATCCTCTGGTCGCCCTGCTCTCTCTGGGAGTGCTGTTGTTCGCCCTGCTCTCAAGAACGAGGCTTCCGTTTGGGATCCCGGGAGTCGGCCTGGCGCTCGTCCTGGGAATATTCACCGCGTGGCTTCTCTTTGCGGCGGGATTCGGAGCGGAAACAACGGTGTCGGGACCTGCCGTGAACCAGGCTGTTGGCGACGTGGGATTCTACCTGCCCATTCCTGTTCTGGGTGATCTGGTAGCCGGACTCTCAGACCCCCTCGTGCGTTCGGTACTGATTCCAGTCGTGCTTCCTATGGGGCTTTACAATATCCTAGGGTCCCTTCAGAACATAGAGTCCGCCGAGGCCGCCGGAGATTCCTATCCCACCGGATCGTGCCTTGCGGTTAACGGCGCGGGATCGATAGCCGCGTCACTTTTCGGGTCGTGCTTCCCGACGACCATATACATAGGACATCCGGGATGGAAAGAGATGGGAGCGAAAGGAGGCTACTCGGTAATAAACGGAATTTTCTTCGCCGTGGTGTCGCTTGTCGGCCTGGGTTCCCTGGTCGCCGCCCTGGTGCCGCTTGAGGCCGCCGGAGTAATACTTATATGGATAGGTCTCGTGATGACATCCCAGGCGTTTCAGACCACTCCCCGTTCCCATGCCCCCGCAGTGGCGCTGGGTCTGATACCCGCGCTTGCGGCGTGGGGGACCGTGGTGGTTTCCCAGACCGTCTCGGCAGTGGGAGCCGCTATCTCGGACGGATCGGTGGCCACGCGCGCGTTTGAGAATCTTGATGCGTTTGTTTTCTCGGGTCTTCAGCTGCCAGGGCTGGTAGCGCTTTCCCAGGGATTCATGCTTTCGTCGGTGGTCTGGGCCGCAACAGCCGTCTGCCTCGTTGAACGAAGGCTTACCCAGGCGGCAGCGTGGATGGGAGCGGGAGCCGTGATGGCGTTTTTCGGCTTCATACACGCGGGAGAGATCTCGGTTGAAGGAAATCTTTATTCTCTCGGTTTCGGAACGGGAGCCAAGTGGGCAGCCGGATACGCTCTTTCGGCCGTCTTTTTCATGATCGTCTCCCACTTTAACCGCAAAAGCGGCGGGGGCGAGCAGGTTGACCGATAGGGACGACTCCCGAAGAATACGGGATTTCTACTCCGCTCTTTACGAGAGATACGGCCCGCAGAACTGGTGGCCCGCCCGGACGAGGCTTGAGTGCGCAACGGGAGCCATACTCACCCAGAACACCTCCTGGAAGAACGTGGAAAAAGCCATAGAGGCGCTCAGGGAAAATTCCATGCTTTCTGCGGAAAAGATAAAAGCGGCATCGCACGAACGCCTAGCCGCCCTGATTCGCCCCTGCGGATATCACAACTTAAAAGCCAAGAGGCTTAAGAATTTCATCGACTTCCTGTTTGCCGGTTACGGAGGAGTGATGGAGAACATGCTGGCTGAGGACATCGAAAGACTCAGGGAAGAGCTGCTCTCGGTAAACGGCATCGGTGAAGAGACAGCTGACTCAATACTGCTCTACGCACTCGGCAAACCCGTGTTCGTGGTCGATAATTACTCTCGAAGAATTCTCCGCCGCCACCGCCTGATCCCCGAGGCAGCAAGCTACTCGGAAATGCAGGAACTTTTTACGCGAAACCTTTCCCCAGACGCGGAAATCTTCGGGGAATATCACGCGCTCATAGTGAAAACGGGAAAGCTTCACTGCCGCAAGACCCCCCGCTGCGAAGGCTGCCCGCTTGAGCATGACCCGCACGACTCCGGTATAAATTCGTTTTAGTGAGAAAATGAAACAAGCCCCGGTCGGGGCGCAGGTCAGCCTTTTTTTCGAGGTCGCGAACTCAACCACGGCCTTGAAGCTCTCCGGGTTTCTCACGGCAAGCTCAGAGAGGCTTTTCCGGTCAAGCTCGACCCCCGATTTCTTGAGCGCATCAATGAACCTGCTGTAGGAAATGCCGAAGGGTCTTACCCCGGCGTTTATCCTCATGATCCAAAGCGCCCTGAAATCTCTTTTTCTGCGGCGCCGGTCCCTGTAGGAATAGGCAAGCGCCCTGAGTATGGTTTCCTTCGCCCTTCTGAAATTGTTCTTTCTTCTGCCCCAGTACCCCTTGGCAAGCTTAAGAACTCTTTTTTTCCGTCTTCTGGAAGTGACTCCTCTTTTTATGCGCATCGGTATTCTCCGTGTGTATCAGCTCACAGGTAAGGAACGTAGGTCTTGATCTTTTTGGCGGCTGAACCTTCGATGAAATCCGTCTCCAGCAGTCTCCGCATCCTCTTTGAGCTTTTCTTTACGTTTATATGGCTTTTGCCGCCCTTGTTTCTTCTTATTTTCCCGCTTCCCGTAACGGAAAATCTCTTGGCCGCGCTGCGGTTCGTTTTCATCTTAGGCATCTGGTAAATCCCTCACTGTTTTTTTGACGGTACAAGAATCATTATCAGGTTCTTGCCCTCTATTTTGGGCTCCATGTCCACCGAGGCCACATCGGACAGTTTTTCGCGAACCTCCTTGGCAAGTTCGCGCCCGAGCTCCGGGTGAACTATTTCCCTGCCCCTGAAAAATATCCTCATCCTGGTTTTGTGACCCGCCTCAAGAAAACTCTTCATCCGGTTTACCTTGACTTCAAGGTCGTGTTCTCCTATGTTGGGTCGAAACTTTATCTCCTTTATCGTCTGATCTTTCTGTTTTTTCGCGCTCTTTTGTTTTTTAAGCTCGTACTTGAACTTCCCGTAGTCCATGAGCCTGCATACGGGGGGAGTGGCGTTTGACGCAACCTCAACCACATCGACTCCCTTTTCCTCCGAGATCCGCAAAGCGTCTTCAATGCTTACGATTCCCAGCTGCTCACCTTCGACATCTATGAGCCTGACCTCCTTTGCGGTAATCCTCCTGTTAATGCGAGTCTCAGGAACGCGGGCCCTGAAATTGCTTCTCCTTCTAGCTATGCCTTTACCTCCATCCAGCTGTAGGGATCGTTCTCCCCGGTGACGATTTCGATGAAATCATCTACCGGCAACGCTTCCATGGCGTCTCCACCATATTTTCTTGGAGCAACCGTTCCCGTTTCGACCTCCTTGTCTCCTACAACCAGCATATAGGGAATTTTCATTACCTGCGCCTCTCTAACCTTATATCCTAGCTTCTCGTTTCGCAAATCGCTGCCGACCCTGATTCCACGGCGCCGAAGCTCGGCGCACACTTCCTCGCAGTATTCGGCCTGGTTCTGCCCCACGGATGCCACCCTCACCTGCTCGGGACTCAGCCAGAACGGAAACGCTCCCCCGTAATGCTCTATCAGGATTCCGAAGAACCGCTCGATCGAACCGAATATGGCCCTGTGTATCATTATCGGGGTATGTCTGGCGTTATCCTCACCCACAAACTCCATTTCAAACCGCTCGGGCAGGTTGAAATCTACTTGAATAGTTGAGCACTGCCAAGCCCTGCCTATCACGTCCTTTATCTTAAGATCTATCTTGGGACCGTAAAACGCTCCCCCGCCGCTGTCCACTCCGTAGGGAAGACCGACATCTGAGAGAGCCTGCTCGATAGCCTCTATCGACCTCTCCCAGTTCTCCTCGCTTCCGACGAACTTCTCCGGGCGCGTCGAAAGGAAGATCTCGTAATTATCAAACCCAAAAGTTCTCAGAAAATCCAGAGTGAGGTGAAGAACCCCGGAGACCTCTTCGCGTATCTGGTCGGGTCGGCAGAATATGTGGGCGTCGTCCTGGGAGAACCCCCTCACCCTCAGAAGACCGTGAAGAACCCCGGAGCGCTCGTACCTGTACACGGTCCCTATCTCTGCCCACCTGATCGGCAGGTCTCTGTAGCTTCTTGTTTTTGATTTGTACACCAGTATGTGGAAAGGGCAGTTCATGGGCTTTACCTGGTAATCGGAGTTTTCAACCTCCATGCACGAGAACATGTTCTGCGAGTAGAAATCCACGTGACCGCTCGTGCGCCAAAGATCAAGCTTGGCCATATGCGGGGTGTAGAGCACCTCGTAACCCCTGGAGATATGCTCCTTCTTCCAGAAATCCTCTATCACGCTTCTTACCTTAGCCCCCCTAGGATGCCAGAGAATAAGGCCGGGCCCTATCTCATCGTTCACGCTGAAAAGATCAAGCTCCCTTCCAAGCTTGCGGTGATCCCTTTTTTTGGCCTCCTCAAGATCGCGCAGATGCTTGCGCAGATCTTTTTTGTCCCAGAAAGCCGTTCCGTAGATTCTCTGGAGCATCGGATTGTTCTCGTTGCCCCTCCAGTAAGCCCCTGCGGAACTCGTGAGCTTAAAGGCCTTTATGAGCCCCGTTGAGGGAAGATGAGGGCCCCTGCACAGATCATACCAGTCAGTCTGATCGTATATGGTTATCTCCTCCCCTTCGGGAAGGTCGTTTATTATCTCCACCTTGTAGTTCTCCTTTATACCGGAGAAAGTGGCTACGGCCTCCTCCCTGGTGACCGATTTTCTTACAAGAGGGCGGTTTTTCTTTGTTATCTCAAGCATCTTCGCTTCGATGTTCTCAAGATCTTCGGGAGTGAAGCCTCTTTCGAAATCAAAGTCGTAGTAAAACCCGTTCTCTATCACGGGACCTATTGTGACCCGGGCCTCGGGGAAAAGAGACTGGACCGCTTCGGCCAGAACGTGGGCCGTGGTGTGCCGCAGAAGCCCCAAAGATGCTTCGGTATTGCTTTTTACGGGCAGAAGATCGCAGTCGCCCTCAAGGCGGTGCCAGAAATCAACGACCTGGCCGTCTACGACGGCGCCTACGGTGCGCTTGTCTCCCTCAAGCTCCCCCAGCGCTTCCCCGACGGTTATTCCCGAAGAAAAAGTGCCCTGCTTTCCGTCGATATTTACCTGTATATCCAACCGATTCGTCCCCTGGATCATGTGGTGAGCACGGCAGGATTTGAACCTGCGACCCCTTGCACGTCAAGCAAGTGCTCTGCCACTGAGCTACGTGCTCAAAAACCTGATATTGTCTTTAATCATTGTATATTGTCAAGGAACTGAGAGGACAGGGATTTACGAAGCGACAGAAGCGGTTTCAGAATTAAGTGAAACGGCAACTCCTAAGGGGGGACGTACGAATTCTTTGCGAAAAACTGCTGAAGCCGGCATCTAAACATCAGAAGCGGGTAAAACAATTCGCACACACCGAAATTCGAGAAAACCCAAAGAACCGTTATCGAACCGGCGCAGCAGAATATCCCGACCTCCTGTTAATTACGGACTTTGCCAGCTCTCACGTTAAAATAGAACTCTCCCCGCGTCCCCACAGCGAACTGAATTCCTCAGTCATCTCGGCAACTGTCTCAGTTGCCTTGCAGTTTTCCGCCTCAGGACTTTCCGCCCGAGCTGCTTCTCCGCGAAACCGCGAGGAACAGAACCGCGGCAAGCAGAAGCATGTTAAGCCCCGCAAGCCTGAGACTGTCCTGGTTCCCCGAAGCGACCGCACATCCTCCGTCGTCATCTTTCTTCTGTTCCGGAGCTTTGGGAAATTCGTCAAGATACTGACGCGCGGTCTCAGTCAAGTAATCAGGAATATCCTGACACATTCCTCCCTCGGGAACGTAATATTCCTGGTCCTCCGGATAAATGCCGGAACCAATGACGAAAGAAGTCGCGCCCTCGCCCCCGAAGGTTGTCGTTAAAAAGTAGCCAAGCTTGACCGACGTACCGGGGGATAAGCCTCGTATGGGATTTTCGCTCGCGTCAACCACTATGTCATCGTCCTTAACGGGGTTAGACCAGTAGTATTCGAGAAAACCGTCGGGATTCTCTTGCAGTATCTGAAACACTGTCTGACCGACGTCAACGCAGCCGTCGTAGAGAAGCAGCGTTGTGTCCTCAAACTGAGCACTGAGCCCGTTAAATACCCCGTATTGTTTAGCCGCGCCTTTGCCCGGAACATATCTGATCAGGTAGAAATATATGGATCCCGACGTCCAAGGCTCATCTCTCCAGCAGGGTCTGCTTAGAGTTAACCCTTGAAGCAAATATGATAATTGCCGGAGCCGGGAACCTTCCAACGCTCTATATCCGGGGGCCATCCTAATTTCTCTGATCCGGTTAGAAATCATTTCTTCTACCGTTTTCAGATAATTCTCCAAACTTTTTCTGTCAGTAACCATATTGGCACTTGTACGTGTAAATCGTTCCCCGTCGGGGCCTGTTCCAAGTTCGCCGAAGTATTCGTCGCCGAGATCAGGACACTGAATTTTCTCAGCACTTGCTTCATCCCCTTCGTGGTGAAAGCCGACAACCGATATAACATCGTTTTTGAATCCTCTTTCCTGCGTAAGGGTGGTTATAGCAGCACAGATATGCTTGCCGTATCTTCCGGTCTCGTCCTCGACGCAGGCCGCTTTTTCACCTTCACCCAGCATTAACACCTTTGTCATAAGTTCACGGAAAATTTCGATATGCCTCAATGACTTGTCCGTAGCAAGGGGATATTCCGCATGAAAAGTTATAACGTCGCCTGCCTTGTAATTCGCCCCTGTCCCTATATTAACACTAATAACGTAAGTGTTTTCGTATTTCCAATCCGTGCCGTCAGTCCTCATGGCGTCGCGGAGTTCCGCATGTCCGTCGTCAGTGAGGGTTGCCTCACGGTGTTCTTTTACGCGCAACACGAAAGCTTTCATGGCCTGCATAGTACCCATCTCGCTTGCCTGCTGGGCTGTTACGCCGTGGTCCGCAAAAGCAGGTCTCATATCTGCAAAAGCAACGGCAAGAACAGTTACAAAGCAGAAAAACAGCATTGTCATATTTCTCATGTTCAATCTCCCTCAAGTTTCATTGATATATCTAATTACCATTTTTACCCGATATTATCATAATATTCTTACCTCATTTCTTCAAGTGTCAGTTCTCAGCGGTGAAGTGAATTTTGGGGTATTGCGGGGACGCTTGAGAATGATGGTGGTTTCGGGTAGTTTCACCATTCAGTCAAAGCATCCCGCAAAAAACGGGAATCAAGTGGCGGAACCATTTACGAAACGATACTCAGTACGGATTTTATCGGATTCGCAGAACCCAGGAGGGGGAAGGTAAGGGATATCTATGACCTTGGCGAACGCATCCTGATAATAGCCACCGACCGCATCTCGGCCTTCGACGTGATACTTCCAAACGGGATACCCGCAAAGGGCGAAGTGCTGAACCGCATCTCCGAGTTCTGGTTTCGGAAAACAGGGTATATCATCCCGAACCATATGATCTCAACAGACCCCGGGGATTTTCCCGAACCCTTCAGGAACCACTCCGAGACGCTCTCCGGCCGCTCAATGCTCGTGAAAAAGACCGACCCTCTTCCCGTGGAATGCGTCGTAAGAGGCTATATAAGCGGCTCGGGGTGGGAGGAGTACAAAGAAACCGGTTCTGTCTGCGCAATACCTCTCGGGGAAGGTCTCGTTGAGTCGCAGAAGCTTCCGGAACCCATCTTCACACCTTCAACCAAGGCCGAGCAGGGAACCCATGATGAGAACATAACGTTCGGGGAAGTACGCGATATGATAGGCGGGGAACTGGCGGGCAGGGTGCGGGACGCGAGCATCGAGATCTACACAGCAGCAGCCGGAATAGCCAAGGAGAAGGGAGTGATAATTGCTGATACGAAATTCGAGTTCGGGATAGACCGCGACACTCAAGAACTCATCCTGATAGACGAAGCTCTGACGCCGGATTCCTCAAGGTTCTGGCCCTTGGCGGACTACGCCCCCGGCGGGCCGCAGACAAGCTTTGACAAGCAGTTCGTAAGGAACTACCTAAAGCAGAAGGGCTGGGACAGAAATCCCCCAGCTCCAGAGCTTCCGCCCGACATAGTGAGAAAAACAAGCGAAAAGTATCTCGAGATGCTCAGGCTTTTCTGCGGAGAATAGCGTTTTGGGAAAACCAAGCTCTCCATGTAACGGAATATGCATAATGGACGAGGACACGGGGCTCTGCGTCGGATGCCTTCGCACAAGCGACGAGATAGCGAACTGGGAGGATTATTCAGACGAGCAAAGAGCGGAAGTCATGCGTGAAATAACGCAACGGGAAGCGGAGCAGGACCAGTGAAGACCGTAAGCGTTCTCGGCTGCGGCTGGCTCGGAGAACCGCTCGCGCTATCCCTGAAGAAAGCGGGTTTTTCGGTAAGAGGGTCTGTCAGAAAACCCGGGGGGCTCGCCGCCCTTTCGGAAAAGGGGATAGAGCCCTACCTTATAGATATAGCCCCCGAGGTAACCGCAGACAGAGCGGATGAATTTTTCTCCTCCGATGTTCTTTTCATAAACTTTCCCCCAGAGCGAAGAGACGATATCGAGACCTACCACGAAAAACAGATTGAAAACCTCATCGAGGCGATACAGAATCCCAAGGGGAAAATGGTCATTTTCGCCAGTTCAACCTCCGTCTATCCGAATACAAACGGAGTTGTGAGTGAAGATGACTCACCCCATCCCGACAAACCGTCGGGAAAGGCGCTTTTGCGCGTGGAGAAGCTTTTAATGGATAACCCTGAATTCGATACGACCGTGATACGTTTTTCAGGACTCATAGGCTACGACAGGGCTCCGATAAAATCGATAAGAAGAAAAAAACTGGTGCTAAACCCCGACTGCCCTCTTAACCTAATACACCGCGATGATTGCATAGGAATCGTGAGGAGAATAATAGATCTCGACGTGAGAAATACGGTGCTAAACGCCACCTGCGATGAGCATCCGACGAGAAGGGAGTACTACTCGCGCGAAGCCCGGAAATATGGAATCCCGCTACCGCTTTTCAAAACGGAAAATCCCCCGGAATACAAAATAGTCTCAAACGAAAAACTGAAGAGAACACTCGGGTACAGGCTGATTTACCCGGACCCGCTTGACATACCCTAGAGAATGGACGGCCTCCGGGACAATCAAGGGGATCTGAAAATGTTGAGAAAAACCTTAAAAAAAGGGAAAATAAGCAGAAGTGAGACACCAAGCTGTACAGTATCGGTTTCGGGTGGATACCGTAAAAATTCTAAACACTAAGCGTAATTTCTCCGGCGCGGCAGCCTAGGTGCCTATGGACGGAATCAGAGAACTCGAGCTTGAGAACATAGAAGCGGTAAAGGTCCTCTACGGGGAGCTTAACTCGAATCTCAAGGAAATAGAGAGCGAATTCGACATAAGCATCCACACCCGGGGCAACAAGATCACTCTCAAGGGAAACGAGGAGAGGACCGCGGAAGCGGGAATGCTTATGGGACAGATGTATTCCCTTATAGAGAAGGGGTACGTTCTCCAGCCTTCGGACATAAAGATAGCGAAGAGACTTCTCAGCCAGAAAGACGCCTCCCTAGAAGAAATATTCCTCGACACGGTCTGCATATCCGTACGGAAAAAAATAATAAGCCCGAAGACCATAAACCAGAAACTCTACATTGACGCCATAAGAAGAAACGACATGGTGTTCGGCATAGGACCGGCGGGGACGGGAAAAACCTATCTGGCGATGGCGATGGCAATCTCGGCGTTTACGAACAAGAAGGTAAACAGAATAGTGCTCGCGCGGCCCGCCGTTGAGGCGGGGGAGAAACTGGGATTTCTCCCAGGCGACCTCCAGGAGAAGGTGAATCCGTATCTGCGGCCCCTTTTTGACGCTCTCTACGACATGATGGAATTTGAGAAGGCGAACAGGCTGATTGAGAAAAACATGATTGAAATCGTCCCGATAGCCTACATGAGAGGAAGAACGCTTAATGACGCGTTTATAATTCTCGATGAAGCGCAGAACACGACGGCGATACAGATGAAAATGTTCCTTACAAGGCTCGGATTCGGCTCAAAAGCGGTCGTAACAGGGGACATTACCCAGATAGACCTTAACAGGGAAGAGAACTCCGGGCTGATCGAAGCCATGAACATTCTCTCGGGAATAGAGGGAATAGAGTTCGTCAACTTCTCGAAAACTGACGTCATAAGGCATCCGCTCGTGATGAAAATAATAGACGCGTACGAAAAAATTAAAGATAATTTCAGCGGACGTACCCCGTAACAGGAGAAAACAGATGAAAACACTCGCCGTCTTCCTTCTCGCAGCCATGCTGCTTGCTCCCTCGTGCACCAAGTGGGAGAACCCGGCAACTTCCATGATCTCGGCCGACAAATCCGTAGTGGTTCTCGTGCTTAATCCCTCGGTGTACACGATGCAGGAAGTACGCGTCAAAGGAAAAGTGTGGGAGATCAGAACGATGGAAGAACCAGCGGAATCGTCCACCTTCAAGCTCGCCGACAGTGAGGGAAACTACATAACCGTCGTCTGGGAAAAAGAACTCTCGTTTGCCGAGGAGGACATAGTGGAAGTCGCGGGCCTCTTCGACAGCAACTTCATCTCCTCTGAGAACAGGTTTGACCCCAAGCTTACGGCAAAGACTATCAGGGTTCTGAAGGAAAACTGATTAGCGGGAAAACACGCAGTCTCTTAGCTCCAGATACATATCGCGCTGCGGGCCCACAGAAACGATCCAGACCGGAACTCCGGTCAGCTCCTCAACCCTCTTTATGAAACGTACGGCATTCCGGGGCAGATGTTCGGCGCTCCTTACCCCGTCCAGATCCTCATCCCATCCGTCCAGATCCTCGTATGAGGGCTCGCAGTTCTCAAGAACGGAGAGGCTTGCGGGAAATTCCTTCATGATCGATCCGTTATATCCGTAGCCGGTACATATCTTTACTTTTTCAAAACCCGAAAGCACGTCAAGCTTCGTAAGGGCAATGGCGGTTACGCCGTTTGTTCTAAGCGCATAGTTAAGCGCGACCACATCGAGCCATCCGCACCTCCTGCTTCTCCCGGTGGTGGCCCCGTATTCCTCCCCTTCCCGCCTCAGCGCATCCTGTATCTCGCCCGATTCCTCCGTCGGAAAGGGGCCTTCCCCGACCCTGGTCGTATACGCTTTAGCGACTCCCACTATTGAGTTTACGAGTGCCGGCACCGCTCCGGTCCCGGAAAACACGCCCCCAAGACCCGCGTTTGACGACGTGACGTAGGGGTAGGTGCCGAAGTCGATATCGAGAAGCGAGCCCTGGGCTCCTTCAAAGAGAATTCTCTTGCCCTCATCGCCGCTTCTGCGGATAATCGCGGAGACATCCGAGATAAAGGGTCCGAGAACCTCGCCGTACCCGACGTACTCTTCATACACCCTCTCGGGATCAAGGGGCTCCTCCCCTAGAACCTTCTCGATATAGGCGTTTCTCTCGGCCATGACGGAAACCAGTCTGTGGCGAAAGGCTTCGGGTTCGGTGAGATCGAGCATCCTTATGCCCCGTCTTGCGTACTTGTCTTCGTAGACCGGGCCTATCCCCCTGCCGGTAGTGCCTATTTTTCTTCCGCTTGCGCGCCGCTTCTCCCTCAGCAGGTCTATCTCCCTGTGGTAGGGCATTATCACGTGTGCCCTTTCGCTCACGAGAAAATTAGATGGGCTCACCGGATAACCGGCGCTTCTGAGCGCCTCTATTTCCGCGACCAGCACCTTTGGATCAACGACCACCCCGTTTCCGATAAGAGACAGGCTGTTTTCCCTGAGTATGCCCGAGGGAACGTGGTGGAGTATGATCTTCTTTCCGTCCGTGACTATGGTGTGGCCCGCGTTGTTTCCGCCCTGATATCTCACCACCAAGTCGGTCCTTGAGGCTATGAGATCCACTATCCTTCCCTTGCCCTCATCCCCCCACTGCGTACCCAGGACCACTATGCTCGGCAAGCCTAGAGACCTCCTCCGGTAAGAAGTTCCTCGAGATTGGAGAATTCCCTGATGGACCCGGTCCGGGATTCGACCAGCTTGATCTCGGAAGAAGATTCAAGCTTTATCACTCCGTATGTGGCGAACGAACCGTCCCCGTCGGAAAAATTATTGGAATCGATCATGTCCGTATAGCTTCCGTTTAAGTCAAGTATAACCTTGAAGCTGCTTGAGCGCAGCCACTCGGCAAGCCTTATGGCGTCACTTCTGAGATCCTCGCTTTTGGGCACTACTATGAAATGGACCTGGTTCTCTCCGTCGCCGCTTTTGGCGTTCTGCATAAGCGCCTCGGCGTCTATCGCGAATCCCGCGGCGGGAACGCTGCGCCCGTACCGGCTGACGAGGCCGTCGTATCTGCCGCCCGTAACCAGGGAAGCGGGAGCCGCGGATGATATTACCTCGAAAGTAACTCCGGTGTAGTACTCAAAACCCTTGACCTCCACAAGATCAACCGATATGTCGCATTCGATATTGTATTCCTCAAGCACGGAGATCACGGAGACGATTTCCTCGATACAGGGCCTGAATCTCTCGTTCCGGGCGGCCCTGCGAAGGACATCGGCATCGCCGTAGTAGTCAGAAAGGGAGAAAAGAACATCCTTTACGTCCGCGGGAATCCCGGAGGGCTCCACTATCATTCTTATCCGCTCCTGGTCCTTTTTCACAAGCGCCTGCACAAGCTCGTCCCTTACCTCCCCGGCATCGCGGAGAACCGCGTCAAGAATGCCCGTGTGCCCGAGATTCAGGGTTATTTTTTTAAGGCCTAGGCGGTTAAGCGATCTCAGGGCCAGCGCGATTATCTCGGAATCCCCTTCAGTCGAACCAAGCCCCAGAAGCTCGCAGCCAAGCTGAAAAACCTCCCTTTCCTTGCCGCTTCCCTTCTCCTCGTACCTAACCACCCTTCCTGAATAGCAAAGCCTGAGCGGGTAGCGATGATCGCTTAGCTGCGTGGCGACCATGCGTCCGATCTGGGGAGTAATGTCGGGGCGCAGCACCACGATTTCACCCGTGTGCGGATCGACGAACTTCATCAGCCTGTCCTTGAAGTCTTCCCCGATACCCACGGACATGGTGTCGAGATACTCGAAAAGAGGAGTTATAACCCTCCTGTAGCCCCAGTAGGAAAACTCCTCAAGCAGCCCGGTCTCTATCCGCTTGAGGTTTTCTGCCTTGACGGGACCGAAGTCCTTTACTCCCTGGGGCAGTGTGAGAAACTTATTCATCTGAAAAACTGACTTGGGTTATCGAAATAATATTCTCTATGGTGGAAATCTCCCGGATAACTTCTTCGCTAACCTCGGTATCGATGTTCGTAAAAACTATGGCTTCCCCCCCGGTGGATTCTCTTCCAAGATGCATCCGGCCGATGTTGACATCGTTTTTCCCGAGAACAGAACACATGGAACCTATAAAGCCCGGGCGGTCGTAGTTGTGGCTCACGAGCAGAAATCCCTCGGGAACAACGTCGATCTCGACCCCGTTCACGTTGACTATCCTCCCGTGGTTCCCGCCGAAAACGCTTCCCGAAATCTCGTTGGTCCCCTCGCGGGTCGTAACCTTCACGGTAATGAGATTTGTGTACTGGCTCATGGCGGCGGATTTTGACTCCACTACCTTTATCGTCCTTTCCTCGGCTATCGACGGAGCGTTAACGTAGGTAACCGAGATATCCATTATGTGCGAGAGAAAGCCTTTCAGCACGGAAACCGTCAGGTAACTGCAGTCCATTTCGGCCGCCTCGCCCTCGTAAGTCACCTCTACAGTGCGGACCGCGCCCGTGAAGAGCTGTTCGTGAAGACTGCCTATCTTCTCGCAGATTGACATATAAGGCTTCATGACGGCAAGCTGCTCTGTTGTAAGCGACGGCATGTTAACCGCGTTTCTTACGACCCCTTTCTGCGCGAAATCTATCAGCTGCTCCGCCATTGTGGTTCCGACCTTTATCTGCGCCTCTTCCGTGGAAGCGCCCAGATGCGGGGTAAGCACTATGTTCTCATCGATCGAGAGAACGGGGTTTTCGGGGTCTACGGGCTCCGAGGTGTAGACGTCAAACGCCGCTCCTCCCACCTTGCCTTCGCGGAGAGCTTCAGCCATGTCCGCCTCGTTCACTATCCCGCCTCTTGCGCAGTTAATCACTATCACCCCTTCTTTCATCTTCTCAAAAGACTCAGAGTCAATAAGGTTCCTCGTCTCGTCCGTAAGGGGCGTGTGCACCGTTATAACGTCCGAACGGCGGAAAAGCTCATCCAGGGTGACAAGCTCGATGCTGAGCTTCTTCGCGGCTTCCTTGCTGAGATAAGGATCGTACGCGATCGCCTTCATCTTAAGACCCATGGCGCGTTCCGCCACCAGCTTTCCTATGTTTCCGAGGCCCACAAGTCCTATAGTCTTCCCGTAGATCTCAACTCCCTTGTATTTGTTTCTCTCCCATTTGCCCGATTTTATCGAGGAGTGGGCCTGGGGAATCCTTCTGGCGAGGGAAAGCAGCAGCGCGATGGTGTGCTCCGCAGTGGTTATCGAGTTTGACTCGGGGGTGTTCATGACGGCCACCCCGTTTCTGGTCGCGGCGTCAAGGTCTATGTTGTCTATCCCTATTCCGGCGCGTCCTATGATCCGAAGTCTTCCGCCCGAAGCCTCTATGACTTCCCTGGTAACCTTCGTGGCGCTCCTTACCACGAGGCCTTCGTAGTCCTTTATTATATCGACAAGCTCGTCGGGAGAGATGCCTTTCCTCTCGTCAACCTCGACCCCCTCGGCAGCCTTAAGAAGTTCAAGGCCCTGCTTGGCAAGCCCGTCAGTTATTAGTATTTTCAAGAGATTCCTCCGGGATGGCGGGATAAAAACCACTAAGATAATAGTTAAACGAAAGACAATGTCAATCAGCCGGGGCGTGTTTTTCGGAGCGGGGAAAGGGCACCTGCTGGGAAGCGCGAAATTGTTAAAAATCGCGATTTGGGTTACCCTAACCTGCCGTAATGAAACAAGAAACCGGCATGAATTTTATTGAGCACGCAGAAGAACTCAGAAAAAGAATCATATATTCCCTGATTCCGATACTTGTCTTCTTCGTCCCCTGCTACGCTTTCTCAAAACAGCTCTTCGACCTGCTCATGGGACCCATAATAAGGAGCCTGCCCGAAGGAAGCTCCCTCATATTCACTCGTCCGGCCGAAGGGTTCATTACCTATCTCAAGGTATCGCTGTTTTTCTCCTTTTTCCTCTCCGTTCCGTTCATTCTATACAACGCCTGGCATTTCGTTTCCCCGGCGCTCTACAAGAGGGAAAAAAGGGTCGTCATTCCGCTTGTCGTGTTCGGAACGCTGTTTTTCATTGCCGGCGCGCTTTTCTGCTACTTTATCGCCGCCCCGCAGGGACTCCGGTTTCTGCTCGGGGAATACACGACCGAGTACGTAAAGGCGTTTCCCAGCATAAAAGAGGCGCTGTCGTTCCTTACGGCCCTTATGATAGGTTTCGGGCTCGTGTTTGAGTTTCCGCTTGTGGTTTTCATCCTCTCAAGGCTCGGGCTCGTAACGGCGGGATTTCTCGCAAGGAACAGAAAATACGCGCTCTTGTTAAACGCCATTCTGGCCGCTTTCATAACACCGACCACAGACGCCGTATCTATGATGTTCATGCTCGTTCCTCTTTTCATCTTCTACGAGCTTGGAATAATCATCGCTAAGATATTCGCAAAGAAAAAACCAGAAACAGAACCGGCCGGAGAGAAATTTGGTTAAGTGAAAAGACCTGACCCTTAATCGGGAATCTCCGCCGCAATGCAAAAAAGGAGAGAAAAATGACAAGAAAAAAACCTAAGGATCTCATGCATCCCGTTACCTACAAGCGCGAGAACGGGAAATTCGACGTCAACTGGTACCTGAAGGAAGACAGGTCGAACTGGGTGCTTCCCAAGGTGCTTCGTGAACAGGCGAGGGAACTGGGCAAAAAGCCCTTCCTTCAGTTCGGCTACAAAAAGCCGCTTAGCTTCTACCAGACAAACCGTCTCGCCAACCGCGTGGCCAACGCCCTTTGCGACCTCGGGGTGGAGAAGGCAAAAAAAGTCGCCGTTTACATGCCGAACTCCGATGACTACGTATTAACCTGGTTCGGAATTCTCAAGATGGGAGCCGTGATGGTTCCCATAAACACGGCCTACAAGATGGATTTTCTTGAATACATAATCGACAGCTCAGACGCCGAGGTGCTTTTCATAGCCGAAGAATATCTGGACCGCATGCCCCCCATAGCGAAGAATCTCTCCAAGCTTCGCCACGTGATAGTCTGGACAAGGAGCGGGGACAGAAAGTTCAAAAAACACGGATACAATTTCCCGAAGATGATCTCCTACTCAGAATTCATAAGCTCGGGCTCGGCCAGGGAGCCGGATATTGAGGTTACCTTCATGGACTACGCGAGGCTCATGTACACCTCCGGTACCACGGGGCGCTCAAAGGGAGTCATGAGACCTTGCGCCGCCGATTACAGCAGCGCGAGGAACTACGCCGAGATAATGGATGTCGGCTCCGATGACGTGTGCTTCACGTGCCTTCCGCTTTTCCATTCAAACGCCATGGTGATGACCGTCTACCCGGCGCTTATAAAGGGAGCGAAAACCGTGGTGGAGGAAAAATACAGCTCAAGCCGCTTCTGGAAATGGATGGTCGACCACGGGGTGACAAAGTTCAACACCGTGGGGACCATGTCGTATTTTCTCTGGAACACCCCTCCCGTGCCTGAGGAGAGGCAGCATAAAATAAAGCTCGTCCTGGGCTCCCCCGCCCCCCACGACATGATAGAGGAGTTCATGGAGCGCTTCGGGATAAAGTTCATGGAGGGCTACGGCCTGACGGAAATAGGCCAGTGCACCTGGATGAGGCCTGGAGAGCCTTTCAGGGTGGGGTCCTGCGGAAAGGAAGCCCCCAACTACGAGATAAAGGTCGCCGACCCGGAGACGGACGAAGAAGTGCCGAGGGGAGACATAGGGGAAATCATAGTGCGCCCCAGGATACCGAATGTGATGCTTCACTACTATCACAAGATGCCTGAGAAAACCGTCGAGGACTTCAGAAACTTCTGGTTCCATACGGGCGACGCGGGAAGAATGGACAAGGACGGCTACATATACTTTGTCGACAGGGTGAAGGACTACATAAGAAGAAGGGGCGAGAACATAAGCTCCTTCGAGGTGGAAAAGATCGTTAACTCCTACCCCGACGTCGAGGAATCGGCAGCAATAGGCATAAAGTCAGAAGCCGGGAAATACGCCGAAGACGAGCTCATGGTACTCGTGATCCCGAAGGAAGGAAAAGAGATAGATCCCCCAGAGCTAATGGACTACCTGCAGCCAAGGATGCCCTATTTCATGATTCCAAGGTTCATAAGGTTCGTAGAGTCCTTCCCCAAGACTGGTACACAGAGAACCCAGAAGAACAAGCTTCGCGAACAGGGGGTTACCAAAGACACCTGGGACATGGTGGAGGCTGGCTATAAGTTAAAGAGGTGAGAAAACAGGTCTTGAAAAGAAGAAACCGGGGCTTTTCTCTCACAGTCATTTTTCCCATTTTCCTTTTTGTCTCCTAGGGCTATGAGTTCTCAGGGACTGATGTGACAAAGAAAAACCGGACAGTTAATTTGTTACGAGATAGAACAATCAGTTGGCTGCTGACGAGGTAAACATATGAGCACCCGAATTGACATACCCGAAGATAAGATCGCGGAGTTCTGCAGGCGAAACGGTATCCGACGCCTGTCTCTGTTCGGTTCCGTGCTGCGCGACGATTTCACGCCGGAAAGCGATATAGACGTATTAGTGGAATTCAAGCCGGGACGAACCCCGGGACTGGCGTTTTTCGGTTCGATCCCCGACGACCTGTCGGAGATCCTGGGGCGACGGGTGGACCTCAACACGGCACAGTGCCTGAGTCCGTATTTTCGCCAGGAAGTCCTGGAAGAAGCGGAGATAATCTATGTCGCGCCGTGATTTGGTCAGACAAACTAGACATAAGCATCTGCTCCTTTAGCCTTGCCGAGAATACACCACCGAAATTCATGAATCGAAAGTAAAAACGATCGCGATTTTAGACTTGAAACCCGGCCCAATTATGTAAACCAATTTTATTTTTATCGTACGTGATTATCTATCCTATTAAACAGCTTTTACTAATAATATAGTCACGTACGATAATTTTTAATTGATTCTCACTGTATGATGTGATATTTTTACCGTACAGGAATATTTTTGGTGACACAATGAAAAAACAGAACCCAGAATATGGCATCATCCGATCGACGGAAGAACTAGGCCGCACAGCCCGCGCCCACCGCAAGAACCGCCGCCTTACACTCGAAACGGTTTCCGGACTGGGAAACTTGAGTCCCCGTTTTCTCTCCGAGTTCGAGCGGGGCAAGGAGACCGCCGAGGTCGGCAAAGTATTAAAAGCGTTGCAAACCGTCGGACTTGAACTCATAATTCAGCCTCGCGGGGCGAAACTCTTAGAACAGGTTTCAAAAAGGGAAAGAGGGAATGATGAGTGATCACAACGCGTTAAATGAACGCCCTATAGTCTATCTAGATTACGCTGCCACAACTCCTGCTGACCAATCCGTCATTAACGCCATGGTTCAGCACTTGGGATTTGAAAATAATTTTGGCAATCCTTCTTCTCAATCTCATCAGTTCGGAAGAATGGCAGAAGAAGCAGTGGAGACGGCAAGATGCTATTTAGCCGAGTTAATAAACGCCGATCCTTCTGAAATTGTGTGGACATCTGGAGCAACAGAATCCATCAATTTAGCTATAAAAGGGCTGGCCTACGAACGTGTTGATCAAGGCAATCATATTGTAACTTCAACTATCGAGCATAAAGCAGTTCTTGATTCTTGTGCTTATTTGGCACGTGAAGGGTTTGCGATCACTTACATTTCCCCTGATCAGAATGGAATGATTCCGCCGGAAAAAGTCAAGGAAGCACTTAAGAACGATACAATCCTTGTATCTCTTATGCACGTGAACAATGAAATAGGAACAATCACGGATATTAATGCAATAGGTCAAATTACAAGAGATAGAAAAATCCCATTTCATGTAGATGCAGCTCAAAGTTCTGCACGGCTGCCTACTGATGTACGCAAGATGCCAGTAGACCTTATTTCTCTTAGCGGTCACAAAATGTACGGACCGAAAGGCGTTGGAGCATTATACATCAGGAAGCGTTCAGGCATAAGTATAAAACCTCTGATGCATGGCGGGGGGCAACAGTCAGGTATCCGTCCGGGAACTCTCCCTACACACCAGTTGGTCGGCATGGGTGAAGCAGCTCGACTGCTAAAACAGCGCTTGCACCGAGATGCGGAAACTATTGCCGCACTTGATAAATATTTGCTGGATAGTTTAGCAGATATCGAGTTAGCTAGATTGAATGGCAATAAGGAACACAGAGTGCCAGGGATTATTAATATAAGCTTTGCTCACGTTGAAAACGAATCTCTCATGATGTCTCTTAAAGATGTTGCAATCTCTTCAGGATCGGCTTGCACTTCATCTCGTGTTGAACCTTCACATGTCTTGCTGGAACTTGGAGTACCTGAAGATGTAGCAAACTGTTCGGTTCGCTTTAGCCTTGGCAGGCAAACTACTAGAGAGGAAATCGATTTTGCTGCAACACGCGTGCGGAAATCTATTAAATTACTGCGTGAATTATCACCAGAATGGCAGTTTTTAAACTCCAGCAAGCAGCTTCAGAGCAAACATAAAACTAAGTCAAGCATCACGATAACACGGAAAAATTTTGTATGAGCAAGGAACCAGAACTAGCAAAAGCTGTCGCATCTAACAGTGACGAGAATACTATCCGAGCGGTTGAATGCTTTAACACCGCTATTAACGTTATACGAAAAGAGTATATGCGTAGGCATAATGACCCGTGGATTGTAGCATACTCTGGTGGAAAAGATTCAACATTGTTGTTGCAGATGACTTGGGAAGTTCTGACTTCATTGCCAAGTTCTGCACGCCACCGCAAGATCTATGTAGTTGGTAATGACACCCTTGTTGAGTCGCCCTTGGTCATTCGCCATTTGCGAAATACCATAAAGAAAATTGGAGAGGCGGCAGTAGCTAGCGGCTTACCAATAGAGACAAAAATTACTACGCCTAACGTTGATCAGACATTTTGGGTCAATGTTATCGGGCGCGGGTACATACCGCCCACGCGTAACTTCCGTTGGTGCACTGACCGCATGAAAATCATTCCCACCAATCGATTGTTAGAAAAGTTAATTCGCTCCCATAAGCGTGCTGTGTTACTTTTGGGAACGAGAAAGAGTGAGTCCACAAATCGTCGGCGCAATATGAAAAAACACGGGGTTTCAGGGACAACCATGAGCCGTCACAGCACTATCCCCGCGTGCCGTATGTTCGCTCCAATCGCTGAATTCAAAGATGAGGACGTATGGATCACGCTAATGCAGCGAAAACCTCCGTGGGGAGGAACTCATCGTGACTTGATCACGCTTTATCGCAATGCAGGGGGAGGAGAATGCCCACTGGTACTAACAAAGGAAGATGCTCCTTCCTGTGGGACAACTTCTCCAAGGTTCGGTTGCTGGACATGTACAGTTGTGAACAAGGACCGCAGCCTCCGTGGCTTGATTGACTCGGGTCACGATAACGCCGACTTTTTTGAGTCTCTTTATGACTTTCGTGAATGGCTCGTGGAACTGCGCGAGAATGACTCAAACCGGCAACCCATTAGGCGAAATGGAATATCAAAAATACGTGCTGATGGAACTCTTGTATTTGGACCTTTCACACTCGATGTGCGGAAGCAGATTCTTGACCGGTTAAAAGAACTTGAGCAACAAGTTGGAGAACATCTTATTACTGAACCCGAACTCGAATTCATTTATGATATATGGCGCAGGGATGAGGTAACCCAACTGTGTCGAGACGAATTGCATAATGCAGTCTCTTCCGAATCGAAAAAGAACTAATATGAAAAGTCAGAAACCATTGATTGAAGCAGGTTCATGGCTGTTTTCCAAGCTTCTTCAAAAGGGGTTTTTTGAAGTTCCGTGGCATCAGCGCTACTATGACTGGAAACCGGATCACGTATGTGAACTTCTTTTGGATATTGAAGAAGCCGTAACTGAGAAACGACACTGCTATTTCTTGGGAACTGTAATTTTGGTAGAAAAGGGACCCACTCGCTGGGAAATCAACGATGGCCAGCAGCGGATGATAACATTTTCATTGGTTTGCGCAGCATTCTGCCGCAAATTTGCAGAAAATGGATCAGGTTCTCATAACGAAGCGAGAGCGTTACGTATCCTATTCAACTTGGATGCGGATGAAAAATGTTCACTGGATGACGCACAGAATTATTCTCCTCGAATCTCCCCACAGAAAGATGACAAAATTTCATATTGGAATATGGTTCGGGGGAAATCGGTCGGAACTAACGGGACTATCACAGCTGCATGGAAAGAAATTGAAAAATTTATCTCCTCCCAAACCCTCGAACAGTCTGAGGATTATTTCGATTTTCTTGTCCAAAAGCTTGAAATAGCTTGTCTCGAAGTGCCATCAAAAGTTGATCCTAACGCAGTGTATGACACCATCAATTGCAGGGGAAAAACACTAGAAGATCTGGATCGGATCAGAAATCATATTTACTCGCATTTCAATGCCGATCATGATCATGAGAGAAGGGATTCAGTTCATACACACCTAGAAAGAATTCGCACTAGGCTCTCTGCCAAGAAAGCTTCTGAATATATGCGATGTTATCTGCAGTGTGTATTTGGATTTCTTCGCAAGGACAGTTTTTATCGTGGTGTACGCAAAGAAATCAAAAATCAGGCACAAAAAGCCAATAAAAGTCCCGCGGACTACGTATTCGGGCTCACAGAGGAAGTCGCTGACCCTAAGAGCTTATGCCTTTTCTCAGAAGTAATAATCTCATCCAGTCCAGACCCTAAAACCGTTCGAGCATTCAACGCTGACTCTGGAAAAGAACATCTGCGCAGAAATCTTGCCGTCTTACTGTGGGAATTGCGAGGATACACAGTAACTCAGCCACTGGTGTTTGCTTTGCTGACGGCATACTTACGCGAAACAGACGGTCGGCGAAAAAAACAGGCTGCTAAAACAATACATAAAAACTTGAGTCAATTAACAGCATTTGTTCTTAGAACCGCTTTTGTCGCACCAAAGTTCGAGCCTTCTCACTTCGAGGCTAAGTTTTCCGATTTTGCGAAAAAAATAATGCGGGACAAGAAAATTCCTAATGAAGAATTTGCCGAGTTTTTACTGAATTGCGACCGCGACTATTACAACATATTAGACGATTCTAAGTTTAAGGAAGAGATTTATGAAGTACAGATGACGGGGGAAAAAAAAATCAAGCGATTTCTTTTTGGTGTCAACAGCAATCAACAAGGAAATTCTCAAATTTTTAATGATAGTGAATTTACTGTAGAGCACATACTTCCGAAATCAGATAAACATTGGGGGAATTGGAAAGAATTCAAAGGAGAAGATCCAAAAGAATGGGTTAACAGAATTGGGAACCTGACACTTTTGGGGAAAACCGATAACAAGCCGGGAATAAAATTCAATGGAAATTTTGAAAAGAAAAAAGAAATTTATGCGGAAAGTGCTTTAGCAATTACCCGCCAATTAGCAGAGCATGATAATTGGACTCCTGAAAGTATCAAAAAAAGACAGCAGTATATGGCTAAGCGCGCCGTTGAAGTCTGGAGGTTTGACCAATAACGCTTGACATTCAGCAAATGCGCCGCCGTGCCGAGGAGAGTCTTCACGTTCCCGCCCTACTACATGACTACCAGTGGGAAGGTGTAGCTTTTCTGTATAGATCACAGTCAGGTCTTCTTGCAGATGAAATGGGGTTGGGAAAGACGGTCCAAACCGTGGTCGCCTTGGCATTGCTTATGTACACACAAAAGGATCTTAACCGTGCCATAATCGTAGCACCTGCTTCTCTGACAACTAATTGGATAGATGAATTCGAAAAATGGACACCGTCACTGACAGTACGAAGAGTAGAGGGTAACGCACAAAACCGACAGGCTTTCTATTTACTTCCAATTCCGGTCTTGGTGGCTTCCTATGAACAAATTCGCCTTGACGGACTGGATCGAATTCCTTCAAATGCTTTTGACATTGTCATACTTGATGAAGCTCAACGGGTTAAGAATAAAGCATCCACTACTTCCTTGGCATGCAGGCTTCTCCCAAGAAGACGCGCATGGGCTTTATCTGCTACACCACTTGAGAACGACGAGGCCGATATCGAATCAATACTCGGATTCCTCAATCCGTCAATCGGGCAATCTCTCCCCAGATCGGCCTTAAATGAAAAGTTAAGGTCAATGATGCTACGTAGAAAAAAATCCGATGTTCGTGGAGAACTTCCACCTGTAATACTACAAGATCTTAGAATCAATCTGTCCCTGCAGCAAAGAAATAAATATGAAGACCTCTGGTTTAGACGAACAGAGGCTATCAGTCATAGCACCTCTTCTGGCAATATTGCCTCTGTGTTACTTGGACTTATTACTCGACTAAAAGTCATCTGCAATTTTGATAAATCGACAAACACTTCGTCGAAATGGGAGGCTCTACAAGATATTTTTGATCAAGCCGGAAATTCAGCCCGCATTTTAGTATTCTCACAGTTTGTGGAAACCTTGCGTTGGATCTCTGAACGTATGCAACTTCCTCACAGCCTCTTAACGGGTTCAATGTCTCTTGCTGAAAGACAAAAATCCATAAACACCTTCAAGAACAACCAATCACCTCGTGCATTGCTGGTCTCTCTTCGTGCTGGGGGGGTAGGATTGAATCTTGAAGAGGCTACGCATGTTGTACTCTTTGACAGATGGTGGAATCCTGCTGTTGAAATCCAGGCGATTTTCCGAGCCCATCGTTTTCAACGCAAAGAACCATTGCACGTTATTCGGTTCCTAGTTGCTGATACTATTGAGGAGAGAATAGCGGAAATACTAGATCAAAAAGAACAGCTTTTTGATGATGTGATTGAGTCCGTTGAAACCGAGTCTCGCAGCTTTTCCCGGCAAGAAATGATGCGTATTCTCCAACTCACAGGAGATGATGTCCTTTCAACTACAGAAGAAAAATCATTATGACTGTAGAGTACATTTTAGCAGTGTTATTCGCCAAATTGAACTTCTCAAGTTGGATCAAACAAGATGACTTTTTTCATATATCTGCTAAATTATGCAATAACTCAAACTAGTTAAAAATGGAGTAACAGCATGGTAAAGATAATTGAATACAGAGAAATACCTCTGGATGACCTTGTTATAGGGAAAGGACAGGTACGCACATCAGAAATCGGAAAAGATATTGAAGAATTAGTCAATAGCATTAGGGTACAAGGACTGTTGCAACCAATAGTTGTGTGTAAATCAGAAGAACAATCAGGAAAGTGGGAGATACTTACAGGCCAGAGACGGTTTCTCGCACACAAGCTCTTAGAAAAAAATAGTATAACAGCCGCAATTCTAGATGGACACGTCGATGAACGTACAGCTAAGGCAATCTCCATTACGGAAAATCTGATTCGTCGTAAGCTTTCAGGTAAAGAACTTATTGATGGAGTTACTTATCTATACAATATGTATGGGACACAAAAAGCCGTTGTTGAAGCCACAGGACTTCCTCCGGCAGCCGTTAGCAACTATGTGAAGTATCCGCGTCTTATATCTGAACTCAAGGAGCTTGTTGACAACGAAAACGTTGATATTAACGTAGCGCTGAGAGCTCAAGATGCAGCCATCCAGGATGATGGAGAAACTGATCCTGATACTGCAATAAGATTAGCCATAAGTATGGACACGATGTCAGGTGTCCAACGAAAAAAAATTGTCGAGGAACGTAAAGAAAATCCTAGTAAACCAATAGATGATGTAATTGAAAATGCTAAGTCGCGTACTAAGGTCATTCAAGTTGTCGCAACACTCACCCAAAGCACACATATCGCCCTGCGGAAATTTGCGACAAATGAAGGAATTAACCAAGACGAAGCCGCGGCTACGCTTATAGAGCATGCGTTAACTACTGAAGGCCTGTTAGATTGACAATGTTAGCTGACCTTAGTGCTCTTGAACTGGGGCGTCTCCGGATGTCGGTGGGATACGGCAACCACAAAAAAGGACGCCCACTCTCTCCAATTGAAGTCGGAAAATTGATTCGCCGAGTTAAAGAAGCTGGCGTTTCAACAGAGGATTGTTCCAAGGCAATCAATCTTGATAAATCGGGCGTCGGTCGTTTCCTACGAATTCTTGATCTTCCTGAGGATATTCAACATTTAGTGTCTTGGGGGACGCAAAAAGATTCTATTGGTTTTTCGGCAGCCGCCCAGTTGATGAGATTTAAGGATGCTGAAGATCAACATGCCGTTGTTAATTCAATCCTGTCTGAAGGACTTAACAGTAAGGAAGTCGGGCAAGTGGCACAACTAAAAATTAGGTCTGGAAGGGAAATTAGCGAGTGCTTGAAAGAAGTACTGGGTATGCGTCCCGTAATTGAGAAAAGGCATGTATTTATCGGAACAATAGAGAACCAAGATGTCGAGTCAATTCTTGCGGACTTGACGCAAGCGGAGAGAGACTCAATCCTACAATCTAGTATCGTTGCACTTAGCTTGGGTGAAGTGTCGGGCCGACTCGGAAAAAGCCTTTTCACCTTGGTTGGTTCCGACTCCCTTGATATAGCTATCCGGAATATGGGTCCGGATAATCTTGAAGAACAGCTCATAGCCCAGATTAAAAAAGGTGCTAATAATGTCAGATTCCGCAACTGATGTTTTTGAGAGTGGAGCTGTCCGTCTGGGTACGAATGTAGTTTGCGATGGTTTCGTAGAAGGATATAACTTCCGTATCCAAACCCATGTCCACGACGATCACATGGGGGGTTTTAATACAAGCAAAGGCAGACAGGATCTCTTCATGAGTCTCGAAACGTTTGCACTTCTTAATGCTTTTCTCAACGCAGAAATCCCTTACCGCTCTAACTTTCACAAAATCCAGCGTGGCCTAGAATACAAACTCCCCGACAGTTCAAAACTGACCCTTCTTCCATCAAACCACATGCTTGGTTCATGTCAAGTAGCCGTAGAGTTGCCAGATAGCCGTCAAGTAGGTTATTCAGGAGATTTCGGCTGGCCTCTTGACGAAGTCATTCAGGTTGATGAACTTGTGGTAGACAGCACCTACGGAAGTCCGAACAGTATACGTAGCTACACTCAGGCAACAGCCGAAGAGTGCCTTTTGGAACTAGTATGCAAACGTTTGAAGTATGGTTCCGTTCATATCTATGCCCACCGTGGTACTGTTGAACGTGTTTTGCATATAATAGAAGGTAATGTGGGAGTGCCAATTCTTGCCAGTGAACGACTCATCCAAGAGGTGGACGTTTATCAAAATTACGGAATAATCCTCGGAAAACTCGATAGCCTTGACTCCGATGAGGGAAAATCCGCATCCAAACAAAGATCTTATATTCGTTTATATTCTAAAGGCGATGGTTTCGGGAATGAGCCAATTGCTGGGACGAGTATCAAATGCAGTGCTTACATGGCTACCCATTCCTCTAGCAGTCCGTTGACAAGCTTCAGCGAGAGCTCTTTCAGTGTTGCTCTTTCAAATCATGCGGATTTTCTTGAGACCCTAAAATATGTTGAAGCAACAGGAGCAAAAACAGTAATAACTGATAACACGCGTAATCATGGCATTGAATTAGCTAATGCAATCAATGAACGTTTGCCGAAAGTAAAGGCACGACCATCAACCAACAATGTTCCACCACGGTAGCATAGTAGAAACATATAATCACTCTAAATTCCCAAAACAACATGGTTAACGAGACCTTAGCAACAAATCGGAACACAATCTCTAATCACTAATTCACCTTAGTGGGCAATTTCGCTCTTTCGTCTGCAATCTCTTCGCAATATCTCTTTATCAAATCTTCGTCTGACATTGTTGATGCACCAACCATATAAAGCAATATCTCTCGAAGCGTTACTTTGTTTTTGCTGAGATTAAGAATTCTCTTAGTATTAACATCCCAGATTAATCCTTTGTATGGAGCTTTGCTAAGCTCACGAGGAAGCTTCCCAGCCACCTTAATCGCATCAGCAAGAGACATGTCTTTGGTCAATAGTGCTATAATACGCACGAAAATTCCCAGCCCTACAGGTCTAAAGAGTACACTTCCTCCGTGATTTCCACGGTATTTTTTAACAACGCCCGTTGCATTGCTTGCATTAAAGAACTCTTTTAGTTCATCTAAGTGGTTAGATAATTGATCAAAAAAATCTTTTGAAAAATTGAAATAGGAATCAAGGTTCTCATCATCCGGACGTATCTTCTGCAAATTTTTCTTTTGCTTTTTGAATGGGGACTCAACAGCAGTAAATAATGTAGTTAGTACATCGTACAAATTTCCGATCGTCGTTAAGCTTGACCTATTTGTCGCTGGCATAGTGTTATTCGCCACAAAGGCTATACGATCATCAGAGAATAAATCTGTTTCTTCTATAAGTCGCCGAACACAGATAGCCATAACATCATCCTCGTCCAAAGCAATGGTATCACCTTTTGATACAGGTTTTGCATTTTTGTTCAGCGTTGTAAATAGACGGCGTGTCCTTTCCAAGCCCTTTATTGTGTCTTCATGTGCAACAAAAATAACTGACACCTCATCATCAAAATCACGATTGAGGTTATCCGCAACAGCCTTCTTAATACCTGCAAGTCGATGTTGTCCATCTAACGCAAAGAGCTTCTCATTGCCGCTAAGAGTTAAAAATCCTACTGAAGCAATAGTTATTTCACTCAAACCTTTAATCTCGTCATTATTTGTTTTACTCCGAACATTAGATAATGCATGCCAATTAGGCTGGCCACCGTATGTAGCAACCACAAGAGAATTGAAAAACCGTTCAGGCTGTGTATGAAGATACTCTGAAATTAATTCACTTCGGGGTTCTTCCAACTGTCTTTGTATCATGTCAGAAAGATTTTTATTGGTATGGATTTCTTTCGCATAATCAACTCTTGAACTTAGTTCTCTTAAGTCCAATAGGCAGGAATAGTACACCCAATCACCCATAATACCGCGGAGAGCAGGTAGAATGATTTTCCCCGGCTTTGTTTTCTTCATTTAAACGCACTCCTCTTTTCCTTTACGTCGGCTTCCAAATCGTTTACGGAAAAAGGTGGCATAAGTACTGTATTCAACTGCTTTTCCAGTGTCTTCAAATCATCGGAAGAAACATCATCATCCACTGGAGCAAAGAAAAATCTTAGTACCCTGTGCCATGTACCAATCATTCGCGCAATTCTCTTGCGCTTTATAACTTCACGCTCGCTTAGATAATCTTTGTAACGCCTTCTAAGCGAACGCTTTGAATCACGGCCTGCAATCCCTATATAAAGAATATATCCATGCAACGGTAATACTTCACTCTGTTGACAGATCGAAAAAGCGTATACCCCACGTTTATCGTCCGGGATTTTCTCTAGCTCTGCAGTACCATATTTTATAGAATCCCAATTAAGAGTAGAAATAACATATTCATTTTCCTTTTTTATTATTTTTGATTGGGAAAGAATGAAATCAAGTCTGTATCTAGCTATTTCATCGGTCGCTTGGTCGACAAAATCTATTAATGAATTAAGATTCAATTTTTCTTGCCCTTCTATTCTATTTATTGCAGAGGTTTTTTTGATCACCGCACTCCAAATGTGACAGACTCCAAACTTCTGATCTCATCTCCTAAGATTTGACACCTTGAATAACATCTTCTCATGTTCTCCCCCCGCGCTATTGTCTCGTAATCGCATCCGACAGTCTTGGCAAGTGCCCCCAAACGGCGGCCGACGGTTTCCGGGTGAGGAATCTGGTCAGGCATATGCAAAGTAAGCTTTTCTCCGATCCTCTCAAGTCTAGTGCTCTCAAGGATCCGCGCCACCCCTCCCGAGACCGTGTAGGCCAGGCGAAGAGCAAGCCCCGTAATCCTGGCTTCCTCCACATCATCATTGGAAAGAAGCCCGGAAACTTCCCAGCGGCGAATCAGGTTTCCTATCGCCGCGTGCCTTGAGGACACCGAGAGAGCTACCTTCACTCTCTCCGGATGAGTGATTCCCACAAAAGGCATCCGCAGTATCCTCAAAAACACCTGCTCTGCCCGGTATTCCGGATGCTCGGAAATCCCTATGTCAGAAAGATGGCATGCGGCAAGTCTAAGCCTCGAGTCTCCGGCATATTCATCCGGAATCGCCCCTTCTATCCACCGGCAGAAAGCCTTGCCATCCTCAACGGACCTCCCCATTTTAAGAGCGATCTCCTCGCACATGACAACCAGAGGGTCCAGAGAACGCTGCTCCGGGGAAAGATCGTCGTATATGCATCCCTCCCGAAGGCCGTACGTGCAGAACGCAAGGTTGTTAACCCCTGTTTTCCTCAGGAGACTCTTCATAAGCATGGCGGCGTATGGAGCGGATTCCATCCTGTTTCGCCCCAGGATCCAGAGGTCCTGAAGCGAACCCGAAGACATCTCGGATATCTCCCGGGCCATCTCAACCGCCCTTGATCTGGAAAGACTGTAGCCGTGAACTATTCGAAGCGGATAATCCTCAGACTCCATGTGTTTTTTGGCAAGAGCTCTCCACGAACCCCCGACGGCGTAGAAGGTCTTTTTTTCGCGTTCTCAAGCCAGGGAAGTTCGTCAAGGAGGGGAACAATCAGCTTTTTGCGGGCCTTCTCGGGACTCAGACCGCTTTCAAGAAGCGGTATAGTGCCAAGCGGCAACGTGGCGTGATTTCCTGTTTCCCCATCGCAAATCTCTACCAGCTCAAGGCTTCCGCCGCCTATGTCTCCCACTATGCCGTCGGCGTCAGGAATGGCGCAGAGAGTGCCGAGCGCGGAAAGTCTCGCCTCCTCCATGCCGGAGAGCACCCGAAGCGAAATCCCGCATTGCTGCTCAACCGCCTCCTTGAAGTCGGGGCCGTTTGTGGCGTTTCTCACCGCGGCGGTAGCGACCGCCTTTATTCCAGAAACCCTCATCGAGCGCGCGATATCGACAAAGCGGCTCACGGTCCGAAGCGCGAGATCCATGCTCTGCAGGGACATCCTGCCCCGGGAGTCCATCCCGCGCCCCAGGCCGCAGGGAACCTTCTCATCAAGTATCGGAAGCGGGGCGCGCCTCGGACCCTTGTAGATTACAAGACGTATGGAGTTTGACCCCACGTCGATTACCGCCACGGTTCCGGTCCTGCCGAACGGCGCGGCGGGAGGAGAGATTTCTGTCATGAATTATTCCTGCACAAACTCAGCCGGCATTACCGGCCTGGATTCGGCAAGCGCCTTGCCTCTTCCCGAAAGACTGGGATTGGTCATAAAGTATCTGTGAGCCGAGAAGCTGTCCGCATCGCCTTTAAGCTTGCGGAAAGAACCGTCCGGTTGCATCTCCCAGCTGCTCTCAACATCGTTTAAGTTAGCCACCATCACCTGCTCGACAAGCTGCTTTTTCACGGTGGCGTTTTCAATCGGAACAAGCGACTCCACCCTGCGGTCAAGATTGCGGGGCATCCAGTCGGCAGACGAAATGAAGACCTTGCAGCCATCAGAAGGAAGTTCCTCCCCGGCGCCGAAGCAGATGACCCTGCTGTGCTCGAGGAAACGTCCCACGATGCTCTTTACCCTTATGTTTTCGGAGAGTCTCGGAACCCCGGGCCGCAGGCAGCATATTCCCCGAACGAAAAGCTCTACCCGCACCCCGGCGCGGCTCGCCGCGTAAAGCGCGTCTATTATCTTGCTGTCAACAAGGGAATTCATCTTGGCCCATATAACCGCGGGGCGGCCTGCCTTCGCGTGATCGATCTCGTCCCTTATAAGCTCAAGCACCTTCGGGCGCATCGTGACGGGGGAGAAGAATATCCTCTCCATCTTCTTAGGGGTGGCGTAGCCGGTCATGTAGTTAAAAAGCTTGGCGGCGTCGCGGCCCAGAGCCTCGTCGGCAGTGAAGTAGCTTAGGTCAGTATATATCTTGGCGTTTACGGGGTGATAGTTGCCGGTGCCGAAGTGAGTGTAGGTGCGGATGTCGGAACCTTCCCTTCTCACCACCAAGGACACCTTGGCGTGAGTTTTAAGATCGATGAATCCGTACACGACCTGAACCCCTGCGTCCTCGAGGTCGTGAGCCCAGCGGATGTTTGCCTCCTCGTCGAAACGGGCCTTGAGCTCCACCATGGCAGTTACGGATTTTCCGGCCTCGGCGGCCTCTATCAGCCTTTTCACTATCGGAGAGTCTTCCGAGGTGCGGTAAAGCGTCTGCTTGATCGCGACGACCGCAGGGTCCTCGGCGGCCTGCTTGAGGAACTCGACGACGACGTCAAAACTCTCGTAGGGATGGTGAACGACGAAATCCTTCTGCTGTATGGCGGCTATCACGTCGCCTCCGAATTCCCTTACCCTCTCGGGGTAGCGGATGTTCATGCGCTTGTAAAGAAGGTCGCTTCGCTCATCGAGTATTATCTGCCCCACGCTCTCAAGCCCGAGCATACCCTTGATCCTGAAGAAATGCGCATCGCGGGCCTCGAGTTTCTCCATTATGAAGTCGACTATCGCGTCCGGCATGTCCGCGTTTACGTCAACCCTGATCACGGACCCTCCCCTGCGAAGTTTAATTGCCGTTTCGAATGTCTCGACCAGGTCTTCCGCGTCCTCGTCTATCTCAAGGAGACTGTCGCGGGTAACCTGGAAGATTCCGCTGTCCTCCACTTCAAAACCCGGAAAAAGGGATTTCATATTGTGCTCAATGGCCTTCTCGATCGGGACGAACAGGATTTTCTTTCCTCCGGGAACCCTTATGAAGCGCTCCACCTGAGAAGGCAGCAGTATGAGACCCTTCATGCGCTTTCCGTCCTCGGCGCGGGCAAGCTGCACGGCGCACACGAGGCTTCCGTTCTGTATGAAGGGAAAAGGATGCGCCGGGTCTATGGCAAGAGGGGTAAGTACGGGGAAAAGCTTTTTCGAGAACCACTCGGAAAGCCACTTGTCGCCCGAGCGGTCGAGTTTCTTGGGAGTAACGATCTTGATCCCCGCCTTCTTGCAGAGAGAAAACAGTTCCTTTTCGCACTCGTACTGACTGTCAAGCAGGAAGCGGACTTTCTCCCTTATGGCTTCCAGCTGCTGGTGGGGCGTAAGGCCGTCTTTGGTGCGGTCGGTAACTCCTTCCATAACCTGTCCCGCGAGACCCGCAACCCTGACCATGTAGAACTCATCGAGGTTACTTGCGGAGATCGAGAGAAAACGCACCCTCTCAAGAAGCGGAATTCTCTTGTTCGCAGCCGTCTCGAGAACCCGCAGGTTAAAATCAAGCCAGGAAAGCTCCCTGTTAAGATACCGCTCAGAAGAACGAAGCGAGATCCTCTTGCTTGAAATATCAGTTACCGAAGAAGCCATCTGCAGTCTCCCGGGCAATAACATACTGCGTCTTAACACCCACAATTCGTGAGTTTACATAATTACCCGACGCGTGAAAAGCCGTGCTCACCGTACCGTCTCCCAAAACGGGGTAATCCGCACGAGGCGCCTCCACTGCGGTTGGGCCGTACGAAGGCATTTTCTTGACCCGCCCCTGGGACCATTCCTGCGCGAGGCGGATCACCGAGGGATCAAGCCTCCCGGGGTTGACTGCCGCGAGGATGTGCCGCGCGACTATCGCGTCGTTTGTCTTTCCGAGGCTGTCCTGGAAGCGTCCCATGAGTTTCATGAAGGTCGGAACCTCGGGACCACTCCAGAGCGAGTTGAAAAACTGCGTTGCGTAGCGGGCCTTTTTCCCCCGCTTTCTTATTTCATGAAGATCCTCGTCAGAAAGACGCGAAAGAGGCCTCGTATCCTCGAGAAAATAGCGCCACGTTCTCCTGAGCACGCTTTTTGCAAACGGCTTTACAGGCTGGCTGAAAGTCTTTGAGCTCGTCTCTTTCTCCAAAGACACGATCCATCGCTCGAACTGGAGCAGCAGGCGGGCGTAGCGGCGGCTCTCAAGACAGGCGGCCGCATCCCCGACAGCGCGGCGGCGCGCGGCGCGCGCGATGCGTCTTAGGCACTCTATCGCAATATCCTGCTCTGGCGCGGCGGATGCTATCCTGGGAAGGGTCTCGCTTAAAAACACCTGCCAGTCGCGGGCCGGGGCCAGGCGCTGCTGGAACCAGCGGAACTCTCCGTTAAAAGCCTTTCGCTTGTCATATGGAAGTATTCTCTTAAAAGCCCGAAGCGCCGTGCGCACGCGCCTCATGGCCACTCTCGTCTGGTGCACTCCCTCGGCTCTTCCCTCAAGGGTCGGAATCTCGTTTGCGAACATGTGCTCAAGCGCACCGGCAATAATGAAATTAAACGCCTCTCCGACGCTCATCTCCTCTGTGAGCATGACCTTCGGGGCCTTAACGGGTCTCGGACGAAGGGCCGGCCTCGCGAGCGCGTAGCCCCTCTGCGCCTTGGTAAGGTGGCCGAGGCGTATGTCGTAGGCCTCGCAGAGTTCAAGAGCCACGTCGAACATATGCGCCGGGTTCCCCGAGAGCAGTTCGAACTCCGCTTCGCAGATAGATTCCTCAACGCGTCCCCCGGGTGTTTCGGCGTGAATCACTCCCTGATCCACCGCCAGCTCGAATTCGACGCCCTTGGTCCTGATACAAACCGCCTCGCGCTCAAAGTCCGTGGTGAACACGGGGCCTAGGCGCTTTTCGTAACGCCGGCGGGGAAGCCTGCTAGCGAGCGCGGGGTCGTCCACGGCGTGAAGACTCGGGGACTCACCGTTTACCGCCACGGTCCATTCCCGGAAATTCTGGAGGCCCGCGGGGCCCTGGAACGGCGCCTTTATGGTCTGTTCCCTTCCATTCCCGTTATCGCGCACCCGAAGCACTATGTCGGATTTTCTAAGCGCATGGCGCGGGGTATCGAAATAGGTACTTACGAGATGGCGCTTCGCGCGGCCGCCCTTGCGAAGAGGCCTTAGCCCCTTGTAACGCAGAATCCGATTCGCCACGGCGGGCGAAAGGGACAGCTTGAGTTCCGTTTCCTCGTACATGACGTAAAGACTCAACCACCCAACCGGACTGTCTAGCTTACTTGATCAAGGCCCGGTTGTCATTTCACTGGATGAAACCGAGGGAAGATGTATAATTTAATATCGTAATCCCCAATGGCAGATTCCTTCGTTCACCTACACCTGCACTCGCAGTACTCGCTTCTTGACGGTTCGATAAAATTCGACGAGCTGATCAAAAGAGCCGAGAGCCACTCCATGCCCGCCGTTGCCGTAACCGATCACGGAAATCTCTTCGGCGCGTACGAGTTTTTCGAAAAGGCGAAGGCCCGCGGCGTAAAGCCCATAATAGGCTGCGAACTCTACGTGACCCCGACGCTTAAACTTGAAAAGCCTTCCGACGGAAAAAACTACCACCTGACCGTGCTCTGCATGAACGAGCAGGGATACAGGAATCTCTCAAGACTCGTTACGAGAGGATATTTCGAGGGGTTTTACCGCCGCCCGCGCGTTGATCACGAGATGCTGGCTGAGCACAACGAGGGGCTCATAGTCCTCTCCGGGTGCATGAGCAGCGAACTTTCCCAGGCCATTTTCAAAAAGGACCTTAAGGAACAGGCAAGAATCGCTTCGATATACAAGGAGATATTCGGGGACCGCTACTATCTTGAAGTGCAGGCAATCGGCCTTGAGGAGCAGCGCAGGGTAAACAGGGGACTCAGAAGAATCAGCGAAAGCCTCGGCATAAAGCTCGCGGCGACCAACGACTGCCATTTTCTCACCAGGGAGGATTACAAATCGCACGACGCGCTGCTGTGCATCCAGACCGGAAGCATGGTGGCCGACCAAAAGAGGATGAGGTTTCAAAGCGATGACTTCTACGTGAAGACCAGGGAGGAGATGGCCAGGGACATGGAGGGTTTCGAGGACGCGCTCAATGAGGCGGTAAGAATCTCTGAGCGCTGCGATTTCGAGTTCAGAAACGAAGGGTACAGATTCCCGGAATACGTTCCTCCCGAGGGGAAATCGCTTGACGAATTCATGCGCGAGATCTCGAGCAGAAATCTCGAGAAAATGCTCCGGGAAAACGAAATACCCGAAGATGCTCACGAGACCTACCGCGAGCGGCTTCGCTCAGAACTTGACACCATCTGCAAGATGGGATTTTCCGCGTACTTCCTCGTGGTCTCCGACTTCATACTCCACGCCAAGAAAAACGATATCCCGGTGGGGCCCGGACGGGGAAGCGCCGCCGGGAGCCTGGTCGCCTACGCCCTCGGCATAACGGCCATCGACCCCATAAGGCATAACCTTATTTTCGAGAGATTCCTGAATCCCGAGAGGGTGAGCATGCCCGACATAGACGTCGATTTCTGCGGGGAGCACCGCGACGAGGTGATAAGATACGTAACGGAGAAATACGGGGCGGACAAGGTGGCCCAGATCGGCACCTTCGGAACCATGTCCTCGAAAGCCGTGATAAAGGACGTGGGAAGGGTGCTCGGGCTTCCTTACTCGGAAGTCGACCGGCTCTCGAAAATGGTCCCCTCTTTCCGGGGAAAGGTGTTCAGCATAGAGGAGGCCGTGGGAAAGGTAAAGGAGATAAGGGAGCGGCTTTCCGAGAACAAGCAGCTTGCCGAAGCGGTGGAGCTTGCAAGATCGCTTGAGAATATGGTGCGCCATTCCTCAACCCACGCGGCTGGCGTAGTGATATCGAACGAGCCGCTTGCCGACTACATCCCGCTTTACAGGGGAAGCAAAAACGAGATCGTGACCCAGTTCGACATGAACTCGATAGAGAAGCTCGGCTACGTGAAATTCGACTTCCTCGGCCTAAAGACCCTTACCATACTGGACAAGGCGGTTAAGTACGTAAGGGAAAACCAGGGGGGAAACGAAAAGGAATTCGATCTTGACAGGGTCCCCCTTGACGACCCGAAGGTCTACGCCCTGCTTTGTGAAGGCGCGACCATGGGGATATTCCAGGTTGAATCCCAGGGAATGAAGGATCTTCTGGCGAAACTGCGTCCCTCAGAATTCGAGGACATAACGGCAGCCCTGGCGCTTTACCGCCCCGGCCCTCTTGACAGCGGCATGGCGGAGGAATTCACCCGGAGGAAAAACGGGGAAGCGGTCGATTTCCCGCATCCCGCGCTCCGGGAAATACTGGGGGGGACATACGGTCTCTTCGTTTACCAGGAGCAGATAATGCAGACCGCGAGCGAGCTTGCGGGCTTCACCATGGGAGAAGCGGATCTCCTGCGAAGGGCCATGGGCAAGAAGAAATCAAGCGAGATGAGGGCTCAGCGCAAGAGGTTCCTTACGGGAGCGGAGAAAAAGGGGATTGAGCCCAAAAAAGCCGCCGAGCTTTTCGACACCCTCGAGAAGTTCGCCGAGTACTCCTTTAACAAGAGTCACAGCGCCGCATACGCCATGATCACCTACCAGACGGCCTACCTCAAGGCGCACCACCCGGCTGAATTCATGGCGGCCTTCATGTCGGTCGAGGCGCATAACGTGGACAAGGTGATCTCCGGCATAACCGAATGCAGGAAGCTCGGAATTGACGTTCTGCAGCCGGACATAAACCAGAGTTCCTCGGGATTCACGGTTTCCGAGGGAAAAATACGGTTCGGGTTCACCGCGATCAAATACGTCGGCAACAGCCTTATCGAGGAAATCACAAGAAGCAGGGAAAAAGACGGGGTATTCGAATCCGTTACCGACTTCTGCGCCAGAGTGGATTCAAAAAAACTCAACAAAAAGGCGATTGAAAGCCTGATAGCGGGAGGGGCATTCGACTCCCTTGAACCCAACAGGGCGCGGCTGCTCGCTTCCCGGGAATCCCTGCTGAACTACAATTCCATAAAACATCACACGCCGGCAAACGGACAGGGAATGCTGTTTGACCTGCCGAATTCAGTGTCCGCCCCGACGCTTGCCGAGGCCGAACCGTGGGACGACCGCACCAGGCTTGAGAATGAACTTGACGTGCTAGGGTTTTTCATATCCTCCCACCCGCTTCGAAAGTACTCCTGCGAGCTTGAAAAATACAGCCCCCTTCACGACACCGAATCCATAAAGCAGGCAAAAGACGGCGCCGAGGTGAGAATCGCCGGAGTGGTAAGATCATTCGAAACCAAAAACACCCGCAGGGGAACCGGCCTCATCGGCTACTTCACCCTGGAGGATTTGAACGGCTTCGTGGAGGGCATAGTGTTCAACGACACCCTTCGCACGTCCAGTTCCCTTCTGGAGCAGAAGATCGAACCCGTAATAGTAAAGGGCAGGGTCGAGGTCTCGGACGACAAGGTACGCCTTCTCGCAAGCGATATCTCCTCGCTCAGGGAAACCAGGACTAATTCCGCCGTCTGCATAAGCATCGCCCGCAAATCGGCAAACGAGCAGAACATACTCAGCCTGAGGGAAATCCTCGAGAAATTCCCGGGAGACTCGACCGTTATAATCGACATAAAGACTGACCGCTCAGAGGCCGTCCTAAGGGTCGGGAACTGCAAGGTCGATTTCGGGGACGAGCTCATAGAAAACGTTGAGGGACTGCTCGGGGAAGGCGCGGTGACCCTCAGGGAAAGCTCATTTGCCTAGAAGCTCTATAAGCGCTTTTAGCTCCTCGGGGTTCTTGGTGATGACAAACACCTCCTGCACCGAAGTGCCGCTTCTCGCTATGAGCTTGGCACCGCTCCGGGTGCTGTACTTGTAGTTCACCGCCAGATTTTCCCCGGTGGCGCGACCGACCTTTATCTCCCCGGGAATTATCCCCGTCACGCTGTCAAGGTCCGAAATGTTGTCCTCGAGAAAACGCCGCAAGCCTTTTATTATCGAATGTTCGGTTTTTATCTTGTTCTTTCTGTATTTCATGATTTCCCGGGGGAATATTATACTTCCTTACGAAACCGAAGTGTAACGCGGATCCAGGTGCGGGGATTTTCCCCGGTTGCCCGCTGCTTAGCCGGCATAAGGCTTAACGAATTACAGAGGCCGTCGCGAGATGAGGAAAATAACAGAGCTTCGTTTTGAGAATTCCTATGCGGAACTGCCGCCCGAGTTCTACCAGAAAAAAGATCCTGTTCCGTTCGAGAACCCTCATATGGTGGCCTTTAACGAAACCCTGGCAACGGAACTCGGCATAGACCCGGGGGAGAAACGAAACCCCCTTCTTGCCGAGTACCTCTGCGGGAAAAGACCTCTTGCGGGCGCAGACCCTCTGGCCATGTACTATGCCGGGTGGCAGTTCGGGGTCTACAACCCGCACCTTGGAGACGGAAGGGCGCTTCTGCTCGGACAGATAATAGACGAGCGCGAACGCAGATGGGACCTTCACCTAAAGGGATGCGGGGCAACCAGATTCTCAAGAGGGTTTGACGGAAGGGCCACGCTCAGGTCCTCCATAAGGGAGTACCTGGGAAGCGAGGTTCTCCATCATCTGGGTATTCCGTCCACGAGGGCTCTCTGCGTTGTGGGGAGCACGGAGAAAATCGAGAGGGAAACCAAAGAACCCGCCGCAATGATGCTCAGGGTCGCTGAGACCCACGTGCGCTTCGGTTCGTTCGAAGGTTTTTACTACCGCGGGGAGAAGGAAAGCGTCCGGACGCTCGCCGATTACGTAACCGCCCGCCATTACCCCGAGATCCCGAGCGGGACAAAGAAAGGCTACGGGCTTTTTCTGATAGCGACTGCGGAGAAAACGGCAATCACCGTCGCCAAGTGGCAGGCTTTCGGATTCACCCACGGAGTAATGAATACCGACAACATGTCCGTAACGGGACTCACCATTGATTACGGACCGTACGGATTTCTGGAAACATTCGACAGGGATTACGTCTCTAACCACTCGGATCACTTCGGCAGGTACAGCTACGGGAACCAGGCTGCGATCGCGCGTTGGAACCTCGAGAAATTCGCAAGATGCCTGGAAGGTCTAGTGGACGAAAAACAGTCCGCCCGCGCAATTGAGGTTTACAACAAGACATTCTCTGAGACTTACAGAGAAATCATGCTGCGCAAGTTCGGCTTTGAGAAAGAAAAAAAAGAATCCCTTCGGTTTGTTGAAAAAACCCTCGGGATGCTGGCCGAATCCGGGACGGACTACCATATCTTTCTTAGAAGCCTCTCCGACGTGAGACGCGACGGCTCTTTTGAAGGAAATCCCTGGCTTGCGGAACTCTGCGCGGAATCGGGGCAATGGCGGCAGTGGATTTCAGAGTACGCAGGGGAGCTTCGGGAAAATTCGCTCTCTGACCGCGAAAGAAAAAAACTCATGGATTCCGTCAATCCCAAATACGTTTTGAGAAACCATATAATGGAAACCGCTATAAAGAAAGCCCTCGAGCGGACGGACTACTCGGAGATAGAAAAAGTAAGAAAAATATTCGAGAATCCCTTCTCTGAGCAACCGGAACATGAAAGCTACGCGGGCGCCTCTCCCGAGTGGGCCAAAAACCTCGTAGTAAGCTGCCTTTCCTAGTCGGTAAGAAAGCTTGCGAGGATTTTTTTCACGCCGGAGCCGAAAAAATCAACCGTTGCAACCGCCTTATCTTCTTTTCCGTCAATCCGTTTAACGACCCCGGGACCGAAAATCGGATGGGTAACCCTCTGTCCGGGTCTTAAGTCAAGACCGGCATCTTCCGGTTCATATGCATTTTCTTTCGAAGGCAAATCGGAATAACTATAGGAATCCCGGTCGGAGAGTTCTTTCTTACGGGATTTGTAGACGACATGCTCGGGTGGAAGATCACCCAGAAAAGCAGATCTTCGGGCTCGGTACGTCCCGCCCGAAGCAGTACTCAAGGAAGCGTAACTCAGGTAGAGCAGTCGCTCGGCGCGGGTAACCGCGACATAGAAAAGTCTTCTCTCCTCTTCAAGCCCCTCAAGGGTCCCCGCAGATCTTTTGTGCGGAAGAAGGTCCTCGTTTACCCCGACCACGAACACCGCAGGGAACTCAAGTCCCTTGGCGGCGTGAATTGTCATGAGAGAAACTTTTTCTTCTCCGGAATCCCCCCTGTCCTCATCGGTCGCAAGCAAAACAAGGTCAAGAAAATCGGAAAGATTGATATCGCCCCAGCCCTCGGCCGCATTTAAAAGCTCCCTTACGTTCTCCGCCCTCTGGTGATCATCCCCCAGATAATCAAGATAGGCCGTACTTTGAAGAAGGGTCTTAATCACGTGCGCCACCGGCTGGCTCTTTGCCGTCGAGCCAAGCCCTTTTATGATTTCAAGAAAACGGGACAGCGCGCGCAGAGCCTGTGCAGGCAGAAGATCATGTTCCTTGCAGTACTCAGCCGCTTCAAAAAGAGCGAATCCGCCGGATTGAGATGCTTCACGCAGCTTCCCGAGCGTGGCTTCCCCTATTTTTCTCGGCGGGACGTTCACTATTCTCAGGAAGCTGACGTCGTCCTTCGGGTTCTGAACCAGCCGCAGGTAGGCAACCACATCCTTTATCTCCGCCCTCTGGTAAAACCCGACTCCCGACACTATCCTGTAAGGGACCCTGGCAACCCTTAACCCTTCCTCAATCACCCTTGACTGAAAGTTGGCCCTGTAAAAAACCGCCACGTCGCTCCATTTGAAATCTCCGGATTCGACCAGGCCCGAAATCCGCTCCGCAACAAAGCGCGCCTCGTCGGAATTGTCTATGGCCTTAAACACCAGCGCCTTTTCTCCCTCGGAATTCTCGGTCCAGAGGGTCTTCTCCTTTCTGCCCAGATTTTTCTTTATTACTGAATTCGCAATGCCGAGTATGTTAGGCGTTGAGCGGTAGTTGCGCTCAAGCTTAACGACCCTCGCCCCGGGAAAATCCTTCTCGAAATTCAGGATGTTGTTTATGTCGGCTCCCCTCCACCCGTAAATCGACTGGCTGTCGTCACCCACGACAAAAAGGTTACGGTGGCGCTGCGAAAGAGTTTTTACGAAGCGGTACTGGGAAACGTTCGTGTCCTGATACTCGTCTACCAGTACTTGAGAGAACCTGTTCTGATAGCGGTTGCGAACCTCCTCGTTTTCAGAAAGAAGGCTGTTTGCAAGAAGAAGCAGGTCGTTAAACGTCATTGCGTTTCGCTTCACGAGTTCTTTTTTGTATAAATCATAAAGATCGCTAAGCCTGCGGCCGTAAAAATCGTCCCTGAAGGACACCTCTTCCCTGTTCTCAACGGCGTCAAATTCGGGAAGCACTTTCTTGGGCGAAAAAAGGCTCTCCCCGTAGTCAAGTTCTTTCATGCAGCTTTTTAAGAGGCCAAGCTGGTCGTCCCGGTCGTAGACAACGAAATCCTTCGTGTAGCCCTCGAGAAAATCAGCCTCCATTTTGAGAATTCGAAGGCAAATCGAGTGGAATGTGCCGATCCATATGCCACTTGCCAGATCGCCCGCCAGTTCTCGCGTTCTTTTTTTCATCTCCGCCGCCGCCTTATTGGTGAAGGTCACGGCCAGAATGTCTCCGGGAGGAACGCAAAGATCGGTTATCAGGTAGGCAATCCGGTGGGCTATGACTCTGGTTTTTCCCGACCCCGGGCCCGCAAGCACAAGCAACGGACCTTTCCCGTGGCTTACGGCCTCGATCTGGGAACGATTAAGTCCTTTAAGGGAATCTTTCGGCACGGGCTCTTGAACTGTCTTTTCTGGCTGGGGCGGGAGGACTCGAACCCCCACTACCGGGACCAAAACCCGGTGTCCTGCCGTTAGACGACGCCCCAGTCGGGAAGAAATCTTATGTTACCACATTCGCACGACTGTTAAAGAGAAGACCCAAAGCACGGATCAGCCAAGGGGCGGAACGAGAAACCTGACAAGAATCCGACTGCTAACGCCGGAGAGAAAACTTACTGGGAGTCTGAAGCAGCATCACAGGTGACGCCCGCGTATTCCCAGGAAGTGCAATTATGCTCCCCGGGTTCTGAGTACTCACACTCAAGCAGGGCTTCCTCCGTACCGTTGCATTCCACATCGTCAAGCAGGAAAGGCAGGGAAGGCTGTCCTATCCAGACTATATTCGTTACCCCTGTGCCTCCTGACAAGCCCAACTGGCCGCACGCAACCGTTGCGTCGTCATCATCCCAGAGGTCATCGCATATCCCCTTCCATCGCTTGGTCTGATCATCAAATATCTGAAGCAGGCCCGAGCTGGAACCCGACACCTCGCCGGTATCAAGACTGGTAGTGGAAATCAATCGGAGGCTGCCGTCGGGAAGGTCGGGATAAATCGGTCCCACATCGAAACTTTCGACCTGCTCCGAATTACCCGAGTCATCGGTGAATCTGATCCTTACCTTTACCCAGTTCTCCTCATCCTCAGACTGGAAAACATAAGCGGAATTCGTTGCCTCCGGAATTTCGGTCTCGTTGTAGGCAATATCGGACCTGATCCACTGATAGGAAAACGATCCTTCCTCCGTGGGCTTACCGTCCGCGTCAGTAATCCCGGAGTGATCCGCGGTCACCGAAATCCCCGTTTTGGTTTCCGTGCCTCTGATCGCGATATGGCCGACGGCATCGTCATTCGAGGTTTTGGCTTCGCAGCTGACGCCGAAAGCCTCGCTGTCGCCGCAGTTGTTCTCCCCGCGCACCGAATGCTTGCACTTGTCCTCTCCAAGAATCCTAGCCTCAGAACCCGAGCATTCAAGATCGTCAAGCAGATAATACGCTGACGGGTCTTCCGCAACGCTTGCGGGCACCCCGAGCCCGGTAAGCGGAGTCCCTCCCGAGAAACCCAGCTGGCGACAGGCAACCTCCGCCTCCTGGCGGCCGATTACCCGAATATTGTTTTCCTCTTGTGTTCCCAGCGTCCCGAGTCCGTCATCGCATATCCCCTTCCATTCGCCGGCGCCGTCACCATCCGGGTCATCGAATATTTCAAGCCTGCCCGAGGGCGCGGCAGCAATAACAAGACTCACCACCGTATCTGTAGTCGTATCCACCAGTCTGAGATCGCCGTCCGCATTGGTTTCCTGGGTGTTAACCTCAGCAGGCGCTCCCATAAGCAGAAGCCCGAGCAGAATCCCCACGACCACAACGAAAACGCGCGATATACTAAAGGCCTTAATGACCCCCTTTCCAATGCGCACCACAGAACACCCCTTGCATCCAAGGCGATTTCTCAGTTGTCCCAAACGTGTTGTTTTCATCTTGGAGACTGTTTTAAATCAGGCCAGCTTTCCGATTCCGAATCGGCTTTTCCCCGCTTCTAGCCATTTTACTTCCACTACCCGGTTTTTGCAAGCAGAACAGATGTTTGGAAAATGCAGAATAGCCACGCATAACAAAGAGCCGCAATCGGGAACGCGGATTGCCCCGACCAAGTCAGTTAAAAGAACTCAGTCCGCAAGAAAATGCCAGCCGCTTATACCCCGGGCCAAGAAAACGTCAAATTCGGAAGAGGTTCTCAGGTACTCGTAGATTTCCTCTGCCTCACGCTGTTCCCTGAAAACAGAAAAAACCGATGAGCCGCTTCCCGAGACGAGCACGAAACGCGCCCCGAGCGAGCGGAAAATTTCCCTCAGGGAAAGAATCTCGGGAAACATCTCGAACACCGCCGCCTCAAGTCCGTTTTCAAGGGGGAAATCCCCCCTGCGGAACCGTTCCGCAAGAGAAACGGGATCGATTTTTTCGGGCGGGCGCTCCGGGCTCTCCCACCTCTGGTAGACTTCCCGGGTCGAGAGACTTCTTCCGGGGAAAAGAATAACGTAGTGAAAAAGCGGAAAATCAGAAAGTACTTCCACCCTCTCCCCCACTCCCTCGACAAACGAAGAGGCAGATCTTACAAAGAACGGAACGTCGGCTCCGAGAGATGCGGCCATACTGAGCAGCTCCCGGTCGGTAAATTTCCTGAGGACCCTGTTTAGGCCCACCAAAACCGCCGCGGCGTTTGAGCTCCCTCCTCCGAGTCCGGCACCGAGGGGAATATTCTTTTTTATTCCTATGGAAACCCTTTTTTGAATCCCGGCTTTCTCAAGATAAAGATGGGAAGCGGCTACGGCAAGATTGTCCCTTCCGGAGGGCATTTCCCTCCCCGAACATGAAAGACCTGACCCCTCCCCCGCTTCTACCGAAAGGCTTATCTCGTCAAAGAGACTTACGGGCTGCAGTAAGGACTGGAGTTCATGATAGCCGTCTGGGCGCTTTCGGAAAATCCTTAGAAACAGGTTTACCTTCGCGGGGGAGAGAAGCTTTACGAAACTCATTTTCGCGTCTGACCCGGTTTGAAATTCATCGCAAGCCTAACGCTTCTAAGCGGAAGCACCAGTTCTTTTAACTTTCCAGTTTCTTCATTAAAGCTAAGAAGAAGTTTGAACAAGATGTATTTCCCCTCCGGGGTTTTCTCCCGGAGCCTGTACTTGTAGACGAGAACGCCACCATTCTCGTCTAGCTTTACGTACGGTTGACCGAGAATCTCTAGCACCTCAGAGAAGTTCGGAATTTCCTTGGGTTCAAGAGATTTTACGGCCGCGGTACTTGTTTTCGCAAGTTTTTTCACTTCTGCGCCGCCCACCGAGTTCATCACCTTCCCGAGAACTTCCTTGTTTATATATTTAGTGAAACGCTCGGGAAAAACAATCTCGCACAGTTTTCCCTGACAAATCTTCATCCCCATTACAAGATCGAAATTTCCCCTTTCGCTCTTTCTGCCCGGGTACTTCTTCACCAGGGGATAGTTCCAAAGCTCGGCGTCCGCGCCAACGCGGATTTTTACGGGTGGCGAGTAGACCATGAGCCACTCGACGTCTTTTGCGAGCAGCACGGGGTTTTTGAAGGTGAGGCGGAGACCGTCATGGTCGCTCACGCTGAAATTCTCGGGGAAATCCCCGAGCTGACTTTTTACGTCAAGGAACCTGAAGAGCCGGCATCCCCCCACTCCCAAGCACAAAACAAGCAGAAAAGATATAAGAATTTTTCTTTGCGAAAGCGGATTTCCCATCGACAATTCGGCATTTTTCTCCTGATGTATTATTATACCGTAGAGACAACCGGATTTACCTCTAAACGACTTCAGATGTTCGCAAGACTGATAATTCTTTTCACCGTGGTTCCGCTCGTTGAGCTCGCGCTGCTAATAAAGCTCGGGAACATAATAGGACTATGGCCGACCATATTCATAGTCATAGGGACGGGGGTGCTGGGAGCGACGCTTGCCAGAAGTCAGGGAACACAGGTCATAAGCGCGATAAGAGCAGAGGTCGCCGAAGGCAGGCCGCCCACGGAAAGCCTAATAAACGGTCTTCTAGTGCTCGTGGGAGGAGTTGTGCTCCTCACCCCGGGGCTGCTTACCGATCTTCTTGGCTTCTCCCTTCTTATTCCCTCTACCAGAAACTGGTTCAAGAAAAGACTTCAAAGCAGGCTGAGGAGATACGCGGACAGAAACTCGGGCGCCGCTACCATAATAATACGCTGAAGACCCGAAATGGCGCCCGCTCACGGCTGAAACGGCTCGTGGCTTATCTTGTGTATTATCGGCATGGAGAAACTTACTGACTCCATGAGTTTCTGCCCGTACTGGATCACCCACTCCTCAGGAGCCAATGAGTAGAAGTCCGCAAGCGTCATCCACTCCCCTCCCCTTACTATCTCTCCGTAGTCCGCACTTACCAGAAAAGCGGTCATGTCTCCGCCGTCCATGGCGTTTAGCACCGAGCACTCCACATATGAGTGTATTCCCTCTAAGACGGGACAGCCGTTTTTGCCCTCGAAATGGTCTATGCCGACAAACTTCTGTTTTTCCCTGCCCGAATAAAAACCGAAGTTTCGCACAAGAGGGATCTGATCCTTTCTGAGCAGATGAACCACAAGACTCCTGCTTTTCATTATGAACCCGTGGGTGTGATTTCCCTTCCATATCCCCATAAGGAGCCTGGGAACGGTGTGAACTATAGAAGAGGTGACAAGCGTCACCGCCACCTGGCCGTTTATCTCATCTTCCCGCCTGCTGGTTATGATCACCACAGGGCAGTTATGCCAGAAAATTCCGGAAACTGAAGGCGCGTCGTTCACTCGAAAACTCCTTTTTTTATTCCGGGCAGAAAACGCTGCGGGAGAATTGAAAAAAATCCCCCCTGTGCTATAGTAAACCCGTCCTTCTAAGTTTACCCGCTACAACGCGGCGGCGCCTTTTAAACGGACTGAAATCCTGGTTATGAAAAAAATAATTCCGGCGGTCGCTTTTCTTTTCCTGCTCGTTGGTGTCCTGCATGTCTCGGGGTGCTCAAAGAGGGTTACCACGCCTCCTCCCGAACCCTCGATGGATGCTCAAGAGAGGGTTATGGCGGTATCGGAGAGGCTTGAGGAAGCCCGGGCGGAAGGTGCAGAAGACACTTGGGAGTATGAAGAGGCGCAGAAGCTTTTCGAGATGGCCCAGGACCTCATAAACGAAGGGAACCTTGAAGAAGCCGAGAAGATCCTTTCTCAAGCGGAACTTAAGGCCACGCAGGCAATCGGCGCCGCCAGGGAAGACGCATTCATGGAGGGCTTTGACGAAGAGGCCCAGGAAATACGAAAATCCCTGCTGAGCGAAGCCTTCTCCAAGGAAAACCTGATAAACCTCCCCACCTCGGATGTGTTCTTTGAATTTGACAGCTCACAGATATCGAAAGAGGGAATGGAAATAATCGACGGGAACATAAACGTCTTTGAAAAAAATAAAGGCAGAATCAAATTCATCCTCGTCTTTGGTTTCTGCGACGTCCGCGGCACGGAGGAATACAACCTCTCCCTTGGAAAGAAAAGAGCGGATGAAATCAAAAAATACATGGTCGGAAAAGGGATGTCCCCTGAAATACTGCACTCCATCAGCAAGGGAGAAACGGAAATATGGCAGGAGGGAGAATCGGAGGAAGCTTACAGCAGCAACAGGCGAGGACACTTCATGGCCCTCTCTGGCAATAATCCCTCAGAGAACCAATGAGAAAAAAATACCTGGCTGTCACCGCAATATCGTTTTGCTCCATGTTCATGTACGGATGCGTAGCATCGGAAGGAGACCTGGATTTTCTTTACACGAGGCAAAAGGAAATTGGAACCACCCTCGAGAAAATGCAGAAGGACATCGACTGGCTTAAGGCAGAAGTAAAGAAAGAAGAGAATACCCTCGATCTTAACGAAAAGACTTTCGAAATCGAAAACAAGCTTCTCGAACTTGAGCAGATAATAGGCGAAATGCATACGCAGAGCGAAGAACGGTTCAAAAAAATAGAAACCGGGCTGTCAGCAATGTCAGAGGCCGAATCCAAGGCCGCAGCTGCGCAAGCGAAGACACAGTCCGCCCCGGCTTCCAAGCAGGATTCTGAAAGCACAAGCAAGGAGCAGCCATCCCCAGCGGAAAAAAAACCTAATCAGAAGTACGATCTAGGACTAAAGGAATTTGCCGACGGCAATTATGAAGCTGCAAGGGCGCTGCTTCGAGAGCATCTTGCCGCCGCCCCCAAAAGCGATAAGGCTTCAGACGCGATGTTTCTCATCGCAGATTCCTACTTCAAGGAAAAATCCTACGAAGAAGCCATACTTGAATATCAGGACATAATCGACACCTGGCCCACCAGCCCCAAAATCCCGCTTTGCCAGCTCAATCAGGGAATCGCGCTCCTGGAGATAGGAAAGCCGAACGAGGCAAGTCTCTTTTTTGAATCGCTGATCGAGGCATACCCAGACTCACCCGAAGCCGCAACGGCAAAAAAACATCTTAAGACCTTGTCCACGCCGGGAGAATAAAAGCTCCAGCCGTGGTCAGCACTGAACCGTTCTCATGAAAACCACCAACTCAGAGAAACTTTTTCGCAGGGCGAGAAACGTTCTTGTGGGCGGGGTGAACAGTCCCGTGAGATCTTTTGCCGCCGTGGGAGGTTCGCCGCTTTTCGTATCAAGAGCCGAAGGCTCCTACGTATACGACGCCGACGGCAACAGGTTCATCGACTACGTGGCCTCGTGGGGTCCACTGATCCTGGGACACTCGCACCCCTCGGTGGTAAGCGCCGTCGGGGAAAGGCTTCCAATGGGAACAAGCTTCGGCGCCCCCTGCGAACTGGAAACGGACCTTGCCGCACTTATAGCAAAACACTTTTCCCTCGATTGAAAAGGTTCGCCTTACCAATTCCGGAACCGAAGCCACCATGAGCGCCATAAGGCTTGCAAGAGCGGTTACCGGAAGAGAGTACATAATCAAGTTCGAGGGGTGCTACCACGGACACTCGGATTTTCTGCTCGTTAAATCCGGTTCGGGAGCCACGACTTTCGGGAATCCGAGCAGCGCCGGGGTCCCGAAATCGTTTGTGAACAGAACGCTGCTTGCCAAGTATAACAACATAGATTCCGTCAAAAGGCTTTTCGAGAGGCACCCCAAGAAAATTGCCGGAGTGATAATCGAACCCGTGGCGGGAAACATGGGAGTGGTAACTCCTGAGAAAAACTTCCTCAAGAAATTGCGCTCTACATGCAAAAAGCACGGAGCAATTCTCATCTTCGACGAGGTCATAACGGGGTTTCGTCTCGCCAGAGGAGGCGCGCAGGAACTGTTCGGCGTAACCCCGGACATAACCTGTCTCGGGAAAATAATAGGAGGAGGTCTCCCTGTGGGGGCTTACGGGGCAAGCGCAGAGATAATGCAGATGGTTTCCCCTGAAGGTCCCATGTATCAGGCGGGAACTCTCTCGGGAAATCCGCTTGCCATGGCGGCGGGGATAGCGACAGTAAAACAACTTAACCCGAGAACCTACAGGCGTCTTGAAAACCTGACCGCCTCTTTGGTATCGGGAATAAGGGAGAGAATAGCCGAACTCGGCATTGCCGCCACCGTAAACTCTGTTGGCTCCATGTTCACCGTGTTCTTCACCGACCAGAGGGTAACGGACTATGCCGGGGCTCTCGGATGCGATACCGCGAAATACGCGAGATTCTTCAGAAGTCTTCTTCAAAACGGAGTCATGTTCCCGCCGTCTCAGTTCGAAAGCGTATTCGTCTCGACAGCGCATACGAAAAAACAGGTAGACCATACCCTCCAGGCGGTTTACTCGTCACTTCGGGAAGTTTCCCAGGGAGAGTGAAATCGGAAATCCCAACTGGCTTTTTTTCATTGTAATCGGAATTGAGTTCGCTTTTTCCGTCATAGCGGGGCTTTTCCTCGGAAACTACATCGACGAAAAACTTGACACCGCTTTCCCCTTCTTTACCCTGCTAGGTCTTGTGTGCGGAGTGATAGCGGGGCTGACCCTGCTTTTGCGGACTCTTAGACTTAGGCAGCAAAGAAAAAACGGAAATGATGAAAAACCTTGATCTCGGCGTTGAGAAACTGTCTCTGGCCGTAACGGCAGTTCTTTTCGCCGTGAATATCGCCATGGGGCAAAGGGAAATTGCGGTGGCCATAGCGGTTGGGGGTGTCCTCTTTCTGCTGGATTACGTGGCCATAAGATTCGTCGTAAAAGCACTCGCGGAAAAGAGGTATTCACTCGCGTTTTCCATATTCATACTGGTCATGAAAATGCTCGCGCTGCTTGCGATAATAGCGGTTTTGCTCGTATTTGCAAAACTAAATATATATGGTTTAATGATAGGCTTAACTTCCGTGGTGATAATAATAATAGGTAAAGGTTTGAAGGGCTAGACATGGAACATTTCAGCTGGTTTTCCCTTGCCGGTCTCATAGAATACGACCATATCTTGGGCGGAGTGCTGGTACTTCTGTTCATACTGTTTATCGGCCTGAGGGTAACAAAACATTACTCCAAAGAAGAATCCGTAATCCCCGAAGAGAAGCCGTCGATGAACATTTTCTTCGAACTCCTGGGGCTTGAGTTTCTTTTCAACACGATTGAGAACGTTTTCGGATCCCGCGCGAAGGCGAAGAAATATTTCCCGCTTCTGGCCGGGTCGTTTTTCTTCATACTGTTCGCAAACCTGCTGGGAATGGTCCCGGGTTTTCTTCCGCCGACCGGAAATCTGAACACCACGGTAGCGTGCTCGCTTCTCATATTCGTCATGTACAACTACTACGGAATAAGGGAGCACGGACTCAGTTACGTCAAGCATTTTCTGGGCCCGGTAATTTTCCTCGCGCCGCTTATGCTGATCATCGAGATCATAAGCCATCTGGTAAGGCCTCTTTCTCTGTCCCTCAGGCTTTTCATGAACATAACAGGCGACCATATGGTGCTCGGGGTGTTTACCAACCTCACGCATATACTGATTCCCATGGCCTTCGTGGGATTGGGTATTTTCGTATCTTTTCTTCAGGCTTTTATATTCACTATACTTTCGACCATATATATCGCGCTTGCCGAAGCGCATGAACACTGACATAAATCTAGGAGGTTAGAAATGAAAAGGTTGTTTTCTTTTATAGGTCTTACGGCACTGGCTTCGTTCGGCGCTTTCGTTCCCGACGCGTTTGCCGCGACTGAGGGGGGTTTAGGAGAACTGGCAAAGATGGGACTTGGAATCGGCGCAGGAGTAGGCATAGGTATAGCCGCAGGCGTCGCGGGAGTAGGTCAGGGGCTCGCCACGGCTTCTGCTGTTGACGGCATAGCCAGAAACCCAGGCGCTTCCGCAAAGATCCAGACACCCATGATCATCGGTCTCGCCCTGATCGAGTCTCTAGTAATCTATGCGCTACTGATAGCGTTTCTGCTTCAGGGAAAAATCTGACGCATACAGAATTTAAAGATGGGGAATGCCTCAGCAAAAAGGCTATTCCCCGTCTTTTTAACCTCTTTTTCACCACGCTCCCGTGCGGAAGAAAAAATTCTTCAGTGGCGGATTTCTGCCCCTGATATCAGTTGCTCCCCCCAACGTATTACAAAAACCTTTGTGTGCATACAATAGTTGTTATTCAATGTAAAGAGGATAGTAATGGTTCGGGGTAAGAGCTTTGGATTCCCGCATTATCTAAACACTCCATAGCAGTTCTTGTACGTTTTGTCGCTCATACATTAGACACAAACAGGTTTGACGCTCACGATCAAGCAGAAATGAGCGACAAAAGGTTTGCCTATTTGCAAACTAGACTTGAACGATAGCCGTTAACCAGAATTAACAGAATAATTCTTGAGAACAAACTCTACGGCCTCCTCTTTTGAAGAAAGCCTGTTTTCAAGCTGGAGTTCTTCCACCTTTCCCAGTATTTTCGAAAAAACGGGGCCGGGAGAATATCCGAGATCTATAAGATCCCGTCCGTTGAGAAGCGGCGGGGGTTTTATTTCCTCCCGTCCGTACTCCTCCATCTTTTCCCTGATGAAATCGTAGGCGTCGGTTTGTCCGTGACTCGCCATGCAGTCGGCAAGATGCATCCGCATGTGCTCCTCAAAATACGGAAGGGAAAGAAACCTCTTCAGGGTGCTTTCTCTCATGTTGAAAACATCCTTGAACTTAAGATGCTCGAGGATAAGCTCGGAAATTCTCTTTATCTGCTTTTTGGAAAATCTGAGTCTCCTGCAGATACCTTCCGACATTTTTGCTCCTACCCTGTCGTGTCCGTTGAACCTTATTCTGTCAGACTCGCTGTAAGTAGGCGGCTTGCCCACATCGTGGAGAAGCGCGGCGACGGCAAGTTCCTCGGAGTAGAGACCCTCGGTGTTGCCGTAGAGCATGTCCATCACGAGGCAGGTATGCTCAAACACGTCTCCTTCGGGATGGAACTGAGGGGGCTGGCGAACTCCGTGCATACATTCGACTTCCGGGAGAAAATGTTCGAGAAGACCGCTGGAGCTAAGAAGCTTGAGTCCGTTTCCCGGATTCCGGCGGGTAAGTGTCTTGACGAGTTCTTCGCGTATTCTCTCCCCGCTCACAACGGATATCGCGGCGGCTTCGCTGCGTATAGCCGAAAGAGCCGCTCCGTCGAGTTCAAAATCGAGACATGACGCGAACCGCACCGCTCTCATCATTCTTAGCCTGTCCTCGCCGAATCTTTTCTCGGGATCCCCTATGGTCCTAACAATCCTCCGCTCAAGGTCCCCCATACCCCCCACGTAATCGTAAAGCTCTTTGGAAACCGGATCGTAAAGCATTCCGTTTATCGTAAAATCCCTTCTTCGGACGTCTTCTTCCGGGCTCTTCGTGTAATCGACGCGTTCCGGATGTCTTCCGTCGCCGTAACTCGATTCCCTCCTGAAAGTGGCGACCTCGAACTTCATCTCCCCTTTTATTACCAGCACCACTCCGAAGCTCTCCCCCACGGCCACGGTTTTTGCAAACGCCCGCTGAATCTCCTCCGGAGTCGCGCTTGTCGCTATATCGATCTCGTCGCACTCAACGCCGAGCAGGGCGTCACGCACGCAGCCGCCCACAAAAAAAGCTTCGTGTCCCTTCTCACCGAGAGTCTTTACGATCTCAAGCGCCCCCGAGAAATTTTTCTTCTCGAAATCAAGTTCCCTTTTCATAAATTCGCCACCATGGCGTGCAAAGCCGGTTAAATTATAGTTTTTAATTTTACCCGAACGACAGTCCGCAAAGGCGGTCCGAAGAAAAATGAACGAAAGGAACTTGCGCAATTTTCTCGTGCAAAGGACAAAGGAAAACGGCTCAAGGCTGCTGTTTCAGAAAAAAGACGGATGGAGCTGGAAACAGATCACCTGGCCCGACCTTGTTACAGAAGTTGAAAGCATAGCCTGCTTTCTTCTGAATTCGGGGTTCTCAACGGGGAGCAAAATTATTGTTCTCTCGCCCAATACGCTGGCGTGTCTTTTCTTCGAACTGGCGGTATTCACGCTTGGAGGAATATGCCTGCCTGCAAGGAGCATGAAGGAAGCAGGGGAAATTCTTGCGAGTTCATCCGGAAACTGCTTTTTTCTCTGCGCAAGTGCGAATGAGGCACGCGAACTCGTCGAGACCCCGGCGCTCGGAGAAAAAATAGAAAAGGTTTTTCTAAGCGTAAACGAAAAGATTCCCGTGGAGGAAAAAACGGTCAGTTACTCGAATGTCGTAAAATTCGGCTTTCTCGCCAGGAAAAACCTCAGGGACGAAATAAGCGCGATTGGAAGTTCGGTAAAAGAAGACTCCCCAGCCGTAATCTTTGACGCTGGAGGCGTCGCGGCCGAGAGCAAAAACTTTTCCCATGGAGACATACTCGATCGCCTCCGTCTCTCGGAACAGGAACTGGGGGAAATCTCAATAGAGGATCAGACATTCTCCTACCTCCCCGGCTGCGGTTCTTTTTCAAAATTCGCCAACCTGCTTAACCTGCAGACCTCAGCCAGGGGAGCCATTGCGGAAGGCGCGGAAGACTTTTTCGTCGATGTCCCCGAGATAATGCCGGTTATGCTTTTTCTTCCGGGCGTCGAGATCGAAAATGTCGTTAACAATCTCCGGGGCGAAAACGGTTCGACAGGAAACCTCAGGGGCGATCTCGGGGGAAGAATAAGGCTTCTCCTTACAGATACACTACCGCCCGAGAGAACAAGGGACCTGCTGCTTGCGCAGAACATATCGGTCGTCAAGCTCGACAGTCTTTCGGTCGTTCCCTGAAGGTCAGGCCTGCGGTTCGTTCTCCGTTCCCTCAACGCTGCAAAACGCCCTGCCCCTGTTTAGCCTTAAAACGAGTTTTTCCTCGGGCTCAAGCGTCCGGGAATCGCGCACTATCTCTCCGCTTTCTTCTTTTGAGACTATGGCGTATCCCCTTTCAAGAACGCTGAAAGGGTTTAGGGCTGTGAGTTTTCCGGAGTAATTCTCGATGCGCCGTTCAAGATTCTCGATCCGCAAGGTCATATGATTCCTGAAGCTGGTCGCGAGTCCGTCAAGCTGCATGGAGAACATGTCCATACGGCTTGTGAGGGAAGAATCGAGCCTGCGGCGAAACTGCGCGAGGTCTTCGAGGATTTCCCTTTTTTCCCTTACCGCAAGCTCGGCGGCCATTGAAGGGGTGGCCGCTCTCACATCGGACACCAGATCGGCTATAGTCACGTCCACTTCGTGACCCACGGCCGAGATCACGGGAAAGGGAGAAGCGGCGATTTTTCTGGCGACCCCCTCGTCGTTAAAGGCCCTGAGATCCTCTTTCGACCCCCCTCCCCTGGTCACGATCACGAGATCAAGGCCCTCCATGCCGTAAAGCCTGTCAAGGGCTCTCGTTATCTCGGCCGGGGCGTTATCTCCCTGAACACTCGCAGGAGAAATAATAATCTCGACATTGGGAGACCTTCTGTATACGACTTTGATGACATCCCTCACGGCGGCTCCCGAAGGGGAAGTAACAATCCCTATTTTGCGGGAGAGAAAAGGAAGGGAGCGTTTTTTCGAGATGTCAAAAAGTCCCTCTTCAGAAAGCTTCTCCTTGAGTTTTTCAAGCGCGAGCGCGTCGGCACCCACTCCCTTCGGCTCCATCGCGCTTACGTACAACTGGTACTTGCCGTCTTTTTCGTAAACCCCAACGCGCGCGGCGCAGATGACATCCATCCCGTTCTCCGGAGTGAACTTTATCTGCTGATTATTACCTCTGAAGCAGACTGCAGGGATCTGACTCTGCTTATCCTTCAGGGAGAAATACCAGTGGCCACTCGCGTAATGCCCTTTGAAGCCGGAAATCTCCCCTGCGACCCATACTGTCTCTCCGCCGAACTCAAGCTCAATCGCATCCTTTATCGAGGAATTGAGTTCCGACACGCTGTAGATTCTTCTGCTCATCTAAGAGCTAACCTAATCGGTTGGAGATATGTTGGCAAGGCTATAGACCAAGAAGACCAAGTTCAATACAGCTTAAACCGTAAAAATTCCCTAATCCGTAAGGACCGATTTAAATTGCCCTGATCCTTCAGTAATGCGAGCTGGAACGAGCGACATAATGGAACCTGCGAAAATTGCTGCCATTACTCGCCGCAGTGTGTTACAGTGATAAGCAATGAGATTGCTTTTATTTATATGTCTTTTGTTTTCGTTCTCTTTGCTGATTGCAGGTTGTGATGAATGGGAAGAGGATTGCCCTGTGAACTGTACAACCAAAGTCATAGATCCGCAGGGACACGTAATTGAATGCCATTGTCCGAATTAAAATGGAATTCGGTTTAGAAACGGGGAAAACCTCAAAGAATGTCCCCGAAGAAAATCTACTCAAACAGATGAGGCGACTGACTCTTCACCTTCCCAAGGATTTCGTCTGAAACCTTGAGATTTTCAAGATCCTTGAGATGAAACAGCTGGGAAGCCCGCAATTTCTTCACGCCAGCAAGATTGGCATCCCTGAGAATCGCCCCGTCGAAATTCGCAAGCTTGAGGTTAGCTCCGGAGAAATCGGCACCCGTAAGATCAGCGCCCAGCATGTGGGCCCCTTCAAGATTGGCATCCCTGAATACCGCGCCGCGAAGATCGCAGTCCTCAAGATTCACTCCGCGCATGTTCGCCTCGGAAAAATCCGCACCTACCAGGCTGCACCCCTTGCAGAAAGCTAGCTTGAGCGCCGACTTTGCAAACACGGCGCCGTCAAGATTAATCCCGTTAAGATTCGCCCAGCCAAGATCCGGGATAACATCGGGTTCCTCTTCCCGCCACCGGTTCCACGCGACGGCACCCTCTTTTACCTTCGAGACGTGCTCCGAATCAGCCACAGCACCCTACCGCCAGTGATAATCCGAAAACCTTAAACGCGGACAGAAGTATGTAAATCGCAATCGCTACAAGTATCAGGCTTCGAAGAAGACCCCTGACCCCGCCTTTCATCCTGCGTCGCATGCTCTCTCCGCAGGAGAGACAGACATCCGTTTTCGCCGTGGTCTCGTAACCGCACTCTTCACATCTTCTGACAGGCTGAAGCGACATGGAACTATCCCTTTTCCTTTCTTAACTAACCCTCTTCAAAACGGAACGGACAAAGACCGGATGCACTTTGTCAATTTCCTGCGCAAGCTGCCCAATGACATTCTTTATATCCCACTGCGCCCCCTCCGACATCCGCAGATTCGCCAGGTGGTATAACTCCCAGAGATCGAATCTGCCGCGGACTCTCCTGTTGTGGGCGTTTGTGACAACGTAACTCGCCACATCGCGGAAACCGGCTTCAACGAGCTCTTCATACAACCGCTCGCTTCTCCTTACGGCCTCGAGCAGAAGCTCCTCCGTTCCCGATTCCGTAACGTGTGGTGGAACCGTCACGCCCTCTCCCACGGAAGGCTCCTTTACGGTCCAGCTGACTTTCCTGTGCCTGAGCAGCTGGTGCCACGCCGCTTCGCTCAGAACGAACTCCGCATTGTAGTTAACCGATCTGAATATGCCCACCGGGTTGTCGTATTTTCCGAGTTCTCGAACGGCAATTGAAAAAATCTTCTCAAGCTCAGGGGTGTTTTCGGAAAGGTGTCTTTCTATATCTTCGACTGGAAGTCCCGAGAATTCGAAAAGAAGTCCTCTTGCGATCTCCCTTAAAGCCTCGGCCTGGGGATTTTCCTTCCCCCGCCCCGTGTAGTCAAAAAGAGTAACCGAAGAGCCGTCGGCGGGTGTGGTTTTTCCGGTTTCGCCGAGACCATTTGAGAGTTCCTCGAGCGCCTCTCGCGTTCTGACCATATAGGGATTCTCATCAGCGTACTTCACAAGCGTCGGAACCGAGAACCTGACTTCGCTTTTTATCTCCTCGGCCCTGTCCCTCGCCTCAAGGTAGCGGCTTGAAAGAAGCGCGGAGATGGTCTGTTCCATGGCCCTCGCGTTCGCCGTCATTCCCAGATTCGTAAGCGTGGAGAGATTAAGCGCGTACCTTGCGTCCTCAAACGCTATCTTCTCAAGCGCCCTGAAGTGAGTTTTTTCCTGCTTGCCTTCGGGAACGGGAAATTTCTTTTTCAGAAAACCAAACAGCTCGGTGTTGAGCCTGGAGTAAACTTCGTACTGAAAATCGCAAAGCTCCTCGAACTCCTTTTTAAGGGCGGGATGCTGGTCAAGCTCTTTCGGAATATAGTTATCGCCCTTGCGCGGTCTCTGGTATCTCTGCGAGTATTCGGTGAACGAGAGGAATTCGTTTGCGCATTCAAGCAGGGACGAAAAAAGCCTTGAAACCCTCTCAACGCCTATGTGCACGGTCGCGTGCTCGGCAACAGAAGCGTGACCGTAGTTAAGAACCCACTTCTCGTGGAACTTCTCCGCCCTGTCCCTCCCCATTTCCTGCTCCCTTATCACGGTGTCTATGTTTTCCCTGAAACTTTTGGGGCTTCTGCTTACATAGGCAAAGATGACGGCAACGACTTCCTCGGGAATGTTGCTTATGGTATAGATGTCCCTGTCGAGATTCGAAACGTAACGTTCCATCTCCCGGGTAATATCCTTATCATCCATTTTTATTTCAGTGGACAAGCCTGTTCTTCCTTTCCCCTCCCATAGTCTCCGCGGTTTATGAGACCGTATGGGTTTCCTTGAGTTTATCGACTATGTAAGGCATGACCTGGCTCGGGCTTCCGTATATGACGGCGCTTACGTAATCGTCGGCCGGAGTGTTTCTCTCGCCGATAATAACGACCTTGTTCCCCTTGTTCATCACCTGGAAGGGAAAAGACGCCACGGGCTCGATTTCCAGATTCGCCCCGACGATTATGAAAAGATCGCAGTGCTGGAGCCTCATCCAGGACTCCCTTATCTCCCAGTGAGGAAGCGGCTGTCCCGGGAAGGACAGCGGAGGTTTCATCTGATCGCTCTGGCATTCCTTGCATTTCGGAATGCCGGTCTTGCTGTCCTCAAGGGAAAGCAGAATCCCGTCGGTGCGGTAATCGTTTCCGCATTCATGGCAGTGGATCCAGTTTATCGTCGAGTATATCTCTATTATTTTTTCGCTGCCGGTTTTGCTGTGCAGGCCGTCGGCCGCCTGGGTAAGAATGCAGTCGACGTTGCAGAGGAACTCCATCTCGTAAATGGCTTCGTGGGCAGGAGAGGGCCGAGCCTCAGAGATTCTGGGATAAAAATCCTTTATCTTTTCCCAGTACTCTTTTCTTATCTCCGGGCGATTCTTGAATTTACCTATGTCGGGATTGAAGCTCAGATCCGAAACGTCGGGCAGTCCGACTTCAAGAGACAGTTCAACTCCCGTTAGAAAAACTATCTGAGAAGCTTCCTGTATCCACTTGACCGTCGCCGAGAGCGCGTCCTGTTCCTGCTCGCTCATTTCAGGTTTTGATTATAACCGCTTGCGTTAACTGTCCGCAAATTGAGCACGGCCCGCCAATGCCGGGCGAATTCAGGGTGCGAAAAACCCTTCCATCTATAGTTTCATCCTGTTAAAGTGCGTCGGGAGATCCCCCGCAATAACACAATTAAATCGATTGCGGCGGAGCGGGCGGGTAGAATATCGTGTCGTGGGCACGAAACCTAAGGAAATAAACGAATTTACCGAAAAAGCTCTTCAGATCGTCTGGGACAACGGTGAAGAAAGCGTATTCTTTTACGACGAGCTCAGGGAGATATGTCCCTGCGCCACCTGCAGGAGGCTCAGAAAAAAAAGCAGAACCGGGAAACTTCCGTTTAAAAAACGGATACCCCTCGGAAAAAGCAGCCTGACACCGGAGAAAATAGAGTACGTCGGGAATTACGCCATAAGGTTCATAGGGGAGAACTGGTGTGAAACCGGGTTCTACACATTCGATTTTCTAAGAAAAAACAGCGTTCCGGGCGAATAAAATCCCCGCGACGGGAAATCACGCGCGCCGTGCGCTTATGGAAAGCCACTTTCTGGTAACAAAGTGGTTGCCGTCCTCATTCACTTCCCCGTGGAGAAGAATTGCCGGCTCGACAGCGTTTTTCATGGCATCGGAAACGGCCTCATCCGGATAGCCGTGAAGGGCGCCGGCGGCATACTGCTGGAAGGAACTTATGTACTCCCACGCTTCTTTCGTAAGGTCAGCGGCGAACTCCTGAGCGTCGACAAGGTCAAACCCTACCTGGCCCACCAGATCTTCGTAGTAGGAGCGCGGGTGAAACTTCGCGGCTTCGGCTTTGCCCTCAACCTTCACTCTTCTCACTCCCTGTTTCCTCAGGAACTGTACGGCGTTTCTCACCTGGGTTCTGTAGAAAGGTATGGTCTCCTCGGGTCTTGCCCCCTCGTAAAAAGAGGTATTGAAAAAGAACCAGCCCCCGGGCTTAAGCGCTCTTTTGATCGCTTTTAGGCTCTTAAGCTGCTCCTCTTCGTCAAGGTAATGTATGCCGTTGCCCCATATAGCCACGTCAAGGCTTTTCGGAGGCAGATCAAGTTCCTGTATCGATGAATTGATAAGAGTCAGCTTGTCAACCTCTTTTTCAAGCCTGCGCTTGGCAAGCTTAAGAGCACCCGCCGACTGATCAAGGCAGAAAACCGCCGACTCCTTTAGATTTGCGGGAAGCATTTCGAAAAAAAGCTGCGCCATGGTGCCCGCGCCCGTAGCTATGTCAAGGAACCTGTCGAGACTCTCGACCCCTCTGTCGACCATTATCTGGATCCAGTTTCTGGTAATATCGCCGTTTACCTTTCTGTATTCCTCGGTATCGGCAAAGGGCTCGTAATTGTAATCTTCTATATGCTCTTCCATCGTCTCTCTCCTCGGCTCTTGACCCGCCCGCACAATCTATCTTTTATACCCTGAATTCTAACATAATAGCAACAAGAACATTAAAAAAATTAAAAACCGAACCGATAAAGTTTTAAAACGACAAAAGAGATCAGACTCCTCTTTTTTCTCCCCAGAATATTTTGTGAAGCTGCGGAAGCACTCTTACGTTTTCCATGCCGTCGAGCAGGATTCTCTCGGCTATCCAGTCCGCTTTTGTACCGTAAACGGGCTGGAATATGATTGAAGCTCTTATGCGACGCTTCGCTATAACACCTCTTGCGTATTCGTAGTCCGCGCTGTCCGCTATCACGAACTTTAGCTGGTCCTTTTCTTCCAGGGAGTCATAAAGCGAAAAATCCATTTTGGAGTCCATGCCCGAACCGGGACACTTGCAGTCCATGCTCACAACCGAGTTGGGATGGGAAAAAATTCCGGGAGGCTTCTTGTTCCCGCTTGTTTCAAGGACGACCACGAAATCCCTTTCGAGGAGGAATTCCGTTATCTCTTCCACTTCATCCCGCTGGATAAGCGGCTCCCCGCCGGTTATGCAGACGCGGGAGCATCCGTATTCAAGGATCCCGCCCAGGACCTCGCTGGTCTCCATCTCCCGGAAGTCAGATCCCTCAACGGCGTACATTGTATCGCACCAACTGCATCTGAGATCACAGGCAAAAAGCCTGAGAAAAACCGTCGGCAGCCCGATATGTACTCCTTCGCCCTGTATTGAAAAGAAAATTTCGCTTACTTTCATCGCCGTTACGCCTCGTAGTGCGTCGGATCGTCCACTTCCGCTTCGATAAAGGCCCTTTTTCTCTCCCTGCACGAACTGCAGGTACCGCAGTGCATATGGGAACCCACGTAGCACGACCACGTGTCCTCGAAAGGAACCCCGAGACGTGCGCCGAGCCTGACTATCCCCGACTTGTCCATATCTACAAACGGGGCAACTATGGCGAGGCGTTCGTTATCAGTTGCGAGTCTCTCCGCTTTCTCGAAAGCCGAAACAAACTCCACCCGGCAGTCGGGATAAACTCCCCTGTCGGAATGATGCGCGCCGTAGAACACGGTGTCGCAGCCGATGCTCTGCGAATAGGCGACCGAAAGGGAGAGAAAGATGGCGTTTCGGTTCGGAACGACCGTTGCAGAGAGGGTCTCGTAATTGCCCGCCGTCGCGGAAACCCTGGGAATCTCAATGTCCCGGTCGGTAAGCGCAGAGGAACCGAAAAGAGTCCTCACGGAAGAAAGATCGATTATGTTGGGAGAAAGCCCCAGACGGCGGCATATATTCTCTGAGGAGCGGATCTCCTTCTCGTGTTTCTGTCCGTAGATGAAGGTAAGGGGAAAGACTTCGTACCCTTCCCGAACCGCCTTGTAGCAGAGAGTAGAGCTGTCCACGCCTCCAGAGACCATGAGAACCGCTTTTCGAGACACCCCCTTAATATTAAAGTCGAAAAAAAGAAATAACAATTTCCCCGACCGGACCCGTTCTGAAAAGCGGGTGGAGAAAACGGTAATTCAAATGGTTTCAGTGTGTTGGCATAAATAAATGGAAATTATATACTTATTCACCCGAAAGCTAAGGGAGCAAAGGCACTTTTATGAGCAAAAAAGAGCATGAACAGGTCCTTCTTTTCGATGATTTTCCAAGCGTCTCGAAAGAAAGCTGGAAAAAAGAAGCCGAAAAAAGGATTTCCTATAAAGATCTCATATGGCATACCGAAGACGGTATAGAGATTGAGCCCTTCTACACCGAAGAAGAAGCCAGGGACTTTTTCCTGGGGGAAACCCGGCTTCCGGGAGAATTCCCGTTCGTCCGGGGAACCGGCAAAAAAGATAACAGCTGGCTCCTTGCAGAAGAGATAAAGCTCACTACGCCGAAAGAGACCAGAGCCGCAGCGCTTGCGGCAATAGAGGGCGGAGCGGATTCTCTTACCTTCATCCCGCAAGGGGAAATAAAACCCAAGACCCTGGAAACTCTCCTAAAAGATATAGACCCCCTGCGCATCAGCATAAACTTCGCCTTGAGAGATAACCCGGAAAAGGCCTGCGCACTTTTCATCTCCTCCTGCGCCAGAAAAGGAATCGACACGCAGAAACTGAGCGGGGGCGTGTTCTTCGACCCTCTATCGCATTTGCTTGGACACGGATCCCCCGAAACGCCGCTTGATGTGGATGTGGAGAAAATCGCAGAAGCCATCGGATATCTCTCAGACGCCGCGCCCGGCTACGCGGCGTTTTCGGTAAAAAGCTCGACGTTTAAAGACTCAGGCGCAACTATAACCCAGGAACTCGCCTTCACCATCGCCGCGGCGGTCGAGTATCTGGTTATGCTTCGCCAAAAAGGCGTTGATACAGACAGCGCCTGCCGCCACCTCGTTTTTTCCTTTTCCACAGGATCAAGTTACTTCGCGGAAATAGCCAAGCTTCGCGCCGCAAGAGCGCTCTGGGCAAATGTCGCCCAGCAGTTCTCTCCCGCCTCTGCCGAATCCACGAAAATGAGGATCCACTGCCGCACCACTGCCTTTAACAAAACCGTTTACGACCCGCACACAAACATACTGCGGACTGCGCTTGAAGCCATGGCGTCCGTAATCGGGGGAACGGACTACCTGACCGTGGAGCCCTTTGACGCTCACTACAGGGAACCCGACGGATTCTCAAGGAGAGTTGCGAGGAACATTCAGCTCCTGACGAGAAACGAGTCCCACCTTGACGCGGTGACCGACCCCGGAGGCGGCTCCTACCACATAGAGAGACTGACGCAGTCCATTTCGCAGAAATCCCTCGAGCTGTTCCAGGAAATAGAAAGAAAAGGCGGCTACCTTGAATGCCTTAAAAGCGGCTTCATACAGAACGCGGTCGAAGACAGCAGGAAAAAAATCCTGAGCGACGTTTCCCGAAGAAAAAAAACGCTAGTCGGAACAAACGAGTTTCCCAACCTGCTTGGAAAAATGGCGGAGGATATACAGAAAACTCCTCCCGCGGAAAAAGAGACTAACGGTTCGGCCCCAGTGGTAAAACCTCTTACGGAGTCGAGGGCAGCTCAGGTTTTTGAGAGAATAAGGCTTGCGAGCGAAGAGTACGCGGAGAGAACGGGCGAGGCGCCCAAAATTTTTCTGCTTCACCTGAGCGATTCGCCGCAGGCAGCCGCAAGATCGGTTTTTTCGATGAATTTCTTCGGATGCGGGGGGTTCGCGATAGTCGACGGAGCGGAGAATCCGGGGATTGATGAGGGAATCGCGGCGGCCTTGCGCGAGAATCCGCTTGCTGTAGCGATCTGCGGTTCCGATGAAGATTACGAGCAGTCCGCGGAAGAGACCACGAGAAAACTCAAGGACAGGGAAGCGGAAATAAAAATTGTCATTCCAGGCGGCGGACAAGGCGAACGGGAAAGGCTAGCTCAGGCAGGCGTGGATGATTTTATCAATGCGGATTCTGATGTCCGCGACATACTTGAGAGATACCAGCAGCTGGTTTTCTCAGACGAGGCAGGATCATGAGACCTGATTTTTCGAAAATAAATCTCGGCTTCGGTTCAAACGGCCACAGCGCCGCGCGTGCGAGCGGGGATGTGGCAAGGGAATCCCCTGAGAAAATAGACATAAAAACATTTTATGTCCCCGACGACCTAAGCGATTCAGAACACCTGGGATTCGTCTCCGGAATTCCGCCCTACCTTCGCGGACCCTACCCGACCATGTACGTCACGAGACCCTGGACCATAAGGCAGTACGCGGGATTCTCCACCGCGGAGGAGTCGAACGCTTTTTACAGGAGAAACCTGGCCGCGGGTCAGAAGGGGCTTTCCATAGCCTTTGATCTTCCGACTCACAGGGGATACGACTCGGATCATCCCAGAGTTTCGGGGGACGTCGGAAAAGCAGGCGTAGCAATAGATTCGGTGCTCGACATGGAGATTCTTCTCGATCGAATACCCCTTGACCGGATCTCGGTTTCCATGACAATGAACGGCGCGGTTCTGCCGATCATGGCTTTCTACATAGTCGTTGCGGAGCGGCAGGGAGTGGGAGCGGAAAAACTCAGCGGAACGATCCAGAACGACATACTCAAGGAGTTCATGGTAAGGAACACCTACATTTACCCGCCCGAATTCTCGATGAAGATAGTCTCTGACATCTTCGAATACACATCGAAAAACATGCCGAAGTTCAACTCGATAAGCGTAAGCGGCTACCACATGGAAGAAGCGGGCGCCACGTCGGACATAGAGCTTGCCTACACTCTCGCTGACGGCCTTGAGTATTTAAGGGCGGGCGTTGGAGCGGGACTCAACATTGACGATTTCGCCCCCAGAATTTCCTTTTTCTGGGGAATAGGCATGGACCATTTCATGGAAATCGCAAAAATGAGGGCGGCGAGAATGCTCTGGGCCAAGATCGTCAAGACCTTTGAGCCCAAAAACCCGGCATCGCTCATGCTGAGAACCCACTGCCAGACTTCGGGATGGAGTCTCACGGAACAGGACCCGTTTAACAACGTGACGAGAACATGCGTCGAAGCCCTGAGCGCGGTGCTCGGCGGCACTCAGTCGCTCCACACAAACGCCCTGGATGAAGCGATCGCCCTTCCCACTGACTTTTCCGCCAGGATAGCGAGAAACACCCAGCTTTATCTTCAGAAAGAAACAGATGTATGCAGATTGATCGATCCCTGGGCGGGATCCTACTATGTCGAGTACCTGACCCACAATCTGGCGGTAAGGGCATGGGAACTCATAATGGAAATAGAAGAACTGGGAGGAATGTCCAAAGCCATAGAAACCGGTTTGCCGAAAATGAGAATAGAGGAAGCGGCAGCACGAAAACAGGCGAGAATAGACTCGGGAAAAGACTTAATAGTAGGAGTCAACAGTTATAATTCGGACGCGCAGGAAGAATTCGATATACTGGAAGTGGATAACCGCAAGGTGAGGGAGAACCAGATTAAAAGACTGGAGAAGCTCAAAGAAAAAAGGGATTCCGGGGCGGTTGAAAGCGCGCTTGGGAAAATCACCGAGTGCGCAAAAACCGGGCAAGGCAATCTTCTCTCCCTGGCGGTTGAGGCCGCAAGAGAGAACGCCACCCTCGGAGAAATATCGGATGCGTGCGAGGAAGCATGTGGGAGATACAGGCCCGGATGGCGCACGATCTCGGGAGTATATTCATCGGAAATTTCGAAGGACACCGGATTTGCCAAGGCAAGAGAGCTTGCCGACCGTTTCGCCACGCTGGAAGGAAGAAGACCCAGAATACTGGTCGCAAAGATGGGCCAGGACGGCCACGACCGCGGGGCGAAGATAATAGCGACGGGCTTTGCGGACCTCGGTTTCGACGTGGACATAGGCCCGCTTTTTCAGACTCCTGAAGAAGCGGCAAGGCAGGCAGTTGAAAACGATGTCCACATAATCGGAATATCAAGTCTGGCCGCCGGCCACAAGACACTGATCCCCGAACTTATAAAAAAGCTCAACGAGATGGGAGGCGACGACATAATGGTGGTCGCGGGAGGGGTTATTCCCAAACGCGATTACGACTACCTAAGGAACGCCGGAGTCTCGCAGATATTCGGTCCGGGCACCGTGTTGTCCGAAGCGGCTGAAGCCATACTCGTGCCCATGACAGAAACCCGAACATGACCCCCCTCAAAAAAACGGAAGCGGAAACCTACCGCCAAGGCATAGCCAAGGGAGAAATACCCGCTCTTAGCAGGGCGATAACCCTCGCGGAGAGCACCCTTCCCGAGCACAAAAACCTTGCAAGAGAGATAATCACCTGGTGTCTGCCGCGGTCCGGAAAATCCATAAGAGTGGGAATCACGGGTATACCCGGAGTCGGAAAGAGCAGCTTCATAGAATCTCTGGGTCTCTATCTGGCCCGCGAGTGCGGAAAAAAAATAGCGGTGCTCGCAATCGATCCCACGAGCAGCGCAACCGGGGGAAGCGTTTTGGGTGACAAACTCAGAATGCAGGAACTTTCCCGACACGAAAACGTTTATATAAGGCCTTCTCCGTCGGCCGGTTCCCTGGGAGGAGTCGCAAAAAAGACAAGCGACGCCGTGATTCTCTGCGAGGCGGCGGGATTCGACACGATCTTTATAGAAACGGTGGGAGTCGGGCAGTCCGAAATCACCTGCCACTCCATGGTCGATTTCTTCATGTTGCTTATGATTACCGGGGCGGGAGACGACATTCAGGGAATAAAGAAGGGAATAATCGAGCGCGCCGATGCCGTATTGATAACCAAGGCGGATGGGAGAAACAAGAAAAAGGCGGAACTCATGAAACAGGAAATGGAAGAGTCGCTTGGATTCCACAGAACGCCCGAATCCGGGTGGGTTCCCAGGGCTTATACCTGCTCCTCCGTTTCGGGTTACGGAATAAAGGAGATCTGGCAGTGCGTGATGGACTATGAAGATCTCTGCAGAGAAAACGGATACTTTACGGAAAAAAGAAGAAAGCAGGCCAAGTACCGCCTGCATGAAGCGCTCCTCCAGAACCTTGAGGACAGTTTTATGAAAACGCTTTGATCAAAGAAACGCTCGGCAAAGTGGAAAAAGAAGTAATGGAAGGAAAGACGGATCCCTATACGGGAGCCGCAGACCTGCTCGATCTTTATTTTGAGAGGCTTCGTCCATCCCGGCCACCGCAAGAAAAATGATCCTAAAAGCCCTCTCTCTGAAATATATAAACGAGATCGTTAAGATCGAAAACGAGTCCTTCATCGCCCCGTGGCCGAAACAGGTGCTCGCAGATTACATAAAAAAATCCGGGTTCTTCTGCAATATAGCTATAAACGGAAGCGACGAAGACGTTGCGGGCTACTCAATATCCACTCTCGTCTACGACGAGATTCACGTATTCAAGATTGCCGTGGCATCCTGTCACAGGAGAAAGGGAGTAGCGATTGAACTGCTCTCAGACACATTTAATTTTTATGAAAAAATGGGGGCTCTTTCGGTTATTCTCGAGGTAAGAACGACAAATACCCCGGCAATCACTCTTTACGAAAAGCTTGGGTTTGAAATTCTCAGAACACGCAAAAATTATTATGGCAGGGGAAGAGGGGACGCCTATGTCATGGGTCTTGCGCTTGACAGCTACTATCAGAAGTTTCTCTCAGCCACGTAATCGGCAAGGCGACCGAGGGATTCCTTATAATCGTTCTGTGGTATCTCGTCCAGAGATTTTTTCGCTTCAACCACAAACTCTTTTGCCCGCTGTCTGGTCAAATCGACCCCGCGGTAGTGGGCTACTAGTTGCGATATTTCCGCTATCTCGGAACTATCGAGGTCTTCTTCCTTATCAAGCGTTTCGATCACTTTGCGTTTCACGTCTTCCGGGGCGTTCTCAATTGAGTAATAAAGGGGAAGGGTCATCTTCCGTTCAGCCAGATCCTGTCCGGTCTTTTTCCCGAACTTGGTTTCCTCGGAACAGTAATCAAGCGCATCGTCTATAAGCTGAAACGCTATTCCTATGTTATGTCCGTAGTGTGAGAGAGCCTTGACCGCCCCGTTTGAAGTATTCGCCAGAAGCGCTCCGGTCTCGGTCGAGCACTCAATGAGCGCAGCCGTTTTGTGGTCAATCACCGAGAAACAGAAGTCCTCCGAGATTTCGACCATTTTTCTTTCGCTCATGATCTCAAGCACATGGCCCTCGGCAAGACGCGATGAAGCCCTGGAAACCACCCTCAGAAGTTCAAGGCTGCCGCAGCTGTATATAAGCTCAAGGCCCCGGGCCAGCATAAAATCCCCCACCAGCACGGTGGGTTTGTTTCCCCAGACCATATTGGAAGAGGCGTTTCCCCTTCTGAACTCCGCCTGATCAACCACATCGTCGTGAAAAAGGGTGCCTGCGTGGAAAAGTTCAATCCCGGCGGCGGCCGCGATCCGGTTTTCCCCGTCGGTAAGCCCGCAGGCGGCGCTTGAGAGAAGAACGAGGGAGGGTCTGACTCTCTTTCCTCCTCCGCCAAGCAGATACTTGGCTATTTCGTAAACCAGAGGAATATCAGATTTTATGAATTCATCGATTTTCCTCTCCGTTTCCGCGAGGCTGGGGTGAATTATCTCAATTATTTCTGAGAACTCCATCGGACGCTTAGACTATATGAACGAACCCGCCAAGTCAAAAGACTGTCGACACCAAAGTAAAAGGAACTGGATAATTAGTTTATTAGTTACAACTCTTTACAGGTGCCTTGACGGCGGTGCTATAACCGTTTAGCTTACTGGTAACAGGCCATTTTGAAGGAAATCAATGATATGTCTTGGCAAAGAATAAGCGGGTTCATTCTCTGTGTCTTGCTCCTGTCCGCAGCAGCATGCGGAGGACAGGAGCAAGACGATAACACAGACGACGACAGAGCACTCCAAGAAAGCGATCTGTATCAACTCCAAATAGAAGGCGACCACGCACCGGCCATCGAAAACGACACGCTGACCTTCACGGCATCGTACAGCGGCGGCTGTGAAACACACGACTTCACCCTCGTCACAGACGGCATCTTTCTGGAATCAGATCCCGTACAACTCGACGTCACCCTGATGCATGACGCCAACAACGACCTGTGCGAAGCGTACCTGACAAGACCTCATGTCGTTGACCTGACATTCATCAAGACGCTGTATCAGGAAGCCTACGGGACAAACGAAGGTTCCATCATCCTGCATATGCGGCACTTGGCGACCTCGGAGTACTTACCCTTGTCTACATCTTTGCGTTATGATTTTTAAAACCTGCCGCCCTTGCGCGTAATGAAATTCTTCGCAAAACAGCCCACAGGAGCGTAACGGTAAACCTCTTTGAACCTGTTTGATATCTTACTCTTAGTCATGATCTTGATCTCCTTCGGGGCAGGACTCAGGTCAGGCGTTATAAAGCAGGTTTTCTCCCTGACCGCCATAATAGGGGGAGTAGCGCTGGGCTTTTTTTTCTATGAGCCGCTAGGGACTGTTCTGCTTGAAAAGAACGTTATCGCCGAACCGAGAGTCGCCGATATTCTGGGATTCCTGATCGTAGCCTGTCTTGCGTACATGCTCATACATTATCTTTCCCATTTCCTGACAGACCTGCTGGAAAAAATCAGGATGGGATGGATGAACCACCTCCTAGGCGGGGCGATGGGCTTTATAGTCGGTCTGCTGCTCTGCTACCTGGTAGTAACTGGTGTCAAGCAGTTTGTGGATGAGGACGCTTCTTTCCTCAGGAATTCCGTTCTGGCTCCCAAAGTCATGACCGGATATCAAATTATCAAGGAACAGGCGCCGGATAATCTTGACGAGAGCTTGGAAAAGCTCAGGGAACTGCGGGAAGGAAAGCGGGAGTCAGGCTTCGAGTGAACGAGGATGAACCACGCAGGATTCTCGTAGCAGTCTTCTCCGTGACACTGCCTAAAACTCCATAACCCTGAGCGGTTTTTGAGGCCGGAGCATTGTTTCTCCAATCACTGTTAATCAACACTCCCTTAATTAACTCCGCCGATTCAGTTAGACTCTTATGTGAAAAGCGTTTTGTCCATGCCCTTTCTCTAGAACAACTCGCGACATGGTTTCGATAACTACTCTTGACGAATTCATCATAAAAAATCAGTATGAATTTCCCTATTCCACCGGGGAACTTTCCAGGTTGCTTCGGGATATAGGCTTTGCAGCGAAAATAGTCCACAGGGAAGTAAACAAAGCCGGTCTGGTCGCGGATATTCTGGGCAAAACGGGCCAGATAAATATCCAGGGAGAAGAGGTAAGAAAGCTCGATTCCTACGCGAACGAAAAGTTTGTGACCGCGCTTGAACATGGCGGAGAATGCGCCGGGGTGGCATCTGAGGAAAACGAGGATTTTATAGCATTTTCCGACGAGAACTCGAGAAACTCAAAATACGTCATAGCCATCGACCCTCTCGACGGATCCTCCAATATAGACGTGAACGTATCGGTCGGAACCATATTTTCCGTATACAGGAGGACGTCAAAGATGTTCTCCCCGTGTCTAAAGGAGGATTTTCTGCAGCCGGGCAAGGCCCAGACGGCCGCCGGATACATAATATACGGTTCTTCGACCATGCTGGTGTACACTACCGGCCACGGAGTAAACGGGTTTACCCTTGACCCCTCGATAGGAGAATTCTGCCTCTCCCATCCGAACATAAAGATCCCTAGCCACGGCAGCATCTTCTCGGTCAACTACTATAACTACTCGAAATTCCCTGACAGAGTAAAGGCGTATCTCGATCACTGCAGGGATGGGGAGAACAGTTCCAGCCTCTCGCTTAGGTATGTCGGATCCATGGTAGCGGACATCCACAGAAACCTTCTCAAGGGAGGAATATTTCTTTATCCGAAGACCTCGGATTCCCCAGAAGGAAAACTCAGGCTTCTCTATGAGTGTAACCCGATGGCCTTCATCGTGGAACAGGCCGGAGGAGCATCGTCAAGCGGAACGGAAAGAACTCTTGAAATTCAGCCGACGGAACTTCACCAGAGAGCCCCCATATATATAGGTTCCTATAATATGGTAAGCAAGTTCCTCAACTTCCTGAAGGACCCCCAACAACCTGAGGAGGGATAAAAATGGGTGAAAAAACAAGCTTCGGGCTTACCGCCCCGCTTCCGGGAAAACCGGTTACGGAACTCGTGGACTTCGCCGTCCGCTGCGAGGAGGCCGGTTTCGACGCCGTGTGGTATCCGGACCACATACTGTTTATGGCGAAAAAACTGACTCCCGAAGTATGGTCGGTAATCACGGCCGCGGCGGTAAAGACGGACAGAATCCGCCTTGGAGCCATAGGGGACCCTCACAGGTCGCATCCCGCGATGTTCGCCCACAGGCTCGCGACCATAGACAATCTCTCGGGGGGAAGAACCTTCAGCTGCCTTGGGTACGGGGAAAAAATGAATCTTGACTACTACGGCATAAGCTGGAACAAGCCTCTTGCTCGTCTTCAGGAATCCGTGCCGCTTATGAGGCGGCTTTGGGCCGGGGAAACGGTAACCTTCGAGGGGGAATTCTTCTCTCTAAGCGAGGCCGAAGTAAGGGTAAGCCCCGTTAACGGAAAGGATGTTCCCGTATACATAGCAGCGACCGGACCGAAAGCTCTCGGGGTCGCGGGCGCGCTCGGAAACGGATGGGTAACAAACGCGATGCCCACATGGGTTTTCTCGAGCAAGCTCGCCGAAGTGGAAAAAGCCATGGGTGAAAACGCCGCCGCGGAGAACTTCGAGAAGTGCATATATATTTTCGTGTCCGTCGCCAGGGACAAGGACACCGCCTACGAGACCCTTGACAGAATAAAGCACGCTATAATATGGCCCGACGTGATAGAGGAAGCCGGGTACGACCTCGAAATAGAACCGCAGTACAAGGGGCTTTCCTACACGAGCATAATGCCGAACGATCAGGACATGCTAACGAGATTCCGCGAGATGGGAGAAAAATACTACACCAGAGACATACTGTCCGATTTCGTTATATACGGAACGGCCGGCGACGCGATAAAAAGGTTCGAAGAATACATAGAAGCCGGTGTCACCCATTTCATAATCAGGGATTTCAGTCCCGATCTGGAATACTCCTTCAATGCCCTCGCGGGAGAGGTAATAAGTCACTTCAGGTAGGTGCCCGGCACCGCTCAGGCAATCGTGATTTCCCGCTCCAGGTAGACGTTCTGAACACTCTTTAGAAGCGCGACCCCTTCCTTAAAGGGTTTCTGGAAAGATTTTCTTCCGCTTATGAGTCCCATTCCCCCTGCCCTTTTGTTTACAATTGCGGTTCTTACCGCGTCCGCAAGATCGTCCGAACCCGAAGCGCCTCCTGAATTTATGAGCCCCAATCTCCCCATGTAGCAGTTTGCCACCTGGTAGCGGGTAAGGTCTATCGGGTGGTCAGAGGTAAGTTCTGAATAAACCCGCTCGTGGGTCTTTCCGAAGGAAAGAGCCGTAAAGCCCCCGTTGTTTTCCGGAAGCTTCTGTTTGACTATATCCGCCCCTATGGTCACCGAGAGATGGTTCGCCTGCCCCGTGAGATCAGCCGAAACGTGATAATCGGCCTCGTCCTGCTTGAAAGCCGGGTTTCTCAGATAAGCCCAGAGTATGGTCGCAAGTCCCAGGGAATGGGCGTGGCTGAAGACCTCCGATATTTCCTGGATCTGACGAGAGCTTTCCTCGGAACCGAAATATACAGTCGCCCCGATCCCCACTGCTCCCATCTGAAAGGCCTGATCCACGTTTCCGAAAAGAATCTGATCAAAAGTATTAGGATAGCTCAGAAGCTCGTTGTGGTTGACCTTGACTATAAAAGGAATCTTGTGCGCGTATTTTCTTGAGACCGAAGCCAGCGCTCCCACGGTCGAGGCAACAGCGTTACATCCCCCCTCCATGGCAAGCTTCACTATGTTCTCCGGATCGAAATAAATCGGGTTCACGGCAAAAGAGGCTCCCGCGGAGTGCTCAACTCCCTGGTCCACCGGCAGGATTGATATGTATCCCGTTCCCCCCAGGCGGCCGTGGTCAAGGATGGTCTGCAGGTTCCTTATCACGGCGGGCGATCGGTCGTTCTGCACGAACACCTCGTCCACATAGTCCGGTCCGGGAAGATAAAGGTCCTTCTTGCTTATCGTCGTGCACTTGTGACCGAGCAGGTATTTCGAGTCCGCTCCCAGCGCCGCCTCTATATCACTGATTTTTCTGAGTTCCTTTATGGCCATGGGTTCTCCCTTGAAAAAATCTTAAGATCCTACTGAAATAAATACCTGATGGGACCCTAGCTGTCACTGAGAATCGATATTCCCGGAAGGTCAGACCCTCCGAGGAATTCAAAACAGGCTCCGCCCCCGGTCGACACGTGGGTCGCTTCGGAAAACTTGACCCCGGACTTTTTAAGTGACGCCACGCTGTCTCCTCCTCCGAGAACCGTGGTGGCCCCCCTCCACGTGGCAAGCGCAAACGATCTGGCGATGGCGCTTGTGCCGTTTGAAAAATCGTCCACCTCGAAAAATCCCATGGGACCGTTCCAGAAAACCGTGCCTTCCCCCTTTATATGCGAGGTGAATTTCTCTACAGTCTTCGGCCCTATGTCAAAAGCTGTCATGTCGTCGGGAATCTTCGCTCCTGTAACCACTACTCGCATTTTTCTGCCGCCGACGGCCTCGGCCATCACGTGATCAACGGGCAGAAGGATTTTTTCCTTGTAGGTTTCAAGGGCTTCCCGGGCCCAGCAAATCATCTCCTTCTCCACGGAACATTTCCCGACACTAATCCCGCGCGCCGCAAGAAAGGTATAGGCTACCCCGCCGCCCACAAGAACCATGTCCGCCTTTTTTATTATGTTCCTGAGCGCTCCTATCTTGTCCTTTATCTTCATGCCCCCGACAATGACCAGGTAGGGTTTTTTGGGTCTTCTTATCAGACGGCTAAGAAACTTCACTTCGTTTCCCACCATTAGGCCCGCAAGCTTTTTCTCGAAGTGAGCGGTCATTCCATAGGTGGAGGCGTGGGCCCTGTGCGAAGTGCCGAAAGCTTCGTTCACGTAAATATCGGCCAAGGATGCGAGTTTCTTGGAGAAATCCGCGTTGTTTTCCCTTTCTTCATTGTGATACCTGAGATTCTCAAGGAGCATCACCTCGCCGTTTTTGAGTTTCTTGGAGGCGTTCTCAACCTTCCTGCCTACAACCGCACCCGGAAAGCGGACCTTGATCCCAAGGAATTCGTTAAGCCTTTCCGCCACCGGAGCCATTGAAAGATCTTCTATCCTGCGTCCCTTCGGTCTTCCCATGTGGGAAGCCAGTATTACCCTGGCCCCGCATCTGGTAAGGTAATCGATCGTGGGGATAGTGCGTCTTATCCTGTAGTCCTCAGTTATCTTTCCGCCGTTTACGGGAACATTGAAATCAACCCTTACGAAAACTCTTTTCCCCTCGTACTGGGAACAGGGAAGGTCGGTTATGAGAAGCTTTTTCTTCAAAGCTCTCTCCCTATAAGCTCTATAAGATCAACCACCCTGGAAGTGTATCCGTACTCGTTATCGTACCAGGCAACAACCTTGACCAGATTATCCTCCACCACTGAAGTCAGCATGGAATCAAAAGAGCAGGAATGGGTGTCTCCCACAAGATCGGAAGAGACGATTTCGTCCTCGACGTAGGCAAGATAGCCACTAAGCGCTCCTTCGGCCGCTTCCTTGAATTTCGCATTCACATCTTCCGCGGAAGTTCCTTTTTCCACCTCGCAGGTAAAATCCACAAGCGACACGTTGGGCGTGGGCACCCTTACGGCTACCGCGGAGAGTTTCCCTTTGAGTTCAGGAAAAACAATCTGTATGGCGTTTGCGGCTCCCGTGCTGGTAGGAATAATGGAGAGCGCGGCCGCTCTAGCCCTTCTTTTATCCTTATGCGGAGTGTCGAGTATTCTCTGATCGTTCGTATAGGAGTGTATCGTGGTCATCTCTCCACGCCTGATCGAGAAATTTTCGTGGAGAACCTTGACCAGCATGCCGAAGCAGTTGGTGGTGCAGGACGCATTTGAAATCACGTCGTGACTTTCGGGCTCGTAGTCATCATCGTTTATGCCCACTACCGTGGTGAAATCCACCTCGCCGCTTGCAGGCGCGGTAATTATTACCTTTTTCACGGTCTCGCCCATGTGCGCCGCCGCGGCCTCGCGGGTTCTGAAAATGCCGCTTGCCTCCGCCACGATCTGCGCTCCCGTATCGGCCCAGGGAATATCTGCAGGGTTTCTCTCAGAAAACACCCTTATCAGCTTTCCATCTACGGTTATTCCCTCACCGTCGCATTTTACCTCCCCCGGGTAACGGCCGAACACCGAATCGTACTTGAAAAGATGGGCCAGGGTTTCGGTATCCGTAATATCGTTTATGCCCACGAACTCAAGGTCTTCTCTGCCAAGACCAATTCTGAGTATGTGTCTTCCTATTCTTCCGAACCCGTTTATTCCAACCCTGATGGACATCGCAAAACCTCCGAAACTTGACTTTGAACTTCGCAAAAACTATCTACTTGCCCGCTGTTAGTCAATAGAGAAATACGGCTATTTGCCCCGTGACTGAATCACCTGGCGGATACACAAACGCCAGACATAACGGTTCGTGATCGATATTTTCCACCCGGTCTCCGGCCGCCAGGCCGCCCGAAGCGCTTTTTGTAATTGTACCAGCAATTAACCAATTTGCGGGGAACCTCTTCCATCAGGCTTCAATGTTCTCAGATGGGTGAAATCCCGCAACCGCTTGCCGATATCGTCAAGAACCAGATAAAGACAGGGTACGAGGTAAAGTATGACTAAGGTCGAAAAAACAAGTCCGAATCCCAGGGAAGCCGCCATCGGAGCGAGAATGCCCGCCTGGCCCTTGTAGGCGAACATCAGGGAGAAAAGCCCCGAGAAGGTCGTAAGCGTGGTAAGAACGATAGGCCGGAAGCGGTATCTCGCGGAAAATACTATGGCCACAGCCTTGCTCGGCAGTTTTTTCGCCCTTCGGTTGATAAAGCTCATCAGCAGCAGACTGTCATTTACAACTATCCCCAGAAGCGCAACCATTCCTATTATGGCGGGAAGCGTCATGGGTTCGCCGCGCAGCAGAATCGCTATGATCACTCCCGTAATGCAAAAAGGCAGCACGCTCATTATTATAAGGGGCTGAAAGCCGGAGCGCAGTATGCTTGCGAGAATGAGATAAATGAGAAGTAAAGCCAGAAGCGATGCTTTTTTTATGTCGCTTATAGCCTGAGTATACTGCTCCTCCTCCCCTGCGAACCGAAACGAGTAGCCCGGGTAGTTATCCAGAAGACTGTCGAGATAACGCGAAAGATTCGCGTTCACATCCCTTGAAGTAGTCACCTGGTTGTCCACTTCGGCCGTTACGGTGACTGTTCTCCTGAGCTTCTCCCTTCTTATCTCAAGCGGCGTCTTTGAGTCCGTTATCTCCGCCACAGTGCCGATGGGAATCCGCTGACCAAAAGGAGTCGGGACCTGATGCGATTTCACCGAGAAAACGCCGGAATCTTCCCTTCCGTATCGCAGATTTATCTCAGCCTCTTCTTCGCCCACTCTGGTCTTCGCAACCGTGAGACCGTCGCCAAGAGCCTTGATTTCCCGCGACACACTCCACTTGTCAATACCGAACACCCCGGCCTTTCTCTCGTCTATCTCGACTCTCGCCTCGGGCTTTCCGTAAACAAGATTACTGGTGGCGGCACTCACCCCCGGCTGACTACCCAGATATTCCCGGATCCGGGAAGCTATTTCCATCAGCACCGGTATGTCGTCCCCGCTTACTTTGACGTCCACCGGTTTCCCGGTAGGAGGACCCGTCGTCGTGACGAAATCAACCTGCTTGGCTCCCGTAACCGTCTCCCCTACCCTGTCTTCCGCGATATCGGAGAGTTCAAGCGCGTTTTCTTTTCTGGCGGAGTAATCCTCGTACTCAACCAGAACCGTGGCCACGTGGTCTCCCGTTAAAAACATATTGTCAGGATCAGACATATCCATGCCCACCATGGATAAAGTGTTTTTAAGAACATGAGTGGGGGTACTCTGGCGCACGGCCTCTTCCACCTGGGCTACGGAGGCGGCTGTACGCTCAAGACTGGATGAAGGGGGATTCTCAACCCTTACCATTATCTCCTCAGTATCATGAAGGTAGAACATCACGTTTGGAATCTGGACAAATACAAAGACTGAAAAAGAAAAAACAACCACGAAACATCCTATTACCGCATAGCGGTTTCTAAGCGCAAACAGAAGTCCCCGAAGATACAGGCCTCTTACCCGCAGAAGCGGCGCGTTTCCGCGAGGAGATCTCGTTTTGCCGTTTGCCGGAAGCCAGTCGGCGCAGTGAGACGGCATGATCACCAGGGCTTCGAAAAGTGAGAAGCAAAGAGCGAAAATCGCAACTTTGGGAATTATGGAAAGGAACTGTCCGATCAGCCCCGTGGCGAGAAGAAGGGGAGTAAACGCGGCAATGTTGGTCAGCACGGTCGCGACCACAGGCCAGGCAACCTCCCTTGTCCCTATTACCGCCGCCCTTAGCGGTTCCACTCCCCTTGATATATACCTCTGGACATTCTCAACGACGATTATGGCATCATCCACCACCATTCCCAGCATCATTATAAGACCGAACATGGAAAGGACATTCAGCGTCGTGCCGGTCATCTCCATTAATATCGCGGCCCCCAGGAAAGAAACAGGGATCCCCAGGGCGGCTATAAAGGCCGCCTTGCGATCAAGAAAAAGAGTAAGAAGGATTATCACCAGAACGAACCCCAGACCTCCGCTTTTAAGCATGGTCTGAAGACGGCTTTTCACCCAGTGTGACCTGTCAAACGCCAGGGTTATCTCCGCATTTTCGGGAAGCTCGTTTTCGTATCTCTCAGTAAGCTCCCTTATGCGGTCGACGGTATCGAGGATATCAACGTCTTTCTGCTTCTCTACCCAGAAAGTAATCGCAGGATGACCATTTATCCTCGATCTCAGGTTTTCTCGCTGTTCCCCGAGGGCGACCGTCGCCACATCGCGTAGCAGAACATGTTTACCCTCAACGCTCCTTGCGACCGGAATATCGAGAAGATCCTTCACAGATCTTATCTTTCCCTCGGTTCTGAGCAGAAAATCGGCACTGTCCCGAGTAAAATTCGCCCCGGGAATATCCAGATTTCTCGCGTTGATGGCGTCTGAAATCTCCTTAATCCCCAGTTCAAACTGCACCATTTTCGGGTAATCGAGATACACCCATATTGCCGGATCAGGCAGTCCGACGGAAGTCACATTTTCAACACCGTCTAAAAGCCCAAGCTCATCCCGCAGTCTTCTGGCGCTACTGTAGAGAATATCTCTTGGCACGTCCCCTGAGACCGAAACGCTCACCAGCGGAAAACTCGCCTTTTGCTCTTCCGTTACTGGTTCTTCCGTGTCCTCGGGAAGATCGTCTGCTATCAGGTTGATTCTGGAATCAATCTCCCAGGCAATCCTCCTGGTATCCTCACCCGGGTAAACCTCAGCCGTAACCCGTGAGAACCCTTCTGAAGAAACGGATTTTACGATCTTGACGCCGGAGACATTCTTTATCTGCTGCTCAATGGGAACGCTTACAAGATTCTCAACGTCCTCCGCGGAAGAACCCGGAAAAGACGTGGTTACCGTGACCATTTCGAGTTTTACGGAGGGAAAAAGTTCAAGAGGAAGAGAAAAAGAAAACAGGAGCCCTATAAGTATTATGGCTCCCATCAGCAGGTTCACGAAAAAGGAGTTTCTTACTGAAAAATCGGCGATGTGCATAGAGAATCAGTCGATAATGCCCAGTGTGCGCTCAGCTATGACCCCGAATGTTGGGGAAACTGTTCAAGCAGTACATCTTTTCGGTATCGGCAGGTTTTCCTCCTGCGGATTGAAACCTTATCTTGCCTTTTTAAACGGAGTTTCCACCCGGTCTGCGGTCAACCGCAGCCTCAAAACGCCTTTGGTAATTTTACCGGATAATAAAATGCCTCCTAATTCCTCGAAAAAACCCGGAAATTCCGGAACGGATACTGAGAACCTGATGTTTTTACGTCATCCCCTGAAGAAATACCTGAATTGCCGGGGCGGATTGAGTTTTTCCGATTCCGTAGTATCGTTTCACCGTGATGAAAAAGTTCAACGTATGTATTCTGGGAGCAAGCGGCTACACGGGAGCGGAACTTATAAGGCTCCTCGCGGGACATCCCCGGGCCAGCCTTTCGCACTTAACGGCGTCAAGGAACGCAGGTCGTGCTCTGGCCGAGGTGTTCCCGCACCTTGGAGAAATAGCCGACCTTGAGCTAAGCGCTTCTGATCCCTCGCTCATTCCGGACGATACCGACGTGGTATTCGCCGCGCTTCCGCACGGAGCATCTGCCGAGCTCATAGAGGAGATCTACGGGAGGGACGTAAGGATAATTGATCTCGGGGCGGATTTCCGTCTCAGGGAAGGCACCTACAGGGACTGGTATGGGGATCATCCATGCGCCCATCTTCTTGAAAACGCCGTCTACGGAATCCCCGAGCTGCATGCGGGACGGATCTCGGAGACAAAACTGGTTGCAAACCCCGGATGCTATCCCACTTCTTCGATCCTTCCGCTCGCGCCGCTTCTTGAAAACGGCATGCTGGAGACAGAGGGAATTATAATTGATGCCAAATCCGGAGCTTCGGGAGCAGGGAGGAACCCTTCGCTTGACCTTCATTTCTGCGAGGTCTCCGAAGGAATGAAAGCCTACAAGGTAGGCGAGCACCGTCATACCCCTGAAATAGAGCAGGGACTCTCAGATTTTCTGGGCGGCAAGGTGGAAGTCGCATTTACCCCGCATCTTGTACCGATAAACAGGGGTATACTCTCGACAATATACGTAACACTTTCGGGAAGCCTCAGGACCCGGGAACTGCTGGATGCCCTCGCGCAATTCTACGAGAACTCGCCTTTCGTGAGGATTCTTCCCGAGGGGTCTTTTCCGAACACCTCCTGCGTCAGGGGTTCAAACTTCTGCGACATAGGCGTAAGGGCAAACCCGGAGAAAAAAACCGCGATAATTGTCTGTGCCATAGATAATCTTGTAAAGGGAGCCTCCGGCCAGGCTATACAGAACATGAACATCATGCTTGACCTTCCCCAGAGCCTGGGACTTGACTCCGTCCCTCTTTATCCCTAATTCGGACGGCAAATACATGTTGCCCGCCGATATACGCAACTCGGCAAGCGGTTCCCGTACATCCAGTCAGAAATCCTGAAGCGTCCTTATCCTCTCCACTATTGCGGGAAGAAGCTCGATCACCCTGTCGATTTCCTCCGAACGGGTAAAGCGGCCGAAGCTGAACCTGATCGAGCAGAGCGCTTCCTGCTCTTCGAGCCCCATAGCGACCAATACGTGGGAAGGATCGACATTTCCCTCGGAGCAGGCCGAACCGGTTGAAACCGCCACCCCGGCGGTATCGAGATTCATCACCACCGAATCACCCGGAGTGCCCGGAAAACCAACGTTAAGGGTATTTGAGACCCTCGCGTCGGGATGTCCGTTAAGGTAGATATCCTCTATTCTCCGGGAAAGCTCTTCGAAAAGACGGTCACGCAGTTTTCCCAGTCTTTCGTTTTCCGCCTCAAGCTCCCCACGCAGAAGCTCGCACGCGTAACCGAATCCGCAGACAGCCCCCACGTTCTCCGTTCCCGCCCTCTTTCCCCTCTCCTGTCCCCCGCCGTGCACGAAAGGCTCAAGGCCGATCCCTTTTCTCAAGTAAAGAGCTCCCGCCCCCTTGGGACCGCATGCCTTGTGGGCGGAAAAAGAGGCCATATCAACCGGCAGGTCCCCAAGATCGACTTCCATCTTTCCCAGAGCCTGAACCGCATCCGTATGGAGAATGACCCCCCTCTCGCGGGCAACTTTCCCTATATCGCGAATCGGACTTATGACTCCGGTCTCGTTATTCACGTACATGCAGGAAACAAGAATCGTGCGATCGGTAATCGCTTCCCGGAACTGTTCGGGGAAGACCCGTCCGAAGGAATCCACGGGAAGATATGTGACCTCGAAGCCCCTGCGTTCAAGAAACCTGAACGTCTCAAGACACGAGGCGTGCTCGACCGCGGTCGTAATCAGGTGGTTTCCCCTGTCGGAAAGAGCGTAGGCCAGGCCTTTTATGGCGAAATTGTTGCTTTCGCTGCCCCCGGAGGTAAAAACTATTTCTCCCGGCCTCGCCCCGAGATAATCCGATACTCTCTCGCGGGCGCAATCAACCGCTGCGCGCGCGACGCTTCCGGGAGAATGAATGCTGGAGGGATTCCCATAATTTCCGGCAAGATATGGAGTCATCTCTTCCAAAACGCGCGGGTCAAGAGGCGCAGTTGCGTTATAGTCAAGATATATGGAGTGTCCGTGATCAGGTGCCATTTTTTCACCATCGCTCAAACAGCTTGCATAGAAGCGAATAATAACCAATCGACCGCGTAAATCACGGCGACACATGGCAGTGGCACCGCTGCTGGTTCAGGCTGTTTCAGAGTGTTAACGGCTTGGGGCAGGATCAGACGCCCCGGCAAACCAGCTTCATATCAGATCAGGTTTGTCGGTGATAATTCCGTTAATCCCCGCCCCGGCCAGCTTTTCGCCTCGTTTCGGATCGTTAACCGTCCAGCAGCACACAAAAAGACCTCTTCTTCTGGCTTCTGAAGCAAGGCGGCGCGTCATAAAACGGTGATTTGTAGCCACTACCCGGCAGCCAAGGGAAAGAGCCTTGTTCACGCACCCGAAACCGAAAACCGTGATAAGTCCCGTAGTAACGGAACGATCAAGCTCCCTTACCGCGCGAAGACAGTCCTCGCGGAAAGAAACCACCGCAACATCTCTTATAAGACCATGGGATTTTATAAGCGAGACCGTTTTTTCTTCAGTCCCTTTTTCCTTAAGCTCGACCACCAGCCCACAGCGCCCCGCGAATTCCTCAAAGACCTCCTCAAGAGTCGGGATCCGCTCTCCGAAACCGGCGTCAAGAGATCTAAGTTCAGGAAGGGTCTTCCCCGAAACGGCTCCCTTGCCGTCCGTGGTCCTGTCAACCGTCCGGTCATGAATGACGACCAGACGGCCGTCAAGACTTTTTCTGACGTCGAACTCTATCACCGAAGACCCCATGTCCAGGGCCCTGCGGAAAGAGCGAAGAGTATTTTCCGGTTCGTAATGACTCGCGCCCCGGTGAGAGATAAGGAGGAAGTCTTTTTCGAAAAAACCTTTCATGGAATTTTGGGGAATTATCTGAACAGGTCATGGGCCGGGTCTCTGATCAGCTCATCCGAACTTCCTTCCCCCCGGATATAATCAATTCCGCGCGCTATCACAACGGGCAGCGCCGCGGTTTTCTCCATAAGCAAGCCCGCGGCACACGCCACCTGGTCCGCGGTCGCCATCTCGGTTGCCGTAAGCAGAAGACCCTTGCTATCGGTCTCTCCCCTGCGGTCAGAAAGCGGATTCATGCCGCTACAGCCAATGGCGATATCGGTAAGCCCTTCCCGCCAGGGACGTCCCACGGTATCACTTATTATGACGGCTACGTACTTTCCGGTTTCCTGTTCTATATGTTTTCTTATAGCCCCGGCGGAGCGATCGGAATCAAGCGGAAGAAGCGTGACATCCTCGCCCCCTGAAACGTTTGAAGCATCAACGCCGGCATTTGCCAGCACAAGCCCTCCGGTTGTCTCAACTATAAGCCTTCCCTTGCCGCTTTCTCTCTCGTCCATTTTTACGATTCTCCTGGTTTCACCCAGAATCACCTCCACCAACCTCGGATCCTTTGAAACCTCCTCGGAGACCGTAACCGCGAAACCCGAAGGTTCTATCCGGGAAAGATTAACGACCCTGCCTTCGGCCTTTGAAACTACCTTCTGCGCAACTACGACCACATCCCCGTCGAGAAATGAAAATCCCTCACGGGCGGCGGCGCGCAGAATCATCTCCCCGAGACTGTCCCCTTCCTTCACTTCCGGAATTCCCCTCAAGGGAACAAATCTTATTTCTCCAGTCTTGTCCATGCGGAAACTCTCCCGATGCCGCGGCGGCGTTTTGTATCTACCAACTAAACCATCTAGTATATATCATCAATATCAAGGGGGAGAGAAATGGAGAAATTTTACTTGGAGAGAGAAACCGACCTCGAGCTTGAAAAGCAATTCGAGGTATCCGGCGTGGCAAGGGAATCAGGCCTCATGATTCGCCTATTTGTAACCTCTTCGCTCAAAAAGGAAATGATGGAGCCCGATTCCGAGGCTGCGGCCCACGGCGAGGATGAAAACACCAGGCTAAAAGAAATACTTTCCCCGCTCGTGTCGTCCATAAGAGCAACCAGGAAAACGAAGAGAACCAACGTGATCAATTTCACCGCTTCGGTTACCAAAGACGGAAAAGGTCAGGAATTTCATGTTATTTCCTACCTGGGTCCAGTAACCAAAGACTCCGAGGAACCCTGCATAACCCTTCTCCTGCCCGAAGACCTGCCGGAAGAAACACCTTAGCCAAAAAATCGTGTATTATTAGCTTTACAATGGGGTGTACAGAGGACATTTCCGGCGAAATCTACTTTGACAACAACGCAACTACAAAACCACTTCCCGAAGTAACTGAGGCAATGCACGAAGCCATGGGTGAGGGGTTCGGCAATCCCTCAAGCGCCCACTCGGCCGGAGAGCGAGCGAGACGCCACATGGACCTTGCCCGCCAACGGACCTCCGATCTTGTGGGGTGCTCCCCCGAAGACCTCATATTCACAAGTTCCGGCACGGAATCAAACAACATGGTTTTTTATTCCTGCACGAAGAAAAAAGAGAAACCTCGCGTCGTCACAACCCAAGTAGAGCACTCCTCGATAATGAAGATGTGCAGTTTCCTCGAACTAAATGACGTGCACATCGAAATGCTCGAGGTGGACAGACAGGGAATTCTTGACATCCGAAGACTCGAGGACGCGATCTCCGAGAAAACCGACCTCGTTTCCGTGCAGTGGGTTAATAACGAGACCGGAGTTATACAGGATATGGCGAGGATTTCCGAGGTCTGCAGGAAAAACAAAGTGCTTCTCCACACCGACGCTGCCCAGGCTGTAGGCAAGCTAGAAGTGGACCTTGCGAAGCTTCACGTGGATTTTCTCTCTTTCACTGCCCATAAAATCAGCGGTCCCCAGGGCGTCGCAGTTCTCTACGCAAAAGACAGGCTGCTTGTAAATCCTTTTTTTTTCGGAGGATTCCAAGAGGAAGGGTTTCGTCCCGGCACTGAGAATCTTCCGGGCATAGCAGGCTTTGGAACCGCCTGCGGGATAAGGTGCACAAGGCTTGAGCAGGCCATAGGAAAGATGAAGGATCTTCGCGACCGGTTCGAGAAAACGATAATCGAATCCATTGCGGACACCTCAATTAACGGTGGCGACGGGAAAAGAATATGCAACACCACCAATATCCACTTCGGCGGAACTGACGGAAGAGAACTGGTCTCTCTTCTTGACGAAGCGGGAATAAGGTGTTCGCAGAGTTCCGCGTGCACAAATTTCGACGTTACGCCATCCTATGTTCTGACCGCCATGGGGCTGGATGAACAGCATGCGTATTCAAGCATAAGATTCAGCTTCTGCCCGGAGAACACCTTTGAGGAAATAGAAAGGGCGACAGAGATTATCCAGGAGAAATGCGAATTCCTAAGAAGCCGCTCCTGCTGAACCCGCGCATCCCAAAGAGATGGAAAATCAGTCGACAACCCTTACCGGCTGACCGGGACGAAGGCCGAAATTCCCCTCGGTTATTATTCTCGAGGCTGGGGGAAGCGAATCAAATGATATGTAGGCCGAATTATCGTCTATCCACGTGGGCGCCACCTCAGCTTTGAGAACTTCTCCGTTTTTTTCAACCAGCACGAAAGAGGAATTTTCCCTACTGTCGGACAAAACAGCCGTTTTGGGAATTCTGACGACATTATCAAGCGTCTGCACCGGTATTTTCACGGAAACCATTTCCCCCGGCCACCATTTCACCGAGGGATCAGATATGGCAATCTCGATATCGTAGGTACCCGAGAAATCATCAGAACCCGGACTCACGCCGTTAACTTCGCCCGTGGCGGTTTCCACCTTTCCGCCTCTTGTGAGTGATACCTCAAGTGTATCTCCCGGGTTAACACTTCTGGCAACAGACACGTCCACACCTGCTATGACTTTCCTGCCGTTCAGATTAACGACTTTGGCTACCACATCTCCGTTTCTTGTCTCCTGTCCGATGTCGGGAACGATTTCGACAACCTGACCCTGGATAGGGGAACGGATCTTGAGGTTTTCGTAATTCCACTTGGCCCTTTTGTAAGAAGCTTCAAGCGCTTTTACACCGGCAGAGGCGGTCTCAAGAAGGTTTCGCGACGCCTTGGTCTCATCCTCAGAGACTATTCCCTTCTCAAAAAGAGTCACGTTCCTGCGGTACACCCTTTCAGCCTCGGCAAGGTTCCCCTTGGCGGATTCAAGATTGTACTTCGCCTCGTCAAGCCGCGTTTCCACGCGGTAATCGTAGAGTTCGAGGATAATTCCGTCTTTTTCGATTTCCCGACCTCGGCCGGAGTCTATACGCTTTACCCACCCCGAAACGGTTGTTCGGACCAGGACGGTTTGCTTGCCGCGGACTCTTCCGAGAACTTCGGTGTGAACTGAACCTTGGGACGCCACAGGTGTCATCACCTTTATGGGTCTGTAGACAGTATCTTCAGAATGATCCTGCGCACTCGATTCCCTTTCTTGAAGAAACCTCAAGTACAAAAAAGAAAGAAGCAGGAGGAAACCAAGGAATATTAAAACCAGAGTCAACCAGCTCTTCGTTTTTCTTTCTCTGAACCAAAATCTCATCTGTTTTTCCACCCACGAAAGCTTCAATAAAAAAACATGGGAATTATATACATAACTACCACTACAAATGATACGATATATTGCAATGACTAAACAAATACGTACCGTAGAGTTTGTCGTTCTGCCCACCGCTAAGGCTAAGGCAACCAAGATGTTCCAGATAGCGGGAGCCTGTAGATACGTTTGGAACCATTTCAGGGAGAAGAACCTTGCCGACTATCAGGCATTCAGAAACGGCAAGGGAGAAAAGCCGAGAACCAGTTACTTCTCTCTCGGCGTGGAGTTCACCAAGCTAAGGCATGAGACGGAGTGGATGCAAGAGCTTCCGGCCAATCCGGTCAAGCACACCCTCAAGTATTTTGCTGACGCATTGAAAGAGGCGATGGCTGGCAAAAAGGGGTTCCCGAAGCCTAGAAGCAGAAAGAGAACTGCTCCCAGTTTCACCATACCAAGTTCAGCTGGGGTCAGGATACGAAAAGTCAACAAAAGGTATTCTTCACTTCTTATTCCTCTAGTCGGTTGGGTAACACTTGTCCGCGGGGGTGGCAATCCCTGGGAGGACTGCGTACCCAGGCAGGTTGTGCTTCGCCATGACGGGCACAGGTGGCGGGCCTTTGTTTCCTACGAGGTTGAAGTAGAACAAAAACCAGATGATGGTGAGTTCTTAGGCGTTGACATGAACGCTCGTCAGGTAGCCACTTCGGACGGAAACTTTTACTTCCTGCCCGATTTAAAGAAGAAAGAAGCAAGGCGAAAGTGGTATCAGCGGAGGATTGCAAGACAGATAAAGGGGTCTAACAGGCGAAAGGACACGAAGAAGAAACTTGCGAAGGTGAGCAGAAAGATAGCCAGTATCCGCAAGGACTGGGTTCACAAGACCACCAGGGAAATTGCGGACAAGTGCGGAACAATAGTTGTGGAAGATCTCAAGGTGAAGAATATGACGGCTTCCGCAAAGGGGACTGTAGAGAATCCGGGAAAGAACGTAAAGCAGAAGGCGGGACTTAACAGGGCAATGCTTGATACAGCATTGGGAGAACTTAGAAGAAATCTTGAGTACAAGTGCGGGAGACTAATAGAAGTAAATCCCGCATACACGAGTCAGACATGCTCCGAGTGCGGGCATACAGATAAAGAGAACCGAAAAACCCAAGCACGGTTCCTGTGTGTGAGTTGCGGCTATGCGTCCAATGCGGACACAAACGCGGCAATAAACATAAGGCGTCTGGGAATGGCGCAACTGCACGGGGAGGGTTCTGGTATTAGCACAGTCCCTGCGAACCGTGAAATTGATACGAGGTTGCCATATGGTAGCTAAGTATATAATTCCCACATTCATAACAATATTGAGAATCTGTGATTTAGCAACAGCCCGTAAAACTGATTGACTTTTAACCAGAATAACCCGATAATTATTAAGAGATTTTAAGGAGGATGTCAGTGAACGGAAAACCTTTAACGAAATCCCAGCTTTCAAACAGCTTGGCAGAAAAGGCGGGAATAACCAAGGCGACGGCCAAAACCGTTATTGACGCTATGGCGTCAATTGCATATGAAGAGGTAAAGGACAAAGGAGAATTCACGATTCCTGGAATCGGCAAACTGGTTATCAGCAATCGCAGTGCCAGAATGGGAAGGAATCCCGCCACCGGTGAAGTAATCAGCATAGCTGCAAGAAAAGTAGTGAAATTCCGCGTGGCAAAAGCCTGTAAGGATTCTGTGCTAGGCTAGGTTAAAGCTGTCTCCGCACTCTACCTAGCTGATACCGCCTCTCAGCGACCAGTTGAGAATTTCTACTGGGTGCACAATCTTGATCTTGGAATCTGAGTTGAGCAGTCCCTTGCGGATCTGTATCATACACCCGGGATTTCCGACGGCCAGATAATCGGTGCCGGTTTTTTCTATCTCATCTATTTTCCCTGAGAGGAGTTTGGCGGACATTTCCGTCTGGACCATATTATATATCCCGGCGCTTCCGCAGCAGTGATCCGATCGCTGCATTTCGATGAGTTCCAGTCCCGGGATGCTTTTCAGAAGCTCTCTTGGAGCGGACCGTATCCCCTGTCCATGAACAATATGGCATGCGTCCTGATAGGTGATCCTTATATCAAGAGGGCGCAGCGACGCTCCTATTTCCGCATCCGAAAGAAATTCCATGACATCCACCGTTTTTGCTGAGAGCTGTGCTGCGGCCTCGGAGTAAACCGGATCTTCACGCAGTATCTCGGCGTATTCCTTCATAGTGGAACCGCATCCGGCAGAATTAACGACCACGGCATCTACGGTTAAGGTGGAGAAAAGGGCCACCAGTTTTCTTGCGAACTCCCTTCCCTCCTCAAGCCTTCCCGAGTGAACGGAAAGGGCCCCGCAACATCCCTGATTCTTGGGAACAAAAACCTCGCAGCCAGTTGCGCGAAGCACTTCGATCGTTGCCCTGTTTATTTCCGGAAAGAAAACCCCCTGAACGCACCCGCTCAGAAGAGCAACTTTCTTTTTTCTCTCTCCAATTGCCGGATAAAAAGCCGAAAGAGTTTCCCCGAAAGCGGAGCTGACCTCGGGCAGCATATGGAACATGGAAGAAGCCGAGGGGCTTATCCTGTCAAGAAGCCACGGCGGGAAAGCCCTCTTCAGGCCAAGCACTTTTACCAGGTAGACAAACGGCAGAAGAAACTCCAACCTTCTGGGATAGGGAAAGATTTTGAATATGAAAGCCCTGAGAATCTTCTCCCCAAGCCCCCTCCTGAACCTTCTTTCAATCTGTCCCCGCGACATCTCTATCAGACTTCCATACTTGACTCCGGAGGGACATGCAGTCTCACAGGCAAGACATCCCAGACACAGATCAAGGTGCTTTACAAGTGACTCACCCATAGGGATTCTCCCCTCCTCCGCGGCCTTTATCAGGTATATCCTCCCTCTGGGAGAATCGAGTTCGTTTCCGGTCTCAAGATAGGTGGGACAAGATGGAAGACAGAACCCGCAGTGAACGCAATCCTGTATTATCTTCCTGCTCGGGCGGTCCGTATTGTCAAAAGCGGTCTCAAGCGACATTGCGTCCCTCCGCTCCGGAAGAAATCGAAAAATCGAAAGTCTCAAAACCCGCGCTGCGGAAAGCCTCTTTGAGTTCCTCTTGGGCCCCAAACGATTTTCCCCCAAGTTTTTTGCCGGATACATCAAAGTGAAGAGAGTTTCGAGAAAAAGGATTTGGGCAGACCGTATAGTTAAGCCCGTCTTGCGATGACAATGTTACCTCCGTCGTGTCTCCGAGGTAGTTAACCGGAACGTCCGGAATAGTCGTCGATTTTGATCCGTGGCAAAGAGCTAGAGATATAATGTCGCCCACCTGAAGAAACCTGAGATTGGTCCGGATATCTGCAGGCAGGTATCCGTTCGGATTTTCCTCTCCGACCCTGATCCCGAGGCTTCGCCGCAGAAATTCCCTGATTTTCTCTCTAAGTGAAAGGGCCGCTTCGTTACCTGGGTCTCTGGATATGGTCCTTTCATTAAGTTCGGAGAAGTGAAGCGCTATGAGCGCGCAGGCGTATGGATGCTCGCCGGCATGTTTTTCGAAACACTCAGACCATATCTCAAACTGGCTCTCGGACCGCATTTCCATGAAATTTCTGGGATAGCCGTTTTTCGGGTTAAGATCAGCCACAGAATCCGTTTTCTCCCATCCGCAGTCATGTTCCCTCATCGCAAACATCACCTCATCCTTTGGGGTAATGGCCTCGAAATCCTCATTCCCCCAGAAATTCATTATTCTTGAAGAAAGAAAAGCGTGTCTTGGCTGCGTTATGAGAGTCCATCCCTCACCAGATTCCCTTCTTACCATAATCCGTATCCTCAGTCTGCATCGAATATTTTTTCGCCGGGCAGAATGTTTCCCGGATCAAAACGCCGTTTGATGTTCTTCATAAGAAAAAGCGCTTCTCCGAAATCCCCCCACGCTTTTAGCCTCTCCCTGAGTTCGCGACGGATCCTCGAGAACATGATACGGCCCCCGAGCGAATCGGCAAGATCCCCAAGAAAACGCGCCGCTCTGAGCGCCTCTTCACCCTCACCGCTTACCGAGATAAGCGCAACCCCCCTGGCGGGCCTCGAAAGGCAGCGCACCGCAACTCCCGAGAGTGCCGGACTGCTCTCAATATCGGAGAGAACCTCTATTGAGGCGGTTACGGGGAGAGCCATCTTCGAGGAAAACCCTGCCTCGGACGAAAACGGAAATTCCCTTGCCGAATCCCATAAGTGCTGTGAATCCTCACTCCCCATCTCGACGAAAGAGGCAGATTTTCCAGAGGTTATCTCCCTTACCTGTTTTATCTGTTCGATCACTGCCTCTTCGAAACTGTCGAATCTGAGCAGAATGCTTCTTTTTGCCCCCGGTGCCGCCGGAAATTCCGAAGAGAGGCTCTCGTCAAGTATTTCAAAGCATGTGGGAATAACATCGGCAGCAAGTATCGCCCCAGCCGCCTGGGAACAGGAAACATGGTTGTCAAAACCCAGAACCAGGGTTCTTGAGAAGGGTTGGCGCGGGTATAGCCTGAAAGTCGCCTCTACCAAGACGCACAGGGTTCCGAGCGAACCTGTCATAAGCTTAGGAATATCATAACCCGCTACGTTTTTAACCACTTTTCCGCCCAAGCTTATGATCTCACCGTCAGCCCTCACGGCCCTTATTCCCAGAATAAGCTCCCTGCACGTGCCGTATCTGGTACTCATTGGGCCGCAAAGATTTGTCGATACAAGCCCCCCAACAGTGGCTCCGGAATTAAGACCGGGCGGATCAACGGGAAAAAGCTGGTTTTCGCGCCCGACGGCATTTTGAAACTCCCTCACCTCCATCCCGCATTCGACCGCGGAAACCATGTCGGAAGGCTCGTGAAACAGAACCCCGCCAAGACGCTTGAGTGAAAGTGCCGCACCGACCGCACCGACCGGGTTGCCGAGAAAAAGCTTGGTGCCCCCTGCAAAAGGAAAAATGCGGATACCCTTCTGCGAAGCAAACCTGAGGACCCGGGATATCTCCTCAATGGTTTCGGGATAGAGAATTACTTCGGGAGAGAAGCCAAACTCCGGAACACCCGAGTCAGCATCACCGGAGCCGGGAACACGAAAATCTGAAACTATCTTGGAGAGTTCTGTTACGTGAGACATTTTTTTTAACGAACGGACTATTAAACCTTAAACATAGGCCCCGCTTTACTAGAAAAGCTCCCCCATTTCCTTCGTGGGAGCAGTTTCGGAACCTCGTTTTTGCATCCCGGGCTCAACGCACGTTCTAGGAGTCGGAAACACCTTGCCGGGATTGCAGAGCCCTTCTTCGTCAAAAGCGCACCGCACCAGATTCATCGTGTCTATTTCCTGCTCGCTGAACATAAGCGGAAGAAACCCCTTCTTGTCAAAGCCGACACCGTGCTCTCCCGTAATGCTGCCACCGACGTCAACGCATACCCTGAGAATTTCCCCGGAAAGTTCCTCGGCTTTTTCGGGTTCCCCCTCAACCTCGGAATCATAGAGCACCAGCGGATGAAGATTCCCGTCTCCCGCATGAAAGACGTTCGCAACCTGAAGGCCGTACCTTTTGCCGAGCTCACCTATCTCTCCAAGCACCCTGGCCAAACTGCTTCTGGGAATCACACCATCCTGAACATAGTATCCGGAACTTATCTTCCCCATGGCGGCAAACGCACTTTTACGTCCCTTCCAGAAAAGCTGTCTCTCGTTTTCATCCGCCGCCAGCTTTACTTCAATCGCGCCGTTTTCCCGAAGTATCCCGATTACGGCAGGAACCTGCACGCTAACCTCCGCCCCGGGTCCGTCAAGCTCCACGAGAAGAATAGCTCCCGCGTCCCTGGGGTATCCGGCGCCCGCCGTGGTTTCCACAGCGTTTATGCTGAGATTATCCATAATTTCCATTCCCGCGGGAATAACCCCGGAAGAAATGATCGCGGAGACCGACGCCCCGGCATCCTCGATTCTCTCAAACGAAGCGAGAAGAGTCTTAACCATCTGAGGTTTTTTTATTATTCTCAAAAAGACCTTGGTCACTATGCCCAAAAGCCCCTCGCTTCCGACCACAAGCGAAAGAAGATCATATCCGAAACTCTCCGGGCAAGGGCCGCCTAGCGTGACCACTGATCCGTCGGACAGGACCATCTCCACTCCGAGCACGTGGTTGGTCGTAACTCCATACTTAAGACAATGAATTCCACCTGAATTCTCCGCGACATTGCCTCCTATTGTGCACACGATCTGGCTTGAAGGATCGGGGGCGTAGTAAAATCCCTCGGCGCTCACGGCATCGGTTACGGAAATATTGACCACTCCGGGCTCGACCACGACAACGCGGTTCGGGATATCCACGTCAAGAATCCTGTTCATTCTTGAAAGCGATATTACTATTCCCTCGCGGCTGGGAAGAGCGCCGCCGGAGAGGCCGGTTCCCGCCCCTCTCGGAACAAAAGGAATTTTCTCGCGGTTGCAGAGCTTTACGACTTGGGAAACTTCCTCCGCACTTGAAGGCAGAACAACGAAAAGAGGCTTTACCCTGTATCCGGTAAGACCGTCGCTTTCATAGGCGATCAGCTCATCCTCGGCTGATATAACCGCCCCGGCACCCAGAATCCCCCCAAGCTCCGAGGCGATACGGGATTTCCATCTGCCGGTTCTTTTTACAGCTTGCGAGTCCATAGTTAAACCTATAGTATATCGGAACCCGGGGAACGCGAAAAATTGACTGAGACAATAAAAGAAACCGATCCGCTAGTATTCGATAAGCTGTCCGAATGTCTTACGGATGGAGGCGTGATAGTATATCCGACCGAAACTCTCTATGGAATCGGCTGTCTTGCGTTTGACCAGGAAGCCTGCCGGAGAATAGTAAGAATAAAACGAAGATCCGGAGGCGAGGGACTTATAGTCCTCGTAAGCGATGAGGAGATGCTAGACCGCCACTTCCATGTTCCCGCCGACCTGCTCGAAAGATACTCCCGAAGCCAGAAGCCCCTTACGCTCATACTGCGCCCGAAGTCCGTTTTTCCACAGGAGGTGTCGGGAGGAAGAAACTCGGTCGCAACAAGAATCTCCACTTCTCCTTTCGCAAAAGAGATCGTTCGGCGCGTGGGAGAGCCCATAACCTCCACAAGCGCGAACATAAGCGGCAGGGGCAACTCAAACCGGTTCGATGATATCCGCAGGGATTTCCCGAGCGGAATTGATCTTATCGTCGATTCCGGTAATCTTCCCCCATCAATGGGTTCGGCGATAGTGAACCTGACAACCACGTCACCCGAGATTATCAGAGAGGGCGATCTTTCCGTAACCGAAATAGAGAAGATTCTTCATGGCTGAAATAGAACCTTTCAGAGGTATAAGATACAGCAAGGAAGCGGTCGAGGACTTCGCGAAAGTTGTTGCTCCTCCCTACGACGTAATAAGCCCGCAGCAGCGCGAGGAACTTTGCGCCAGAAGTCCCTTTAACGCCGTAAGAATTGAACTGCCCGCCGGAGAAGGCAAGCAGCGTTATCAAAACGCGAAGGAAATCTATTCGAAGTGGCTCCGCGACAAGGTGCTCATAAGGGACGATGAGCCTTCAATCTATCCTTACTACCAGGATTTCGAGTTCGAAGGACAGCGCTACACAAGAAAAGGGTTCATAACGAACCTGAAGGTTGAAGATTTCGACAGGAGAATTGTCCTGCCGCATGAACAGACTTTCAGAAAACACAAGGAAGACCGACTGGCGCTCACAGTCGCATGCAACTCCAACTTGAGCCAGATCTTCTGCGTCTATCCCGACGCTTCGGGAGAGATCGAGGAGGATGTAGATAAAAATATTGGAGAACCGCTTGTGGACGTCACCTTTGATGAAGGAATAAGAAATACTCTCTGGAGGATATCCGATCCGAAAATCATAGAACGCATAAAAAGCCGCCTCGCGGACAGATCTATTCTTATTGCAGACGGTCACCACCGCTACGAAACCTCGATAAACTTCAGAGACCTAAAGAGACAAGAAACGGGGGAAAATTCAGGACAGATGCCCTGGGATTACATAATGACCTATCTCTCGCGCGGAGAAGGACAGGGACTTATAATTAATCCCACTCACAGGATAGCAAGAAAAGTCGAAGGTAAACTGATTGACAATCTGCGGGAAGATTTCGAAGTCGAAAGAATTGCTCTTGAGCATTCGCTTGATCTCGGACCGGATCAGATATCCGTTGTAACCAAGGATCCCGAGAAAACCTTCAGGCTTACTCCCAAGACGACGCGTGAAAAAGACTATGAGAACCTCGCCGTGATAACTCTTCACAGTCAGGTGTTCGGAGCACTGATAGAAGAAGACAAGGCGGGTGTGCGATACTCCAAGTTCCCAGAAGAAGTATTCGAGAATGTGCACAATGGGGAATTCGAGGCCGGATTTCTTCTTCCCAAGCTAAAATCAGAGGACATATTCAAAGTGGTTCTCGACGGAACCAAGATGCCTCACAAGACCACCTACTTCTACCCGAAAGTTCTCTCCGGATTAGTCTTCAGCCCTTTCTGGCGTTAAGCAGATAAAAAAAGAGGAGGGATACCGGTAACCGGCTTCCCTCCTCTTTATCTTACTCATCAAGAACTTAGTGTCTTCCGACACCAGCCCTTCGCCATTATCCCTGGCTATACTGCGGCAGCAGGAACCTGTGACGCATCGTGTACTCAAACGGTGTCGAGTATACAATATGACCCATGTCTTCCGTGGCCCTCTCTACCGTCTTTGTCCATATCGTCAACGCCGGCGGTATTATCAGGTTAAATGTGAAGCTTATCAACCCTACTACCTCCGTCGCTGGTATCTGTCCACCCATGTAGTCAAACGGCGTCCCCGACATGTACCACGAACGTACATCCTCAGTAACGGCCGTCCTCACGCTCTCTGGATTCAGCTGGAACCTGTGTCCAGTCCCAAATCCCGGCGGAAGATCCGACGGCAGATACGTTACTTCATGGATACTGTTCGCCACATCAGGCCTTGTCGTTATCCTGTAGTTCATCCTTCCCCAGTCGGTCTTGCCATAGAATGTAGGCCTGGCCGCCAGTGGACGATCCGAATAACGTCCGTTCGCAGTGTGCAGTATATACCCCCTGCGCTCCATCAAGTGGTTAAAATAGTTGTTATTGGTACCATGCTCGAACCCGGCTATGTATGCAGCCTTCTTCGGAAATCCGAATGGCTCCTTCCCTGCAAATATCGGTGAATCGTTCGACAGATACATGTACGGATAGTAACCCGCCTTGTATATGTGTCCGCTTCCGTCATCCACAGTCGCCGAGAACGTTACGCCCATCTCCATGTATGGACCTAACATCGTGTTCTTGTGTATTACGTACCAAAACTCTATTACATCATCCTGAACCTCTATCGGTTCCGGTACTACCGCTTTCATAGCATTGATGTCTGCCCTTATCACATAGGCCATCCACCTGCTCTCTGTGTACGTCAGCGGTATGATGTCGTAGTCGAACACTGGGTCCGCTACGCCCTGACTGATTATGTGGATCCTGTCCCTGTCCAATGGTAATGGTGGAACTTCTCCCTCATCCAGCCAAGGATAACTGTACTCATTTGCATGTAATCCCATTATGGTTTTACCTCCTTAAATCTTTTTATCTTATGAACCCTGACTGATCGGGAACTGCTGCCTCAATCCATACTTGTATGGCGTGGCATATCCACGATAACTTGCCGGCCTCTCGTATGTCTCTGTCCACAGCACTACCGCTGGCGGTATTACCAGATCAAACACAAACGATATCAATCCAGTTACTTCCTGAATCTTCAGCTCCGCTCCCATGTTGTCAAACGGAGTAGCCTGCATGAACCAGTTTATTGCGTCTCCGCTTGCCGTCCTGGTATGCTCCGGCTTTATCTTGAACCTGTGCCCCTGAATCATGCTGTCAAACGGTGGCGGCAGCGCTGATGGCAGATATGTCAGCTGCCACTCCGAACTCGATACGTCCGGACGCGTTATTACCTTCATGTTGAATTTGCCCCAGTCCGTCTTACCATAGAAATACGGAGGCGTTACCTGCTTGTCGTCAAACTGTCCTGTTGCGCTGTGCATCAGGTACCCGTTACGACTCATCGCGAATCCAAAGAAGTCCGTCCCCTTCTCTCCACCGTGCACCGTACATCTGATGTACGACATCTTCTTTGGAAATCCAAGTACACGACCAGCATCCACCGGCGCGTCTCCCGTAAGATACATATACGGATAGTATCCGGCCCTCCACGCGTTCCCATCAGGATCCGTGTAAGTTGCCGATATCGTTACGCCAAACTCAAGATATGGACCTAACATCGTGTTCTTGTGATCCACATACCAAAACTCTACCAGGTCCGCATTCTCGCCATCCCATACCTGCAGTGGGGGATTCGGGCACAGACGACTACGAGTTGCCTCGTCGCACCTTACTATAAATGCTGACCACCTGCTGTCCGTATATGTCAGCGGCAGCACGTCTATGTCCCACAGCGGATCCGACGGATTCGCTATGATCCATGACTTGATATCCCGCTCTATCGGAGGGGGCGGGACCTCTTTCGTCAACTCCCAGTACTTCGTTGGGACGTTTAAATGACTATGGCTCATATTTAAGCCTCCTTAAATAAGATTTGGGCCAAAACTCACCACCCATTCCATACCTCACTTCCACCCACTCTCCCCTGTTGTTAAAATGTTGGTAGTCCTGTTGGATGCGAATAGACGCAACCTCACCCAACCTACATTCAATCAAATCCCTTACCCCTTTGTCAAGTACTTTTTTATAAACTTAAACCTACAGATTCGGTTTCGGGGCCATGAAGAATATCCACGCAGCCTAACCCCTTAAAAATGCTGATTTGGGTGTGAAAAGAAGAGGGGATTTTTCATCCAGAACGCGATCACGGATTATCGTAAATCGGGCAAAAAAAAGCCGCCGAAGCCACTTAATCCCATTAAGGGAAAAAACAGCCACGGCGGCAACCGGAAGGTGGAACACTCCTTATGATACTCTCTATTCAGCAGAAATGTCAATAAGGTTTTTGGAGTAATAGCAAAGCTGCTTTGCCAGAGCATGTTAAAACGGCTATACTGCCTTCCCGGAAAACTTTCTCGATATAATGAGGATTGGCACAGGGAGGACGCCAAATTGCCTATTGATTTCGAATTCACGGACGAGCAGCGCATGTTCCGGGAAATGATAGTGGATTTCGCCCAGAACGAGATAGAACCGCTGGTTGAAGAAGCGGAAGCCACCCAGACTTTTCCCAAGCAACTGTTTCCCATGCTGGGGGAAATCGGACTGCTCGGAATCTCCTTTCCGGAAGAATACGGAGGAGTCGCTCAGGACAAGATAATGGACTGCATATTCTCCGAGGAGATGGGGAGGGTTAACGCCGGCATAGCCATGTGCATTAACGCCCACACAAGCCTTTCCATGTTCCCCATATACAAATTCGGCTCCGAGGAACAGAAGCAGAAATATCTCGTCCCCGGGATCGAGGGCAAACTAATAGGCTCCCTGGGAATCACCGAACCCAATGCGGGTTCCGACGCGCGAAGCATAAGAACCCAGGCGGAAAAAAAGGAAGACCGCTACGTGCTTAACGGCACGAAGACCTGGATAACAAACGGCACGATGTGCGATTACGCGGTGGTAGCTGCCTACACGGACAAGACAAAAAAAGGTCATGGAATAAGCATATTCATAGTAGACAAAGGCACTCCGGGATTCTCCGTAAGCGGAAAAATGCACAAGCTCGGGCACCGCTCCGCGGACACGTCGGAACTTATATTCGAAGGCTGCGAGGTCCCCGAGGAAAGCCTGCTCGTGGGAGAAGGAGGGTTCGCGGGAGCGATGGAAACGCTGCTCGGAGCGCGCATAACCCACGCCGCGAAAAGCGTCGGAATAGCTCAGGCCGCCTTCGAGTACGCCCTTCAGTATTCAAAGGAAAGAGAGGCGTTCGGAAGACCCATATCCAAGTTCCAGGCCATAAGCTTCAAGCTCGCCGACATGGCGGTCAAAATAGAGACCGCGAGACTCATGGTTTACAAGGCCGCATGGCTCTACAGCAACGGGAAAAAGTGTCTTAAAGAGGCTTCCATGGCCAAGCTCTACTCGGCCGAGATAGTACAGTGGGTGGCCACTGAAGCCCTGCAGGTACTCGGGGGCTACGGTTACAGCGTCGAGTACAACGCGGAGAGGTACTACCGCGACGCAAGGCTGGCTTCGATAACCGAAGGGACCTCGGAGATACAGCGTATCGTTATTTCGCGCGAACTTGGAATCTAGTTTGGCAAAAGGCATGTGTATGTAGTAATATGATACGGATTTTGAATAACAAAGAGCACTAAGTTTTAAGCAAGGAGGAAGCATTACAATGTCACAGAACTTTCCCGGCATACAGGAAACCCGAGAACTTCTTAAGAAGAAAAAAGTGGTTATCGCGGGGGTGGGTGAAACGGAACAGGGCAAAATCCCGGATAAAAGCTCCTTTCACTTCCTAAGCGAAGCCTCTAGGCTTGCAATTGAGGACGCGGGAATAAAAAAAGACGATGTGGACGGCCTGATAACGGCATTCTCTCTCGTTGAGCACACATTCATGCACTGCACCACCTTTGCCGATTACTTCGGCATGAACCCGAGGTTTTTCTCCTCGGTAGCCGTGGGAGGGGCCACGGCGGTGTGGATGGTCGCAGAAGCGGCCATGGCCATAGCGTCTGGGACAGTCTGAAGTGGTGCTTTGCGTAAGGGGGGACAACACCCTCTCTGGGATATCCTCTTCCGGGATGCTAGCGCTTATAAGGGAGATGTGCCACGCTGAGTTTGAGTTCCCCTACGGACTCACTACTCCCGGGGGATACGCACTTGCGGCGCAGAGATACCTGCATGACTGGGACAGCAGAAGGGAACACCTTGCTGCAGTGGCCGTAACCATGAGAAAACACGCAGCGGATAAGGAAAACGCAATGAACAAAGATCCTCTTTCTATAGAGGACGTTCTCAGTTCAAGGGTTATAGCGGAGCCTCTTACCAAGTATGACTGCTCTATTATCTCTGACGGAGGAGCGGCCTTCATAGTGACTACGGAAGACAAGGCCAAGGAGCTTGGAATAGAAAACGACCTTGCTTACCTCTGGGGAATGGGACAGGGATACTCACATCAGTACCTCACGTCTCTTGAGAACCTTGACCAGATATACGACGCTGTTGAAAGGTCGGGGAAAAAGGCGTTTAACACAGCTGGGATAGAACCCAGGGATGTAGACATAGCGTTTCTTTATGACTGCTTCACCATAACAGTGCTGCTTGAACTTGAGGGACTGGGGTTTGTTCCCAAGGGAGAGGGAGGGGCGTTTGCCCTAGAGGGAAGGATGGAGATAGGGAAGGACCTTCCTGTTAATACCCATGGGGGACTTCTTTCCCAGGCTCATTTGGGAGCGATGCATCATGTGGTGGAAGCCACTCTGCAGTTAAGGGGAGACGCCGGGTGTAGGCAGGTTGAGGACCCTGAGGTTGCGGTTGTGCATGGAAACGGGGGGATAGTGTCTGCTCACAGCACGGTGGTTCTTGGTAACCAGCCGGTTAACTAACAATAAACAAAGGAGACTGAGAAGATGTCAGAAGAGAAAAAAGCGTACAACAAGCCTTTGCCTGAATTCAGGCCTGAGACGAAGCCGTTTTGGGATGCTGCGAAGGAGCACAAGCTGGTTATTCCGAGATCAAGGGAGACAGGGGAGTTTTTCTTCTACCCAAGGGCTCTTTCCCCGGGAGGGGACATGAGTGATGACATAGAGTGGGTTGAGAGTGAGGGAAGGGGGAAGGTGTGGACTTTTTCCATACACCACATGGGACCATCCAAGGCGTACAAGGGTGAGCCTCCTTATGTAGTGGCTCTTATTGAGATGGATGAGGGAGTCAAGATGATGTCCAATGTTATTGACGTAGACCCCAATGAAGTGTCAATTGGTATGGAAGTGCAGGTCTGCTTCGATGACGTTACCGATGAGGTTACGCTCCCTAAATTCAAACCTGCTGGTTAAAAAAGGAGAACTAAAAAATGCCAAGACTTTTTTACGAAGATCTGAACGAGGGAGACGAGCACAAAAGCTCAGGAAGAACCGTTACTGAAGCTGATGTCGTCAACTTTGCGGGACTTTCCGCAGATTACAACAATATGCACATAGACGAGGAGTTCGCCAAGAAAACCGTGTTCAAAACAAGAGTTGCTCACGGCATGCTGGTGACTTCCATAGCAACGGGCCTCTGGTTCACCATGCCGAGACTCGCTACCGTCGCCTTCATGGGGCTTGAGGACTGGAGATTTTCGGGAGCTGTATTCCCGGGTGACACGATTCACATAACGAGAAAGCTCGTTGAGAAAAGGGAACACAAGCGTCCGAACATGGGATTCTTCATTTTTGAGGTAAACGTATTTACCCACAAAGATGCTGAAAAACCCGTTCAGAAAGGAAAGTGGGTGATTCTCGTCCAGAGAAAAGAAGAAGCCTAAAATTCCTTAGTTACAAAACCAGCAAAACGAAAAAGGCAAAAAAAGGGGGACTCGAAAGTCCCCCTTTTTTCTTTGTAAACCGGCACTTCTTTGCCTCAAAGACAAGGAATTATTCGCTCGGCGACCGCTGCATCAAAAACCATTTGAAGCTGAAGCCGCCTCGCAAACTTCCGTTAAGTTTCGGAGTGCCTAGCCGAAACAAAACTAATTCTTAAGAATCCCGCGCTTCGCTACTATCCCGATACCGGGAGGTTTTCAGAAAAGCACGGCGGTATTAAACCTTAGCCTGGTACTCCACCGAGAGGATTCCACTTCTCTGTAAGCAGAAGCATTCCCGGTATCAACAGAGTCACTATTGACTCTATTATGAACAGATAGGCTATCGGCTTGCCAAGATCCTGACCCTGCGAGAACGCAAGGAAGCAGAGAAGCACCAGCAAAGCCCATGCCCAGCAGAAGTACGCAAAATACGCAAGCCCAAGTGCCTGGAAATGAGCCCCGTACCATATAAACACTACCGTTGCGAAAAGACAGAATACTCCAACCCTTTCGCGTCATGCCCGTGTACGAATACCGCATAGACCAGCAGGTATATCAAAGCAAATACCGATACCAGCGCGGTAGCAGCCGTAAGGCCGAGAGTGTGCAGCTTCCAGGCGGCGATCGCTATAAGAACGCCGACTCCCAAGTTGAGCACGCCCACTTCCTTCGCTCCGGTTTTACCCAGAAGGGTCATCCCGTTCGCAAAGAACACAAACCCTACGAGCAGCAATATGTAACCTAACAAAGCTTCTATTGGAACCATACTAACCATACCTCCTGTATGAAATCATAACTGTTCCTAGCCCCTAGACAGGAGCCTCTAATTATGCTTCTATCACAGGTGCGCATTCAATGTCAAGCCAAATTACGCCCGCAACTCGGGGCAGAACGGCGTTACTGGGAAGAAATAAAATCCAAAGCGACCGAGTTTATGCAGTATCGAAGTCCCGTCGGGGGAGGACCGTCTTTGAAAACATGTCCCAGGTGTTCGCCGCATTTGCTTGATACCACTTCATAACGCATGAGTCCGAAAGAATTATCGGGAACTATCTTCACGGCGTCCTCGCTTACGGGCCTCCAGAAACTAGGCCATCCGGTTTCTGAATTGTATTTATGCTCAGAGGAAAAAACGGGCTGTCCGCAGCCAGCGGTAACATAGGTTCCCTTTTTCTTGTTGTAAAGCAGGTCTCCCGAAAAAGGAGCTTCCGTGCCTTTTTTCCAGAGAACTTCGTACTCAAGTGGAGAAAGCTTCTCTCTCCATTGTTCAGCGGTAAGCCCCATGACCCCCTCAGGCAGGGATTTTTCAGCCTGCTCGCCACCTGCGGGCAGAAGCGGCCAAACAACCAAAGCCACAACCGCAAAAACAATCAGGGCAATTCCGCGCATAACCATGAAAACGACCTCTATTCCTCAATATAAACACCCTCTATTACTATGTAAAGTGCCTTGAAATCAGGTATCTAAAAACAAAAAGCCCGCACCAAAGAGCGGCGGAGGGAAAAGCATGCCGAAAACACTTGAGGTTCTTGGAGCCTACGACGAAAAACTCATAAGAAAAATTCCCGTGACCAGCAAAAGGGAAATGCAAAAAGCTCTTGCCGAGGCAAGGGCTCTTGCCGACCGGCCGTCAGAAAGAATTCCCATTCCAAAAAGAATAGAGATACTCGAGCGAACCAGAGGGTTTGTCGAGAGAAACTACGACCGTATCGTAGCGGACGCCGCCGCGGAGGGGGGAAAGCCTCTCATTGACACCAGAGCCGAGATTACAAGAGCCGTAAACGGAATAAAGGTGGCGACCGAATCTCTTTCCAGCCTCGGAGGAGAGGAAATACCCATGGGCCAAAACGCCGCTTCCCTTAACAGGATGGCATTTACTCTTAGGGAACCCATAGGGGTTGTGGCGGCTATCTCGGCCTTTAACCATCCTTTTAACCTCGCCGTTCACCAGGTGATACCCGCGGTTGCTGTCGGCTGCCCGGTAATCATAAAACCCGCGCTCAATACACCCCTTTCCTGCCTTAACCTGCTTGAAGCTCTCTACGAAAGCGGTCTTCCGGAAAAGTGGGCCCGCGCCGTTATAGTGGACGACACGCTCGCCGAAGCGCTGGCCACCGACAGAAGAGTCAACTACCTCACATTCATCGGCTCCGCCAAAGTGGGATGGCACCTGAGGTCAAGACTCGCGCCGGGAACAAGATGCGCTCTTGAGCACGGGGGCGCGGCTCCCGTGATAGTAGAGCGTGACGCCGATATAGACGACATGCTTCCCCTTCTCGCAAAAGGCGGCTTCTACCACGCGGGCCAGGTCTGCGTTTCCGTACAGAGGGTTTTCGCACAAAGCTCAATAGTGAAAAAGGTGGCCAAAGGACTTAAAAAATTCGCTCTTGAGGCAAAAGTCGGAGACCCGATGAGCGAAGAAACGCATATAGGCCCCCTCATAAACCCGGGGGAGGTTACGAGAGTTCACAGCTGGGTAAAAGAGGCTTTGAGAAAAGACGGAGAGCTTCTTTGCGGAGGCAGGAGAATCGGGAAAACCTGTTACGAACCCACGGTAATCCTTAACCCCGGCCAGAACTGCAGGCTCTCGCGCGAGGAGATCTTCGGACCCGTCATAGCAGTTTACTCTTACGAAAAAATGGACGAGGCCATAGAACTGGCAAACAGCCTTCCCTACTCGTTCCAGGCGTCAGTATTCACCAAGAACATCGACACCGCGCTAGAGGCCGTGAAGAAGCTAAAGGCAGCTTCAGTGCTTGTAAACGATCACACCGCGTTCCGGGTCGACTGGATGCCTTTTCGTGGAGCCGGGCACTCGGGAATAGGAACGGGAGGAATTCCGTACACGATGCGCGAGATGACCCATGAGAAGCTTATGGTAATAAGGTCACCCGCGGTATAAAAGGGGTAGGGAAAAAATTCCTGCCGGGACCGGATTATCCCGGCAGGAAAATATCGTTGCAACAAGATGGGCTTAGAAGCTGTACTCGTAAGCCACGTAGTAATAACCGCCGTTAAATCCGAAAGGCGCCGAACGCCGGGAATAGGTAAAAACTCCCGGAGAATCGATTATAAGAGACCCGTCGTGATCATATATTGTACCGCCCCTTGACTGACCGATCTCGTTTTTGTCGGGCTTCACATCAAAAAGGTTGTTCGCCCCGATTTTAAACGTGCCGACTTTGCCCAGTGCCAGGCTAAGATTCGCATCGGTAATGTACTTTGCACCATAAGTCTGTCTATTTCCACCGTCAACAACCGTATACTCTCCGTAACGGTGAACAGCAACCAGAACGGATGCGAATCCTTTTGAATAAGAACCGGAAAGAGAGAACCGGTCCTTAGGCTGCCATTCTTCTATAATAGAACGGTCCTGCTCCGTAAAGAGCTCTTCGGGAAGTCCGAGCGGAAGATTGACGTCCGTGATCTCGGTTTCGTTTACAGTTCCGGCAAAAACGAGTTTTAAAATAGAACTGTCGGAGAAGGAATGATCATAACTCGCGACCACATCCACCCCTCTGGTCGTAGTGTCCGCAGCGTTCATGAAGAACTGACCCTGCTGCGCCCCTACGCTATCCCTTATCGACTGAGGAATGGCTTCATTACCCTCGCTGATCCTTCCGCTCAGGATAATGCGGTCATCAATGAGTATGTAATAGAAGTCGGTTGTAATCGTAAGAGCGGGAAACGGGTTGAATACGAAACCGGCGCTGAAATTCGTTGAAGTTTCTTCTTTAAGCTCCGGAATTCCTATCATCCCGGCTAGAGCACTGTCATTACGGAAAGTTCCCACTTCAAATGCGTCAAATTCTCCCGTCTGCTCATTAAGATTGAACTGTGTCGAGACGTTGTTGAAATAAATCTGCTGCATGGAAGGAGCCCTAAAGCCCGTGCTCGCAGAACCCCTGAGGGCAAACGAATCGGAAAATCCGGTTCGGGCGGATAGCTTCCCGTTAAAGGTGTTTCCGAAATCGCTGTAGTTCTCGTAGCGAACCGCAGGACTCAGAAGCAGGATCTCCCCTATGTCAACCTCCGCGTCGGCGTAGGCGGAAAAAGCATCCCTTTCCTCTGAAAGCTCATTGCTAGGTTTGAAACCTGGAAATACCTGTATTCCGGGAGACCCCCTGCCTCCAGGACCATCGTAGTCTTCATATGAATACCGGTCACCGGCCGCTATCTCATACTCCTCCCTTCTGTACTCACCTCCCCATGCGAGATTTCCAAACATAAAAGGAGATGTAAAATCAAGATTCACCGTATGCTGAAGAAGCTTCAGCTCTCCCGCATCGGCGGACAGTGGAATTGAACCGGTATAATCCGCGTCAGAGAGACATTGCTCCGCTTCACCGGTATGACACCTGACCCATGAGGCGTTATGGGAATCAGTGATTTCAAAGGAAAAAGAGTTTGCGCCCACTACATAGCTGGCGTCCATTTTAACGCTGTCGGTAAGATCTCCCTCGAAACCCGCACCGAATGCGAAATCACTTATACTGGTGTTGATAAGAGGAAGAAAACCATCCGGATAACTTGATCCGGCAGGGTTTCTGTCAAGCTGGTTTGCCCTTCTGTAAAAACCTCCGCTCTCGTTCTCCCTCTTCGAGAAATCAAAGAAGCTGTAAATCTCACCGTCCATCACGTCCACCGGCGCTCTCATGTTGAGCACAAAGCTTACGTGCGTGGAATCTGCGTCACCCACTCTGAACCTGTCCCTGTCAAAAGCGCGCTCGGGATCATTCACGCTGCTATCAGAAAGCGTCCGCGGACCACTCAGGCTTCCGCACGGGGCCGCATTTCCGTCCGCGTCAAGACATTCGCTGCCCGGATACTGGATATCTCCCATTGCTCCCGCCCTGTTGGATTTGCCTCTGTCCCTTACTTCAAGGGTCGCATTCACAACGCTTTCCCCACCGAGCGAAAAACCCTTGTTTATGCTCGCCACAAGAGTTTCTCCGTCTCCTTCGTAAAGCTGTCCGGCAGACGCCGTTATCTTGCCGTCGTAGCCGTCCTTAAGAACTATGTTTATAACACCGGATATAGCATCCGAACCGTACTGCGCCGAGGCGCCGTCCCTCAGCACCTCGATTCTCTTTATCGAGCTTACGGGAATCGTGTTCATGTCAACACCCGCGGTACCACGACCCACGGAGGTGTTTACGTGTATCAGGGCGCTTTTGTGGCGGCGCTTTCCGTTAACCAGCACCAGAACCTGATCAGGTCCAAGGCCCCTAAGCGTGGCGGGGCGAAGAGCGTCCGTTCCATCGCTTATGGTCGAGCTTGAGAAGTTAAAAGCCGGTATGAGCTCCTGAATAATCCTTCCTACCTCGGCCTGGCCCGTTGCGACGATTTCCTCTTCGGTTATGACGTCAACGGGAACCGGGGAGTCTGCAACGCTACGCTCCTCAAAACGGCTGCCGAGCACAACCAGTTTTTCAAGTTCGAAAGCATTTGTTAAGGGACTCAGCAAACCTGCGACAAGCAGCGTGGCAAGCCCCGAAATGATTCCTTTTTTCATCTTAGTCCTCCTAATCCTATATTAAGCATAAACCGATCTTTTTAACTGTAACACAGGATACGGTTCAATTTAAACCACAATTTTTACGAACAGGATCGCTACCGTTCCTAATCAACCCTTAAAAAATCGCTCTGGAAAACACCTATGAGCAGCCTTCATCGAGATGTAAAATGGGTTTACGCCGTTTGAAACATAAGGACATTGCTTTATACTTTCAGCCTGATCATGGAAACGGATCTGATTCGAAATTTCTCCATAATAGCCCACGTCGACCACGGCAAATCAACTCTTGCCGACAGGCTTCTTGAGTTCACAGGCACCCTCAGCGAACGCGAGAAAACCGAGCAGTTCCTCGACAACATGGAAATAGAAAGGGAGAGGGGGATAACCATAAAGGCCCAGGCGGTAAGGCTTAAGTACAAGGCCGATGACGGTAAAACCTATGAGTTCAACCTGATAGACACCCCCGGACACGTCGATTTCAGTTACGAAGTTTCGCGAAGTCTGATAGCGTGCGAGGGGGCACTGCTTGTGGTTGACGCCTCCCAGGGAGTCGAGGCCCAGACGCTTGCCCACGCTTACCTGGCCGCCGATTCGGGGCTTGAGATGATCCCCGTGATAAACAAGATAGACCTTCCTTCCGCCGAACCCGAGAGGGTGAAAAAAGAGATAGAGGACATAGTCGGAATCTCTACCGAGGACGCCGTCTTGGCAAGCGCCAAGGAAGGGACCGGCACTAAGGAGATACTGGAATCGATCGTGGCGCTTGTGCCGCCGCCGAAGAGCCCCGAGGACTCGAGGCTCAAGGCGCTCATATTCGACAGCTGGTTCGACTCGTACCAGGGCGTCGTGATGCTTGTGAGGATATACGAGGGGACGGTAAGGCTCGGCACGGGAATCAGGCTCATGGCCACCGGCAAAAAATACGAGGTCAGAAAAATAGGCGCGTTTGCCCCGCAGGCAGAGGAGCTTGAGCAGCTAACGACGGGACAGGTCGGATTCATAACCGCCTCCATAAAGGAAATCGGGGAAGCCGGAGTCGGTGATACGATAACGGATGCCGATTCCCCCACGGAGAGCCCTCTCGAGGGATTCAAGGTCATAAAGCCCATGGTCTTCAGCGGGCTCTACCCGATCGACACTGGAGATTACGACAGGCTCAAGGAAGGACTCGAGAAACTCAAGCTTAACGATTCGTCACTTGTCTACGAGCCTGAGACCTCCCTGGCGCTCGGGTTCGGTTTCCGCTGCGGCTTTCTCGGACTGCTTCATATGGAGATCGTGCGGGAGAGGGTAGAGAGGGAATTCGAGGTAAACCTCATAACTACTGCGCCGACCGTGATTTACAAGGCCGTCTATCCGGGAGGAAGGGAAGTGTACGTCGACAACCCCAGCGAACTTCCGACCGGCGACCGCTCAGCCCGGCTCCAGGAACCTTACGTGTACGTGTCCGTTCATACCCCTTCTGATTACCTGGGCCAGATATTCGAGCTCTGCGAAAAAAGAAGGGGAATACAGAAAAACTTAAGCTACGTTACCGAAAACAGGGCCATAATCGAATACGAACTTCCCCTTGCGGAAATAGTCTACGATTTTTACGACAATCTGAAATCCGTCACCAAGGGCTACGCCTCGATGGATTATGAACCCGCGGGATACAAGGACTCAGACCTGATAAAGCTTGATATCCTGGTTAACGGAAACATGGTTGACGCGCTCTCGATAATTTCCCACAAGGACAAGGCCTACGAGAGAGGAAGGGGGCTTATAGGGAAACTCCGGTCCCTTATACCCCGCCAGCTCTACGAGGTAGCCATACAGGCCGCAATCGGAAGCAGGGTAATAGCCCGCGAATCCGTAAAGGCGATGAGGAAAGACGTTACTTCCAAGTGCTACGGGGGGGACGTCACCAGAAAAAGAAAACTTCTTGAGAAACAGAAAGAGGGAAAAAAGAGAATGAAGCAGGTAGGAAGGGTGGAGATACCGCAGGAAGCTTTTCTGGCCGTGCTTAAAAACGACTGAGCGCTGTTAAGCCCTCCGAAAGGGAATTCAGTCCATCGCCCTCATCATCATCTCCGTGATCACCCGCGTTGCGCCGCTTACAGCGTCAGGATCGGTTCTCACGTTAAGCACCGCCGGGAGTCCCGAAGAAAAAGCCCTTTTAAGACTCGGGGGCAGGTCTTTTATGTTCTTTATCTTCTCTCCGTACCCGCCCATTGCTTTTATTATTTCATGAAAATCGATAAAACCGAGGTCCACTCCCTGGGTCATCCCCGCATCGGGATAGGTTATCTCTATCTGATGCTTGGTCATTCCCCACGCGGAATCGTTGCAGATCACAACCACAAACGGGATAGAGTGTCTTACCGCGGTCTCCATCTCCATAAAATTCATGGCCACGGCTCCATCTCCGGTCACAAGCGCCACGGGCTTTTCGGGAAAAGCTACCTTTGCCCCGAGAGCGAAAGGCACTCCGACACCCATGCACCCAAGCGGGCCTCCCTTAAGGTAATGCCCGGGGTTTCTCACTTCGGATGAAAGATCTGTCCATGACTGGCAGTCTCCGCCGTCAACCGCGATTATCCCTTCTCCCCCGAGGTAGTCAGAAACGGTTTTTGCTACCGAGGCCGGGTGGATTCCCTTCGATTTGGAAACGGTCCGGCGAAATGCCGCGCGGGCGCGCGATCTTGCGGAGCGGGCTTCCTTCATCCAGGAGCTGAAATTGAAACCTGCATTGCTTTCCCGTGCGTAGAGGTTCGCCTTTGCGAGAAAAGAATTGAGGTCGCAGACAACCCCGAGATCCGCCGGGCGGTTTCTCCCGATCTCCTCGGGATTAATATCCACCTGAACTGTTTTGGCCGCAGGGTTTATGGTGTTTCCGAACCCGGCATAGATGCTGAGCCTTATGCCGAGAAGGATAACAAGGTCCGCATTCGCGCTTATTTCCCTGAACCCCCCGGGGCTTGCCGGGGAAGCGGCCCCGAAACAGCACTTGTGGTTGTCGGGCAGAATGCCCCTTCCCATGTTAAGCGTAAAAAAAGGCGCTCCAAGCTTTTCCGCGAATTCCGAAATATTTTGCTCGGCACCGGAGTACCACCCGCCGCTCCCGACAATCACTACGGGTCTTTTCGAAGCGGAAAGCAACCGGAAAAACTCCGAGATCTTATGCTCTGGCGGCTCGCAGTCCGTATCGGGAACGGGAGCTCTCGCGGGCGAAGTCTCTTTTTCGCCGCAACTCGGATAAAGAACCTCGTAGGACATTCCAAGGTACGCGGGCCCCGGCCTGGCAGAAATCGCGGCCCCGTAGGCGGCGGAGACATACTCTTTGAGCCTTCCGACTTCATAAACCGTCCTCGCCCACTTCGTAACGGGCCTTACTATCGCTTCCTGGTCTATTTCCTGAAGGGACATCCTGTCGTTCTCCTCGATCCCCGAACGCCCCGAAATCAGCATCATCGGGGAATTTGCCAGATAGGAGCCCGAAACACCCGTAAGGGCGTTTGTGAGACCGGGACCCGCCGTCACAAGACATACCCCCGGCACCCTTCTGAGCCTTCCGTAAGCATCCGCCGCCATTGCGGCTCCCTGCTCATGGTGGGTATCGACAAGCCTTATACCAAGATCCGTACAGGCCCTGTAAACAGGGTTTATGTGCCCCCCTCCGAGGGTAAAAATATCCCTAACTCCCAGGTCGTAAAGAGCCTTCGAGACCAGATATCCGCCCTGCAGTCTCGCCATGAATTGTCCTCCCGTAATCAAAGAAACCATTATTTGGCGGGAAATACAACCCGGGGAAATAAAAAAATTCCTTGAGTGCCCCCGGATGATGATTAATATGGAACTGCGGAAGGGGAAACGGGGATAAAAAAATTATTTAAACGGAGGTAAATACTAATGAAATACGCAGTGAATCTACTGGAGCCGGGCAATGTCTTTCGCAATTTCGCAAGCGCCTTTCCCAAGGTTTTCGATTCCGATGCGGCGGAGGGTGGCCGGAGTCCGAGAGTCGATATTTTTGACGATGGGAACAATTTCGTTTTATCGGCGGAACTGCCCGGGGTAAGCAGGGAAGATCTCGACATAGACGTAAAGGACAACCGGCTTACGATAAAGGGAGAAAAAAAGCTTGAGAACAGGACCGAAAAGGAAGGATATCTCAGGGTCGAAAGATCCTACGGAGTGTTTGAGAGAAGTTTTTTCCTTGACGAGAACGTAGACAGAGAGAACATTCAGGCTGAGTACAAAGACGGCGTCCTGCGCCTCGTTTTGCCGAGAAAGCAGGATGAGCCTTCAAAGAAAATAGAAGTGAACTGACCAAATTGGGATAGGGGGAGTCTTACGATTCCTCCCTTTCCACAACACCACGCATACAGGATCCGTACGTGGCGGTTCGCTAATGCTTCACCACCATCGGGCTGTATAGAAGGCTCTCACTTTTAACCCGCTGTTCATGCCCGGCACACAAAAAAGGGGAACGCCAAGCGACATTCCCCCTTTACTTACCCTGGCTAAAACACCAACCCGCTTGAGCCGGGGAAATATCCCGAAGGCGGCGGTGCCTTAGTCAGAAAACATCTTGGAATTAAGACCTAACGCTGTTCCGTCTGCCTACTGCACGGCTTCCAAATGATACGGTAAAAAGCAGGGCAGATACTACTAACAGCAGGTTAAAGGCATCATTCCCAGGAGTGCTGTCCCCACCGCCCGCAATTGCGCAACCTCCACCGCTGCTACCGGAACTAATCGGTTCAGGTTCTGGCTCAGGATCCGTTGGCTCTGGCTCCATCATCAGCCGTTCCATCCCCATCATCCGTTCCATCTCCGTCATCAGTCATTCCGTCCCCGCCATCAGCCATTCCGTTCCCGTCACATCCTGACGGTGGGTTGCCCGTTTTCGGATAGATGCCGGAACCGAAGATAACACCCGGAGAAGCGGAAAGCGCCGGTGCTTCCAAGTAGTCGAAGGGGTCTACAACGTAGCTAGTTTTCCAGGAGTCGCCAGGGGCTGTCGCAGGATCGTTATCGTCTATGTTGTCACCATCTACAGCCGGATCATCCCAGCAATAGTCAATAAAGCCGTTGTTGCTAGGAGTCGCCGCCTCGTTAACAACTAAACTCCTGAGATCCCTTCCACCCTCGTCCTCGGCCACCAGAACCGAACCCTCAACACTTGAATCAGCTCCATGATAAAGCATCTTTCCTTGATCATCCATAACAAAAAGGTATATGGAACCCGATTTCCAATCTCCGTCTCCCCTGCCAAAGACCTGATCGAAGCGTTGGCTAAAATCGCAATAAGCCGCTATATCCGACCTGCCTGTTATACCGACAGCAGGAAAAAGAGCAATAAGTGGTTTTATTTGCTCTACCGTAGCAGTTGCAAGATCTATTCCCGCTGCAGCGATCGCCGAAGCATAAGGAGAGGTGCTGAAATCACACCCCTTTATAATAGTATTTATGTAATACTCTTCAACCGCCTCTTCTACAAATTTCTGAACTTCTTCTTTGGTATCTACCTCATCGGCGTGTACAGCGTGTACCGAAGTCGTAATACCTGAGAAGGCACCTGCAAGCATCAGCACGCATAAAAAAAGACCCGCAAGGGCCGCTGTCTTAAAGACCGTATTTCGCATTAAGATTCTCATTATATCCTCCTTATTGATTGTTCAGTTTAAACCCTAAGGAACCCGGCTCTCGCCGGGTCATTAGCAGCATTTATTTTATAGAGTAAAACAAAAAAGCAGACAAACTTCAAGCGCTTTCAGGGTAAAATCAGGCGTAACCCCATGTGCCACGGGCACTGCAGCCTGATCCGCGAGTTTCCCCGCAACAAAGAATCTTCTCCATTGGACAAAAGTCATACAACGGCCGAGAAAACCGGCGATCTCGGCCGTTTTTTTGTCCCGAGATATCTGCAGGCCGAACTTCTTATCATCCACCGCCGGGCGACTGATTCAGGAAGTCGGCGAGGACGGGACGGATCGCTTGTTATGAAGGAAAAACTAAAGTAAATTTCCTTCCGTATGCTGGAGATCAGTTCTAGCTCTGAAATAAAGCTTTCCGGTGCCGACATATACTTCGACTCGAAACGGGCCGTGCCGCTTTCTTTTGTTTCAAGCGCAAACTTCGACAAGCTTCCCCGAAGCGAAAAAATCATAGCTACGCCCGAAACGATAAAGCTTCTTGGGAAAAAGATTAAAGGTGCGGCAGTTCTCTCTTCCCCCTACGGAAAACCTTTCACCCTGGGCAGCTACTCGATTGAGCTTATCCCATCGGGACAGATGCTCGGGGCAGCGCAGGTAGTCATCGAAAAAGACGGAAAGAGAATCATTTACGCAGGAGGCTTCAAGCTTAAGAATACGGCCACCGCGGGCTACGCGGAACTCAGAAGATGCGACACGCTGGTCGTAAATTGCGCTTACGGAGCGCCGAAGTTCATTTTTCCGCCGCCCGAAGTAGTAATGGAATCCATATTCGAATTCATAAACAGGACACTGTTTGAGGACAACGTGCCGGTAATCCTGGTAAACCCCATGGGAAAAGCGCAGGACCTTATAATTTTCCTGGGGGAAAGGGACATCGAGGTGAGCCTTCATCCCGCAATGACCAGGACACTCAGGCTCTATGAGGAACTCGGGGTGAAGATTCCTCCCTACGGAGGGATAAAAAGAAAGCATTTTAAAAACAAGGTCCTAATAGCCCCTCTTTCCTACAGAGACTCCGCAGTCGTCAAGAACCTTCAAAGAAAAAAGGTCGCGGTGATAAGCGGCCGTTCAATGGAAAACGGAACGTTCGTCAGGTCGGCTCTGCGGGCCGAGGTGGCGTTTCCCCTAAGCAACCACTTCGGATACGACGAAATCTCAGAATATCTCGGCGTTTCAAGGCCCGGGAACGTGATCATAAGGGGAAACTTCGGCGACAGCTTCACGGAGGGACTCAAGAAGGAAGGGTGGAACATAACGGCGTTTAAAAAACCGCGCCAGCTGGCGCTTTTCTGAGGACAGGATGGCGGTTGAAACAAGATCATTCACGATAAGCACCCAAGGCGACTGCGACATACTGGACATAACTCCTCAAGTGAGCAGCGAGCTTTCCAAAGCGGAACTGTCTTCGGGAACGGCCACGGTCTTTGTCGCCGGCTCGACCTGCGGGGTTACGACCATAGAGTATGAAAGCGGGGTGCTTTCCGATCTGAAAGACGCGTTCGAAAGAATGGCGCCAGAGACCCTGCACTACGCACACAACGCCCGATGGGGCGACGGAAACGGACACTCGCACGTGAGGGCGTCTGTGCTCGGCCCCTCGCTTACGGTTCCATTCTCAGAGAGCGGACCGTTTCTCGGAACCTGGCAGCAGATAGTGCTTGTTGACTTCGATAACCGCCCCAGAACGAGAAAGGTAATCGTCCAGATTATCGGAGAATGACCTCGCCTCAGACGAACTTGACCGAGAAATGCGAGGGCTTGTACCTTACGTTAAGGTTAACGATAAGCGGCGTAAGCGACTCTATCATCGAGGAAACCTCGAGTGGACCCGCGTCAAGCACCCTGAGATTTTTCATTTCCTCGGTAAGGTTCTTGATCACCTCTTTAGCTCCCTCGTCATCCCCGCATATGACTACGTCGTAATCAAGATCTTCATCTATTTTGGCAAGTTCGTTCGCAGGAAGATTGTGATAAGCGGACACCAGCCTCGCCGTTTCGGGAAGCGCGTCCTTTATCTCAAGAGCCGAAGAACCCTGGGCGGGAGGATCGAACAGGAAAGTCTTTCCTTCCCTTTTCATGGAAACCACCGGGGTTACGACTATCTGATCCGTTATGCTGTCGCCGCATCCCCCTACAGTGGCCGCCGCGTACTCGGGAGGAATGCTTATTATTATCACCTCGGAAGCCGCCGCGGCGTCCGCGTTCGCCATACCGTGTATGTTCGATTCTATGCCAAGTCCCTTGAGCGTTTCCGCGTGCCCCGACGCTATGCCGAGCGCTTTTTCCTCGCTTCTGGAACCTATGTAGATTTCATGCCCCGCTCTTGACCACCGCAGCACCAGCCCTTCCGCTATGTCTCCCGTTCCACCTAGAAGTGAAATTTTCATCTTTGATCTCTCCTTGCGTCAAAATTTTTACAGAAACTTCTATCGTATATGCCTGCGGAGTGTTTTTCAAGCCCCTAAATTAGGTTCTCCCCGCTGATAAAACCGATGGATTGAGAAAATCCCGGCGCGCTCCAAACAACAATCCCGGCTTACAAATTCCTTTCAAAAAAACAAGATCAATCAGAGATTTCCAAGTGCTTCTTCCAAGTCGGCCACCGGCTCAAAAATCCATGATTTTCTGCGCTTCCGTTTCTCAAAAAGACCCAGCTCCAGTCTTGTAATTTTTACCTTTCGGAACCTTTCACGTGATTACAAACCGGCCGCCATCTGGAAAAGAGAGTTGACGACGGCGCGCTTTACGAAGACTATCAGAAGCAAAACCACTATGGGGCTAAGGTCTATAGAGCCCCCGATGGGAGGAATGTATTTTCTTGCAAAACCCAGAACCGGCTCCGTGACCGAGTAAAGAAACCTCACTATGGGATTATAAGGGTCGGGATTCACCCATGAAAGTAGCGCCCGTCCCACTATAAGCCATATGTAAACGCTAAGAAGTATGTCCATCACGTCGGCGATGGCCCTTAAGAAGTTGCCTCCTAATATTTCCATGTCAGTCCTCCTCTCCTGAAAGTTCCGCGGAACGTCTGGCCGCGGACTCGATAGCTGATATAACAGCGGCCCGGAAACCGCCCCTCTCAAGCGAATGAATCCCGCTTGCCGTGGTTCCCCCGGGCGACGTGACCATGTCCTTTATCTCGGCAGGGTGCCCGGCGCCTTCCTGAATCATTTTCGAGGTACCCAGAACAGTCTGGGCGGCAAGGTCCGTCGCAAGCTTTCTCGGGAGCCCCATCTTGACCGCGCCGTCGCAAAGCGCCTCGATGAAAATCGACACAAACGCCGGACCGCTTCCGGAAAGAGCGGTAACAGCATCCATGAGGCTCTCGCTCTCAACCCGAAAGGCTTTTCCCAAGGAACTCAGGATTTCGAGAACCGTATTTTCTTCCTCGCCGGAGAATCCCTCCCCGAAATACACGCAGGATGCCCCCTCAAGCACAAGACTCGGGGTGTTGGGCATAACCCGCGCGAGCTTTATCTCCCTTCCGATAAGCTTTTTTATGAAAGAGTGCCCTACCCCGGCAGCAATCGACACGTAGATCTTATCTTTGGTGGCGACGGTTTTCACTTCCCTGCAGACCTCGGGGATTACCTGGGGCTTTACGGAAAAAACCACTATTTCGGACTTCTTAACCGCTTCCCTGTTATCGGAAGTGGTCGCGACTCCATACTGCGAGGACAGGAAAGAAAGTCTCTCGGGATCTACATCTGAGAGCGTTACGTCCTTTTTCTTAAGGCTTCCCGAGGCGAGAAGTCCCCTTACCATCGCCTCGGCCATGTTGCCCGCTCCTATGAATGCCGTCTTCTTCATTTTCAAACTCACTCGGGCCTCGGACCGAAAAGTGCCGAACCGACCCTGAGAATCGTGGCTCCCTCTTCAATCGCCACCTCGAAATCATTGCTCATACCCATGGAAAGCTCCTGTATTCCGGGAAACTCCCCCGATACCTTGTCCTTCATCTCCCTTAGCTCAGAAAACCATGGTCTGCTCATCTCGGGATCCTCGAAGTAAGGGGGCATCATCATGAGTCCCTCAAGTGAAACGTTTGGGAATTCAGATGCATTTTCGAGAAACTCCCGCAGATCGCTCCCTCTGATCCCGTTTTTGCTGTCCTCCCCGCCATTTATCTCAACAAGCGCCCGGACACGGGTTCCGGCAGTTGCGGCCCTTTTATCAAGCTCCGCCACAAGGGCCATGCTGTCAACCGCGTGTACAAGATCCGCCTTGCCCACAACGTACTTCGCCTTGTTTCTCTGCAAGGCCCCGATAAAATGCCAGCGAAGCGTACCGTCGGCGCCACTTCCAGCTTCCCTCTGCTTGTCGCGAAGCTCCTGGGCGTAATTCTCCCCGAAATCCCGAAGCCCGAGCCGGTTGGCCTCCAGAATCACCGCCAAGGGGAATTTCTTCGAGACCGCTACCAGCCGCACATCCTCCCGGTCCCTCCCGGATCTTCGGCACGCCTCCGTGATTCTCCGTTCTACTTCGTCTACTTTATCCTTCAAGCTCATCCGGATTCCACGACACCCATATCCGAGAGTACTGAAACCAGCTCAAAGAGCGGGAGTCCGACGACACCCGTGTAGGAACCTTTTATCCACTCAACAAGGCAGGATCCGATCCCTTGAATGGCGTATGCGCCCGCCTTGTCCATGGGCTCTCCGGTCTTAATGTACCGACGCATCCCTTCCGTATCAAGAGACTTCATCCGTACCTCGGTACGGGTGGCTCCAAGATGAAGAACATCTCCGGGGGGCCTGGCCACGCAGAAGCCCGTTATGACCTCATGGGTTTTTCCGGAGAGTTTTTGCAGCATCAAGAACGCGTCTTCTTCGTCGCGGGGCTTGCCGAAAATCTCTCCCGAAACGGACACTACCGTGTCGCCGCCCACGACGATTCGCCCGCGACGCTCCTGCGCGCAGACGTAAAGCGCCTTTTCCATGGCCATGCGCTTTGCGAAATCAAGCGGCGCTTCTCCATCCCGGGCGTGCTCGGGTACCTGCGGCGCAAGCACCTCGAAATCAAGACCCACGCCCGCAAGCAGCTCCCGTCTTCTCGGGGAAGAGGAAGCAAGTATGAAGCTTTTGCTCTTAAGCATCCGGGGAAGGCCCTCTAAGCGGAAACCCGAAACTTGAAAACGCGTCTTCTGCGTATACACTCATGGTTTCAAGCTCAAATGGAGATCAAAGAACTTTACCTGAAAGGCAGAAAAAGCTTCGAGGAAAACGGCTTCGATTGCCCGGGCATCGAAACGAGAGCGATACTCGCAGGAAGCCTGGGCACAAACCCGCTGGAATTCTATGCGCACCCGGAAAGACGCGTGGACCCCGAGCGTGCGGAAGCGTTTGAAAAACTCCTTCGCCGACGCCTCGCGGGAGAACCCCTCGCGTACGTTACCGGCAAGCGGGAATTCTGCTCGAGGCCTTTTGTCGTGACCCGCGACGTCCTGATACCAAGACCGGAAACCGAGACGCTTGCGGAACTCGCCATAGAAACCGCGGGACGGATGAAAAATCCGCGTGTCCTCGATCTCGGAACGGGAAGCGGATGCCTGGCCGTAACCCTGTCTCTTGAAGTGCGCGGCTGCGCGGTTTTCGCCTCGGATGTATCCGAAGCGGCGCTCAGGGTGGCAAAAAGAAACGCCCGCGCACACGGTGCGCGCGTTCGGTTTATCCGCTCGGATCTTCTGGGCTCCTTTGCAAAATCTTCGTTTGACATGATAATTTCCAATCCGCCTTACGTGTCCGAAGCGGAATACGCGGAGCTTTCCCCGCAGATAAGGCACTACGAGCCCCCCGTGGCGCTTCTCGGCGGGAAAGACGGACTTGCGTGCATAGAAAAAATAGCGGTCGCGGCGGGAACCGCGCTTCGGGAAGGTGGTTTTCTGCTTCTCGAAATCGGGGCCTCTCAGGCTGAGAGTGCAAAGAGAATAGTTCGTGAAAGCGGTTTTTCGGACATACGCTTCGGAATCGATACAGGCGGCATAAAAAGGGTAGTGAAAGCGACTTGGAAAAAATAGTAATAGAAGGACAAAACAGGCTTTCCGGAGAGGTGTCGGTCGGCGGAGCGAAAAACGCCGTCCTTCCCATAATGGCAGCCTGCATACTGAACGACGGGGAGAACACCATCTCCAACGTTCCGGATCTGGCGGACGTGCGCACCATGGTGAAACTCCTCGAAACCCTGGGCGCAAGATGCGAGTACTCAGACGGGGAGCTGCTCGTTGACTCAGCAAGCATAGACAGCTATAAGGCCCCCTACGATCTGGTAAAGACGATGAGGGCTTCGGTGCTGGTTCTGGGACCGCTTGTGGCCAGGTTTAAAAAAGCAGAAGTCTCGCTCCCCGGAGGATGCGCTATAGGAGAGAGGCCTATAGATCAGCACATAAAGGGACTTCGCATCCTCGGGACGTCGGTGCAGCTTGAAGACGGATACGTAAGCGCCACAGCGAAAAAACTTGAGGGAACCACCGTGCCCTTCGATCTCTCGACCGTTACGGGTACCGAAAACATAATGCTGCTGGCCAGCGTCTGCGAAGGAGAGACCATCATCCTAAACGCCGCATGCGAACCCGAAGTGGTGGATCTCGCAAACGCCCTCAATCTGATGGGAGCGAAAATAGAGGGAGCTGGCACGGATATAATAACGATAACGGGAGTAAGCTCCCTCGGCCCGCTTAAGGACTACAGCGTAATGCCGGACAGGATAGAGGCCGGGACGCTGATGATAGCCGGAGCGCTTAATGAAAGCGATCTCGTGATCAGGGACTGCAGGTTCGAGCACCTGGGGGCGCTCACGGGAAAACTGCTTCAGACAGGAACGAAAATAGAAAAAAACGGGGACTCCATCAGGGTGCGGGGCACGGGGGAGATAAAAAGCATAGACTTCTCCACTCTCCCATACCCGGGATTTCCGACCGACATGCAGGCCCAGATGATGATACTCATGTGCGTTGCCGACGGAATGAGCGTCATAACGGAGAATATATTTCCGCAGAGATTCATGCACACCGCCGAACTGCGGAGGATGGGCGCGGACATAAAGCTTGTCGGAAACAGCGCCGTGGTAAGAGGCGTCGGTGAGATGAGAGGCGCCCCTATCATGGCAAGCGATCTTCGGGCAAGCGCCTCGCTCGTGCTGGCAGGGCTTTGCGGCGCCGGCAGGACGGAAGTGTCGAGAATCTACCATCTTGACCGGGGATACGAAAAACTTGATGAAAAACTGCGGTCAGTAGGAGCCAGCATCTGGAGGGAAAAAGAGTGATAACCATAGCGACGCCCAGGGGAAGGCTGCTTGAGGAGACAGTCGACCTCTTTAAGAAAGCCTCGATAGACATAACGGAGATAATCGAGGATTCGAGAAAGCTCATATTCGAGTTCGAAGAGGCGGGGATGAGGCTGCTTATAGTGAGACCCACTGACGTCACCTCCTACGTCGAGTACGGCGCCGCGGACTGCGGAATAGTCGGCAAGGACACCCTGATGGAGCATGACTGCAACCTCTACGAGCCTCTTGACCTCAGAATAGGAAAATGCAAGATGGTGGTCGCCGCTCCTAAGGGCTTTGAGAAATCGGGCAAGGCGTCCTTGCGGATCGCGACAAAGTACCCGAGAATCACAAGCGATTTCTACAATAAAAAAGGCGTAAGCACGGAAGTCATAAAACTCTACGGTTCGGTTGAGCTCGCTCCCATAATAGGGCTTTGCGACGCTATAGTGGATCTTACGGCCACAGGAGAAACCCTGAAGAAAAACGAACTTGAAATAGTGGAAGTGGTAGCGGACGTAAGCGCAAAGCTGGTCGTAAACAAGGTAAGCATGAAAATAAAGTCAAAGGAAATAAAGGAACTGATTGAGAAACTCGAGGAAGCAAGATAGCCCCCCTACCTTTTTTCACGTGACGTATCAGAAAAGCTCGAGCTGTGAGGGCACGTCCCTTCTGAAGCGGGAAACGTCAAGAGGCACCCTCCTTCCCCCAAAACCGAACTTCCCGTAAGCTACGCGAAAGATCCTTTCGGTCTGCTCGGCGAAAATTCCCTTGCCCTTCATCCGGACTCGGTACTCAGTAGAGTTAAGATCTCCGTCCCTCATGGACTTGATCCGCCCCAGTATCTTTTTCTTCCTGTCGGGGTAGTGGCACTCAAGCCACTCGGAGAATATGTCGCCAACTCCGTGGGGAAGCCTGAGCATCACGTAACCCGCGTCGACCGCGCCGCGGGCCGAAGCCTCTTTCATTATGGCCGGAATCTCATGATCAGTCAGCCCGGGAATCACGGGGGCTATGAGCACCGTCACGGGAATGCCGGCGTCGGCAAGCCTGGCTATTGCCCTTAGCCTGTATTCGGGCTGCGATGCCCTGGGTTCCATCTTCCTTGAAAGTTCGCCGTCAAGCGTCGTGACGGAGATAACCACATTTGCGCAGCCGATTCTTGCCATGTCGGAGAAAATATCAATATCGCGGGTCACCAGATAGTTTTTGGTTATCACCCCGACCGGGTTTTGGAATTCCCGCAGAACCTCAAGGCATTTTCTTGTTATCCGGAAATGTTTTTCCGCCGGCTGATAGCAGTCGGTAACACCGCTTATCGCTATCGGCTTGGGAACCCATTTCGCCGAGCGAAGCTCCTTTCTCAGAAGCTCGGGGGCATTCTGCTTCACGAATATCTTCGTTTCGAAATCAAGCCCCGCGGAAAGCCCCAGGTATTCGTGCGTAGGTCTTGCGTAGCAGTAAACGCATCCGTGCTCGCATCCCCGGTAGGGATTGATGCTCGCGTCAAAGGAAACATCGGGACTCTGGTTATAGGAGATTATGGTCCTCGTCCGGTCCCTGTAGTAAACGGTTCTGGGGGCGCCTTCAGCGGCGGGTGTGTCCTCGTCCGCAACAAAATCAATCCGCTCGAATCTGCCCGCGGGGTTCTGCTGGGACCCCCTTCCTTTTATGGATGGCTTCACTTTGCGAGTTTCCATTAAACTAAAAAGCCCCAAAGCGGCACCGGCCGCCTCGGGGCTTTTCAAACACTAGGCAATTGCTTGCCTTCAGTTTATGTTCTTCGGCACCGGGTCGGCCTCGAGCGCGTAACCGGCCTTGGGAACGACAAAGTTCTTGAGCACAGGCTCATCCGAGAGAATTACCTTTTCAACAACTTCGTCCATATGCTCCACCGGGGTTATCTTCACCTCTTTTCTTACGTTATCCGGTATGTCCTCAATGTCCTTTTTATTCTCTACGGGAATCAGCACTTCCTTCACCCTGCCCCTGTGGGCGGCAAGGATTTTCTCCTTGAGCCCTCCGATGGTAAGCACCCTTCCGCGAAGCGTAATCTCTCCCGTCATGGCGATTTCCCTGTTTATGGGCTTTCTCGTAATGGCGCTTGTAATGGCGCTCGCTATCGCTATGCCGGCGCTCGGCCCGTCCTTGGGAGTGGCTCCCTCGGGAACGTGAATGTGTATGTCCACGTTCTGATAGAAGAGCCTTTCAAGCCCCAGGCGCTGCGCCCGGCTCCTTACGTAGCTCATCGCCGCGCGCGCGGATTCCTGCATCACCTCCCCGAGCTTGCCGGTAACGGTGAAATTTCCCTTGCCGGGAACAATGGAAACCTCTATCGTAAGAAGCTCCCCTCCAAGCTCCGTCCACGCAAGCCCCGTGGCGGCTCCAATCTGGTCGGTCGTCTCGATCTCCCCGTACTCGTACTTTGGAGTGCCGAGGTACTTGCCGACATTCTTGGCGGTGATGTTGACTCCCTTGGTCTTTTTCTTCTCAACTATCTCCCTCGCAACCTTCCTGCAAAGCGCCGCTATTTCCCTCTCGAGGTTCCTGACGCCGCTTTCCTTCGTGTACCTTCTTATGACCTGCACAAGGGCCTCGTTTTTTATGGATACCTTGTGATCGTTAAGGCCGTGATCATCCTTCTGCTTCCCTATAAGGAACTTCCTCGCTATCTGGAGTTTCTCCTGCTCCGTGTAGCCGGGAAGACGGATTATCTCCATGCGGTCCTGGAGCGCCCAGGGAATCGTGTGCAGCACGTTCGCCGTCATTATGAACATCACTTTCGAAAGGTCGTAGTCGGCCTCGATGTAATGATCGTTGAAATTTGAGTTCTGCTCAGGGTCAAGGGCTTCAAGAAGCGCCGAAGCCGGATCTCCCCTGAAATCCATCCCGAGCTTGTCGATCTCGTCGAGGAGAAAAACAGGGTTTACGGTTCCTGCTTTCTTCATTCCCTGTATGATCTTGCCGGGAAGGGCTCCTATGTAAGTCCTCCTGTGTCCCCTTATCTCGGCCTCGTCCCTTACCCCGCCAAGAGACGTCCTGACGAACTTGCGGCCCATAGCGCGCGCTATGGACTTGGCCAAAGAGGTCTTTCCCACGCCCGGGGGTCCCACGAAGCAGATTATCGGGCCCTTGAGCTTCTCGGCCAGAACCCTGACCGCCAGATATTCAAGTATCCTCTCCTTGGGTTTTTCAAGGCCGTAGTGGTCCTCATCGAGAATCGATGCGGCCTCCTCGATGTCAAGGCGGTCCTCGGTCTTCTCCTTGATCCACGGCAGATCCAGGAGCCAGTCGATATAGTTTCTCACCACGGTAGCCTCGGCCGACATGGAGGACATCATGCGAAGCTTGTTTATCTCTCTTTTTACCCTCTGCTCAACGTCCTCGGGAAGCTCCTTATCCTTCAGCTTCTCCTCAAACTCGTCTATCTCGCTCTTAAGGTCGTCCCCCGTGCCGAGCTCTTTCTGAATGGCCTTCATCTGCTCGTTAAGGTAATACTCCCTCTGGGCCTTTTCCATCTGCTTTTTGACCCTCTTTCCTATGCGCTTTTCCATCTGGAGTATCTCGAGTTCGGACTGCATCTTCTCGCAAAGCTTCTCCAGCCTCTCGAGCGGATGGATTACCTCGAGAATTTCCTGCTTGTCCGAAAGCTTCATGCTAAGATGCGAAGCGACCGTGTCGCCAAGCTTGCCCGGTTCGTCAATTGACATGAAAGTCACGAGGGTTTCCGAGGGGATCTTGGTGTTGAGTTTCACGTAATCCTCGAAAAGCTTGGTCGCCGAACGCATGAGCGCTTCAACCTCGACGCTTTCCCCCGGAGGTTCCTCTATCTCCCTTACTTCTACGACAAACATGTCCTTGTGGGAAACAAAGCCCGATATTGAGGCTCTCTTTTTGCCCTCGACAAGCACCTTCACGGTCCCGTCCGGAAGCCGGAGCATCTGAACTATAGTTCCGATGGTCCCGATTTTGTACATATCCTCGTTCCCGGGTTCGTTCACCTTCGCGTCTTTCTGCGCCGAAAGGAATATTTCCTTGCTGCCCTTAGCCGCCTCTTCAAGGGCCTTGATGGATTTTTCCCTGCCCACGAAAAGAGGGGCCAGCATGTAGGGATATATAACTACGTCGCGAAGTGGAAGGAGTGGAAGGACTTTCTCATTAACATTTTCGGGATCTGACATTTTCTCCTCCTCAATACACAAGCTTATTTAGAGTATATAATACAGGTCCGGATATTTACAACCCTGTTATTATACAGCATGCAGAAGGCCAGTCATAATCCGGGGAAGGCCTTTATTGGAAACAATTACCATTTAGTAGTAATTTTTAACAAGCAGGTTATCATTAAACGATGCAGAACAAGAAACCAAGGAGGAATCAATAATGATTGACAATGACATACAGCACGCAATAAACACGCAGATAAGAAACGAGTACTATTCATCCTATCTCTATCTTTCTATGTCCGCATATTGTGAATCCAAAAACTTTTCCGGTTTCGCAAGCTGGCTTCGCAAGCAAAGCGAAGAGGAGCTTGTGCACGCGTTGAAGTTTTTTGATTACCTGATCGACAGGGGCGGCAGGGTAACCCTCGACTCGATAGAGCAGCCCCCGTCTGAGTTCGGAGAGTTCCTTGAAATGTTTGAGGATGTTCTGGAGCATGAAAGGGAGGTTACGGGGATGATAAACAATATTTATGATCTCGCCGCCTCGAAAAATGATCAGGCAACCCTAGTAATGCTCCACTGGTTCATAGAAGAACAGGTCGAGGAAGAAAAAAGCGCCGAGGCAGTCGTCGAGCAACTGAAACTTGCCGAAGGCAATCCGGCGGCGCTTCTGATTCTCGACAGGGAACTCGCCGGAAGAAACAGCGAATAAGCAAAAACTGCGATCTTTACTTTAAAGCTCCGGTATGTATTTTAGTCTGTTTGTAGATTAAAGCATTCTCCGAAGTGGGGAAGGAAACAGACAATTGGGAATAAAATACAGCCGGCCTGAAGTAAACAGGCAGATTACAAAACAGCTTATAAACGACTACGGGGCGATTGTTTCCACCCTCGTTGAGGTTTTCGGCTACGACAGCCTCGAGCACGTGCAGAGAGTGTGCGCCAACTCTTTTGAGAAGATGAGGACCAGGTGGGGAAAAGACGGAATTCCCCAGGATCCCCAGAGCGCGGTGTGGGCTGACATAACGGAGAGTTCAAACAAGCTTTTCTGCAGGAAGATAAACTACCTCTCCAAGGTAAAAGAGGGAGAGAAGAAAATCGACGTATCGGGATTTCAGCTTCCCTTCCCAGATAAAGAGGAAGTGGCGAAAAACCAGGTCGAGATGCTTTTCGCGCTGTGTGCGCCCGGGGTTAAAAGCTCTGTCCGAAAATATCTTGTACTGAATGTCCTCTGCGGTTTTTCCTGCTCTTCCCTAGCCAGAATACTTGAGAAAAATGAGAAGTCCCTGGAACAGCAGCTCGCTTCGGAAAAAAAGAAGATAGCCGAAGCGGCCGTTCGGGTGACCAGGGCCGATATCGAGAAAAATTTCGGGGTGGTGACCAAGAACATATACGAGATTTTCAGCCTCGGCCAAAACGGCATCCGCAAGGCAACGCCCTCAATCCCCTCCTTGTGCTTTTCCGCGATAAGACTCGGCGAAATGCTGCTTGATTTCCCCGCAACGAAAAAACCCGGGACTCACGCCCTTGTATCCTTCATGCTGCTAAACGCCTCGAGGCTTCGCACCATGAACGACGGCAACGGAAGACCGCTTGGGATAAAGGAGCAGAACAGGGAGCTTTGGGACAGGGACATGATCAAAAGGGGATTTGAGCACCTTGCCCTCTCGGCTGAGGGGGGAGAGGAGGTCACGGAGATTCACCTGAAGGCAGGCGTCGACGCCGTTCACTCGCTCGCCAAAAAATACGGAGACACGAACTGGGACCGTATCATCTCGCTTTACGACAAGTACCTGGCGTGCAACTACTGTCCGCTTGTCGAACTTCAAAAAGCAATCGCCATTTCCAAAACCCGAGGACCGCAGGAAGGTCTTCGCGCAATAGGGGGAATACGCGAGGTTGAGGAACTCCGCTCGCATGATCTTCTGTATTCGACCCTTGGAAATCTTCATTTCCAGCTTCACAAGTACGAAGACGCGATATCGAATTTCAACCGCGCGATCGGCCTCGCCGAAGACTCTTTCGAAAAAGCGTTTTATTCCAAAAAGATAAAGATCTGCGAAGACAGAATAAACATGTCGAAGCGCTACAGGTACGGAGTTTCCTTCTGAGCACTCCCCGGCCGCCCAAGATGCCCGCGGACTCAATCCTTAAATACGCAGTTGCGTTCTGCCTCGTTTTATCCGTCGCGGTCACCTCCGCCCGCGCCGAGCCCGTTTATTCAAGTACGGCGGAATCCGCGTCTTTTAGAAACGGCATGGTTGTATCCGAGGAACGGATCGCAACCCTGGTCGGCCTTTCAGTACTCAAAGAGGGAGGAAACGCGGTTGATGCAGCGGTCGCCGTCGGATTCGCGCTTGCAGTTACTCACCCGAGAGCCGGAAACCTCGGGGGCGGCGGATTCATGCTGGTGCATCTGGGCAAAACGGGACGGACGGTCGCCATAGATTACAGGGAAAAAGCCCCGCTTAAAGCCACGCGCGACATGTTTCTCGACGAAACCGGAGGGGTCGACATGGAGCGGGCAAGATACAGTGTCTATTCCTGCGGAGTTCCGGGAACGACCGCGGGGCTTTCGCTGGCCCTTAAAAAATACGGAACCATGCCGCTTGAAAAGGTTCTTGCGCCGGCAATAAAACTCGCGGAGGAGGGATTTGCGGTTACGCCGGAGTTCAGAAAATCGCTTCTGAAAGCAAAGGAGCGCATGAAGAAATCAAGCGAGAGCATGGAAATCTTTTTCAAAAACAACGGAGAACCGCCCCGGGAGGGAGAAATCCTCAGGCAGAAGAACCTTGCGTGGAGCCTTAAGGAAATAAGCAAAAACGGTCCGGGGGCATTTTACAGGGGGGCGATAGCGAAAAAAATCGCGACCTATATGAAAAAAGAAAAGGGCCTCATAACCGAACGGGATCTTGCATCTTACGAGGCTCTTATAAGGGAACCTGTGACCGGGAGCTACAGGGGCTACACAATCCACTCGATGCCGCCTCCAAGCTCGGGCGGGGTCCATCTTATCCAGATGCTTAATATTCTCGAGCGCTATCCCCTGTCGCAATACGGTCATAATTCCGCCCGATACGTTCACATTCTCTCGGAAACCATGAAGCTTGCCTATGCGGACAGATCAAAACACCTGGGCGATCCGGATTTCTCCCCTGTTCCCACAGAACATCTCATCTCAAAACAGTACGCAAAACGTCTGGCAAACCGCATCAATCCCCGAAAAGCGACTCCGAGCAGATATGTAAAGCCCGGCTCACCAGTACCCGCCGGGGGCACTGACACCACTCACTTCACCGTAGCCGACAGGTTCGGAAATGTGGTTTCAAACACATACACGCTTAATTTCGCCTACGGCTCGGGGCTCGCCGTGCCGGGAACAGGAATCCTGCTAAACAACGAAATGGATGATTTCTCGGCAAAGCCCGGGGCGCCGAACGCATACGGCCTGATCGGCGGCGAGAGAAATTCAATCGCTCCCGGCAAAAGAATGCTGAGCTCCATGACCCCTACAATAGTGTTTAACGACGAAAAGCTTTTTCTCGCGACGGGAAGCCAGGGGGGAAGCAGGATAATAACCTCCGTGCTTCAGGTAATCCTGAACGTGATTGACCATAAAATGAGCATACAGGATGCCACATCCGCCCCGAGGATACACCACCAGTGGCTCCCCGACACCCTGTACATGGAAAGAGAAATGGGGAAAGACCTGGAGACCGGATTGCTAAAAAAAGGATACGAAGTGAAAAGAACCGGCCCGATGGGGAGCACGCAGAGCGTGGCGAGGATCAACGGGCTTTTTCACGGAGCAGCCGATCCCAGGCGCCCGGGAGGGCTGGCGGAAGGACACTGATCCACACGCTGCTGCCGGGGAAGCAAATCGCCATGGGCTAAAACCGGTTTCATATAGCAGCGCTACATATGATAGAATTAACTTATGAAAACGGAATCCCGAGGGCCTTCAATGTTCCGATATCTGCGATTTGTTTTCGCTGCCATAATCCTGCTGGGGTTTGCCGCCGGCACCCGAGCCCAGACTTTTAATTCCGTCGTCACATTCGGCGACAGCTTAAGCGACTCTGGAAATATCGCCCAGCTTAACGGATTTCCTGTCGGCACAAGTTTCACTACGAATCCCGATCCTGTCTGGGCCGAAATCGTAGCCGAAACCTTCGGAGCTTCGGCAACCAATTCCCTTGCCGGTGGAACCAACTATTCCTGGGGAGGTGCGTGTGTAGACCCGGACGTCACTTGTGGGAGCTCAGTGCCTACAACGCAGCAGCAGATTAACCAGCATTTCTCAGGCGCAGGCGCCGACCCGGATACGCTTTACATGATCTGGGGTGGCTCAAACGATATAAGCGCCATCGCCAGAGAAAATCTGTCTGATCCCCAAGGCGCCCTCAACGGCACCTTGCAAGCGGCAGGGGCGTACTTAGGCCAGATCCGAGGTCTTCAGGACGCCGGCGCGCGTTACGTCGTTGTACTCAACTTGCCCGACACCGGCAAAACCATAAACGCCCGGAGCGCCGGACCTGCGGTGGCAGCTGGACTCTCCGCTCTGGCCCAAGCCTATAATCAAGCTCTGGATGCGGGTCTCGGCTCTATGGAACACGGAATTATTCCTGTGAATGTCTTCGCCCTGATGAACGAGGTAATTGAAAATCCCGGAAACTACGGATTCACCAACATCGATGATATAGCCTGTACTCCCGGTTCCAATCCCCTGTTCCCCAACGGAGGGCTTGAGTCACTAGTATGCGGCCCGACCGACTCAGGCTATCACTCACCTCCCAAAACTGATGAGACTTATCTTTTCGCGGATGGTTCCCATCCTAGCGGTGCGGCTCAAGCGGCGGTTGCAAATATGGTGATCTCCACGCTCGCTGCCCCGGTTCAGGTATCGCTTGGAGGGGAGGCAGGAGTAGAAGTTGCCAGGGCGCACCGCAACGCCATATTCACGGAGCGGACGCTTGATCTCGGGTCTAACCGCCCGGTCGGGAAATGGCACAGCTACGTGAGGGGCCAGATCGGCAAATACAACCTCGAATCCCTACCCCATCTGGGTGAAACGCAGGCCGAAACGCGTGTGGTCACCCTGGGTACCGACTACCGCATCGGGGATGCACTTTACCTGGGCGCGGCATTGAGCCTTGGAAACCACGACAACGATGTCTCGGGCGCAAGCATCGACAGCTTCGTCTTGACAGGCTCGCTGCACGGCACCTTTATTTACGACGCCTTTTACCTGAGCGGCGCCTTGAACGGGGGCGGGACATCTGTTGACATCGACCGTTCGATCAAACTCGGGTCGGCGCTGCGCACGGAGCGCGGTTCCACAAGCTCTTATCAGTTTGGAACCGATGTTGAAGTGGGCTGGGTTTCGAGCATATCCGAGAATTACAAACACAATCTGTTTGTGGGACTTGGGTGGCTCAATCAGGAAATCGACGGCTACAGTGAAAACGGCAGCATGTCCACCTCGATGAACTTCTCGGACTTTGAACGCGATTCCCTGGTTGCAAGAGCGGGTTATCAACTCAAAGGAAATCTGGGTCTAAGCGAAAGGCTGTCCCTATACCTTCGCGTCTCCTACGAGAGAGAACTTGATGACGGTGCCGTTTCGGTCACCGCGGGATCAAACACCATGTCCGGCCGATTTACTCTCTCTGGCTTCGAGCCGCCGACCGAATGGGTAAACGCTGGCGGCGGCCTTATCGCCGACATCGGGAGCCGGATAAAAGCTTTCGGCGGCTACTCGGGGCGCTTCGGCAATAGCTCCAACCTCAACCACGAGTTCAGTTTCGGAGCGGGCATTACATTCTAGAAAGAAGGGGACTCAGTGGGCAAGCAGGCCGCAGACGGTTATTGAGCCGAGATGTAAAGCATCCTGTCTATCGATTTTTTAGCCTTGCGGGCGATATCCTCCGGAACCCTGACCTCATACACCTCTTCCCTCAGCGAATTCAGCACCTTATCAACCGTTATCATCTTCATGTACTCGCAGACCGCCTCGGCTTTGGCTGGGTAGAACTTCTTTTCGGGGCTCTGTTTCCTGAGCGTGTGAAGGATGCCGGTCTCAGTGGCGACCACGAACTCGGGGGTATCGGAATTCCGCGTGTAGTCAATCATTTTTCCCGTAGAGAAAAACTTTATCTCCTTTGCGAGCTCGTCGTCCCCGGCGGCTGAATGAAGAAAAGACGTAGTGCAGCCGCACTCGGGGTGAACTATCATCTCCGCGTTGGGATAGGACTCCTTTATCTTCTTTATGTCCTTCGGCCGTATTCCCGCGTGCACGTGGCATTCCCCTGGCCAGATGTGAATTTTTCTTCCCGTAGCCTTGGAGACAAATGCTCCCAGGAACATGTCAGGCAGAAAAAGTATCTCCCTGTCCCTGGGAATGGATTCCACTATCTTGACGGCGTTTGAGGAAGTAACGCAGTAGTCGGTCTCTGATTTGACGGCGGCAGAGGTGTTCACGTAGGAAACCACGAGTGCGTCCGGGTGTTCGGATTTCCACTTTTTGAGCTGTTCCAGGTTTATGGTCTCGGCAAGGGAGCAGCCCGCCTCGGGATCGGGGATAAGCACTTTCTTGTCGGGAGAGATTATGGAAGCGGTTTCGGCCATGAAGTGAACCCCGCAGAAGATGATGATTTCCGCCTCGGTTTCAGAAGCCTTCTGCGAGAGGCCCAAGGAATCTCCCGTGTAGTCGGCAAGGTCCTGGATTTCGGGTATCTGGTAGTTATGGGCCAGAATTACCGCGTTTTTTTCCTTTCTAAGCCTGTCTATTTCTTCTGAAATATCATGTAAACCGTCCATCTCAACAGCCGGGCATCCACTATGCTGCCCGCACTCATGAGTCTAACACATCAAAAGAAATATCTAAACACGGAGCCGAGTGTGTAAGAGCTCCGACAGAAATGAAATCCACACCGCTTTGCGCCATCTCTTTAACGTTCTCAAGGGTAACTCCGCCGGAGACCTCGACAAGCGCGCGGCGGTCTATCAGGCGCACGGCCTCCCCGATTTCCCGGATGTCCATGTTGTCAAGCATTATGACGTCAACGCCGCAGGAAACCGCTTCCTTTACCTGCTCCATGGTTTTGGTCTCGACCTCTATGGCGAAGTCCTCTCCTGTGCTCTGCCTCGCTTTCTCGACTGCCGCCGCTATGCTCCCGGCAGCCTTTATATGGTTGTCTTTTATGAGCACTCCGTCGTAAAGCCCGGCGCGGTGATTATGTCCTCCGCCGACCGCCACGGCGTATTTGCTGATCCACCTGAGTCCCGGAAGGGTCTTTCTTGTGTCCTTTATCTTCACTCCGGAACCAGATACGGCTTCGACGAAAAAAGAAGTAAGGGTCGAGATGCCGCTCATTTGCTGAACTATGTTAAGAGCAGTCCGCTCGGCTGAGAGAATCGCCCTTGCACTGCCTGTAACGCGGGCGAGAGTGTCTCCCGGCGAAACCCTGTCCCCGTCATGGACAATCTCTTCCCACATGCAGTCCGGATCAAGTTTCCGGAAAACTACTCCAGAAAGCCCTATTCCCGAGACCACGCCGGTTCCCTTCGCACGTATTTCTCCGGTTAAAACGGCACCTTCGGGAACTGTGCTCCCGGTCGTGATGTCTCCGCTTCCTATGTCCTCACGAAGAGCAAGATCCAAAACGGCGTCAACTTCCTGCGGGTAATTTTCGCGCGTATTCATCAGTCGGCTCCGTAAACCTCAAGACCTTTCCTGAAAACCAGATGTTTTTCATAATCCGAGTTCTCTTCCGGATAATCAGACCTCATGTGGGCCCCCCGCGACTCTTTCCTCAGAAGAGCTGCGCGCACAACAAGCAGACACACATCGAGCATCGTCCCGAGCTTAAAGCCAAACCATCCGGGAACGCCCTCGGTCGCCGAGGAAATCTCCTCGAGCTGCGCGGCGAATTTCTCCATGCCCTCCCGTTCTCTCACTATCCCGAGGTGTGTGCTCATCCCCTCGATTATCGCATCCCTCGCCTCGTTGAAAAACCCGGCATCGGCTTCTCTGGTGTCGGCAAGCATAAAACCTTCGAAATCCCCGCTCAAGCCCCCCGCATGTCGCCTGCCGGACGCACTGTCAACACACCTTTTGGCAAACACCATGCACTCGAGAAGAGAATTGCTCGCAAGACGGTTGGCGCCGTGGACGCCAGTGTTTGAAACCTCTCCGCAGGCGTAAAGACCCTCTATGTTTGTCTCTCCCATGAGACTGGTCCTTATTCCGCCTATGGTGTAATGGGCGGCGGGAGCAACTGGGATGCGGTCTTTGGCAAGATCAAAACCCGAATCCCTGCAGAGCCTGTCTATGTTAGAGAACCTTTCCCTTACGAATCCGGGGTCCATGCTGGAGAGATCGAGATACACATAGTCTTCTCCGCAAGACCTCATCTCACTGTGAATCGCCTTTGAGACCACGTCTCTCGGCGCGAGCTCAAGAAGCGAGCTGTAGCGTTCCATGAACCTTGCCCCCAGGGCGTTAAGAAGATAGGCTCCCTCTCCCCTTATCGCCTCGGTGAGAAGAAAAGCATCGCCTTTTTCGCCGCTGAAAACAGTCGGGTGGAACTGCACGAACTCCATGTCTGAGATCTCGGCCCCCGCTCTCCAGGCAAGCGATATGCCTTCCCCCGAGGCCCCTTCCGGATTGGTTGTCCTCCTGTAAAGGGCGCTCGCGCCTCCGGTGGCCACTATGGTGCAGGGGGAAGAAATTCTCACGTAGCTTTCCTTCCCTTGATCGTAACCCCAGACCCCGTAGCATCTTTCCCCGTCTGAGACTATGTCGGTAACGGTAACAAGCTCAAGAATGGTTACCGATTCGCTTGAACTTACAAAAGAGATGAGAAACTCGATCATCTCCTTTCCCGTTGAGTCGCCTCCCGCGTGAAGAACTCTCCTTCTTGAGTGACCGCCCTCGAGGCCGAGCAGAAGACCGCTGTCGTCGGAATCGAACTTCATGCCGAGATCTATGAGGTCCACGACCCTCTCCCTTCCCTCTTCGACCAGGATCTGCACGGCGCGGCTATCGCAAAGCCCTCTTCCCGCGGCGATCGTGTCCTCCTTGTGAAAGACGGGCGAGTCGTCGGGGTCGACCGCAGCCGCAATTCCTCCCTGCGCCCAGTATGAATTGCTTTGCACGAGGGTCTGTTTGGTCACCACCACGCACCGGCCAAGAGAAGACGCGCACACCGCGGCGTAAAGACCCGCAAGCCCCCCGCCCACAACAAGAAAATCGCACTCGACATCAATAATTTCCGCGCTCATAAAAACCGTCCGTCTTTTCCCCTAGCTCACCGCTGATATAAGAGAATCCTCTATCTTTTTGACTTTCTTGGCACCGCTTATCTTGCGCCCTCTCGAGTCACGCACGTAAAACGTATCGGCGACCTGATCCGCCCTGGTCGAAATTTTGGCGTAGTCAATCGAAAGATCCATCTCGGCAATTGTTTTCGTGATGCTGTAGAGAAGTCCCTCCCGGTCGTGGGCATAAACCTCTATCACGGTCGCCTTATCTGAAGATTCGTTGTCAAACACGATTTCCGGAGGATACTCGGGAATCTTTCTTCCGTAGGAGGAATAGTTTCTCTTCCTCCTCTCAACCAGCTCGTCAACCTCAATATCTCCGTCAATTACCTTCCTGATGTTTTGGTCGACTTTTTTCCACACCTCGCCATACTCCTCTTCGGTCAGATAATCGGTCCTGTCCACATAGAAAACGTCAAACGCTTTCTTGTCGAGCGTGGTTACGATTCTTGCCCCCAGAATATTGAGTCCGTTCGCGCTCAGAACCCCGCAGAACACCGAGAATATTCCTTTCTTGTCGGGAGCGCAGACTGTAAACTCGTCGTATTCCTCGTAGGGGATTACCTCCGTCGCGAACTTCCCCTCAACGGAATTCAGGAGCTTCACGTGGCGTAAAATATTCTGTCTTGAGAACTGGCTGAAGTAGGAAACCGGCATCTTCTTCAGTATTTTTGTCACCTTCCGCTCGGGAATCTCTCCGTCGGCGTCGGCCACTATGTCCGAGGTCATCTTCCGCATCCATTCCTCGTCGGTCTTGCGTCGGTACGTGCCCGCCGACATCTGTCGAAGGGTCTTCACGTAGAGTTCCTGGAGCAGCATTCCCGTCCAGTCTTTCCACACGTCGGGACCGACCGATCTTATGTCCGAGAAAGTCAGCAGGTAGAGAAGAGACAGCGTTTCTTCATTTGGAATGGACTTGGCCAGCCGATTCAGAACGACCGGGTCGTCAAGGTCCCTTCTCTGGGAAAAATGAACCATGGCCAGGTGATGTCTCACCAGGAATTCAAGCTGCTCCGCGTCGGAGGCCCCAAGACCCATCCTCTCGGCTATCTTCGGGATCATGGCAGCCCCTTTCTGCGCGTGGCTTCCTCCCTGGCCCTTCCCCATATCGTGGAAAAGGCAGGCGAGAAAAAGAACATGTCTTTTCACCAGGGTTTCGGCGACTTTGGTGAGAAAGGGAAATTTCTTCTCGTATTCGTAATTTATAAGCCTTTCGATTTCCCTGACCATGAATATGGAGTGTATGTCGACTGTATAGACATGGTAGGAATCAAACTGCACCATGCATACTATCTTCCCGAATTCCGGAATGAAGCGACCCAGAAGGCGTAACTCGTTCATCTTGAGCAGCATTTTCGAGACATCCTTTCCGAAACGCAGCAGCCGGAGAAATAACCTGTTGAACTCCGGATCGTTTCGGACTTTTTCGTCTATGCGGCCTGCATGTTCACCCATGAGAATTTCAAGGTATTCGGTGAATTCGACCGAGTGGCGGTCAGCATATTCAAACGCGCGCAGGAAATTGCAGAAGTCCTCGCTGAAAACGTTTCTGCTCGTAACGGAGAGATAGTTGCCCTGTATCGTAAACCCGTGGTCAAGATGAACGGCCTTCTTGGTAAGCCTTCTGCGTGCGTAGACTCTCGTGCATTTTTCCGTCAGCCTTCTGGACTGCTGTACCACCACCGCGGCGCGGAGGTAATAGATCCTCATGAATTTCTCCACCGCGCGGAGTTTTCCGTCTCTGTAACCGAAGGATTTCGCTGCCTGGGTCTGAAGTTCGAAACTGAGGTTGTCCTCCCTTTTTTTTGTCTGATAATGAAGCTGCGCACGCACGAGCAGAAGGAAATTAAGGCATTTGCGCATCACTCTGTATTCCTTCTCTGAGACGAATCCCCTCTGGAGTACTTCCTCGAAGCTTTTGGCCTTGTAGTTTGCCTGCGCTATCCACATCGCCGTCTGGAACTCCCTGAGTCCTCCTCTTCCCTCCTTGACGTTAGGCTCGAGGATGTAAAGGGTTTTTCCGTATCTCTCTCCCCTTGTGTCCCTTTCCTCTATTTTTCTCCTTATGAAATCGTGTGAAATTTTGGGGAGCACCTCGCCGTAAATTTCGTTCTCAAGTTCGTCGTAAAGAGCCCTGTCCCCGCATATGAACCTCGAGTCAAGAAGAGAACTCAGGATGGTAACGTCGTTTCTGTCCATAGAGAGTTCCCTGCACTCCTCAAGGCTTCTCGTGCAGTTCCCCACATCCATCTTCGTATCCCAAAGAAGGTAAAGCAGCCGCTCCACCACCTCTTCGGCTAAGTCCTTCGAGCCTTTTTTGTGAAGAAAAAGAAGGTCTATGTCGGAGTACGGGGAAAGCTCTTCCCTGCCGTAGCCCCCGAGAGCCACTATGGAGACGCCTTTTAGTTCCGGGTAACCGTACCGCGAAAGAGCCTGCCTGATGAAGTCGTCCACGACCGCGGTCCTCTCTCGGGCAAGCTCGTAGCCTATGAGCGCCTTGTTTTTCCTGCTCCTCGCGTAATGGCGCCTGCGTATATGCTCGTAGGAGTCCGCAAAGAAAGCCAGAAGTTCGTCCTCAGTGGTCTCAAGTTTTTTCATTTTGGGATCCCAAGAAACAAATATCCGTTAAATCCTGACACTCAGAGCCACCCCGTCGCGAAGGGGAATCACCGTGGAGAAAAACTCCGGGTCCGAGAACAAAAGCCGGTTAAACTCAAGCACTCCTTCGGTGCTCTCAGAACCTCCGCCGCGGAGAACCCTCCCTCCCCAAAGCACGTTATCGGTAATGAGCATCCCCCCGGGGTTAAGCTTCTCCCGCGCAAGCTCGATAACGCGCGGGTAGTCCTCCTTATCTATGTCATTGAATATAATATCAAATTTACGGTCCGAATTCGCCAGCACATCAAGCGCGTCTCCGCAGACAAAGCGGAGCTTGCGAATCTGCCCGGCCCGCGTGAAGTATCCGCGCGCCGCCTCCGCGTTTTCCTCAATCCAGTCCGTGCAGGTTACCACGCCTCCGTCACCCAGAAAAAGAGAGAACCAAAGGGCCGAGTACCCGAACCCGGAACCCATCTCGAAAATGCTCTGCGGCCTGCGCAGGAGACATATCTGCGAAAGAAACCTCCCCACAAGAGGCCCTACTATCTTCACGTCGCTTCCCTCCGCCCGCTTTTCCATTTCGCAAAAAACCTCGTGGACGCTGGGGTAAAGAGAAAGAATGTAATCTTCGATCTCAGGGTTCGTTATGCTTGCGCCTTCGTCCATTACCCGTCCTCGCTCCGTCCGAAATCAACGAAGGTCTCCCCCGTCCCCGCGGCCTTGTTCTCCACTCTCGCAAGAACGAAAAGAAGATCCGAGAGGCGGTTAAGATAAACCAGAATCCCGCTTCCCTCCTCCGAGTCCCCGAAGAATGCCTCAACGCCCCTCTCGGCCCTCCTGCACACCGTGCGGGCAAGATGAAGCCAGGCGGCGCCCTCCGCCCCTCCCGGCAAGATAAACTCCCTCAGCTCCCCGACCTCGGGCAAAAACTCATCTATCCGTTCCTCGAGCCGCTTCGCCATCCCCGCGGTCACTCTCGGCGGGGAAAAAGTCGAGTCCCGCGGGGTCGCCAGGTCGCTTCCCACGGTGAAAAGCGCATTCTGTATTTCCCGAAGAAGCTCCTTAACCCTGGGGTCGCTCGCTTTTGCGCAGGCAACTCCCAGAACCGAGTTAAGCTCGTCCACCTCGCCGTACGCACTTACTCTCGGTGATGATTTTCTCACCCTTTTTCCGCCCAGAAGCGAGGTTTTCCCGTCATCTCCAAGGCCGGTGTAAACAGTAGTTATTCTTTTCTTAGGCATTCGAAAAAATTTTAACCGCCATCCTGCGAGCTTCAATTGCGTTTTAAATCCCCGCCCCCCTGCCGCGCATCCCAGGCGCCTTGCCCGCCGCTGCAAATCATGTTACTTTTTAGTTCCCGGCTTTAAGTAGTGAGGAGGTTCGGAGTGCCTTTCCCCCCCAGACTCAGAGATAAGATACAAGAAATAACGGATGACCACGAAACCAGGCTTTCGGCGCTTATTCCCGTCCTGCGGGAAGTGCAGAACGAATTCGGCTGGCTTTCCACCAAATCCATGGAAGAAGTCGCCGAGACACTCGATATCCCCGCCTCTTCGGTTCAGAATGTCGCGTCATTTTACACCATGTTTTTCACAGAACCCGTGGGAACTCACGTCATGTGGCTCTGCAGAACCCTTTCCTGCGCGCTTCGCGGAGCGGAGGGCCTCGAGCATCACCTCTGCAAGCGCCTAGGGGTAAAAACCGGAGAAACGACGGCCGACGGAAAAATAACCTTTCTCGAAGCTGAATGCCTTGCTTCCTGCGGCACCGCCCCCGCCATGCTAGTGGACGATGCTCTTTACGAGAACCTTACCGAATCGGAAGTTGACAGAATAGTCGATGAAATCAGGAAAAGGGGATGAGCGAGAAACTAAGAAAAGACGCGAGGAGCTTTTTGACCAGGCGCTGAAAGAAGCCGACCCGGGCAAATGCGTCCTTGAGCATATCAAGCTCAAGGGCAAGCAGCTCAGGGTCGGAGGGGAAAGCTTCAATCTCTCCGATTTCGAGTCGGTGTACGTCGTGGCCTTCGGAAAGGCCGCATCCTCCATGGCCGCGGCGATTGAGGAGCTTCTAGGCGAGCGGATAACCGGGGGAATCGTGGTATCGAACGTCCGTTCCGAGCAGGTCTTTCAGAAAATGGATTTTCATCTCTCCTCTCACCCGGTGCCGGATGAAAAAAGCGTTAGGGCAGCGAAAAAAGCAGTCTCGCTTCTCGAAAGATCAGGAGAGAAGGATCTCGTGATCTTCCTTATATCGGGTGGCGGAAGCTCGATACTCGCGATGCCGAGCGAGGGGCTCACCATAAAGGATAAAAGAGCGGTGACCCAAAGACTGATGCTGAGCGGAGTCGATACCTACGGCCTCAACACCGTAAGGAAGAAAATGTCGCAGACAAAAGGAGGAGGACTTCTTAAGAAGGCTCTTCCCTCGCGGGTCATCACGCTGATTCTCTCGGACGTCGTGGGCGACCGGCTCGAATTCATAGCTTCGGGACCCACGGTCCCCGACACTACGACCTACGAGGACGCGTGGCGGGTCATAGAGGCGCTTGAGCTCGAGCATAAAATCCCCCCGAGGGTGGTGGTGCATCTTGAGAGAGGAAGGGAAAACAACACTTCTCCCACGATGGACCGCGAGCAGTACGAACGCAGCGGAGCCACTACGGTTGTTGTCGGAAACAATCACAAGGCGATAATCTCGATGGAGAAAAGAGCAAAGGAAATGGGGTACAATACGCTTTTTCTCTCCTCCCAGATATCTGGAGAGGCAAGGGAAGTGGCCAAGGTGCTTGCGGGAATTTCCTTTGACATAAAAAGGTTCGGGAGACCTGTTAAGAAACCCGCATGCATACTTTTCGGGGGAGAGACAACCGTGAACGTAACGGGGCGGGGACGCGGCGGGCGCAACACCGAGACTGCCCTTTCCTTCTGCTTTGAGATAATAGGGAGCAGTGGAATCGTGGGGCTTTTCGCCGGAACCGACGGAATAGACGGTCCCACAGACGCCGCCGGAGCGATATGCGACGGACAGTCGCGCCTGATAGCAAGATCGATGGGCATAAGCGCGAGAGACCATCTTGCCGACAACGACTCGTACTCCTTCTTCGAAACCGTGGGCGATCTTATAAAAACCGGAAACACGGGAACGAACGTCATGGACGTGGGAGTGGTTCTGATAGGAGAATGAAAAAACATCGGACGGGTGGAACAGGAGAAAACCTCGAACGATGGACAATCTGACAAAAGCGCCTCTTCCGAGCAACGAGGAGGCAGAACGCGCGGTACTGGGTTCTGTACTCATTGAAAGCAGCTCGATAAACCAGGTTCTCGAAATTCTCATAGCCGAGGATTTCTATAACGAAAGCCACTCCAAGATAATGAACTGCATGATAGATCTTGACAGGGAGGGGACCGCCATTGACGTTCTCACCCTGTATGAAGTGATGAACTCCAAGGGGACCATAGAAGAAGTCGGGGGAGCCGCCTACCTCACCTATCTGGTCTCGACCGTTCCCACGGCGGAAAACGTCGCTCATTACGCGAGGATAGTAAAAGACAAGTCCGTTCTGAGAAAACTTGTACTCACCGCAACCGACATAGCGCACCGCGGGTACGGGACCGATATCAAAATTGACGAGTTCCTGGACAGGGCGGAGCAGTCAATCCTCGACATTGCCCAGAACAAGATCAAGCCAAGCTTCTGGCACTCCAGGGATCTTGCGCCCGTGGCGATAGACAATATCGAGCGGCTCTACAAGAAAAAGGAGCTCATAACCGGCATAAGAACCGGCTTTGAGAGACTCGACCACCTGACCTCGGGTCTTCAGAAATCGGATCTCGTGATAATCGCCGCGCGTCCCGGGGCGGGAAAAACGTCGCTCTGCCTTAACATAATAAGCAACGCCTCACTGATCGAAGACCTCTCAGTCGCTATGTTCTCGCTTGAGATGACGAAGGAGCAGCTCATGCTGAGGCTTCTTTCCATAAACTCGAAAGTCAGTTTTTCGGCAATGCGAAGCGGGTACATAAGGGATAACGACCTGGAGAGGCTGTTTGATTCAGCCGAAAGATACGCAAGCGCGAGCATCTTCATAGACGACACCCCGGCACTTACTGTGCTTGAGATAAGGGCGAAGGCGAGACGGCTGAAAAAGGACAACCGCCTGGACCTGATCGTGGTCGACTATCTGCAGCTCATGAGAGGCAGTTCGAGAAGCGAAAGCCGGGAGAGGGAGATAGCGGAGATCTCGGGCGCTCTCAAGGCGCTCGCCAAGGAGCTTGACGTTCCGGTAATAGGGATCTCCCAGCTAAGCCGTCAGACTGAAACCAGAACCGACCGCCGTCCCCAGCTCTCAGACCTCAGGGAGAGCGGCGCCATAGAACAGGACGCAGACGTAGTGCTTTTCATTCACCGCCAGGACATATACAGAAAGAACCCCGAGGAAAAAGACGGCATGGCGGAACTCATAATCGGAAAACAGAGAAACGGACCCACGGGCACCGTTAAGCTGGTGTTCCTTGAGCAAAACGGGGTTCCTAGCTTTGAGAATCCTTCGGACGAATTCGAAGAGGGGTTTGTCTAGACTATGAAAGGCTTTACGACCGCCTTGGATTTTGACTCCTTCAGATAAAGGGCGGGGGAACGCTGCCAAGCAACGAATTTTTCGTGGATTTCCCCGAATTTTTGCCTGATCGAGGTCCAGTGAAAATCCCAGTCGTAGTTCTTCGGCCTGTCTGAAAAAAACATTTCGGAGAATACGGCACTTTCCTCTGCAAGTCCCTTCTCCGCTATCCAGCCCGTTCTCACGTTAGCGTAGCCGCTGGCAAACCCCATAGCCAGTGTTCCCTCAAGGCCGAGCCTAAGCGCTGCCGCGTTCACAAGCTCAACATAGACGTAGAGGGCTTCCGTCGTGCGGTAGTTTTTCTCCGGGAACTTCTCCCGGAACTCGCGCAGATTCTTCACGAGATACATCGGATAATAGGTTGGAGAGTAAACCGAAACGGATTTCGTCGGACTCCCGAGCGGCTCGCGCGCTATCGTTTCCCCGGAAATTGTTCCGAGCATGAAATCATCACCGCAGAAATCCCCCGTATCTCCGCAAAGACCCAGGGAAACCCTTATCTTTTCCCATTCTTCTCTGGCGATTTCGCTCGCACGCGCTATTTCGCTGGCTGTGCGGTCGGCCAAAACAAGTTCTTCAAGTGAAGCCATTTGAAACGAAAATCCTCCTCCGCTCCAATAATACATATAAGGTGGAATTTATCAAAGAAACTCTCAGGGCAAGAACCTTTCCCTTTCCTCAGGAGACGGCACGCGACATGTGTCCCGTTTTCCGAAAATACGGTAGCGGTTCCTCGATACGATGCCGTAAAAATAATCCTTCACCGGACGGGGGACGTGTATTAAGAATGCGGGAAGCTTCCACAGCCCTCCGAGCCTCTTAAGAACCAGCAAAACGGCGTCGGCCCCCTCGTGAATCCCGTTTTCGTCAAGATAGGCGATTTTCCACTCGCGCGGGGGTTCGTTCCGGTAAAGGGAAAACTCAGCGGCCGTCTCTCCCTGAACCGGGGAAAAGAGTATTTCCTGCCGGCTGTCTGTACGGATGACGAAATCGACGAACCTGTTACAGCCCCCGCAAACGCCGTCAAAAAAAATCACAGGTTTTTCTGGTTCTGTAATCTCTCTCTCCCGGTTACGTAAGCTCCCGTATCAGGGTTTCGTGCTGAGGAAACCTGAGCAGAAGACTCTCCTCCACGCCAAGCTCGAAATCCTCAAACTCAAACCCGGGAGCCATCGTAGTTCCCATAAAAGCGTATCCGTACTCTCCCTCCACCACCATCGCGCCCTGCCAGGTTCCCTTGGGAACCACAAGCTGGGTTCTCTGGCCGGAGGGAAGGTTATCGCCCATGAACACTATCCTCGATTCTCCCGTAGGATAGAGAAGCAGCATCTGGACGGGATCGCCGAAGTAGAAATGGAAAATCTCGTCCGAGTTCACCCTGTGCATCTTGGAATTCGCCTCCGAGGTTATAAGATAGTAAATAGCAGTTGAAAGATTGCGGCCTTCTCCGGCCATTTCCTCGCTTCTGTAAGTCTCCTTGTAGTATCCCCCCTCGCCGGGAAGCTTTTTCAGACCGAGTCTCTGTATAAGGTGATCGGCTTTCATGGATTTTCCTCCAGCAAAATTGTTAAAATCAAAGCAGCAATATAATATAATACGTCAGGATGATTTCACCATACAAAAACGGGGGATATTAAAATGTCAGAAGAAGACACAAAACCGCAAGAGGGAACAGAGTCCGAAGAGACAGTAGCGGACAATTTCATGAACTCCATAAACATGGCCTTTAACCTCGGAGTAGCGGCCCATCAGGAGTCCGGCCAGTCAAAAAGCGTCGTAGAGATAGCGACAGATCTCGGAAACCAGATATACCAGAATTTCGCGCAGGCATACGGCGGCGAGGTAAACGAGTCCTTTCTCAAGGCAAACACCGAATACTTTCTCCAGATAGCGCTTATGGGATACATAGTCCCCGGGGTGTGCGCTTTCGACAATGACTTCAAGCAGAAGTTTTTCGATCTCGTCTACGCAAGAGCCAGGCAGAACCAGGAAAGACAAAGCGGAGGGGAACCCCAGGGCGGAAGCAGGATAATAACCTGAGTGCGCCTGCGGCCCGAGGCTCATGAGAAAAGTTCTAGGCGGCAGGGAAAAAGTAAAAGTTGCGGTTGCCCAGACGGCTCCCGTATTCATGGACAAGGAACAGACCCTCGAGAAGGCCTGTCGCATGATAAGGGAAGCTGGAGATAACGGGGCGGAACTTATCGCATTCCCCGAGGCATTCATACCAGGCTACCCGGCCTACTACACAGTCGGCTACGAAACCCCGCCGCACGACTGGACAGATTTCATGATTGCGCTTCAGGATAACTCCATAGTGATTCCCGGAGACGACACCGAGATGCTCGCGGAGGCAGCCCAGGCAGCCGACGCTCACGTGGTAATAGGCTGCAACGAGCTTGACGACCGCAAGGGAAGCCGCACCGTTTACAACTCCCTTCTTTTCATATCACGCGAAGGCAAAGTGCTCGGCAGGCACAGAAAGCTCATGCCCACCTACACTGAGAGAACATACTGGGGCCAGGGAGACGGAAGCGATATAGCCACTTACGACACCGACATAGGAAGAATAGGGGGGCTTGTTTGCTGGGAAAACCACATGGTTCTCGTGAGGGCAGCAATGGTTCACAGCGGACAGGACTTCCATGTGGCGGTGTGGCCTGGGAACTGGAGGAGAGGAGACGACAAGCTCCTTGCCGCTGAAACGGAAGATCCCGGGGCGGGATGCACGGTGCAGTCGCTCATAAGGGTTCACGCGTTTGAATCGGGGGCTTTCGTGCTAAGCGCCTGCGGTTATCTTGACGACGACGATTTCCCGGAAAGATGGCACTATGTGCGCGACGGTGACCACATGAATTACGACTGGGCCAGGGGAGGAAGCTCCATAGTGAACCCAGCCGGCAGATATCTTTTTCCTCCCCACTTCGAAAAAGACGCGATACTCTACGCCGACTGCTACGCAAACCAGATAAAGGCCGTAAAAGCCGTGTTCGACTCTCTGGGCCACTATTCAAGATGGGATGTGGCCAAACTTCTAATCGACAGGGAGAAACGGGAACCCGTGGCGGAAAAAACCCCGGGACTCAGGATATCTTCCCAGGAAATAAAAAGAATCTCAGACGAGTACGAGATCCCCGAGGAGAAACTGGAAGCAATAACAGAAGAGCTTAAAAAACTTTTTAACTGAGAGTAAAGTCCCCACCGGAGCTAAGAACCCCTTACAGCTCCCCGATCTTAACTCGGCACTTTGCAGCAGATCCCCCATCCCTCAGGTCACGCATGTCCCGCCGGGTGATCAGACCCTAAGGGTGCGCCGGGATAAAACGCGCCATCCAGTTTTACACGTAACTCCGAGCCGCGACCGGTTCGTCTTTTGAAAATGTCCGCTCCGATGTGCCAGTCATCACGTCTGAGAGTTCAAGAACCTGTTTTTCCGCGTGGTAAGAGCTTCTGACGAGCGGCCCCGCTTCCACATGCGGGATGCCGATTATCTTCTCTCCGTAGTTTTTAAGAGATTCAAACTCGACGGGATGATAGAACCTTGATACCGGTATATGGTCAATAGTGGGCTGGAGATACTGTCCTATGGTAACTATGTCGCAACCGGCACGCTTGAGATCCTTAAGCGTTTCGACAATTTCCTCGAAACTCTCCCCAAGACCGACCATGATGCCTGATTTGGTAAGCATCCCAGGCCTTCCCAGTTTGGCGGACAGCGAAAGAAGTTCAAGAGACCTGCCGTATACCGCCTGCGGCCTCACCGACCTCGTTCTTCCTGACTGAGTTTTCTGCGGAAGAGAGTAGAGTCTCGGGACGGTTTCAATATTATGATTCAAAACGTCTGGAGATGAGGCTATCACTTGGTGAATCGCCTCGTGTTCTCCCTTTGAAATCCGGGATCAGAACTTCGACCTTCACCCCCGGGGATGTCTTTTTTACCTCATTTACGGTTTGCGCGAAAATGCAGGCGCTCTCGTAGTTTCTATCATCCCTGTTTACCGAAGTTATAACTACATGCGTAACCCGCGCGTTGTTTTTCCGAAGCTCCGCGACCGCCGCAGCCACCCTCACGGGTTCTTCCCAGTCGAGTTCGCCGCCTTTTCCCGTTTTCACATGGCAGAAGCCGCAGCTTCTCGTGCAGACGTCCCCCAGAATCATGAAAGTAAGCGTTCCGGCTCCCCAGCATTCCCCTATGTTCGGGCACTTCGCCTCCTCACACACGGTGTGAAGGCCAAATTCGCGCACCAGGCTTCTAAGCTTGGTATAATTCGGGCCGCTTGGGATTTTTGCCTTTATCCATTCGGGTTTTCTGCGAGCCCCGCTACGGCCAGGCATCCGGGTTTCAGTTACGGCAGATCTCATTTCGATGCCTTGAACACATCATGGGAAGAAGTCTGGGGCTGATAGCCGGCGGGCTTGTTCTGCAGAAGCTCCACCTCAAGCTTCCCGACTTTTTTCTCGAGATTCTTCACGCTTTCCCTGCTCTTCTTCAATTCGGACTTTGTGGAGCGGCCCCGGGCAAAGGCCAGCAGAAAAAAAACAAACGCGCCCAGAAGAAACGAAGCTCCTATTATCCCGGCATTGTAAACCGCCCACGTATTCTTAAAAGAGAAAAAACCCAGCTCGATTCTGAACACCTGAGTGGCTACCTCGAGGTTCTGAATGAAGAAAACAGCCACAAAACAGCATACGATCAGGAGAAGAAATCTTTTTACGTGTTTCATCGGTTGTTTGAAAAACGGTTTCGCTAAACCAGCTTGGTCCGCCAAGCGGCAATGTATTGTAGAATATCGGTTTTTCTGGAAAATACCAGCGCACTGCGCACGTATTGTAAGACGAAGATTGATATGGAATAACGCAGACCCCGGCTAGTAAACCACGTCGGCTATGTAGTAGAGACCGAACCCGGTTCTCACGGTGGAGGCAAAAGTCACGCGCTCAGACAGAGTTTCGGGGAAAACGAAATCAAGCAGCGTTCTTCTCTTCATGGGATACTCCCTGATCCACGAATCCTCATCCAGGTCCCCCAGCTTCCTCGCCTCGGCAATTGCGGCCTCAAGAGTCCCGATGCGGTCAATCAGGCCGAGCTCCCGAGCCTGGCTTCCGATGAATATCTTTCCGTCAGAAAGCGAAGAGACTTTCGCCGGGGGGAGCTTCCTCCTTTCGGAAATCATGTCCTTGAACTGAAAGTGGGAGGCGTCTATGAGCGTCTGCAGGTAAGCCTTCTGCGCCTCGGGCATTTTGCGAAGCGGCGAACCGAGATCCTTAAACTCTCCGCTCTTTATTACCTCGACCTCCACCTTCGCCCACTTAAGCAGCTGCTCGTAGCTTGCAAACTGCGCTATCACGCCAATGCTGCCGGTCACGGTGCCGGGATTGGCATAAATCGTGCCCGCCGCGCAGGCGATATAGTAACCCCCAGAGGCGGCAACCGTTCCCATGCTGGCCACAACCGGCATTGCTTCGCCCAGACTTCTGAGTTCCTCATATACTTCCTGGGAAGCCGCGACTGATCCCCCCGGGGAATTTACCCTTACCACAACAGCCTTTACGGAATCGGTTTCGCGTATTTTTCTTATGCTTTTAATATAGGGATCGGGGTCGATTATTATGCCGTCGATGTTTACCACCGCCACCCCGTCCCCGCCGGGGTTCTGGCCATGATCGGAGATCAGCACTCCTATGAGGATTCCCGCGAAACCGACGAGGAAGATGACCAGAAGCGAAACAAAGGTCTTAAGAAAAAAATTGAGGTCGGGAACTCTCACTTCACCACCCCTCAGTCAAGGGCCTTGAGTTTTTCGTTCAGGATGTCCCCGAGCTTGGAGGAGCTTTCCTGCTGGGAAGACACAAAGTCTTTCATCGTGTCTTTTTCCTGCTTCTTTTCAAGCCTTCTGCGGCTGAGATTCACCTGATGTTTAGGCTTGTTAAAACCCGTGACGAGACCGCTTATCTCGTCTCCGGCCTTAATTGACTCCTTGTTGAACTCATCGTCCTGAAATTCACGGATGGCGTAAAATCCCGTTACGTTGTCGGCAAGCGCCACGGTGACACCGCTTTCGAGAATTTCCTCTATCTGGGAAGTAACCACGGTCTCGTTCACCTTGTAGTCCCGAAGCACCTTGTTCCACGGGTCCGGGGTGAGCTGCTTGATTCCAAGTCCGATTTTTCTCTGCCTCGGGATGACATTCAGCACAATAAGCTCTATTTCCTTTCCCACGTCTTCACTTGAGAAGATCCCAAGGGGGCTGACTTCCCCCTTCCACTCCAGGTTTTCCGGGCGCACGAGCCCGACCATGTCCGGGGCAACTTCAACGAAAACCCCGAGTTCCGTGACGTTTCTTATGGTTCCGCTAACCCTGGTGTTAGGAGGATTGTTCCGCTTGAACTCATCCCATGGGTTTTCCTGTATCTGCTTTAGGCTCAGCGAAATTCTTCTTTCCTTCGGCTTTACTCCGAGAACCGCGATTTCTATTTCGCTCCCGACTGAAACTACTTCACTTGGATGACGGAAATTCTTAACCCAGGAAAGTTCGCTTACGTGCACAAGCCCCTCTATCCCGGGTTCAAGCTCAACGAACACGCCGAATTCCGCAGCGAAAACCACCTTGCCCCTGACCCTGTCGCCGATCCTGTATCTTTCCTGTATGCTCTCCCACGGATCCTCGGTGGTCTGTTTCACTCCGAGGGTTATCTTCCCGTTTTCGATCTCAAGGCGAAGAATCTTGACCCGGATGTCCTCACCTTCTTTAAGAACATCTCCCGGATGCCTTACCCTCCCCCAGGAAAGCTCCCCGATCGGGACAAAACCCTCTATGCCCCCTATGTCCACGAAAGCGCCGGCGTCAATTATCTTCACCACGTTTCCGGAAATAGTCTGGCCTTCTGAGATGGTAGCAAGGGTCTCCTTTTTTTTCTCCTCCCTCTCCTCTTCGAGAATCACCCTTCTCGACACTACTATGCCGTTATCGTTGTTCTGAATAATGCGGGTTTCGATCGTCTGGCCTACCATCTCGTCAAAATCCGCAACCGGCCTCAGGCCGACCTGGGAACCGGGAAGAAATACCTTGAAGGGAGTATTCCGCCCTATATCGCAGTTAAAACCGCCCTTAACTCTGTTTAGAATCTTCGTGACGACCGATTCTTTGTTCTTGAATTTCTCCTCGATCGCCCTTTTTTCTCTGATCTGGTCTGCTTTCTGTTTGGAAGCCCTGACGGTGTTCGGATTAGGTCTTTCGACCAGAACCTCTATCTCCGAGCCCACCGAGACTTCATACTGACCGTCTTTGTTTAGAAATTGGTTTATGGGAACTATGCACTCGAACTTAAACCCGAGGTCTATGAAAACAGCGTCAGAATCAACCCTTATGACCCTTCCTTTCGCTATTTCTCCGTTTTCGGGCTCGCTTAAGCGCGATTCCATACTTTCATCAAGTAACTCCTCAAAGCTCTTCTCATTAGAATCTGTAACACCACTATCCTGAGTCATTTTGTTTAGCCGCCTTCGCCATCAGTCTTTTACTAATAAGGGCAAGGTTACATGAAAACCGTCTAAAATGAAAAGAGCGTGCTCGAGAAGAAAATTTATTATTTTGAATCGTTATGGAGGGAGATATCTTTTGTGCGAAGAAATATCGCCGCGATCACATCTTCGGCGCTCATTCGGGTCGTATCTATCACCACGGCGTCCGGGGCGGGACGAAGAGGGTTCTCCGCGCGAAGCGTGTCGCGACGGTCCCTTCTGCTAAGCTCGTCTCGAACGTCCGAGAGGGGAATATCTCCCTGCTTGTTTTGAAGAAATCTTCTTTTAGTCCTCTCGGCGACCGTAGCGTCAAGGTAGAATTTATACTTTGCCCCGGGAAAGACATAGGTTCCCATATCTCTTCCCTCGGCAACTATGTTTTCGCCTTCCCCGATCTTTCTCTGAATCCCGATCAGAAACTCCCTTACTTCGGCAAGCTCCGCGAGCTCGGAGGAAAGGGAAGATATTTCCTCCGTTCTTATAAGTTTAGAGACGTCATGCCCGTCAAGAAGAACATGGCCTTCTGCGGAGAATTCCACCGCAGTTCCGGGAAGCAGCCGCGAGAGCGAAGCGGGATCGCGCGGGTCGATTTCCGCCTCGCTTGCCTTAAGCGCCACGGCTCTGTACATGGCGCCCGTATCAAGACACGAAAAACCGAGCAGTTCGGCAACTCGCCTTGCAACGGTGCTTTTCCCCACTCCCGAAGGTCCGTCTATGGTAACGATATTGTCGCCGTCTCGTTTCATTTGGTGTCTGCAAGAGCCTCGAAAAGCGGGAAGAATTCAGGAAACGAAATGGAAACGCATTCGGCGCCCCCGATCAGCGTTTCCCCTCGGGCCCGGGTGGCGGCGACGGCGAGTGACATGGCGACCCGGTGGTCTCCGCGGCTTTTGCATCGTGCTCCGCAAAGCTCTTCCGTACCGCTTATAATAATGCCGTCCGGTGTTTCCCGAATGTCCGCGCCCAGTTTCGAAAGCTCGCCCGTCATGGCGCTTATCCTGTCGGTTTCCTTTACCCGAAGTTCCCCCGCGCCGCTTATCACCGTTTCGCCTTCTGCAAAGCACGCGGCCACGGAAATAACGGGAAGTTCGTCTATGGCCCGGGACACGGATTCTCCCTCTATGCGTACGGCCCGAAGCGCGCCGTGGCGGGCAATCACATCCCCTACCGGTTCCCCGCAGCGCTCGCGGCGGTTCTCAACCGAGATATCGGCTCCCATTTCCCGCAGTATATCAAGCACTCCGGTTCTAAGCGGGTTTAGTCCCACGTTTTTTACCATGATTTCCGATCCCGGGTTTATGAGGGCGGCGACGATAAAAAAAGCGGCCGACGAGATGTCCGAGGGAACTTCAAGCTCGGTTCCCGAAAATTCCGCTCCCGGGCTTACCGAAACACGCGCTCCGCTTACCTCCACCGGAACTCCGAAGTGGCGCAGCATTCTTTCGGTATGGTCCCGGGTTCTTTCGGGTTCCGTAACGCTGGTCCCCCCCGCGGCGTAGAGCCCCGCGAGCAGAATCGCGGATTTTACCTGCGCGCTCGCCACGGGAGAGCGGTAATCTATTCCCCGAAGTTCCGAACCTGTTATGTGAAGCGGAAGGACCTCTCCTTCTCCCGATATCTCGGCTCCCATGGCGCGAAGCGGGACGGTCACCCTGGACATGGGACGGCGGCGCAGCGAATCATCCCCGGTAATGGTTGAGCGAAAGCTCTGGGCGCAGAGAATTCCCGTGAGCAGCCTGGCGGTGGTTCCCGAGTTCTCCGCGTCTATGGTCTTGCGGGGTTCTCTGAGGCCGAAAAGCCCATTTCCCGAAATTTCCACCTCACCGGCGTTTACATCCACCCCGACCCCCATGCTTTTAAAAGCGTTCGCAGTAGCAAGGGTGTCCCGGGAAGCCAGAAACCCGCTTGCCCTGGTTTTTCCCCGCGCGAGTGAACCCAGGATGATCGCCCTGTGGGAAATGGATTTATCCCCGGGAGGGGTTATCTCTCCGGTAAACGTGCGGGTTTTTTCCTTCAGTGTGAAATCAGCCATATCTCGAGTGAGAATTATATACCTAACTCGGTAAAACAATATATAATATTTGCCGTAAGGTGCAGTCTTTTACCGAATCCACGGGATGAAAACGGAAGAGAAAAACATATTCGGCGAAGAACTGAAGGAATGCAGCACAGATCCGATGACCGGATTTTTCAGGGACGGCTGCTGCAGGGCGGCAGTCGAGGATGTGGGGCTTCATCTGGTATGCGCGGAGATGACCGAGGAGTTTCTCGCGTTTTCAAAATCCAGGGGAAACGACCTGATAACCCCCCGCCCCGAGTTCGGTTTCACGGGGCTAAAACCTGGAGACAGGTGGTGTCTTTGCGCGCTTCGCTGGAAAGAGGCGTTCGAAGCCGGCGCGGCTCCCCCCGTTTTTCTGCAGTCTACCCACGAATCGGTACTCAAAATCATAGATCTCTCCGATCTTAAAAAACACGCGGTCGACGTATCCTGAGCCTTGATTCCCCCGAGTTTGCGTATACCATTTTCGTTCTGTGAAATACCTTTTACTTCAAGGCGACGGCATGCCCGACCACAAGCTCCCCGAGCTTGAGGGCAGGACTCCGCTTGAAGTCGCCAACACACCTAACCTCGACGCGATCGCCAAGCGGGCCGAGATTTTCGGGACCGCGAAAACCATTCCCGACCCGCTACCTCCGGGAAGCGACGTTGGAAACCTTGCGGTGCTGGGCTACGACCCCACGAAATACTACACGGGAAGATCCCCCCTCGAAGCCGCGAGCATTGGGGTTTCGCTCGGAGAAACAGACGTCACGGTGCGATGCAATCTTGTAACTCTCGCGGAGAGAAACGGCCGGACGGTCATGGAGGACTACAGCGCCGGGCACATAACGGACGATGATGCGGCCGGCATCATCGAGGATCTGAAAAAAGAGTTCGACGGGGAGGAGTTTTCTCTAAGCCAGGGGGTAAGCTACAGGCATCTCCTGCTCTGGCGCGGAGGAAACAGCGGTATTCGAACAACCCCTCCTCACGACATTTCCGGAAAGGAGATCGCTCCCTGGCTTCCTTCGGGAGATGGCGCGGAAAAACTCACAAGCCTGATGGAGAGATCCCGCGGGATACTTAAAGACCACCCCGTAAATAAGAAAAGAAGAGCCGAGGGAAAAAACACCGCGGATTCCATATGGCTCTGGGGCGAAGGGACAAAACCCGACATGCCGTCCCTTAAGGAGCTTTACGGAATCACCGGGTCTGTTGTATCGGCGGTCGACCTCGTAAAGGGAATAGGAATATTCGCCGCGATGGAAGTGATCGAGGTTCCGGGAGCGACCGGGTACATTGACACCAACTACGCGGGAAAGGTAAGCGGCGCTATCGAGTCGCTTCAAAGCGTGGACCTCGCGATGATCCACATAGAGGCGACTGACGAAACGGGTCATATGGGAGACGCCGCCCTCAAGATACGGGCGATCGAGGATTTCGACCAGAAGGTAGTGGGACCCGCGCTCGCCGGGATGGAGCAGTTCGGCGAATACAGGGTGCTTGTGCTTTCGGACCATCCCACCCCCATAGACCTCAGGACCCACTCGAACGAACCCGTCCCATTCGCCATACTTGATTCCGCGAACCGCTCGGTAAAGAACGACTCTTTTGTCTATACCGAGGACAGCGCCGCCTCAAGCGGAGTCTTCGTCGAGCAGGGCTGGAAGCTCATGGGAACGCTTGTTGCCGGATAGGAACGAGAGGCCTCAGAGATAATACTTAAGCCCGACCGTGAAGGTCCAGATGTCTGTGTCACCCACTTCGAAATCAGTCGTAAGCGGCGTAACGCCGTCGGCGCGTATGGATTCGTGGCTTCTTACCCGCGTCCAGGACACGCCGTCGCGGTCAAAACCGCTAAAACGCGTCCAGCGGACCTTGGCGCCGACTGAAAGATCGTTACTGAGCGCATAGTCAACCCCACCCACAACCTGAAAGCCGAACCTGGTTTTTCCAAGCTTCGTGTCTATGTCGCTTATCGTGCCCGCCGCGGCCATCTGCCACGGTTCCGTACCCAGGTCGCTTCTGCGCACGAACCTGGCCGAGTAACGCATTTCCGTCAAACCCACCCCTACACCGCCCCCGATATAGGGCGTAAAAGGCGAGTCGCTACGCAGATCGTAGTAGGCGTTCAGGAAGAAATGATGAGCGCTCAGGTCATACACGCGTTCTGAAGGAGGATCGTTCTCGTCCCATTCGCTCTTCTTTTGATCGAACGTTTCGCCGCCGCCGGAACCAAGCCGCGCAAGCCTTTTCTGCGAGCCCTGGCGGCGGTTGAGATACTCCGCCTCAAAACGCAGCCCGCTGCCGAACGCGTAACCAAGGGTCGCGCCTCCCACGAAGCCCTCGCCGGGGGCGAACACGTTCGCAATGGTAGTTGTTTTTTCGGTAGTGCACTCCGCGTCCATCGGTGGAGTCGCACCGGAAGGGTAAAGAAACGAATCGCATCGGGTCGGGTGATCAATCAAGGACTGGGAAACGTCCACGTCTCCCGACCTTGAAAAACCTGCTTCAAGCCCTGCGTAAAAACCTGCCGCCGCTGAATCCGTCACCGACAAGGCTGACGCCAAAAAGAACCGCCGCAAGCCAAGAACACACGTTGCCCGCAAAATGTCTCATATGTTTTTTTTCTCCTTGCATCTTTTAACTCAAGAATCGTTGAGGCTCAAAGAATACCGACCGAAACGAAAAAATCTACGTCTTTTTCACCTCTTCCCAGATCTCGTCCATCTGCTCCATGGAAAGAGCGTTTATCTCTTTTTCGCCGAGCCGCGCTTTCTCTTCGAACCGGGAGAATCTCTCTATGAACTTCTCGACGGCCCCATGGGATGTGGTCTCGGCGTCGATTTCAAGATGTCTTGCCAGATTCACGACGGAAAAAACCAGGTCTCCCCATTCCTCCCGGGATCTGTCTTTTTCGCCAGCCTCCATTTCCCGCTCAAGCTCAGAAAGTTCTTCTTTCACCTTCGCAAGAACCAAAGAAGCATCGCTCCAGTCAAACCCCGAGCGGGCCGCCTTCTCGCCGACCCTCTGCGCCCTCATCAAAGAGGGCATGGCTCTCGGTACTTCCTCGAGATCGGGCCTGCCCTTTTTTTCCTTGAGCTTCTCGGCATTCCAGGTTCTCAATGCATCGGCCGCGTCCTTGGCCTTTTTCTCGCCGAATACGTGAGGATGTCTTCTTACGAGCTTGTCGTGGAGTCTCTGGGTAACGTCGCCTACGGCGAATTTCCCCTCTTCGCTCGCTATCTGAGAGATGAAGACAACCTGGAAGAGAAAATCTCCAAGCTCCTCTATGAGTCCGTCCGTGTCCCCAAGCTCTATTGCCTGTATCACCTCGTAGGCCTCCTCGAGAACGTACGCCCGAAGCGACTCGAGGGTCTGCTCCCTGTCCCACGGGCAGCCTCCCGGAGCGCGCAGACGCCTCGCGAGCGAAACTATATCGTCAAAACTCTTTTCCTCTTCCATAATTCCTGGGGCAACCTAGACCCGAAATTTCTTCGAACACCTGGTCAGGTTCTTGTTTCCGTCCCCCGTGACCAGAACCACATCCTCTATCCTGACTCCCCCGAGACGCTCGTAGTAAAGACCGGGCTCTACAGTAACAACATTTCCCTCCCTCAGTATCTCTTTTCCGGGACCGATTCTCGGCGGCTCATGGATATCAAGCCCCAGGCCATGGCCCGTGGAATGTATGAAGCCCTCGGGGCTCCCGGAGCCTGAAGCAGTGGTCGGGAAACCTCGTTCCGTGAAGAAATCCGTTACCGCGTCGTGCACATCCTTTGACCTCACTCCGTCCTTTATCATGGAAAGCGCGATTTTCTGACCGCGCAAAACGGTATTGTACATTCTTGTGAGTTCCGCCGAAGGCTCACCCTTAACAACCGTCCTCGTCATGTCGCCGAAGTAGCCGTTTTCCTGGGATCTCGGGAAAATATCGATCACCACCGGCCATCCGGCCTTAAGAGGACCTGAGCCCATCTCATGGGGCATGGAACCCTGAACCCCTCCTGCCACTATGGTGTTCGAAGCCAGATATCCCCGCGCGGCAAGATAGGAGCTTACAGCGGAGCGCACTATCTCGGAGGTAAGCGGCTTGCCGTCGCGGTAAAGCAGAGAACCCTTCACCACTGAATCCGATATCATCGCAACGGCAATTCTCATGGCCCATGCCGTAGCGGAAAGCGCCTTCTTTATGAGTGAAACTTCCGCCGGGGATTTCACAAGACGCCCGGGAAAAAGAAAATCCGTCTTCGCGACCCTGACAGAAAAACCGGCTCCCCGAAGCGCATCGGCATAGGAAACCGGAAAGTATCTCTGGACAATCAGGCTCCTTATTCCTCTCTGCCTTAGGATTGCCGCGGCCACCTCGGCGATACCGGGCATTTTTTTTCTCCTTCCGCGAATTGCGGCAACCCACTCCCCGAGCGAAACAACCCGCTCTACTCTTGCCTCCTTTTTCCCACGTTCAAGTTCAAGGTCGCTAAGAACCAGTGTTCCCTCCCCGTCGTGTTCGAAAAAAATAACGGGATCCGGAACGAAAAAACCGGTTCTGTGGTAAAGGTCGGAATTGCGCTCGCTCGAATCGATTATAAGGTAGGCCGTTTTGCTCACGCCGAAAACTATACAGCAAACCCGGGCAGCCGGGCAAACCGGGGGCACTTGCCACTTGCGCTTTGACAACCGCCCCCGGCAGATGTATTTTGTTTGTGGAGTGGTAAAAGAAATTTGCACTGCGAGGAGGCAGAGGACATATGTTTTCCGTAACTCCCAAAGCCGTAGATGAAATAAAAAGGCTGCTTGCCGAAGACGACATCGAAAATGCGTTTCTCAGGGTAAGGATAGTGCCTGGGGGCTGTTCCGGGTTTTCCTACGAGATGGGGTTTGACGACGAGACCGACGAAGGAGACAACCTGATCGAGTCCGACGGCATAAAGGTCGCTATCGACGAGATCAGCTACACCTATCTCGACGGATCGGTTCTTGATTTCAAGGACGGTCTTGACGGAAAGGGCTTTGCGATCGAAAATCCGAACGCTACTGGTTCCTGCGGCTGCGGACAGTCTTTCACCGCATAGAAAAAGAGATCCTCAATATCCAGACTTTCCCCCACAGAACCTTTACTGAAGTCCCGTGGCGAATCTTGGCGCGGAGGGCTTATTGAGCGCGGACAGGCCGGAAAATCAGGCTTTTTTGTATAAACAGATTTATTATATAATTATACATCAGCGGACCTGCTAAGCAGTCACCACAGAACACATCATGGCATCAACGGCAAAAATACTTCAGGCCCACGAAGAAGCAAAAAGCTACGACAGGATCAAGTCAAAGCACCTGATCGGAACCATCTTCACCGACTTTACTCCCTGGAACAAGCTCTACGGATTCAGAAACTTCATCCATGCTCCCTCGGGCAAGAAAATCGAGTTCGCTAACGATCCCGCCGTCATAGTAGGCACCGCCGTGTTCAAGGGCACCGGAGAGGAAGTGGCCATAATAGCCCAGCAGACCCCCTCGAGCGAAAAGGAAAGAACCACGCTTAACTATGGAATGGTCAAGGCCGACGGCTACGGGCTGTCTTTGTGCATGATGGAATACGCAGAACAGCACCGTCTCAAGCTCTACACGTTCATCGACACCATTGGCGGAGACCCATATGAATACTCGGCCGAGAAGCTTCAGTCCTGGCTGATTTCCTACTGTCAGTCAAAAATGATCTCCATAAGAACGAAAACGATAACCACGGTGCTCGGGCTCGGGGGAAGCGGCGGCGCGATCGCCATACAGCTGGGACACAGAAGACTCATGCTCTCGCGAGCCGAATATTCCGTAATAACGGCTGAAGGCTGCTCCGCCATCCTTTTCAGAAGCGCGGACAAAGTGGCGGAAGCGCTTGAGGTGCTCCAACCCACGGCGAATCACATGAAGAAATACGGAATAATAGACGAGGTAGTAAAAGAAGCTCCTCATGGAAGAAACAACTACATCCCCTCGACCCTGAAGAATCTGCAGGCATCCCTGACCGCCGCATCCAAGGAAGTTGACCGCTTCGACGTGAGGCACCTGCGCGAGGAACTGCGCAGGAAAATCGAGAAGTGCGGCCGGGCAAAAAAGGAGCAGAGAATCTACGGAGGGATCGCAAAGAAAATAAAGGCCTGGCTTCCTAACTACTTCAGCGGAAAAAAGGAGAATCCCGATATCTCGGAAATGCAGATAGCCATCTACGGAGCGGAACCTCATTTCTGCAACGACGAAAAGGACGGCCAGGGAAAAATCATACGCCCCGGATGCAAGAAACAGCTCACGAAAAAAGAACTGCACGCGAACAATTCCTCGTGTCCCTACTGCAATCGTCCCGAAACGCTGAGTTCGGATGATTACCTGGATTTCCTTCTGGACGAGGCGTCCTTTCACGAAATAGAACCGGGGCTTTCCCTTGGGGACGTGGATTCGGTCTACAAATTCTTTAACTATTCCTCTTCAATACAGAAACTCGCCGGGAAAACCGACTCCAAGGATTCACTCGTAACGGGCTACGGGACCATGTTCGGCATACCCGTGGCGGTGGCGGTCTGCGACTTCCGGTTCATGGGCGGGTCGATGAGTTCCGTTTTCGGCGAGAAGATGAACAGAGTCGTCAGCTACGCCATAGAGAACAAGCTTCCCCTGATAACGGTAACGGTAAGCGGAGGAGCCCGGATGCAGGAAGGCACCGTGGCGCTGTATCAGATGGCGAAAACCATAGCAGCGATCATGAGACTGAAAGAACACGGGCTTCCGAACATCTCCATACTCGGTCACCCGACAACCGGAGGAGCCCTTGCCAGCTACTCGGTTCAGGGAGACTTCATAATAGCCGAGAAAAAAGCGGTGATCGCCTTTGCCGGGGACCGCGTCGTGAAGCTCACAAGCGGCGGACGCGGGGTCGACCCGAAGATAATGTCCTCGGAGTTCTACGAGGAAAGCGGCGGCGTTCACCTCGTTGTCGAAAGAAGCAAGATAAAACCCGCGATCTCCGGGCTACTAAAGTTCAGGGGATTTAAAAACAGTCTTGACACCGGGACATTCCACCAGGGCCCGGACGGCAGATTTGAAGACGACTGGCTCTAGTCCTCCGAAACGCCCCAAGCGTAACCAACAAGAAGTTGACCTCTCCTCTCAGCACTAATCCATGCTCGGGCTTTGCGGGCAGACTATGGAAACGGGTGAATGCGGCCAAGGGACGCGGCAATCACGTGGCCGGGGGCGTATCGGCCTTCTCTGAGTAGGTGCCGTCCATCCCCATTATTCTTGAAATTTCCTCGGGAGAATCGAGTATCTCCCCCTTGCCCATCTTGTAAAGAAAGTTCGCGTTGTCCCTCGGGGCATCGCTTTTTACGTTCGGGTCGAAGAAGACTTCTTTGGTATGAACGAGTCCCGCGCGGTTATACGAGGAAAGTTCGTACTTCATTCCCATCCTGAGTGCGTCGCACGGGCAGGCCTCGACGCAGAAGCCGCAGAAAACGCAGCGCATGAAATCTATGTTGTATACCTTTGGCCTTCTCTCGATTCCGTAATCATCCGCGGGTTCGGAAACTATGGAGATAGCCTGGGTCGGGCACGCGATCTCGCAGAGCTTGCACGCTACGCACCTAATCTCACCCTCGTCATCGGCGGGCATCACGTGAAGCCCCCGGTAGTTCTCGGGAAGGGCCTTTATCTCCTCGGGGTACTTGACGGTTATCGGCTGATGATTCGTGATGTGCCTTATGGTGATCATGAGGCCCTTTAGCACCTGGGGAATGTAAAGCTTCTCCCAGAAGGAAAGCCGCGGGCGCTCAAGCACTTTTACGTTTATCGCCATAGCAATCATCTATATACCATAGAAAAGAAGAATACTGAAGCCGCTAGCGGAAAAAACTGCCGCGGCGGCGAAGGATCAGGGCAAACGCAAGCGCCGAGCCGCAGAAAAGCCAGAGCGCGGTTTCTCCGTCTCCAAGAACGAGCTTGCCTGTCCCTATCATAAAGCAGAGAAGAAAGGATACGACAAGCGACCAGTTAAGAAGAACAGAAGAAAAAACTCCCTGCCCCGGCGCAATCCCCGCTTTCTTGCGAACGGGCGACCAGAGGCCCGGGGGATTTACCCTTGAATAGAATTCCGAGAGTTTTTCCCAGGACTCGGGAGCGGTAGCGAAAGTGGCCGCGACCCAGCACGCTATCGAGACGGGAACGACAAGTATCTGGTGGCGCAGTTCAAGCGGGATGCCTTTGGCCTCGGTATAGAGAATCAGAACCAGTATGGTTATAAGTGACGATGCAAGGGCCGCTATCTCGCTCCAGGCGTTTATCCTCCACCAGAACCACCTGAGTATCAGCACGAGGCCAATCCCCGAACTCATGGCCCAGAGAAATATCCAGGCGTCCCCTATGTTTTTTATCTGAAGCGCCACCACGCCCGCGATCACGGCAAGCGCCACGGTCGCGATTCTGGAGACCGCCACGTAATGGCGCTGCGGGGCGCTTTGGCGCACGAACCTCCTGTAAAGATCGTTCACGAGATACGAAGCTCCCCAGTTAAGATGGGTAGAAACCGTGGACATAAAGGCCGCGAGGAAAGAAACCAGCAGAAGCCCCCGAAGACCCGGCGGGAGAAAATCCCTTATCATCACAAGGTAAACCGACTCGTCGTCCCCACCCGCCACCCCGGCCGCCTCGGGAAAGATTACCACCGAAGCCAGGGCCACAAGAACCCACGGCCAGAGGCGAAGCACGTAATGGTTAAGCGCAAACCACGCCGTGCCCGCAAGGGCGTGTCTCTCGTCCTTCGCGGAACAAAGCCGCTGTATGAAGTAGCCTCCGCCGTCCGCGTTGTGGGAGGACCACCAGACAACGGTCATGAAGATAAGGAAGGTGAAGAAGTCAGAGGAGAAAAACTCTTCAGTGCCCGCAGACTGCGTGATGAACATGGAGGTCTGCTCCGGGGGAAGCTCCGCGATTTTGCTTATGAACTGTCCGTACCCTCCGACTGCGTCAGAATTTATGACTACGACCGCGAGTATGACCGTGCCGCCGAGCGCTATCGCGTACTGCACGAAATCCGTTATCACAACCCCCCAGAGCCCGGAAAAACCGTGTAGACAAGCACGATTCCCACGCAGAGCGAAACCGCGTATATCTGCCCCACTCCGAAAAAGACCTCAAACACCTTGGTCATCGCGGTTATCACCCACCCCATCACTATGAAATTGAAAACAGTTGAGAAATAAAACGCCTTGAATCCCCGGAGAAACGCTGCGGGGCGGCCCCCGTAGCGAAGCTCTATGAGCTCGTTGTCGGTTATCACCTGCGCCCTTCTCCAGAGCCTTGAGAAAACCACTATCACAAGCGCGTGGCTGAAGATGTAGTTCCACCAGAACCAGTTCTTCCATATTCCCTCGGTCCTTATCCACCCGGTTATGGCAAGCGGGGTGTCGGCGGCGAAAGTGGTGGCGACCATCGAGGTTCCGAGAAGCCACCAGGGAAGCCCGCGTCCCGAAACGAAATAGTCAGAAAGACTCCCGGACGCCCTCCTTGAAAAATAAAAGCCCACTCCCAGGGAAAAAACCAGGTAGAGGCCCACAAGCATCCAGTCTACCGCGTAGAGTTTCATGGACCTATTCTCACCGGGAGCCTGGCCGTGGACATCCTCTCTCCCGTAAGAACTTCCGCGGCCGCCCGGCCCGCTGCGCGCGAAGAGTCAAAAAGCGAGACCACCGTATCGAAAAAGGGAAACTCCGCCGCCGGGTAGGGGGAACCGAAGGTAAGCAGAATCTTTTCGCCGGAGAAAGAAGAAAAGCTTTTTACATAATCGGCTATCTCCCGGGAAACAATGCTGTTCTCCGTCCAGGCCGCAGGTGCCGCGGATAAAACGCACACAAGCGAGGAGGAAGCATCGAGGCTTGGCGTCTCGGGCCAGCAAAAACGCCTCTGCACCGTCACTTTTTTCTCCGAGAACCCCTCGCAAAGTCCGTCAAGAAGTTCGTCCGAGTCTTCTTTGCCGAAGTGAAGAACCGAGATCTTGCCGGGGCGAAGGACCCCTCCCCTAAAAACGCAGGCCGAGCGGCGGGAAATTTCCCTTGCTTGCTCAGCGTTTCTCTCAAAATCGGGCACAGGGATCTCTTCACCCCCCGAGGCAAAAAGCTTTTTCGCGTAGAAAATCCTGGAAAGGGATTCAGCGCGCGCGGAATCCCGGAAAAAGTCATCCTCTGTGCGTCTTTCCAGAAATCCCTCCGGGTCCCTCGGGTCAAGAACTATATCCACCCCGCGTGCGAGGGCGGCAAGAATATTCTCATCTTCTCGCCGCTCTTCTCCCAATGCGTCCATCCTGAAGGAATCCGAGACGACCAGTCCGTTAAATCCGAGTTTCTGCCGAAGAAGGCCGCGCAGAACAGATTCTGACAGCGTGGCGGGAACTCCAAGCGGGTCAAGAGCCGGGAAGCAGACGTGTGCCGGCATCACGCAGTGAAGCCTTTTCGCAATCGCTTCCCGAAAAGGCGGAAGATCCGATTCCATCAGACGTTCGAGAGACTTTTCGACGCGTGGGAGGCGGGCATGGGAATCCTCGAGAGTGGCGCCGTGACCGGGAAAATGCTTCGCGCAGGCCATCACTCCCTCTTTCTGGAGGGTTTCCATAAAGACCCCGCCCAGTTTTGAAACCAGTGCCGGGTCATCCGAGAAGGCTCTTACGTTTATTATCGGATTAAGGGGCTCGGTATTCACGTCAAGAACCGGGGCGAAGGCAAGATTAAGCCCGCAGTATTTCATTTCCCCGGCTGTTATGGCTGCCTGACGTCTCAGGGTCGCCTCGTCGTCTATCGCTCCCTGGGCCATCGCGAAAGGAAAAAGAGTCGCTCCGGAAACCCGCTGCCCTAGTCCCCTTTCAACGTCGCACCCGAAAAGAAGCGGAAATTCCGAGATGGAAGCGAGCTTGCTCGTAGTCTCTCTGACCAGATCCACGTTCCCGTTAAATACTATGAACCCGCAGACGGCAAAATCCCGCACCAGCCGTTCCGCCCGCTCCACAGATCCAGCGTCGGAAAAATCGATTCTGGGCATAAGAAACTGCGCCGCCCGCCGGGACGCGGAAAGATCTTTTGACGAAAACACGGCCGGATTCTCATACATCTCTATGCCACATTCTTCCCTATTGAGATTTTCCCGAGAATCGTGGTGTCCCGGGCTCCCGTGACCCTCGGCACGTTTGCTCTATTCGCACACACGGTCTCGTTGGCAAGCACCGCGAATCCAACGGCCTCCTTCGCATCCGAGGAAATACCGTATTCCTCCGAGAGGGAAAGAGGAATCGGGGCCAGCTTTTCGCGAAGCCTTGAGACCATAACCGGGTTTCGGGCTCCGCCCCCGCTCAGCACGACTTCCTCTACATCCGCATTCGGGTAAATGAACCTTTCGTAAGCGGAAACTATCGAGCAGACGGTAAACTCAACGAGCGTACGAAGAAGGTCTGGCAGAGATATCCCCTTTTGTTCCGCGAGAGAAAAAAGCCTCCCAGCCATTTCCTCTCCGAAGAGTTCCCTGCCTGTCGATTTCGGAGGTTCAATGGCCAGATAGGGGTTTTTCATAAGGCTCTGGAGAAAATCCCCTCTGACCGAGCCTTTTTTTGCCATAGCCCCGTCTTCATCGAAACTCCTCTCGCCCCCAGAGGCAAGACGCACCACCGAATCGATCAGAGAATTTCCGGGGCCCGTATCGAACGCAAGAAGCTCCTCTGGTTTTTCCGTGACCAGAGTGCAGTTGGAAATGCCTCCTATGTTCTGCGCAATTACGTTTTTACCGGTTCCTGAGAACAGCAGGTAGTCGACATAGGGGATAAGGGGCGCTCCCTCTCCGCCCGCCGCCATGTCCCTAGTTCTGAAATCCCCAACCGTGGTAATTCCCGTGACTTCGCAGATAACATCCGCTTCGCCCAACTGAAGTGTAGAGGAAATCTCCTGTCCCAGAGAGGGCGGGTTATGAAAAACCGTCTGGCCGTGAGTTCCCACCAGATCCACGTCGGTCGTTTTCAGGGCGGCTTTCCGAAGAAGATCAAAGACCGCGGCGGCAAACTCCTGGCCGAGCAGAAAATTGAGATCGGACACTGAATCCGCACTCAGGGAGCGGGACGAGACAAGAAGCTTCTTCGCGGCATCGGAGTACTCCCGGCAGATAAAATCCTCAACCCGAACCTCGGTGTCTTCCCCCGAACCGCGAATTCTTACCAAGGCCGCGTCAATGCCATCCATTGAAGTCCCGGAAATGAGACCGACGACCAATCTTTCCTCTTTTGAAATTATCCGATGAAGCCAGTGCACTCGGAAAAAACTACCTGATGAAAAAGCAGTTTAGCAGGCAGCTGCCCCCAGGGAGTCCTTGAGGCAGCCGAATTCTACCGCGTCTGATGCAAAAGTTCCGTTTTAGCCCGCTCCAGAACTTCCGGTTTGTTTTGATCGTAGTGATCTTGCAGCAATTGCCTCATCGAAATGATCCGCTCCATAAACGGCCAGTCAATCTCAATCGGCGACTCGGCGTGCTCGTAGAGGTGTCTTAAGGTCGATTGCAGAAATCTCGGCATACTGGGATCATATATGGACGATTCATGCAGTACCGAATCACCCTGCTCTATCCGTAAAAGGTTTTCAAAAAGTCCGCCGGTGGTCTGTGTCTTGAATCGAGGCTCCATCTGCAGCATGAACCGAAGCGCTCCGGATCTTATTTCCACATAACGATGCTGCACCAGTTGGTCAACGGGAAGAAAAGATTCATAGCCGTAGTTCCCTATCATTGAGGATCTCAATTCAATTTTAGTTCCGGAAGACATGACCGTGTGTTCTTCGAGTTCGGATACAAACTGGACCTCATCAAACGTCGGCCATATACGCGACTGCCCGTAGGCGTACTCGGACCAGCTTTCTCCCAGTAGATTTTTAAGGATCGCCAGCATGTGCACCCATTCGTATCCCAGCAGTCCGAAGTGCGCATCGACGAATCTGCCCGCGGCGATATCGGGGCGACGATCCTTGCTGAATTCGATCCTGATCAGTTCCGGGCGTCTGATACCGGTCTTGGCAAGAAAATCCTTAAGTTCATTGATCGCGATAGAATCATTATACTGCTCATTTCCCACGATGTGGGCGTCAGGATAACTAATCAGAAGAGCCCGGAAGGAATCGATTTCAAAACTAAGACAGATCGGTTTCTCAATAATAACCCAGGCGCGCGGGTTCCTCGGCAGAAGCTCCGAAAGGACCTCGAGATGATTCTCCGTGGGCACGCATATATTCCAAGCCTGAACGTGTCTGAATACTTCTTCCGGAACGTCTTCGAGGGCGGAGTAAATATAGTTTTCCCTGTCTTCATCCATTTTGGGGTCAACTATCAGGAAGTGCGCGGTTAACTCATCGAATATCTTACGGTATATCTGGCCTATCTTGCCGTAGCCTATAATTCCGATGATATTGAATTCCTTACTCAAGGCAACTCACCATACCTATACAATCTGCACTTTTAACTCTTCAGGATGTTCTCGCAGGTTCAGGAAGCCTGCGGGCAATCTCCTCGATTCTGTACCCGAACCCCGGACCGCTTATAGTGCTCAGGTCAATCGACCCGTCCACCCGCCTGTACAGACCCGGATGGACCCCGGCCTCTTCAGCGGAAGCCCGGGGATAAAACTGCATTGAGTTCGTCTCTATTCCAATCCGGGGACAGGCATGGGAACCCAGCTGGACATGCGATATCTGGGCAAGCATGGGGTTAGTCAGGTCCTGTGTAAGAATATCCATCCCGTAACGTCTGGCCCAACTGGTTGTCATAATGGCTTCTGTCTGGGTTTTGCAGGTCTTTACCGCAACACCAGAATAACCGGTTTTTTGTGCCCTCGGAAGGACGCGCCAGTCATGGGCGCTCTCGTCAAGAAACAAGGGGGCCCATTTGGCCACGGAGGATATATCCTCTCCGCTCTCAAGCAGTTGCGGGGCAAACGGTTCCTCAATAAAGCGCAAGGAGTCAAGCAGACCGGGGCGGTCTGTGTCGATTCGCTGAAATAACTGCTCCAAGTACTTGGGATCCTTCACCATTCCGTTAAAATCAACCCCGAGCATTTCCACTCCCAGCGGCATCGAAATATCGGCAACCTCGATGAATCTCTCGAAGTCGCGCTCAAAATCGGTCCCTCCAAGCTTGATCTTAAGCCTGTTAAGCCCGTCTTTAAGTATCCACTGCTCCAAAGTGGCGGGGATCCCGGGTCGAAGCTCAGAAGACCCATGCTCACCCCCGGAGAGTTCGTCAAGTCCGCCGACTGCATGCCATGCGGGAATTCTCATCGCGCCGCGGGACAGGAAGTCAGCCGGGTAAAGTCCCTTGAAGTTCGGATCGCCGAAGTGGTGCTCAAGATCCCGGGACATGTCGGCTGAGGAGTAGCAGTCGTAAATGGGTTTCCCGGCTGCGTGGCCGTAAGCGTCGTGAAGCGCAATATCAAACGGCGCGCAGCATATAAGCGCCGCAAGGTATGGCATCCGGCTCTCTTTGTTTCGCCGCGAATTGAAGGAGACAAGCAATCCGGGCAGCGTCTCCCGGAGAAACGAATGACCTAGTTCAAAAGCGTGTCCGGAATCCCGGGATCCAGACCAGGCATCCAGGATTTCGCAGCAGAATTCCCGCAGTGCCTCCTCCCGATGCGACAAGGGCACATTCCCCGGCCACGCCCACTGCGCCGAAAGCGGCGATTCCCCCCAGCCCCGAAAAACGCCTCCTGAGGAACTTTTGACCTCGAACATGACGCGCGCGCACGTAACCCTCTCAAGGGTCTCTCCGCCGAATCGAAAAGGCACTTCCGCCTGAACGTCGATGAAATAAAGAGCAAGGGACTCCGGACAAATTTTCAGCATTGGTTTTTCCCGCCCGAGATCCCGGCCGCAGCTGGCCGGAGGAGGTCTGATTATTTCCTGTCTATATACGCAAGGAGGCCGTTTAAGTCAATCCGCGCGGGCCCGGACGAAGCGACTGTGGCCGAAATTTGATAAGCATGCGGCGCATCAGGTTAACTATAATTGCCCCCCGCGTCACTGGGGCGTAAAGTCCTCCCGAGCCTTGCGGGAAATCTGCTTTATCGGCGGTGAGCTAAAATGAAAAAGAATCCTGACTGGAACACGCTTTACGGGGATGTGGGAGAGGAACTTCCCTGGTGCGTTGATGAAATGCCCTCATGGTTTACCGAACTGGTTGATTCAGACTGGATGGAGCCGTGCAGCGCCCTTGCCGTGGGATGCGGTCTCGGCAACTACGCCTTTTACCTCGCGGAAAGAGGGTACACCGTTTTATGTCTTGACCGGTCAGAAGAGGCCATATCCCTGGCGAAGGAAAAAAACAGCCATCCGTCCCTGCGGTTCATCGTCGAGAGCGTTGAAAATCTAACCTCTCTCGGCGAGCAGTTTGATCTCGTATATGACATCTCGCTGCTTCATCATCTAAAACCGTCTGCCAGGGATGATTACGCCTTTCAGCTGTCGTCTCTTCTTCCCTCCGGCGGAAAGCTCATGGTCTGCATGTTCAGCGAAGACGAACCGCGATTCGGAAAGAACTACGAGTTCATGAACCCGGTAACCGACACCATAACCTACCTTCTGGCAAAAGAGGAACTCCTCAGGATATTCGAGCCGTATTTTGTCTTTGACAAGCTTGAAAAAATCCCCTTTGACAACTACCTTCGCTATCTTTGCCTGATGAGAAAGAAATAAGCGGCTCAAACCGCAATACCGATACTGCGGTTAAGGATCATGTTTCCCCGGAAGACTGCTTCCAAGAGCCCTTTTTAGGGACTCTCCGCTTTTTCCAAGCAGCTCCGCCGACTCATCAAACGAAAGACCCCTGAGTTTCATGACCACCGCGACTTTCAGGTTCTCGCCGGCTTCGCTGAAAAGAGAGGCCGCCTCTTCCTCTCCCACGCCGCATATGCCCATTATGATTCTCCTTGCCCTGTCAACAAGCTTTGAGGACGTGGGTTTAAGATCTACCATCAGGTTCCCGTAAGTTTTCCCGAGAAGCACCATGGCGGTCGTCGTAATCATGTTAAGAACCATCTTGGTCGCGGTCGCGGCCTTAAGCCTCGTGGAACCCACTATCACCTCAGGACCCACAAGCAGGGTTATAACCAGGTCGGCCGGGGCGTTCTCCGGCTCGCTGCAGCTTATAAGTATGCTCGCGCAGCCGACCGTCCCGGCATACTCAAGGGCCGATATCACAAAGGGAGTCCCGGAACTCGCCGCGATTCCCACGATTATGTCGTCCCGGGAGAGTTGCTTGGCGCGAAGGGACTCTACCGAAGCCGTAACGGAATCCTCGGCACCCTCAACCGAGTTCCATACCGCGTCCCGTCCTCCCGCCATAACCGCCTGCACCGTCTCGGGGTCCGTTCCGAAAGTCGGCGGGCATTCGGCAGCTTCCATCACCCCGAGCCGCCCGCTTGTTCCCGCCCCCACGAAAAAAACCCTGCCTCCGCGCTCAAGCGATCGGAAAACCATGTCCGCCGCCCGGGATACAGAGTCCTTCTCCCTTGAGACGGCGTTAAAAGCCTCCTGGTCTTCCCCGCTTATAAGATCAATGATTTCCGAACACGAGAGTTCATCAATACTGACCGTTCTCGGGTTCGTTTTTTCTGTGAGCAGGTGTCCTGTCCGGCGAGTCTTCTCCACGGAGAACATTATATCTGAAACGCGCGTCGGTTATCCGGAGAACCGCCCGCAGCGCGGGTTTGATTTGTCGGCGATATCCGTATAAAGTCCTTTGAATATTGCGGGTGTAGCTCAGCTGGCCAGAGCATTGGCTTCCCAAGCCAAGGGTCGCGGGTTCGAATCCCGTCGCCCGCTCTCACTCTCCGAAGGTATTTGGGTTCCGGTCAAATCAGCCCGACTTGTATTGATAATTCCACCCCTGTTTTATTGACAGTTAACATCAAATCAGCCTGTACTTTTATTTGCTCCATCCGAAACTTGATTGCTTCAACGGGGTCCGGGTACCCCATCGGCACATGTTTGCTTTCATAGAGTTCAACAAGGTCAACTAAAATATCGAGTTCTTTGCCCTCTGGGCTGTCGAATTCGGCTTCAAAGATCTCTTCGATACGAGCCAAGCGGCTTCATAGTCTTCCTCGGTGCGAGAACAAAGAATCAGTCACGACTTTTTCTCAAAAACCAGATACTTAAGGCCGAAGAAATTCCAGAAAAGCGTTATTATCAAGGACACCGCCGCCCCTATGTTGGCCCACACGGTGGAGGAGATGGAACCCCCAGAACCGCCGAACTCGGCAACCACGTAAGAAGCGACCGTTACGTTTATCACGAGCCCCACGCCCACGACGGCGAAAAACCTTATGAGCTGGTTCATCCACCCATCTACCTCTCTGCTGCCAAACGTCCAGAACTTGTTCCACGCATAGCCGTTAACGTTTGCCAGAATAAAGGAAGCCGCCTTGAAAACCGAGTATAAAACCCCCTCCGCCACCCCGGAATAATAGATGAGCAGATTGAGTATTCCGAAGTCGATCACGAGGTTGGAAAAGCTTATAACGCAGAACTTTGAGAACTGGACAAGCGATGACCACCGGGAGAAAAACCCGAGAAAAAGAAAGTGGACCACGGGGCTGAGTATGAACATTCCCCACTGCACTCCCGCAAGCGCGGAGTACACTCCGGGAATCTCGGCGCGAAGCGTGAAGAAGAGAAGCAGTATGAAAAGCGCGTTTATCTCGCTTATTACGAATAAAACGGGGTAATCCGATCTGGTCATGGGGGGTTTTCGGGGAAAAAAAGGGCTGCACCCCGAAACATAAGGCTTCGGGATACAACCCCTGAAAACTGTACTAGCCTTAACCTCAGTTAACTACCTGATACTGTGGGTAGACGAAGCTTCCCTTGGTCCAGATAGCCCAGGTTGGATCCGCAAGCGGCTTAAGCTTGTGAAGCGGATGGCCTTCGGGAGCCGTGAAAGTTATTTTCGGGTTAGCCATTGATACCGTCCCCCCGTTCCACGGGATCGGGTACTTGACCACTCCCTTGTCCTCCATAAACCCGAAGTAGTTAAGGTGTCCTCCGCCGAATCCACCGAGTTCGCTTCCGACCTCGGCCGTGGCCTCGATCATCGACTGTCCGCCGATTTCAAGCTTCGTCTTCAGCACTCCGTTCTCCACCACGGTGGTGGTCATCCCCTCCTGGGCGGGAATGCCGACGGGCTTGGTGAACTCCCTCATCGTGGGAGAGCTGTTGTAGTAATGAACGAAGTACCTTCCGGGATAGGTTATATCGGAATCCATAACGTACGAGTCGTGACCATCAAGCTCGATCGTGAGATAAGTGAGCGTGTACGCCCCGAATCCCGAGGTCTGGTTCTTGTCTGGAACCGTGTACATGTTTATGACCACGTGATTGTTCGGATGGGGATTAAGACCCGCCGGAAGCATCGACTTCAGGACCTCCGGGTCGGCCTTGTAGCCCGCAATGAACATCCACGCGCCGGTTACCAGCTGCGGGCCCGGAAGCGAAAACGACTTGGCCTGGGGTGGCTCGCCCGAGGGTGCTTCACCCGAGTGCGTGGCCGTGAGCGGAACGGCGCAGAAAACCAAAGCAATCAAAAAAACCAAAAAACTTCTAGCTGACATCTTTATTACCTCCTTAAGACTTTCTGATTAAGTATCCGGACGTCGCCGGAACAGGGTCCGCCTGAACCCTAATGCTCTCCCGACGCCCTTTTCTCCTTTTCTTCTATCATATGCCTGACGGCGGAGCGAACAAACCTGTTTCTCTCCGCTTCCCCCAGCACCCCTTTCAGGGAATCATAAACCGACGGATCGACTACAAGCCCCCCTATCGAGCCTTCTCCCTCCCTGATCATTCGGGAAACCTCGGCCAGGTTGGAAGAGAAGCTGCGCATGTCGGCCGCGAACTGCTCGTCGTAGATGAGAGTATGCAGGAAACCATTCTGTCCAAGGTTGGTTTCGTCAGCAAATGCCTCCACTATCTTGTCGAGATTCCTTGAGATGGCCGTGAGGTTCGTGACGAACTCCTCTGACTGGCTTATTATTTCCTGCATCTCGGGCGACGTGTAACCCCTGATCACGATCCCGTCGCGGGCCCTGCCTATGCTTTCTCCCTGGCCGGGAACGATCTCGACGAATTTCGCCCCGAGAAGCCCTTCGGTTTTGATCGTGGCGTGGGAGTCCTTCGAGATCCTGGCAAGCGCGTGCTTGTTGATTTCCATTACAACCTGCACATCCCCCAGGGAAGGGTCATCCGAGAAGCGGATGGATGATACCGACCCCACACCCACGCCCGAGAGTCGCACGTAGGCACCCTCGAGTAATCCCGCTGAGTTGTCAAAGTAGGTCTTTACCTTGTACTCCCTCTCGAAGAGTTCTTCCTGGCCGCTTATCGTAAAAACTCCGTAAACGAATATAACGATCGATACGAGAACGAAAATCCCTACCTTGAGCCGAGAGGATCTCTCTTTTTTCATCTGCGTTCTCCAGGCGTGGCCGGCACGCCTCATATCTGTTTTAGTGTACCGAAAAACCGTATTATTTGTAAGCGGGGAATTGAAAACCCGGGCGGCTGTGATAACCTCAATTACTCTGTTCCATCCGAGGCGCGCTCCCGATTCCGAAAAGGAGTTTTCGTTTATGGCAAGGGTAAAAAAAGCTGTAATAAGCGTTTACGACAAAAAGGGGATAACCACGCTCGCGAAGGGCCTGGGGGAACTTGACGTTGAGATTCTCTCAACCGGGGGGACCGCAAGGAGGATCAGGGACGGCGGGACGAAAGTGACGGAAATATCCGACTACACGGGGTTTCCAGAAATACTGGGAGGAAGGGTGAAGACGCTTCACCCCAAAATCCACGGGGGTCTTCTCGGAATAAGGGAAGACGAGCGCCACCTTGGGGAGATGGCCGAGAACTCAATAGAACCGATAGACATGCTCGTGGTCAACTTCTACCCTTTTGAGGAAGTGGTCGCAAAAGAGGGGACCACGTTTTCTGAAGCGATAGAGAACATAGACATAGGCGGGCCGGCGATGCTTCGGGCCGCGGCGAAAAACCATGCGTCCGTAACCGTGCTTACCGATCCCGAAGACTACGGCGCCGTGCTCAGGGAGCTTCGTAGAAACAAGGGGGAAATCTCTCCCGAGACCAGTTTCCGCCTCTCGGCAAAGGCCTTCTCCTACGTCTCGAGGTACGACGCGGCGATATCGAACTATCTCTCGTCCCTTGAACCTGATGGCGGAAGAAACCCGCTTCCGGCGACCTACACCCTCTATCTCGAAAAAAAACTTGATCTTCGCTACGGGGAGAACCCCCACCAGCTGGGGGCTTTCTACACGGAAAGCGGCATAGCCGGGGCTCACTGCGTGGCAAACGCCAGACAACTACAGGGTAAGGAACTTTCGCTTAACAACATATACGACACCGATTCCGCCTTCGAGCTTGTAAGGGAGTTCAAAGAGACCGCGTGCGTAATAGTGAAGCACAACAATCCCTGCGGGGCGGCACTCGGGGACACTCCCGCAGAGGCGTTCTCCCGGGCAAGGGAATGCGACCCGGAAAGCGCTTTCGGCGGGATAATCGCCTTTAACAGGGAGGTTGACGAGACCGCGGCCGAGGAGATAGCCGACATGTTCGCCGAGGTTCTGATAGCCCCGGGTTTTTCTGAGAAGGCACTCATGGTGCTATCGGCAAGAAAGAACCTGCGGGTGCTTCTCTCGGGAGGCATGGATATCGTGGGGGCGGGAGCCTTGGACATAAAGAAGGTGACGGGCGGGGCGCTGATACAGCAAAGCGACAGGGGATGGGGAGATGATTTCTCAGACATAAAGATCCCGACCAGGAGAAAACCCTCCCCCGAGGAGATGGAAGACCTGAAGTTCGCCTGGAAAGTCTGCCGGCACACCAAGTCAAACGCCATTGTCTACGCGAGGGATCTCCGGACGGTAGGCATAGGAGCGGGGCAGATGAGCAGGATCGATTCCGTCAGGGTCGCGGGAATGAAGGCCCGAACGCCGACCGATGGCTCGGTGCTTGCTTCTGACGCGTTTTTCCCCTTCAGAGACGGCGTTGACGAGGCCGCAAGGGCGGGAATCACGGCAATAGCGCAGCCCGGGGGATCTGTGAGGGACGGCGAAGTTATAGCCGCTGCGGACGAGCATTCAATGGCGATGGTTTTTACCGGCAAAAGACACTTTAGGCACTGAGCCCCATCCGCGGTTCTCAGGTCCTCCCCGGATCACAGCCGCGACAAATTCGAGGATTGACTTAACCTCTCTCCATTCCATATCTCCATCCGCATTCAATGGTGCTGGGTCATCAGATGATTTAAATACCAAGCGTCGCCCGCCCGACAGATCAATAGCAAATTCTCCGGTTCTATCGCCTTTCAGAGGGTACGGGCGGATCAATCAACCTCAAGATAAGGCCCGATATCAGAGTGATTTTCTATGAGAAAGGAGTTGCTCTCTATCATTGTCCCCCTCGCGCGCTGAAGATCGGCCAAGGCAATCCGGTGGCTTGCGAAGGCGCTTATGTAATTGGCCTCCGCGCTTATAAGGTCTCTCTGGGCTTCAAGAATCTCTCTGGTGGTGGAAAGTCCCGCCTTGAATTTCTCCTCCTCGTTCCCAAGCACTTCCCTGGCGAGATTGGTGGAAAGCAGGGCGGCTTCCATCCTCCTCTGGCTGCTTGCGATTTCCCTTATGGCGTTTCTTACATCGAGGCGGACGGCGTCTTTCTGCTTCTGGTAGCTTATAACGCTTCGGTCATAATCGGCTCGGGCTTTGGTGTAGTTCCCCCCGGCCTTTCTCCCGAAAATAGGGTAAATTAACTTCCCCGTAACGCTCCAGCTCGGAAAATCGCGGTCGACGATGCTGTCGTAGGCATTCGAGGAGCCGGCAAAGCGGCTGACCACGCCACGAGACTCTCCGAAAATGAGCCTGTCGGGATTCTCAGAACCCCCAAGACCCAGATACTCAAGACGGCCCTCGACCGTGAGACGCGGAAGCCTCTGGCGGGAATAGAAGGTCTTAAGCGCCTCGGCCTTCTCCATTTCCCTCTCCGCCCGGCGCATCTCGGGACGTTTCTCAAACGCCTGCACCACGGCCACGGCTTCTGAGGGCTGTTCGTAAGCAGTCGGCATGGAGTCGGTTACCTCGAGCAGCTCGACGCTTTCCTCAAGAGGGATAGCGAGCAGGTTCTTGAGCGTGTCCATAGACGCCTCGTAGGAGTTCTCGGAGTTTATCATCCTCACCTTCCTTGCGGCACTCTCTGAGCGCGCCTGGGTGAGGGCAACCCTGGGCAGGACCCCGACCTCTACCTGTATTCCGGTTCTTCTCTCAAGGTCCAGAGCGAGATCGTAGGCTTTTTTCTCAAGGTCGCGGTCGCGGGCCGCGGCCACGACTCCCCAGTAGTTTTTCTCAAGATCGAAAAGCGTTTTTGCCACCATGCGCTCGAATTCGTAAACGGATATGTCCCTGTCCTTTCTCGAGAGTACAACGGACACCCTGTTGGAGGCTATATCGAAGCCGCGGAGCAGTTCCTGCCCCACGCTGAAACCGAGGCTCGCGGCCCAGGAAGGGCTCAGGCTCTCAAGCGGAGAGTCTGTTTCGGTCCTAGATACCTCAAGATCATAGAGCTTATAGAAGGTTCCGGTGGGCAGCACCCCTGAGAGTTCGCTTCCAAAGGAGAGTACCTCGGCGTTTATTATTCCGTTCTCTATGAAAGAACTGGGAACGGGGGTTTTCGTGTCGGCGTAGGAGGCCATGAAGCTTATCTCGGGGTCGTAGAGTCCCTGTCTGCTTTTGTGCTCTCCGCGCGCGGCGTCCACGCCTAGCATCCAGACCCTTATGTCGTGGTTTTTCTCAAGGGCCATTATCTTTGCCTGCGTGAGCGTAAGGGTTTGGGCCTCGGCCGAGGCAAAGAGAAAACACGCGGTGAGAAGCAGAAAGATCTTAAAGTGTTTTGACATCGAGATAACTCCGTTACGTTGGAACCGGACCCCGCATTTTGCGCCTCGGTCCGGATTCTCCGTCATCCTCCCCGCATCCGGAGTAAAAATTTACTGAGAAAACCGGAAAAAGCCTAATTTCTAAAACACGCCGCGTGATGGGTGAAGAGTTTTATCTTTGGATTTTTAACCGGAAAAAGTCGCGTCTTAAAACGGAAACTTGCTTTCCGGATTCGCTTCGCATGCTCCTCCCGGCCACTTACGTATTATCTGTCCCTCTTGTTTCCACAGCCGAAAAACATTAAACATTTTCCTGAAAAATCACAGGAGGATTTCAAATGGGAAAGAAAAATACACTTAAAAAATCACAGTCCATGGAATTGTTCGAAGAAGAAGCGAATCTTAGAAAGCTTATCAGCGAATCCGTGTCAGAAAACACGCTTAATATCTACCACGGGGCACTGCGTCGTCTTGGAGCATTTATGGGAATGGAAGCTGGAAGAGGAATGAATATAGGTCTGCTGCTTGAAAAGCTCGATGACGTTACTCTTGCCCGTTACATTGCGGCGCTCGAAGCCGAGGGCAAGGCTCCCGCCACGGCTCAAATGGCGATAGCGGCGGTCTCCTACGCAGTTAAACTCAAAAACATAAAGTCCCCCGTTAACAGGCTTACTATAGCAACAATGCGGGGATTTCGCCGCAAGAAAGGAAACCGCGGACGCGGCCAAGCCCGCGGCGTCGGCTGGACACAGGCGGAAACGATGGCAGCTGAGGCGAGTAAAGATCCGGATTCGCTTTCAGGCATTCGTGACGCGGCCTTAATTTCGGTCATGTCCGACGCGATGCTGAGAATTTCCGAAGCGGCGGCACTGCTTGTCTCAGACGTCACGGAAGAAACCGACGGTTCCGGGCGAGTAAGCGTCAGGCGGTCAAAGACGGACCAGGAAGGCAGGGGAGCGCTTCTTTATCTTGGCCGCCCGACGATGGAACGAGTTCGCGCGTGGCGGGAAGCGGGGAAAGTGAATGACGGGGCACTTTTTCGCAGAGTATCACGCGGAAAGATTCACACTTCCCGAGTCGGGGAAACGGCTCTATCCACTTTGTCCATACGCCGAATTCTCAAAGCTCGGGCTGTGCAGGCAGGAATAGATGGGGTAAGTGGTCACTCCCTGCGCGTCGGGGCGGCGCAAAGCATGGCCGCCGGCGGAGCAACTCTCGTCGATATGCAGGTCGCGGGCCGCTGGCAGTCCCCGCAAATGCCCGCCCTATACGCTAAGCACCAGCTCGCGGGGAGAAACGCTGTCGCCCGCATCCGCTACAGCCGCGAATGAGCCACATTGCGTGATTGGAAGGCATGGCAGTTCCAAGGCTACCTCTCACATCGGCAAAATGCTGATAAAACGCAGTCTTCGTCCCATGCCCCAATTGCTACCCCGCATTTCTCCTCTTGTGAGAAATGCGGGGTAGATGCAATCTCTAGATTTTCTGTGCATTATCTTCGTAAACGATTCCCTTGATAATAACACTCTCACGGATACACTTTTTTAGAAAGGACAAACACCATGACGGACAATCTAATTGACAGAAATCCAGACATCTTGGGTGGGACTCCGGTGTTTTCTGGAACAAGGGTTCCTGTATGTATTCTTATGGAACACCTAGAAGCAGGAGACAGTCTTAACGAGTTCTTGGAAGATTATCCTACGGTAACGCACGATCAGGCAATTGCTGTGCTTGAATGCGCAAAAGCAATGCTCACAGGCAAAGCGAATGAAGCTACTGCTTGACGAATCTGTTCCAAAAAGACTCGGATCGTTTTTCCCCGGTGAGTTTGAAGTACACACGGTCCAGCAGATGGGATGGACTGGGAGTACCAACGGTGATTTGTTGCGACTCGCCTCCACCCATGGATTTGACGTCCTGATCACAGTGGATCAAGGTATTGAGTATGAGCAAAACTTGGCTTACCTGCCGATTCCCGTCATCGTTATGGTTGCACGTAAAAACCGATTGCAGGAGTTAAGCCCTCTTGTTCCCAAAGTAGTTACTGCTGTTTCCGCTAATCCAGAAAAGCGGATTTATCTCGTTTCAGGTTAAGTTGATTTGTACGTCAGGATTAATCTAAAAGAAGCGGGCCTTTTTCCTGACTTTGACGGTTTAGCTGCAGGTTTTCCTCTAGTACACACAAAAGCGTCTCCCGCCTGTCGGACAGGCACTATCGAAAAACCAGAAAAATTTTTTGGGTAGATTCATTTAGATTTCAAAGAGACATAAAAAAGCGGGCAACCTTTGTTAGGAAGCCCGCTTCATTCAAGCTTTGTGAGCTCTGATTTGTTTTTATTTCATGAACTGATCAATGTAAACCATCAGCCTTGTCTGAAACGCCCAGATCGTATCGTCGGGAGTAACGTCGACTTCATTAGCAGCTCCATGGGCCTTGAGAAGATCGGTAAGACCGTCTCCGGCAAGCACCAAGCTTCCAATAAAGTCAAGGTTCGCTCCAGGGTGAAGGGTCCAGCTAAGTGTTCCCTCAATCTCAGTACCGAGGTATTCATCCACAGCAGTGTTAGAAATACCACGATTGCCTGCACCATTACCGAAATCTGCAACACCAGGATAATTTGAGTCAAATGCCGAAACCGCATTAGTCTCGTCGTTCCAGGCAATCAGAACCTGAGGAGTGAACGACAAGTTGTCGGCAAGAGTCATGTTTGCGTAGGCCTTGGCGTAGATGGCGTTTATTACGCTCCCCTCTATCTGATAAATAGTCGGAATGACATGCTTGAAGAGAAGATTGTCTACGTTATAGGCCGGGCTGAATGGAAGGGCGTTACCTTCAATCGTGAGAGGCGTAGAGCCATCGTCACCTTGCGCCCAACCGGCTTCAACACCTATGGTGCTTACCTGAGCCACCGTCGAAGGATAGAACTCAAGGCGGCCTGCCATGTCAAGAGCGTAGTCAAATTCAAACTCTCCAGCCGGAAGAGCACCCAGTTGAGGATTGGTCAACTCTCCACCTCCAAACGCCTGGACCTCGTAGGTGAAGTTCCAGTTAGCTCCTTTAAGTACAAGCATGCCGGAGTAGAGGGAAGTGCGCTCAACATCAAAGTCGTAACCAAAACCGGGACTGAATATGTTCTCCTGACGCAGGAATGGGAACCCGTACGCTCCTACAGTTACGTTTATATCCCCCATCTGCTGGTTGTAGATACCCGCAGCAGCAAGTATGTCATAACCTACACCGGTTTCTGCGGCAAACAGCGAATGACCATTGCTGAATACATCAGATACGAGAACCAGAGTGAATGTTCCAGCTCCCGCCGGGAAGGATTTTAACCAAAGAGCCCTGTCAACTACGAAACCTAGATCCGAATGCGGATCGTGTCCGCCGTTTGCGAGGATTCCAAGACCCCAGTCAAAGGGCTGGCGACCTATCCTCACGAAACCAAGGTTGTTCGGGAGAACTATGTCAGCGTGAAGCATGCGTACGGTGAAAAATCCGTAATCATCATCCACCGCCTTAGCACCTGTCAGAATGGCGCCATTGAAACGGTCGCTCGGTCTGAGATCAGACAGCACAACGCTGTCATCCTCTCCAAAAGTACCACCAAAGAAGTGGGAAGTCTGCCCACCCCATATCATGTTGCTCGCTACGTCAACCTGAGCTCTTACGGTAACAGCATCGCTTAAGCCCAACTGCGGAGTGAGCCTGAGAGTCGTATCAACAAAGCTAATCGTATCGTTGTTATTAATCGCGGTAGCATTGCCGATGACACGAGCTCTCGTTCTCAAGTAGCTCGGGAATCCGCCAAGCGACCAGTCTATCGCGAATGACGGAACCGACATACCCAGAACGGCAAAAAATATAATAAGCCATCTGGCTTGAATCATCTCTCCTTACCTCCTGTAAAAATTTATGTTTCCATAATAAACGTTATGCACCCCATTTCCCTGAAGGAAATGCGGATCATAATCAAATTCTTTATAAACTTACCTCAAAGCTAAGCCTAGTTCAAGCACCTTTTTCTTAAAATGAACTACACTTTCTCTTAGTACGCCTTTAACAATAAAGCACAAAGGTGGTCATGTCAAGCGTTTTTGACCGATTGGGGGTACGAATCGTCAGCAATTTATGCCCAGTCGAGACCGAAAGTGATGCGAAAACACTCATACCGCATCATCAAAAGGCCATAACCGGCAAAACCCCCTTATCATGATCATCCCCTCCCGAAAAGCCGAAGCGTGATAAAAGGAATCAGGCCTAGCGCGAGCGAAAGGGCAAGCTGCGCCACGGCGCTTTTCCGAAGAGGTTCCTTCATCGCCATTATCCGCGAGTAAAGCAAAGCCGGATCTCCGATGGATCCCCTTACCGTCTCGCAGAAGAAAAAACGTTTCCAAGAAACAGAAAACATCCCGAATCAAAAAGACGATCGAAAGCAGCCGCGCACAACAGCGGAAAACGACGGGGCCAGCTGATACGAGCTCAACACTCTGTCTTATAAGAACGCGGATAAAAAACAGCGGCAACCATATGTCAACTACGGGAACAAGCCGCCTGAGTCAATCCCCTTCTTTACTGGATCGTGCTTCTGGGAACACAAAGGTCAAATCATCATGATTAGATTCTTAACTGGAATTAAGGAACACAGTCCAGTTGTCTGATCGAATTGATGTTGAAGATTTTTTCTCAAATTCACGGAAGCAAAATTATTTAAGGAGGAAGATAATGAGGTTATTTAATTTCTTTTCAATAGCGTTCTTGATGGCGGGGGCATTGATCTTCTCCGCTTGCACGGACACGGATACCGTGGAAGTGGCAGTGCCGGGACCCACGATGTATGTGTGCTCTGACGAGGATAAAACTGAAGTTGAAGATCCCGCAATGTGCCCGGAACCACCCCCAATGCCGGAGTGCGATCATCAATTGGACTTAAGGAGTAGAATATTTAACGGTTCCGGTGGAGCCGATAAGGTTTGTGGAAGCAACTATGCTGACCGCATCAACGGTAAGGAAGGCGATGATATGCTGCTCGGTAACGGGGGTAAGGACACCATTAACGGTGACGCCGGCAACGACACCCTCGAGGGAGGAGCGGACGATGACACCATTAACGGTGGCGAGAATAACGACGAGATCATGGGCGATGCCGGAAACGACACGCTTAACGGTGACGCGGGCAATGATACCCTCTATGGTGGAGATGGTGGAGACACTCTTGACGGTGGAGTTGGAAGCGATGAGCTTTACGGCGAAGCCGGAGACGATACTCTTGTGGACGATGACTTGAAGGGAATAGATGTTCTTGACGGCGGAGACGGCACTGATACCGCGGACTTTTCCGACATTCTCGCAACTACATTAGATGATTATGACGGCACCGGAGAGAACAACAAAGCCCATCTCCATATCTCACTTATGGACAATTTGTCAGAAATCCGTCTGGAGAGCGCTCTAGAGTCAATCGGGGACACTATTCTTGACGTGATTTCTAACGTTGAGAACGTCAAGGGTAGTGCGGGTCCTAACCAAATTATAGGCGACGACGGTAATAATGTGCTTACTGGAAACTCTTTAGATGACGTAATCAAAGGTATGGGCGGAGACGATACCATTGACAGCGGCGAGGCGTCGGTACCCGGCGACGGCGAACGCATTGATGGCGGCGCGGGCAACGACACGCTGATAGTGAAAGGAAGCTTTAGCCTTGCCCTTCCTACCGATAAACCCGCTGGTAATCAGGTGGTTTTTTCTGCTACACAAAAGACAGGAGTTGGCGGGTTTGAAAATCTGACAGCGAAGACAGATGCCACCGTTATGTTGACTGGTGATGGTAATGCAAATATGCTGACTGGTGGGGGCGGAGCCGATACCCTTAGCGGTGGAGGGGGCAACGATATCCTGAACGGCGGCGCGGGTGCGGCCATCACGGACACTCTTACCGGTGGTGCGGGCGCTGATACTTTTGTCATCGTTAACGGACAACACCCTGATAATATCGGTAGCGATGACGACCTCTTCAAGCACGACGAGGGAGACAAGATTGTTTTTGTAGGATTTACGGCTGCGGAGCAGGCTGCTTTTGATTTGTATACTTCAGGCGGCGTGACAAATGTGAGAATAGGGAACACTGCAGCTTCCCCGCTAGTTGCCACGGTTACCGGTACTATTATAGAAGCCGACATGATATTCAGGGACAAGTAAGACTAACTAACTAAGGAACTAAACGATTATTAAGAGCGCGGTTTCCGGCTGATCCCGGTTACCGCGCTTTTTAATATCGGGGCTGGTTTGTTTGTTAACAAACACTGCGGGTCAGGAAAGTGCCAGTTCCCGGCTTAGCTTACGTAACTTTCCTTTGGAAAAGCCGACATTTCTCACAGGGCAGGGAGAGCCGAGTATTCTGGAGACTGAGTTTCGGATTCCAGCTGAATCTGGGGACAGAGAGACCTTTTCGACTCGGATTGTGTTGTTCCTTTCGCTACCGCACATGATATCGTCCCTGTTGGAACCCATAAGAGCTCTGCTTCCATCAGCAAAAACAATGCAGTTGAGACTGTGAAGATATTCCGGCGTTTTGATTATCCTGCGAAACACTGAGAACCGAGATGGCATTGCGGGAAAATAAGAGATGAGTCTTTGAAGAGAATGAATCAAAGCCGGAAGGACCCAATCGTTGGAACTTGAACCAGCAACCAGATCATCTATTCCCCTGTAAGTTAAGAGGACCCACATCCGAATAAAAAAGGCGCGATAACCCAACCCTCAGAGGGAAGTAATTACCGCGCCTCTACTATATAAAATAAATTTATTCTTTAATCAGGGCTCCCATTTAAGGTCTCTGTATCGTAAATCTTTAACACTTGTAACAGTAAGAACAGTTGTGTTCATAACCTTAACCAAGGCATTATCACCAGTAGTGTCTACTACTGTGTCACGATGGGTTTGCTCTGCAGTGGTAAATCCTTTAAGAACGATCACATCGCCGTCTGTAACTTTAAAACCACCTGACAGCACATCACCTTCTCTACCGTATTCATCTTTCGCCACGATAAACGTATCAGCGCCAGGTCCACCGTTGAGCGTATCACCGTCAGGTCCACCGTCGAGCCTATCATTGCCAGGTCCACCGTTGAGCGTATCGCCGCCAGATCCACCGTTAAGCGTATCATTGCCACCCATACCGGTGAGCCTGTCATCGCCCTTCCCGCCGCTTAGCTCATTGTTCATACCGTCGCCTGTGATGATATCATCAACCTCACCTTCGCCTTCAACATCACTGCCAATAACATTCTCAATGTTGTTTAAATCATCTCCTCTGGCAGTGCCACCTGCATTGAGACGTGAATTACCAAGATTGACAGTTACTGCGGCTTTGGAATCCTCGTAGCTGACCGTATCGCTTCCACCACCTCCATCTATATAATCTTCACCGAGACCACCGGTAATTACATTGTTGTTCGCATCCCCTATCAGTACGTCCGGATCCGAAGAACCAATAATGTTCTCAATGTCTATCAGCTCCTCACGCAGGTCGCCTTCCTTCTCTCTGTCCTTTTCCGAGGGAACAGCACCATCTCCCGTAGCTGCTATTGCTTTGACTTCAGTATAGCCCTCGACAAGGTTTACGGAGAAAAACATCGCTTCTCCGGGATCAACTCCCTCACCCCCATAAGAGACCGTGTCCATACCCTCGCCGCCGTCGAGAAGATCATCTTCTCCCTCGGCCATAAGCGTATCATTTCCAGCTTCACCATATAGCTCATCAATGCCCCTTCCACCGGTTAGCGTGTCATTGCCCGCCCCGCCATAAAGAGTGTCGTGGTGACGCTCACCATCCAGAGTGTCGTCTCCTTCGCGACCGAAAATGATGTCATCCCCATCTCCGCCCAGGATTTTGTTGTTCCTTTCGTTACCGCACATGATGTCGTCTCCGTTCGAACCCACAAGAGTTCTTCCTCTATCAGCAAAAATAGTGCAGTTGTCGGGATTAGGCATATCATCTTCTATCCGGTCAATTACCTCATCTACTATGTCGTCTACATCAGGCGCCGGCCCCGGAGGTCCTGCCGGCCCCGTAGTGCCGTCGTTGCCTGTGCAGGCGGTAAAGCCAATTGCTCCTATCGCTAAGAACAATCCGAAAATCAAGTTACGTAACTTCATAATGAAAAGTCCTCCTTAGTTAAGAAAAAGCCGGGAAAGTAAAGAGTCTTTGAAGAACATGAATCAAAGTAAGGGCCCGCATCCGAAAAAATAAAAAGGCGCGATAACCCAACCCACAGAGGGGAAGTAATTACCGCGCCTTTAGTTCTAAATATAACAACTGTTATTAATCAACCCACTGAATGTCGCCGATTCGTAAATCGTCATAAGTTTCAACAGTAAGAACAATTGCGTTCTTAACCTTAACTACGGCATCAGCACCGCTGGTATCTACTACCGTGTCACGATCGGTTTGATCTGCATCGGTAAAGCCTTTCAGAACGATCACATCGCCTTCTGTACGTGAGAAACCACCTGCGGCAATCCTATCAGCCTTTTCGCCAACGCCGTCACCTTTCATCACGACAAAGGTATCAGCGCCAGTTCCACCGTTGAGCGTATCGGCACCAGCTCCACCGCTGAGCGTATCATTGCCAGCTCCACCACTGATGAGCACATCATCACCAGCTCCACCGCTGAGCGTATCATTGCCACCCCTACCGTCGATGAGCGTATCGGCACCAGCTCCACCGCTGAGCACATTGTTCATGTCGTCGCCTGTGATGCTATCACCAGCATCACTACCATTAACATTCTCAATGTTTTTTAAGACATCGCCTGCGGCGGCACGCATATTGTTAGATGAATCACTAAGATCAACAGTTACAGCGTTGGTACCCGAGTAACTGACCGTATCGGTTCCTCCACCGCCATCCATATAATCAGCACCGAGACCACCGGTAATTACATTGTTGTTCGCATCTCCTATCAGTACGTCCGGACCCGAAGAACCCACAATGTTTTCAATGTTAAACAAATCCTCAAGTATATCGCCTTCAGCAGCTCTTTCTTCCGGTGAAGGCAAGGCAGAATCTCGACTTGTATTCGTTACCTCCGTCAGCGTCCCGTCGTCGGCTTTGTTTAACCTTCCTTTGCTTTCAGTATAGCCTTCGGCGAGATTTACGGAGAAAAACTTGGCTTGGCCTGCACTGTTTCCATAAACGACTGTGTCCGTACCCTCACCGCCGTCGAGAAGATCATCGTCTCCTGTGGCATTAAGCGTATCATTTCCGGCTTCACCATAGAGCTCATCGCTGCCCTTTCCACCGGTTAGCGCGTCATTGCCTGCCCCACCATAAAGAGTGTCGTGGTCTCCCTGACCCTGCAGATTGTCGTTTCCTCCGCGACCGAAAATGGTGTCATCCCCATCTCCGCCTCGGATTGTGTTGTTCCTTTCGTTACCGCACATGACATCGTCTCTGTTGGAACCCTCAAGAGTTCTGCTTCTATCAGCGAAAATAGTGCAGTTGTCGGGATTATCCATATCACCTTCAAGCTGGTCAATTACCTCATCTACTATGTCGTCTACGTTAGGCGCCGGCCCTGCAGGTCCCGCCGGCCCCGTCGCGCCGTCGTCGCCCGTGCAGGCGGTAAAGCCAATTGCTCCTATCGCTAAGAACAATCCGAAAATCAAGTTACGTAACCTCATAATCAAAATCCTCCTTCTTAAATTTGCTTCCGTGAATTCGAGAAAACCTTCAACATCGTTTGATCAGACAGCTGGACTGTGTTCCTTAATTCCAGTTAAGAATCCAGTCATGACGATTTGACCTTTGTCTCCTGGCCCTTTCAAATGAGGTGCCCTCCTCGAAACGGCTCGAGCCCCGCTTTTAGGGGTGGTGCACTTCATAGTTCGACGGGCACTTGAAAAAGACAGAAAGTCCGCGAGCGAGATGTAATTCTTCTCGCCCCCACAGCAGTCGAATGTTGAGCAAACCGGAAGCATTTTTTCTGCCGGAACCGGCGTTCTGTTATAGAAAACGGATTTTTTCCGTTGCCGACCGTTACGGTCCGCACCCGGTGTTTCCGAACCCCTGTCGCAATTCTGTATAATAATGATTCGATGAGTTCTCAGACCCCCCTTATGAGCCAGTACTTAAGCGTGAAAAGGGAGTATCCGGACGCAATACTTCTTTTCAGGCTAGGGGACTTCTACGAGATGTTCTACGACGACGCGAAAACCGCGTCGGAAATACTCGGAATAGCGCTCACATCTAGGGACCGTTCGAAAAAAAATCCGGTGCCTCTCTGCGGTGTTCCCTTCCACAGCGCAGAGCCCCACATATCAAAGCTTCTCGGAAGCGGAAAGAAAGTGGCTATCTGCGAACAGGTGGGCGACCCGAAGAAAACGAGAGGGCTTGTAGAGAGAAAGGTCGTTAGGGTCCTTACCCCCGGGGCCGTTCTGGATTCGGAAAACTTAGAATCAAAAAGCAATAATTTCCTCGCGTGCGTAGCCGAAGAAAAAGACGGCTTCGCGCTTTGTTTCTGCGACATCTCGACAGGGGAGTTCAGGACATCTTTTTTCCGCTTGCCTGAAGACCTTATCTCTGAGCTTGCACACCTTGGCCCGAAGGAGATCCTCATCCCGGATTCCGGTGCGGAACATCCCTGGCTTAAGTTCCTGCTTGACGCAAGTCCGCGCGTGCTTGTAACGAAGGTTGATTCCTGGAAATGGGAGCTTGAGAGGTGCAGGGAAATTCTCACGGACGGTTTCTCGGTTCTTACCCTAGAAGCCCTTGGGATCGAGAAAGAACCCGGATGCGTCCGCGCCTGCGGGGCGCTTTTCGATTACCTTCGGGAAACGCAGAAGGATTTCATTCCGGAGGTAGGGTTCCCGAAGTACTACGACACGGTCGACTACATGAAAATAGACGAATGGACCGCGAGGAATCTTGAGCTTCGAAGTTCAACCGAAGGATCGCTTAAGCACTCGCTGCTCGGCATAATGGACGAGACCCGCTCGCCAATGGGCGCGAGACTCCTTCGCCGCTGGATGAGCTACCCGCTGCTTGACGCAGAAGAGATAAGGAAAAGGCAGGAGGCCGTGGGAGAGCTGCTTGAAAACCCCTCCGCAAGAGAGGATTTCGCGGAGGCGCTCGGGAAGGTCGGGGACCTAGAGAGATTGATCCACAGGATCGAGACCCCTTCCGCGAGACCCAGGGATCTTGCCTCGCTTCGGGATTCCTCGTTTTACGTGGAAAGGCTCCGCGACTCCATGTCGGATCTTAACTCGGAAGCCCTTGCCTCGCTTCGCGGGGGGATGGATGACTTTCGTGACCTCCGCGGTTATCTGGAAACCGCCCTTGTCGACGCGCCGCCTGTTTTCGCGCGGGAGGGAGGGGTTATAAGGGAAGGATTCTCCCCCGAGCTTGACCGCCTCCGCAAGATCCAGAGCGACGGGCGGAAATGGATATCCGAGCTTGAGGGGCGGGAGAGGGAGAGAACGGGAATAGTCAACCTCAAGATCGGCTACAACAGGGTGTTCGGCTACTACATCGAGGTTACCAAATCCAAGCTCCCTCTCGTGCCCGAGGATTACTCAAGAAGACAGACCCTTGCGGGAAGCGAACGCTTCATCTCCCCTGAACTTAAGGAATACGAAGAGCAGATACTCACCGCGGCTGAGCGCATAACCGAGCTTGAGGCCTCGCTTTTCGAGCAGGTGCGCAAACAGGCGACCGACGAGGCACAGCGCGCAAAGGCCACGGCGGCCGTGGTAGCGGAAACGGACGTTTTCTGCTCCATGGCAGAGATCGCCTCGCGCTACGGTTACTGCAGACCGGAATTTGTCTCTAATTCTCTTGTTGAACTCAAAGACTCCCGCCACCCGGTGGTCGAAAGAATAGGCCTTGAGAGAGGGTTTGTCCCGAACGACGTCACCCTCGATTCAGAGGACAAGCGTTTTATGATCATTACGGGGCCCAACATGTCGGGCAAGTCGACCCTCATAAGGCAGGTGGCGCTCATATCGCTGATGGCCCAGATGGGAAGCTTTGTCCCCGCCCGGGCGGCGCGCCTCGGCATAGTAGACCGTATCTTTTCAAGGGTGGGGGCGTCAGACAATCTCACGGCCGGCCGGTCGACCTTCATGGTGGAGATGGTTGAGACCGCGCACATACTGCAGAACGCCACCCCGAGGAGCCTCGTCATACTTGATGAGATCGGGCGGGGCACGAGCACCTTTGACGGGATGAGCATAGCGTGGGCGGTTTCAGAGTATCTCTACGACCTTGGTCCCGTTACCCTTTTCGCCACCCACTACCACGAGCTCTCAAATCTCGCCGACGTAAAACCCGGGATCACTAACTCCAACGTGGCGGTAAAGGAGGAAGGAGGGGAGATACTGTTTCTCCGCAAGCTCGTCCCGGGGGCCACGAGCCACAGCTACGGCATACAGGTGGCCCGGCTTGCCGGGGTTCCAGCGAAGGTTCTTAACTCCGCGAGGAGGGTTCTTTTTTCCCTTGAAAAGTTAAAGGCTTCTCTCTCTCAGTCGATGCTCGGCGGGCAGCTTCTTCTTTTCGATACGGAACCGGATAAGGAATCTGAAGCTGCCTTTCAAAAGGAAGAGCTTCTGGCGGAGGATCTCGCGGCACTTGATCCCATGAATATGACCCCGATGGAGGCGCTTGAGAAACTGATCGAGCTTTCGGAGAAAGCGAAGAAATAAGACGCGCGCTTTACGGGCGAAGAGTTCTCTTGGAACGGGAGGTGATTTATGTTGAACGGGTCTCTTGGTCTGCCCTCCTTAATTATCTCTGGCAAGTGTTCTTGGAACTTGCCGGATTCGGGGAAAGCACTGGAGAGAGAACAATGATTTTTAGTGTTCTCGAAAAGTCTGCCCTAGTTTCAGTTTCCGGCAAAAAATGCTTTGCTGATAAAACCGCGGGATCGTTTGGCGAAGAGTTCTGTCCGGTTTCCTTCGAACCTACGTGGGCTCGAAGCCGTTCTGGATGCCGATCTTGAAATTCGTTCGTCCAGTGATTACAAGGCAATTATACAAGGAGGCAGACGCATGAAGATTAATCTGATATCTATTGGCAACTCGAAGGGAGTTCGCATTCCTTTGTCGGTTATCAAGCAGTGCGGCCTCGGCGACAAGCTTGAGATGCGTGTTGAAAACGACTTCGATGTCGAGAGCTGGACTTCTTAATGGAAGAGGCGGAAACCGGTGCGGACAATACCTTTCAGTCTTGTCCTGCAGCTTATCTTCGAAGAACTGAAGGGCATTTCACGTCGTCCCAACACCTGGAATCATCAGGGCAGTAAACGAAAGCGTCCATGTCCGGAATGTCACCGTGAACCAATATTTGCGGCGTTCTGTCATTTCGGGATGCTTTGACAGGCCGGAGCATATCAGTTCAATTGGGCCCGGCAGTTATTGCCTCAAAAACTTTGCTAAACGAGTTGTGGCGCCTGAGGAGAACGGATTGATAAATTCGACGCCGCTCAGTCGCCGACCGTCCTGCATATCCTCGCTCAGGATTGCGGAACATCCGCCTTGACGTGCCACAGCCCAAATCGTCGCGTCCCAAAACGATAGTTGATGCTCGCCGACTGCGTCCATAGCATCAACAAGAGCCGTGTCAGCGGCTGAGATGACTTGAAACACCTCCAGCCAGTCGAGCACGAAGGCGCTTGCATGAGACGGTTCAAGCAACCTCTTGCGGGTTGTGACATGAAAGAACTCAGCGAGTGCCTGTACCGTTAACACACAGTCGTTCTGGGCCGCGCGACCGATGAGTTCTTTTGACTGTTCATGAAGTTCGTCAGCGTCGCGGTCGACCGCGTAGACCAAAATGTTGGTGTCGAGGGAGAAACGGCCTTTAACGATCATAAATATCTTCCCGTTTTACCTTGAGGCGTCCCAGGGAAGCGCCTTTGTCCAAACGCTTCATCATCCGTCTATAAGCAGTCGCCCAGTCGGGGTCGGCCGTTTTGTCGGGGGAGTGGGGTATGAGCTTGGCGACAGGATGACCGCGCCGGGTAATCATAAAGCCTTCTCCGCGCTCGACTTCCTTCACCAGCTTGGCGAACTGCTGATTAGCTGTTTTCAATGAAACGGTCCGCATGAAGTTCCTCCAGTTAATAGTATATACTACATTCTAATCGATATCGGTTTTCCGGTCAATAACTTTGTGACTTTAAGGAATCTGCGCCTTGATAACTGCGGAAGAACTCGATATGTTGGGGAAATGCTTGCCCGCGACGACCTCTAATGCTCTTTACAGATTGAATCAAAATATTTACTATCTGGTTAAAATTACCTGAGCAGCAGGACGGTTTGTTATGTCAACTGTAGAAGAAATAAAATCCGCCATTTCAGGTCTCTTCAAAGGGTATTACATCCGTCTGCGCAAGTGGTTCTCCGAGAAGGGCTGGGAACAGCGGGATAACGGCCCGATCCTTAGCAGAACTTTAGATTTTATGCAAGAATACAGGAAACCTAATAACGGCTGGGACAAGTGGGTGTCTCCCAAGGAAAACCACAAGGTTTCCCTAGCAAGAAAATACAAATCGGAAGACCTTGATCTGCTAAGCGTATCCATAATCAAAATCCTAAAAGATTTATGGAAGAAACACGCTTCCAGAGATGAATGGGACATGGTTGACTATAACCACAGATACTGCAAGGAATACTGAAATCGAAATGCACCGGTAGAAGAATTAAGGATTTTTACAGAGATTTTAAAGTGAGCTCCAACCGGAAGTTTTAACCCCTTATTTATTAACGAAGTATGTAATCCCCACTTTTTCCCTTGACACCCGCAAAAACGTGCTTACTTTATAGTTGGCACTTGGAAGACGCAAGTGCCAGACAAGCTTTAAAAAGTTAAAAAGGAGGTATTAGAGATGGAGATAAGACCGCTACATGACAAGGTCTTGATAAAGCGTCTTGACGTGTCTGAGACGACCGAGGGGGGAATCATAATTCCCGACACCGCGGCCGAGAAGCCCCAGCAGGCGGAGGTTGTTGCCGTTGGCAGGGGAAGGCCCATTGAGAACGGAGAGATTTTTCCGCTTGACGTAAAGCCGGGCGACAGAATCATATTCGGAAAATACAGCGGAAGCGAGGTTTCGCTCGGCGGCGAGGATTACCTGATTATCGCCGAACACGAGATACTCGCGGTGATAGAAGACTAACAAAGGAGGAAGCAATAAAATGGCAAAAGATCTGTTATTTGACACTGAGGCCAGAGAGAAGATTCTCGAGGGCGTTAACAAGCTCGCGGCCGCGGTAAAGGCGACGCTGGGTCCAAGGGGACGCAACGTGCTTATAGAGAAAACGTTCGGAGCTCCGGTCGTGACCAAGGACGGGGTTTCCGTGGCCAAGGAAATAGAGATTGAGGATAGGTTCGAGAACATGGGAGCCCAGATGGTAAAGGAAGTCGCCTCGAAGACAAGCGACGTCGCCGGTGACGGCACCACGACGGCCACCATACTTGCCCAGGCGATATACCGCGAAGGAATAAAGCTCGTTGCCGCCGGACACGACCCCATGAAGCTTAAGAGGGGAATTGACCAGTCGGTCGAGGTTGTTACCGGTAGCATAAGGAAGCTCAGCAAGCAGGTAAAGGGACGCACGGAGATAGCTCAGGTGGCCACGGTCTCCGCAAACGGGGACCAGAATGTCGGAAGCATCATAGCCGACGCCATGGAGAAGGTGGGGAAGGACGGGGTCATAACCGTTGAGGAAGGAAGAAGCCTCGACACCGAGCTTGATGTCGTTGAGGGAATGCAGTTTGACAGGGGATACCTAAGCCCCTACTTCGTGACCGAGCCCGAGAAGATGACGGTTGAGCTTGAGGATCCGCTCATCCTGCTTTTCGATAAGAAAATAGCCAACATGAAGGACCTTCTCCCGCTTCTTGAGGAAGTGGCGAGAAGCACCAAGCCCCTTTTGATAATCGCCGAGGACGTCGAGGGAGAGGCTCTCGCGACTCTGGTTGTCAACAAGATCAGGGGAACGCTCAAGGTCGCGGCCATAAAGGCTCCCGGATTCGGGGACCGCAGAAAATCCATGATCGAGGACATAGCAGTTCTCACGGGCGGGCAGGTAATATCAGAAGAGGCCGGCATGAAGCTTGAGAACGCCAAGATGACCGATCTCGGAAAGGCCAAGAGGGTCGTCATAGACCGCGACGACACCACGGTCGTCGGAGGCTCCGGCACCAGGGGCTCAATAGAGGGCCGCATAAACCAGATCAAGAGCCAGATAGAGATAGCAAGCGGCGAGTACGACCGCGAGAAGCTCCAGGAGCGCCTGGCGAAGCTCGCCGGGGGCGTGGCCGTGATCAGGGTAGGGGCCGCCACCGAGACCGAGATGAAAGAGAAAAAGGACAGGGTTGAGGACGCCCTTAACGCTACAAGGGCCGCCGTCGAGGAAGGAATAGTTCCAGGCGGAGGCGTGGCCTTCATAAGGGCCATAGGGGCGGTTTCCAAGTACGGAGACGCTGATCCCGAGGAGCAGGCCGGAGTCGACATCGTGAAGAGAGCGCTTGAGGAGCCCCTCCGGGGAATAGCCACTAACGCCGGATGGGACGGTTCCATAGTGGTCGAGAAGGTAATCAACCAGAAGGGCTCAAACGGCTTTGACGCCGCGAAGCTCAAATACACAGACCTTATAAAGGCCGGTATTCTTGACCCCGCCAAGGTGACCAGGACAGCCATGCAGAACGCGGCAAGCGTCGCGGGTCTTCTGCTCACCACCGAGGCGCTTGTGGTCGACATTCCGAAAGAGGATGCTGGCGGCGCCGGAATGCCTCCTGGCGGACCGATGGGCATGGGCGGCATGATGTAAAAACCCCATCTGTTGCTGGTAGAAACCACGAAGCGGGCACGGCGCACGGGCGCCCTGCCCGCTTTTTTTTCGCCGTTTTAAAATTTTTTTAATTTTTCCTTGACAGTTTAAGTAAATTACTTATATTTTATAATGTTGATTAAGAACATTGATCAATACTCATCCTTCATCCTCCTTTTTGTTTAGGAAGAGCGCCTCGGCCCCCCTGAGGCGCTCTTTTTTTTGTCTAATTGGAAAGGTAATGTATATTTCTGCCCTGATCTGTTACGGAATCGCTTGAAATGAAAAGGTACCGCTGGCTTTTAACCGCTTTGTCCCTGATCGCTCTTTTATGGGTTGCGATCCTCGGGTTCCTCGGCACGGAGAGGGGAAGCTTCCACGGGGATGAGTATCGTCGCCCGGCCTTTGATTTTTCCCTTACCGACCACCGGAACCGGGAGTTTTCCCTTTCCGATCACTCAGAGAAGATCATACTGCTTAACTTCGGGTTTACGAACTGTCCTGACATATGTCCCACCACTTTGGGGATACTGGGAGAGGTGCTTGATTTCGTGGGGGACGAACGGGCCGTGGCGCTTTTCATAACAGTTGACCCCGAACGCGACACCGTGGCCAGGCTCGGGACCTACGTTCCGTTTTTCCACGACCGCATAGTCGGCCTTACAGGTCCGGAGCAGACGATAAAGCAGGTAAACGACGCCTGCGGAACCTTTTATTCAAAGGAGCAGGAGACTTCGGGGGGAGACTACGGTGTTGTTCACTCCCCTGCGGTCTACCTGATAGGTCCCGGAGGCGAGATGATGCTCCGCTATCCCAAGGAAAAGCTTGACCCGAAGAAAATCGCAGGCGACGTAAAACGCCTTCTTCTCTAGACGCCCATGAACATTAGAAAAGCGCTGCTCGTTTTACTTGTTTTCCTTCTTGGTGCTCCTCCGGCCTGGAGTGAGGGGGAGATCTCCGTTAAGGACCCGTGGGTAAGGCGAAATCCCCCCGGCACTTCCGTAACCGCGGCCTACATGGTTATCGAGAATTCCGCCGCCTCGGCGGACGAACTTCTGGAGATAGGCTGCAGCTGCTCCGCTTCAGCCTCGCTTCACGTTACGGAAATTAGGGAAGATTCAATGGCAATGAAAAAGGTCGCTTCGATTGAGATTCCGGCGGGAGCGTCGGTCGACCTTTCGCCGGGAGGCCATCACGTGATGCTGGAGGGGCTCTCGGGCGATATAAAAGAAAGCGTGGTTCTTCGGTTAGAGTTCCGCTCGGGCGCTAGGATATCAGTTACGGCTCCGGTCTTAGACCCAAAGGAGGCAGGCCGCCGCAGTCACCACCATCACTAGGGTTTCACCGTCTGGAAGGCGTCTTGTGTCTGGTCTTCGGCCTTCGGGGCTTTCTGTGCGGGGCTTTTCATTTCGCACTTCGCCCTCATGGCCCCCCCGGCTTCGGTTACCAGAGTCTCGACCAGGACTTCTCCCGTTATTTCCCCCGTGCTTTTGATCTCGAGAACCCCGGCGTCTATTTTTCCGGTTACTTTCCCGAATATGATGACATCTCCGGCGTTTATATCCCCGGTCACCAGACCGTTAGGGCCTACAATGATTGAGTCGGTGACTTTTATTTCTCCCCTGAGTTCCCCTTCGACTTTCATTGATCCGTCGCACGAGATGATTCCCTCGAACATCACGCCTTCGCCTAGAACCGTTTCCACGGCACCCGAGTTATTATTTTTGTTCTTCCGCTTGTTGTTGTACATGCGGGTTTTTCCTTATCTTATGTATTTTTTGGGGTTGAGCCTTTTTCCGTACCTTATTATCTCGTAGTGAAGATGCGGCCCGGTCGAGCGGCCGGTCGATCCTAATTCCCCTATCTTCTCTCCCGCCACAACCTTCTGGCCCTTGGTGACATCTATCTTGGAGAGATGTCCGTAGAGAGTTTTATAGCCTTTTTTATGCTTGATGACAACGCGTTTTCCGTAGCCCTTAACGTAGCCGGCTTTCTCGACAACGCCGTCCGCCGTGGTCACGACCCTGTCTCCTATCTTCCCCCTGAAGTCCACTCCGCCGTGAAACTCCCTGGCTTCCGAGAAGGGGCTTTTCCTGTAGCCGTAGTGCGAGGAGACTCCTCCCATAGAGGGTTTTCCGAAAGGAATGAAGTCCATGGCCTCAACAAGGCGGTCTATGTCCTTCTCGACCGCGTCGAAGTAATCGTGACTGATATCGCTTGTCCGGAAACCGCCTCCTCCTATAGAGAGAGGTTTTCTTTGTTTTTTCTCAGAGAGCGTCTTTTCCACAGAGGCAAGCTTTTTCTCGAGACGAAGGACTCGTTTTATGAACTTGTCCTCAAGTTTCTTGTCTACGATTATGTCATGCGATATTTCCTCGACGACGGTTAGCAGCTCGTCTATCTCAGCCTGCTTCTGCGTCCGGGTCTCCTGCGCGTCCCCGTAGAACTTGTATGACAGGAAAAAGGAGAAAAGCACGCCCAGCGCAAGAATTCCCAAGGCGCCCAGAGCGAACTGGAACCGTTCCCTGCTTATGCCCCAAGACTTGGTCCAGCCGAACTTGTTGCAGGACACTATAAAGGATAATCCGTCGTTTTTTCTTTCCACCCTTCTCCTCTCCACCGCCCGGCGGCGGCTCAACATAATGGGGATACCGAGGTAAGGATAATTGATAAAAGTCCCTTGTCAAAGAAGATAGCGAGTGATCGCAGCCCCTTGTAGGGGGATTTTCACTTCCCCGAATAGCCTGAGATCCTCTCTAGCTGCTCAAGGGTCTTTACCCCCTCGTGGAACTCTCCGCCGATTTCCCAGGTGGGGTAGCTTTTTATGTTCTTGGTCGCGCAGAGAGCGGGATTGGGATCGGGACCTCTTCGCCCGCACTCAATGTAGGTTATGTAGCCGAAGGCCCCGCCGAAAAGCTCCTTCTGCTTCTGACAGTGGCCGCAGTTGTATGAGCCGTACATGGTCGCTCCGTGCTCCGAGAGATATTTCGCAAGGCTTACCTGGTAAAAGGTGACCTCTGACGGCGGATTCTCCTGCGGAGCGGGGGAATGAATGGAGTAGGAGACGGCAAACACCAAGACGAGCACGGCCGCCGCTCCGCCGAAGGACATTATGGCGCGGCCGGTTGTTTGAGAGGCCGCGAGCAGAAACAGCCCCACCGCGATTGCGGCAGAGACAACGCACCACGAGCAAAGGGCCTCTATTATGAAAAGCTCAAGGTAGGTAAGGTAGGCTGAAAAACCCACGGCCGCGGTCGACAGCCAGAAAAGAAGGTTCCACCTTGTCCGCCGACCGAGGCGCGAGACGGCCGTTGCGGCCATGGCCGCGTACCCGAGAACCCCGATCAGCGAAACCGGGATGCCCCCGATGCGCGAGTACACGCTCTCCCTCACCACGTCGCAGCCCTTGCCCGTAAGGCAGAGTTCCGCGCCTCCGAGCACGAAATCGGCCACAAGCAGGTATCCCGATACAAGAGCCCCGAGCGTACAGAGAACAAACGCCGCCGCCACGGCGCCGGGCGGGCCCTTTTTCCATTTTGCCGTCATCCCGTCGGGTATTATACAGATAATTCGCAGGTTTTAGAAACCCTGCCTCCCTTTAAGTTTAAGGCCGTGTTAACGGTGTTTAAAGGGTGATTAAAAAACGCAAAACCTTCTGTTTACCCCTTGTTTTTTGCGCTCCATGCGGTTTTTATTCTATATAGAGATCAGACGAGATGATCAACAACGACAACATAGCCCAGAAAATCACATTTCCGCGCCCCGCCGAGGGCGGCAGGGCAGCGGGCGCGGCGAACCTCGTCTCCACCGTTTTGTCCCCCGCGCTTGTGGTTTTCTACGCGGTGATTTTATGTTCCTACTCGCTTGACCACTCCTCGAAATTCCTCTGGACTTCCCTTTTCGTGCTGCTTTTCGTGCTCGCCCCGACGGCCTACATATTCTATCTCATGGGCAAGGGCAAGGTGACGGATTTTCATATAAGCGTGAGGGAAGAGCGGATAAGGCCCCTCAGCATTATTTTCATCTACTCCGTGTTTTCCCTTGTTCTCTACGCTTCCGTCGGCGGACCCGGGGCCCTGGTGACACTCGGCTATTCTTCCCTGGTGCTTACGGGCCTCTGGATACTGGTTTCGCTTTACTGGAAAATAAGCGGTCACTGCGCAGCCATCGGCGCTCTCGGGGCTATGGTGTTTGCCTATCCGCACGAGACGCTGGTTTTTGTTGTTCCGCCGCTTGCTCTGCTGGTCGGGTGGTCGAGAATTAGGCTCGGGTGTCACACTCTGGCCCAGGCCCTAGCGGGACTGGTTCTCGGGACCTCGGTCTTCTGGTTTTTCCTTTCCTGATTTCCTGCCGCTTCGGTTCTTCTCTCAGAGAAAAAGATCAAGAAGCCCTTTTTGCTCCGCGTCGTCGATGGGAGAGCCGGTCGGGTGTCTGAACTCCTCTTCGCCCCCGTAGCGCTCGGCAAGGGCGAGTATGGTTTCCGATATGTCGGGGACGACGTCTTTGTAGGGTTCGGGCTGCGCCCGGGGAAGGGATACCCATCTCTCAAGTATGCTGTCGAAGTCCCCGCCCACCTTGTGGAGCACCTCGAATCCCATCTGCTCAAGCGCCACCGCGTTGCACTCCTGCTCGTACTGCCCTTTCATCGGCACCGCAAGCAGCTTCTTGCCCAGGAAAAGGGCCTCTGACGGCGTCTCGAACCCGGCGTTTGTGAGTATGCCCTCGCTTCCGGTGAAGCTTTCTATGAACTTCTCGTAGCTCACCGGGTACACGGTGACGTTTCCTTCCGTGTAGGGCTCTCCCTTGTAGTGCTTTGAGAAAAGCTCCCAGCGCACGTCGATTTTCCTTAAGTGCCCGATCAGGTTGCGCTCGACGAAGCTCGGGAGGTAGACCGTGTAGTGGCCGTTTCGGCGCACTTCGTAGCTTCGTAGCTCTTTTCTTATGATGGGGGTTTTTATGAAGTTATCGTATTCGCGGAAATGAAGCCCGAGCGGTATGCACACGGGAGCGTACCACTTTATTATGAACTCCATTATCTTGTTCGGCTTCTCGGGCCTAGGGGTCTTGGGGGAGACAAAAGAGGTCTGGTGGGAAAGAGAGACGCAGGGCCTTTTCTTGAGACGGCACGCCCACGAGGATATGGGCTCGAAATCGCTTACCACCATGTCGTAATCTCCGACAGGAAGATCGTTAACGTCGCCGAGCAGCTTGTCGAAGCGGGCCTTCTTTATAGAGGCGTAGTAATCGATTCCGCCGTTTTTCCCGAAAACAAAGCCAAGTCCCCGAAGATTGTACTTGACCTCGAAGCCGAGATCTATCTCGTGCTGGCGCTCGCTTACCATTATGTCGACCTGGGCCGACTTTCGAAGCTCGGCTATCACGTCCCTCGAGCGGCTTATGTGACCGTTTCCGGTTCCCTGTATGGCGTAGAGTATCTTCAACCCTCTTCCCCCGGTGCGTAACGTAATTCTGAACCTTGGAAGTTATCCGCGTTGTTATCCATGAGGTGATCTCGCATCAATTTCACGGATTGCCTGACCAAAAGCAACCCGAACCCTCCCGCGCCAAAAAGCGCCTAACGGGGTCAGGCACCTCTTCCGATCGGTCCGCAACGGCAATTCTTTGGTCATTACAAAATTATGCCCAATTATCGCGTGATTGGGTAAATGAGCAGATAAGTTCCTGATCATTATTTTGCGGGAGTTGTTAACTGCGTTTCAGGGAAAACCCTGCTCAAAATATATTTCTTCCCGGTCTTTCTCAAAGCACTGTAAAGCTTCCGTTAGGGGGTGGTTAACGCCCTTTGAGGCAGTTTTTCCCGGCAAGGGGGCATTTGCCGATCAGGCCTTGTTAAGTTAACCTAAATGCTTTGTCAGGACCCATCTATCCTCGGGAGGACTTCAAATGAAAATCAAGTGGGCGGAGAGAATTGAGCAGCTACCTCCATACCTTTTCGCCGAGATCGACAGGAAAAAAAACGAGCTCGTCGAGAAGGGGGTTGACGTGATCGACCTCGGGGTGGGCGACCCGGACATACCGACGCCTGAGCACATAGTGGAGTCTCTTCGCGAGGCGGCCGGGAACCCGGAGCACCACCGCTACCCGTCCTACGTGGGCATGCCGTCTTTTCGTCGTGCGGCGGCCGACTGGTACGAAAAGCGCTTCGGAGTAAGCCTCGACCCGGCAAAGCAGGTAGTGACCCTGATAGGCTCCAAGGAAGGTATAGCTCACGCGCCTCTGGCGTTCCTTGACCCGGGAGACGTGGCGCTCGTGCCGGATCCCGGATACCCCGTGTACCCGGTTTCGACCACGTTCGCAGGAGGGGTCCCCTACGCGATGCCGCTTCTTAAGGAAAACGATTTTCTTCCGGACCTTGACGCCATTCCCGCCGAGGTGGCCGAGCGGGCCGTCATGATGTTTCTTAACTATCCGAACAATCCGACGACGGTTCTTGCCAATGAGGGGTTCTTCGGGGAAGTGGTCGATTTCGCCCGCAAAAACGAGATACTCATCTGCCACGACGCCGCCTACACGGAGATAGCGTTTTACGGAAAGAATCCCCTGAGCTTCCTCGAGATACCGGGAGCGATGGACGTGGGAATCGAGTTCCACTCGCTGTCGAAGACCTTCAGCATGACCGGGTGGCGCCTGGCGTTCGCCGCGGGGAACGAGAGAGCCATCGCGGGTCTCGGGAAGATAAAGACGAACATAGACTCGGGTGCTTTCCAGGCGGTCCAGGAGGCGGGCATAACGGCGCTTGAGAACAGTTCCGTGGGTCTTGAGGAGAGAAAGGAGGTCTACAGGGAGCGCCTTGAGATATTCTGTCGCGGCCTCGAAGAAGCCGGCATAAGCTATACGCAGCCCGATGCTACCTTCTACGTGTGGTTCGAGGTTCCCGAAGGGATAAGCTCTTCAGAGTTCTGCGCGAGGATGCTTTCTGAAGCCGGAGTGGTGGTCACTCCCGGAAACGGTTTCGGGGACTGCGGCGAGGGGTACGCGAGGGTCTCCGTCACGTTTGACACGCAGAGAATAGAGCAGGCGGCCGAGAGGATAGCGAAGTTCAGGCCGTAGGGAAAACCAGGTCCTTACAGACGAGAGGTTTTGAGTGTTGTTCGAGTTTATAAAGTACTTTTGCACCCTGCTTTACGTTGTCTCCTCCGGTTTTCTCTGCATATTCGGTCTTCACCGTTACTACCTGGTGCATCTTTACTCTAAGACAAAGGCGCTCCGCTCCGGAGCCCCGCAGGGTCAGGGATCCCTTCCGCGCGTCACCGTGCAGCTTCCCGTCTATAACGAAATGTACGTGACCGAGAGGCTCATCCGCTCGGTCTGCGAGATCGACTACCCGAGAGATCTGCTCGAGGTGCAGGTGCTTGACGACTCAACGGACGACACAAGCCGCATAGCGGCGCGCTGCACCGAGGAACTCCGCGCCGCGGGGTTTGACATAAATCATATCCGGAGGAGGAACCGCGAGGGGTACAAAGCGGGGGCGCTTGCCGCGGGCTGCGCGCAGGCAAGCGGGGAGTTTCTCGCGGTTTTCGACGCGGATTTCGTTCCCCCGAGGGATTTTCTCCGAAGGACCGTTCCGTGCTTCGAGGATCCGGAGGTGGGGATAGTGCAGACGAGGTGGGGGCACCTCAACCGCGACTACTCGCTTCTAACCAAGGCCCAGTCGGTACTTCTTGACGGCCATTTCGTGGTAGAACAGGCCACCCGGCATTCAAACGGACTTTTTCTTAACTTCAACGGCACCGCCGGGGTGATCCGCAAGAAGTGCATAGAGCAGAGCGGAGGGTGGCAGCACGATACCCTGACCGAGGATCTTGATCTGAGCTACAGAGCGCAGATAAACGGATGGCGTGCGGTCTACCTGCCCGACGTCATATCGGATGCGGAGCTTCCAGTTGACATGAACGCCTTTAAGATACAGCAACACAGATGGGTGAAGGGAGGAATCCAGACGGCGGGCAAGCTTTTGCCCTCGGTGCTTGGCGACTCCCGGATTCCGTTTAAGGTGAAGGCTGAGAGCGTGTTTCATCTCCTTGGCAATTTCAGCTACCTGTTTCTGCTCGCCACGATAATTCTCATAATACCCATGAATTTTCTCTGGGAGCGGATCTGGCTTAACGATCTTTTCATAGCAAGCATCACGGGGGTGGCGCTGGGCACTTTCGCCATAATAAGGTTCTACATACTTGCGGTCCGTGAGGCTCACGGCCCCCGGGCGCGGGAGTTCTACAAGTACATACCCGTCGCGCTGAGCGTCGGGGCGGGCATAAGCGTCAACAACGCCAAGGCCGTGCTTGAGGCGGTTTTGGGCAGGACATCGGGTTTCGCGAGAACCCCCAAGTACGCCGTCGTGGGCAGCAAGGACCGGTGGCGAACCTCGGCGTACGTTTCCTCAAAAGGGGCTACGATCTTTTTTGAGGTCGTCCTCTCGCTTTTCTTCACGGTCCAGGTGGCCTATATTCTGTACATGGGATTTTTCATCTGGGCACCCTTTCTGCTGCTAATGCAGTTTGGTTTTACCTACACCGCTTTTCTCTCGATATACCACGGTTCGTGAGAGATTTTTCCCAAACCTAGAGACAATCGCCCTTTTAAGCTTTCCATGGATTCCCCGGCTTTGTAGCGTTCTACTATAATTCTTACTGGAAGGTTTATTCTGGATAGAATCGGCCGACCGAATGAAATCTTCGGATCAATCAGGATGGATAGAGCTTTATGGGAAGACTGTTTAAGCCCCTCTCAATTCTTTGCATGTATTCCTTAACGATATCTTCTAAGACTATCTGTCCCCTTCCTCTGGAAATCTTATAGACGAGACCTGATTCCCTTAAGAACAGGGAAAGTTCGTGCTTTCTGCGTATTGAAGCTAGAACATATGCTTCAATCAGGTTAATGAAAGACAGCGTTAGGGGGGGGGGTGCGGGAGATTAGAGGTTCGAAATTAATTTGTCTTGCAATCCAAGCATGCAAAGTGGGCATTGGAGGCCTTAAATATAAAGTTGCTTCTCTGGAATTAAGGAACACAGTCCAGTTGTCTGATCAAATAATGTTAGAAGTTTTTTCTCAAATTCACGGAAGCAAAATTACTTAAGGAGGAAGATAATGAGGTTATTTAATTTCTTTTCAATAGCGTTCTTGATGGCGGGAGCACTGATTGTCTCGGCTTGCACGGACACCGATACCGTGGAAGTGGCAGTGCCGGGACCCACGACGTACGTATGCTCTGACGAGGATAAAACAGAAGTTGAAGATCCCGCAATGTGCCCGGAACCACCCCCAATGCCGGAGTGCGATCATCAATTGGACTTAAGGAGTAGAATATTTAACGGTTCCGATGGAGTCGATAAGGTTTGCGGAAGCAACTACACTGATCGCATCAAAGGTAAGGGTGGCGATGATATGCTGCTTGGTAACGGTGGCAATGATGACATTGAAGGTGGACCCGGCAACGATACCCTTTGAGGGAGGAGCGGGCAATGACACCATTAAAGGTGGCGAGAACAACGATGATATCATGGGCGATGCCGGAGTCGACACGCTTAACGGTGACGCATGGGCAATGATATCCTCCATGGTGGAGATGGTGGAGACACTCTCGACGGTGGAATTGGAAGCGATGAGCTCTACGGCGATGCCGGAAACGATAGTTGCTCTTAAGGACAGTGGATTTGGACGGGGTAGATGTTCTTGACGGCGGAGATGGCACTGATACCGTGGACTTTTCCAGGATTCCCGCAATCAACGACGACACCAATGAAATAGTAGGATTAAGTAAACATGACGAGCAAAACCGGTGGTACCAAAGCCTATCTCCATATCTCACTTATGGACGGGTTGTCAGAAATCCGGCAGTTCGACGATGCTCTAGAGAAGCAATTGGGAATATTATTCTTGACGTAATTTCTAATGTTGAGAACGTCAAAGGTAGTAAGGGTTCTAACCAGCATTATAGGCGACGACGGTAATAATGACGCTTACCGGAAACACTTCAGCATGACGTAATCAAAGGCATGGACGGAGATGACATACATTGACACCGGCGAGACGGTGACCGTCGCCGAATACTTGGATGGCGGCGCGGGCAACGATACGCTGATAGTGAGAGGCGACTTCAGCCTTGCTGCAGGTGCTGCTGCCAGTCCCATTAGATTTTCAGGGAACTACAACACTAATGAAGAGACTAAAGCCGTTACGGGAACTACCGGGTTTGAAAATCTTGACTTTGGTAGGGGGAACAGCTTCTAACACTCTATCTTGACTGGTGATGCCTAATGCGAACATGCTGGTTGCTGGTAGACCTTCTATCGATGATTATGGACTCGGAAATCAGACACTTAACGGTGGTATGGGCAACGATATCCTGAACGGTGGTATGGGCACGGACACTCTTAACGGCGGTGCGGGCTCTGATACTTTTGTCATCGTTAAAGGGCAACACCCTGATAATATCGGTAGTCCTGACGACCGCTTCAAGCACGACGAGGGAGACAGGATTGTTTTTGTAGGATTTACGGCTGCGGAGCAAGCTGATTTTCATTTGAATACTGAAGGTACCGGCGTGATAAGCGTGAAAATGGGGAAAAGAGGGGATCCAATCCGCCAAGACAATTGCCACGGTTACCGGTACTATTATAGAAGATTTTTCGACATAATATTCAGGGACGAAACCCTAATTAACTAAGGAACTAAACGATTATTAAGAGCGCGGTTTCCGGCTGATCCCGGTTGCCGCGCTTTTAATATCGGGGCTGGTTTGTTAACACTGCGAGTCAGGAAAGTGCCAACTCCCAGTTTAGCTTGCGTCACTGTATTCTGGAGACCTTAGTTTCGTATTCCAGCTGAATCTGGGGACGGAAAGCACTTTTTCACCTTGGATTGTGTTGTTCCTTTCGCTACCGCACATGACATCGTCCCTGTTGGAACCCACAAGAGTTCTACCTCTTTCAGAACACCGAGAACCGAGATGGCAGTTGCGGGAAAGTAAGAGATGAGTCTTTGAAGATCATGAATCAAAGTCGGGAGAACCCAATCGTCGGCATTTGAACCAACAACCAGACCATCAATTCCCCTGTAAGTTAAGGAACCCCAAATCCGAATAAAAAAAGGCGCGATAACCCAACCCACAGAGGGAAGTAATTACCGCGCCCTTCCAAAACAAATCTATTCTTTAATCAGCGCTCCCATTTAAGGTCTCTGTATCGTAAATCTTTAACACCTGTAACAGTAAGAACAGTTGTGTTTCATAACCTTAACCAAGGCATTATCACCAGTAGTGTCTACTACTGTGTCACGATGGGTTTGCTCTGCAGTGGTAAATCCTTTAAGAACGATCACATCGCCGTCTGCAACTTTAAAACCACTTGACAGCACATCACCTTCTCTACCGTATTCACCTTTCGCCACGATAAACGTATCAGCGCATCTCCACCGATGAGCGTATCATTGCCAGGTCCACCGTCGAGCCTATCATTGCCAGGTCCACCGTTGAGCGTATCGCCGCCAGATCCACCGTTAAGCGTATCATTGCCACCCATACCGGTGAGCCTGTCATCGCCCTTCCCGCCGCTTAGCTCATTGTTCATACCGTCGCCTGTGATGATATCATCAACCTCACCTTCGCCTTCAACATCACTGCCAATAACATTCTCAATGTTGTTTAAGTCATCTCCTCTGGCAGTGCCACCTGCATTGAGACGTGAATTACCAAAGATTGACAGTTACGGCGGCTGCAGAATCCGCGTAACTGACCGTATCGGTTCCCCCGCCGCCATCTATATAATCTTCACCGGGACCACCGGTAATTACATTGTTGTTCGCATCCCCTATCAGTACGTCCGGATCCGAAGAACCAATAATATTCTCAATGTCTATCAACTCCTCGCGCAGGTCGCCTTCCTTGGCTCTGTCGTCCGCCGAGGGAACAGCACTATCTCCTGTACTTGTTATTGATTTGACTTCAGTATAGCCTTCGACAAGGTTTACGGAGAAAAACATCGCTTCACCGGGATCAACTCCCTCATAAGAGACCGTGTCCATACCCTCACCGCCGTCGAGAAGATCATCTTCTCCTTCGGCCATAAGCGTATCATTTCCATCTTCACCATAGAGTTCATCAATACCCCTTCCGCCGGTCAGCGTATCATTGCCTGCCCCGCCATAAATAATGTCGTGGTGACGCTCACCATCCAGATCGTCGTTTCCTTCACGACCGAAAATGATGTCATCCCCATCTCCGCCCAGGATTTTGTTGTTCCTTTCGTTACCGCACATGATATCGTCTCCGTTGGAACCCACAAGAGTTCTTCCTCTATCAGCAAAAATAGTGCAGTTATCAGGATTAGGCATATCATCTTCTATCCGGTCAATTACCTCATCTACTATGTCGTCTACATCAGGCGCCGGCCCCGGAGGTCCTGCCGGCCCCGTCGCGCCGTCGTTGCCTGTGCAGGCGGTAAAGCCAATTGCTCCTATTGCTAAGAACAATCCGAAAATCAAGTTACGTAACTTCATAATGAAAATCCTCCTTAGTTAAGAAAAAGCCGGAAAAGAACGAGTCTTTGAAGAACATGAATCAAGCCGCAAAGACCCCGCATCTGAATAAAAAGGCGCGATAACTAACCCTCAGAGAGAAGTAATTACCGCGCCTTAGCTCTAAATATAACGACTCTTATTAATCAACCCATTGAATGTCGCCGATTCGTAAATCTTTACCAAGCCTGTCAACAGTAAGAACTCGTGTCTCCCTCCGCAACGTTAACCAAAGCATTAGCACCACTCGTATCTACTACTGTGTTACGATCGGTTTGGTCTGCATCGCTAAAGCCTTTAAGAACAATCACATCGCCTTCTGTGCGTGAGAAATCACTTGCGGCCATCGTATCACTCCATAGCTTAAGCGTATCAGCCTTTTCACCTTTCATCACGACAAAGATATCAGCGCCAGGTCCCCCGTTGAGCGTATCATCGCCAGCTCCACCACTGAGCGTATCATTGCCACGCGCCACCATTGAGCGTATCACCGCCAGCTCCACCGTCGAGCGTATCATTGCCACCGCCACCGTTGAGCGTATCATTGCCACCGCCACCGCTGAGCAGATTGTTCGCAGCGTCGCCTGTGAATTCATCAACCCCGTCACTACCAACAACCATTTTCAACGTTTGCTAAGAAATCTCCTGTGGCTTCAGTACCTGCATTGGTAACTTGAGTAGCATGACCAAGATCAATCTCTGCGGCTGTTTTGTAAATCGGCCGTATCGATTCCTCCACCGCCATCTATATAATCACCACCGCCACCACCGGGAAGAATCATATTGTTGTTCGCATCTCCTATCAGTACGTCCCCACCCGAAGAACCCACAATGTCTTCAATGTTAAACAAATCCTCAAGTATCTCGCCTTCAGTAGCTATTTCCGTCTTCGAGGGACGTGCTGTAGCTTCACCTGTTGTTTTCTTGCTCTCAGTATAGCCTTCGGCGAGATTTACGGAGTAAAACTTGTTTGCGCCGGCAGCCTCTATATAAACGACCTTGTCCACACCCTCACCGCCGTCGAGAAGATCATCATCTCCTTGGGCCCTGAGCTCGTCATTGCCAGCTTCACCATAGAGCTCATCGCTGCCCTCTCCACCGGTTAGCGTGTCATTGCCTGCTCCGCCATAAAGAGTGTCGTGGTCATCCTGACCCTGCAGAGTGTCGTTTCCTCCGCGACCGAAAATGGTGTCATCCCCTTTTCCGCCTCGGATCGTGTTGTTCCTTTCGTTACCGCACATGACATCGCCTCTGTTGGAACCCTCAAGAGTTCTGCTTCTATCAGCAAAAATAGTGCAGTTGTCGGGATTATCCATATCATCTTCAAGCTGGTCAATTACCTCATCTACTATGTCGTCTACGTTAGGCGCCGGCCCTGCAGGTCCCGCCGGCCCCGTCGCACCGTCGTCGCCCGTGCAGGCGGTAAAGCCAATTGCTCCTATCGCTAAGAACAATCCGAAAATCAAGTTACGTAACCTCATAATCAAAATCCTCCTTCTTAAATTTGCTTCCGTGAATTCGAGAAAACCTTCAACATCGTTTGATCAGACAACTGGACTGTGTTCCTTAATTCCAGTTAAGAAACATTAATTCCAGCAAAACTAATATCATCATTGACTAATCTACATGAAAACACCGTCAAGTGTCAACATAATTTTTCCAACTTCATTAAAACAACCGCTTTGGAAACCAAACGGCATAGCGAACAATAAACCTCCCGCTTAGTTTGAATAATAACACTGATAAAACAGAATTTCAAGCCATATTAATAGAAATGAAATTCACGGGCAAGTCAAGCGTCGCCGTTATCAACTCCGGTCACGCTCAAGCACCCACTCAAACCTGAGTCAAAACCATAACCCGAAAGCCGGATTTTACAAGCATCCAAATACTGATTCCTTAAATCTGCGTGATGCGGACCGCATTAAATTCCCTTAAGCTCAGAGCCCCGCCGCGGATGTTCCTTCCTCCAGCGAAGCCTGTTAAGCGCACTGACAAAAGCCTTCGCGCTCGCTATTGAAATATCCGTATCCACCCCCTGTCCCTGCGATATCACTCCCTCATCCGCTATCCTGACCGTGACCTCTCCCTGGGCATCGGTTCCGCCCGTTATCGACGATACCGAAAAATTCTCAAGCCTGGGATCAAGCCCCGTCGCCTTCTTAACCGCCTTGAAAATCGCGTCGACCGGTCCCGAGCCCGTCTCACAAACCGAGATCTCCTCCCCTCCCGCCATGATCGTGACGCTTGCCTCGGGCGATGTGTCCGTTCCGCCCGAATAGCTCGCGGACGCAAACTCGTAATAATCAGAGGAGCGCAGAAACTCCTGGTTTATGAGGGCCTCTATGTCCTCGTCGAAAACGTATTTCTTCTTGTCGGCAAGTGCCTTGAACTTCGTAAACGCGTTCTCGAAAGCCTCAGGCTCAAGAATGTATCCGTACTCCTCGAGGCGGTCGCGAAACGCGTGGCGCCCGGAGTGCTTGCCGAGCACTATCTGGTTAGAGGGAATCCCCACTTCCTGCGGGGTCATTATCTCGTAGGTAATGCTCTCCTTGAGCACCCCGTCCTGGTGTATGCCTGCCTCGTGGGCGAATGCGTTCGCTCCCACGATGGCCTTGTTCGGCTGAACGTTAACCCCCGTCACCTGGGAGACGAGCCTGCTCGTGGGATATATCTGCGTCGTGTTTATCCCGAAACCGTAGGGTTTCTTGTCGCTTCTCACGCTTAGGCCCATGACTATTTCCTCAAGCGAGGCGTTGCCCGCTCTCTCCCCCAGGCCGTTAACCGTGCACTCGACCTGCCTTGCCCCCTCGCTTATGGCGGCGTGGGAGTTGGCCACCGCGAGGCCTAGATCATTGTGGCAGTGGACGCTAAGGATCACGTCGTCAAGATTCGGGACGTTTTTTACGAGCGTATGGATTATGTAGGCGAACTCCTCGGGAATCGTGTACCCGACCGTGTCGGGGATGTTGATGGTGGTGGCTCCAGAGCGGACGGCCACGTCAACGGCGGTGCAGAGATAGTCGATATCCGTGCGCGTCGCGTCCTCGCAGGAGAACTCGACGTTGTCGGTATAGTTTCTCGCGTGCTTTACGGCGCCGCTTATCATCTCGAGGACCTGGTCCCTTGTTTTTCTGAGCTTGTGCTTGAGGTGTATCTCGGAGGTGGCGATGAAGGTGTGAATCCTCGGGCTCTCTGAATGCTGCACGGCTTCCCAGCCGCGGTCTATGTCCTTTGTGCTTGCCCTGCAGAGGCCGGCTATCTGGCAGCCCTTTATCCTCTGCGCTATTTTCTTTACGGACTGGAAGTCCTCCTCAGAGGATATGGGAAACCCGGCCTCTATTATGTCCACCCCCAGGCGCTCGAGCTGATAGGCGACCCTTAGCTTCTCCTCAGAAGTCATGCTGCAGCCCGGGGCCTGCTCCCCGTCGCGAAGCGTAGTGTCGAATATGTGTATGTAGCTGTTGTCTGACATCCCTGAAACCTTACCCCTGCCTTGCCGCAAAGGCAGATTTCTACACGCACCCGGCCCGGTTGTCAAAAACAATTCCGCCGGGCGCGCACCCGGCGCTCAAAGCGAATCCGTGTGACCCAGGCCCATGTCCGGACACACGGCGTCCCGCACCGCGCGCTTTAGCTCCTTTATCTCGGGGAATCTTCCCGTCTCCTTTCGCGACCACACAAGCTCCCCGTCCGCGCGGACTTCGAAGATCCCGCCGCTTGAGGGAACGAGCGACACCCCGCCGAGCGCCTCCCCGAAAGTGCCGAGCAGCTCCTGCGCCATCCACACGGAGCGCGGAAGCCAGCCGCAGCGCGCGCAGTATTTTATCTCCACCATTTCGCCTTTATCTCCTCGCCCGAGGCGGTCACGCAAAACCGCCTCAACAGTTTGATTATAAAAGGCAAAGAGGATATATTCAAAGGCCGGGGAAGCTTTTTTCCCGAACCAGACTTTTTCCCGGAGAGAGGCCAAAGAATAATGAAAAACGGAATCCTGCTTGTGACGCTTGTCTTTTCCTGCGCGCTTTTCCTCTGCGGCCGAGCCCTCCCAGGCGGCCGACAGCGCGAAAGGTCAGGAAGTCTACAATACCTACTGCGCTCTCTGCCACGGCCCGACGGGCCTTGGCGACGGAGTCGGGGCCGAGGCTCTTGATCCCAAGCCGAGGGATCTCTCAAGCGCGGAAATCCTCGAGGGCTACACGGACGAGTACCTGGTTAACGTGATAGCAAACGGCGGAATGGCGGTAGGAAAGTCCCCCGCGATGCCTCCCTGGAGCGGGATCGTAAGTCCCGAGGACATAGACAACGTGGTGGCGCACATAAGGCAGAATCTCTGCAAGTGCGAGTACAAAAAGCAGTAGCGTAAAAAGCGCGGCCTCCGCGGGAGAGTGCCGCAGGCAGCCGCGCCGCCCTTTTCCTTATTATATATAAGCGTTCAGACCCCTCTTTCCTCAAGACCCGGGGGAAGCTCTCCGTAATAAGGAGATTCTTCCTCGTACATCTCAAGGACCTTCTCCTTCGGCATGTCGCACATATCTTCCGTGAAACCGAACATCCTGCATATGTGGCGAAGCTCCTCCTCCCTCCCGGGAAGCGGGTCCATGGGTTGTATGAGTTTCTGCTCCTCAAGCTCCTTCCGCACGTCCTGGTCTTCTGCAAGCGGAGTTCCGTACTCGTTTGAGTGATAGAGCCTGTCAAATCTCTTCCTCGGCCTCTGCCCGGGATCCTCGGCCGGGTATCCAACCGTCATGAGCCAGATGGGAACTATGTTCTCGGGAGTCCCGAGCACCTTTGGGAACTCAGCCGGCTTCCTTCCCGTGGCGATAAGGCAGCACCCAAGCCCCATGTCGGTGCCCGCGAGCATGGCGTTAGCTATGGCCTGGCCCGCCTCGACTCTAAGAAGATCCTCCGCCCTGTCCTTGGGAAAACTCATGAGCCTTGGATAGGTGCTCTCAGTCAGTATCTTGTAGGTCCAGCCGTGAGCGGCGGTTATGGCCCTCGCGGGAAACAGCACCTGGAAGGTCTGTATGAGCTCCTTGTACCAGGCATCCAGGTTTATCAGCCACGCCACGATAATCGGGGCCTGGCGCAGGTGGATCTCGTTAAACGCGGACCCGCACTCAACTATCTTCTCGAATTTTTCCGGGGGATAGGTTCTTTTGTCTATAACTATCGCCTCGGTCGAGTTGCAGTTGCCCTGGCAGGAGCAGTACCGCGCCGCCTGGAGCATCTTCTGTATCTTCCAGTCCTCAACCTCCTTCCAGGGCTTATAGAACCGGAAACTTCTCCTCGTGCCCATTGCTTCAAAAACTTCCATGTGAAATCCCTCCTTTGTCTTTAAGGTTTGCTTTCTAAAATTTCCCCGCCGCCGCGCCTAAAGCGTGGTCCAGCCCCCGTCTATAACAAGATCGGAACCCGTAACGTACCGTGCCTCGTCAGAAGCCAGGTAGAGAACCGAGTGGGCCACTTCCTCCGCCTCGGCCCTTCTCACCAAGGGAATCATGTCGGCCGCTATCGCGTCAAGCTGCTCTTCCGCGTCCGGGGGGTTCCCCATGAACTCGGGATCCATCTTGGTCTTTATGTAGCCCGGACAGACGGAGTTAGTCCTTATGTTGTCTTTCGCGTGATCAAGGGCCATGCTTCTGGTTATCTGCCTAACTGCTCCCTTCGATGCGTTGTACGCCACGCAACCCTCCATCCCCACGATGCCTAGCACGCTTGAGTTGTTGATTATGGAGCCGCCGCCGCCCTCGGCCATGAGCGGAACTACGTACTTGCTTACGAGAAAGACCCCTTTCACGTTTATGTCGATCGTGCGGTCCCAGACCTCGTTGGAAGTCGTTACCACCGTGCCGCCCTCAAGAATCCCGGCGTTGTTAAACAGTATGTCGACCCTTCCGAAGTCGCCGTGGAAGGCCTCGACCACCCTCTTTACGTCCTCTTCCCTGGAGACATCTCCCGCATAGGCCCGTATCTCCCCGGGACCCGGGTTCTCAGAAACCACCTCATCAAGCCTCTCCGCGGTTCTCGACATTATGCCCACGTTGGCGCCTTCTGCTGAGAACAGAAGCGCCGTCGCTTTTCCTATTCCCTCTCCCCCGCCCGTTATGAGCGCGGTTTTTCCAGTAAGTCTTCCCATTTTATCCTCCTTGCTTCGGGTCAGAGACCCTGCCTTTTTTCAAGTTTCATTATATAATAACCCATTATGAGCAACGGAAAATCCTTTACGGCGGCTACGGTGCAGGCCGCTCCAGTTTTTCTCGACAGAAAGGGCACGGTCGATAAAGTCCTTAGGCTTATAAAGGAGGCTGCGGGAAACGGGGCTGAGCTTGTGGTTTTTCCAGAGGCCTTCATACCCACATATCCTTACTGGCCCAAGGATCTCGGGTTCGGAGCCGAGAAAAAGCTCACCATGGACGCCCACGTCGAGCTTCACAGAAACTCGGTCGAGGTTCCGGGGGAGGATACGAAAAGAATCGGCGATGCGGCAAGGCGCGCCAAGACCTGCGTCGTGATAGGGGTTAACGAAAAGGAGGGAGGAACCCTCTACAACACCATACTCTACTTCGGCAAGGACGGCGCCCTTCTGGGCAGGCACAGAAAGCTGATGTCGATTGACAGCGAGAAATGTGTCTGGGCAAACGGAACCGCCGAGGACGTGAGGGTGTTTGACACCGAGATCGGAAAAATAGGAGGGCTTTTCTGCTACGAGCACCACATGACCCTTGAGAAGTACGCGATGTTCACCAAAGGGGAGCAGGTGCATGTGGGTCTCTGGGGAGGACACTCGTTCGTTAAGGACACGATGGATTTCGCAAGCCGCCAGTACGCGTTTGAGGGACAGGTGTTCGTCATAATCTCAGCCGGCTTCATAGAAGAGGACATGATTCCCGACTCCTTTCCCCTTAAGGAGCATACGATCTGGGATTACCCCGGGGGAAGCGGCATAATAAACCCGAGGGGACAGTACATAGTCGGCCCCGTGTACGGAAAGGAGGAGATCCTCTACGCGGAGATCGAGCTTGACCAGATAATAAGGGCAAAGACCGTAATAGACTCCGTGGGGCACTTCTCAAGGCCGGACATATTCCGATTCGAGATAATGGAGTGATGTTGCTTCGGGCAATCCGCCTTTATTATTCAGTGATGTCCCATTCCCTGCCGACAGGCAAGGCCGAGCAAATCAACACATCACATAGTTTCCCCGCACATTATCTTGCCAGCCACCGCTCCCCGTATGCCCGCACCGTTCATCCAAAGGTCAATAAATCTCCGATGCGTTTTTCCTAACAACTCACCACAAATTCCACTAGCACTCAAAATGAATTATGACTTAGCAAACGAAATCAGGGAATCATAGTTGCCGGAGTCAGCCTCACGCAGTGCCGCAACATAGCGTTCGCGGACACCTTCAGACGCAGTGAGGTTGGCACCACCGCCCCATGTGAGTTTTTCACCACCATATTTGGCAACTATTACATCGGCAAGCAAGCGCGCGTGTCGGCCGTTGCCGTTCGGAAAAAGGTGAATTTTCACTAACCGGTGATGAAAAACAATGGCCAGCTCAGTAACACCGTAGGTATTGTGTTCCAGCCAATAAGTGGCATCGTCCAGCAACTTGCGAAATTCGGTCTGGATGAGGGAATAGTTGACGCCGATGCTTTTGTCGGATTTTCGGTACTGACCTGCCCATTTCCAGACACGACCGAACATGCGCTTATGAAGGTTCAGGATAAATTTCTCCGAAAAAATATTCTGTTTCGATGCCAAAACAGATTTCCGCATTACCCATCTCCGGGATTCAAGAATATTTTCCCGCTCGAAACGGTCCAGATCTTCACGCATTAATATGGTGGGAACGAGATATTCCTTCTCTTCCTCGCTAAGCGGGGTCTGGCCCTCTGTATAATGATACTGAACCATTTCAGTCCCACAGACTGATGGCAGGGTTGCGCACCAACTCATCAGCGATTTGGGCGGTTTTCTCCTGCCTGTCGCCTACATCCTGCGCTTCAAGCATCATGCTGTGGTCCACAGGATCAACGATATCACGAGCCTTTCTGAGCGCCTGCTTGCGCACGATGTTCCGCAAGGAGCCATCATTTGGAACAAAAACATAAACGAGCCTGCAATCCAATGCTTCAGCCGCCTTGCGAAGCGACCTAAGTGTAATCGCATCATTGATCTCGTTTTTCTCCAAACGAGCGGCGGATTGCTGTGTGATGCCTATACGTTCTGCCATCTGACGAACGCTCATGCCAAGCGAGGTGCGGACAGCACGAATCCAGCCGCCAGAGGGACGGTCGCAAACATTCACTCTGGAAAGGTGATCATCCAGCGTCTGCAATTGCATATACTTAAATTTGTTTGTCATATCACAGCCTATATTCTGTAAGTAAGACCAATGTTAACAGGATAAAAGCTGTAAGTCAAGGATAAAATTACAGAATATAATCTGTAACTAGATTTAAGCTTGTTTTCCCAAAGCCCTTTGACAATAATGCTGAAAAGAATATAGAAGTGGCCAAGTTTCTATATTTGCAGATATGTTTTGCTTGCTAAATTCCATTTTTTACAGAAACCAAAATTGTCAAAAACGGGAAATGGCTGGGGCACTAGGATTCGAACCTAGACTAGCGGATCCAGAGTCCGCTGTACTGCCGTTATACGATGCCCCAGAATGCGGAGAAAGATTATTTACTCTAAACCCCAAGGTGTCAAACCAAAACAAACTCCCGCGGCTGGGGTTGATTACTCGAGGCCATCCGAGTAAATTAGCGGATACGGAGGTGGCGCCCGCAAAGGCCGCGCGGCGTTTCTGGCCAATGGACGAACCGAGCCCGGAGATCCTAGAGACTTTCGAGAATAAAAACCCGGAAAGGGACTACGAAATCGAGATATCGTGTCCCGAGTTCACCTGCGTTTGCCCGAAAACGGGGCAGCCGGACTTTGCGACCATCACAATAAAGTACGTCCCCGACAGTCTCTGCGTGGAACTGAAGTCCCTTAAGCTCTACATGTTCTCCTACAGGAACGCGGGCGAGTTCCACGAGCACGTGACGAACAGGATCCTTAACGATTTCGTCTCTGTGTGCGACCCCAGGTCGGTCGAGGTGACGGGCGACTTCAATGTCCGCGGCGGAATAAAGACGGTAGTCCGGGCCTCACACAGAAAAGACGCCTGAACTTTTCGGGCCCAAGACAGCATGTACGCAAAAACCCAGGTAACAGTCACGGGAGCGATAATATTCCTTATAATTCTGGTCGCGATCTTCGCGCCCGCTCTCTCCCCATACGAGTACGACCAGACGAATTTCGCAAACGCCCTTCGCGCCCCCGACTCGGTGCATCTGATGGGAACGGACCAGGAGGGCCGCGATCTTCTGAGCAGGGTCATTCACGGCTCGAGGATATCGATCGCGGTCGCCGTGGGAACCGCCGCGATGGCCCTTGTCATCGGAACGGTCCTAGGGGCGGTCTCGGGATACGCCGGGGGGAAAACGGACGAGCTGATAATGCGCACGGTTGACGTGTTCTACGCCATTCCGGATCTTCTGCTGATCGTTCTTCTCACGCTCGTCATCGGAACCGGGGTTACGGGCATCGTCATATCGCTCGGGGTGATGTCGTGGATGAGGGTCGCCAGGATAGTGAGGGGAAGCGTTCTGCAGATAAAGTCGTTTGAGTACGTTGAGTCGGCAAGAGCGCTCGGCGCCTCGCCGCGGACCATTCTCGCAAGGCACATACTTCCGAACACGCTTAGCCCCCTGATAGTCACCGTCACGTTTTCGGTTCCTTACGCCATCCTGACGGAATCCACCCTTAGCTTTCTCGGGCTCGGGATATCCCCTCCCGAGGCGAGCTGGGGAACGCTTGCCAGCACCGGGTGGCAGGGAATAAGGACCTTTCCCCACCTTATAGTGTTTCCGAGTGTCGCGATTTTCATAACGGCGCTTTCCTTTAATCTCTTCGGGGAAGGAATAAGAGACCTCCTGGCTGCGGAGAACTCAAGGTGACGGAACCGAAAAAAGCCGCGCTGCGCGTTTTTCTTTTCACTCTGCTTCTCCTAGCCGCCCCGGCCGAGTGGGGACGCGCCGCCCCGGCCGACTGCGAAAAAGCCCTTGCCTCCATGGAGGAAACCCCCGAAGCGCGGTTTTTGAAGCTTCACTGCCACGCCCGAAACAACCGGCACACAAAGGTGCTTGAGGCCCTTGCCGGCATCAGGGGGAAATCCACGGTCATAGAGGACTATCTGTTCTACTACGAGGCGGAGGCAGCTTTAGCCTTCGGGCAAAAGGAGAGGGCCGAGGCGCTTTTCCTCAGGATACTGAAACGCCACCCGGACTCGGCGACCGCCCACGGCGCCCGCGAGCGGCTCGCGGAAATCTACCTTGAGAGTGACCGCCGCGCGGAAGCGGAAAAAACATACTCCCATCTTGCCCGAGAAACCGACAGCAGGTGGAGAAAAGCCGTTTACCTGAAAAACCTGGGCGAGATAAAGGAAAAGCGGGGAGACTTTCCCGCGGCCTCCCTGATATTCAAGAGGATATGGACCGAGCACCCGGAGGTAAGTTTTTCTGATTACGTATTCGAGCTTTACAAAAAAAACGAAAAGGTCTTTGCCCCCTCGGCGCGGCAGTTTGAAAAAAGAGGGAACGTCATGTTCGGGGCCGGCAACTGGGAGGGGGCGCTTGAGGCCTTCTCGAGAGCACCGCGGACAAAAGCGGTGAGAACGAAAACCGGCATCTGCCTCTACAGGCTTTCCCGGTTTCCAGAAGCCCTCGAGGTCTTCTCGGGAATCGACTCTCCGAAAGCCTTTTACTGGAGGGGCGTTACGCTCATGAGCATGAAAAGAGAAGAGGAGGCCATAGGCGTCTTCGAGAGACTCCACAAGCTTAACCCCCAGAGCTCATGGGCGGCCAAGTCGCTTCTTAAGGCCGCTCGGCTTCGCCACCTGCGAAAAGAGCCCCAAGAGGCCCGGCGCCTCTACCGCGTCGTTATCGAGAAACACCCCAAGAGGCAAGAGGCCCGGGAAAGCGTCTGGAACCTCGGGTGGATTCACTACAGGGAAAAGGAGTACGCAAAGGCCGCCGAGATTTTCTCCGACCGGGCCTGGGCCAAGGGAAAATCCCGGGAACGCTTTCTTTACTGGTACGCGAGGGCGGCCGAGCGGGCAGGAGACAAGCCCGGGGCGCTTTTCGCGCTTGGAGAGCTCGCCGAATCCCCGAAAATCACCTACTATTCGGTTCTCGCGAAGATGAGGCTCGGGAAAAGTCTGCTTCCGTCCCCGCCTCCCGCAGCCTGGTCGGGAAACCCCTTCGGGGAAAATCCCGCGCTCAGGAAATTTCTCTTCTTCGCAAAAGCCGGGATATACGATCTCGCTCTCGGGGAGGCCGAGCTTCTGCGGCCCCGGGCGAAAACGGTCGCGCGGCGGCTCTATCTCGCCTCGCTTTACCTCCAGGCGCAGGACTACAAAACCTCCATAAGCCTGGCAAGCGGTCTCGGCTCCCCCGAGGCGCTCCGCCTCTCGTTTCCGAAAGGGTTTGAGGAACGGGTGAGGTTCTTTTCCCGCAAATACGCGCTTGACGAGTTTCTGGTCTATTCCCTGATAAGAGAGGAAAGCCATTTCGACAAGGAGGCGGTTTCGGTTTCCGACGCGAGGGGGCTGATGCAGCTTCTGCCCTCAACGGCCCTTGAGACGGCGCCCAAGGCGGGTCTCAGCAATTTTCAGGCTTCCCAGCTTTTCTCCCCGGACATTAACCTTGAACTCGGATGCTATTACCTAAGCTGGCTGCTTGAGATATTCGAGGGGAACTTCGCCATAAGCCTCGCCGGCTACAACGGCGGCCCCACGAGCGCCAAGGGATGGCAGGAGACAAACGGGGCGCTTGACGTTGACGAATTCATAGAGGAAATCCCATTTGAGCAGTCAAGGAACTACGTAAAGAAAATCATAAGGAGCTATGCCGCGTACGAGGCGGTCTACGGCAGGGAGAAGGATCAGTTCTCAAGGCAGAGCTTCGAGAAGTTCCTCAAGATCATGAGCCCGTAGTCTGAGCTTTTTTCAGGGTGGAACTGAAAGGCGGAAAGATTCCCCGATATGACCCCGGCCTCGAACTCGCCCCCGTAATCAGAGAGCAGGACGCTGACGCCGGGCTCGTCCGAAACCACGTGATAGGAGTGAACGAAGTAAAACCAGCTCCCCTGCGGTATCCCTCGGAGTATGGAACTTTGTTCGGGCGCACTTACCCTGTTCCAGCCCATGTGGGGCACCTTAAGCTTCTTATCCCCGACGCGGAATCTTACTACCTTCCCCTTTAAGACCCCGAGGCCTTCCTCCCCCGGAGCCTCCTCGCTTGACTCGAACAGGATCTGGAAGCCGAGGCATATCCCCAGAAAGGGGCGCCCGCTTTCGATGAAATCCTTTATGGGTCCGGTCATTGAGCGCTCGCGAAGGTTCCTCACGCAGTCGCCGAAAGCCCCGACTCCGGGAAGCACGAGGCCGCTTGAGCTCTCTATGTCCCCCGGGTTCCCGGTAACGCGGGCCTCTATTCCCTGGGAGGCAAACCCCTTCTCTACGCTCCTCAGGTTCCCCATCCCGTAATCCACTATGGAAATCACTAGAGGGTCCCCTTGGTCGAGGGAATGTCGTCGCGGCGCCCGTCAAGCGCCGAAGCCGCGTCCATGGATCTTCCCAGGGCCTTGAACATGGCCTCTATTATGTGGTGCAGGTTCGTTCCGTGGCGAAACTCGATGTGCAGGTTGCAGCGAAGCGAGTTCGTAAGAGACTTGAAGAACTCCTCGGCAAGCTCCGAGTCAAAATCCCCGACCTTGCCCCCGGGAATCTCCCCCTTGAGAACGAAGCAGGGCCTGTCGCTCAGATCGACGGCCACCACTACGAGCGTGTCGTCAAAAGGGATTACGGCGTGCCCGTACCTGGTGATTCCCCTCTTGTCTCCCAGGGCTTCCGAAAAAACTTCCCCGATCGCTATCCCGACATCCTCCACGGTGTGGTGGAAATCAACGTCAATGTCCCCTTCGGCCTTGACCGTGAGATCGAAGTAGCCGTGCTTTGCGAACTGGCTCAGCATGTGGTCGAAAAACGGCACCCCTGTCGAGATATCGAATTTCCCGGTTCCGTCGAGATCAAGCTCGACGCTGGCGCTGACTTCGGATGTTTCCCTTTTCAAAACGGCTTTGCGGGTCATTGTTAGACTAAACTCCTTTCTTGGTAGTGCAGATGTGGATTTGCGATGATCATTCTATACAGAAGCAGATTCAAATCCAAATCATTAAAAGCAACCTTTGCGTTTTTCAAGCGATATTTTTATTGATACAATAGTGCGTGGTTGGAGACCCGCCACAGCGAGGTAACAGTCTTGAAATTCATATTGATTCCCATAAAAGATCTCTCAAGGGCAAATGAAAGGCTCGCCTCGGTGCTCAGCAACAAGCAGAGAACCGAACTCGCCTACGTGATGCTGGAAGACGTGTTCTCCGCGGTCGGGGACTCGAAGCTCGCCGACAACAGGGTCGTTGTCACGGTCGACAGGAAAGCGGAGAAAATGGCCCTTGAGGAGGGGTTTGACGTCATAAGAGAGGAAACCCAGCTCGGGGAGAGTTCGTCGGTTGACCTGGCGATGCAGGTCTGCAGAAAAATGGGCGCGAAATCCGTACTCGTAATCCCGGGCGACGCCCCTTTAATAACCGGCGAGGACCTGGACTTCGTCCTGGAAAAAGAAAAAAAGGGCAAGTCCGTGATCCTCGTTCCCTCAGAAGATGAACTCGGCACAAACGCCATACTGAGGAAGCCCCCCGACAGCATCCCCTCGATGTTCGGCAACGACAGCTTCAGGAAACACAGGGAAGAAGCCGAGCGCAGATACGTGCCCTGCGACATCTACAAAAATTTCAATATCAGCATCGACATCGACGAGCCCGGGGACATAGAGGTCTTCTCCCACCACGGCTCCCACACAAAGACCTACAGGAAACTTCTGGAACTGGGATTAATAAAGAAAGAAGTGGGAAAAAACGGGGCGGCAGCCGGCTGATTTACGAAGAACCGGGGTCGCCGAACCCCCGGGTCCGCGCGTTGAATCCTCATGGAGTTCCGGTATAATTTCCTGCTTTTCGATTTACCTCTTTTCCCGGGGGCGGCGTAGCTCAGGGGTAGAGCGGGGCTCTCATAAGGCCTGTGTCGGTGGTTCGATCCCACCCGTCGCCACTTCCCTACTCCCCTTTTTTTTCTTCGAAATCCAAAGAAGCGGAATTTATGCAGTACCTAAGTCCCGTGGGCTTCGGGCCGTCAGGGAAGACGTGTCCCAGGTGGGCGTCGCATCTTGAGCAAAGAACCTCTGTTCTCGTCATCCCGTGGGAATGGTCGGCCTTCTCCGTTATGTTCTCCTGCGAGACGGGATCCCAGAAGCTCGGCCATCCCGTGCCGGAATCAAACTTCTCTGAGAAACGGAAAAGCTCCTGCCCGCAGCAGACGCAAATATACATGCCTTTTTCATGATGGTCGTTGTACCTTCCGGTAAAGGCTCTCTCGGTGCCCTTTTTCCTCGTGACAAGGAACTCCTCGGGGGAGAGCTGCTCCTGCCACTGCTCATCCGTCTTCTTTACCTTCTCAGACATTCTCTCCTCACTCCCCGAGATTCCTCTTGGAATCCCGTGCCTCCCTCAAAAGGGCCGCCAGTTCCTCTACATTACCGGAGGCAATGGCTTTTTCAATCTCCCCTAGCTTTCCCGCAAAGCCGCGGATGGCACGAAGCAGCGCGTCGCGGTTCTCGATGAAAATACCGGCCCACATCTCGGGGGAACTGCCGGCGATTCTGGTGAAGTCGGCAAGGCCCCCGCCTGAAAAATCAAAAAGGTTTCTGTCTCCTCCCCCGGAAGCCACCGCGCCCATGAGCGAATAGGCGACCGCGTGGGGAAGATGGCTTACGAGCGAGAAAATCTCGTCGTGGGATTCGGGGTTCACTTCGATCACCTCACTTCCCACAAGAGAAAAAAGGGTTTTCACTATGGAGAGGGCTTCCGGGTCGGTGTTTTCCGTGGGAGTAACAACGCATCTTTTTCCCGAGAAAAGACCGGGATCAGACTCCGCAACGCCGGATGTTTCCTTCCCCGCGATGGGGTGGGCCCCGACGAATCGGATATTTCGGGGAGCGTCCTCAATTTCCCTTACTATGGAAGCCTTTACGCTTCCCACGTCGCAAACCACCGTGCCGGGGGAAACGAAACCCGAAACTTCCATGGCCACCTGCGCTATGGTATTGACGTAGGTCGCAACGACAACTATTTCGGACCCCGACATGCCGGGGCCGATTTCAGAAGCGCCCGTGTCCGCTATTCCGTTCTCAATGGCGAAGCGAAGCGACTCAGTGTCCCGCTCGACCCCGAAGACTTCCCCGACTTCCCCCGATTCGCGAAGTGCCGCCGCAAGTGAGCCTCCTATCAGCCCGAGGCCTACCACCGCCACTTTTTTAAAAGTCATCTTTCGAGAATTCTCCCAAGCGATTCAATGAATTTTTCGTTTTCCCCCTCAAGCCCAAAACTTACCCGAAGGTGCGTTTTAAGCCCGTAACCCCCCACCGGTCTCGTTATGATCCCGTCGCGAAGAAGCGCCTCGTAAACCGGCATCGGATCTCTTTCGAGGTCAACGAGAACAAAATTCGTGTGAGACTCCGTGTACCTGACTCCGAGTTCGCCCAGCTTCTCTCGGAAATACTCCTTTGCAGAGCGGTTAAGCTTCCTTGAGCGGGCGACGTGCCTGTCGTCGTCAAGCGCTGCGCAGGCCGCCGCCTGCGCGGCCGAGTTCACGTTAAACGGCTCCCTTACCCGGTCCATGTAGGAAACCGCCTCTTCTGACGCAACCCCGTAGCCGACCCTTAGTCCCGCAAGGCCATAGATCTTGGAGAAGGTCCTCACCGTCACGAGCGATTCGCGGGCCGAGTGGTAGCTCAGCGTGTCCGGATATTCCGGGTCGTCCACATATTCGAAATAGGCCTCGTCCACGAGTACCAGCACGTTCTCGGGAACCCGCTCGAGGAACCATTCGAACTTGTCCCTTCTCACTATCGTGCCGGTCGGGTTGTTCGGGTTCGCGATATAGATGATCTTCGTTTTTTCCGTGACCAGAGAAAGCATGTCCTCCAGATCGTGCGTGAGGTCCGCCATCCCGGAGACGACGTGCGCGCATCCGAGCGACTGGGTAACGATCGGGTAGACGATAAATGCGTGACGTCCGTAGATGGCCTCGTCCCCGGGCTCAAGAAAGGTCCTTGCGACGATCTCTATCACCTCGTTCGAACCGTTGCCGATCACTATAGTGTTCTCGGGAACCCCGAGTTTCTCGGAAAGTTTCCGACGAAGCTCGAAACAGCCCCCGTCGGGATAAAGATTAACCTTCGAGACGTGTTCTGAGAGCGCTTTTTCCGCAAGAGGGGAGGGACCGAGGGGGTTTTCGTTCGAAGCCATCTTGGCCGCGCCCCGGATTCCGAGCTCCCGTTCAAGCTCCTCGATCGGCTTTCCCGGAACGTAGGGAATAAGGTTCTTTACACTTGCTCTTGGTTCCATGGGGATTCGTCCGCTAGGCCGCCGTCAGCCCGGCACTTCGGCGGGATAGGATCCCAGCACCTTGAGAAAGACGCAGCCGGCTTCCACTTTCTCAAGCGCTTCCCTTACCGCCTTTTCCTCGCGGTGCCCCGAGAAGTCGGCGAAAAACACGTACTCCCAATGCCTGTCGCGCAAGGGTCTGGATTCGATTTTGGTGAGATTTATGCCGGATTCGGAAAACGGGAGAAAAAATGTCCTGTGAAGCGCCCCGGGCTCATCCTTGACGGAAAAGGCGATCGAAGTCTTGTCCTCTCCGCTCGGGGGAGGGCTCTCCCTTCCGACCAGCACGAATCGGGTCGTGTTGCGCGGGCTGTCCTCTATGTGGTTCTGTATCGTTTTCAGGTTGTATATCGATCCCGCGAACTCGCTTGCGATCGCGGCGACATTTTTGTCCCTCGCGGCCATCTTCGCCGCCGCCGCGGTGCTCGGGGTCTCAACAAGCGCCACGCCGTAGAGGTTTGCGGCAATCCATTTCCTGCACTGTCCGAGCGCCTGGGGGTGTGAGGCCACTGTCTTTACTTCGTTAATCTCTCCGCCGACGGAAAGCAGGGAGTGCTCTATGCGCTCGAAACACTCGGCCGAAATACTTAGGTTCCACTCAACGAGCATGTCAAGGACGTCTCCCACCGAGCCTTCAATCGAGTTCTCGACGGGCACTACGCCGAAATCGGCCCTCTTGTCGTGTACCGCTTCGAATACGTCCTCAAAGCTTGAAACCGGAATAAACTCGGAAGAAGCGCCGAATTTGCGAAACGCGGCCTGGTTTGAAAAGCTGCCCTCGGGGCCCAGGTAAGCGACTTTCTCCTCGTGCTGAAGAGACCTGCAGCGCGATATTATCTCCCTGAAAACAAAAAGGGTGTCCTCGTTTGAGAGGGGACCGGGATTGTTTCCCGCTATCTTTCTTTCTATTTCCTTTTCCCTTCCGGGGTCGTAAACTCCAAGAGAATCCTTTTTCTTGAGTCCGCTTACCTCTATCGCAAGTTCGGCCCGCCTGTTTATAAGTTCAAGCAACTTGGAATCGAGGGCATCTATTTCCCTTCTTACGGAGGCAAGTTCTTTGTTGGGAGCCATTATCCAGTCTTAAGGAGAGTATTTCGAGAAGAATAGCGAGGGGGTAGGGCAAAGTCAAATAGCCCGCGCCGGCAAAAACGGAGCTCTTAGCTGTCCCCGTTCCCCTTTACGACCCTAGGTTCCGCAAGCGTCCCCTGTATCCTTCCGGAGAAGGTGCCGTCCCCTCTGGAACCAAGAAAGCCGCCGACAAGGGCAAGCTTTACATCTTCAGGAGAAGGCCTGAACGTAACGGAAAGATCAAGGGCGGCTCCCTTTCTTAACCGAAGCGGAGACGGGGCTTTTCCCTCCGCCTGCAGGGAAAGCTGCGGATTTGTCAGAGAAAACTTCTCGACCCGAGATTCAAAGCGGTTGGCGGTGCCGCGAAGCACCACGCTCAGGTTCCCGTACTCCTCCTTCACGTCAAATCCCCGCACCCTGTCCACGGCAACCGAAAGAGAAGGAGAGGACAGGAGATACTCCATCTTTGAAATCCCTCCGCTTTCCCCCTCTCCGAGAAACTTAACGGTCCCGTCGACCTTCCCGCTGACCGAGACCCCCCCGTTTCCCAGAAAGAGACGGGAAATGGCGGAAGATTCGACGGAATTTATATCCACTTCCGCGCTCGTAATCCTGTTTTTCTTCATATTCTGCGAAACACTGCCGTCTATCCTTCCGCCGTAGGCGTCGACGGAAAAGGAGACCCGGGTGTCATCTGAGAAAACAGCGGAGAAAAGCCCGGCGCTCAATCTGGCCCTGTCAATCACAAGGGGCTCTCTTTCCCCGAGGATAACGCGGACGTTCCTTAACTCGATCGAGGAAAGACCCCTGAGGTCAGCATCGCCGATCAGAACCGGGACCGGAGAGTTGTTCTGTATCTCGAAGATCGCTCTTCTTTCAACCGAGTCCCGCGGAAATCCCAGAAGAACAAAGATCAGAAGAAACGCGAAGAAGACCCCTGCGTAGAGGCGGACGGAGATTTTCTCCGGAATTTTGATCCTGGTTTTTATCTTCATTTTCTACCGCTCACGATTCGCTGAAAGAAAAAGTAGACAGTCGGAACGAGACGTCGGTGAGGTTCGGGTTGTCGAACCTGGTTTTTATTCTAAAGTCCGAGACCTTGAGTATGGTCTTGCTTTTCTGAAAGGTATAGAGAACGTTAAGCACTCTGGGGACAGACACCTTGTTTATCTTGACCAGGACCGCTCTTTCCCGCTTTATCCCCTTCCCCCTGACAGACGGGTTTGTTCCCTTTATGGAAAAGGTGCGGCGGTCTATGCCGTTTCTGACGAGTACCTTCTCCGCCACCGAAATAAGCGCCTCCTTTTCCTCATTCATCGAACCGCTGACCTTGGCCAGGAGGTCTCTTGAGTAGCGGTACTCCTCCTTAAAGGACCTCATCTCGTTTAGCTGCAGTCTCACCTGGCTTACCTCGCTTCTTACAGAGGAACCCCCGGGGAAAACCGCCCTGTAGGCAGAAAAGAGTATAAAAACGGCCAAAGCCGCGGCGGCTATCTTGAGGGCGCGTACATCCCTTGTGGAGAATTCCCCCCTGTCTATGAGCTCCCTCACTCTCCGCGACAAGGGTCTGATTCTCTCAAGAACCGCCGAGAGAAGCGATTTCAATCCCTGCACCAGTCTCTGCGTCAAATCTTTCATTTTCACCTGATGACCATTGATATCTCGAATTTCAAACTGTTGTTAACGGCTTTTCCGACCTGTCCCATCTTCACCTGGGTGAAGCTGCCGGACTCCAAAAAAGCTTTCTCTATCGACGCTATCTCCTCGTAGGAATCGCTCCTGCCCCATATCTTGGCCTTGCCCCCGTCTTCGATCCTTATTTCATCAATGGAGAAACTCGCGTCTTTCGGAATGGCGGCGGAAACCGCCGTCAGCACTTCAAGCGGGCTGTGAGTCCCCCTTACCTGCTTCAGTATGTCAAGCTTGCGGTTGATGACCTCAAGCTTTCCCCTGTAAAAAGCGACCGGGTCCTGTGTCCCCGCAGCTTCCGGAAACTCCTTCCTAAGATCCATCTCCATCTCGGAGCGTATGGAGCTCATCTTGCTCCTGGCGGAGACCACTTCCGTAACTCGCCCGAAAACAACCACAAGAAGCAACGCGGCGCAAAGAGCGACGGGAACCCGGAACTCCTTCAATAAATCCTTCGCCATACCCCGCGGCCTGTATCCGTCTCTCCTAAGGTTGAATCTTCCCTCTTTGCCTGAGGAACTTGCGTAAAGCGCAAGAGCGTACGCCCTTGCGAAAAAAGGAGAATCATTGTGGCCGAGCTGCTCTATGAAAATTCTCTTTACTTCCCGGCCGAGCTGCTCGGTAAGTTCTTTCGCAACCCCATCCACCTCGCATATCCCTCCGGTAAGAACCAGACTCTTTATTTCCTCTCCGGCCTCCCCCTCAAAGTAGCGCATGGTGTTTCTTATCTCCTCTGCGATGAAGCGGCAGCTCCCAAGAAACGCCTTCCTCTTCTCCTCGTCGCCGTTTATCTGCTGCAGGTCGAGGACATCCGTGGCAAGAGATTTTTTCACTCTCCCGACGGCGTCGTCGCAGTTCCTTACCCTGCTGAGCCCCTCCTCGTCAAAAAACGAGAAATTGAGGTGTTTCTCATCAATGTCTATAAGGAGAAGCGGCCTGGGTTCCTTAATAAGCTCCCCCAGAGAAGAAAACGCAACCGGGGTGAAAGTCACCTGGTCAGGGTCCATTCCAGACCCCTGAAGGGAACCCAGATAGCCCTCAAACACTTCCTTCTCAAAAGCAGGGACTATGACCTCGGCCCCTTCCTGTCTCTTAACCTCGTGGTAGTCGGACAGCACGTCCTCTCCCAAGGTGAATCCGGTTGAGTTCTCAAGCTCGAAGCGGTAAATCCCCCTTAGCTTCTTTGAATCAGAGAAAGGAAATTTTAGAACCCTGAGAAGAAGCGGGGAAGAGCAGATTCCGGTAACGGTTCTGGTCCCGAGGGAGATTTCGTCCTTGAGAAAAGCCGAGGTGTCGCCGCTCCCAAGCTCCCCCGTGAAAGAGGCCTTGCGGAACTCGGTCCCCTTGAACCCTTTTCTCAGGGTTACGGTCCTGACCTTCCCGCCGGAAAAGTCGACTCCTATGAATCCACCTAGCATCTTAAAAGGCACGAGGACTATACCCTCGCCTGCCCCTCCGCCGCCTTGGCGTCAATTTCCATAGGCATTATTATGTTTACGTAGCCTTCCTGCTTCTCGCCTTCCTCGCAGGGAACCACGTAAACCGGGTTCTTGTGGCCGGAAAAACCGATTATCACCTCAGAAGATCCAAGAGCATCAAGAACGTCCTGGAAGTACGTGAAGTTAAAACCAAGCTTCACTTCCTCACCCGCATACTCAACCGGGATGCTCTCTTTCCCCTCGCCGGTGTTAAGGTAGGCACCCAAGAGCAGGTTTCCTTCCCCGAAAGCCATTTCCACGAACCTCCCTCCGCCCCTCACATTGTCCGCAGAGAAAAGAGAGACCCTTCTGAGTGCGACCAGTAACTTGGAGGCATCGACCGTGACCGTGTTTTTCGTGGAGGAGGGAACCACCTGCCCGTAGTCCGGAAATTCAGCGTCAATCACCCTGGAAATGAAAACAAGATTTTCGTCCTTTAACTCGAAAACAAGGAAGTTTCCGCTGCTTCCGATCCTGACTTCCTTCGAAAGACGAAGAAGCCTTCTCATCTCCATAACCGCTTTTTTGGGAACTAGGATATCCTTCGGCAGATTAAGATTCTCTATTGTTTCCTCGACAAAGCTGAGCCTGTGACCGTCGGTAGCCACGAGCCTTAGCTTCTGCTCCCCTCTTTTTTCGAAAAATACCCCGGAGAGGCTTTTTCTCATTTCATCATCGGAGACGGAAAAAACAGTCTTGGATATCATCTCCTCAAGTCTCTCGGAGGAAATCTGGAAAAGGTTTTCCGACGAAACCTCCGGTATTATGGGAAAATCTTCGGCCGCAAGCCCCGCTATCTTGAAAGAACCCGAGCTGGTAACAACCTCGATCCAGTTGTTCTCCGTAGCGGTAACCGAAATTTCTTCTTCCTCCCTGATCTCTCTCACCAGATCCGAGAGAATTCCGGCAGGAATCGCCACTTTGAATTCTCCTTCGGTCTGAGCGTCACAGAAAACGGTAGCCGTGTTTTCAAGATCAGTGGCTTCGAGAACCAGGCCTTTGTCATTGGAACTCACTAGAACATGGGAGAGAATCGGCATGGTTGTTCTTTTCTCCACGACTCCCTGAATCATTCCGAGCTTTTTTGAAAAATCTCCACCTTTGATTTTAAACATCATAAAGAAAAAGACCTCCAACCCTGAAAGAAGACAGATTAAGGAATCCTCTTTCAGTAATTGCGAATATGGTTATCAGGAGATAATAACTTGTTTTCCCCAACAAAACCATACCCTGCAAGGTCAGCTCTTCCCTGACTACTGTTACTTCTATTTAGTTATTTAATATACTTCCTAGTAGCAGTAGTAGTAGGCGCTGTGAAAAAGGTGAAATCAGCGAAACCGCTTGGGATCACAGGGTTTTTGGCTTTATAACGGTGTTTATGGATTCCTTGGTTGTTGACAGTTGTTCACACCCTTTTTGCGTTTCCGGCTGGTGATGAAGGGAAGTCGAAATCTTTTAACAGCCTTTTCAGTTCTTTTTAACAGGTGCCGTTTTGTGCCTAGGATGTGATGTATTTTTCCAGAGTCGATGAGACCGTTGTGACGGTGTTTGAGACCGAGGGGTCTCTTTCGATTTTTTTCTCGACGTTCTTTACCGCGTGCACCACCGTGGAGTGGTTTTTGCCGCCGAACTTGCTTCCTATTTCCGGGAATGAAGAGGATGTATATTTTCGCGAAAGGAACATTGCTATCTGTCTCGGTTCTGAGATTTTTTTCTGTTTCTGGTTGGATTTAAGGTCCTTTACGGTAAGACCGAACAGAGCGCTCACCTCTTTCTGGATGAGTTCTATGGTTATTATCTTCGGCGGTTCTTTCCTGACCAAGTTACTTAGAAGCCGCTTCGCCAGATCAAGAGTTACCCTTTCCCCGAACATCTTCGAGTAGGCAAACAGCTTGTTCACCGAGCCCTCGAGCTCTCTTATGCTTGAGAGGACATTCTGGGCTACAAAGGAGGCCACGTCGCTTGGGATCTCGATTTGCTCCTCCTCGGCCTTTTTCTCTATTATGGCTATTTTGGTTTCCACTTCCGGCGGCTGTATGTCGGCCGTCAGCCCCCACTCGAATCTTGATTTCAGCCGTTCCTCGAAGTTCTTCATCACGCTCGGGGGCTTGTCGCTCGTTATAACTATCTGTTTTTTCGCCGTGTAGAGGGAGTTGAACATATGAAAGAACTCTTCCTGCGTGCTGTCTTTTCCGGCGATGAACTGGATGTCGTCTATCAGAAGAACATCGCAGTTCAGCCTGTAGAGGCCTCTGAACTTGTCCATAGAGCCTGTTTTTATGCTCTGCACCACCCCGTTTGTGAAGTGCTCGGCCGAGATGCAGAAGGTGTTAAGACGGCTTCCGTGTTTTTTGAGTATGTGGTTCCCTATTGAGTGCAGGAGGTGGGTTTTCCCGAGGCCCACTCCGCTGTATATGAAAAGAGGATTGTATGCCATTCCCGGGTTCTCAGCTATGGCGTAGGATGCGGCGTGGGCAAACTGATTGCTGGGCCCTACGACAAAGTTGTCAAACGTGTTGGACGAGCTGAAAAAGCTCACCGTTTGAGGATCGTCTGGCTCTGCGCCTTCCGGTGCCTCAAAATCTGCCTTTTTTGCGGCCCGCCTTCTGGTTTTTCCAGCCGGGGAATCTTCCTCGCCAATGTCTATTGCTATCTCGAAACTTTCTCCGTAGAGGCTTCGGGCAGTTTCGTTTATCAGCTGCAGGTAATGGTTTTTAAGCCAGAGGGCCTGGAAGTGGGTTTTTGCTTCAAGCATCACAACCCTTCCCTCGATCTTGGCGACTTTTATGGAAAACAGCCAGGAAGGGGGGAAATAAAGGTCTTTCTTTACGCCTTCGAGAACGGCGTTCCAGTCAAATTTTTGTTCCGATTCGTAGTTTTCAGCAGCTAGGTTGTCATGCGCAGCTTGCTCTGACTTTTTCAACAGCCTTTCTCCTGAAAAGCAAAGAACAACCTTAAAACTGATATCTCAGAAAGAATCCCGACCCACCCTTCGGAAAGAGGATTTTAATTGTAATTGCATCGGTTTTTCGTGTCAAGAAAAAACGGTTTCCCGACCGCCTGAAACTCCGTTTTCGTGCCTGTGGACGGGGAGAAAAAATTTTTTGACGCACCGGCTCAATTGACACCCATCTGCGTTTACAATACAATTTTTAACCGCAGATGGGTGAAGAAGACGCCTTGAGATTTTTAGCCGACAGGTTCAAGGCTACTCAGAAAGAGGTTTTGACGGGGATAGGGGACGATTCCGCTGTTGTAAAAATCAGAGATAAAGCATGCCTAGTCGCCTCGACAGATACTCTGGTCGAAGGCGTTCACTTCCGTCCGGGAATTCAGACCCCCAGGCAGCTCGGAAAAAAGGCCGTCTGCGTCGCCGTAAGCGATATAGGGGCGATGGGGGCCGTGCCGAGGTATCTTCTCTGCTCCCTCGGCTGTCGGAGCGCGGACTCAATGGAATTCATACGGGACCTCTCAGAAGGAGTGGGGGAGGCCTGCAGAGAGTTTGATGTCTGCCTTATTGGTGGGAATCTCTCTGAATCCCGGACCGTTTTCATAAACATGACGGCGCTTGGGGAGATATCGAGGGACGATATCGTCCTTCGCTCGGGGGCTTCTGAGGGAGACGACATATACGTGACCGGAACACTTGGGGATTCCGCCTTGGGCCTGAGGGTTCTCTCGGATGACCGCGGGATTGACGGGTGCGAAGGCTTTGTTTCAAGGCACATCGAGCCCACGCCCCGCCTCGAGGTGGGCAGGATGGTTGCGAGGCGCGGGATAGCCTCTTCGATGATAGACTTAAGCGACGGGCTTTCCTGCGACCTTGAGAAGCTCACCTCGGAGCACGGACTCGGGGCAGAGGTAAACCTTGCCGATATTCCGCTTTCCCCGGGCTTTCTTTCCCTCTGCGGCAGTTTCTCGGAGGACGGCTACCGCCTTGCGATCTCGGGGGGAGAGGATTACGAGCTTCTTTTCACCTCTTCTGCGCAGAATCGCTCCTCGGTAGAGGATGTTTCGCGCCTCTGCGGGGTTGCGATCTCGAAAATCGGTTCCGTTACCGCCGGGCGGAAAATAAGATTTTTCGACGGGGAAGGAAAAGAGGTTTTTTACGATACCGCGGGGTTTGAGCACTTCTGCTGATTCATCCACGGGGGTAAGATTTTTTGGCCGAAAATTTCATTCTGATTCTTTTTTTGCTTTGCTGCTCCGCGTTTTTCTGCTTCAGCGAGGGGGCGCTTTTTTCCCTCAGCCGTCCGCAGAGAGAAAGCATATCGAAACAGGGAGGCAGGATTTCTGCGGCCATAGAAAAGCTCCTTGCCAATTCCCACAAACTCATAACCACGGTTCTTCTGGCCGACGAGATATTCAACATAGCCTACTCAAGCGTAATAGCTCTCACGGCGAGAAAATATCTCCATGACACCCCGGAGCAGACAGTCGCCCTTGTCTCCCTGGCCATAGCGTCCCCGACGCTCCTTGTGTTCGGGGAGATAGTTCCCAAAACCGCCGGGGTTAAGTTCCCGAGGACAATCTCGAAGGCGGTTGCCCTCCCGCTTTATTCTTTCCACGTCGCGGTTACCCCGATCAGGTGGGCGATCCTGTTTGTCTCCGGTTTTTTCATAAGGGCCTTCGGAGCGGATCTTGGACACCGCACACAGGAGAACGACATTTCCTCTGACGAGCTTGAGATCCTGGTGGGAATGGGGAAGGACGAGGGGGTGCTCAACGAGGTGGAAAAATACCTTGCCGACGGCTTTTTCAAGCTTGAGGACCTGCCTGCCCACAGAATAATGACTCCCGCTATAGACTGCTTCACGCTCCCCTACGATATTGAGGTGAAAGAGGCCGTAGACCGGGTCCGCCAGACGGGCCGTTCCCGGGTCCCGGTTTACGAGGAAGAGAGGGACAACATAGCGGGCGTTCTCTACGGCAAGGATCTTCTTAAGTGGAACTTTACCGAGCGCAACCTTGCGGCCACCGTGAGCGAGTGCCTAAGAAAACCATATTTCATTCCCCGCTCCAAGCCCGCGGGGGCGCTTCTGCGAGAGCTCCAGACGCGCAGGATTCACATAGCGATAGTGGTCGACGAATACGGAAGGTTCGACGGGCTGGTGACCATGGAAGACATACTGGAGGAGCTTTTCGGAGAAATAGAGGATGAAAGGTCGGTGCCCGGCAAGATCGCTCCCGCGGTCTTCGGGGAAGCATTCACGATTCCCGGGGGAATGAAGATAGAGGAATTCAACGACGACTGTCTTTTCTCGGTCGCACGCCTGGCCGGGCTTGAGAATATGGGAGACATACTGGAGAAGGCCGTGATCCCGCTTCGGATGGAAAACGAGACCATGGGCGGTTTCGTATTCGATCTTTTCGGGAGACTGCCCGCCGAAGGGGAAAAAATAGGGTTCGGCGGACTGGTTTTTACGGTAGAGAGCAGGGAAGGGAAAAGAATTTCAGAGATAAGGGTTGACATAGACAGGGAGGCCCGCGGCGATGTCCGTTGAATTAGTAGTTCTTCTTATTTTGCTGTTTCTGCTTCTGCAGGCGTTTTTCGCCGGTTCGGAAATAGCTCTCATCTCCTGCGACAAGATAAAGATGAGGTCCCTTGCCGAGGAAGGCTCCGCCGCCGCGGGGCTGGTTCTCGACGCCTACTCGAAGATCGAAAGCTTCATCGGAACCACGCTGATAGGGGTTAACCTTTCGCTCATAATAAACACCCTGGTGGTCACCTTTTATTTCGAGGAGATATTCGGGCAGCAAAGCGGTCTCTACACGGTGGCCGTGCTCACCCCGCTCATCGTCGTTTTCGGCCAGGTGGTTCCCAAGGCGGTCTTCGAGAGCAAGCGAAACTCCATAGTGCTCTGGATCATCTACCCGCTCTGGGTTTTCTCCAAGCTTTTTTACCCGGTGCTTTTCTTTGTCAACCTTTTCACCCGGGGGATATTGAACCGCTCTGGCAAAAATATGAGTTCCATAACCCGCGAAGAGCTTGAGGACGTGATGGAGGAAGACGAGGACAAGCCGAGTTCGGACTACAAAAGGAGGGTTCTTCGCAGGATCTTCGGCTACTCAGAGACCACGGTCGGAGAGATAATGATCCCTCTTGTCAGGGTGGACGCGCTTGAGAGAAGGTCCACGCTTCGCGACGTCAGGGGGCTCATAGCGGAAAAAAGCCACTCGAGAATTCCGATTTTCAGCGACCGGGTCGATAACATAACCGGCATACTCAACTCGTTTTCCGTTCTCGGCGAGCAGGATCTTGACAGGAGCGTTGAGCAATATGCCCTTCCTCCCTTCTACGTTCCAGAATCAAAACTTGTGAACGAGCTTATGGACGAGATGAAGGGAGGGCGTGCCGGAATGGCCGTTGTGGTTGACGAGTACGGGGGATCGGTCGGAATAATAACCCTCGAGGACATAATCGAGGAGGTAGTGGGGGAGATAGAGGACGAGTACGACACCGGCGAGACCCCGTGGAGAAGGCTCGGCGCCGGGCAGTATCTTATAGACCCTACGGTCGAGATAGGGCGGCTTAACGACGGCCTCGGACTTGCCATTCCGGAGGGCGAGGATTACGAGACGCTGGCGGGATTCCTTCTTTACACGCACGGCTCGATTCCCGCCCCCGGAGCCGTGATAGTTTTCGGGAGGAAAACTTTCACGGTGGTTTCTTCAACCCCGAGGATGATAAGCGAGGTTCACCTGCGGACGGGGAAATAACCTCCCTTGCCGGTTCCGGTAAAATAGTCGCGGAGAGTGTCAACTTTGAGTGGGAAAAGAATTTCCTCAGGCATTTTATTCTGCTTTTGTCTTAAAGGAGGGGCTGATTGAGCAGCGGCGACGCAAGAGTGTGCTTCGTTATCCCGACGTACAACGAGGCGCTTAACATCACTTTGCTGCTCAGGCGGCTTACGCAGCTATACGGGGGGCCGGATATGGCGTTTCTTATAGTTGACGACCATAGTCCTGACGGCACGGCACGGCTTGTCCGGGAGTTTGCTTCCGGAGCGGACGGGCGCGTTTATCTGCTCGAGGGAAAGCGGCGCGGTCTGGGGGACGCTTACGTGCGCGGAATCACCCACGCGATTGACGTTCTCGGCGCCGATATCGTGGTGCAGATGGATGCCGACTTTTCGCACGATCCCGCTGACGCTGAAAGGCTTCTTGGGCGCATCGCCGACGGGGCTGACGTGGCCATCGGGAGCCGCTACGTTGCGGGGGGTTCGCTTGATGAACGCTGGAACCTCAGACGGCGGTTTATATCGCGTTGGGGAAACCGTCTGGCCAGATGGGTCGGCGGCCTGAGGGGAATTTCCGATTGCACCGCGGGGTTTAAGGCCATAAGGTCTGAGAAGATCAGGGCTGCGGGGTTACGGGATGTTCAGGCTCGAGGATACGTTTTTCAGGTTGAGTTTTTGCACCGTCTTGTCCGCTGCGGGGCGCGCGTGGTTGAGGAGCCAATTCATTTCCGCGACCGCGAGCGCGGAGAAACGAAGCTTGGCATAACGAACATGCTTGAGTTTCTGTTCGCCATCCTCTGGATTCGCCTGGGAAGCCATCTGACGTTCGTTAAGTTCTGCGTGACCGGTCTTTGCGGAACAATAGTCAATCTCACCTCTTTTTACCTGATGCTCAGGTTTGGCATTCACAAGTTTGTCGCTTCGCCCGTGGCTATAACGGCCTCTATTTTTTCGAATTTCATGATGAATAATTACTGGACTTTTGGTAACCGCATTATGACAGGCCGCGAATCGGTCAGGGGTTTTAAGTTCGCCTTGGTTTCCCTGATGACGCTTTTGCTCAGCTACTCGGTCTTTGTCGCTCTGTCGATGCTGTTTCCCCGAGTCTTCCCTGTATTGCTTCAGGCGTGCGGAATCGCTCCGGGCGTTTTGCTCAACTACTATTTGAACTCCCGCTGGACGTTTCACGGGGCGGAGCGCACGGAATAGATACAAATTTCGGCGGCGGTGCTGTATATTTCTTGGCCAAATGACGGCCGGGAAGAAGAAAAGAGGGGAGGTTGCGCCGCGGATGGCGAACGCGGGTCTTTGGGTCTCGCGCCGGGACGCTTTTTACTTGCTGGCTCTCCTTGTGCTTGTGGCTGTCGTCTACTTTCCCGCTACCCGTGCGGGATTTGTCTGGGACGACTCGATAATGAGAGGCCTCAAGGCCGTTTCGACCTGGGGAGGAATCTGGGATCTCTGGTTTGATCCGGCAAGCGCCTACATGCAGGGAGGCGAGTGGCGGGAGGGGCATTACTGGCCACTTCTTTACACAACTTTCTGGATTGAACATAAGCTCTGGGGGTTTTCCCCGGCAGGCTACCACATAGTCAATATCCTGATCCACTTCGCGAACACGGTTCTGGTCTGGCGTCTGCTTGCGCGCCTTGCGGTTCCCGGTGCGTGGTTCGCGGCGGCGGTGTTCGCCGTGCACCCTCTGCACACAGAATCCGTCGCGTGGATAATCGCAAGGAAAGACATGCTGGCAACCCTGTTTTGTCTTGCCGCGCTTTCGGTGTGGCTTCGCTTCGTTGAATTCCGGAGTTGGCGGCGCTACGCCGGATCGCTTTTGCTGTTTGCGGCCGCAATGCTTTGCAAGTCGGTCGCGGTGGTTTTCCCTACAACTTTGCTGATCCTGCAGTGGTGGCGTGAGGGCAGCATTACCCGGGAACACCTGTTACAAACGGCACCATTTTTTCTCGTTGGGATTGCGATAGCGGTTGCCGACATGCTGTTTTACCAGAACGTTCAGCCTACCTCTCTTGGTTACTCGGCGGCGGAGAGGGTTCTTATAGCGGCGCACGCGCTCTGGTTCTATATGGGCAAGCTGCTTTGGCCCATGGAACTGGCGATTATCTACCCGCACTGGGATGTTAACGCTGCGGACCCTCTGGGATGGCTGTACGTCATTGCGGCGGTCGCCGTGGCAGCTGCGCTCTGGCTCCTGCGGGGGAGGGTCGGGCGGGGTCCTCTCGCCTGCGCCCTGTTTTTTGCGATCATGCTCTTACCCGTCCTCGGTTTTATTGACTACGGATACATGCGCTACTCGTTTGTCGCCGACCGCTATCAGTACCTTGGAGGTATAGGTGTAATCGTGCTTTTTGCCGCCGCCGCAGCGCATGGTTCCGGCCGACTGCATGGTTCTTTTAGAAGGGCGACAAAGGGCGCGGCCTTTGCTCTGCTTATCCTGCTCGGCGCGGCGACATGGAATCAGGCGGGCGTTTACAAGGACGAAGTCACGTTGTTCAGGCATATTGCTTCCCTTAATCCCGAGGCTCGTACCGCTCACCTGAACCTTGCCTACGCGCTGCTTTACAGCGAGGGAGCTTCGGAAGAGGCCCTTGCCGCTGCCCGCGAGGCCGTGAGAAAGCGTCCTCTCTTTTACAATTCCCATAATGTTCTGGGAGCGGTATTGTCGAGCCGTGGACGATATGAAGAGGCTGAGAAGCACTTGCGCAGAGCTGTTGAGCTTAATCCCCGTTACGCCCCGGCATTTTTGAATCTCGGAGAGAGCTTAAGAAAGCGCGGACGTTACAAGGAAGCGCTTGAAGCCTACTTTGCCGCGGTAAGAATAGACCCGGACTACCCCCTGCCCTATGTTGCCATGGGTTACACGTTTTTCGACCTTAAACGGTACGAGGAGGCGATCTCGAGCATGAAGCGGGCTCTTTCCCTGCAACCCGAACTTCCGATGGCTCCCAGGCTTTACGGTCTCATGGGAAAGTCATTGCTGAAGATGGGACGGCCCGAAGAGGCAAAGATGTATCTGCGGCGTGCCGGGGAGTTCGCCCCGCCGCAGAAGTGAGAAGCGAGATACCCGGATCAGTGAAGAGACTGCTCCCGCAGAAGCTCCTTTGCTACCAATTTTCTGTATGATTCAAGCGGCTGGATCCCGTGTATCCTGAGTTCTCCAAGGTAAAGGGTGGGGACGCCGAGGACCATGTTTTCCCGGGCGCTTTCCATGTTCTTTTCTATCTTCTCTGAAAAGCTTTTTTTCTGAAGAGACTCTGAGAGATCCTCGGGACAAAGACCCGCCCTCTCGGCGGCCTCGAGAACGGTTTCGAGAAGACCTATGTTTTTCCCCTCCCTGAAGTAGGCGGTGTAGCAGGCCTTGTGAAACTCCATGAACCTGTCTTTCTCCTTCGCAAACTCCGCTCCCTCAAGGCAGAGCCTCGAACTGGTTACGAATCCCGGGAGATTTATCTCCACCCCGGCCTCGGCGGCCACGTTCTCAAGGGTTTCCGAGATGCGGATCGTCCTTTCCGTTTTTTTCCGCCTTTTTCCCTCGGCCGGGTATTCGGGGTGAATCTCAACGCCGAGCCACTCCGCTTCGAGGCCGAACTCCCTTGCGAGGTCAAGCACTCTCTCGGTAGCCAGGAAGCAGAAAGGGCAGATGTAGTCGTAGTAGAGAAGGATCTTCACGTTGCTGTAAGGATACACGAGCGCGGTTTTTTCGGAAGGAAGAGATTTCCGTACAGGGTCAGGTCTTTTTATTTCAGGCAGTGATTTTGCCCGGCCGGAACCGGACGGATTGCGCATGAACCCTGATTTCCGCCTTAGCTGGGGTATTGTGCGGCTCCAGAAACAGGCAGCCGCGCGCATCAGATCTCGAACTTCGCGGTCAGGAACAACGTGCGCCCCAGGATCGAATCCATATACAATATGTGATCCTGATCGGGATCAGGGGGAGACTGGCCCTCGTTCCCTATATTCAGAACGCCTCCCGTGAGTTCAAACCAGTTAAGGCCGAAAGCGTTTCTCCAGCCAAGCGCGATATCGTGTCCTACCCACCTTCTGAAGGTCTTAGTATCGGTTTCATTCCGGAAGGACGTAACCGCGTGCGTGTTCCACTGCACTGTCAGGTCGTTTCGGTCCGCGCGGAGCAGAACATGAATACGGTTGCGCGGAATGTCTCCGGGCTCCGTCTCCACTCCCACGCGCTCCTCGTAATTCGTTATCCTGATCCAGTTGGCATTGAGCATGAAATTCGCCAGATCGGTTTTCAAGTCGCCGCCGAGCCGGACCGTGAACCCGTCCATGTCAGTCTCTCCGCTGTTGGTCAGCGGATTGCGGATTTCCGTTAATCGACCGTCAGAACGCGTTACGCTCAGCCCCGGATACTCGTTAAGCCTGCCGCTTCTCTCCAGGCTGACGACGAACTGCGTATTCAGCCTGGTAGGTGTTTCCTGGAGACGGAGGCGGAACCAGTCAAAGTCAGCCGAAAATGGACCCCAGCCCGCCGAGACCCCGGCCCCGAGGCTTTCGGCCTCGTCCGGTTCCAGTTCCGGGTTACCGCTTGCGACCACCCGCACCTGGTCCCTGGGACAATCGGGAGTCGGCGTATCCGCGTCGCATACGTACGGGTAGTAAACAAATTCCTCTGCGTGCAGGTTTGAAAAACTGGGCGCCCGCGCTCCCCCGCTCCATGATGCCCGCAGCGCAATATTGGGTATTACGCGGTAAAGCGTCGCTATCCTGTGCGAAAACGCTCCCCCGACATCGTCATAATCATCGTGGCGAACGGCAACCGACACGTCCACCGCATCCCCCAAAGGCACCACAATATCGCCGAAAGCCGACAAGCGCTGACGCTCGGCCATGAGCGACGGCGAAGATGCCCCCAGGACATCATCCGCATCAACCGGCTCGCCGTTACTAAGATTGAAATATTCTTTGGAACTGCTTACCTCTGATTTAGCGATCTGCAGACCGGCGCTCCAGCGAAGCTTGTTGCCCATAAGCTCAAACAGCGAGCCGTCAAGCCCCATCCCCGCCTCAAGGTGTTCATCTTCGTATTTAAACTTGCTCCGCACGCTGCCCTCGCTGATCGCGGCCCTATGCTCTTCGGCTTCTGAAAGAGGATTCTGGATGTCGTAATCTCCGCTTTCAATGGCGGCGTTTATTACGGGCTCATTAACGAACGTGCGGCCATCTTCGCCGGAGTCGTAGCGATTGTAATGAATATAGCCGTCATATCTTATGTTATCTCTGATATCCCCGCGTACCCCTAGCACAACATCATATTCTTCAAGGTACGGATCCCATTGGCGGTTGCCGTGTCCCAGGAAACGGTGGCCGACCGTGATACTCTCGGGGAAATTGCTCTCGTCAAGTCCTTCAAAGTTTCCACTCTGAATAAGGCTGTTTCTCAGCGTCTCGTTCGGCACAATGGAGAAAACATTCGGATCCGGCGCATAAAGGAGCCTTAATTCTTCCCTGCTCGCGCGTCCCTCGATGTATATCTCGGCCGCATCGGCTACCGGATAACTGAAATTTATAAACGCGCTGTCATTCTGCCTGCGCATCAGGTGCCATGCGATATCCGCCCAGGCAAACCCGCAGACGGTACCGAAAAATCCGCCCGGAGGATCCGTGAGTTGTCCCGTATACACGCTTTCATCGCAGTCGCCAAGCGGCCCCGAGACCAGTCCGCCGTCATTCGTTACCAGGAAAACAGTGTTGCCCAGAGGTGAAACCCCTTCCGCGTCGGCGAAGGAACCTCCGGATTCATATCTGGCGCGGCTGTAGTCGCGATCGACGTCGCGTACTTCGTCCCGTCGGAAGATATCCACGCCGACAGTAAGATTTCCCTCTCCGATGCCCGTACCCCAGACAAGGCCCAGGTGTTCGGAATCGGCGCCTTCACCGCGGGGACGCCCGGCGTTGAGCTGGATATCAAGGCCTTCATAGTCTTTCTTGAGAACGATATTTATGGTGCCGCCGATAGCTGTCCCGCCGTGCAGGGCGCTTGTGCTGTCGTTGAAGATTTCAATTCGTTCGACAGCCGCGACCGGAATGGTGTCTGTATCAATCCCGACGTCTGAGACCCGCCGCCCGTTAACGAGGGTCAGAGTGCGTCCTCCGAGAACGAACGGCCTGTGGAGACCGAAACTGTTAAAACCCGACCGATTCAACAGGTCGGTTATCCTTCTTGTTCCTGAAAGCTCAATGTCCCTGCGGGTGATGACTTTCACGGGGTGCAGGCTGCCGGATATCGCTTCGGAATAAGGCCGATTGCCGACAAGACTCCCTTCCGCCGCCGCGTCCCAGGCCGTAGAGTGGCCCGTCGCCAGGACGAGCAGTGCAAGAATAATATTCCGAGATGCGGACTGATTGATCGCCTCATAGAATTTATGAATCATTTTTGTCACTCCTTTATTTGCCGCTTGAGCTTCTGGAACCCGTCTGTAAAGCTGCTTCTGGATCCTCCGCAACCCGCATACAGACGCCCGTTTCGCCAAATTGCCGCAACCAGCGAGCTTTGTATAACCCCGGTGTTTGCTGGCCTGATCAAGCAAGAATCTGAGTTATGGAAACAATTCTATCTCAGTTTTTTTTTAACGCCAACCTTAGGTATTATCAATCTGGTGGGAAATTAAAACCTGCGACTAAGCTTGAACTTGTATCTTAACTGGCAAAAAGAGAGGGATTTTGAATCATGAAAAAATTTGTAGCGGTCACGCTGTTTTTCTTCTGTATAATCGCTTTTTCCGCTGCCCCGCCCGCTTCTGCGCATGACGGGGTAACCGCCAAGGCGGCAAGCGGTGGAGACGAGAAGGATGTAAGGAATTTTTTGCTGCACCTGAAGAGACACCGGGCACGGCTGAGCGGTGACGACGAGCGAATACAGTTCCGAAACGCCCTTAGAAACAATAACGGAGTGTGGAGACACGGCGACATGTACGTAATTACCGTTAATAAACCCGGCAGCGGCGGAGGTGGCGCCGCTTCCGTTCAAGCGGGCGATATCGTATTTTTTCATGGGAAATATCCAAGGGCCCTGAGCGGGTCTTTGAGAGATATTCCGATTTTCCGAAACCTGATCGACAGGGTGCAAGGAGGAGCGGATGACGAGGTGGTCTGCGTTCAGGACAGTTCCGGAAAATACGGCAACCATATCTGCGCCGTTGAAGATTCCGATACGACCGGATCCGGAACCGTGAATTCCTTTATACAAGTTGCCGGCTTTAATCATGAGCGGGGGGATGTGGATCATTCCAAGGCGATAGAAGCGTGTCCTGAGTTCACCAGCGACGAGCTTCAGAGCAAAGGATGGCTGAGCGCCGATATGGTGGATGACGAGGAAAGCCTGGTGCGTTATCTAAAGGGTGTTGAGGCGCACATTTCTGAAGAGTTTGCCGCGGTTTCAGGGCAACAGTCGGGCGGTAACGCGCAGGGAGAGCTTCCGCTCATGAGAATGATTCAGCTTATGCCGTGCTGGAGGATGTGGCCTTGGCAGTCGGGGTCCATATATTTCTACATGATTATCTATACGGATAAGCAGTACGGGATTTTTAACGGACTCACTCCGCAGTTCCAGGATACGAGCTTGCTTTTAATAGACGAGAACAACCTTAACGTCGGCCAGGAGGTGCGGGATATAGTGGAACAGCAGGATGATGGTTTTCTCACTTACCTTTGGGATGATCCGGTTGTTTCGGGCGACGAGGTGGTCTGCGAGGAGACAGGCTTTGTTTCCGGCGCGCCTCTTGAGAATGAAGGTGAGGGTGAAAACGAAGATAGAGAAGTGTTTTGCGAGGCGGGGAGCCCTATCCCGGGCAAGTCCCCGGGCACTTCGGTTAAGCGCGGGTACTTCATAAAGACAAACTTCGGCCTCGGGGAAACGGATTACGTTCTCGGTTCCGGTATTTATCCGAAGTCAAAAGAGCGCGGCAGCAGCGGTGGCGGCGGAGGGTGCGCGATTGCTTCGGGGAGCGGGAACAAGCCTGAAGCTGCGGCTTTCAGCCTGTTTTTGGTTGCCGCGGCGCTGTTTCTTGTGACCTCGGGGAAAAACCGCCCGGGCGAAAAGCTTCTGACCCGGGGTCTTCGGGCGCTGCGGGAAAGCGGGCGCCGGTAAAGGTAAGCCCTGCCTTAGAAAGCGCGCTTCGGAGAGCGCAGCAGGAGTCTGTTTTTTCCCGGATGAAGACAGATACCGCCTCTTCTTTTGAATGAAAGCAGCGGTTTTGCCCCCTTTGAGAATGCTTTTGCGCTCTGACGGCACCAGGGTCGCCGCTCTCCCCCGGCTTGATTAAGCCCCTGGATTCAATATAATTTACACTGCTTTTTCCATGCATTGCTCAGGAGAAACCAGATGAACCCCAAATCCGCAATAATGCTTCTGCTGCTTGTAGCGGCCTTCGGTTTTTTCATCTATAACATCCGTCTTCTCGTAAGGCTCGTCACTCTCGGCAAAAAGGAAGACAGCAGGCTTGACAATATTCCCGAGAGGATAAAGAAAGTCATCGTCTACGTGTTCGGGCAGAGAAGGCTTTTTAAGTACCGTTTCGCCGGCATAGAGCACGCCATGATCTTCTGGGGCTTCGTCATAATAACTCTGGGGACGGTGGAGATGCTGGTAAGCGGCGTTATTCCCGGGTTTCATTTCTTCCCGGGCTCCCTGGGGAAAGTCTACGAGCTGGTTCTTGACATAGTGCAGGCCCTGGTTCTTGTGGCCATAGGCATGGGCATAATAAACAGGCTCACCATAGGGAGAAGAAGGGAGGTTAACGGGCCCGACGCGGTCGTGATACTGGGCCTTATATTCGGCCTCATGATCACCGCCTTTCTCACCACGGGGGCAAGGATAGCGCTTGCGGAAACCAGCCCCGCGATGCTGCCGGTGTCCGGAGCGTTCTCCGGGCTCTACGAAGGCATGAGCACCGGAAGCACCTTTTTCTGGAAGGAGTTTTTCTGGTGGTTCCACATCCTGATAGTGCTTTCGTTTCTCAATTACCTGCCATACTCCAAGCACAGCCATGTTCTGACGGCGATTTTCAATGTTTTTTTCCAGAGCCTAAAGCCCCGCGGGCAGCTCTCCAAGCTCGATTTCGAGGACATTCCCGAAGACCTCGACCACTTCGGTTCCTCGAAGATAGCCGATTTCAGCTGGAAGGACATACTTGACGCCTATACCTGCACCGAGTGCGGAAGATGCACGGACAACTGCCCGGCGTGGAACACCGAGAAGGTGCTCTCCCCGAGGGACATTGTCGTTAAGCTTCGCCACTACGTCTCAAGCGAGGGAAAGGACATACTTGCCGGCAAACCCGAGGAAGAGCAGCCCGACCTTCCCGATGTCGAGTGGGTGACGCCCGAGGAGCTTTGGGCATGCACCACGTGCAACGCCTGCGTTGAGCAGTGCCCGCTTTTCATCGACCAGATGGGCAAGATAATGGACATGAGAAGGTTCCTTACGCTTGAGGGCCGCATGAGCGGAACCGCCACGAGAACCCTCCAGAAGCTCCAGAACAACGGGAACCCGTGGGGATTCCCCGAAGCCGACCGTGGCTCCTGGCTCTCGGAGATGGAAGTTCCAATCCTCGGAGTCTCGGCCGAGGACGCGAGTGAATTCGACGTGATTTACTGGACGGGATGCTTCGGGGGTTACGACCCGAGGGGCCAGGAAGTCTCAAAGGCGATAGTGACCCTGCTTAAGATCGCGGGGGTTAATTTCGCCGTCATGGGTCCCGGGGAGACCTGCACGGGTGATCCCGCGAGAAGGCTCGGAGAGGAGGCCCTCTACCAGATGCTTGCCGTGCAGAACATCGAGACGCTTAACGAGTTGAAGGTGAAGAAGATTCTTGCTAACTGTCCCCACTGCTTTAACACCATGAAGAACGAGTATCCGCAGTTCGGCGGGCACTACGAGGTCGTCCACCACACGGACTTTCTCCTGCAGCTCATTCAGGAGGGGAAGCTTAACCCCGACGCCCCGATCGAGGAGAAGATAACGTACCACGATTCCTGCTACATCGGCCGCTACAACAACGTTTACGACTCCCCGAGGGAGATACTGAAAAGCATTCCGGGGATCGATCTCGTGGAGATGAAAAGGAACAGGACGAAAAGCTTCTGCTGCGGAGCCGGAGGCGGGAAGATATGGATGGAGGAAGAGGCTCCCAGGGTTAACTGGAACCGCTTCGACGAGGCCGCGGAAACTAACCCCGACACCCTGGCCACGGCGTGCTACTTCTGCAACACGATGTTTGACGACGCCGCGCGCTTTAAGGGCAAGGAGGAGGATATCGGCGTCCAGGACATAGCCGAAATCCTTAACCGCTCGGTTAAAGCTGATGCGCCTCCCCCGTCGTAAGCGCGTTCCCAGGTGCTTGACCTGGCTTTGAGTCTCGGGGGAAAGAGGCGATGACGCTTGATAGACCAAAGTCCCTTTTGATAGACTCGGGCGGAGGATGGTTCGATTCGGGTTCCTCTGCCACGGCCGGGATTTTCGGCGACCCCGCTATCACTCTCTGCTTCTCAAGCGACGGCGCCAGAGTGTTTTCCCGCTCCGGGGAGAAAACTTTCTCAGAAGACCCTCTCGGTCTGGTCGAGGAGCTGGCCGCCGATGGATACACCGCTCTTGGCTACATAAGCTACGATTACCTGAGCTACACGACTCCCGGGATTGCAACCTCGGATGCAAAGCAGGGAGAGAGGCTTCCTTTCCTGTTTTTCCACTTTTACGAAAAAGACGGGTTTTACACAGCCCCATGGGATGAAGTTCTCCCCGCTCTCCCGCAGGAGAGGACAGGTCCCGGGCCCCTTCCCCGCTCGAACATTGAAAGGGAAGAATACGCCCGGAAGATTTCGGCGATAAAGGAGCATATAGCGGCGGGAGACGTTTACCAGGTGAACCTTTCGCGAAAGTTCCGCTTCGAGCCTCTGGGCGAGCCTCTTTCGTGGTTTCTGGATTTTTACCGCGCCCAGCCCGTTCCCTTCGCCGCCTTTGTCGGTTTTCCGGGTTTTGAGCTTGTAAGCGGCTCCATGGAGCTTTTTCTTAAGAAAAGGGGCGACAGCATTACCACGAGACCCATAAAAGGGACCGTCCGCAGAGATCCCGACCCCCGCCGCGACAGGCAACTTGCCGAGACGCTCGGAAATAACCCCAAGGAGCGGGCCGAGAACCTCATGATAGTCGATCTCATGAGAAACGACCTCGGGAGAATATGCGGGTACGGCTCCATAGGGGTGAGGGAACTTTTCGCTGTCAGACCCTACAGCACCCTTTTCCAGATGGAATCTGAAATCGAGGGACGCCTTCGCCCGGGAGTCAGACTCTCTCAGATAATTGCCAGCACCTTCCCCCCCGGGTCTGTTACCGGGGCCCCGAAAAGGGAGGCTCTTCGCATAATAGAAAGTCTTGAGCCTCACCTCAGAGGTCCTTACTGCGGGGCGATCTGTCTGTTCTCTCCGGGAGGGGACTTCACCATGAGCGTCGCGATCCGCACGGGGGTGAACCGCCCCGAGGGCGCGGATTTCTGGTTCGGAGGCGGAATCGTGTGGGATTCGAAAGCGGACGAGGAGTACGGGGAGACGGAGCTCAAGGCAAAGGCGCTTACATCCATCGCGTCTCGACGGATGCTATAATCATCGGATATGGAGGAACTTTTCTTTCTCGACGGAAAAAGGTTTGAGGGCGTGCCCGCGCTCCGCTCTCTTTTTTACGGAGAAGGGGTTTTCGAGAGCTTCAGGTGGAAAGGGTCCCCGCCCGTTTTTCTCTCCATGCATCTTGAGAGAATGAGAAAGGGAGCCGATTTTCTCGGCATCCCGTTCCCCCCGGAATCCCAGGTGAGACTCGGGATCGAAGATGCCGTGGGGGAGTCTCCAGGGGGCGATCTGCACGTAAAAGCGTGTCTTCTGGCCGAGGGGGACACGGTTTATCACTCACGGCCCCGGGAGGCTTCGCTTCTTGTGTCCGTAAGACCCCGCGCCCAGAGCCCTGAGAGCCTGTCTCTCTGGGTCTGCAGCGAAAGAAGACCCCCGCAGAACAGTCTTTTTTCGCACAAGACGCTTAACTATCTGGGAAATATCGTGGCGAAGAGAGAGGCTCTTGAGAGGGGTTTTGAAGAAGCTCTTTTCCTTGATACCGAAGGCAGGGTGGCCGAGACCTCGTGCCACAATGTTTTCTGGGTGAAAGGGGAAAGGCTTTTCACTCCGTCTTCTGAGTGCCCGATTCTGCCTGGGGTGACCAGGGAAATCGTTTTGCGTTCGGCCAGGGGGCTTGGCTATGAGTCCGTCTGCGGCAATTTTCCCCTTGAGGAGCTTCTATCGAGTGATTACGCTTTTCTTACCAACGCTGTTGCGGGTATTGTTTATGTAAGCGGGGTGGGCGCCGATGCGATGTCTTCTGTTCCTCGGAGTTACGAGATTATGAGGGAATCGCTTCTTTCAGAGTTCGGGTGGTAGAATTAATGGAGGGAAAAATTTTAGCGTTTGTCGTGGGCGCTTTAGAAGCCTAGGGTGGTTTTATGTCTGGCGAGATAACGGTCAGGGAGTATCAGCGGGAAGTTGACGAGTGGATAAGGGAAGTGGGGGTGCGGTATTTCTCCGAGCTTACCAACCTCGCGCAGCTTGTCGAGGAGGTGGGGGAGGTAGCGAGAATCATGTCCAGAACATACGGGGAGCAGAGCTTCAAGGGGAATGAAAATCGCCGGGAACTCGGAGACGAGCTCGCTGACGTCTTCTTTGTCTTAACATGTATAGCGAACCAGACGGGAGTTGATCTTACGGAGGTTTTGAGAAAGAATTTTGAGAAGAAAACACACAGAGACGGGAAGCGGCACGCGGACAACCCCAAACTTCGCTGAAGGCCCCGTTGCGGGCTCTGGTTGTTGCAAAGGGCTTTCATTGTGGTATTCTTCCCCGTCCTGAGAAGAATCCGCCTTTAATCTGCGGCAGTCACTCTATCAATAAAGAGGAAAAATGCTTTGAAAATGAAACTTGAAGAAAAGCCTATTGAAGACATACAGGCGAGAAAGGACTACAGGAATATTTCCATAGACAGAGTCGGTGTCTGCGATCTCAAGATTCCGCTTAAGATAAAAGGCTGCGAGATCGATTCTCAGGAGCACCAGAGCGTTCAGGCCGCCCTGAGCCTGAGCGTTAACCTGGGTCCCGACCAGAAGGGAATTCACATGAGCCGGCTGCTTGAGACAGCTCTTGATTTCAACGGATCTTTCTCCTTGGGAAATATGGCTTCTTTCCTGATCGCTCTCTGCGACAGGCAGGGTTCGAAAGATTCCGACGTCAAAATAGAGTTCGACTACTTTTTTAACCGGCACGCTCCGGTAAGTGGCAAGATATCTCCACAGCCTTACAGGTGCACGTACCACGGCGAAATGCACCCGGATGGCATACGCCTCAGCCAGAGCGTAGTGGTTCCGGTCAAGACCCTTTGCCCCTGCAGCAAGGAGATAAGCGATTACGGCGCTCACAATCAGCGTTCCAAGGTTTTCATAACCATCACGCACGAAACAAAGAAGGAAAATGATCCGATAGACATATGCCTTGAGGAAATAATAGGGATTGCCGAAAGAGGGGCCTCTTCCCCGCTTTACCCGCTTTTAAAAAGGGAAGATGAGCGCCACGTTACCATGAGCGCCTACAACAAGCCGTGCTTCGTTGAGGATGTCGTGAGAAACATAGCTTCGGAACTCCACGGCAACCCCAGTTTCGACTCTTACGAACTCAGGGTTCTTAACTACGAAAGCATTCACAGCCATAATGCCTTTGCCAGCATTGGCAAAAGATCCTCGGGCAAGTAAACCGGCACACCCCGGATTTTCGTAATTGCTTGATATCAAACAATTTTTTCTGTCGATGGATTGTGGAATTTTCTGATCCAGCGCGGTTTAAAAGATCTAATTCCCTGAAATCACTTGATAATTACCCCCCCCCTAAAGACCTCTTTTACCCCTGTGTGAAATGTTGCCGGCCAGTACCGACTTTTTATCCGTGTGTAATGTGTTGTTTTGCCTTGTTTTTCGGGCAAACAGAAAGGATTTCAGCTTGGTTTTAAAACATGGAAAACCTGTGTAGCTTTATCCCTTAACTGCTATTTTTCACGGCGCAGAAAAAGTGCACACCCTTTTGGAAATCATAAAAGAGGAAATACGGGAATCCGGCCCGATTTCTTTCCGCAAGTTTGTCGAACTCTCCCTTTTTCACCCGGAGCACGGCTATTACTCATCAGGGAAGGCGAGGATCGGAAAAAAGGGCGATTTTTACACCGCTCCATCGGTTCACCGCTCTTTCGGGGAGACTATCTCGCGGTTCCTTGCCGAGGCGTCGCTTCTTATTGGAGGAGAGAGTTTCACCGTCGTGGAGTTCGGGGCCTCAGGCGGTCAGCTTGCACTTGATATACTGGAGGCCCTTAGCCGAAACCACCCCGGACTTTACTCAAAGACCGACTACGTGATGAGCGAGACAAGCCCGGCGGCGGTTCTCGAGGCCAGGGAAAGGCTCAAGGGGCACCGCGGGAGGGTCAGGTGGATAACCGACCTGCGGGAAATCGGAAAAGGCGGCTTCAGCGGAGTGGCGATTGCCAACGAATTTCTCGATTCCCTGCCCTTTCACCGACTTAGGGCGGATGGGGATGATCTCCGGGAGATTTTTCTTTCCCTTCGCAACGGAGAAATCGAGGAAGTTCTGCGGGACCCCGAGACGGAAGAGATTTATGACTTTTCAAAACAATATCTGGAAGGATACGCTCAAAGCGAAGAGGCGGAAGTTTGTCTGCTGGCGGGAAAATGGCTTGCCGAGGTGGAAAGGGCGCTTCAAAAAGGGTTTGTTCTATGCATTGACTACGGGTCTATCGCTCCCGAGCTTTACTCCCCTGCAAGACGAAAAGGTACCTTCAGGTGTTTTTATCGCCATCAACTGAGTTCCGACCCCTACATGAGAGTTGGAGAGCAGGATATAACTGCTGACGTTAATTTTTCCGAACTTATGAGGGTCGGGGACACCTTGGGTCTTGACACCGTCAAGTATACAACGCAGGGGCAGTTCCTTATTGACTGGGGAATCCTCGAAATTTTAAAGACATACGAAAAACCCCAGTACCAGAGAGACCGTCTTGCGGCCAAGACGCTTTTTATGCCTGAATTCATGGGAAGAAAGTTCAAGATTCTGCTTCAGTCAAAGGGTCTTTCACATAAAGAACTTGAGGGGCTCGACAAGGACCAACCGTTTCGTATTACACTGTAATTACTTCTAAATTAGTTTAAACTATCCTTATTTCGAAGGCAAGGAGGAACTGGGATTGAGTGTTCTCACAAAACTTGCCGATAATTTCGTCCGTGAGTTCTCGGAGTTGATTCTCCGGTCTGGAGCAGTTACCCTATACTTGGGGATTTGGAATTTCTGTGCTTTGGTTAAGCGCAGTTCTTTAAAAGACGGGGAAATCATAATAAACGAGAGGTATAACCGGTATGTCTGACACTATAATGAAGGCCCAGATCGGTCAGGATATAGCTCATCTTAGAAAACTGAACCCGGATCTTTATGATTCTTGGATGGCTTATCATGATTCTGTATTTACCGATGGAGCCCTTAGCGCAAAGGAAAAACAGCTCATTGCGGTAGCCGTAGCGCATATTACCGCTTGTCCCTACTGCATAAGGTCGAGGGTTCGCGCCAGCAAAAAAGAGGGAGCGAGCGACCAGGAAATAGTCGAGTCGATATACGTGGGACTTAGGCTCAACATGGGGGGCCCTTTCGCGTTTTCAAGCCTCGCTTTTGAAGCCTGGGACACCCTCGAAAGCGGCATCCCGCTTACCGAGGGGCATTTCTTCAAAAAGGACATAGCCAAGGAAATTGCCAGCTTCAGGGAATGCAGCGGCGATATTTCTCCCCACTTCATGGAGCTTCACAAGAAAATTTTTGCCGATGGAGCCCTCAGCAAAAAAATGAAAAGGGGCATAATAGGCCTTGCCTGCGCTCATGCGACTAAATGTCCTTATTGTATAAGGGGAACCGTGAAGGACGCGCATACCGACGGCGTAACTGCGGAGCAGATGGCTGAGGCTATAAACGTTGCCATGGTCATGACTGCCGGGTCCTGTTACGCGCACACCAGCATTGCTATGGATACCCTCAAGAGTCTTGAGGAATAGTTTTAACGGTTTCTTTGAAAATCCTCCTTATTTGCCCTGAATGTTTCACGTGAAACATTCAGGGTTTTTTTTAGCTTTTTCCTCTGACCGGATGCGGCTTTATATGGTAGATTCTCTTTCATGTCGTCACTTCTGCCCGAGCGCGAAAGCACCATAGCCGCCATTTCAACCCCGCCTGGAGAGGGAGGAGTGGCCGTAATCCGCATAAGTGGCGATGAATCTCACTCGATTGCTAGGAAAATTTTCGTTCCCGCGGGGAATTCGGGTTTTTCCGAGAGAAAACTCTGTTTCGGGAAGATAATCGACCCCGAAACAGGCGGGACGGTGGATGAAGTCCTGTGCGTCGTTATGAGTTCCCCCGATACCTATACGGGGGAGGACATAGCCGAAATACACTCTCACGGGGGACATATAGTTCCCAGGAAGGTGCTTGAGATCCTGATCGGCCTCGGGGCGACCCTTGCTGCCCCGGGCGAATTTACCCAGAGGGCGTTTCTTAACGGGAAAATGGACTTGGCCCAGGCCGAGGCGGTTTCCGACATCATAAGCGCCCAGACCGAACAGAGTCTCCGGTACGCCGAGGCTCAGCTTGAAGGGGTCCTTTCGGGCAAGGTTAACGAACTTAAGGATCAAATTCTTGACGTTCTGGCGGAAATAGAGGCGAATCTCGATTTTCCCGAGGAAGATATAGATCCCATTGCGAAAAATCGTCTCAAGGAAACCTCCGAATCCGTAGAAAAAGAACTTTTGGGTCTCATCAAGAGCTACGACACCGGCAGAATGTTCAGAGACGGAGTGACGATGGTAATACTGGGCAAGCCTAACGTCGGGAAATCGAGCATACTTAACTGCCTGCTTGAGACTCAGAGGGCTATAGTGAGTCCTATAGCCGGAACCACGAGGGATTTTATCGAAGAAAGAATAAATGTCGGGGGAATCCCCCTCGTTATAACGGATACGGCCGGCATAAGGGACACGGAGGACCAGATAGAGAAGCTCGGTGTGGAGCTTTCGCTGAAAAAAGCCGAGGAATCCGAGTTTGTGCTCGTCGTTTTGGACCAGAGCACGGAACTTGATGCCTTGGACAGAAAAATCCTCGAGACCGTCGCCAAAAAGAAGCACCTTGTCGTAATCAATAAGATGGATCTTGAGGAAAAACTGGAAAGATCGAAGCTGGGGCGGATTCTTGGGCGAAAGAAGCCGGTTGAAACCTCGGCACTCGCAAAAGAGGGGATAGGACGGCTCAGGCAGGCCATGTTTGAGACCCTTGCAGGCTCCCCTAGTTCCTCAGATGCCTCGGAACTGGTGCTGACAAACCTTCGCCATAAAAAATCCATGGAGAAGGCCCGCGAACAGTTGCGCATGTTCCTTGAGCTTCTTGAGCGCAGCGAGTATCCGGAGATACTCTCGATAGAATTGCGGAACTCCATGAACTCGCTTGGCGAAATTACGGGAGAAGTGACCACGGAAGATCTTCTGGGCAGAATTTTCTCCAGATTCTGCATTGGAAAGTAAAAACGGGACGAAATGTTTCACGTGAAACATTTCACAGGGGGCTCGTCGGAGTGAGAAAGAGGAGTCGGACCGTTTTAAAAATTATTCAATTATTTGAGGTGGTTAGAATATAGCCTGCGGAATTCGGGAAATTTCATTCACAATCTATCGACAAGAAAAAGTGTTTCATATCAGTGAATTAAGAAATTTCAAACGAATTTTTAGTAATTTGTTAACAGTTTAAAAACTCCCTGAAAATTTTACGTCCGGACGCGCTTATTTGCCCGTCTTGGGGACCGCGTTTTTTCTCTTCGGCCGGTTAAGGTGCCCACCCCTTTGGGGGAACGGTCCCGCGGTCGTCCGGATTTGGTCACGGTTGTTTGGGATTTATTTTTAATTTCTTAAATAATCTTTTGTTTTCAGCAGGTTAACTGTTGACCAGTGTTTTATACCGTGTAATCTAACTCGCCGGGTGAATTTATGATTTTTCCTCTTGGATGGCTTACCGACTACCTGAAAATTGACGTTTCTCCGGAAGAACTGGGGGAAATGCTCACCATGGCGGGCCTGGAGCTTGAAGCTTTTGAAGACAAGGGCAAGGCTCTTGCCGGTGTCTGCGTCGCCCAGATAAGCAGCATCGAAAAGCATCCGAACGCCGACAGGCTGAGTGTCTGCGAGATTACGGACGGAGAAACCCGTTACACGGTTGTCTGCGGTGCGGACAACATGAAAAAGGGGGACAAGGTCGCTTTTGCCAAGGCTGGGACCGTTCTTCCCGCCACCTCGAAGTTTCCGGAAGGCCTCAAGATAAAACGCTCCAAGATCCGTGGAGAGAATTCCGAGGGAATGCTGTGTTCTGCGGATGAAATGGGTCTCTCGGGCGACGAAGACGGGATAATGATTCTTTCCCCCAAGGCCGAACTTGGAACCAGCATGAACGAGCAGATCGGCTACGACGGCGTTATTTTCGAGGTAGGAATTACCCCTAACCGTCCTGACTGCATGAGTATTTTCGGGATCGCGAGAGAAGTCTCGGCAATACTGGGTGAGAACCTTCAGAAACCGGTTTTTTCCTTAAAAGAGCAGGGGGAAAGCATTTCGCAAAAGGCCGCCGTGGATGTTGAGGACGCAGAGGCATGTCCCAGATACTGCTGCCGGCTCATTGAAGGAGTCAGAATCGGTCCCTCTCCCGCGTGGCTTCAGGAAAGGCTTGAGTACTGCGGAATCCGCTCCGTTAACAATGTCGTTGACGTTACGAACTTCGTTTTGCTTGAGCAGGGACAGCCGCTTCACGCTTTTGATTACGACAAGCTTGATGAGGGCCGGATCTCCGTCAGAAAAGCCAGGGAAGGGGAAACGATAGAAACGCTGGACGAAGTCGAAAGAAAACTGCTTGCCGAGGATCTGGTTATCTGCAGCGGGGACCGTCCCGTAGCGCTTGCAGGAGTCATGGGCGGATCCGGCACCGAAATAGAGGACGCGACGAGCAATGTTCTGCTTGAATCCGCTTACTTTTCTCCAATGGGCATAAGGAAAACGTCCAAGCGAACCGGTCTCAAGAGCGAATCTTCGAGCAGATTTGAAAAAGGCATCGATATAAACAACGTTTCGTTCGCCCTTGACCGCGCTGCTGAGCTTATAAACCGCCTATCCGGAGGAACAGTCGCCAAGGGGCTTATTGATGTGTATCCCGACCCGGTGAACCCAAGGGAGATCTCCCTTTCAGTTGACAAGGTTTGCGATCTGGTCGGCATATCCACCGATTCCCAGGAGATAGCGGAACTTCTCGAGAGTCTTGGGTTTGAGATTCTGAGCATCTCGGCCGGGGAGCTTTTGCTCCGGGTTCCGACTTTCAGGGTGGACATAGAGCGCGAGGTGGATATAGTCGAGGAAGTCGCCCGTCTTCTGGGTTACGACAACATTCCCTCCGTCCTGCCTGAGGTTCCCATGGTAGCCAGAAAAACCAGCGTGATAACCGTCATGGAGAAAAGACTCAGGGACATATTCGTCTCCTACGGTTTTCTTGAGGCTATAAACTACAGTTTCGAGTCTCCCGAACTTCTCAGGACGTTCGGTTTTGAGGAGTCGATCCGCATTATGAACCCGATATCGCGGGAACTTTCGGAAATGAGGACAAGCCTTCTTCCCTCCTTGGTGAAAAATGTGAGATTCAACCTCTCAAGGCAGAACCAGGACGTAAGGCTTTTCGAATCCGCGAAGGTTTTTTATCCCAAGGACATGGACCAGCTGCCGAACGAAGTGAAGAAATTCGCCGCGATTGCGACCGGAAAAAGGGCGCCTGAGATATGGGACGGGGAGAAATTCGACTTCTTCGACATAAAAAGCGTGCTTGAAAGAAGCCTGGAGGTTCTTTCGGTAGATTCAAGGATAGACTTTGAGTCCGTTTCCTCCGATCATGGATTCCTTTGGCCCGGAAAATCTTCCGCCGTGCTGGTTGACGGAAACGTTCTGGGGATGGTAGGGGAGCTTCATCCCCATCTTCTCGAAAAACTCGAGATAAGCGAAAGCGTATACGTGCTTGAACTCGACCTGTCGCTTCTCTCGGCCGTCTACACGAGTTTCGAGAGAAAGTTCTCCCCCCTTCCCAAGTTTCCTTCTCTGCGTCGCGACATAGCGCTTGTAGTTGATGATGCGGTTCCGGTGCGGGAAATTCTTTCAGTTATAAAAAAGGCGGATTCCGGTATAATAGAAAACGCTTGGGTGTTTGACGTTTACAAGGGAGACTCCCTTGATGAAGGAAAAAAGAGCGTTGCACTTTCCCTAATTCTTCGAAACAGGGAAAGGACCCTTACCGACGAAGATGCGAACAGGGTTCAGGAGGATGTTCTTAAGAGTTTGGAGAAAACAATAGGGGCCGAATTGCGCTCGATTTAAAAAAGGGGGGCTTTTCATGACAAAGAAGGATCTGGCGGGTGTTTTGTACGAGGAAATAGGGTTTTCGAGAAGGGAATCCGCTGAGATAATAAACTTTTTTTTCGATTTGATGAGAGAGAGGCTTATAGCCGGTGAAGAGGTAAAACTCCCGGGGTTCGGAACCTTCAGGGTCACGAGAAGGAAGTCCCGGATAGGAAGAAACCCTTCCACTGGAGAAGAAGTAGACATACCTTCCCGCCTCACGGTTGTTTTCAAGCCGAGCAGGTTTCTCAGAAAAAAGATTGACCAGAAACGGGGGGATTAAAATACCGGACTCAAAAACGCCCCAATCTTCTTTTTTCAAGCAAAGCTTCATTGCCGGCATCCTGATTATCGTTCCTTTCGGGGTAACTATTTTCGTCCTCTACAAGCTGATAAAGTGGATGCTTTTCTTTTTCAGCACCGGCCCCGCCGGTATACTCCGCCACTTCATAGACGTCCCGCCTTACGTGTTTCAGGGACTCTCCTTTGTAATAGGGATAGTAGCCACACTGCTGCTGATCATTTTCCTGGGGGCCGTCACCAGGAACTTCATTGGCAGAAGGATGATTCTGTTCGGCGAGTCTCTTATCTCGAAGATTCCTCTTGCGAGAACCTTCTACGTGAGCGTGAAGCAGGTCGTGCAGACGCTTTTTTTCACCTCCCAGATGCAGAGCATGAGCAGGGTCGTGCTGGTTGAATACCCGAGAAAAGGGATTCATGCCATAGCTTTCGTAACGGGAGTTACGGAAGCCGGCAGGAACCATAATATGACGGACCATAAGCTTGTCAGCCTGTTTGTCCCCACGACGCCGAATCCGACAAGCGGTATTTACATTATGGTTCCGGAAGAGGACCTGCAGGAACTGGATATTTCTGTGGAAGACGCGTTTCGGCTTATAGTTTCCGCCGGAATCTCTCAAAACGACTCCGATGTTTCTGGGCAAGATAAGAAAAACGGTTGATTCCTTCGGGATGATCGCTCCCGGGGACGTGATCGTCGCGGGAGTATCCGGGGGGTCAGACTCCATGGCGCTTCTCTTCGCTCTTCGGGACCTGCGGGAATTTTATCCGGGCACAGATGTGATCGTTTCCCACGTCAATCACGGCTTAAGGGGTGGCGAATCGGATGAAGACGCCGAGTTCGTCAGGGAAACGGCCCGGCGGCTCGGCTTTCCGTTTGAGTGCGTGCGGGTAGACACCGAAGGCTTCAGAAAAAAACGCGGACTTTCGCTCGAGGACGCCGCCAGAGAGCTTCGCTACGGCTTTTTCAACGATATTCTGACAAAACATTCCGCCCAGAGGATCGCCACGGCGCACACGCTTAACGATCAGGCGGAGACGGTCATAATGAGGCTCATAAGAGGAAGCGGTTCCCAGGGGCTTGCAGGGATAAGACCCTTAAGTGGCCACATAATACGTCCGCTCATAAACGTCACCAAGCATGAAGTCGTCGACTATCTCCGGTTAAGAGGAGAGTCCTGGAGAGAGGATTCGACCAACAGTTCGGACGAATTTCTGAGAAACAGGGTAAGAAACGAACTTATTCCCCTGCTTGAGAGCTATAATCCGGCCGTCGAACAGGTTCTCTCCCGCGTGGCGGCGGTCTGTGGTGCGGAGGCGGATTTCATTTCGGACGAAGCCGAGAAAAGATTCCGGAAAATTGCCCGCGTTGTGGCGGGAGGAGTGCTCGGAGACACGGAAAAACTTCTTCGAGAGCCCCCGGCGATCAGGTTCTCCGTAATGAGAAAATCGGTTCTGGCTGTAAAAGGAGACCTGAACTCGGTTTCCGCCAAGCATTTTTTCTCGATTGACGAGGTGCTCCACTCCGGTGAGCCCTCTGCGGAGGTGAACCTTCCCGGCGAAGTTATTTTTCACGCGGGCCACGGGGTTTTCTTTTTCACGCGCGAGGAGAAATTCCGCGAGTTCCCGCCAACCGAGATAAAGACCCACGGAACCCACAGGATTTCCCGGGATCTTGAGGTCACGGTCGAGCTTACGGGCGATGCATCCTTTCTGGGGCGCGGCCGATGTCGGGTACTTTGCGCCCGAGAAAGTCGGTTTTCCCGTAACGCTGAGGAGCTTTTCCGAGGGGGACAGGTTCGTCCCGCTCGGAATGAAGGGCGCCAAGAAGCTTAAGGATTTTTTCATTGACGAGAAAATCCCGAGATTTCTTAGAAAAAAGGTGCCGGTTTTCGAAACCCGCGATGGAATAATCTGGGTGGGCGGTTTAAGAATGGATAACAGGTTCAAAGCGGATGAAGAGAAGGGTCCATGGCTCAGGATAAGGGTTTGCGGTTCTTCGCAGAAGCTGCTTGACCTTGCGAAAAGCTCCCGGGCTTCCTAGGATCTCTCCCTGAACCCGGTTTCAGCCACGTAACACGCTCCAAGCACCCCCGCATCGTCTCCCAGGGCCGCTCTTTTTACCTGAAGTCCCCTTTGCGCTCCCCCAAGACACCTTCTTTCGGCTTCCTCAAGGGCTTTCCCGATAAAAAGTTCCCAGGCCCCCGAAAGCCCTCCACCCACTACCACCGTCTTTACATCGAGAATGTTTACGAGAATTGATATTCCCACCCCCAGATTCGCCCCGAAGTCGTTCCATATCGATATGGCCGTTTGGTCTTTTTCGCGCGCAAGTTCCGCCAGGCGCTCGGGGAGGACCGATTCTTCGGTGCCGGCGAGCCTTTCACGGAGCTGCGGGTGCTCGCGAACGATTCTCTTTATCGCTACCTGCGAAACGTAGGTTTCAATGCAGCCCCTCGCTCCGCAGCCGCAAAGGGGTCCTGACGGGTTAATCGTCATATGCCCCACTTCTCCGGCGAAGCCGTCTTCCCCAGCCCAGAGCTTGCCGTCGAGGATTATTCCGCCCCCGAATCCTGTTCCCAGGGTTATCATTATCATTGAGTCCGATCCTCTGCCTGTCCCTGCCCGGTATTCTCCGAGAGCTGCGCAGGAAGCGTCGTTTTCTATAAAAACGGGGGCAGCGGTTCCGATTTTTTCCGAAAGAACTTCTGTAAACGGGAAATCTCTGGTGTTGGCTATGTTCGGGGCCTGGACGAGAGTGCCGCTTGCGCGGTCAACGGTTCCCGGTACTCCTATCCCGATTGCGGATACCCCTTCCCCGGCGAATCCTTCTATGAAGCCGGAGAGGTTTTCCATGAGTGGGGAGATGCCCATGTGGGCGTCAGAAAGAGTTTTTCTCTCCCCGAGTGTTTTCCCCTCCTCAGAGATAATTTTTCCCCTGATGTTGGTTCCCCCTATGTCTATGCCAAGAAATTTCCGCTTCATTTTCCGTTTCTTAACTGCAAAAAAACCGCGGGACGCTACAGTCAAAGCGCCCAGGAATTTTTATTTTACCCTGTCTTTTCAGAAAAATATCCGTCCCGGCGGAGACCGGAGACGGAGGATTTTTGGGCAATCCGCACGTAAAAAGGTTAAACTTATGCTGATTAGCAGGCGTTTTGTGTCTTATATTTTTCCTTTGGAGAACCAACAGCTTTAAATGAACCGAAGAACCGCAGCTGTCCTGTCAGCCGTTTTCCTGCTCTTTTTCTACCTTTCCTGCGAGAGACCCCCGGAAGTTCCAGGCCCCGAGTCCATGCGGGCGGTTCCCGAGTTCCCCGAGATGGACGACGACCTTTTTCCCGAGGGACTGAAGGAATCCATCGGCGCAAGCGTCGAGAAGCTTTCGAAGAAAAAAGATTCCCAGCTCGTTTTCGGACAAAAAACCGTCTCCGCGGGGGACTATGCGCTTGCACTCGGTTATCTTCTCGACAGGCTTGAAGCGGGCGTTACCAAGGATGATTTCATAAAGGACGTAAGGGAAAATTTCGATTTCTACGGCTTTCCGGGAAAGCCCTGGGGAAGGGTTTTTATAACCTCTTATTTTTCTCCGGTGCTTTCCGCCTCCCGAACCAGAACGCTTCGGCACACCCAGGCGCTCTACGGGGTTCCCGACGACTTGGTGCGCTTGAGAATAGACAGGTTCGTCAAGCGGTTCGAGAGATTTTCGTTTCTTGAGGATGACAAAATCGCCCGGGGAAAACTTCAGTCCCTTTACGGCAGGGTCGTCCCCGGAGGTTCTGGTAGGACGTCAGAACTGATTCCCTATTACTCAAGAAGCGAAATAGACTCCGGGGGAAAGCTCCGGGGGAAAAAGCTCGAGGTCGCGTGGGTAGACCCTATTGATGCGTTTTTTCTTCAGATTCAGGGCTCGGGTAAAATAAGGTTTGCGGACGGAGAGGAGCGGGTCGTTGGCTACGCCGCTCAGAACGGACACGATTACGTGGCAATAGGGAAATTTCTCTTCGAGTGGATTCCGAAGGAAAAAATGAGCCTTTGGGCCATAGAAAGCCACCTGAGATCCCTCTCCTACGCGGAGAGGATGAATATCCTTTACAAAAACCCGAGTTACATTTTCTTTCGCGGACTTCCGGGCAGACCCGAGACCTCTTTCGGGACGGAAGTCGTCGACGGCAGGACCATAGCGACCGACAAGGCTTTTTTCCCCAGGGGGGCGTTGGCGTTCATGGAGTTTGAGAGACCGGTTTTCGAGACCCCCTCTTCGGTTGAGCCGTCGCAATGGGAGCCGGTTTCCCGCTTTGTCGTTAACCACGACAGCGGGGGAGCTATAAAAGGGGCCCGCCGCGTCGACCTTTTCTGGGGTGAGGGAAAAGACGCCTCCCGGCACGCGGGTGTGATGAAAAACTGGGGAAAGTTCTTCTACCTGGTGCCGAAGGGGGAATTCCTTGCGGTGCTCAGGGGAAAAAACGGCAAGCAGAACACTGGAGGATGAGATGACCGACGAAAACACGCTTACATGTTCACAGATGTCTTCCCAAAGCGGAGAACATCTCTACGGAACCGCTCTTGAGGTGAAGGACTGGTTTTTGCTTGAGTACTCCGGGGTATGGAAAAGGGATGCTTTTCCGGAAAGTGCGCTGCCGGAGGAGGTAAAGGAGCATCTTGAAGGCTTTCTTTCGTCTTTTGAGGAATCCAGGATTCAGCTGATAGGAGGGCCGGGACCGACCAAGGGAAGCCCCGCTTTTTACTACGCCCATTCTTCTGAGTTCTCCCCGAAACTCTACAGGTTCGAAATAGAGACATACGAAGACCTCCTCTCGATAGATATTCCCGAACTTGTTCGTACCGGCGAAATAGAGAAATTCTCCTGCGAAGAAAAGCTTGCTCTGGTCTGCACCCACGGAGCCCGCGACGGATGCTGCGCGGCCGCGGGATCGGGGGTTTACAAGGAACTTCTAAAAAAAGAGGGGATTTCCGCGTGGAGAACCACCCATGTCGGAGCCCACCGCTTCGCCGCCAATATCGTCATGCTTCCGGAGGGCGTATATTACGGGAGGGTGAACGTCGGAAATCTCGGCGATGTAGTTTCCTCCCACCTTCGCGGCGAGATATTTCTTGACTGCTACAGGGGAAGGTCGTGTTATTCCCAGACTTCACAGGTTTCCGACTATTTCCTGAGAAAAGAGCTGGAAAAACTCGGCATTTACGATATAAGATGGGAATTCGAAAAAGACAACGAGGACTATACCGCGGTTGAGTTCGGAGTTGAGGGGGAAACCACGGTTTACGCCATAGGCACGGTGGTTATGAACCATAGCGTGAAGCTCCGGACGAGCTGCGATTCGCCGGAAGTAAAGGGCATGCCCCAGTTCTTTTTCTACAGCATCGTACCCTACGAGCCGAAGAAAAAGGAAGAAGAGGATTCCTGATCGCCTTGCCTAGGGCGAAGCGCGTCTTTGTCCCAGAGATTCCACAAAATCAAGTACGTCCCGCGAAAGGCGTATCGAGCTTTGCTCGTCGGGGATTACGGTGTCTGTGATCAAAACGCTTACTCCCAGGGCTTCTATGGCTGCCGCTTCTCCCGCATCCGATCGGTCGATTACCAGCACGTCCAGAAAATCGGCGTAAAGCCTTGCCACCTGGGTTGAGGAGGCCTCCATTCCGAGTCCTCTCATGAGCTTGTCCGCAGGACCCTTGAGGGGTTTTCCGCGCATAAGAGGACTGACGGCGACCTTGAGTCCCGGCGCGCCGACGAGCCTTTCCCGCACTCCCTTTATCTCAAGTATCGGCCCTATGCTGATTATGGGGTTGCTCGGGCATATGATCACAAGGTCGGCGCCGTCTATCGAGTCAAGAACCAGCGGAGCCGCGGAAGCCTCATGCGCCCCTTTTATCTTGACTCCCCGCACCTCGGGGCGCATTCCGTGCTTTATGTAGTATTCCTGGAAATGCATCTCGCCCGCATCCGTCTCTATCCATGTCTCGACCCTGTCGTCGCTCATAGGCAGTATGCGCATTTCCCCGAGGCCGAAGCGCTGCGCTATCTTCGAAGTGGATTCGCTTAGGGTCCCGCCCCCGTCGATGACGGCTTTTCTGAACAGGTGAGTGGCGAGGTCCCTGTCCCCGAGGCCGAACCACGTCGGAAAACCGAACCTAGCGGCGGCGCCCAGAAACTCGAACGTGTCGCCGCGGAGCCCCCACCCTTTTTTTTCGTCTATGTTTCCCGAGAGCCTGTAGATTATGGTGTCTATGTCCGGAGAGACCCTCATTCCGTAAAGGTCCATGTCATCCGCGGTGTTCACTATTACGGTAAGTTCCGACGGGGGAATTATCCCCGTGAGTCCCTTAAGGAATTTTGCGGCTCCGCTTCCGCCGCCAAGCGCCGTTATCATCTGAGTTTCCCTGTGCTCCCCGGATATTTCACCTGTAAGCTATTTAAGCCCCTTATCCGTGTCAAGCCGGGGACCGCTAGGCCCCCTGTGGCGGCTTGAAAGTTGGTACCGGCTCATATAGAGTTTAATTCGTCTTTTCAAGGAAAACCCCGTTGGCATTCGATATCATAAAAGACAGGCAGAGCCTTCTCACTAAGGCCCTGCTTCTGCTGCTTGCCCTTACCTTCGTTGTCGGCTTCGGATACGTGGGAGGAATAAGCATAGGAGGCAGAGGCCCCAGCGGCGGAGTTGCGGTCGAGGTGAACGGGGACAAGGTTTCCCTCGCGGAGTTCTATAATCTCAGGGACTCGATGCTTGACCGCCTGCGCCGCAGCGACCAGCAGATCTCGGACGAGCTTTACGAATACGTGAATTTTTCCGTGATCGACTCGCTGGTTAACAAGAAGCTGCTTGCTCAGAAGGCCGAAGAGCTGGGGATCAGGGTAAGCCAGGGGGAGCTTTCGGACGCAATAAGGAACGACCCGGGTTTCCAGGTGGACGGCGCTTTCGTGGGGTTTGAGCGCTACCAGGACTTTATTTCGAGGGGGCTTAACCGTACCGTGAAGGATTTCGAGGATTCCTACAGGGAGGATCTCCTTGTTGCCAAGCTCGTTTCGGTTATTGACAGTTCCGTAACGGCAAGCGACGAGGAGCTTTTAAGCGTCTACAGAACCCGCGAGGAGAAAATTGATCTTCACTACGTCTCGTTTGCGGTTTGGGACTACCTTGAGGGCGAAAAACCGAGCGAAGAGGAAATCGCCCGGTATTACAGAAAAAACACCGATCTTTTCTGGGAGCCCGAGAAACGCGTGGCGCGCTACGTAAAGCTCGCTCCCGGGGATTTTACCGAGGATGCCGAGGTGTCAGACGAGGAAGTCGAGGCCTACTACACGACTTACCCCGAGGAATTTCTTTCCGAAGGGACCCCGAAACCATTTGACGATGTAAAGGGAGGGATAAAAAAGCAGCTTGCAGAGGGCAAGTCCAAGCTTCTCTACGACCGGTTCCTTGAGGAGTTCGTTCGGAAACGCTCCTTCTCTGACCTTCTTTCCGAAAAAAGCTCGCTTGAGGTGAAGGAAACCGCGGAGTTTACGCTCGGAGGCGCGGGCGAAGACGTCCCCGGCGCCATAAGAAGGGAGGCTTTTTCGGTAAAGAAAAAAAGGCTTTCAAACGTGGTGCTTCAGGACTTCACCTGGTTTTTCGAGGTAACCCGGGTCGAATCCTCGAAGCGCTCGGGAATTGAGTCCATGCGCGGGGAGATTATAGAGGCTCTCAAAAGGGAAAAAGCCCTCGATCGGGCCGGGAAATCCGCCGGGGAGGGTCTCGCGAAAATAACGGCCTCGGGCAAAGGTTTCGCAGCGGCGGCCAAGTCCATGGGCCTTTCGGTGGAGCGCACCGGTTTTTTCTCAAGGTCTGAGAATCCCCTGGACGTCGAATCAGATGATTTTATCTCAGACGTCTTCGGGCTGAGGGACAACCGGCCTACATCCAATCGTGTCTACCGCTCGGGGGAGAGTTTCTACATAGTGTCGCTTGCGAAGACAAAGCCCGCCGACAGCGGGTACTTCGGGGTCGAGAGAGATTCTCTTAGGCGGCAGGAGATCTCGGCGCGAAAGGTGCTCGTGATCGAACGCCTGCTTGAGAGCCTGAGAGAAAGCTCCAAGATCTCACCCAACAAGAACCTTCTTTCCCAGGGAGGATGACTTCTCTACCGGGAAACTGGAAATCCCCCAGATATTGTGGTACAATGCTGTACTGACCGGAAGGCCTTGATTGATAAGGAATCTTTTTCACCTACTGCCGGAAGCATCATCCCGGCGGCTTTCTTCAGGATTCTAGCCCCTTCAGGGCTTCTAAATATGCATACGGGAGCTTTAAATTTCCCGGCTACGGCGAGAGGACTTTGCGTAAAACGGGCGGCGGCTCTCCCATGAGAATTAAAGCGCTTGAAATAGCAGGATTTAAATCTTTTTACCTGAAGACGAGGATAGACTTCTCCGAGGGTATAACCGCCATAGTCGGTCCCAACGGCTGCGGAAAATCCAATATTCTCGACGCCATCAGGTGGGTAATCGGCGAACATAACCCGAGACAGCTGCGCGCGGGGGGCATGGAAGACATAATCTCCAACGGGAGCGCCGAGCTCAAGCCCCTGGGCATGGCCGACGTGTCTCTGGTTGTTGAGGAGGTCGAGGGTTTCGGCTTCGAGGAAGTCAGAATCCGGAGGAAACTTTACCGCTCGGGAGAGAGCGAATACAGCATAAACGGAGTCAAGTGCCGCCTCAAGGACATAACCGAGATGCTTCTTGACACTGGAGTGGGCGCGAGGGCCTATTCGATCGTCGAGCAGGGCCAGGTCGAATCCTTCATAATGTCGAAGCCCGAAGAGAAAAGAAAGTTCATAGAGGAAGTCGCGGGGATCGAGAAGTACAAGCTCAGAAGAAAGGAAACCCGAAGCAGAATAGAGTCGACCAGGGAGAATCTCTCCCGCGTTCTTGACATGAAGCGCGAGGTTTCGGACCGCATTGAGGCCGTGGCGCTTCAGGCAAAGCGCGCCAGGGAGTACGAGGAGCTTACCGGGCGGGCCCGCTCGCTTGAATTTGATGTTCTCTCGGCCAAGCTCTCAGGCTCCCGGCAGCGCAAAGAGGCGCTTCTTGAAAAAAAACTCGGGGCAGAGCAGTTCGTCCGCTCAGCCGATGCCGAGGTGGAGCAGAAGCGCGGACTGCTTCAAGAGGCTAGGGAGAAAAACTCTATCTCGGGCCAGGATCTGGGTTCGCTTGAAAAGGAAATCTACGAGCTTCAGGCGCAGAAAAGGGAAAACGAGTACCGCAGGGCCTCGATCGAACGGGAGATCTCAGGGATTTCAAGCTACGTAAGGGACATCGAAGCCGAGATAGAGAGCCTGGGGCGCGAAGTTTCGGAGATGGAGGAGAAAAGCAGCCGCGCCGGGCTCCAGTCAGAGGAGCTTAAAAACACGCGTCTTTCGGCTTCCGAGGAGATTTCGTGCGAGGAACAGAACCTTGTGACCCTCAAAAGCGAGTGGGAGCAGAGCAAAAAGGAACTTGAGGAAACGGCAACCCTGGTCTCTGATGTGATGACCAGGAGAAGCTCGCTTGGAAGCACGATAGGTGCCTTCTCAAAAGAACTTGAGGAGCTTTCGGAGAAAAAAGAGGCGCTTGAGAGTGAGGCTTCCGCCCTGGGACTTGAAAAACTCGAGTGCGAGAGAAGGATTGCTTCTCTTCGCCGCCGGGAAGCGGAGATAAAGGACGAATTCACCTCGGCCGCCAAGGAAAAAGAAGAGATCGATTCCCGTCTTTACGACCTCAGGGTCGAGCACGAGAAAAAACTCGGCGAACTGAGGGGATTTGAAAGCAGGAAAAAAGACTGCGTTTCCAGGGTTGAGGCCCTTAACAAAATACAGAGCAACTACGAATGGCTTCCTGACGCCACGCGCAAGTTCGTGCTCGAGCGCAAGCAAAGGGGCGTGCTGGGGGTCGTTTCCGATTTCGTTTCCGTTCCCAGGAATTACGAAAGAGCGGTTGAGGCTGCCTTCGGGGAAAAACTCAACTGGATAGTGGTCGAAGGGAGCACGGAGGCGGTCGCCGCGGTTGAGCTTCTAAGGGAGTTTGACGCGGGAAGGGGAACCTTCATACCGGCGACCGACCGGTTCGCGGCAAACGGCTCGGGCAACGGAAACGGCAGTGCCAACGGGCACGGCAAGCCGGAGGCCACATCCCTTAACAGCCTCCTTGACGTGAAAGTGATAGAGAAGAGCCTTGTTGACTCGATGCTGCAGGAAGTTTACGTCACTTCTGATCTTCGGGAAGCCATCAGGCTTAAGAGCCGGACGGGAAACGGCGCGTGCTTCGCCACCCTCGAGGGAGACTACGTCGATTCCCACGGAGCCGTGACGGGTGGAAAATCCCTGGCAGGGGTGTTCGAGAGAAAAAGGGAAATCGAGGAGCTTGAGGAGCGGGCACAGACCCTCTCGGCCGACATAGAAAAACTGGAGGCCGCCTGCAGGACGCTTAAAGAGGAGATTGATGCGCTTGAGGGCCGCCGGACGCAGGTCGAGGAACTTCTTCGGCGCTGCGAGATAAGCTCGGTTGAAAACGCAAAGGATCGCTCGAACGAGGAGACCAGAATAGAAGAGCTGGGGACGAGAATCGGGAACCTCGAAGTGCAGCGCGACGAGCTTGAGCGCAAGCTCGGGAGCAAAAACCGCACCGTCGAGGAGATGGAGTCGCTTATAGGACAGCTTGACGGCCAGAGAAGCGCGCTTGAGTCGAAATACGGGGAAATCGAGAAGCGGGCCCTCGGGTTTGCGGAGGAGGAAAAAGCGCTTCAGGAGAAAATAACGAAACTCAGGATAGAGAACGCCGGGGTTCTTGAAAGGGAAAAGGCCCTTGAGCACGAGATATCGGAAGCAGAGAGAATAAAGGCGGTTATAAACGAGAAGCTTTCGCTTAGAACAAAGGACGGGGAGCTTAAAAAACAGGAAGCCGAAGCGCTTGCCCTGTCGGGACGTCAGGCGGAAGAGGAGTTTGAGAAGATCTGCCGCGATCTCGGCCTAAGGGAGGAGTCCTTCGGGGAACTGAGGGAAAAGGTATCGCGCTACGGGGAGGAACTCCGCAGAAGCGAAGAGGAATTCGAAGCCGCGTCACAAGAACTTTCCTCGCGAAAAGAGCAGCTTGCCTCGGCCCAGGCGCAGCTTGAGCGTGCGGAGGACGAGCTTGAGTATCTTGGCGAACGGTACGCGGAGACATTCGGCGATGCCACCCCCGATACCTCGCCAAGCCCGAATTTCTCCCATGTTTCGATACCCGATGCGGAGAGAGAGCTTAAGACGCTTCGGCGGCGCATAGAGAATTTCGGTCCCGTGAACCTGCTCGCGCCCGAGGAATACGAGCAGCTTGAGGAAAGAAACACCTTTCTTCACCGCCAGACCGATGATCTCGCCCGGGCGCTTGATTACCTTGAGGGCGCTATAAGGAAGCTTGACAGGGAGTCGATTTCGAGGTTCCGGGAGGCGTTTGAGACCGTAAACGGGAAATTCAGCGAAACCTTCTGCAAGCTTTTCGAAAACGGAGAGGCTCGCCTTGAGCTTACAGACCCCAGGAACCTGCTTGAAACCGGAGTGGAGGTAATGATAAGGCCCGGAGGAAAGAGATTCCAGCCGATAAACCTGCTCTCGGGAGGGGAAAAGGCGCTTTCGGCCATAGCGGTCATAATCTCCGCATGCCTCGTAAAACCCGTTCCCTTTGTGTTTCTGGATGAAATAGACGCCGCGCTTGACGAAGTGAACACTGTGAGGTTCAACAAGATCCTGAGCGAGATATCGGTCCACTCCCAGGTGGCCGTCATCACGCATAACAGAAAAACCATGCACGAGGCTGACGCGCTTATAGGAATAACCACGGACGGTACCGCCGCTTCGAGGGTTGTAAGCGTGAAACTTGACGCCTGAAGCCAGAAATTCCTTGTCTATTTCCCACGGATTATTAGACTGTTTTAGCAGGGTTGTTGCCGGACATTCCGGGAACATCTAGCAAAGGAGACCGCTTCGGCGCATGATTTCTTACGTCCTGAAAAAAATAGTCGGCTCGCAGAACGAAAGGGAGGTAAAGAAGCTTGGTGTTCTGGCAGAGCGGATAAACGCCCTTGAAGAAACGCTGGTTGAGATTCCTACCACGGAGCTTCGCGCAAAGACCGCACAATTCCGGGAACTGATACACTCCCGCCTCGGCACAAACGGAAACCCGACCGACGAGAAGTATTTCTCTGAGATGGAGCGGGTTCTCGAGGAGATACTGCCCGAGGCGTTCGCCGCCGTAAGGGAAGCCTCGAGAAGAACGATAGCCATGAGGCATTTCGACGTCCAGATGATAGGGGGGATGGTTCTTCACAAGGGCAGAATAGCCGAGATGAGAACCGGGGAAGGAAAGACGCTGGTCGCCGTTCTGCCCCTTTACCTAAACGCCCTCACAGGGCTCGGTTCCCACCTTATCACCGTGAACGATTACCTGGCCGCCAGGGATGCCACCTGGATGTCGCCGATTTTTATGGTCCTGGACATGAAAGTGGGGGTTATAAATCACGACGCCTCCTACGTGCTTGCCTGGGAAGACCCGGGCCGGGCCGAAGAGTCCGTAGAGAAAAACCTGACCGCATGGCCGAATGAGTACCTGGCAAGCGACGTTCTTCCCGAAAAAAACCTCGACATCATAAATTCCTTTAAGACCTGCCTTGAGTCTTCATCCAGACAGGATTCCTACCGGGCGGATATTACCTACGGCACCAACAACGAGTTCGGTTTCGACTACCTGCGCGACAACATGAAGTTCTCCCTTGAGGACTACGTTCAGCGCGGCCACAATTTCGCCATAGTGGATGAGGTCGACAGCATTCTCATAGACGAGGCGAGAACCCCGCTTATAATTTCGGGGCCTTCGGAGGATTCGACCGATCTTTACTACGAGGTGGACAAGGTGGTGAAGACGCTCTCCGGGGAGACCGATTTCACGGTGGACGAGAAAACAAGGCAGGTGGATCTTACCGAGGACGGGGTCTCCAAGGTGGAGAGAGCCCTTGACGTCCCGAATCTCTACGACCCCATAAACCTCAAGACTCTCCACCACGTTAACCAGTCGCTTCGCGCCAACGCCCTTTTCAACCGCGATGTCGACTACATGATGCAGGACGGAAAGGTGGTGATAGTCGACGAGTTCACGGGAAGGCTCATGCCGGGGCGCAGGTGGAGCGACGGGCTTCATCAGGCGGTTGAGGCCAAGGAAGGGGTGGAAATCGAAAGCGAGAACCAGACGATGGCCACCATAACCATCCAGAATTACTTCAGGATGTACAGAAAGCTTGCCGGGATGACGGGTACCGCCGACACCGAAGCGTTTGAGTTCAAGCACATATACGATCTTGCCGTTACCGTGATACCGACCCACAAGCCGCTTATAAGGAAGGATTACGAAGATGTTGTCTACAGGACCGAACCCGAAAAGTTCAACGCCGCGTGCGGGGAGATAAAGGAAATGAATTCCGCCGGCCGGCCGGTGCTTGTCGGCACCTCATCGATCGAGCAGTCGGAAAAGCTGAGCGGCTACCTTGAGAAGATAGGTCTTCACCACAACATACTTAACGCCAAGCAGCACGGAAAGGAAGCCGAGATCGTAGCCCAGGCGGGCAGGGTGGGGGCCATAACCATAGCGACCAACATGGCAGGGCGGGGAACGGACATACTGCTCGGCGGAAACCCCGAGTTCCTTGCAAGGGATATTCTCAGGAAAGAGTTCAGGGTTCAGCCCGAGGAAGCAGAACCCAAGCAGTACGAGGAAGCGCTTTTCGAGGCGAAATCGATCTGCGATTCGGAAAAGGAGAAAGTCAAGGAACTCGGCGGCCTTCATATTCTCTCCGTGGAAAGACACGAGGCGAGGAGGATAGACAACCAGTTCAGGGGAAGGGCGGGAAGGCAGGGGGATGACGGATCTTCAAGGTTCTATGTCTCCCTTGAAGACGACCTGATGCGCATTTTCGCCTCTGATAGGATAGCGGGGGTCATGGACAAGCTCGGCTGGGAGGAAGGGGAGCCGATTGAGCACTCGATGATAAGCAAGTCGATTGAAAACGCCCAGAAGAAGGTCGAGGGAAGGAATTTCGACATACGCAAGCATCTTTTGAGGTACGACGATGTTCTTAACACGCAAAGGGACGTTGTCTACAGGCAGCGTCGCGAGATACTCGAGGGCGGAGAGAGCCTGAGAGAGATGCTCTTTTCGTCTTCAGAAGACGTTGTTCAGGAAGTCGTGGGCAGTTACCTGGCAGGGCGGGACGACAGCTCGGAATCTGATTTTTCCGAACTCCGCGAAGTTATCGGGAGGATTTTCGGGACGGAGGTCGAGATAGAGGCCCCCGCCGAGGCGGACGGGGAGGTTATAACCGAAGAAGTCACAGGAAAGCTGATTGCCGCGTACCGGGAAAAAGAGGAGAGAATAGGTTCTGATTACCTCTCGCAGGTCGAGCGCTACGTAATGCTTCAGCACATCGACTACCTCTGGAAGGATCATCTTCTTAACATGGATCACCTCAGGGAAGGGGTGGGACTCAGGGGATACGCGCAGAAAGACCCCCTTCGGGAGTACACCAAAGAGGGCTTCGACATGTTCGCCCTTATGATGGACAAGTTCAGGATGGACGTCTGCTCGAATCTTTTCAGGATACAGCCCGCGAGCGAAGAGCAGATCGAGGAACTCGAGCGCAAAAGGGAGCTTGAGGAGAAGAAAATGGTGCTCGGGCGGGGAGAAGGGGCGGAGGAAAAGGCCAAGACCCCGGTCAGGAGAACCCAGAAGAAGGTCGGTCGGAACAGCCCGTGTCCCTGTGGCAGCGGCAAGAAATACAAAAAGTGCTGCGGTCGGTGATAATATTTGGATAGGATGTCTTAATGGCTGGAAAAATCTACGTTCGCAGGGGAAGGTTCCCTTTTTTCTCTCTTCCCTTCATCGCGCTTTTCGTGGTCGTGGCTGTCTGCCTTTTTGCGTTTTTCGGCGTCTTGGCCCTTGTTGCGCTGGGCGTGCTCGGAGCGGGGGCCTCGGTTCTGAGGAAACTGTTTCCGGGCAGGGACAGAAAAGCCGACCCCCGCGTGGGTGGATCCGGAGGGGATACCATTACCCTCGGAGAGGATGAATACGAAATAAGGGATATGGACTAGCTTTCCCGGAAGGCGTGCGGAACTCGTGTCAGAGTGTCTTTTCCGGAGCATTATATACGATAGTACCCGAAGATCCTAAATCCGATCTCTGGCACAGAGGCCAAGAAGCACAAAGAGGGTTTCGCCGAAAAAAAGTGTATTAACTGTCTTCAGTTTGTCGTCACTAATCCATTTCGCGGGGCCATTCTAACCCATCTTTTTTCGTAGTGCCGTTGAATTATTCTATCCGGGATAATCGTTCCTTGCTTCGCAACCGCTTGACATTATTAACACTATTTCTATATAATAGAACTTTAGTGTAGGAGGTTATGGTGGGAAAAGGGTTCGGTAAAATATTTCCGCGACGGGGACCTCCATTATCAAGCTGTTCAGGGTGCTCCCCGATGACGATGCGGCGGGAAAGCGGTTCGCTGAAAACCGCTGCCCCCGTTTGCCCGCATTGCGGATCAGCCACTTATGCCCCCCCCCCCCCCGATATTCTTTACCCACTACATCTTGTAGGGAGGTGTTATTATGAGTGAGCCCGAAATCCGCCAGATCTTTCTCCCTCCCGCGACCCGCCCGCCACTTCGCCCTTCCTGGCGCCGTTTTGTCCCGCGGTTCCTTGCCGCCACCTTCCTGCTCGCGCTTGTGTTCTTCCCCGGTATCGTCCTGGCGCAGAACATTACGGTCACGCCCACCACCCCCCTCACCATCAATGAGGGCAGCTCGGCCGACGTGACGTTCTCGCTGGATTCGCAGCCGTCTGACATCAGCTACTCGGTCGACATCTTCCCCAGAACTTCGAGCCTGATATCGTTCAACAAAACTACTTTCAATATCCACCGGAACGACTGGCAGGATACGCAGACGCTCACGGTGACCGCGAGCCAGGACGCCAATAAGCTGTCGGGGGTGACCCGGTTCTCGATCAGCCCGGAAGGGGGCAGCGTCATCAATGTGTACGTAACAGTACTCGACGACGAGGATTCTACCGGTCCGGCCGTCACCTCGGGCAGTAGCGGTTACTACAGCAACAAAGCCGCAACCACGCCGCTCACCGGCCCGGTGAAGGGCGGCAAGAACATCTACACCAAGGTCGTCTTCGGCGAGCTGGTCAAGCATAAGCCAGCAGCGGGTCGAGACGCCCGTCCCGAAATCAACTACAAGATCGGCTCCGGATCAGGCAGGTGCAGTACGACATCGTGCCTGCCTCCGAGACGCTGAGGAGCGGCGACTGCAAGGCCATCGACTCCGAAGGCACCGACACGCTTGGCGCCACACCGACCACGACCTATGTGTGTCTCTACAAGGCGAAGAACAGTGACGACGGCGATTTCGGCTTCTCCGTCGGCACCGCCACCACGGACCTCAAGGGCAACGCGGCGAGTTCCTACACGCATGCCACCAAGGTCAATATCGACAACACCGCGCCGACGGTGAGCAGCGCCGCCTACTACAGCGACGCCGACACCTCCACGGCGCTCTCGGGCACCGTGAAAAGCGGGAACGATGTTTACACCAAGGTGACCTTCAACGAAAAGGTCACGCACACCGCGGGCAATGGCGCAAGCGCGCGTCCCGAAATCAACTACAAGGTGGGCAACGGATCGGCGGTGCAGTACGACATCGTGGCGAACACGGCGACGCTCGAGACCGGCGACTGCAAGCCCAGCACCGCGCCCGCGGCCAGCGTCTATGTGTGCCGTTACAAGGTTGGCGGCAGCGACAGCGGCACCCTTGGCTTTGAAGTGGACACTGGCACCCAGGATGAGGCGGGCAATGCGCTCGCGGCGGCCTGGACCCCGAATACGACCCTGACGCTGGAGCCGGCGCCGCTATTTACCACCACCGTCGCCGATCAGCGTTACGACAAGGGCTATGCGATCACCACGCTCACGCTCCCGGCCGCCACCGGCGGCGACACCGGCACAACCCTCACCTACACTCTGTCGCCCGCACTGCCTTCGGGACTCACGTTCAACGCAACCAACCGCACCATCAGCGGCACGCCCAGCGCCGACAAGGCCAGCACCGAATACACCTACACGGTGACCGAAACGGACGGCGACAGCGACAGCCTCAAGTTCAAGATCGAGGTAAGAACGAAGTTCGAGCTTGTCGTGCCGAAGACATTCAGAGTGCCCGAGGGCTCATCGGCCAACATCACCGTAAAGCTCTCCAAGCAACCTTCGGCCAACGTCGAGATCGAGTTGGATCGATACTCCCTGCAAGAAGTATCCGTCGGCCCTGGCCTTGGGAACAGGATCAAAACCCTAGCCGCCGCCGACTGGAACACGGGCGTGACGTTCACCTTATATGCGGCGCATGACAGCGACGCCCTGGCCGAAACAGACTGGATCTCCTTCCTCCCGACGGGAGCGGGGCTTTCTATTACCGATGACAAAGAAGTACTGGTGACGGTCGTCGACGACGACGATTCCACCGCTCCGACCGTCACCGCGGGCAGTAGCGGTTACTACAGCGACGCCGCCGCAACCACGCCGCTCACCGGCCCGGTGCCGCTCGGCACGGACATCTATACCAAGGTGAACTTCAGCGAGAATCTGAAGCACGACGCCAGAGACGGATACAGGGAACTCCCGCATATCAGCTACAAGATCGGCAAGGCTTCAGCGGTGCGCTACGATATCCTGGATCCCGCGGGTACCCTCGCGACCGGCGACTGCAAGCCGAACCACGCTACCGAGCGGAAGGTTTACATCTGCCTCTACACGACGGCGACCGGCGACACCGGCAACTACGACTTCCGCGTCGGTACGATAACCGAGGATCTCGCCGGCCAACGGCTCGCCAGCGGGTACACTCACGCGACCAAGCTTGCGGTGGATACCACCGCCCCGACGCTGTCCTCGGCCACGGTGGACGAGGACACACTGAGCACACTGACGCTGACTTTCACTGAAGACCTGAACACGTCGAAGACGCCACCTGCGTCCCGTTTCCAGGTGCACGCCCTTCCCACCACGAACGTATCATCCGTTTCGATATCCGGCAAGACAGTGACATTGACACTTGCGACGCCGCTGCAGAAAGGGCCTACCGTAACTGTGGATTATACGCAGCCGGCTTCGAACAGACTTCAGGACGTGGCGGGGAACAAGGTTGCAAGTTTTTCGGGCAGACAGGTCATGACGGATACAACTGCGCCGACCTTGACTATCCGCCGCGGCGACCGGCATTACGCTGACGCTGACCTTCAGCGAGAATATGAACGAAGCCTCGAAGCCTTCGTCGAGCGTGTTCTCGGTGGACATCGCGGGCACGGACGACGATCCGTCGGTGTACGATTACACGCTGTCGAAAGACAAGGCCGTGCTTAAGTTGGCGGAGGCGATACCTTCGGGTGCGTCGCTGACGGTGACCTACAACAAGCCGACCGGGGCGAACGAAACGGTGCTCGAGGACCTGGCCGGGAACGACCTGGCGAAAATCACGGCGCATGCCGTGACCAATAGTACGGTCGATGTGATTGTCCTCAACAAGACCTCGCTTACGGTGGCCGAGGGCGGCACCGGGAGCTTCACGGTGAAGCTGTCGTCGCAGCCGGCCGGGGATGTGGCGGTCGCGGTCTATATCAAGGACTCGCCGGCGCCGGCGAGGATGAGCGACAACGTGCTGGATTTCACCACCACGACTTGGCAGACGGCGCAGACAGTGACCGTGACCGGGAGGACCGACGCAAACGACTGGGACGACACCGCCACGATTTCGCTCAAGGCTTCGCGGGGGGCACTCCTTGAGGAGCCGCTGGGCAAGGCGTCCGTGGCGCTGACGGTGACCGACACCTCGAGCCGCAACGCGCTTGAGTTCACGCCTGACGGACTCTTGATCGCCGAGGGGTCGAGCGCCAGGCTGACGGTGCGGCTGACCAAGAAACCAAGCGGCAACGTGCGCGTGAGCCTCGCGCGCCCTGAGTCTGCGGATGGGCTGTCCGTAAGCCCGGCTATGCTCGTCTTCACCCCCTCCAGCTACTCCGCCAAGCAGTTCTTCACCCTGCACGCAGAGCAGGACGCGGACACCGACGATGAGATGTTCGGTGTGAACCTCAAGGCCACCGGCGGCGACTACGACTATCGCGGCCCCGGTATCAGAGTGCGCACCACGGATACGGGCAGCAGCAGAGTGCTGGTGATGGATCCGCCGGTACTGCTGACGGTGCCTGAGGGCGGCAGCGCAACGGCCACGGTGAAACTCTCGACCGCGCCGACCGGGAACGTAACGGTGAGCGCGGTGATGGGAACGGAGCCTACGCACGGGCTGACGGTTAGCCCGTCGAGCCTGACGTTCACAACCTCGGACTACGCAAACCCGAAGACGCTCACCTTCTCCGCTGCCCAAGACGCGGGCGCGGTCGACGAACGGGCCGTGGCGACGCTCACCGCCTCGGGCGGCGGCTACGCCAACAAGAGCATGCGCTTCGAGGTAGTGTCGCACGACGACGAGCTGCACGCCCACGAGCAGAAGCCCACGGCGACTATCACTGCGCTCGACTCGGGCGACGCAGACTTCTCCACCGAAGGCAAGATTCCCAAAAACGGCAAGATCAAGGTCTCTTTCAGCAAGGCCGTCGGAACTTGCTCGCTGAGGACGGCTGCGGTCTGCCCGACAGATGTGACTGCCTGGACAACCATCGACTCATCCACCGCAGAGAAACTCTTCGCGCTGGTCCGGGTCGGCTTGCTCGACACCGACGCCACCCCTCCCGAGACGCGGGAGATCCCGTTCACCGTGTCGGTCAGCGGTAACGACGTGACCCTCACGCCAGGGGGACCTCAAGGAGACCATTTACGAGGACGAGCCGAAGCGCATACGGCTGCTGGTGCGCGACAAGTACTGGAGCGTTGACGGCGGCGTGCAGGGCGACTCAGAAGTGGCGACATGGGAGGTGACCTCCTCCTCGCCCGTACTGGAGGGCTTCGTGCTGCACGGAGCGCAGCTCCTCCCGTCGAACCAGAATCCGGCGGATCTTCTGGGGCAGAACTTGACGATCATGCACGAGTCCTTGCTGGCAACGGGGTGCTTGGATGTACAGTGGGCGCATGCGCGAAACGGGCAGAACGTACAGACCTGGGAGTGCAACGGCACCAATGCGCAAGTCTGGCGCTTGGAGCGGCGCACCGCCGGGGACGAGGCAGGCCGCTTCCGCCTGGTGAGCGGGGTGGGCGACGGCGAGACCTACTGCCTCGACAACCGGGGGCAATACCGGGACAGTGACATGATGGGGATCTGGAGCTGCGTTGCGGACGACCACCACGCGGTTCCGAACCAGACCTTTGACCTTGCGCAGTCGGGCGGCGGTTGGACGCTGACTTTCACCCGGGACAACGCCTCGTCGGTGCTGTGGGCCGAGCGCGCGACCGACAGGTCGCGCGGTAATGTCGGCCAGCGCAGCGGCGGCAGCGGGCAGCGGGCAGCGTGGCGGATAGTGTCGGACGAGCCTTCGCCGTCTCAGCCGGTGGTAGTCGCGCAGGCGGTGTTCTCGGTATCCGACGCAGCTGTGACCGAAGCGGCCGGGGCGAATCTGGCGTTTACGGTGAGTCTGGACCGTGCGGTGCTGAATGGCGACGGCACGGTCTCGGTGGACTACGCGACCCGCGACGTAACGGCGACGGCGGGCGCGGACTACACCGCGGCGTCGGGCACTCTCACCTTCGCGGTGGGCGACCGGGAGAAGACCGTGAATGTCGCAGTCCTCGAGGATGCGCACGACGACGACGGGGAGACGCTGGAGCTCGTGCTGTCGAACGCCGTCGGGGCGAGCATTGCCGACGGAACGGGCACGGGGACCATCAACAACGCTGACCCGCTGCCGAAGGCGTGGCTTGCGCGCCTCGGTCGCACGGTGGCCGAGCAGGTACTCGACGGGGTGCGGGAGCGGAGGGATGCAGCGAGGGTGCCCGGCGAGGCAGTCACCCTCGCGGGCCAAGTGTTGATGTCCTCCGGCGAGGCGGAGGGTCTGTCGCAGTCGCCGGCGTACTCAGAGGGGCAAGGGCTCTACACGTTCGGCGAGCCCGGATGGGAGAACGCCGATCTCTACGCCGACGGTTTCGACGAGGCGCGCACGCTGACCGCGCGCGAGGCGTTGCTCGGTGCGTCGTTCGCGCTGACCGGGGCACAGGACGCCTCTGGAGGCACGCTCGCTTTGTGGGGCCGGGTGGCAGAGTCCGCATTCGAGGGTCGGAAGGAGACGCTCATGCTTGACGGTGAGGTAACCACGGGGCTGGTAGGTGTGGACTATGGACGCGAAGACTGGCTGACTGGGCTTGTGATCTCGCAGACTGACGCCGAGGGCGGCTACGCCGATGATTCTAGTGGGTCGGGGACGCTCGGGTCCTCGCTGACGGCGGCGACGGTCTACGGAGCCATGAATACATTCCGACGGCTGGAGCTGTGGGGAGCAGCGGGCTATGGGCGGGGCGAACTCACGCTAACGCCCTCGTCCGGCACTCGGGCGAAGGTAGACATCAACTGGACGATGGCGGCGGCGGGGGCACGGGGTGAGCTCGCCGGACCGGGAGCAGGCGGTGGCCTGATGCTCGCCTTGGTCTCCGATGCCCTGTGGGCGCGCACCGCCTCGGACGAAGATAAGGTCGAGGGGCTGGTGGCAGCGCGTGCCGATGTGACGCGTCTGCGGCTCGGAGTTGAGGGGGGCTGGACTGTACAGCTCGGAGGCAGCGGCGCGCTGACGCCGGCACTGGATCTCGGACTCCGTCACGACGGTGGCGACGCCGAGACCGGGATCGGAGTGGAAATCGGCGGCGGTTTTGCTTGGAGCGATCCGGCACTAGGACTCTCGCTCGACCTCTCGGGGCGCACCCTTGTTGTGCACGAGGACGACGATTTTAAGGATTGGGGCATCTCGGCAGGTCTCATTTTTGATCCCTCTCCCGCGACCGGACGCGGTCCGTCGTTCAGCCTGCGCCACGAGCTCGCCGGCGCGCCCTCGGGTGGACTCGAGGCACTGTTCGCGCCCGAGCCGCTCGCCCGGCGCACCGGCTCGGAGGCCGCCGGCGCTTGGACGACGCAAGCCGCGTGGGGCTTCCCGGCGTTCGGAGGGAACTTCACCGGGAGCCCGCATGCGGGCCTCGGCCTCACCGACACCGCGCGGGATTATACGCTCGGCTGGCGGCTTGCGCCGGAGGGGCCGTCCGCACCCGACTTCTCCTTCGACCTCAAGGCCACCCGGCGAGAGAGCGAGGGTGTAACACCCGAACACGGTGTTGAGGTCGAGGCCGCCATACGCTGGTGAGTTATAGACGGTCGAATAGGAAGCCACCAGGGCGGCGCCTTGTTGAAGTGCACTCACGTAGTGAGCCTCCCCGGTCTAGGCCTTCGCGACGATTTTCTTGAATGCGCTCTCTTGAGCCAGGAGTAGGGCTTGAGGCTTGACGTCGTTTGTCTCGCAACTCTAGATGAACGACGTCAATGTGGCCCCACCGGTCACCATGAATCACGCCTGCCCCAGTTGCCTCCCCGCCGCAGGCACTCATGGATGTGGGCACGCGTCGCTAAGTGTCCACTAAGGATAGTACCAGCGGCTCTGATTTGCGACTCATCCATGGAGATTTCCAAGGTTTGCTTGTTCTGAACTTTGGTTTAGCGGGATTCACCTTGCTAGCGGTTTCTCGGTACTATAGCGAATCTGATGAATGGCGCTGGATTAGTGACGACAAACTGAAGGCAGTTAATACACTTTTGTTCAGCGAAAACCTCTTTGTGCTTCTTGGCCTCTATGTCAGGGATCAGATTTAGGACTTTCGTGTACTATCTATGCAATGCCTTTTCTATTTCCCCTGCCAGATTCAGGTCTTTTTCCGTGATTCCGCCCTCGCTGTGAGTTGAGAGCGTGATGGAAACCTTGTTCCAGCGTATGAGGATGTCGGGGTGGTGGTCTGCCTTTTCGGAGAGAAGCGCGACCTTGTTCACAAAACCCATGGAATCGACGAAATCTCTGAGAACAAAGGTCTTTTCTATCTCTTCTCCTTTCCTCTGCCAACCGTCGAGGCCCTCAAGCGCGGAAGAAATTTCTTTTTCGGTTAAAAGTGCCATATATTCTTTCATTATATATTAACCGGAGGCAGTATTCCATTGAGCGAACCCGAAGATTCGCCGAGTGTGGTTTTTATAGGTATCGGAGCCAATCTCGGCCCCGTGCGCGAGAATTTCACCCGCGCGCTAAGGAGTATAGATAAGTGCGCGCGCGTGGTAGCAGTGTCATCCCTTTACGAATCGGACCCCGTGGGACCGCAGGACCAGCCGAAGTTTACAAATGCTGTCGTTAAGGTGGAAACCGAACTCCCCCCTTTTGAGCTTCTCGATCGTCTCAAGACAATCGAAAAGGAGCTCGGCAGAAAAAAGACCAAGAGGTGGGGGCCCAGGGTGATAGATCTTGACATAATCTTCTACGGAGACCTTGTAATAAGCACGGATTCCCTGGTGATTCCTCACCCGAGGGCGCACGAAAGAAGATTTGTCCTGGAACCTCTGCTCGAGATAGACCCGGCCGCCTGGCATCCCGCAAAGAACATGGCGGTAAGGGATATATGCTCCGGGCTCGGGAACTCAGAGGCAATTTCAAAAACCGACGGCCCCGAGGTGCTTCTCTGACCCCGGTTTGAAGCTACTTGTCCGACGCGGCCATCTCCGCCGCCTCAAGCGTGTTCCAAAGAAGCATGGTTATGGTCATCGGACCCACCCCGCCGGGAACGGGGGTTATGTAAGAGACCTTTTCCTTTACATCCTCAAAGTCAACGTCGCCGACGACCTTTCCGCTCTCGTTCCTGTTGATTCCGACATCAACTATTACGGCTCCGTCTTTTATCATCTCTTTCTTTATGAACTGCGGATCCCCTATTGCGACTATCAGTATGTCCGCCATGGTGGTTATGTCCGACAGGTTTTTAGTTTCGATATGGGTTATGGTAACGGTGGCGAACCTGTTGAGCATCAAGGCCGCTGTGGGTTTTCCAACTATGTTGCTTTTTCCCACGACCACTACGTGCTTGGCGAATATCTCTACGCCGTAGTGATCGAGAAGTTTTTCTATTCCGTGCGGGGTGCAGGCGATGGCGCTAGGGTTTTCCTGGAACAGTTTTCCTGCGTTCTCGGGATGAAATCCGTCGACATCTTTGGCAGGAGCCACTTTTCTTATCACTCTTATCTCGTTCATATGGGCCGGAAGGGGCAGCTGTACCAGTATAGCGTGAATCTTTTCATCTAGGTTAAGGCGCTCGATCAGCGAAAGAAGATCCTCTTCTGAGGTTTCCTCCGGAAGATTGTATTCTTCTGAAAGCATTCCGCATCTTGCGCATGCCCTTCTCTTGTTCCTCACGTATATTTCGGACGCGGAATCCTTGCCGACCAAGATGGAAGCAAGACCGGGCACCACTCCCGTGCTGTCTTTAAGTTCCTTGGTCTTTCGGATGATCCATTCTTTAATATCCTGAGAGACCTTTCGGCCATCCATTACTGTAGCCATGTTCAGTTCCCTTTTTTCGAGAGTATGACTGGTCAAATAAATTACTAGTATAATCGATTCCAGCGGGTTAATCCATATTGGACGGATTTATCTGGACAGTTTCGACAAGGTTGGGCAGCTATGTGCTTAGGCAGAAATAGAAATGTATCAAATTCCATACATTTCTATTGACAAAAAAACAAACTTTTTTATATTTACAGTGAAATGTTAGGAAATTTTATACGCAAGCAACGGAAAAAGTGTCTTATTACACAGGAACATCTCGCTTCGAAACTCGGCTTATCTCGTGCTACTTACGTGCAGATTGAACTTGGAAAGCGTGAACTGAAGGTAAGCGAAGCGATAAAACTTGCGGAAATTCTTGACATGCCTATTGAGGATTTTCTTAATGAGAGGGAACAGCCGTCTCCTGTAATTGAAATTAAGAGGGCTAGGAAGAAAAAATCGGCTGAAAAACAAAGTGTCCGCATCAGTGTTCCCCAAGAAAAGGTAGAAAAATTTAAGCAGGTTCTTTTGTATGTTCTTGCAAGAATAGGTGCCCGACCGAATATAGGTCAAACGGCACTCTATAAGATTCTCTATTTTATTGATTTTGATTACTACGAAAAATACGAAGAGCAGTTAATCGGCGCTAAGTATATTAAAAACACTTACGGACCCAGCCCCGTAATATTTGCCAAAATCGTTGAGGAACTTGAAAAAGAAGATAAGATCGAAAGAGTAAAAACCAAGTTTCACAACTACGGCCAAGTAAAATATTTGGTCAATTCAAAAAAACTGGAAATATCGTCTCTTTCATCCAAAGAACTTGAGCATATCAACTGGGAAATACACAGACTGGAAAATATGACTGCTGCGCAGATAACCGAATTATCACATCTTGATACTCCTTGGGCTGTGGCCGGGGACAGGGAGGAGCTGAAGTATGAACATGTATTTTACCGTCCCCAATTAACCTCCGTCAGAGAATATGAAGAACTTTAATTCTCTTCCTGAGTTCAGGAGGGAATTAAAAAAACTCTCTCAAAAATACGCCACCCTTAAGGACGACCTGGAAATATTCAAAGAAGTTCTCTCAAGTTCTCCAACCGGTTTCGGAAATAGTTTTACCGTTATACACTCCACCGAAGTTATCAAAATAGTAACAGCGCGTATGGCGTGTCGCTCTCTCCGATGGAAGCCTCTTCGGGTTATTTATGCGTATCTTAAACGAGAAGAGAAAGTTGAATTCATTGAGATTTATTACAAGGGAAATAAAGAAAATGAAAACCGGAACAGGATTAAGAAATACTTAAAATCAGTTGCCGGATCTGATTGAATATAACCTGCCGTTTTTGAAGCTGGCGGTTATCAGTGCCTAACTCTGGGAACCGTTATTAATAACCCAGAACGCTGTAGTTGCCGTTCACGATAAGACGAATGGAAACGTAGAGTCCCAGTAGCCCGAAAAGCACCCATGGAGAGCTCATCCCCCAGATGTAGGTGTACATATCCTCTCGGCTGATCCGGGTTTGCCGATTGGCCGAGAAGAAGCTGACCCAATAAACTGAGGTTATGTACGTGAACTGCCAGAACAGTATAACTCCGACGATGCCCGCGACGGGGGCGGACAAAATGTCGAAGGTGAAGGCGGCGTAGAGAATTAACGTCGGGACCGGGGTCACGAAACCGTTGGCAATATCCACGTTGTAACCGTATGTGCGCCGGTCTGCGTAGGAACCGTCGAACTGGGAATACGTCGCCCAGACGTCCGCCCATACCTTCGGCGACAACACTCTGGTCAGCGGAACCTTTGCGGTAAGGAATTCGGTGGGTGGTTTTCGGCCCGTCTCCCGCCAGCGCTTGCGCCAATATTCGGTGCGCAGCTCGATATAGTCGCGTTTGAGGAACAGGCACACCTCCCAATAGCAGATCACCAGATTAATCGAAAGGAACAGGATCAACAGCGCGTGAATAACGTTGAAATCCCCGCGGACCCAGTACCGCGCGCCAATGCCCGCCAGTGTCAGAATCGCGATAACCAGCACCGTGAACAGCAGCGCCGGAATTGCTAGCTTGGCCCGATGTGCCTCGGGTTCGGAATGCGCCCGGTCGGTTTGGTTTTCGGACATGTGTTTTGATCCTTGCAAAAAGTTAGGCGTTACGGCTCACTGTATTATACCTTTCGGAGCATTCCACGTTCATTCTGGACAACCGTGCCGCACTCTGGACGGACACTTTCGATAGGGAAATCATATGCGATAGTCAAAAAACTTGATTTTAAGTGCGGGAAAACGGTAACTCTTGATTTTCAGGTTTTCCCGAAGTGATTAAGGGGTCCGTGGCCCTTCCCTATTTCAAGAGAATTTCTTATTGCCTCAGTGACAAAGACTTTCGAATTCTCAAGGGAAACCGCAAGAGACATTCCCTTCGCCAGAAAAGCGCACACGGCCGCAGAAAAGGTGCAGCCGGTTCCGTGGGTGTTCTTCGTTTCAATTCTCTCACTAACCAGTTCTTCAAACGTCTCCCCATCGAAAAAAAGATCCACCGCCGGGTGTTCTTTCGCGAGATGCCCGCCTTTTACAAGAACCGTCTTCGCTCCAAGCGAGTGGATTTTCTCGGCTGCGGTCTTCATGTCGCTTATGCCGCTTATACTAATAGAGCTCAGTATTTCTGCCTCGGGTATGTTCGGAGTCACTATGAGCGCCTTGGGGAGAATCTCTTTTTTTAGAAGTTCCGTTGAGTTTCTTAGAAGAGTTGCTCCGCCTTTTGAGTTCATCACGGGATCGACAACGAGTTTTTCAATTCCATGCTGATCTATTTTTTCCGCTACGGTCTCAATGATTTTTTTGTTGGAAAGCATTCCGAGCTTAGCGGCGTCGCATCCTATGTCGCTCATCACAGCGTCAAACTGCAGCCCCACGAACTGCTCGGGAAGGTCATGAATCGCACTTACCTCCAAGGTGTTCTGGGCGGTAACGGAGGTAAGCACGGAAAGCCCGTACACTTCCAACGCGGTAAAGGTCTTAAGGTCAGCTTGAATCCCCGCTCCTCCTCCTGAATCGGATCCGGCAACGGTAAGCGCTCTTGGGGTTTTTTCCGCCACGTAAGGATTCTACAAATTGACCCGTTTTTTTACAAACCCGGATCAGAGCTTCTCCTCCGCGGGGATCTGCGGTAATTGAAAACTGTTTCCAGTTGTATATAATTCCCCTTCACGCTAAACGATCGTTTAAGGAGAGAGTGTCATGAGCGAAGATATTTTCAGACAGGATTTGTTTTCAACCGATGATGAAGGCAGAGTGAGGCTGATCGCGGGTTACTGCAAGGAATCTGACAACTGGACTTTCCCAAGGTACCTTGCCGACCCAGTGAGTTTCTCAGATGACGTGGAAGAGAGGTTTCTCAGCCCCACAGGGATTCTGCATTCCTTTACGGTTGTGAGAAGAAGCATGCCGGAATTCAAGGTGCCCTATGTTCTCGCTCTTGTCGATTTCCCAGAAGGCGTAAGGGTCATGGCGCAGGTTGAAACCGAGGATCCCGATTCTCTTGAGTTCGGCGAGGAGATGGCCATTACGGTTGGGGTGATAAAGAAGGCTCCGGACGGAACGGATATCAGTTCCTACAAGTTTATCCCAGCAAGGGAATGTTCCTGATCAGCCGATCTCACTGATCGTTTCTTTAAGCGTTTTCTCTACGGTTTCCCTTATTTCCGCGAGCCTTGGTTCCGTCTGAGCTTCAAAACGAAGCACCAGGGCCGGCTGGGTGTTAGACGCCCGGAGAAGCCCCCATCCGTCCGGGTACTCGACCCTGACTCCGTCTATGTCGATCACTTTGTTTTGTTTTCCAAGTTTTTTCTTTACCGCTTCTGTTACCTGAAATTTGATTTCATCGGGACAATCTATTCTTATCTCCGGGGTTGCGAAGGTTTTAGGTAGCCCTGTAAGCAGTTCCGAGGCCTTCTTCCCCGTTTTCGAGAGGATTTCAAGAAACCGAAGCCCCGCGTAAAGAGCGTCGTCATATCCGAAAAATCTGTGTTTAAAGAAAATGTGGCCACTCATCTCTCCACCGAGTTCGGCGCCCTCCTTCTTCATCTTATCCTTGATAACCGAATGACCCGTTTTCCACATGATAGGATTCCCGCCGGCTTCCCGTATCCTGGAGAAAAGATTCCCCGAACACTTGACGTCCCCTATTATGGTCGCTCCCGGATTCGTTTCGAGAAGATCGAGTGAATAGACAAGAAGCAGCATGTCTCCGCTCATCGAGTTTCCCCGCTCATCTACAATTCCTATCCTGTCTGCGTCCCCGTCAAATGCCAATCCCACGTCGAGGCCGGCTTCTGTGATCTTTTTCTTTATATCAGACAGGTTCTCCTCGACCGTGGGATCCGGATGGTGGTTCGGAAAATCCCCGTCGGGATCCATGTAAAGTTCATGAACTTCGCAGCCGAATCTCCTGAGTATCTGCGGGCAGGCCACCCCAGCGGTTCCATTGCCGCCGTCGGCCGCGACCCCTATCCCCGGCTCTATATTAAGGTTCTGCTCTAAAAACTCGAGGTAGTGATCGACTATGTCCGTCTGTTTCCTTCTCCCCCTTCCTGTTTTGAATTTTCCCTTCTCGACCGATCTTTTTATTCTCTGTATGCCTTCGCCGAAAAGGGAGTCCTGGCCGACGCACATCTTAAGCCCGTTGTACTCTGAGGGGTTGTGGCTGGCGGTCACCATTACCCCGCCGTCAACGCCCGAGGTGAAAGTGGAGAAATAAACCATGGGGGTCGTTACCATTCCTATGTCGACCACATTAACGCCGGTTGAGGTTATTCCTTCGCAAAGCGCGTCGCGGAAAGCAGGGGAAGATTTCCTGCAGTCATATCCTACCGAAACCTCCGCTCCGCCGCTCTCGGCCACCATCGTTCCATAGGCTTTTCCGATTTTCTCGACAACCTCTTCCGTGATACTCTCCCCCGCAATGCCCCTTATGTCGTATTCTCTGAATATAGCTTTATCGGGAATCAACGTTAACGCGCTCCTTATATTTTTAAGCCCTTAATTATAATGTCCCCGGGGATTTATAAAAGACGCCCTTCTTGACTTTAATTTTTCGAGTCTTATGATTTCCTTTCATGATTTCTCCCTCCTACGAACAGTTCCTCGAGAATCTCGAACGCGGAAATCTTGTGCCCGTGTGGGAGGAGGTTCTGGCCGATTACGACACTCCGGTTTCGGTTTTCAGGAAGATAGACTCGCCCGGTTACTCCTTTCTTCTCGAAAGCGTGGAGGGCGGAGACAAGTGGGCGCGCTACAGCTTTCTGGGCACGGAGCCCTCGGTGGTGTTCCGCTCTAAGGGCAGAAACATCGAGATAATGCGCTCAGACGGGGAGACCGAAACGTTCACGGGCGACCCGATTCTGGCGTTGCGGGACCTGCTTTCATGCTACAGGCCGGTTTCCACAGAGGAGCTTCCGAGATTCCACGGAGGAGCAGTCGGTTATTTCGGTTACGACATGGTCAGGTTTATAGAGGATATTCCCGATACCTCTCCCGACGAACTTAAGCTCTGGGACTCCATTTACATGGTAATGGATACCGTTTTGGCTTTTGACAACGTTACGAGCAAGATAAAGATCATTTCAAACGCCTATGTTCCCGACATTAAAAATGCGAGGGAGGAGTACGAAAAGTCTCTTGCTAAAATAGCCGAGATCAAGAACAGGCTTAAAAACTCGCTCGGCGAAAGGTTTGCCGACGGCATTTCTCAGGATATCGGCGATGAAGAATTCACGCTCGAGTCCAATTTCGAACCCGCACACTTCAAGGACGCGGTTCTCAGAACCAAGGAGTACATAAAATCGGGAGACATAATACAGGCCGTGATATCCCAGAGATGGAAAACGGACCTCAGGGTCGACCCTTTCGATCTCTACAGGGCGCTTAGGATACTGAATCCTTCCCCGTACATGTTTTTCCTGAGGATGGACGATGAGATACTCACCGGATCATCCCCGGAGGTAATGGTGAGGGTCGAGGGGAGTAGGATCGCGAGCCGCCCGATAGCCGGAACGCGTCCCAGGGGAAAAACCGTTTCCGAGGACGAAAGCCTCGCGGCCGAACTTATATCTGATCCCAAGGAGAGGGCCGAGCACATAATGCTTGTTGATCTCGCGAGAAACGATTTGGGGAGAGTTTCCGACATGGGTTCGGTCAAGGTCGACGAGTTCATGATAGTGGAGAGGTATTCCCACGTGATGCATATAGTTTCAAACGTTACCGCCCTGCTTGCCGAAGGGGCGGACGCCTTTGACGTGATAAAGGCGACTTTTCCCGCGGGCACTCTTTCCGGAGCGCCGAAGGTAAGGGCGATGGAGATAATCGAGGAAACCGAGCCGGCGACAAGAGGGGCGTACGGGGGTTGTGTCTGCTACTTCGGCTTTTCGGGCAACATGGACAGCTGCATAACCATAAGAACATTCGTGATAAAAGACGGTAAAATCTATATACAGGCGGGAGCCGGCATAGTGGCCGATTCGAATCCCGAAACCGAGTATCAGGAAACGGTTAATAAGGTAAAAGCCCTGGTGAAATCGGTTGAGCTTGCGGAGGACGGACTCTGATGAGCGGAAGCAAAAGGAAAATAATTCTGATGATCGATAATTACGATTCCTTTACCTACAATCTGGTTCACTACCTGGGGGAACTCGGCCAGCAGATCGAGGTGCGCAGAAACGACTGCCTTGATTTCGGTTTCGTGGATGATCTTGACCCCGACATGATTGTCATCTCTCCCGGGCCCTGCACGCCCAAGGAGGCGGGGCTTTCCGTCGATATAATAAAAAGATATTCAGGAAAAAAACCCATTCTCGGCGTCTGCCTGGGTCACCAGGCGGTGGGCTATGCGTGCGGGGCGAACATAGTCCGGGCTGAGAGGCTTTTGCACGGAAAAACCTCCCCGATCATCCACGACGGGAAAACCATCTATGAGGGCCTTCCGAACCCCTTCGAGGCTACCAGATACCATTCGCTTTTGGTGGAAGAGGCCTCTCTTCCGTCCGACTTCGAGATCTCCGCCTGGACCGAGGAGGGTGAGATCATGGGAATAAGGCACAGAAAACTTCCCGTTGAGGGCGTTCAGTTCCACCCCGAGTCTATCCTTACGGAGTGCGGGAAGGATCTTCTGAGAAACTTTATCGCCTACTACGGGTAAAGCCTGTGCAGTTTTCCCGTTTTTCCCAATAAACCCGTATTCCGGAAAATCACCGGCTTCCGAATCTTTCATACCGTTTTGCGAGCCGCTGAAGAGTGATCGTTTCTTTTTTCTGTTTGAGAAACCCTCTCGACTTATTAACATATTTAGAGCGTAGGACTGCGTTTTAACAGTTTTTCCCGCAAATGCCGTCCTAGACCCAAAAAGCTGTTTACGGTGTGTTTTACTTGCCCACATTTCAGTGTGAGCCCGGAGTCTCGAAGGAGTTGCGCCTGTTAAGCGATGTCTGAATTGTTTAAACAAAAAGAAATCTTAAGGGAACAGGCTTTGAATCCGTTTCGCAGGAGGGCAGATGGGCCTTCTGGTTGAAGCTTTCATTTTTCTGCTGGCGACGATTGTTGTTGTTCCCGTTTGCCGCAAGTTCGGATTGAGCAGCGTGCTTGGCTATCTGCTGGTTGGATTGCTGATCGGTCCGAGCGTGTTCGGGCTTGTAGGCAATGCAGCGGAAGTCCTGCATTTTGCTGAGTTCGGAATTGTTTTGCTGCTGTTTCTCATCGGGCTTGAGCTTCGTCCGCATCGTCTCTGGACCATGCGAAGATTCCTCTTCGGGCTTGGCATAACCCAGATCCTCATTACCTCGGTCGTAATTGCGGTGTTTTGCTTCATGCTGTTGGGGATGGGCTCATCCGCGTCAATGCTGATCGGATTCTCGCTTGCTCTTTCAAGCACGGCATTTGTCATACAGTGGCTCGGGGAACACAGGGCATTGAACAGGCCCTACGGACGCGCGGCTTTCGGCACGCTGCTCATGCAGGATGTCGCCGTTATTCCTGCAATAGCATTAGTGGGCATCTTGTCTTCCAAGCCCGGGGATTCGGTGTCGTTGAATTTACTGCTTTTTGTCGCTATTGTGGCTGGATTTGCGATTGCTCGGTTTACTCTTCGCCCCGCCCTGCGTTTTGTTGCCTCCGCGGGAATTCATGAACTTTTCACGGCTGCTGCGCTTACTCTCGTAACAGGGGCCGCCTTGGCGATGCACAGCATTGGCTTTTCAATGGGGCTCGGGGCTTTCGTGGCGGGTATGATAGTTGCCGATTCTGAGTATCGCCACCAGCTTGAAGCAGACGTGCTGCCCTTTAAAGGACTGCTCGTGGGTCTTTTCTTCATTGCGGTTGGTATGTCGGCCAATCTGGATTTGCTGATCAGCAAGCCGGTTTTGATCGTCGGACTGACCGTGGTTCTCATGGTCGTAAAATCGCTCGTTATATACCCGCTTGCCAGGTTGCAGGGTCTTGAGCACGGTGAAGCGATACGGACGGGATTTGTGCTTTCCCAAGGCGGGGAGTTCGCCTTTGTTCTGTTCACCGTAGGTGTTTCGGCGCAGCTTGTAGATCAATTCATCACTGATATCGCCGTTTTGGTGGTAACGTTGTCGATGGCGGCAACACCCTTTCTCGTTGCGGCTGTTGCCCGTCTAGGTGCCGACAAAGACAGTCCGCCTGCGCCGTTAGAGGAAACCGATGAATCGCAAAATTCCGTTATCATCGTAGGCTTTGGTCCGTTCGGACAGACCGTAGCCCGAATACTGACTATACTTGAAATTCCGTTTACGGTGATTGAACTTGATGCCAGGAGAGTTGAGTTTGTTCGTCAGTTTGCAAGTGAAACGTACTATGGCAACGCATCGAACCTGCGGGTTCTGCTGTCCGCTCATATTGACCGGGCTCCCGCGATCGTTGTCGCGATTGACGATGTCGAAGCGTCTCTGAAAATAGTCAGCCAGGTATCTGGCACCTTTCCGAACCTTAAAATCATGGCCCGTGCGAGGGACCGTTTTCACGAAATAAAACTTCGGGAATTGGGAGTGACCTCCGTGATTCGCGAGACTCTGCTTTCAAGTCTTGCTCTTTCAACCCAGCTGCTGGAGCATCTGGGGTTATCCCCTGACGATGCGGCGGGGATAATTCGGGCGTTTCGGGAACATGATGCCCAGACGCTGGATAGTCAGGTGGCGGTTTACCATAATAAAACCAGTTTTCCTGAAGATGTGTTTGATAGGACGCAGGAACTAAAGGAATTGTTCAGGGAAGACAAAAAAACCAGTCTCCGCGATAAATAGAGCCTTTTGCGCAATTTGAAAGTACTACTTTCAAATTGCACAAATCGAGGCAGGAGATTCATTCCTATTTAGTTAAGCTTTCTGGGTAGCGTTTCTTTTCAATTCTTCTCTTTATCTTGGTGTTCAAGCGCGGAATCCGTAGACCCGTCAACCAGGTTTTTTCAGGTAAACTAGAATCCTCAGAATAGAAAACGGCCAGGAACTGTCAAAAACCTGACTTATATTCTGAAATCAAAGTACGCAAGAGGAAAAAAATGAAGCTGCCTTTACGCACGAGAGACGAAAAATACATAGGGAAAGGGGCTCTTCCCAACGGTCCTCTAGACGACACCGACAAGTGGCTTCCGATAACCAGATACCTTGAGGCGGGGGCTGAGTCATACCCCGAAAAAACGATGTTCAGCCTCGGGGATTCAGACGGCAATATAGCTGAAAGCTACAGCTACGGGGAAACCAACGCCTGGGCTAACAGAGTGGCAAACGGTCTTGTCGGGGAGTTCGGGATAAAAAAAGGGGACAAGGCCGGCATGTACATGCTCAACTGCTCCGAATACGTCATATCGATTATCGCCGCGCACAAATCGGGCGCCGTCCAGGTCCCTATAAACAAGGATGAAAAAGGCGACAGGCTGGCTTACGTAATAAACTACTCCGAGATGCGGGTGCTCGTGGTTGACACCCAGAGCCTTCCCTACATAACTGAAATAGCGGACAAACTTGAGAACCTCGAGGCGATTTTTCTTGTCTCGGAAGATGTTCCGGCGGATATAGGGGGCATAAAGGCACTTCCTTTTTCCGTCTTTGATCAGTACTCATCTGAAAACCCCGGAGTTGACGTGACAATTGCCGACAAGGAGAGATGCATGTTCACTTCCGGCACCACGGGAATGCCCAAAGGTGTTATCCGCGATCACGGAGGGGTGATAATGACCGTGCGCTCCTTCATACAGCAGCAGGGGCTCAGAAGCGAGGACGTCTTGATGACGGTTCTCTCCCTGGGACACGCAAACGCTCAGGTGATGTGCCTTTTCGTCTCGGTAGCTGTTGGGGGTTCTGCTGTTTTCTTCCCGAGGTTCTCGGCTTCTAATTTCTGGAAATGGGCGGCCGGCTGCGGTGCGACCGGGGCGAACATGCTGGGAGCGGTGCCCGAGTACATATGGGCTTCTCCGCTTTCGGAGTGGGATTCAAAGCATGGGGTAAGGATGATGCTCTCAGGGCCCGCGCCTAAAAAGCTTCGTGAGTTCGAGGAGAGGTTCAACACGAAGATAGTTGAGGGCTACGGGTCCACTGAGATGGGAATGCCTCTCTGGAAAGATCCCGAGGATGAGAAACCGGGTTCATGCGGGTTTCCCGTCGAGGGATACCACCTTGAGATAAGAGATCCCCTGAACACAGACGAGATAATAGAGAAACGCTGGGACGTGGATAAAGACCCCGCTCCTGCCGAGGAGGAAAAAGGACTTCTTTTCATAAAGCCCTTGGTTCCGCACACTACCCTCGATGAATATTTCAAGGATGAAAAAAGAACCAAAAACGCCTTTGACGACCAGGGATTTTTCAATTCGGATGACCTGTTTGCCGTCGGAACCGACGGGAGATACTACTTCATGGGACGCTACAGCAGGATACGCGTGTCGGGAGAGAATGTGGACCCGGTAGCCGTGGCCGATGTTTCGGAAGAACATCCTTCAGTTAGGGAATCTGTAGCAGTAGGCATTAGACTGCCCGATATATCGGATGACGAGATCAAGCTTAACCTGATACTCAAGGAAGGGGCGGATTTCGATCCCGTGGAATTCTGCGAATGGATGGCTGAGAAGGTGATGGTGGCAATGGTTCCGAGGTTCATTGAAGTTTACGAGGAATTTCCTCTCACCTCGACCCAGAAAATCGCTGTTTCAGAACTAAAGGGTATATCCGATTCCACTTGGGACAGGCACAAAAGCGGGCTCAAGCTGAGGTCAAGAAAGTGAGCCTGAGATAAAATAGAGAAACGCTGCGTAAACGATAAGCAGAAGCGTTCCTTTCTTTTTTCCGATCCTGTTTTTGCTAATCTGGGTTTTTCCGATTAGTAACACGAAAAGAAGAGTTAACAGGATAAGAAATGTGAATTCGGATGTGTTTCCGAACATATCCCGGTTTACATTTACAGGCCGGATAATTGCCACGAGGCCCAAAAACCCGAGGTTAAAGAAGTTGCTGCCTATTATGTTGCCCACGACTATGTTCTGCTCTTTTTTCCACGCCGCCACAAGCGAAGCGCCAAGTTCGGGAAGCGAAGTTCCGATGGCGACAACAGTCACTCCTATGAACAGCTCGCTTACCCCGAGTTCCGCGGCTATAACTATTGCGCTTTTAACCAGGAAATGGGCGCTGGCCGCTAGAAGTACCGAGCCGGAGACTGCGTAAAAAAGAAGTTTCCACCCGTCGTCGCCTTGCGATTCGGACAGGACCTCATTTTTTTCTTTCCCGAATTTTCCGTAGGGGACGAGCAAAAAAACAGCCAGCAGCAAAAACAGCAATGCTCCCTCTTCTCTTCCGAGGGAAAAGCCCGCACGGCTGAGACCGTAGGCGAAAAAAGTAATAAGCACTAGAAAGCCAAGCGGGATTTTCTGCTCCCCCCATGCTTCTTTATTTATAACTACGGGACTTATAAGAGCCGTCAGGCCGAAAATAAGTCCGATGTTGGCGATATTGCTCCCGACCATGTTTCCAACCGCTATATCGCTTGAACCTTCTATGACTGCCACCAGACAAACCACGAACTCGGGAGCGGATGTTCCGAGTGCAACCACCGTGAATCCGGCGAAAAAAGGACCCATGCCGGTGAATTTTGCTATTCCGGAGGCGCCTCTAACGAGAAGGCGAGCCCCTTTCCAAAGAAGAACGAAACTCACGGTAAAAATCAGCAGATTCCAAATTTCCATAAGGTCAGAAGCGGGATTCAGGCCGCATACGGCAGGCCAAGGGGTTTTTCAGAAACCGTGAAAAGACGAGGGTTTGCAATGAAGCACCGATTAACCTATAATAGTGTGGATTTTTACAGCGCTTTTTCATTTCCAGGCGCTATAAGACTGTTCAGGAGGTTACAGTAAATGCAATTATTATTCAAACCGCGCGATGCCGCCTATCTGGGAAGCGGAGATCTTCCCTTCGGCAAATTTGAAGACACTTCGCAGTGGGAACCGATAACAAGGAATCTTGAAAAAGGAGCCGAGGCGTTTCCTGAAAAGGCGATGTTCAAGGTCGGAGACAGGGACGGAAACATTGTTGAGAGCTACACTTACGCGGAAACCAACGCGTGGGCTAACAGGATGGCAAACGGTCTTGCCCAAGGGTTCGGAATAAATAAAGGGGACAAGGTCGGGATGTACATGCTTAATTGTTCCGAGCACGTGATATCCATTATCGCCATACACAAGTGTGGAGGAGTGCAGGTTCCGGTAAACAAGGATGAAAAAGGCGAGAGACTCGCCTACGTGATCAACTATTCAGACATGAGAGCCCTTGTTATTGACGAGGGGAGCATTCCATTTATAGAAGAAATCGGCGACAGCCTTGAGCATCTTGAAGCGATTTTCGTAACGGTTGACAGTCCTCCCGAAAAAATCGGAGGCATAAAGGCGCTTCCTTTTTCAGAATTTGATAATTATGACGATACTAATCCCGGTGTGGACGTTACCACTGCCGACATGGAGAGGTGTATGTTCACGTCCGGCACCACGGGGATGCCGAAAGGGGTTGCCAGAGATCACGGCGGAGTGGTCATGACAGTCCGTTCTTATCTGCAGCAGCAGGGAATAAGAAGCGACGACGTGCTCATGAGCATACTTTCGCTCGGTCACGCCAATGCGCAGGTAATGTGTCTTTTCAGCTCCATGGCGGCCGGTGCGACTGCCGTGTTTTTCCCGAGGTTCTCAGCTTCTAATTTCTGGAAATGGGCAGGCGGCTGCGGTGCGACATGCGTTAACATGCTGGGAGCGGTGGCCGAGTACCTGTGGTCCGCGCAAGAGAGCGAGTGGGATCAGAAGCACAACATAAGGATAATGCTGGGCTCCCCGGCTCCGAGGAACCTCAAGGAGTTCCAGGAGAGGTTCGGAGTCAGGGTAATAGACGGATACGGTTCGACAGAGATGGGCATGGTTCTCTGGAAAGATCCCGAGGATCACCGACCGGGTTCATCCGGTTTTCCCATGGAGGGGTATTACGTCGAGCTGAGAAATCCTGAAGATATTGATACCGTGGTAAGACCGTTCTGGGACTCTACCGATGACATTACTCCTCCCGACGAGGCCAAGGGGCTTCTTTTCGTAAAGCCTCTTGTTCCGCATACGACCCTGAATGAATATTTCAAGGATGCCAGAAGAACCAGGGAGGCCTTTGACGATGACGGCTTCTTCAATTCGGACGACATCTTCGCCAGAGGTATCGATGGGAGATACTATTTTGTCGGAAGGTTCAGCCGCATCAGGGTTTCAGGCGAAAACGTGGATCCGGTAGCCGTCGGGGATGAGGCGATGCAATATCCCGCGATTCAGGAAGCCATTGCGGTCGGTATAAGGCTCCCGAACGTTTCGGATGACGAGATCAAGCTCTGCGTTACGCTCAAGGCGGGCGAACAGTTCGATCCGGTTGAGTTCTCCAAATGGATGGCCGAAAGGGTTATAGTGGCCATGGTTCCCAGGTTCATAGAGGTATACGAGGATGGATTCCCGGTAACCGCGACCCAGAAAGTCAAGGTCGCCGAGATAAAGGAAATCACGGAGAATACCTGGGACAGGAACGAGACGGGGCTCAAGTTCAGCGCCAGAAAATAATTTCCCTTCTATCCGTGGCGAGGCAGTCCGATGAAAGCATTATGGCCTTGGCTATTAGGGAGGCCGAGCGGGCTGCTTCGGAAGGTGAGGTTCCGGTCGGGGCAGTCATAGTCGACGGGGGCGGTGCCGTGATTTCAGCCGCCCATAATCTGAGAGAGTCCGCTTCGGACGCTACCGCCCACGCTGAAATTCTGGCTATACGCCGCGCGTGCGAGGTTGTTGGAAACTGGAGACTTCCCGGCACTTCCATGTACGTTACTCTCGAACCCTGCGCCATGTGCATGGGGGCCATAGTTAACGCGAGAATAGAAAGGGTGGTGTTCGGCGCTCCCGATCCCAAGGGCGGTGCGCTTGTAAGCAACTTCGGAGTTGGTGCAGGAGGGGAACTCAATCACCGGGTGGAATTTTCGGGGGGAGTATGCGGTGAACGGTGTGCGCGCATCCTTGAGGATTTTTTCAGGACGCTTCGGGATTCCTGAACTCAGGCCTGAGGGCTGACGACGATTTTTTTCGAGTTGCCCTTGCTCGGAACCGTCTCGTATTTTATGTCCTCTTGTTTTTTGAGTTCCGTGTAGGCCATTTTTCTTTCATAGGACGAAAGCCGCTCGATTGAGTGAGAATTCCCACTCTCTTTTACTTTCTGTACGGTCTCCGCTACTTTTCTCGGCACGTCGGTGTCCTTTTTCTTTCCGTTGTGTCCGCCAATGTTTATAGCGACCCTCTTGTTTTTTCCCTCGTCGCTGTTTTTCGAAGCTATTTTCCCTACTATGTACTCAAGGGATTTTATCACTTCCCCGTTTCTCCCTATGAGGAACTTCTTGTCTTTAACGGGCCATACTTCGAGTATTATTCTGTTTTCGGTCTCTTCGACCTTTACGCTCTGCGGGGCCGAAAACAGAAACCCTAGGAGAGTCTCAAGAGTTTTTTTCGCCCGAAACGTCTTTTCAGTCAATCCGCCAGTTTTTATCTCCACCTTCACTATGGCGTTTCTGCTTCCTATGCCCAGAACCCCCTTGGAGTCTTCCCTTATAACTTCGATTTCCACTTCGTCTTTTGAGACTCCGAGTTCCTCGCAGGCGTTCACCACGGCTTCGGAAATGGTTTTTCCTTCCTTTTCTATTACAGTGGCCATTGTTATCCTCCTTCTGGATCCGGGACCTGTCGATTGATGTACAGTTGCTGAACGACAGAGAGAATGTTGCTTACGGTCCAGTAAAGTATAAGACCGGAAGGCAGGCCCCAGAACATTACGGTAAAAATTATAGGCATAAACTGCATGAGTTTCATCTGCAGTTCCATCGTCTCGCTTCCCGGAGCGGTCATAGGGGTAAGTTTCTGCGAGAGAAACCACGAGACACCCATCAAAAGGGGCAGTACCCGAAACGGTATTCCCAGCACGTCAAACAGGTGCTCGGGCTGGGAGAGGTCGTTTACCCAGAGAAACGAGCTGTGTCTTAGATCTATCGAATACAGAAGCGCGAAATAAAGAGCTATGAAGACGGGAAGCTGTATGAGCAGCGGGAGACACCCTCCGAGACTGCTGAGAGGGTTTATGTTGTTGCTTGTGTAAAGCTTCATCATCTCTGCCTGCTGTGTCGATTTATCGTCCTTGTATTTTTCCTTGAGAGCGTCGATTTCAGGTTTCAGACTCTTCATCTTGTTCTGCATTGCCTTCATCGATTTCATGCTTTTCACGGTAAGGGGGAAGAATATCACCCTGAGGGCGATCGTAAGCACTATTATGGAGATTCCGAAGTTGCTGAAAAAGTCGTTGACAAACTTAAGCAGCACGACGGCAATCTTGGTAAGTACTCCCGCATAGCCGTAGTCAATCGATTTCTCAAGCTTGTACCCCGCTTCCTTGAGGTCCGGTTCATTTTTCGGACCGAAATACGATTTCCACCCGACCTTGTAGCTTTTTCCCGCGGCTATTCTCTGCTCCGGATAGGAAAAACCCGCCCCGGCAAGACCTTTTTCACCAGCGGGCCGCAGGTAGACTCCCCGGTCTCCTCCTATTTCCGGCAGAAATGCGCTGAGAAAGTACTTGCCGCCGAAACCGAACCAGTTCGTCTCTCCATTGTACACCTTGGTTTCCTTAAGGGATTTCTTGGTCCGCTTGACCTCGCCGCCGACCATGGAGACAAACTCGTAGAGATTGCTTGAACCGCTCTCGTATACCGTGTTTTCCCAGGCGACGTAAACTTTCTGGCTTATCTGTCCCCGCGTTCCGTTGAGAACCTCCAGGTTCTCCTTGATAAAGTATTTCCCGGGATAAAAGGAGATGGTTTTACGTACCGTAAGCCCGTCGGGCTTTTTCCAGACCAGATTGACGTCAAGCCCTTCGGAACCCACGACCAGGTCTGTGCTTCCGTTGTAGGAAAACGGGATGAGTTCCGGCATTTTTTTGTTCTTGACTCTCAGTATGGTGTCAACCGACTTTTTCTCTTCATCTATCACAGCCACGGGCACCGAGTCCGTATCGACCGTCTTTTTGTATTCCAGAAGCTCCCAGCCGACAATCTTTCCTCCGAGAGTGTCTATCTCGGCAGAATAAAGCTCGGATCTGACTTTTATGATCTTGGAAGCGTAGGAGGATTTTATCGGTTCAAATTCCGTGGGAAGTTCCTGAGAGGAACCTGATTCTTCGGAGGAATCCCCCGAGGTGACAGGTGCCGATGCGGACCGGTCTGTTTTTGCGGGTTGTTTTTCCTTGGGGGCTTCTGCGAAAAACGCCGAGTAACCGACGATTACCAGTACCGACAATACCAGAAATAAAATGTAGTTTCTCTTGAGGTCGCTGTTCATGTGTTGTTTCTTAGGGCTTTATCGAGAATGTGGGGCGTTATCGTGATTTCTGCGAGACACCTGTGAGACTGCTCCCGTTTTCTGTGGGTAGTTCTAGCATGTAGCAGGAAACCAAAGAGTAAGAATTCATGGGAGCAATAATACACGATAAGTTTTAATAGGAATAGAGCGTTTTACTCACCCCTTCACCTATTTATCGCTTTTTTTCCTTACGGGGTCATATCCCCCCGCGCCTAGCGGATGACAGCGCAGTATTCTTCTAAGGGTCATCCAGATTCCTCTGAAGGCTCCGTGTTCCCTTAGGGCTTCAATTGAATACGCGGAGCAACTGGGATAGAACCTGCAGGTCTGGGGAAGCAGGGGAGAAATGACCCTCTGGTAGGACCTTACCAGGAAAACAAGGAATCTGACTGCGGGGTTTTTTCTCATTTGATTCGTTCTGCGAGTTTTTTTATCTCCAAGCGAAGTTCAGAGAACTTCTTGCCCGATACGTCGTTCTTTATTACGAATACCAAGTCGTTTGAGGAAAATGCAGGCTTGTTCCTCCTGAAAACTTCCCTTAGCACCCTTTTCATCCTGTTTCTTTTGACGGCGCTCGCTGACGCTTTTTTGCCCACGGACACCCCTAGACGGGGAAATCCGAGAGAGTTGGGCTTTGCGTAGAGTATGAAGTTTTTCGAGTGGGTTTTGGTGCCTTCTGAGAGTATGTTGCGGAAGTCGCGGGGTGTTTTTACTTTGAATTTTGCGGGAAACGAGCTGTCGGACTCAAACGCTACTTTTTCCATCTCCCAACCGTGAGAACGTATCTTCCCTTGGCAGTTCTTCTCCTAAGTACGCTCCTGCCTCCCCTTGTGCTCAGCCTGGCGCGGAAGCCGTGCGTTCTGAGCCTCTTTTTTACGTGCGGTTGATAAGTCCTTTTCATAGTGGGGGGTCAGAATAACACGTAAGGATTTGAAGGTCAAGGAAAAACGGGGAACTCAGAAATCCGCAGCATGTATGCGACGCTTGGGGTGTCACAGCGGATTGACAATAAACAACTTGTTGTAAATAATTGATACCCATCAAATTCAAACGGTTTTTGAGATTCTTCGTCCACTATGATCCTTGAAGGCGTAAAACTTATGGTCATTGGTATGTCCATAGTATATGTTTTCCTGCTTGTCTTGATGCTGAGCGTGATGCTGTCTGCGAAGCTTTTTAAAGACAGCGACGTACGTGCGCCCTCGGACCCCGGGGTGTCCAAAAAATCCGGAAAGAATGTCATTCCGGTCATAGCCGCTGCAGTTGCAGCCTACAGGGCGAAGCATGCCGGTGACGGCTAGATCTTGAAAACCCCAAGGTCTTGTCATGAAGAAAATCTTATTTCAGGATACATCCTTTCGCGACGGGTTTCAGTCCGTTTTCGGCGCTAGGGTGCTTACAGAAGACTTCATCCCGGCGGTCGAAGCCGCTAGGGAAGCCGGGATAACACACTTTGAAGCTGGCGGGGGAGCCAGGTTCCAGAGTCTGTTTCTTTACTGCGGGGAATCCGCTTTTGACATGATGGACCGCTTCCGCGAGGCAGCGGGACCGGACGCTAATCTCCAGACGCTTGCGAGGGGGATCAATGTTGTTGCGCTGTCCCAGCAGCCCAAGGACATGATAGATCTCCACGCCAGGATGTTCAAGAAACATGGCATAACCCATATAAGGAACTTTGATGCCTTAAACGACGTAAGAAACCTTGAGTACTCGGGTCAGTGCATAAAAAACGCGGGCCTGCATCACCAGGCCGTGGTAACGCTCATGGAGCTTCCTCCGGGCTGCGAAGGAGCCCACGACGTGGATTTCTATATAGACAGACTGAGGAAAATACTTGATTCAGGGCTTCCCTACGATTCCATATGCTTCAAGGACGCTTCAGGAACCTCGAATCCCAACAAGATTTACGAGACCCTGAAAGCCGCAAGAGCGCTCGTCGGAGAGGACGTCATTCTCTGGGTGCACACGCATGAGACGGCCGCCCAAGGAATCAATCAGTACATGGCCGCCATAAATGGCGGGTGCGACGGAATCTGCGTCGCCAGAGCCCCTGTTTCCGGGGGAACTTCCCAGCCCGACCTCATATCCATGTGGAACGCCCTTAAGGGAACGGAATACACTCTCGATGTTGACATAAGCAAGGTTCTCGAGGCGAATTCCGTTTTCAAGGAATGCATGTCCGGCTATTATTTCCCGCCCGAAGCTCTTCGGGTCTCCTCGGAGGTTCTTCTCTCCCCGATGCCCGGCGGTGCGCTTACCGCAAACACCATGATGATGAGAGACACTGGCACCCTCGATCTTTACCCTCAGGTTATTGAGGCTATGAGCGAATGCGTCGCGAAGGGGGGATTCGGAACATCGGTTACCCCGGTTTCCCAGTTCTATTTCCAGCAGGCTTACGCCAACGTCACCCAGGGGACTTGGAAGAAGATCACCGACGGTTACGGGAACATGGTGCTTGGCTATTTCGGGCGTACACCCGTCGAGCCCGATCCCGAAGTCGTTGCCATAGCGGAAGAACAGATGGGCAAGCCCCGCTTTGAAGGCGATCCGCTCGACATACTCGAGCCCGGCATTCCGAAGGCGACCGAGATTCTCGAAAAAGAAGGCCTTCCCGTCACCGAGGAGAACATATTCATAGTCGGGGCGCTTCAGACCCAGGGCGGAAACAAGGGTCTTGACTTCCTTAAAGGGAATTTCAGCGTCAACGTAAGAAAAGATAAGCCTGAAGAACAGCCCCAGCAAGGACGCGGTCTCGGCACGAGCGTAGCGTCGAAGGTGTCCGGTACCGGGGAGAATTTCGTGATCACGGTTGACGGAAGAAGCTACAACGTAACCGTAAAGGAAGGAACTTCGGAGGTTGCCTCGGTGACAGAAGCTCCAGCCCCGAAACCATCATCCTCCGCGATGGATGAAGATTCTCCCGATGTCGTGGCCGTTACTGCGAGCGTACCCGGCAACGTGTACAGGGTGCAGGTCGGCACGGGGGATAAGGTGAAGGAAAATCAGACGCTGATTATGCTTGAGGCTATGAAAATGGAAACACCGGTTGCCTCTCCATGCGACGGGGAAATCGTGTCCATTGAGGTTGAGCAGGGACAGGTCGTTGAAGCCGGTCAGCTTATTCTTACCATTCTTCCCTCTTGAGCACATGAAAAAATTCGTACTCATTTTCGCGCTTCTCGCGCTTTCTCTGGGAATATTCGTCGGTACGCCCGACTGTCTCGGAGAAACGGCAAGCGGCGGGACAGCCGCCGCAGAAGGAGCCCGGGAGATTGCGTCTTTTTCCCAGCTTTTGAAAAACGTTGCTACCAGTACCGGTATCTACGGGTTCATTGCGGGAAACGCGTCCTCTTGGGTTAACGGGTTCGGGATGTTTTTGATGATTCTGGTAGGGTTCCTTCTTCTCTACCTCGGGATCGCAAAGAAATTCGAGCCGCTTCTTCTGGTTACGATAGCTTTCGGATGCATATTGGCCAACATTCCGCTTGCCGGGATAAACGACCCCGGCGGGGTGCTTTATTACATATACGATGTTGGTATAAAAACCGGCATTTTTCCCCTTCTGATATTCATGGGGGTTGGGGCGCTTACCGATTTCGGCCCGCTTCTCGCCAACCCCAAGACTGTTCTTCTGGGAGGAGCTGCGCAGTTCGGCATTTTCTCGACATTGATAGGCGCGCTCGTGCTTGCCCGGTACGTGCCTGGAATCGACTTTTCCTTGAGCGACGCGGCATCGATAGGAATAATAGGGTCAGCCGACGGACCAACCTCTATTTATATTTCTTCGCAGCTTTCTCCGAGGCTCCTCGGTGCGGTTTCAGTCGCCGCGTATTCCTACATGGCTCTTGTGCCGATAATCCAGCCCCCGATAATGAAGGCTCTTACTTCCCCCGAAGAGAGAAAAATAAGGATGAAGCAGCTTCGTCCCGTGGCGAAAAGAGAAAAGATAATGTTTCCGTTGATTGCACTTACTCTCTGTTTTCTTTTTCTTCCATCCGCGGCACCGCTCATAGGCTTTTTCACTTTCGGCAACCTGATGAGGGAGTGCGGTGTGGTTGACCGTTTGTCGGATACGACGAGAAACGCTCTTATCAACATCGTTACGATATTTCTCGGCTTAGGGGTCGGGTCGCAGCTTTTGGCCTCCGAATTTCTCTCTCTTGAAACTCTAGGCATACTTCTTTTGGGGGTAGTGGCTTTCTGCATAGGCACGGCCACCGGAGTGTTGATGGCCAAGCTTATGAATGTTTTCTCCGAAACCAAGATAAACCCTCTGATTGGTTCTGCGGGGGTTTCAGCGGTCCCGATGGCCGCCCGCGTCTCGCAGGACATGGGATCCAGGGAGGACCCCCAGAATGTGCTTCTTATGCATGCCATGGGTCCGAACGTGGCCGGGGTCGTGGGTTCGGCGGTGGCGGCGGGCGTGCTGCTAGCGGTTTTCCAGTAGGTTTCTGATTTATATGTTTCTGCGGACTCTCTAATGAGATTTAAAGGACGATCAGCAATTATTACCGGGGGAGGTACGGGAATCGGTGAAGCGACGGCGCTTTTACTGGCGCGAAACGGAGCCAGGGTTCTGATCGCCGGAAGAAGGGAAGGAAAGCTAAAAGAGCTGTGCGCCAAGGCGGAGGAAGAAGGGCTTTCTATACAATACAAGGTCTGCGACGTTTCAGTCGAAGATGACTGCGCGGCCACCGTCAAGACCGCTTTTCGCGAGCACGGAAAGATCGACATTCTTTTTAATAACGCCGGCATCATCTTTTCCTCTCCTTTTCACGAAGTCGAGACCGAAAGATTCCAGCAGATTTTCGACATAAACGTGAAGGGAGCGTTCATGATGTGCAAATACGCGATTCCTCACATGATTTCCGCGGGCAGAGGGTTTATCGTTAATAACTCTTCTATTCTCGGGTTAAAAGGGTTTGCGGGGCTTTCGGCCTACTCTGCATCCAAGGGGGCACTTGTTCAGTTAACTAGAAGCATGGCACTTGAGTACGCGGACAAGGGACTCAGGGTAAACGCCGTCTGTCCCGGCGGGGTCTGGACGCCGATGTTCGACTCCTATCTTGAGAGAGCCGAAGATGCCGAAGCGGCCCAGGCTTTCATGGAGTCGCTTCATCCCATGGGACGGCTGGCCGACCCGTACGAAATAGCTGAAGCGGTTCTGTTTCTCTGCGATGAGAAGGTCATGTTCAACACGGGCTCAATGCTTTCAATCGATGGCGGCATTATAGCCAAGTGATTGGTGGAGACCGGCCTCGGAAAACGCTTTTTGCCTTCCGCTCCTGTATCTTTTCAATTTTGCTTTTATCTTGACGGCTCCCAATAACCGATTACAATAAGGACCAATTGAAAATCATTCTCATTTAATGGCTGCTATGCTGAAAGATTTTGAATGCGCCCAGGAATCATATGCCAGAGAGGTTCTGCGGGAGAAGGGGCTTAAGTCAACCGCGCAGCGCCTGGCCGTCGTTCATGTTCTTCACACGAGCGGAAAATCGCTTTCGGTAAGCGAAATACACGACGGAGTGAAGGATATGCTCAGTGCCACGGGGCTTGCCACCATCTACAGAACCCTTGAGACGTTTGAGGACTTGGGCATTGTGAAGCGCCTTCATTTCCCCGATGGCGGTCACGGCTACGCGTTTTCCCAAGGCGAGCACGTTCATCACATGGTGTGCGTTGACTGCAAGGGGGTTTTCGATTTTCCCGAGTGTCCGGTCGAGAGCTTTGACTACGCTTCGGTTGAAAAACAGGGGTTCCGGGTGAAGGATCACTTCGTACAGCTTTTCGGCCAGTGCTTAAAGTGCGCGGAGGCAGCTTAACAGTACAATGAACCAGGCAAGAATTCAGAGACTCACCGATTACACCTCGATATCCCTTGCGGGTATCTGCGCCATCCACTGTTTTCTGACGCCGGTGGCGCTCATACTGTTCCCGGTCGTGGGTTCGACATTCGTGTTTGAAGAGATTTTCCACGAACTGATGCTTTTTCTGGTCATTCCAGCAAGCGTGGTCGCCATGTTTCTTGGCTGCAGACGCCATAAGGATTTCAGCGTGATCATGCTGGGGGGCGTGGGACTCTATTTTCTCCTAATCGGAGCTTTCGTCGCTGCGGGCTACGTAGAATCGATTCTTACTCTTATCGGCGCTTTTATCATGATTTCCGGCCACCTGCGCAATTTCAGGCTTTGCAGGAAAAGCGGCTGCGATCACTGATTCCCAAAGAAATTTAAATTTTTTCTTGAAAACAGTTTTTTTTCGTGGATAATAACCATTCACTTTTTCGGGGGTTGCAATGGGAAGGTCGTTAAACAGAGTACTTGTCAAGATGAAAAGCACGGAGAGTCCTTACATCTATTACACGAAGAAGAACAAGATGAATACTCCGGATCGTCTTGAACTGAAAAAGTACGACCCGGTGATAAGGAAGCACGTTGTCTTTAAGGAGACCAAGTAGTCGAAGGAAATCACGATGGCCCGCCGTTGCGCTATAACAGGAAAAAAACCCCTTTTCGGAAACAATGTCTCCCATGCGAACAACCATGTTAAGAGACGCCAGAATCCGAACCTGCACTGGAAGAGAATCTACGTTCCCGAGATAGACAGGCACGTGAGAATAAGGATCTCTGCCCGCGCGCTGAGAACGATCACCAAAAAGGGTCTTATGCCCTACCTTAGGGACGAGGGCCTTACCCTCAGAGACATAACCCGCTGATCTGTCACTGATTTACCAGATACGAAATAACGAACGGAAGAACCAGAAGGGAAACAGCCGTTCCGGCCACTATTATTGATGCGACCGTCTCGGAGTCCCTGCCGTATTTCTCCGCGAGCACGAAGTTAAAAACCGCGGGTGGCATTGCGCATTCCAAGATAACCACTTTCGCTTCCACTCCCTTCAGGCCGAATGCGTTTACGAACAGCGCTCCGAGAATTACGCCGAGAAATATCCTGGCGGAACCGAAGAAGAATGAAAGCCAAAGCCTGGAGATCTTCATTTCGGAGAGTTTGTACCCGAGCGAGAAAAGCATCGCGGGTATGGTGATGTCCCCGAGAAGGGCTACGGGTCTCTCGATAACTACCGGGATCTGAAAGCCGGCCGAGTTTATGATTATTCCGGCTACGGTGGCGTATATCAGGGGAAGTCTGAATATCTCGCGCAGATGATTCTTTCCGGACCCGAGAATCAGAATTCCCACCGTGTAGTGAAGCAGCGTGGTCGATACGACACAGAGTATCGCGATGTTGAACCCGTACTGCCCGAATGCGAAAAGACAAAGGGGAAGCCCCAGATTTCCCGTGTTCGCGAAAACCACTGGAGGGAGATATACCCTTGAGTCAAGCCGAAACGCTTTCGTAAGCGCCCCGCCGATTATTATTGTAGAGAAAACGACTGCCGATATCGAGAGAAACAGCTTCGCCGCTACAGACGGGTTCATCGTGAAATCCGAGAGAGACGAAATTATCAGACACGGCGTGGTCACATAGATCACAAGATCGTTGATCGAGGATATGTCTATTTTTTTCGTCCTGCTGAAGAGAAAACCCGCGGCGATCACAAGAAACGCCGGCAGGACGATGTTTGCAAGTTCTGGGATTGACGAAAGAGTCATATTCTGCGTTTTTCCGAGAAGAAGACAAGCCGCATCCTTGGCAAACCCGATGCGGCGTCATGGAAGGTGCTCAGAGTTTTACCACCGAAGCGCCCCAGGTAAAACCGGCTCCGAAAGCCGCGAACAGCACAAGGCTTCCGTCTCCTACGCTTCCCTGGCGAACCGCCTCGTCAAGGGCGAGAGGAATGGAGGCCCCGGAGGTGTTCCCGTATTTGTCGAGATTTGCAAACACTTTTTCCTCCGGAAAATCAAGCCTTTTCCTCACGGCTTCCAAAATCCTGTAGTTTGCCTGGTGCGGGACGAAGAGATCGATGTCCCCGGGAGAGACGTCTGCCTTGGTGATGGCTTCCACGGTTACCGACTCCATGCTCTTGACCGCGACTTTGAAGACGTCGTTTCCCTTCATCTTTATATACTGCTCCCTGCTCTTGAGCACTTCCTCGTCAATCGGCGTCCTTGAGCCTCCCGCCGGGACGTAGAGAAGATCCCAGTCGTTTCCGTCCGAACTGAGAATGGATGAGAGAACTCCAGGTTCGTCAGAGGCGGTGAGAACCGCTGCGCCCGCACCGTCGCCGAAAAGTATGCAGGTTGAACGGTCCTCGAAGTCGGTGACTTTCGAGAGAACGTCCACGCCTATGACAAGAATTTTTTCCGCGCCGCCCGATTTTATTATTCCCTCTGCAACGTGAAGCGCGTAGAGAAATCCCGAGCAGCCGGCCATAAGATCGAAGGCGTAGGCCTTCTTCGCTCCGAGACGGCTCTGGAGAATGCAGCCGGTAGAGGGGAAGATGAAATCCGGGGTTATGGTTCCGACTATGATCACGTCGAGCTGCTGCGGGCTTACGCCGGCGGCACTCAATGCTTTTTCGGCGGCCCCGTAGGCGACATCGGAGGCGGCGGTGTTTTTATCCGCAATTCTGCGTTCCTTTATCCCGGTTCTGGATGTAATCCACTCGTCGGAAGTCTCGACCATCTTTTCCAGATCTGAATTGGAAAGCACGGTTTCGGGAACCGAAGAACCGGTTCCTATGATCTTTGCGTATTTCAACTTGGAGTTTCTCCCCGAAGCGGTTAGCGCAATAATAGTTTAAAGCCCTAATTTTGTCAACCAGCCTGTATGTGCGTGGTAATGATGTTTTTAAGCGGTTCTATTTCAGCCTCGGTCATCTCCGTCGCAATTGCGCAATGAGTATGAGTATCGTCGCAGAGAAAAACAAGGGAGAACACGCCGAGTTTTGCCAAGGTGTGGAGAAAAAAGGTCTCCTCAGAGGACTCGGTGAGGAAGAAATACTCGTACTTCAGCCTGAGATTTTTGCCCGTTGTTATTCTTATTTCCATGGCGACCGAGGGAAATTCCTCTTTTTCAACCGTGAAAAACCGAGTTGATACTTTCCGGATATCGGCAAGCGCGGCGACTTTCTCCGGGCTTTCCTTGAAAATCATCAAACATTCCTCTCCCGTTGAGTGTGGTATGCAACCGTAGAGGATTTGGGAGAGCGCTATCTGCAGTTCGACATCCTGCTCAAGCGTGTCATATGTTGTTTGAGGCGTTGAAAAGAGGCTTGACATATTGTTTGATGAATCAGTATCATTAAGAGGCAGGATTAAGGTTCCTGCGGACTTTAAAGTTCGTGGGCCTGGAATAGTAGTATAAAGAGTATCAGGAGGATAGATAGTCTCATGACAATACAAGGCAATGAGTTAGTACTGTTAGCTCTCGTAATTCTTATCATAGGGATAGTCCTTATGTTAAACGAGGGAGGAGGAGGTGGGCAGCAGGCTGCCGAACCACCCGCTCCGCCTGAACCCCAGGAGTCCCAGAGCGATGCGGATCCTTTTCAGTCCGCGCAGGCGTCGCCTCAGGAGGCGGACGCTGCAGCTCCTGCAGCTCCGTCCGGGGACGCGGATCCCTTTCAGGCCCCATCCTAACCGAGAAAAGTCTGCAGATAGAAATGGTTTTTCACGTTTAGAACCGAATTGGCCTTCGGTTGCTGCGTGAATATATCAGAGTGGATTATTCCTGCCAGCAGTTCGATTCCGTCAACAATCCGGGGTGACGGTCTGCTGAAATATGAGTTGGCGTCCACTATGTAGCAGTGCCCTTTTTTTACCGCGCGCAGTGCATGCCATTGTCTTACCTCGCTTGTTATTTCCTCTATTCCGTCAAGCGTTTTCTCTACGTCGAACCCGCAGGGCATCAGGATCAGGTAGTCAGGCGACGATTCCAGTATCTCATCCCAGGTTGTTTTAAACGAGGGTTCTCCCGCTTCTGAAATTAACGGTTCTCCTCCCGCCGTCTTTACCATTTCCGGTACCCAGTGCCCGGCGGCGTAAGGAGGGCTGAGCCATTCAAGGCAGAAAACTCCCGGCCGGTACCTTTCTCCCGAGAGTTTTTTCTCGACGCTCTCGATTCTTTTGCGAAGACCATCTACGATCTGTGAAGCCTTTTCCCTGGTCCCGGTGACTTCTCCCAGAAGCAGTATGGAATCCATTACCTCCCCGACGGTAGCGGGCTCGAGAGACAGTATTTCGGGGCTGTTATCAAGAATCTCGCAGACTTCCGTTACCTCGTTTTCGGATACGGCGCACACATCGCAGAGTCCCTGGGTTATGATAAGGTCCGGCTTTATTTCTCTGAGGCGCTCCGAGTCGATCAGGTAGACGCTTTTTCCCTCCCGGCGGCTTCGGCTTACAACTTCGTCTATGTGCGCGCTTGAGAGCTTTTCCTTTTCTTTGAGGATGCTGTTTACAATCACGGGTTTGCCACGCGCCTGGGGCGGATAATCGCATTCGTGGGTTACTGCGACCAGGTCCTCCTCAAGTCCGAGGGCAAACACTATCTCGGTTGAGCTTGGAAGAAGAGAGCATATTCTCATGGCGGTTATTATACAACCCGCCGGGAAGGATGCCCAAGCTCTTCTGCGGCATTTCTTTTTTTGCCGCTTCGGCGTGTAAAATATTATCCGTGAAAATCGTAACAAGATTCGCCCCCAGCCCCACCGGCGCTCTTCATGTGGGAGCTGCCCGCACCGCCATTTTCAACTGGCTTTTTTCCGCGAGCCTCGGTGGAGATTTCCTGCTCAGAATCGAGGATACCGACCGCGCGCGCTCAGAGGAGAAATTCGAACGGCAGATCATTGAATCGCTTGAGTGGCTCGGGCTTGAGTGGCAGGGAGAAATTATCCGGCAGTCAGAGCGCCTTGCCGACTACGGTCGGCTTGCCGAGAGGCTGATTGACGAGGACAAGGCGTACAGATGCTACGTTACTGCCGAGGAACTCGGGAGGAGAAGGGAAGAGGCTAGGGAGAAAGGAGAGGTCTTCAGATACAGAAGGGAGTGGTCGCAGCTCGGGGCGGCTCCCCGAAAACCTTATGCCGTAAGGCTTTCCGTGTCCGCCGGAGAGAAGATTCCTGTTGAAGACCTTGTCCGCGGCGGGATAGTTTTCGACTCTTCTGAAATAGAAGATTTTGTGATACTGAAAGCCGACGGATTTCCGACCTATAATTTTGCCGCGGCGGTTGATGACGCGCAGATGGATATATCTCACGTCATAAGGGGTGATGACCACATAATAAACGCCCCGAGGCAGATACTGATAGCCGAGGCGCTCGGTTTCACAAAGCCGAAGCTTGCCCATGTTCCGATGATACTCGGCGCGGACGGAAAAAAACTCTCAAAGCGCCACGGGGCGGAATCCGTCACGGAGTACCGACTGCGCGGGTATCTTCCAGAAGCGGTGCTTAACTATCTCGTGAGGCTGGGCTGGTCTTTCGGGGATCAGGAGATTTTCACAACGCAGGAGCTTATTGAAAAGTTCAGCCTGAAAGGCATCGGAAAATCTCCCTCGGTGTTTGACCCTCAGAAATTTCTCTGGCTTAACGGAAAATACTTAAGGGACCTGCCCGAGGAACGGATATCAGAGAAAATAGCTCCTCTTATCACGCAAAAGGGGCTCCCCCGGCCGTCTTCCGAGCGGCTTCGCAAAATAATCGTGCAGATGCGCGAACGCTCAGAGACTCTTAACGCAATAGTGGATCAGTCCCTTTACTTTTTTACCGACGATTTCGAGTACGAACAAAAAGCGGCGGAGAAGTTTCTGGTGGAGCGAAACGGCGAGATTTTCATGCTTCTGGCGGAGGAACTTTCCTGCGTGGAGGATTTTTCCCATGATAATATTCACGGGGGTTTCGAGCGCGTGATGCAGCGAACCGGCCTTGGGCTCGGGAAAATAGCTCAGCCCGCCAGGGTTGCGCTTACCGGTTCGACGAAGAGTCCCGGAATCTTTGATGTTGTCGAGATACTGGGTAGAGATACCGTGGCGCTTCGCCTCGCAAGGGCAATTGATTTTATAAGCTCCCGCGTTGCCTGAAGATGAAGGTATACGGTCTTACAGGAAATATAGGTTCGGGAAAATCGACTGTGGCGGGGATGCTGCGCTCTCTCGGGGCCTTTACCGTGGACGCCGACGAGGTGGCGAGGGAAATCGTGCGGCCCGGGGAGCCCGCGCTTTTAGAAATCGTCAGCTGTTTCGGCCGGGGAGTTCTCCGTGCGGACGGGACGCTTGACCGCGGCGCCCTTGCCGAAATAGTTTTTGCAAACGAGCGGGACCGCAAGCGGCTTAACGGGATAACCCATCCGAGGATTCTTGAGCGGATAAAGGAGAAGATATCCGCCCGAAGCGGCGAACCGATGGTATTTATTGAAGCGTCGCTTATAGATCGCGGAAGCGGTGGTCTTGATGACCTGATCGACGGCCTTGTGGTGGTTACGTGTCCCGGTGAATTGAGAGAACGCAGGGTGGCGGCCCGTGACGGCATGTCGTCTGAAGAAATCCGCCGCCGCATCGACTCCCAGATGTCCGAATCGGAAAAGACTTCTCAGGCCGATTTTCTCATAAAAAACTCTTCTGACGTGGAGAATCTGCGCGTCCAGGTCCACGCTCTGTTCGAAGCTCTTTGCGCTTTGGAACCTTGAAACGGCGCCTCTGCGTGTTATGATTCACTGATCCGTTTTTAACTGTGAGTGGGTCTGGAGTACATCCGATGAAAGAAAAAGTCAAAATTCTCGAAGACAAGGAAAAAGAGGCTAGCCTGGGTGGCGGCGAAGCCAGAATCAAAAAACAGCATGATTCCGGCAAGCATACGGCCCGTGAGCGAATAGCCGAGCTTCTTGACAGAGATACTTTTGTTGAGCTTGACAAGTTTGTTTCTGCACGGCTGCACGGATTTCGGCATGGAGAAAAAGAGAATCCTCGGCGACGGCGTGGTTACGGGCTACGGAAAGATTGAAGGACGCCAGGTGTTTGTCTACGCTCAGGATTTCACGGTTTTCGGCGGTTCCCTGGGTCTTGAACAGGGAAAGAAGATGTGCAAGATAATGGATCTGGCGCTCTCAACCGGTGCTCCGATCATTGGGCTTAATGATTCCGGCGGGGCGAGAATCCAGGAAGGGGTAAAGAGTCTGGGCGCGTACGGAGAGATATTTCTTCGAAACGTGATTTCCTCGGGAGTCATCCCTCAGATATCCGCGATCATGGGTCCGTGCGCCGGGGGGGCGGTTTACTCCCCGGTAATGAACGATTTTACGATCATGTCGAAAAACACGAGCTACATGTTCGTTACGGGTCCCGACGTGATCAAGACCGTTACCCATGAAGAGGTATCCTCAGAAGAACTCGGCGGCGCCATGGTTCACAATTCCGTAAGCGGCGTCGCGCATTTCGCCTCTGAGGACGACGACGACTCAATAGGGATAATAAAGGAACTCCTCGGTTTTCTCCCCTCAAACAATATGGAGGATCCGCCGGTGATTCCCTGCGATGACCCCGCGGACAGAAAAGAGACGAGCCTTCGCGGGCTTATCCCCGATAACCCGAACAAGCCTTATGACATACTGGATGTGATTCGGCCCATAGTCGATCATTCGTATTTCTTTGAGGTGCAGGAGCACTACGCAAAGAACATAGTGATAGGGTTTGCGAGGATGAACGGACAGCCGGTCGGCGTGGTTGGAAACCAGCCCAAGGTGCTTGCGGGTTGTCTTGACATAGACGCTTCGGTTAAGGCTGCGAGATTCGTAAGGTTCTGCGACGCCTTCAATATCCCTCTTCTTACTTTTGTCGATGTACCGGGTTTTCTCCCGGGAACCTCGCAGGAATGGGGAGGAATCATAAGGCACGGCGCAAAGCTGCTTTACGCATACTGCGAGGCAACGGTTCCGAGAGTTACCGTGATAACCAGAAAAGCCTACGGGGGTGCTTACGACGTCATGTCCTCAAAACATATAAGAGGAGACGTGAACCTTGCCTATCCCACCGCGGAGATTGCGGTCATGGGGCCTGATGGGGCCGTGAACATAATTTCCCGGGGGGAAATAGCCGCCGCGGACGACCCGGACACAGAGAGAATCAGGCTCATTGAGGAGTACAAGAAGAATTTTGCGAATCCTTACCGTGCTGCGAGCCTGGGTTACATAGACGAAGTCATAAAACCCGAGGACACGAGACCGAGAGTAATAGCGGCACTTGAGATGCTGAACGGGAAAAGACAGACGCTTCCGCCGAAAAAGCACGGGAACATTCCCCTCTGAGCGGGCGGGTGAGAAAATGTTCAAAAAAATACTGGTAGCAAACAGGGGAGAGATAGCGGTAAGAATCATAAGGGCGTGCCGGGAGCTTGGAATCGCTACGGTGGCGGTTTATTCGGATGCTGACAGAGACGCTCTTCACGTTATGCTCGCGGACGAGGCTTACCATATAGGGCCATCGAAACCCTCTGAGAGTTATCTGGTCGGGGAGAAGATAGTCGGGGCCGCCAAAAAATCCGGGGCCGAAGCCATACACCCGGGGTTCGGATTTCTTTCCGAAAACGATTCCTTTGCTGAACTGTGCGAGAAAGAGGGAGTGGTCTTCATAGGGCCTTCCGCGGAAGCGATAAGGCTTATGGGAGATAAAGTAACCGCGAGAAAGATAGCCAGAGAAGCGAAATTACCCCTTGTTCCCGGATCCGAGGGAGCCGTATCAGATGTTGAAGCCTCCAGGGTGGCGAAGAAAATTGGCTATCCGGTAATGATAAAGGCTTCTGCGGGCGGGGGCGGAAAGGGAATGAGACTCGTTAATTCCAAGGAGGAATTCGAATCGTCCCTTCGTATGGCCAGGAGCGAGGCATTTTCCTCTTTCGGAGACGATTCCGTATTCATAGAAAAATTCATTCAGCAACCTAGACACGTCGAAGTCCAGGTTCTCGGAGACAGGCACGGAAACCTGCTGCACCTGTTTGAGCGCGAATGCTCGATACAGAGACGCCACCAGAAGGTTATAGAGGAAGCTCCCTCGGGATTCATAAGCCAGAAGACAAGGAAAAACATGTGCGAAGTCGCACTTCGCATAGCAAAGGCGGTTGACTATTTCGGGGCCGGCACGGTCGAGTTCATAATGGACCAGGAGGAGAATTTCTATTTTCTGGAGATGAACACCAGAGTGCAGGTCGAGCACCCGGTCACAGAGATGATCACAGGAATTGATATAGTGAAATGGATGATAAGGATAGCTTCGGGGGAGAAACTGCCTTTTAAGCAGTCTGCCATAAAAATGCAGGGCCATGCTCTTGAATGCAGGGTTTACGCGGAGGATCCCGCCACCAATTTTCTTCCCTCGCCGGGTCCCCTTCACTACGTGCGCGCTCCCAGCGGTCCGGGAGTGAGGGACGACTCGTCTGTTTACAGCGGCTGCGAGATAACGTCTTTTTACGACCCGATGCTCTCAAAACTTGTCGTCTGGGGAAATTCCCGGGAGGATGCGGTAGACAGGATGCTCTCCGCCCTGAGGGAATACGTGGTTCTGGGAGTGAGAACCAACCTCGGATTTCTGATCAGAATGATGCGGGATCCGGAGTTCCGCAAGGCGCAGATTGACACGGGTTTTATAGAAAGACATCCAGAACTTCTGGCGCCCGAGGAATCCGATCCTGAACTCGTACTCATGGCCGCCGCGGTTGCCATGAACGGCGGCTCAAACCAGATTGCGCAGGGGAAAACCACCGCTTCTTCGGGCTGGAAGCTTTTTGCGAGAAGGGTCGGTGTATCCGGGAATCCACTGTTATGACCTATACTTTCAAACTGGGAAACAAAATCTACAAGATAGGCTTCGAAGAGAAGGAAGGACTGAGTCTTTTCAGCATAGACGGTGAGCAGAAAGAGATAGAGTTTCTGCGTATAGACGAAAGCACCTATTCGATTCTGGTTGACAACCAGAGCATCACCGTAGGGATATTCAGGGAAGGAAAGAAAATACAGGTTTTCCATGAGGGCGACCTCTACGAGATAGAGGCCGTTTCCGGAAGGGACGCTTCCCAGGCAGAAGGCACCGGGAGTCTTAACATAACGGCGCCTATGCACAGCAGGGTAGTCAAAATCCTTAAAAAGCAGGGAGACAGCGTCGAGGTGGGAGACAGTGTCATAGTTGTTGAAGCCATGAAGATGGAAAGCGAACTTAAAGCCTCTGCTTCTGGTACCATAAAGGAAATAAGGGCTAAGGAAGGGGAAACGGTTGAGAAAGATTCTGTTCTGGTTACCCTCTCCGATAGCGAGTGATTATCGGAAAAGGGGCTGTTTCAGCATGAAAAGAACAGTCGCGTTTTGGTTCTTTTCTGTGGTAACCACGATTGCAGTACTCGGCCTTGTTTCCTGTGGCGAGGATAGCGCCGAGGAGATTGCAGTCGGCGTCGCCTTTCCCCTTACAGGAGTGTCAGAGGGGCTCGGGGAGAACATGAAAAAAGGCGTTGAACTTGCCGTGGAGGAGATCAACGCGTCGGCGCTTCTCGGCGGGGTGGATCTCCGTCTGGTCTTTGAGGATACCGAAGGAACCCCGGACGGTGCGGAGAGGGCTTTCAGGGAGCTTATTGAAGAGCACGCTGTGAGTGCGATAATCGGTCCGTGGAGTTCCAGCTCGACGAAAAGAACCGCCCCGGTCGCGAACGAAGGCAAGGTGGTGGCCATAAGTCCGACCTCCATAGCGAGTCCAAGCGGGATCACCGCTCCCGGCGATTTCATATTCCGCACTGCCCTTACCGTGAACAAAGTGGTCCCCGAAGGAATAAAGGAAACCAAAGACGCTCTGAACTACTCAAAAGCGGCGACCATAGTCAACACAGACGACACTTTCTCCGTGAGCAGCAACGACAACGTGCTTAAGGAACTTGCGAAATACCCGGACGTGGAAGTCGTGGAAAAGCAGAGTTTCAGCCGAGCAAAGAACGACTCCACTCCCGATCTCACGGAGCAGTTACGCGCCATAAAGGATTCAGGTGCGGACGTGGTATTCGTTTCGGCACTTTCGCCGGGGCGCCAGGAGGTAATAGTCAAGTCCCGCGAGATGGGCATAACAGTTCCCCTGATCGCAACCGTGCTCACAGAGACGGACGTGGATGAGGCCGAGAAGAGGCTCAAGGGGTCGAGCGAAGGCGCCGTTACTGTTACGAACTGGGTAGAGGACAGCACGCCCCGGAGCGTGGATTTCGTCGGTAAATACAAGGCGAAATACGAAGAGAACCCCGATGCATTCTCAGCGCGTGCCTACGCTTCCACCGAAATACTGGCCGCCGCCATAGCGCGCGCTTCAACAGCCAGTCCGGAGGATATCAGGGCGGCCCTGCAGATGATCGGTCCGGAATATGCTCTGGACGATACTATTTTCGGGAAATTCTATTTTGACGAGAACGGGGATGGGGTCTACAGCCCCGTGGTAAGAATAGTCCGCAACGGCAAGTTTGAACCCCTCAAGTAATCTCGTTATTAAGGCCCGCCGGGATGGTTTTGAGCCTGAGCGTCTGAGCGGGTATTCTTCCCGAAGGATGGATGACTGTCAGAGGACTCTAACATGAAAAAAGTAACTGCATTTATGTTTGCTGCCGGAGCCGTTGCGCTGCTGCTTCTAGGTTCTTTCTCCTGTGGCCAGAACGAAACCGAAGAGATTCGCGTCGGTGTCGTTGTTCCCCTTACCGGTCCGCTTTCCTCAAACGGCATGCAGATGAAAAACGGCATGGAGCTTGCACTTGGGGAAATTAACGAATCGTCACTGCTTGACGGAAAAGAAATCAGGTTCATAGTTGAGGATTCCGAGGGTACCCCGGACGGCGCCGAGAGAGCCTATAGAAAACTTATTGAGCAAGATGGAGTGGTCGCCGTTCTTGGTCCTTTTACGTCGAGCGCCACTGAAAGAATCATTCCGGTCGCGCAGCGAAACAAGGTTGTGGCTTTCAGTCCCACGTCCGCGGCGCGCGGTCTCAGCGCCAGAAGCGAATTTGCCTTCCGTGCATCCCTCACCGTCGACCCGCTTGTGCGGGCCGGCATCATGATTACCAGAGAGCAGTTGCGTTACAATAACGTGGCCACGATAGTTAATGAAGCCGATGCTTTTTCCTCAAGTAACCACGAAAAGGTAAAAGAGGAGCTTGAAAAGCATGGTGTCAGGATCGTGAGCGAGCAGGCTTATTCTCGACCAACCGGTGCCCTTCCCGACCTGACTAGTCAGTTAACCGACATAATAAGTGCCGTTCCTCCGCCCGAGGCTCTTTTCATATCGGCTCTGGCTCCAGGGCGCAGAGGAGTTATGATTCAGGCACGGCGGCTCGGAATGGATATTAATATTCCTTTTCTGATTACCCTGTCTACTCAAGATGATGTAAGAGAAGCTGCAGATGCGGCCGAGGGCGCTATTACCTTTACGACCTGGATTGCGGACATTGACACACCCGAGAACCGTAGTTTTCTTAAAAATTTCCGGGCAAAATACGGCGAACCCGATGCTTTCGCCACACTGTCCTACGCATCTACTTATATACTGGCCGAAGCCATCGCTAATGCCTCTTCAACCGATCCAGAGGCTATCCGCGACGCAATGGCCGATATCAGGGCGGACACGCTTTTAGGCGAGTTTTCTTTTGACCGTTACGGGGACGCGGTTTACGAACCGATTGTAGGAATAGTAGAAAACGGAAGGTTCAAAGTCTTCGGGCAGTAATTAAACTAAATAGAGGTTGAATCTGATTTTCGGCTTTCAGAAATTTTTATCAAGCAACCGGCACTGTTGCGGGATTTTCAAACTGTCGTTATGAAGAGATCGAAAGAATTTCTTCCGATTCTCTGTATTCTTCTTTTCATTTCCTGCGGTTCTGGAAACAAACCCCCCACCGCCGCGGATATTTCCCGCAAAGACACGCTTAACATAAATATCGGCACCGAACCCCCCACGCTTGACTGGTCTCTCGCTACCGATGTCACATCTTTTACAATCATAGAGAACATAATGGACGGTCTTGCGGCGTTTGATAAAAAATACGAGCCCGTGCCAGCTCTAGCGCAAAGCTGGCGGGTAAGCGAGGATGGAAGGACCTATACCTTTAAAATAAGGGAAGGAGTTCTCTGGTCAGACGGGGTGCCGCTTCGAGCCGGCGATTTCCTTTATTCATGGAAAAGGATTCTTAAGCCCGAAACCGCCGGGAGCTACGCCTACTTTCTTTTTGACATAAAAAATGCCAGAAAATTTAATTCAGGGGAAATAAAGGATTTTAGCAAAGTCGGGGTAAAAGTTCTGGATGAACGTACTCTTACTGTTACTCTTGAAAAGCCGAAGGCTTATTTTCTGAGCCTAGTCACTTTCATGTCCACTTTTCCGATGAGAAAGGATATTGTCGAGAAATACGGAACCAGGTGGACTGAGGCCGCAAACATAGTAACTCTGGGACCTTACAGATTGAAAGAATGGAAGCATCATAAGGAAGTTCTTATCGAGGAGTATAAAGACTACTGGGGGGAGAAACCCAAAAGCGCTAAGAAGGTAAAGATGATAATGAACGAAAATCCCGTATCCACCCTCGCCCTTTATGAGAGCGGGGAGCTTGATTTTCTTGACAGCAAGGGAATTCCCCTTCTTGAGGTTCCAAGGGTTATGAAGCTTCCGGATTTTAAGCAGAGTATTGTTTTCAGGAACAACTACATAGGGTTTAACACCAAAAAAGCTCCGTTTGACAATCCTCTTGTGAGAAAAGCTTTCGCGAGTTCGATAGACAGGGAAAGCCTGGCGGGACTTCTCCAGGGAGCGGGAGTGCCCGTCACTTCATGGATACCGATCGACATGCTCGCCCACAATCCCAGGATCGGTATTCCGTTCGATGCTCAGAAGGCGAGGAAATTTCTTGAGATGGCTGGTTATCCGGGCGGAAAGAATTTTCCGAAGACTTCTTTTCTGTATCCGGATACCGGAAACAATAGAATTGTAGCCGAGGCGTTCCAGAGCATGTGGAAGGAGTATCTCGGCATTGAGGTCAAGCTCGTGAACCAGGAATGGGCTGTCTATCTAAGTACCCTCAGAACGGATCCTCCGTCCGTATTCAGAGCCGGATGGCAGGCAGATTTCCCGGACCCTCACAATTTCATGAATCTCTTTGAGTGTGGAAGCGGGAATAACCGTACCAGGTGGTGCGATCCGGAGTACGATCGATTAGTGGAGAAGGCAGCCGGGATTCTGGATCGCGGGCAAAGAACGGACCTTTACAACAGTGCTCAGAGAATTCTTATGGAAACCGGCGTCCCGATAGTTCCTTATCTCAACTCGGTTCAGCAGAACATGATCAAACCGTACGTGAAAGGGCTTGAACCTGACCGCCTGAATTTTCTTTACTTCAGCAGAGTCGAGTTTGTGAGTCATTCCGCATCCGGCGAGCGCTGAGGATTGGTGTTCGGGGTGGAAGCCTCTTCGGATTAAGCGATATGACCCATCCTGGAGGTTACCTTTTTCGTGTTTCTTGCGACCAGTCTTGCTATTATCAGTCCTGCCAGGAACCAGGCAATGAAACTGTCAATGATAATGACCGTTACGTAGGAAATCGGAAAGCCGAACCAGTTCCAGTAAGGAAAATGGCTTATAAAACCTATAGCCGCTCCTACCAAGGCAACAAACCCTACCCGTCCCCAGTAACTCAAGCCGGCTGTCTGGGAGAGCAGATAGATAACGATCAGAACGCTTACTAGGTCGCCGACGAACTGGGTTAGAAGCTGCGTTGTCATAGCGGGAGTATCGCCCTGAGGTAGTGCGTTTACGAAGGCGGCGGTTTCCCCTGCCTTGTGATCTTTATGTGAGAACGGCAGGTAGTAAATGCCCGGTTTCGGGGCATTTGCCCTTATTGTTTCAGCAACTTCGGATTCGTTGATAAATTGATTAGCTACCATCTGGTGCCATGGAAGAACCATCCATGACACTGCTCCCCAGACGAGAAGAATTACCGCGGAAGCTATAACAGAAGTCGTTTTCTTCAAAAGCCCTTTCCCTTCGAGTTTTTGACCCGGCTCTGCCCCCCCCCTACATTTTCTATATTAACTAGGAATTTTGACGATTGTCAATGAGTTTCTAAGAAAAATCGGGGAGTTAGCAACTTCTTCTTCGTAACGCGTTTTAATCTGTTATTGTTGCTATAGCATCGGGGCGAGATTCGAACATCTCAATGATTTTGTCAAAACCTGCGGTCTTGAAGATTTCTTTTACTGAATCAGACAGGGAACACAACACGAATCTCGCGTTTTTAGCTTGGAGAGTTTTCGCGACAATCAGAATTGAGCGCAATCCCGCACTGTTGATGTAGGAGAGTTTTTCAAGATCCAGAACTACGAGATTGTTAGGGACGATAATTTCCTTATACAGGTTATCGTGAAATTTCCGCGCGTTCATGCCATGAACCTGACCAGCTGCGCTTATTACTAGGACCCCTTTGTAATCGGCCTGCAGCCTGACTTGATCGTTTTGAATGGCCATATGTTTCCCGTTGGTAAGATTACCTAATTTAATCTAGGATGGAGAAACATCCCAAATCCTTAAGTATATAGTTCCTGCTTCTAATGTGGTTTTAAGATGATACGAAGGTGTAAGCTCTGATAAATGCAGGAATTTTTGCAGAAACCCATTGAAGCATTTCTCGAAAGCTTATTTGAAGTAAGGGATTATCTCTTTTGAGTAAGTCTCAAGCGCCAAGTCCGGATCGGGGCTGAATCTGTAGAACAACACGAAATTCCTTACTCCAGCGTCTACGAATTTCTCGATTTTCTCTATGCAGTCTTTTTTCGATCCCGTAATGGTGAAATCAAGTATGGCTTCTCTCGGGAAAAGCTGCCCGAGCTGCCTGAATCTCTGTCTTCCCTCTTCATCAGTCGGCACTATGTTGAAGTAGTTAAGACCGTGATATTCTTCGGGTATCTTGACATCGTAGCCGGCCTTTAGCAGCTGGTCCTGCATAACCAGCACGTACTTGAAGGGTTCTAGGGTCTTGTAAGCGTCATCAACGCTTTCTCCAAGAGAGGTGAATACCCACAGGGCGGGGTCAAAACCGTCGTCAAGTGATCTTCCAACGTTGTCCGCCGCAGCCGTTATCTCCCCTAGATAACTGGAATAGAGATCGGGATTCAGGTCTATCGGCAGCCATCCGTCGCCCTTTTCTCCCGTCAGCTGAATTCCCTTGGGGGTGTGTGTGGCCATGTAAAACGGTATCTTGTTTCTCTCGTAGGGTTTTATCTGCAAAAACGCGTTCTCGAGGTTGTAGAACTTTCCGTTAAAATCTACGGGTTCGTCGGTTTCCCAAAGAAGTTCCATGACTTCTATGGATTCTCTGAGTTTAGAAAGAGGTTTTCCCCACTCGATTCCGAATGCGTCAAGATTCATCGATTCCCCGACTCCGAGGGAGAGCACTACCCTGCCCTTTGAAAGCTGGTCAACGGTCGCGAGTCTCTGGGCGAAAACAGCGGGATGCATCCTGTGAGGATCGGAAACCGTTCCCAAAGCTATATTTTCCGTTTTCATTGCCGCTGCCGCGGCCACGGTCCACGCCTCGGGAGCAATTGCTCCCGGCGCCACGAAAAGCAGATGGTCGGGGTACCATATGGTGTCGAACCCAAGCTGATCGGCTTTTACCGAGAAATTTACGAGTCCGTCAACGTCAGCTCCCGGCATCGGAGCCGAAAGCCCGAATTTTATTTCTTTTCCCATTACATGGCACCTCGATTATAGTTTTGGAAGTAGATAGCGATCACGGTAGAATTATGGTTAATTTGCGGTCTAAACGCAAATAATTCAGCGAATATCCCGGAGGAATGAAATGAAATTCGGAGTCGGACTCTTCAGCATGCAGACCCACAAGGATCTTGATTACCGCCATGTGGATCTTTACAGAAATGCCCTGGAGCACGTGAAGCTTGCCGAAGCGGTGAACTTTGATTCGGTCTGGCTTTCCGAGCATCATTTTCTTGAGGATGGTTACTGCTCTTCCCCTCTTGGGATGGCCGCCGCGATAGCCGCTGTGACCGAAAGGGTGAGAATAGGTACCGGGGCCTTCATACTCACGCTTCATAACCCCGTGAGGGTGGCCGAAGACGCCGCCACGGTCGATCTTATTTCCAACGGAAGATTCGATCTGGGAGTCGCGATAGGGTACAGAAAAGAGGAATTCGAGGGGTTCGGAGTCCCGATGACGCAAAGACCCTCGAGGATTGAGGAAGGCATAGAGATAATCGAGAAATGCTGGGAGGACGGCCCGTTTTCCTATGAAGGCAAGAGGTTCAGCTTCTCGAACATAGACGTCACTCCCAAGCCCGTGCAGAGACCCATACCCATATATATAGGGGCTTTCGAGGAACCAGCCGTGCGGAGGGCCGGGCGTCTGGGATACCCGCTTCTTGTCGGTCCCGGCAGGACAATTCCCATGATAATGGATACTCTGGGGTGGTATAACGATGAAGCTGAGAAGGCCGGTCGTGACCCGTCCGAAACGGAGCACATACTGCTTCGGGAAACTTACGTGCGCGAAAGCACGGAAGAGGCCATTGCAGGCGGAACCGAGTACGTAATAAACATGTACAAGTTTTACCTGAGCCTAGGGGTCAAGATAGTGATAAGAGGAAAAAACATAACCGACCCTGAAGATCCTTTCTTCGAATACATGGCGGAAGACCGTTTTATGATCGGCACTCCTGAGCACTGCGCTCAGGAAGTAAAGAAATACGCGGAGAAAACAGGAATTCGCAATATAATGTGCAGGATGGTGTTTCCTCAGGCTCCCGCCGAGGCCATAGCGCATTCAATTGAGCTTTTCGGAAAAGAAGTTATTCCCGAATTTAAACCTTAACCCGCAAATGCGCAAAAGACGGTGGATGCGCATCCGGGAAGCTGCCCCGTGTACTCTGCGTCCTGCATGGTCTCTCGGCGGTATTGACTCGCCCCCCCCCCGGCCGGTCGAGATCGGCTTCGATTTTTCTCCGCGAAGCCAGTTCACCGAACCCGGTCCGCTACCGGACTGCCGAAACTCCGGAAATCATACTGAACCCCGGGGATGAAAACCCGAAAACATTTTCATAATCCTTGTTGAACAGATTATTGATTCTTGAAAACAACCTGATTTTGTCAACGAACCTTTTCACGCTGATTTCGTAGGAAGCCGCGGCGTCAACGATGAAAAAAGAATCGTTTTTCACTCTGGTGGAAGGAAACTCGCTCCAGTTCACATCATCCCTGCTGCCGATGTAGTTTCCCGAAAGGTCGAGCTTAAAGGCGTTTTTTGAGTAGCCTGCGTTAAAAGAAAACGAATGCTCGGGTATCCGTATGAGTCTCTCTCCCTCGGAGAAGGACGGGGACCCGAGGCCTCCGTCATCGGTTACGTCGGTTTTCAGGTAAGTGTAGCCTGCGCTTAGAGTTAAGCTGTTGCTCGGGTAGAAACGTATTGCGGCTTCGGTCCCCTCTGACTTTGCCCGGCTTATGTTTTCGTAGTTGGTTCCATTCTCAAAAGGGGTGAAACTGTAAGCGATAATATTTTTGAACTTGTTTTGGAAAAAGCTCAAATCAAGTTCGACCGTGTTATCAAGCAACGGCTGCCTGATGCCTATTTCCGCTGTCAGTGTTTCTTCGGGCCTCAGATCCGGGTTGGGCACTGTTCCGAAAGCCGTACTGAAGTTTTCGTAAAAATTGGCTTCCTTGATTCCTCTGCTGATTCCTCCTCTTATCTCGGTTCCGGACTCCCTGATCTTCCACCTAGCGAAAACACTTGGACTCCACTCGCCGCCGAATGAGTCGTTGTCGTCGTATCTTATGCCGGTTGTTATGAAGAATCTTTTCAGCAGCGCGAAATTGTTCTGAGCGTAGAAGGCGTAGTTTTTTCTTGATTCATTCAGAGAGTCCGTCTTGAAGCTTTCCTTCTCGTATTCAAACCCCGTCGAGATTATGCTCGAGGCCTGATCGAAGTCGACAAAAAAACTTGAGCCGTACTCAAGCGATATTCTTTTATCGAGAGTCTCTGAAGGGAAGGGCGAATCTAATTCAAGGGGTCGGGGCCCGTCATAATTTTCCCGATCAAGTCTCGTGTAGCCGAGCTTAAATGAGTTCTCCCACCATTCGGTCGGGGAAAAAACAATATCAGAACCCATGACGAGCGATTCTTCCTTGGTTCCCTGATCCGGGTCGGCGAACGCGTCAAACCTGTCCCCCGCGCCTCCAGTCGGAAATTCAAACTTCGAATCTCTGTATATGGAGAAAAAAGAGAGATTTAAATCGTCGTTTGCCTCCAGGTTCAAGTTCGCAGTGAAGTTACGGTTTTTGTAATCGTTGTTTATCTCTAAGATGCCCTCATCGATGATTCGCTGGTGGGAGATGAAATAGCCCAGTTTCTCAAGACTGCCCGATAGGCTTGAGGAATGCTCAAGGATCATTGCGTCTTCGGCGCGGAACCCCAAGGCCACGGAACTTGCTTTTTTAAGTTTTCCGCTCCCGCGTTTCGTTATTATGTTTATAACGGAAGACGCGGCGTCGGAACCGTAAAGAGATGAGTGCGCTCCTTTTATTATCTCTATTCTCTCTACGTTTTCGGTGGTAAGAGAGGAAATATCAAATCCCCCTCCGCCCTGGTTTATCTGGACGCCGTTGATCATAATGAGGTTGTAGTCCGACTGGCCGCCCCTTGCGAAAATGGAAGTGAATCCTCCCCGGCTTCCCGAACTGACTACGCTGAATCCGGGAACTTTCGAAAGTATGGACGCGATGTCCTTTTCTCCGCTTCTTTCGATTTCCTCTCTGTCGATAACGATAACGGAAGAACCGAGAAGCTCGGCGTCAATCCAGGTCTTTGTGCCCGTCACAATAATTCTTTCCATTTCTCTCTCCTCGGAAAAACCCGAGGACGGAAACAGAACCAAAATCAAAATAAAGGCGAAGTATATCTTAAGTCTGTTCATTCTTGACTCCTCCAAGTGCTTGCAGATAGCTTTCCCTGGAAGAGCGATTGACTGAACGAACAGATGAGGCGGAAAACGAAAACCGCGCGAACGCGCCAGAAATAAAAAATGTGTTTTCAATGGCCATACGCCTAACTCCCGAGGCAGAACTACTGAATTGACACGGGCAGGTCTTCCGACTTGAAGGGTTGTTATCGAAACAGAGCGACTTTTCCGGATACGGCCTTCCCGGCTGCATTTAAAGCCAGTGACCCGAAACGCAAGCACGCTTCGCATGGGCACCGAAAAAACCCTTATTACGGCTGCGGGAACAGTTCGGGACTCTCACCCGATTCCCTTAACCCGAATCTGAGCATTATGATACAGATTGGCTATGGATGTGTCAAAAGCTTCCGCTTTGTGGGAAAGCGTAATCAGGAATCGCCTTGCGCTTCGGAAGCAAGCATGCGGTCAAGTTCGCCTGAACGTTCAAGGGCCGCAAGCTGGTCGTAACCGCCTATGAACTGTTCGTTTACGAAGATCATGGGTACGGTTCTCCAGTTAAGGCTCTTAACTAGTTCCTTTCTTTTTTCTGTGTCCTCGTCAAGCCTTATCTCTTCGTAATCCACTTGTTTTCTTTCAAGAAGTCTTTTTGCCCTTCTGCAGTAAGTGCAGTAAAAGCTCGTGTATATCGTTACCGGACTCAATATCTCACCTCGGTTTGTTCCTAGATCCTATGATGCTTGGTTTTTAGTATATATTCAAGTAGGTTAAGCACTTACGTGTCCCTGCTGGGTAGGGAGGTTTACGCTATGCGGGAAAAGGTCTTTTTTTTCATAGGGCTTCTGCTGATTTTCCTTATGAGTTCGTGCTCTGCCACGAAGTTTCTGGTGAGCTATGCCTCGGGTGACGACAGGAAACCCGGAAAGATGAAGGACTGGGTTTACACTACCGAGCGAAACAGCTACCGCGTTGCTCCCCTTTCACAGGACTGGGAAAGAGTGCCGATAGAAGGTGGGGACATAGCTTTTTACAACCCGGTGAGTGATCTCATGTTAACGGTAAGTTCGCTCTGCGCGGATCGGGATTACAATCTTCAGACGCTTTCGGATTCCTTGGTGGCTGGCCTGGGCAAGAAGAGGATTAAGCAGCGAAAGGATATTGAAGTTGGCGGTGCCGCGGGGCTTTACACCGAGTACGAGATGTCGCTTGACGGTGAGAGTTTCGCTCTTGCTACGGTAGTGCATAAATCTGGGAAATGCGATTATGACTTCAGTTATTCCGCGGAGCCGACCGACTTCAAAGCGAATCTTGAGGGATTCATTGGTTTCGTTTCAGGTTTCGAGGAGCTTTGGGCCAAATGAGCAGGTTTGTATCCGAAGTTATCGACAGTCTCCTTAACTTTGTTTTCGGGGTTGGGGAGGTCTGTTTTTTCTTCTGGAATTCAATCGTCGCCACTGTTACTCCTCCCTATGATTACGGTCTTCTGACGGCCCAGATATACGATATAGGCTATCGTTCCGTCTCAATAGTAGTGGTTTCCGCCATGGCGATTGGGATGGTGATGGTGGTGCAGCTTGCGTGGGGGTTCGCATGGTTCGGGGCGAAGGGGCTTGTGGGTCCCGTGGTTACTCTATCGTTCGTGAGGGAGCTCGGTCCTATAATAACCTCTCTTCTTGTGGGCGGCAGGGTTGGTTCCGGCATCACGGCCGAGATAAGCTCGATGAAGGTAACAGAGCAGATAGACGCCATAAAGACCCTTGGAGCTGATCCGATCAGAAAACTTGTCTCTCCGAGGCTAATGGCGTGCATCATATCTTTTCCACTGCTTGCAGTAATATCCAACCTCGCGGGCATAGGAGGGGCGATGATCATCTCGCAGATGGAACTTAACGTGAAACCCACCCTTTTCATCGAAAGCATAAGAGGCTGGGTTTCTCTTGAAGACTTGATGACCGGTATTTCCAAGACGCTGTTTTTCGGAATCATAGTGGCGATTACCGGCTGCTATGTGGGAATGAAGGCCGAGGGGGGAACACGCGGAGTCGGAAACGCCACCACTAAAACTGTCGTGATCTCGCTTTTTCTGATAATACTTTTCGACTTCATTCTTTCGAAAATATTCGTTATCGCTTTTTATGACTTCTGAACCTTTGTCCGGCCCGCTTAAATTTCTTTGACTTTGGGGTTACATTCGGTAGAATCGATACCCTTAATTTATCCAAAGAGAGAGCACTATGAAGTCATACATGGCTAGAAACGACGATTTTGAAAAGAAGTGGTACCTGATCGACGCTCGGGGGAAGCCCGTCGGAAGGCTTGCGACCAAGGTGGTCTCGATTCTTAGGGGCAAGGACAAACCACAGTTCGCTCCGCATTCGGATATCGGGGATTTCGTCGTTATAGTCAACGCCGACAAAGCCACGTTCTCCGGCAGGAAGTGGGAGCAGAAAACCTACTACAGCCATTCGCACTATCCCGGGGGACTTAAATCCGTTACCGCGCAAGAGCTGGCCGAGAAAAAGCCGGGCGAGATAATCCGCAAGGCCGTCTGGGGAATGCTTCCCAAAAACAGGTGGCAGAAGAAACTCATACAGCGGATGAAAGTCTATGTCGGAGACAAACATCCGCACACAGCCCAAAATCCCGAGGTTCTGGAGGTCTGATTCATTATGGCTGAAACCGTTATTTACAATGGCACGGGGAGACGAAAAACGTCAATCGCAAGAGTATGGCTTAGAAGAGGCAGCGGTTCCATTACCGTGAACAAGAAATCCGTGGAAGAGTATTTTCCCAGAGAAGTGTGGCAGATAAAGGCCCGTGAACCACTTAGCGTCACCGATACTTCCATGGAGTATGACGTGATGGTCAGGGTGAAAGGGGGAGGCCTTACCGGCCAGGCGGGAGCCATGAGCCACGGACTCGCCAGAGCCCTTCTCAAGGCCAACGAGTCGCTTCGCAAGAAACTCAAGGTCTCCGGACTGCTTAAACGCGATCCCAGGATGGTTGAGAGCAAAAAGTATGGGAAGCGCAAGGCGAGAAGGGGACAGCAGTTCTCCAAAAGGTAATTCATACTTGACCGATCCAAATCAGAAGTTCCAGAGAAAATTTGACATCCGCCCGGCCAAGGGAAAGCTCGGGGTGCTGATCCCCGGTATGAGCGGGGCGGTAAGCACAACTTTCATAGCGGGCGTAAAGGCGGTAGTAAAGGGAGTGGGAAGGCCCATCGGTTCCCTGACGCAGATGGGGAAGATCAGGATTGGCAAAAGAACCGAGAAGAATTTTCCTTTGATAAAAGATTTGGTTCCGCTGGCCGAAATACAGGACATGGTGTTTGCCGGATGGGACATACACGATGAAGACTGCCACGCCTCAGCGCTTCGGGCCGGAGTGCTCAGTCCCGAACTTCTAGGGAAGATAAGACGGGATCTTGAAAAAGAATCTCCGATGCGAGCCGTTTTCGATAACACCTATGTCCGCAATCTCAAGGGTTCCTACGTGAAAAAGGGCAAGACGAAGATGCATCTTGCCGAAGCGCTGATCAGGGACATAAAAAGATTCAAGAGGGAAAACGATATCGAAAGGCTGGTAATGCTCTGGTGCGGAAGTACCGAGGTATATCTTGAACCGTCAGAAGTTCATGAGACCATAGAGAGTTTCGAGAAGGGGCTGAAGGAAAATCACGATGATATTCCCCCGAGCATGATCTACGCTTACGCGGCCATAAAATGCGGTGCTTCCTACGGAAACGGGGCTCCGAATCTGTCCGTGGACGTCCCCGCGCTTCAGCAGCTAGCGATTGAGAACGAGGTTCCCATAGCGGGCAAAGACTTCAAAACCGGCCAGACACTCATGAAGACCATCCTGGCTCCGGGACTTAAAAGCAGGATGCTCGGGCTAAACGGGTGGTTTTCAACCAACATACTGGGTAACCGGGACGGAGAGGTGCTGGATGATCCCGGTTCTTTCAAAACCAAGGAAGAGAGCAAACTGGGCGCGCTCGAGTACATATTTCAGCCCGAGATAAATCCTGAACTCTACTCGGATTACTATCACAAGGTAAGAATAAACTACTACCCTCCGCGTGGAGACGAAAAAGAAGCGTGGGACAATATAGACGTTTTCGGATGGCTCGATTACCCCATGCAGATAAAGGTCAATTTCCTCTGTCGCGACAGCATACTTGCCGCCCCGGTGGTTCTTGATCTCGTACTGTTTCTAGACCTTGCGCATCGCGCCGGCATCTACGGGGTCCAGGAATGGCTTTCCTTTTATTTCAAAAGCCCTATGGTCGACAAAAGGCTCTATCCCGAGCACGACCTTTTCGTTCAGTTCACCAAGCTGCAAAACACGCTTCGCTACCTGCGGGGCGAGGAACTGATAAGCCATCTGGGGATTGATTACTACGGTTTCGGCTAAACGGGCCGCGATCCTGCTCTACTGCTTAAGGAAACTTTCCAGATCTTTTCTCACTCCGGAACTTGCGAGTTTTCCGAGGGCGGCCTTTTCTATCTGCCTTATCCTTTCTCTGGTGAGATTGAATCTCTTGCCGATCTCATCAAGAGTGTAAGTGCTCTGGCGTCCTATGCCGAAGCGAAGCCTGATGATCTCCTCCTCCCTTTGATTCAGAAGGGTAAGGGCTTCCTTCAGCTTTTCCGCCAGAGACATCTTCGCTATTATCGTGTCGGGGATCTTAGCTTCCTTGTCCGCAACCGAATCAAGAAGCGTGGTCTTCTCCCCGTCGAGAACAGGCGTGTCGAGGCTTATGGCGTCGTTTGTGGAATTGAGAATCCTGTTTATAACCTCTGCTGAGATTCCCGAGGCCTCTGCTATCTCCTTGGGCGTCGGTTTTCTTCCCATTTCCTTGCTAAGTTTCGCGCTCGTTTTGTATACTCTGTTTGCCTGCTCCAGCAAGTAAACAGGTACCTTTATGGTTCTGGTCTGTCCCTGAAGGGCCCTGAGTATGGCCTGATGTATCCACCATGAAGCGTAGGTGGAGAACTTGTAGCCCTTTGTGTAATCAAATCTTTCAACCGCGCGCATAAGACCTAGATTTCCTTCTTGGATGAGATCCGGAAGCGGCAGGCCTCTGCTCATATATCTTCTCGAAATCGTTATTACGAGCCTCAAGTTGGCCTTTACGAACTTCTGCTTAAGCTTAAGTGCCCAGTCAACGTAAATTTTCTCCATGGCGCGCAGGACCGCTATTCTGTGCGCTATCGCGCGCGCATTGGCCGAGTTTTTCCTTGTGCGGATTTTCTCGTATTTTTCAATGCTCTTGGGCACCTTGGCCATCCTGAGCTCGCACATCTTGATTCTCGCGGATATCTCTACTTCCTGCTTCGCGGCGAAAAGAGGCTCAACAGCCATGTCCTTAAAATAGACGTAAAGAAGACGGAGCTGCTCATCGGGGATCCACTTGTCCTTTTCTTTGTCTTTTCCCCTCGGTTTCAGTTCCTCTTCGTCCGGGCCGTCAAAGTTCTCTTCAACTTCGCTTTCCTCGATATCGTCGTCAACATCGTAGGAATCGAACCCGGCATCGTGTTCTGTATTACCCTGAAAATCTTTGTATTTGATGTCCATTTTGCTTTCCACTAATTCCCTGATTGAAAAACGGAGGCAACGAAAAGGCTTTCAAAGCCCAAGTGGACAATGAAAATTAGCACCTTCCGTCTCTATTAAGCGATTATAAGGTTTTTCGTGCTAAAATGTAAGCGTTTTTTTCCCGAGTGCGGGTTTCGGGGGATTACTTCGCCCCGGCGAAATTCTCCGAAACCTGTTCCCAGTTCACCACATTCCACCACGCCTTCACGTAGTCGGGCCTTCTGTTCTGGTAGTTCAGATAATATGCATGCTCCCAGACATCGAGACCCAGAATGGGTTTCAATCCCTCGGAAACCGGATTATCCTGGTTTGCGGTGGATGTTACCACGAGCCCTCCGCCCCCGTCCACGCAAAGCCATGCCCAGCCGCTTCCGAACCTGGTGGCGGCCGCCTTGGAGAACGTGTCGGTGAAAGCGTCGAAGCTTCCGAACGCGGAATCTATGGCACTGGCAAGCTCACCCGAAGGCGTTCCCCCGGAATCGGGAGCCATACATGGCCAGAAAAGGCTGTGATTCGCATGTCCTCCGCCGTTGTTTCTTACCGCGGTTCTTATGTCTTCGGGAACGGAGTCAAGATCGCCTAGCAGCTCCTCAAGCGATTTGTCCGCCAACTCCGGATGCTTCTCCAGCGCCGCGTTTAGGTTGTTTACGTAACCTTGATGGTGCTTTGAATGATGTATTCTCATTGTTTCCGCATCTATATGCGGCTCCAAAGCGTCATGATCATAAGGAAGATCAGGTAGTTCGTGCGCCATTTTTCTCTCCTGTTAATCTTTCTAAGTAAAAAGCCAAATTCGGCATTATATATGCAACTGCGGACAGTTACAAGTAAATTATACCAGAAAATTCTCCCGTTTTTACATATAGTTACGATAAAGTAAATTTAAACTCCAGAGATTTCCATGTCGGAAAACATAATCGAAATGACGGACGTGCGTAAGTCCTTTAACGGAAAGACGGTTCACAGGGGAATAAATCTTTTCGTAAGGCGGGGGGAAATCCTTACCGTCTTGGGGGAGAGTGGAGTCGGGAAAAGCGTTTTGCTAAAGGAGATAAACGGTCTCGTTAAGCCCGACAGCGGAAAGGTCGTGGTTCTGGGGGAGGATACGGCGCAGATGGATGAAAAGCAGCTTGTGAGAATAAGAAAGGAAACGGGCATGCTGTTTCAGGGTTCTGCCCTTTTTGACTCGCTTACCGTAGAAGAGAATATAGCCTACCCTCTGATTGAGAATTCGGATCTTTCCCCCGAAGAGATAAAAAAAGCTGTTGCCCGCAACCTAGAACTGGTAGATCTTCCGGGAATCGAAGATAAGTACCCGGGGGAGCTGAGCGGAGGAATGAAAAAAAGGGTAGCTCTGGCAAGAGCAATCGCCACACGGCCGAAGATTCTTCTCTACGACGAACCCACAACCGGTCTTGATCCTCCCAATATAAAAAGGATCGCCAAGCTAATAAAGAGCATGAGAGACCGGCTAAGCATAACCGGAGTCGTTATTACCCACGACATAGGCACTGCCTACGAGGTTTCTGACAGGATAGCATTTCTTTACGAGGGAGAAATTGTGTTCACGGGAACTGTGCCCGAGGCCCGCGAGAGCAACATTTCCACATTCAGGAATTTCCTCGATAGCAAGATGTAGAAGCGTTGTAGCTAGGTTCGATTAAAGTAGTAACGGCGATCGTTCTTTATCCGGGCTAGTAGGAGCATGGAGGTCGCTAGCAAAAACCGGTTAAGTTCCTGGCTGATATAAGAGGCAAGCTCTAGTTAACCGTAAAATCCTGGGAAGAATTAATCATCAAGTAGTATGATTTGGTCTAAGGCATACTGAAGCTATAGCCGCTATGCCTTCTTTTCTTCCCGTAAAACCCAGCCCTTCGGTTGAAGTTCCCTTTACATTCACTGCATCGCTCGAAATTCCCAGGGCACTGGCGATTCTTTCCTCCATAGCGGATGAATGGGGTGAGATTCTTGGTTCTTCGCATACCACAGTACAGTCAATATTTTCTATATGGTAACCTTTGTCTGCCATCATCCGGGCGACTTGGGAGAGAATTGCGAGACTTGATGCGTCTTTGTATTTAGGATCGTTCGGCGGAAAATGTCTTCCCAGGTCTCCCTCGCCGATAGCTCCTAAAATAGCGTCGGCAAGCGCGTGGGAAACTACGTCAGCGTCTGAATGGCCGGCAAGCCCCCGGCAGCCCTGAATCTCAACTCCGCCCAGTATGAGCGCTCTTTCCTCGCAAAACGCGTGTGCGTCAAACCCCGTTCCTATTCTGTACATTGACCACTTCTCCTTTGCTTACGATAAGTTCCGCTATTTTAAAATCGTCTGTGGTCGTGATTTTCATGTTAAGGTCGTTTCCCTCTACCATGCTCACCCTTATTCCCTTTGCTTCCGCAAGTGCCGATTCGTCAGTCGCGTCAAGATTCGAAATGCCGTCTGAGCAATAGATTTCCGCAAGTATCTCCCGGCGAAAAACCTGCGGAGTCTGGGCCCTCCAGAGTTTTTCCCTCGGAACCGTTTCCGAGATGAACGGTCCGGGTTCCTGCGCCCGCTTCAAAGTGTCCGTAACGGGAACGGCGCATATGCAGGCGCCTGTGCGTGCACACCCCTCTATGACTCTTTTAATTGTGTCGTTGTCAACAAAAGGCCTCGCAGCGTCGTGAATGAGCACCATGTCGCTGTCTGGAGGTATGGCACGAAAGCCGCTTCTTACGGATACATGCCTTTTTTCTCCCCCGGCGACAACCGAGGTGATTTTTTCAAACCCGGAACTCTCGAGCAGCTTTCTTGAGCGCGAAATTTCGTCCTCGGGCACTACGACCACTACGCTTGTTATGAGTTCGCTTGACTCGAAAGTGTAAAGACAGTAGGTAAGAAGAGGTTTTCCGCCAAGTGCGGCGAACTGTTTTTTCCCTTGAGGGGAGAATCTTTTCGAAAGACCGGCGGCGGCCACTACGGCTGAGACTTTGGGGATGCTCACGGGGATCAGCCCTCTTTTTTAAGTTTAGCGAAAACTATCCTTCCGGTCGGCGTCTGAACCATGCTCCTCACCGAGACGTCCACGTCTTTTCCTATTTGTCTCGAGGCGTTGTCCGTTACCACCATGGTTCCGTCATCGAGATAACCGACCGCCTGATGCTGTTCCTTCCCGGGTTTTACGAGGCTTATTCTTATTGTCTGCCCTTGTTCCACAACGGGCCTAAGGGCGTGGTTCAGGTTGTTTATATTGAGCACGGTGATTTTTTCGAGGTCGGCGATCTTCTTCAGGTTGTAGTCGTTGGTAATCAGTATTCCGTTCATTCTCTTCGAGAGTTCAATGAGTTTTATGTCGGCGTCTTTTATGTGTTCGAAATCATGATCAGTGATGCTGACGCTTATTGAAGGGATCTCATTCTGCATCCTGTTTATGATGTCAAGCCCCCTTCTGCCGCGCGTTTTTCTCGCGGGGTCCGGGGAATCCGCTATGTACTGAAGTTCCTGTATGATGAACTTGGGTATTATGAGTTCCCCCTGGAGAAATCCCGTTTCGGCGATATCGGCGATGCGCCCGTCTATTATGACGCTCGTATCGAGTATTTTCGGGGCGAGTGCCTCCGGCTGCCTGAAAAACGAGTCGGACGCTGCCGTGGCAAGGGAGGTTTTGTCAAAACCTATTACCGCACCTATGCAGACAAGAAGCAGAAAGACTCCCGCTTTTACCTGAGGAAGAAGGGGCCCGGCCAGCGGAAAGCTGTTGAGAAGGGTGAGCACCGCGAGATATATGAAAGTTGCCGTGACCATTCCGACTGAGATTCCCAATGCCTGGCGGAGCGAGATTTTCCTGAAAAGCATCCGGAAACCCGCAAGAACCACAAAAGCGAATATTCCGCAGCCGACGGCCGTAAGAACTGAGCGGGGAAGTGAAAGGTAGTCGGGGCCGAGGGCAAACGCCGCAAGTGCAAACGCTATGGAAAGTGTGATAGAGAGTCTCATTAATAATCCGGCCCTTCCGAGGGAGCAGACTATAGAATATATGACGGCTGTGTTTTTAACAAATTTTTGTGTGTTGTTGAATTTCCATTTTATTGCGGGGCAGTACTTTCGACTAGTGGTTTTTTATCCCCGATTTTTACTGGTCAGTTATAATTACTGCATTCCGGGCGAAATGAACCGGTTTTGGCTTTCCACACAGCCGGTTTTCGCGTGGACGAAACATGATGAAATTCTGCACTCTTGCCAGCGGCAGTTCTGGCAACTCGCTTTATCTTGAGTCGAGATACTCGAAAATACTGATTGATGCGGGGATTAGCTTCCGAAGAATCTCGCGGAGTCTCGGGGATATGGGTATAGCCGTGACCGATCTTGACGCTGTGGTGCTTTCCCACGAGCACGAGGATCACTCAAGAGCCGTCGGGAGAATGTCCGCGGTACCCGTTTACGTGTCGGGGGAAACCGTTGGTTTCTGGGAAGGAAAAAGAAACGGACGCAGTAACGGAAGCGGCGCAAAGACTTCACATTTATCCAATGGCGGGATAGAGAATCTGAGGGAATTTGACTCAGAAGAGCCGTTTCGTATAAACGACCTTACCTTTACTCCCTTCTCGGTGGCGCATGACGCGATCGACCCGGTCGGTTTCACCGTAACCGATGGTCTCGTCAAAGTAGGTATAGTGACCGACATAGGGAAACCCACGGCACTGGTGAGGGAGAGCCTTAAGAACTGCGATGCGCTCATTCTCGAGTCGAATCATGACAGAGAAATGCTCTTCTCGGGTTCCTACCCTGCGTACCTCAAGCAGAGAATAAGCGGGGGGCACGGGCACCTGTCGAATGATCAGTCAGCATCCCTTCTGGGTGATGTTCTGCACGACGGGTTGAAATACGTTCTGCTGGCGCATCTAAGCGCGAGGAACAATACTCCCGAGATGGCGCTTGGATGCTCGCTTGAAGTTCTGCGCCGAAGAGGTGCTGAAGGCCACGTTGCCTTAGCGATAGCTCCGCGAAGTGCGGCCGGGGAGGTAATAACGATTTGATCTCAAGGTACTCAAGGGAGGAAATGTCGCGGATATGGTCGGATGAGAACCGCTACCGCATCTGGCTTGAAGTGGAATTTGCCGTGTGCGAAGCGTGGGCGCATTACGGGGAGATTCCTGCCGACTCTCTCTCCACTATAAAGGAAAAAGCCGCCTTCAGCGTAGAAAGAATTGCCGAGCTTGAAACCGAACTTAAGCACGATGTTCTGGCTTTTCTCACTTGCGTTTCCGAGCACGTAGGAGACGATTCGAGATTCATTCATCTCGGAATGACCTCTTCGGATGTTCTTGATACGGCTTTTTCGATACAGCTTCGCGAGGCGGGCGGACTGATAGTCGGGGGTCTTCAGAAGCTCCTCGGGATTCTCCGCGAAAAGGCGTTTGACTACAAGGATACTGCGATGATCGGGCGCTCCCACGGCATACACGCCGAACCCAGAACTCTGGGCCTGGTGTTTGCGCTTTGGTATGACGAGATGAGAAGGAACCTTGAGAGGATGAATGCCGCGCGGGACGCCGTGAGTGTGGGGATGATGTCAGGTGCCGTCGGTACCTACGCCAATATAACTCCAGAAGTTGAGCGTTACGCGTGCGAACTGCTTGGGCTCCGCCCCGCGGGGATATCGACGCAGGTGATACAAAGAGACATTTACGCGCAGTATTTTCTCTGCCTTTCTCTCATAGCGGCTTCGGTGGAGAAAATCGCTACCGAGATAAGACATTACCAGAGAACCGAGGTGGCGGAGATGGAAGAGCCCTTTACCGAGGGACAGAAGGGATCTTCCGCCATGCCGCACAAGAGAAACCCCGTGCTTTCGGAAAACCTCTGCGGACTCTCAAGGATAGTAAGATCCCACTCTATCGCAGCCCTTGAAAACATAGCCCTCTGGCACGAAAGGGACATAAGCCACTCCTCCGTCGAGAGGGTCATAGGTCCCGATGGAACAATACTTGTTGATTTCATGCTTGAGAGGCTCTGCGGCTTGATCGAAGGTCTGCGGGTCTATCCCGATAAGCTTGAGAGCAATATCTGGATTACCCGGGGACTGGTTTTTTCCCAGAAGATTCTGCTTGAGCTTGTAAGAAAGGGTCTTTCAAGGGAGGAGGCCTACTTGCTGGTGCAGCGAAACGCCATGAAGTGCTGGGAGGAGAAAAAGGATTTCCGGGAAATCCTGAAAACCGACCGGCAGATAACGGGTATTCTTTCGGATGAAGAGGTCGATTCGTGTTTTGGACTTGAAGAAGATCTGAAAAACATAGACCATATCTTCGCCACCGTTTTCGGCGAGTCATAACTTACAAGGAGCTTCCACAAGATGAGAAAAAAAGTATTCGCCCGAAAGGCGAGAGAATCTGTTTTTGCGACAGTTGTTTTGGCGATCTTGGCGGCGGTTTTTCTTTCCCCCGCGAGCCTCTTTGCGCTCGATAGCGCTGACCCCGGGAAACTTGAGCATTACTTCAAAAGCCGCTACGGGGTTTATCTTCCAGCTGGCTTTACCGTAAAGGCGGTTAAGGGGAAGGGTTCTGAAATGAAGGGATTCAAGGAGGGGAGATACGAAGTCGGATTTCCTGACGGCAAAAGCCGGAGCTTCCCGTTTCTTGTGAGTGGTGACGGGAAATTCCTGATAATGGGCAACGTGTCCATCGCAAACGTGGATGAGATGAAGGAAACGGGTGTTCCGGGAATCAGGCAAGGGTCTCTCGCCTCAGAAGGCGGACAGGTTCCGATTCTGGTTTCAGGCGACGGCAAAACAATACTGGTCGGCAGACTTGAGAGTCTCGACGAAGATCCCGCAGCCGAGACCGCCCGGAAGATCTCTCTTGAGAATGTCCCTTCAAAAGGAAATCCCAATGCCCAGATAACCGTGGTTGAGTACTCGGATTTTCAATGCGGCTACTGCGCTAGGGCCGCAAACGAGGTCGCAGACTTTCTCAAGGACTACCAGGGCAAAGTCAGGCTCTTTTACAAGCAGTTCCCCCTTTCGTTTCATAAATGGGCCGAAGAAGCTTCAATCGCCTCTCTTTGCGTGTATGACCAGGCGAACGAGAAATTCTGGAAGATCCACGATGAAATTTTCGAAAAGCAGGGTGAAATAAAGGTTGCCGACGCCAGAGAAACCTTTGCGGAGATGGCGCGCAAGCTCGGGATTGACATGAAAAAATACGATCGGTGCGTTAAATCCGAGGAAACCAAGCGGAGAATCACTTCGGACATGAATGAGGGCAGATCGATCGGGGTAAGCGGCACTCCGACATTCGTGGTTGACGGCTTCGTAATCTCGGGAGGAGCCAACATGAAAGCGCTTAGAAACGCCGTGGATTACCGGCTTTCCCTGAAGTCCGGAAATTCCGGGATGTAGCTTCGGCGGGGTTCCGACCATGAAATGTCCTGAGTGCGGATACACGAGCTTCGATTATCTTGATGAATGCAAGAAATGCGGGGCAGCCCTGTCTCCCGTACCTGTTTTCAAATATCTCTATGAAGACGAGCTGAGCACGGAGGTGGTTATTGACAGGAGCGTCCAGCCAGTTGCCGACGATGTTCTGGCCGGGGTCAAGACAGTCGGGGCGATGTTTGAACTCACCCCTGTGGGCGGTCCTCGCGGCGAAGAGTTGCCCGATGGTGAACTTGAGGATTTTCTTGCCTTTGAAAGAGGTCTGGGCGAAGAAGTCATGGAACAGGGAGAGCAGCGGGAACAAGAAGAGGAAATACAAAAACAGAGTCCGCCGCCCCTGCCCCTCGGAATGGTTCCCGCGACCTTCGGGGAGAGATTTTTCGCATTTTCCGTTGATCTTCTGTTTACTCTTTGCGTTGCCTGTGCCGCGCTTTTGTCAGGGGCGAATCTCATCGGAGAAACTTTTTTCCCGGGCTTTGGAGAATTTGTTTCCATATGGGGGTGGATATGTCTTTGTGCTTACGTGCTAGCGACCACCTATTTCATTTTCCTCCCTTCCTGGAGTGGAACGACTCTTGGAAACTCGGCTGCGGGGATCCGTGTGGTGATGCGGGATGGCTCTCCTGCCGGGTTTCAGACGAATCTGCTCAGATGGGTCGGCTGGATTTTTTCTGTGGCCACCGTTTTTGCGGGTTTTGCGCTTTCGACACTTGACCCGCAACGCAAGACTCTCAGCGACCGCATGTGCGGAACTTTTGTCGTGAGGGCCTGATTTTGCATGATGCTTATAGAGCAGCTTGAAAAAAATATCGCCGGCAAGCGGGAGGAGATCTCCCGCTGGGTGGAGTCCCATTGCGAAAAGGTGATGGTACCGCTTTACAGTTCCGTCGACCTGCGTTTCTCCGAGCATAAAATTGCCCCTATAGACACCAATGTTTTCCCCGCAGGCTTTAACAATCTTTCCGCGAGATTCAGGAAAAACGCGGGAAAGCTCTTCAGGGAATATCTTTTTTCCGAGTACCCGAGTGCCGAAAAAATCCTTTTGGTACCCGAGCTCAATACCAAAAACGCCTACTACTGGGAGAATGTCTGGGTAATAAAGTCCGTTTTGGAGGATGAGGGCTATGAGGTGTGCGTCGGTATCGCGAACGAGGAATTTCGAAGGGAGACAGTCTCGTTCACTTCGGCAAGCGGTCAGGTAATCGAGGCGAGGCGGGTTTTTCAACGGGAAGGCTCGGCGATGATAGACGGGTTCGTGCCCGATATCATAATGATAAACAACGATTTTTCGGAGAAATGCCCGAAAACCCTGCACAATTTACGCCAGCCTGTTCTGCCGCCTGTCGAAATAGGATGGCACGCGAGAAAGAAGGACGTGCATTTCGAGTTTTATAACCGTCTCTGCGGTGAGCTTGCCGATATACTGGAAGTGGACCCTTGGGTAATGTCGGTTGAAACCGTTTTGGAAACCGGGGTGGATTTTGATTTTCCCGAGGACAGGGAACGGGTTTCCCAAAGAGCCGTAGAAATCCTCTCAAAGGTCGGAAGCGAGTATTCGAGAAGAGAAATAGACCACGAGCCGTCGCTTTTTGTTAAAAGCAATTCAGGTACCTACGGTATGGCGGTTTCGAGTGTCAGCGATCCGCGAAGCATAGTGGAGATGAATTCGCGCGACAGAAAGAGGATGCGGGTTTCGAAGGGAGGAGTGCCGGTTCGGGACGTGGTGATACAGGAGGGTGTGCCGACCTCGCTTCGCGTGGGGGATGGTCTTGTCGGCGAGCCGGTTGTCTATCTTGTTCAGTCCCAGGTAGCGGGGATGTTCTACAGGGTTAACCCCCTTCGGGGCGAGCTTGAGAACCTTAACTCAAAGGGGATGGAGTTTCTTCCGTGTGATGATTCCTTTGCGAACGGGATTTCCCCGGCATTTGATCTTGTCTCCAGGGTTGCTACTATTGCTGCGGGCTACGAGATAGAAAAAGTGCTTAGGGACGTGGATTGCTAGGATGTGCGGAAAGAAAGACTTCCCAAACAGCGGGAGTTTCCTTGTTAGTTTATTTCTCGTAGTTGGATTGAGTCTATACCAGCGGTCGTGATGACGTCGGATACCAGCACAACACGGTCACCCGGGTTTAATATCCGTTTCTGTTTCAGGAGCGCGAAGGCTTCTTCGGTCCTCTGTTCGGGATCTTCGGATTCTTTCATGAGGTGCGCGGTTACGGCCCTGTTCAAACAGAGCAGGCGTTTTATCCTGTTGTCGAAAGTTACCGCATGAATAGGTGTCTTGGCCGGTCTGCAGTTTGTTGTCAATTGTGCCATTAATCCTTTTTTCGTTATTACAACCAGGCATTTGGCATCAATCGATTCGGCGAGTTCAACTGCCGAAGCCGCTATATGCTGCTTGAGATTCTGCTTAACAAGAAGCTTGCCCATCTGCAGACTCCTGAGGCTTTCCGCCTTTAAGGCTATCTTGTCGAGATGCTCTATTGACCTTACGGGATGTTTCCCGGTTGTTGTCTCACCCGAGAGCATAAGCGCGTCGACTTCTTCGTAGACCGCATTTGAGACGTCTGTTACTTCCGCCCGGGTAGGAATCGGGTTGTCGATCATTGATTCAAGAAGATGAGTGGCGACTATGACTCTTTTGCCTTTCTCCTGGCATTTGCCGACTATCACTCTCTGTACGTCCGGCAATTCCTCGATGCTTATCTCGATGCCGAGATCGCCCCTCGCGACCATAACCGCGTCCGATGCTTCGACGATTTCCTCAACGTTTCGCACTCCTTCCTGATCCTCGATTTTAGAGATGATTCTTATTTCTTCCCCATCGGTTCCTAACAGTTCTCTGAGTTCCAAAACGTCCTGCGCCTCTCTGACGAAGGAAAGAGCTATGTAATCGACTTCATTTCTGACTCCGAACTCTATGTCCGCCTTGTCCTTGTCCGTTATCGATGGAAGATTGACTTTTACCCCGGGCAGATTGACGTGGCGTTTGCTCTTCATGGTTCCGCCGTCAATTACCCTGCATTTCATGGTTCCGTGGTCCTTGTCAAGCACTTCCAGATTTATGAGACCATTGTCCACGGTTATTTTCTCTCCTATCTGAACTTCGTTGATAATATCCTCGTAATTGATGTGAATTGAAGATTCCTCAACGTCATCGGGTCTTACGGACACCGTAATTACATCTCCCTGGCTTATATGCAGGTCGCTTTGCAGAACCCCGGTTCTGATTTCCGGTCCCTGCGTATCGAGTATCAGGGCGATTGAATCTTTGATTTTCTCGTTGATCGACCTCACCGTTTTGATTACTTCGAGGTGGCTTTTGTGAGTACCGTGCGACATATTGAGGCGCACGGCGTTCATGCCCGCCTCGTACATTTTCATCAGCATTTCGTACGAACTTGTGGAGGGGCCGACGGTGCAGATTATTTTCGTTTTTCTAAATGATTTCATACACGGGGAAATATGTCGGTAAATTCGGAAAATGCAAAGTTCTTTTACCTCAAAGCTAATGTGTCGGTTAAGGCGGCGGGGAGGATGTAGCTTGCTGAAGCGTGCTTCAGCTGTTTTCCGCCTAGTTCCTTAGTGAATATCTTTCTGCGATTACTCGAGATGTTCTTCGGGGATATGCCGCACGATATCTCTGGAATCATGAAGTATTCTGCTTATAACTACTTCATTTTCGGTTGGCAGGAAATAAAGGATGAAATGACGAGATTTTTTTACCGTTCCTCCAGCCCTGGTACAACTCAGCATCGTGTGGTAGCTGCGGATATTTTTGCTGATCTCAGGGCGGCTTTTGCTACCTAGGCGATATGGATCTTCTCTTACATCACGGATGGCCTGCTTGAGAAGAGTATAGTGGACCTCCGCCGCATCGCGCCCGTAGCGGTTCACCGTATATGTATGAATATTGAGGAGGTCGGAACGGGCCGGGTTGGTGATCGTGAGCTTACGCGTGATCACCGAATCTCCATCACGTTTCGGCAGCTATATGAATCCCCCGGATTCTCTGAGCAATTCAGTGTTTTTTTGACAGCACCCTCATTTTATGATACTAAACTGCTTTCTAATCTGACGACATAACCCTCGAATTTCCCCAAGATGAAACAATGGAATACGTTGAGTATTTATCAGTAGAAAATTTCATTCTTTATCTTCTGATAATCCTTGTTTTCGCCAAGGTCTTCGGCCGGCTCGCAGAAAAAATCGGACAGCCTTCGGTTCTCGGGGAGCTTCTCGCCGGGGTAGTTCTGAGCGCAGGCGTCTTGGCGCTTATTCCTTCTGCGGAAGGCATGGTCGGATACGACGTATTTCACCTGCTGGCTGAAATAGGGGTTATCCTTCTTCTTTTCGAAATAGGTCTTGAGACCAGGTTAGTAGACCTGGTAAAAGTGGGTCCGGTCTCGGCGCTCGTGGCCATAGTCGGGGTAGTTCTGCCTTTTTTGCTGGGGTATTTCAGCATAATTTATTTCCAGGAGTTCTCCCTACTCAGCCTTGAAGCCAATATGGTCGGCCTAGTAGCCATAGTGACGGGAGCAACCCTCACCGCCACAAGCGTCGGAATCACGGCCAGGGTTCTTTCGGATCTTGATCGGCTTCAGACAAAAGAGGCAAGGATAGTTCTTACCGCCGCCATAATAGACGACGTGCTCGGGCTTATAATTCTCGGAGTCGTAAGCGGCATAGTGAGTTCTGTTGAATCAGGCGGCGTGGGGGCAGAAGGGATCACCCTGGGTTCTGTGGCCTTTATAACCGCGAAAGCTTTCGGTTTTCTTGCCGTTTCCATAGTCCTCGGCAGGATTGTCGCTCCCAGGATTTTCGGGTTTTTTGCCCGGATCGATAGAAACAATCTCGTCTGGATCATGGCAATAGCCTTTTGCTTCGTCTATTCCTACTGCTCAAATCTTTTTTCTCTCGCTCCCATAGTGGGGGCTTTTGCGGCCGGTCTGGTTCTTCGCGAAACGGATCAGTTCAAGACTATTGAAAATGGAATAAAGCCCGTTTCGCACTTTTTCGCTCCGATATTTTTCGTGATGGTAGGAGCCGCCGTTGATGTTTCTGTATTTAACCCCTTTGTATCTGAAAATATTATGGTAATATCAATCGCTTTAATTCTTTTCGTGGTGGCTGTTGTCGGGAAGTACGTGAGCGGTTACGTGGTCTATGAAAAAGGCGTAAGAAAAAGTATAATTGGCGTCGGAATGATCCCAAGAGGTGAGGTTGGGCTTATTTTCGCGAAGGTCGGCCTTGTGCACGGCGTTTTCAAAACCGATCTTTTCTCCGCCGTCACGGCTATGGTAATACTGACAACCTTTATAGTGCCCCCGCTTTTAAAATGGATGTTTGAAAGCGAAAGCAAGGAGCGTAAGCTGGCCGAAAACACGGTCTAGCAAATAATCTTGAAGCCAGGTTAACCATGAGATTCCTCGGTCTTAGGACATTTTTATATGTTGCGGTGTTCGCCCTGACGGTTGTTCCCTCAGCAAATGCCGCTGAGAACATGCTGAGCGTCGATAGAACGCTTGTAATTCAGCTTGTTATTTTTCTGGTAGGGCTTTTTCTGCTGAACAGGCTGGTGTTCCGCCCGCTTCTCGGAGTCTGGGACAGAAGGGAGGAACTTACTGCGGGCACGCTCAGGGAAGCCGAGGAGATGACCCGCAAGGCCGAAAGCACCATCTCCGAGTACAACGAAAAAATCGCCGAGGCGAGGACCCAGGCTACTGAGACGAGAAACGAACTTCGCCAGCAGGGACAGAACGAATCTTCAAGGATACTTCTTTCAGCGAGAGAGGTTGCCCAGGCGGAACTTGAGGGCGCAAGAGGGACTCTTGAGAGCGAGGTCGCGAAGATAAGAGCGGACCTGCAGGGTGAGATAGAGTCGCTTGCAGCGGAGATAAGTGATCGTGTCTTGAGGAAGGGGGCGTAGCGCTGATGCCGGCTGCGGATTTTACTTTTCCGGGGGAACCACAGATTGGATAGCCATTTTAACTGGGCGTTTGTAATAAAGTACGCCATTAACCTGGGTCTTCTTATAGCCCTTCTCATATACCTTATCAGAAAGCCTTTTCTGTCTTTTCTGAAAAACAGGAAGGAGAGACTCCGCTCGGAGGTGGACCGTGCCGCGGCGGCGGCCGAGCAGGCGAAAATGACGCTTGAGGAATACTCGGCGAAGCTTGATGCGGTTGCCTCGGAGGTAGCGGCTCTTCAGGAGAATATAAGAAGACAGGGCGAGAATGAAAGGGACGAGCTTGTCTCCGCGGCGGAGAAAAGCTCCGAAATGATAAAAAAAGAAGTTGAGGACACAATTCGTCTTGAGACCACTAAGGCGGTCTCCGAGATACAGTCCGAAGTGGTCGACTCGGCGCTTGCGCTTGCCGAAAAGATGATAAAGGAGCGGGTGGACACGGATTTTACGACCGATTCGGTCGACGATTTTGTAAAAATGATTGAGGAAGGAAAATGGCAACAGTTGCGACACTGAGAGATCTTGTCTCGGCCCTTGTGGATTCCGCGTCGGATGAAAGCGAACTTTCGGGCGTGAAAGCCGATATGGAGAGTTTTTTCGAGCGGGTCTCCGGTTCGGGCGAGCTTCGAGATGTTCTTCTGAGCACGGTGTTTTCGATGGAGGAGAAAAAGGCGGTCCTGGGGGATTTCCTCGAGGCGGCGTCTTCTCTTGAGATTACGAGAAGATTTTTTCTGCTGGTTTTGGAGATGGAGAAGGTGGCAGCGCTTCTTGGTTCAAGGGAAGCCGTGCTCGCGAGACTTGACGAAGCGGTTGGGAAAGTGACGGCCGAAATTACCTCGGCCAAAGACCTTAGCCAAAACGACGTCGATAGACTCAGTGCGGCACTTCGTGCGGCGACCGGGAAGACGGTTGAGGTGTCGCTTAAGGTCGATCCTTCCATGATAGGCGGAATAAAGGCGCAGGTGGGTGACAAGGTTTACGATAACAGCGTCAGGACGCAGCTTGAGAGAATAAGAGGTGTTCTTTCTCCATCCTGACCCGAATAATTCCAAAGGAGCTAGCAATGCAGGAACTAAGAGCAGAGAGTATAGGCGAGATTCTGAGAAACAGGATAAAGGGCTATGAGCGGAAAGTTGATACCGAAGAAGTCGGAACGGTTATTTCCGTCGGCGACGGTATCGCCAGGGTTTACGGTCTTGACCAGGCGGTAGCCGGAGAGCTTGTCGAGTTTGACGGCGGAATCACCGGACTTGTTCTTAACCTTGAAGAAGATAATGTCGGCGTCGCTCTTTTCGGAGAGGATTCCCACCTGAGCGAAGGGGGAATGGTAAAGCGAACGGGACGCATCGCCGAGGTGCCTGTCGGAGACGCTCTCGGCGGAAGGGTGGTTGATGCTCTCGGAAGACCGATTGACGGTCTAGGAGAAATAGCCGCCGCGGAAACAAGGCAGATCGAGGTTAAAGCCCCCGGAGTTATTTACCGCCAGTCGGTAAACGAACCCCTTCAGACGGGACTCAAGGCCGTTGATTCCATGATACCGATAGGAAGAGGCCAGAGAGAACTTATCCTGGGAGACCGTCAGGTTGGAAAGACCGCCATCGCGATCGATACGATAATAAACCAGAGAGAAGAGGATGTTCACTGCATATACGTTGCCGTAGGGCAGAAACAGTCAACCGTGGCTCAGGTAGTCGACAAGCTCAAGGAACACGACGCCATGAGATACACGACCATAGTTTCCGCCACGGCAAGCACCCCCGCTCCTTTTCAGTTTCTTGCTCCTTTTTCGGGCTGTGCCATGGGAGAGTACTTCAGAGACACCGGCCGCCACGCGCTCATAATATACGATGATCTGACGAAACACGCATGGTCCTACCGCCAGCTCTCGCTTCTTCTCAAGAGACCGCCGGGACGCGAGGCTTACCCCGGAGATGTTTTCTATCTTCACTCGAGGCTCCTTGAGCGTGCCGCCAAGATGAGAGACGAGGACGGAGGCGGTTCCCTTACGGCGCTTCCGATAATCGAAACCCAGGCCGGTGACGTATCCGCCTACATTCCCACGAACGTGATTTCCATTACCGACGGGCAGATATATCTTGAGAGCGATCTTTTCTACTCGGGTGTACGTCCTGCCATTAATGTCGGTCTTTCGGTTTCAAGAGTGGGAGGAAGTGCTCAGATAAAGGCAATGAAAAATGTCGCCGGAACCCTGAGGCTTGAACTTGCCCAGTACAGGGAAGTCGAGGCGTTCGCGCAGTTCGCTTCCGACCTTGACAGAGTGACCCAGAACCAGCTTGCCCGGGGAAGCAGGCTCGTTGAAGCCCTTAAGCAGGATCAGTACGAACCCCAAGCGGTTGAAAAGCAGATACTGATCATATTCGCAGTTACAAACGGCTATGCTGACGACTATCCGGTCTCTGCGGTGAGAAAATACGAGAGGGAGCTTTCTTCTTTCCTGGAGTCGAAGCATCCGGAGTATCTTGCGGAAATAAAAGAGAAAAAAGTTGTTTCAGACGAGCTTAAGGACAAGCTCTGGGCAGCGCTTGACGAGCTTAAAAATCAGCTGGGCGAACTTGCCTGACGCGCTAGCGGGAAAGAATAATGCCAAGCCTTAAACAGATAACGACAAAGATAAAAAGCGTGAGAAGCACGCGGCGGATAATGGGCGCCATGAAGCTCATAGCCGCTGTGCGCCTGCAAAAGGCCCAGGCGGCGCTTATGGCTTACAGGCCTTATTCTGATGCGTACCGCGACGTGGTTTTAAACGTGGCGGCGCTTTCAGAATCGGAAGATCATCCCCTTCTTCGGGTCCCGGAGGAAAAAACGAACCTGCACGTTCTGTTCTTTACTTCCGACAGGGGACTCTGCGGGAGTTTCAACAGCGCCCTCATAAGGAATATGCAGCGCTACGTAGAGGAGCAGAGGGAGGCTTTCGGGAACATAAAACTGAGTTTCGTCGGAAGGCGGGGACGGGATTATTTCTCGAAAAATGGGATTGGCACGGGGAAATACTACACGGGAGTCAATGAAAAGAACTCCCGGAAGTTCTCGGAGGAACTGGCCGCGGCGCTCACAGAGGAGTTCAGAGTCGGGGAGAGCGACGAGGTAGTGCTTGCGTACAACTATTTTGTTTCCGCCATTTCCCAGAGGATGACTTTTGAGAGACTTCTTCCGCTCTCTGTGCAGGAAACCGACGACGGTGGTGCGCAGGAGAGTTCTTCAGATTACATATTCGAGCCGGAGAAGGAACGGATAATAGGCTCGATTCTTCCAAAATATGTTCAGGTGAGAATCGAGCGCGCCATGAACGAGTCGCTCACCAGCGAGCACGCGGCGCGCATGACCGCAATGGAAAACGCAACCAGCAACGCGGACGAGGTAATAGCGAAACTTACCCTGCTTTTTAACAAGACCAGGCAGGCAATCATTACAACGGAGCTTATGGATATCGTTAACGGTACGGAAGCTCAAAGGAAAGGAGGCAATGAGTAAAGATGAGTATTGAATCAGCGTTTACGGCAGGCGGCCAAGGAGCCGAAGCGACAAATGGCGCCGACCCGGAAATCGGGAAAATAATTCAGGTAACCGGTCCCGTGGTGGATGTTGAATTCTCGGAGGGAGCTCTTCCCACCGTGTTCACGGCTCTTAAGGTAACAAATCCGGCCCTTGGGGAAACCGAGTGGAACTTGGTTCTGGAAGTTGCCCAGCAGCTCGGCGGAGGCCGCGTAAGATGCATAGCCATGGACTCGACCGAGGGGCTTAAAAGGGGGCAGGACGCCCTTAACACCGGTGATGGAATAACGATCCCGGTCGGCAAGGAAGCTCTCGGGAGACTGCTTAACGTGGTCGGAGAACCGATAGATGAAGCCGGTCCCGTAGAGACTGAGGAGCGCTGGCCCATTCACCGTCCCGCACCCGAGTTCGTCGAGCAAAGCACTAAAATGGAGCTTTTCGAGACGGGCATAAAGGTTATCGATCTTCTGGCTCCTTTTCTTAAGGGCGGGAAAATCGGTCTTTTCGGCGGAGCCGGAGTAGGCAAGACCGTTTTGCTGATGGAACTCATCCACAACATAGCCAAGGAATACGGCGGCTACTCGGTTTTCGGCGGAGTGGGAGAAAGAACAAGGGAAGGAAACGACCTTTACTGGGAGATGAAGGAATCCGGGGTTCTTGGAAACACGGGACTCATATTCGGACAGATGAACGAGCCTCCGGGAGCGAGAGCCAGGGTTGCCCTTACGGCGCTCACGCTCGCCGAGTATTTCCGTGACACCCAAGGTCAGGACGTGCTTCTTTTCATCGACAACATTTTCCGTTTCACCCAGGCGGGTTCCGAGGTGTCGGCCCTTCTTGGAAGGACGCCTTCCGCTGTTGGTTATCAGCCGACTCTCTCGACCGACCTCGGGGAACTTCAGGAGAGAATCACTTCGACTGTGAAAGGCTCGATTACCTCCGTGCAGGCAATTTATGTTCCTGCGGATGACCTTACTGACCCTGCTCCCGCGACTACCTTCGCGCACCTTGACGGAACCATCGTTCTCTCGAGGCAGTTGACCGAACTTGGAATATATCCTGCTGTTGACCCGCTTGACTCGACCTCGAACATTCTTGATCCGAGAATAGTCGGAGACGAACACTACAGGATTGCAAGAGAGGTTCAGGAAGTTCTCCAGCGCTACAAGCAGCTCCAGGAGATAATCGCGATTCTCGGCATGGACGAGCTCTCAGAAGAGGATAAGCTCACAGTTGCCCGCGCCAGAAAGGTCCAGAGGTATCTCTCACAGCCTTTCCACGTGGCCGAGCAGTTCACGGGCACCCCAGGAAAATACGTCCCCATCAACCAGACCATAGAAGCTTTCGGCGAGATTATCTCGGGCAGCATGGATGATGTTCCCGAGCAGGCTTTCTACATGGTGGGCAATCTTGACGAAGTGCGCGAGAAGGCGACGGCAATCGCCTCCTGACGGGAGATCTGAAAATTGGCTGAAAAACTGCGACTCAAGATCATAACCCCGGAAAAGCTCGTGTTTGACGGCGAGGTCGAGGAACTGGTAGCCCCCGGCCAGATGGGGGAATTCGGCATCTTGCCGGGTCACGTGCCTTTTCTTTCCGTGCTTTTCCCGGGAAGACTCAGGTTTAAAACCGAGGAGTCGGGAGAGAGCACTCTCATAATCCATGGCGGTCTTGCGGACGTAAAGGACGATACCATCAGTATTCTTACCGACCAGTCGGAGAATCCCGAAGAGGTTGACGTCGCAGCCGCCAGAAAAGACGCTGAGATTCTTCAAAAGGAACTTGACGAGCTTCAGGACGCAGAAGCTTCGGAACGAGAGGAACTTGATAAAAAGCTCAGGATAGCACGTGCCAGAGCAGGAGAATGATTTCCTTATTTAGATTTCTCTGCGTTTCTCCGAAGATCTAGCTGCACTTTGAGAATCCGCATCCCCTGCAGGTAACACAGCCGGATTCAAAGGCGAGAGCCTTGCTTCCGCAGTCCGGGCATTGCTCAAGCATAAGATCCGTTGAAACTTTCTGGGTGTCGCCGTTTGCCTCCGCGACGGGATTGGCTTCGTCGCCCGCTTTCCCCTTTTCTACGAAGTGACTTCTCAGCACCTTCGCTATGGCGTCGGGGACGGACATTATAACCCTTCCCCCTGAAAAAACTGGTGAGGAACCTCCAATGGCCTCCAGCTGTTCCACGACATCTCTGACATCAACCCCGGACCTCAGAGACAGAGATATCAGCCTTCCAGTTGCCTCGGCATCGGCCATTGTGGTAAATCCAGATTTCCCAATCTGGACGAAAACTTCAAACGGCTTGCCTTCGTAACTGTTGACAGTCACGTAGAGATTCCCGTACCCAGTTTTTATCGCCTCGGTAAAACCTTCCAGAACACGTGGTCTGGTGACAGGTCTCACCGCTTCTTTTTGAGGGGGATGAGGGGATGGTGTGAGGTTGGAGTGGGTGGTTGACATCCCTTCATCCCGGGGTGGAGAGTTTGTTTTGTCTTTAGCTTGTTCTTCCGTTATCAGTATTCCTTCCCTGGAGCCTTCCCTGTACACGGTTACCCCTTTGCAGCCGAGTTTCCAGGAGAGGAAATATATTTTCTCGACCTCCTCAAGGCTTATGTCCTTGGGGAGATTAACGGTGCTTGATATGCATGAGTCTATGTGCTTTTGAATAGCGGCCTGCATGCGGACCCGCTGTTCCGGTTTTATCTCATGAGACGTGACGAATGTGTCCGGAAGGTCCGCCTCATCGTCCAGTCCGAATTTCTCCATGTACTCAGACACCAGAGGGTGGTAGACCTTGAATTCTTCTTCCGACAGGGATTCTGAGCGCCTGAGGTAGGACAGGGCGAACATGGGCTCAACGCCGCTTGTGGTTCCAGCGAGAACCGAACCACTTCCGACCGGCGGAACCGTGAGTATGCACGCGTTTCTAAGGCCCTGTTTCTTTATCTTGCTCATCACGTTATCGCGCATGCTTTCTACGAACGGATTCGCGATATGGGTTTCCAGGTCAAACACGGGGAAGGTTCCTTTCTCTTTCGCAAGGTCTGAGCTGGCTTCGTAAACTACGTTTTTTACGTGCTCGAAAAGCTCGTCGGTGAATTTTATGCCTTCTTCCGTATCGTATTTTATGTTGAGCTTAGCGAGCATGTCTCCCAAACCAGTGAACCCGACACCTATTCTTCTTGATCTCAAAGACGCTTTTGTCTGGAAGCTCAGGGGATGTTTTTCCATGTTGTAATCCAGTATGTCATCAAGGAACCTGACGCTGTAGCGAAAAGCCTTCTCAAGCTCTTCCCATTCTATTGAGGCGTCTTCCTCGAAAGCGTTTTTCACGAACATGGAAAGGTTCACGTTTCCTAGGCAGCAGTTGCCGTAGTCCTCAAGCGCCTGCTCGCTGCACGGGTTCACGCCGTTTACTTCCATATTGGCGTATTCGGTAGGGGAGTATCTTTTGACCGTGTCCCAGAAGATAAGTCCGGGCTCGGCCGAGGACCACGCTGATTTAACCAGCTTTTCCCATATCTTACGGGCCCGCACGGTTCTTTTTATCTCGGCTTTCTCGTTTGAGAAGCTGAGCTCGTAATCAGTGTCTTTTTCCACGGCCTCCATAAATTCGTCATCCACTTTCACCGAGATATTGGCAAACTGGACCTTTGATCTTGCATCGTCGTTTTTTATGTCGAGGAATTCCATTATGTCGGGGTGGTTGACCTTGATGGTTATCATAAGGGCTCCTCTTCTTCCTGCCTGCCCTATGGTCCCGGTCGTGGTGGACAGAAGGTCCATGAACGATACCGCCCCCGTTGAGTATATGGCCGAATTGTTTACAGGCGATCCTTTCGGTCTCAGGATGGATATGTCGGTTCCGACCCCTCCACCGAAAGAGTAGGTTCTGGCGGCCTCCTTGCACCACTCGAATATTCCTTCTATGGAGTCTTCCTTTATCGGCATGTAGTAGCAGTTAAGGAGGGTTGCCCTTCTTTTCTGACCGGCGCCGAAGAGGATTCTGCCGCCGGGGATGAACTTAAAATCGGAGAGGAGCCAGTAGAAGTTCTCCTCCCACTGCTTTCTCAGTTCCTTTTTTTCTTCGGGAGATGCTATTTCCTTGGCCACCCTTCGCCACATCTGCTCCGGAGTTTTCTCTGTTATTTCTCCTTTCGCGTTGCGAAGAGCGTATTTCTCGTAGAAAACGCGTGCCCTGAGCTTGTCTCCGCCAAAAGAGTCGATGGTTTCCGCAGGAATTTCTATTGTGTCGCTTGGAGGTTTTATATGTTCCGAGGAAACTTCCTGTGTATGCGTTTCCTGTTCCTCGACAGCTACTGTCTCGTGCTCTGAAACTCCGTTTGCTGCTACTTCGGCGGGGTTTTTATCTCCGGGCATCCATTCCTCCTTTTATCCTGTTCCTAGGTTCCTTCCGTTTAGGCACATTATAAAAAGTATATCAGCAACTCTTTATCTTGTGCGTGAAATCTATTTAAACACAATATATTGCGTACTGTCAAGAAATTATTTTATTTTTGTTAAGAATAAATTAATCCAGTTTCCAGGAAGAAAAGCTGCTCGGTATAAATTCTCAATGAGATCAGATGATTAACCTTGGTCGTGAAAGTTTCTTGATAACTTCTGTACTGTTAATTTCTCCGCAGCGAGCAGTCTTGCGGGCTATTTTCTAAGCACGGTGCACATGGTTTTCTCATCTCGGCCAGCTCCTTCAGGGAATTTTCCCTGGCGAGAATAAATGTTTTTGTCTCAACAAGCTCAAGCCCCTCTGCTGCTTTGACCTCCTTGCACTTTAGAATAGTTTCCGCAGGATACCGCTTTTGCGTGGTATAATTTTGAACCATGGGAAAGGAAGTTTCAGCTACGGACGGACCTGAAGCAATTTCCGAGGTGCTGGGTTTCTGGTTCGGCGACCTGCGCGAAGGTGAACTGGCGGACAAAGAGAAGCAGACGACCTGGTGGATGAAGTCGGATGAGTTCGATGATCTCGTAAGGCAGAGGTTTGAAGAATATGTCCTGCTTGCCGAAGAAGGGAGGCTTTCCCAATGGCTCGAAACCCCTTTGGGCACCGTGGCGTTTATATTAGTTGTCGATCAGTTTCCAAGGAACATCTATCGCGACACCCCGGTAGCGTTTTCAAAGGACTCGCTGGCCCTCCGCACGTGCCTTGAGGGCATTGAGAAAGGATTTGATCGGGATCTTCACCCAGTGCACAGGACATTTTTCTACCTGCCGCTTATGCACTCGGAGAATCTGGAGATCCAGAGTCTGAGCGTTGAGAAGTACTCCGCTCTTGAAAATGAGTACGCTTCATATCCCCAAATCAGGGAGGCTCTGGCTTGTTCCAAGGATTTTGCGGGGCGGCACTTCGACATAATAAAAAGATTCGGAAGATATCCCCACAGAAACGCAGCTTTGGGAAGAGAATCCACCTTGGAAGAAACCGAGTTTCTGAAAGAACCCGGAAGTTCCTTCTGATTTTTCCCCTGCTTTCCTTTGTTGTTTAAGGTCAAGCGAGCGGGTATCTATATGATGGCCGTACATATGGGCGGTCGTATTTTTTCACTGCGGAGAATATTAGATTGAATATTGAGGAAATACTCAGTCGCGCTTACTTGGGCAATCCCGTCGAAACATGGCTCTGGGCCCTCGGAGCGGCGATCGTTTTAGCAATTGCCCTTAACTTTATCCTGAAAAGGCTTGTAAGGTCTTTTGCCAATTTTGCCGAGAAGACAGAAACCGATCTTGACGATCTTGTTTCGGCCCTTATAGAGAAAACCAGCATAGTGCTGATCATCATTTTCTCGGTCTACGTGGCGACTTTCTTCCTTGACCTCACACAACAGATAAGGGAATTACGAAAAAGCGTAATAACTATCTGCCTTCTTGTTCAGGTTGGTTTGTGGGGGAGCGGCTTCATTGATTATTACATTTCGAAGAAACTCGCTAATATCGACACTGGCGTCGGTGCCACCGTAACGCACTTAAGAAGTCTCGGTTTTTTCGTAAAAGTGGTTCTCTGGATAATTCTCGTAATTCTCACGATTGACAACCTGGGCTTTGACCCTACCACGATAATCGCGGGACTTGGCGTCGGTGGTATAGCCGTAGCGCTTGCGCTCCAGAACGTTTTGGGTGATGTGATAGCCTCGCTTTCCATTATTTTCGACAAGCCTTTTGAGGTCGGGGATTTCATAGTGGTAGACAATATAAGGGGGGATGTCGAGCACATAGGGCTTAAGACCACGCGCCTCAGGAGTCTTTCCGGCGAGCAGCTTGTTTTGTCAAATAACGACCTGCTTCAAAGCCGCATAAAAAACTACAAGAGGATGGACTCCCGCAGGATTGATTTTTCCTTAGGTGTCACTTACGAAACGTCCTACGATAATCTTGAGAAAATCCCCGGGCTAATAAAAGATATAATAGAGTCCGAAGAGAAAACGGATTTTGTCAGAGCGCATTTCAGCAATTACGGTGATTTTTCCCTTAACTACGACATAGTCTACTTTGTTCTTAGTCCTTTGTTTGATGATTATATGGATATACAACAGAGAATTAACCTGAAGATATTCAAAAGGTTTTCCGAAGAAGGAATAGAGTTTGCCTATCCCACACGCAAGATCTTTCTTGATTCGGTGCGAGCTGCGTCGACCGGCGCAGGGGCGGGAGACTGAATTGGCCAAAAAAGCGTGGGGAGGCCGCTTTGCTTCCCAGACACACAATATCGCCGAGAAGTTCTCGGAGTCGGTAAGTTTCGACAGGCGTCTTTACAAAGAAGACATAAGGGGAAGTCTCGCCCACGTGAAGATGCTTCGCGAAACCGGGATTATTTCCCGCAAGGACGCGGCCCGGATAACCAAGGGCTTGCGGGAGATCGAAAAGGAAATAGACCGCGGCGAATTTGCCTTCAGCGAGAGCTGCGAGGATATCCATCTCAATATAGAAAAAAGGCTTATCGAAAAAACGGGCTCTTCGGGCGCCATGGTGCACACCGCCAGGAGCAGAAACGACCAGGTTCTCACGGACACCAGGCTTTACCTGAGAAAAGAGACAGAAGAGATAATCTCTCTTGTGTGTGCCTTGGCGGAGCAGTTCGTCGAGCTTTCCGCAAAGAACTTGGGAGTGATCCTTCCCCTCTACACCCACATGCAGCGTGCCCAGCCCGTGCTTTTATCCCACCATCTTCTGGCTTACTACGAGATGCTAAAGCGCGACCGCGAGAGGTTTATTAACTGTCTTTCCAGGGTGGATGTGAGCCCTCTTGGAACCTGCGCCGGGGCGGGAACATCGTTTCCGATAAACAGGAAGATGACCGCTGAAGATCTGGGTTTCAAGTCGGTTTCCAGAAACAGCATTGACGCGGTGAGTGACCGTGATTTCTGTGCGGAGTTCGTATTCTGCTGCTCGATTCTGATGATGCACCTGAGCAGGCTCTCCGAGGAACTTGTCTTGTGGAGCGCAAGGGAATTTGACTTCGTTGACCTCGGGGACGGGTTCACCACGGGTTCAAGCATAATGCCCCAGAAAAAGAATCCCGACATGTCGGAACTCACCCGGGGAAAAACCGCCAGGGTGTACGGGAACCTGAGCGCGCTTCTGACCCTGATGAAAGGACTTCCGCTTTCCTACAACAGGGACATGCAGGAGGACAAGGAACCTCTTTTCGATACGGTTGACACTGTAAAGCTTTGCCTTGGGGTTAATATCGAAATGCTGAGGACGCTTGAATTCAAGGAAGAAAACATGAAAAAAGCGCTTCGGGGAGGTTTTGTCACCGCGACTGACGTGGCGGACTACCTGACCCGCAGGGGTGTTCCGTTCCGTTCGGCCCATGAAACCGTGGGAAAGATAGTTTCTTACGCAGAACGAGGCGGAAAAGAGCTTTCAGATCTTAAGCTCTCCGAATTTCGCAGGTTTTCCAAAAAAATCGACGAGGACATTTTTCAGGTGATAACGTTCTCGGGTTCCGTTGAGAGCAGGAACTCTTTAGGCGGCACTTCAACCTCGAACGTGAGAAAAGAGATAGCAAACGCCAGAAGGTTCCTCAAAAGATGCATGTAGCCGTTTCTCCAAAAGGGTCGGCAACACGTTTCATTCTGTTTGTGGTATGCCATGGGTTTTGAACTTAGGGGACTTTACGTGATTACTGACGAAGGACTGATTCCCCGCCATTCTTTCTGCGAAACAGTTGAGAGATCATTGGCGGGGGGAGCCGACATCGTTCAGTTAAGAGACAAAACTTCCCCGCGCTCGGAAGTTGTCGCCTTGGGCAGGGAACTTCTCGGTATTACGAAGAGATACGGCGTACCGCTTATAATAAACGATTCCCCGGAACTCATGATGGAAATAAAGGCCGACGGAGTGCATCTGGGCGAGGACGACCCGAACATAATACCCACGAGGAAGAAGCTGGGTAACGGGGCCATCATAGGCGTTTCCTGTTACGGTTCTCTTCCAAGAGGTATACACGCTGAGAGGATGGGTGCCGATTACGTTGTTTTCGGCACACCTTGGGCCACTCCGACGAAACCCGACAGAACCCCCACTCCTTTTGAAACTCTGGTCGAGGCGAAAACCGCTATCACGGGGATTCCGATATTTGCTATAGGGGGGATATTCCCCCATAATGCGGCGCAGGTGCTTGCTGCCGGGGCGGATGGTGTAGCGGTCATAACGAGCGTTTTCGGATCAGGCGACCCGGAGGAGGCTTCGAGGGATTTTTGTTCCATTCTTAAAGGTCACCCGGCTGAGTGACTGTGCGGGGAAACCGTTAGAAGAGTCAGAAGAACCGGATTGCGATCAGCAATTAATAAAGCGACCCTAGCTTGACCTTATTCGGGCTTTGAGCATATGACGAGATGATTTGAGGCTCTCCCCTCGTCAACCAGTTTCAGATACGTATCGAAATACTCAATGTGATAACGGGTGTTTTCCTCTCCCTGCTCTTCGGCAATCACGGCGGAATGCTTTTTGTAAGCGTCTCCCCAATTTTTAACCTGAACCCGGAAATCCGCCACGTACTCAGTTATTTCCTCGATACGAAATCCGGCCGATTCAAGCTTCTTCCTGTAACTTTCAAGCGAATCGTAATATTGTGGGATAAGATATCCCCTCGCCATCTTCTGCTTTGTCTCCTCGTCGCCGGATATCTCGAAGGTGCCGCTTAGAAACGCCCACGTTCCAGAAGGCTTAAGTACCCTGAGAACTTCCTTGAAAAGTTCCGTCTTGTCTTCAAACACGTTCATCACGTTAAGACTTATTGCCAGATCAAAAGTGTTTTCAGCAAACGGCATTTCCATCGCGTCGCCCAGGTGAAATTCCGTTTGTTCCTCAAGCCCGGAGTTTTTCGCGAGTTTTCTTGATACTTTGACTCCCACTTCATTAATCTCTATTCCGGATACCCTGCATCCGGCTCTGTCGGCTATGTATACTGCGGGACCGCCCGCTCCGCTTCCCACATCGAGCACATGCGTTGTTTTCTCTATGCCGAGTCTGGGGATCAGTTGGTCAAGGTAACGGGGAGTAATGAACGACTGCTGTCCTATGTCATCTGCTATTCCCCAGATGGATTCTCTTATGAGCCTGTTTGCAGGGCTGTCGATCTGGTGAAGCTCGGAATAATCTACTCCTATAGATTTTTCGCTCATCTGCCGCGTGTTTCCTCCACTTGGATTTTCAAGGAATTTTTTTGATTGGATTTACGCTTAATTGCCTAACCGCAACGCCTTGAATGATTGCAATTAGGGATTTAGAAAGTCGGTCGGCCAGAAGAAAAAAACGGGGACATATTAGATGAACAAAGCTCTAAATATGTCCCCGGGAATATTGATCACGGCAAAACTGCTGCCGCGGTCTTATCTTTAAGTCTACAATCGACTAAAAAATTGCGACGTCAAAATCATAGCGGAAGCCCAGACTTAGGGTATTGGTGGTGTCTCCATATTCTGGATCCGTTATCACCCATTCAACAAACACGTCCGTACTCGGATGTACTTCCTTGACCAGCGTGACTGCGCCGCCAAGCTTCTCTCCGGAGTCGGCTCCGCTTACATCATCATCATAAAGAAAGAATCCTCCGATCGCCGTCATTCCGCTACCCATGGCGAGGGAAGCTCCCACGTCAAGAGTGTAAGGGTTCATCTCGTCACCGTTGTCATAATTGTCTATTATGTACTGATAGGTAGCGGCGAGGTAGAGACCCTCGATAAAGTTACACTTAACGCTGGCGCCAATGCCGAGGAAGTTCCTTTCTAGGCCAGCACCGTCCCTGTTCTGCCGCAGGTAGGCTATGCCGAGATAATAATCTTCCACGCGCATGCTAACGCCGACAGAGGCCGCATCGACATGGTCGGAATCACTGCTTACGTCGGAATTCTGACGGAAGAAGTTGTGGCTCTCGCCCGCGTTGTTTTCCGGCGAACCGTTTAGCTGTATGCCGGAGTCTAAGGTTAGTAGCCCGATGCTGTGTGTGTATCTGAGCAAGTTGTTGTTCCGGAAAGGACCTTCGTTGTCGTATCCAAATGGGCTTGCTCTGTGGTAGTGGATATCGGTTACTTCAGCGATCAGGTTATAATACGGATCCCACTGTTTACCTATAGCTATAAAACCAAGATCCGAGCTTTTAATACCCACGTAAGCCAAGCGCGCATCGCCGAAATCACCGTTGGCATCAATGTCGACATCCCACTCGCCGTGCAATACCGCCGAGAGCGTATCGGTTATCTGGGTGTTGGCTTTCAAGCCGACCCGTGAAAGCGCGTCGGTAAGGTCTGTTGAAGACCCTCCGTTGTCTGTATACGTGAGTTTCGGCCAGAACCTCCCGTATATTGAAACGTCGGTATCTTTCACCTTCTCTACCATGGTTTCCGCAGGCGCTGCTTCTTCCACAGGCGCTGCTTCTTCCTCCGGTGCAGCATCTCCGGCGGATGCTGGCAGCGACAGCACCCAAGGGGACGCAGACAGCAGACAAATCATAAAAATGTTCTTGATAAAACGACTCATAATCTCCCTCCTTGCAAATCTGTTTATTTAGTCAAGAATCTATCACATTTTTTTCTACTGTGAAGTACTTCCTGATGACTTTAAAAACCATTGCGGACAAAAGCGAAAAACTTGCTGCGCACAAGAAGTTCCTACACAGTTGATGAAAATCGCTTCGTAAAAGCCCCTTTCCCCAAAACCTACTTTCCCAGAGTATATCATAGTCATGGAGTCTTTTTGAAGAAGAAATTTTGGGAATTTAGAAAATTCTAGTGCTAACGTTCCCATCCCGGGACGGTTCGGATAAAAACCGGGATTTAATCGCTGAATTTGAAAACGGTTCCCTTCCGTTTTATGTTTGTTTTTTCCGAAAGGGCATGAGAAACGATGGGAAGAGCTATGGTGGCATCGCAGTAACACTGGACCAGGCTGCCTTCGGGGTTTTCCTTTCCCCAAGAAACAGCCTCTTCGAACGTGCATCCCGAGAGTCCCCCCCACTGGGGAGAATCGGTCGTGATCTGGATCGCGTATTTATGAGGATAGTAAGTTTCCTGTTCCCCGGTTCCCTTGCGGTTAAGTCCGGTTTTTCTTCCCGGAATCTTTCTATCCTCGTAAAGAAGGTCGCCCGTGACGGCGAAAAGCTGGATAAAGTCTTTCGGCACTCCACCGCCTATGTAAACCACTCCCGTGTCAACCACTCTCTCTCCCATTGCCATAAACTCCACGTAGTCCTGTATGGCGTCGATCGTGAGATGATGTCCCTTGCTTTCAGCTATGAGCGCCGCGTCTCCGTAAGGACTGTCCGCTATGGCGGGGCAGAAGACCGGGACTTCGTTTCTCGCGGCCGTGGCTACTATGCTGTTTATGTTCTTTTTGTCGAGCCAGTGTCCGCATTTTTTGAGAAACTCTCTTGAGGAATAGGTTCTGGATTTATCAAGGGTCATTATGAATTCAGCCAGAAGTTCAGTCATCTCGAGATAGTCGGGTTCGGTTCCGTAAACATCGTAGTAGCGGTTTATTCCCTCGGAAAAAAGTTTTGCGTCGTCTTCATTCGGAGTTCCCTGCCAGTACGAAAAACCCATCGCTTCCACTATGTCCTCGGAGATGTTCGCGCCCGTGGGGATCAGAACATCTATGTATCTGTTTTCGATTAGCCAGTTTATTATTTTCCACTGCCCGGTTGTGGAAAGTGAGCCCGCGTAGCCGAAAAAGATGGTGAGATTCTCAGCTTCCACCATTTTGCAGAAAATGTCGGCCACCCTGCCCAGACTTTTACCCTGAAATCCCGTCTCCGCCATCTCATCGAGGAGCCTCGAGATCGGCTTCTCGGGAGAAACCTCTATCGCCTTTACTTTTTTCCCCAGATAGGCCGATTCTTCCTTCACGTTCTTTTTCTCCTTGTCAGACTCTTATGTCAACGAGTCTTTTCGGCACGTAGACGAAGTTTTTTATCTCCCGCCCCGCTATGTACTCCTTTACCCGGCTGTCGGAAAGAGCGGCTTCTCTGGCGGTTTCCTCGTCCGCGTCCGCGCTTAAGGAGATCTGGTTTCTTACCCTTGAGTTAACCCTTACGGGTATGGTTATTTCCGCACTCTCAAAAGCGTTCTCGTCCCACTTTATCCACTTCCTGTCAACCAGGCTTGCGTTTTCTCCTGAGAGTTCCCAGAGTTCCTCCGCGAAATGGGGGGCCATAGGGTAGATAAGCCTCGTTATCGCAAGCAGCGACGCGCGGGCGTGCTCTCTTCCCACGCTTTTTTCTTTCCAGAGCGTGCTGAGTTCATTGAAAAGTTCCATTATTGCCGAAATCGCTGTGTTGAACTTGAAGCTTTCTATGTCTTCTGTGACTTTTTTTATCGTCCGGTTGGTCGTGGCGGCGAGAGCAGCCGATTTTTCCTCCGCCGGCAGTTTCTGGGCCTGTTTTTCGTTTTCCCGATCGGCGAAAAACCCGGTTGCGAAACGCCAGACCCTGCCGAGGAACCTGAACATTCCGTTTACTCCCTGTTCGCTCCACTCAAGATCTTTTTCCACAGGGGCGGCGAAGAGCATGAACATCCTTACGGTGTCAGCCCCGTAGCGAACTATCATGTCGTCGGGATCCACGGTGTTTCCGAGAGACTTTGACATTTTCGCCCCGTCTTTTACCACCATTCCTTGGGTGAGAAGGTTTTCAAAGGGTTCGTCGAGTTGGAAAACGTCGATATCCCTGAGCACCTTCGTGAAAAATCTCGAGTAAAGCAGGTGAAGTATGGCATGCTCTATTCCGCCTATGTACTGATCCACAGGAAGCCAGTAAGAGGTTTTTTCGGGCTCGAACATGCCGCCTTTAAAATCGGGAGAGGCGTATCTCAGAAAATACCAGGAGGACTCAACAAATGTATCCATTGTGTCGGTTTCCCGCTTCGCAGGTTTCCCGCAGTCGGGACAGCTTGTTGCGATGAAGCTTTCGATCTTGGAGAGAGCCGGGATTCGCTCTCCGTCAATATCTATCTCAAGGGGGAGTTCCACCGGAAGATCGGAGTCCGGAACCGGAATCTCTCCGCACTGCTCGCAGTAAATTATGGGTATCGGCGCCCCCCAGTAGCGCTGCCTTGAGATTCCCCAGTCCCGAAGCCGGTAGTTGATCTTGGTTCCGCCGGCTGAGTTTTTCTGGAGAAACTCGGCTATTTCCCCGAAGGCTTCCTGCGAGGTGAGCCCCGAGAGCCACCCGGAATCCCCGAGAATTCCCTTTTCCGTAAATGCTTCTTTTTCTATGTCGAAGACGCTTCCGTCATCTGGGAAAATCACCTGTTTTATCTTGAGACCGTATTTTTTCGCGAACTCCCAATCCCTCTGGTCGTGCGCGGGAACGCTCATTACCGCACCCGTTCCGTAGCTCATGAGGACGAAGTTCGCGGTCCATACAGGTATTTTCTCCCCGCTTATGGGGTGGATGGCGTCTATTCCCAGAGGAATCCCGCTTTTTTCCATGGTTTCAATCTCAGCTTCGGAGACAGGAGCGCTGCGACACCGGACGAGAAAATCCTCTACTTCCGGGTTTTTCTTCGCCGTCTCGGCTACCAGCGGGTGCTCGGGGGCCAGGGCCATGTAGGTTACCCCCATGATCGTGTCCGGGCGCGTGGTGAATATTTTCAAAACACTTTTTTCCCCGTTCACGCAGAATTCGGCCTCGACTCCCTCGGATCTCCCTATCCAGTTTCTCTGCATGGTTTTAACCGCGTCGGGCCATCCCTTCATCTTTTCAAGCTCGTTCAGCAGCTCTTCTGAGTAATCGCTTACCCTCAGGAACCACTGCGGTATTTCCTTTTTTTCGACAACCGCCCCTGAGCGCCATCCCTTTCCGTCAATCACCTGCTCATTTGCGAGCACTGTCTGGTCAACCGGATCCCAGTTAACAACGGAAGTTTTTCTGTACGCCAGCCCCTCGCGGTGAAGTCTGGTGAAAAGCCACTGCTCCCAGTGGTAGTATTCAACATCGCACGTCGCGATTTCCCGGCTCCAGTCGTAGCTGAACCCGAGGCGCATGAGCTGCTGTTTCATCTGGGCTATGTTGGCCCGCGTCCAGGTCGAAGGATGTATGGCGTTTTGTATCGCCGCGTTTTCGGCGGGCAGCCCGAAAGCGTCCCACCCGATTGGGTGGAGAACGTTAAAGCCCCTTGCCCTTTTGAATCTCGAGACGACATCCCCGATCGTATAGTTCCTCACGTGCCCCATGTGGATTCTCCCCGAGGGGTAGGGGAACATTTCAAGGACGTAGTACTTTTCCCCGGAGGTCTCCTCGGAGACCCTGTAGGTGTCTTTTTCCGCCCAGAAATCCTGCCATTTTTTCTCGATTTCCTGCGGTCTGTATTCTTTTTCCATTTCGAGGGGAAAGCGTTCGCCGGGTTTAGGTCTTGGGTTTTTGCAAACGCGGTTTTATTCTAATTAAAAGCCGCCTTGCTTTCAAACCCCTTCGCTACCTACCGCCTTTGTGTTAGACTTCCTTTTCGGCGAGCAATGAGTTCCAATGAATTTTACGAGACGGCGCAGGCGCTTGAGAACTATCTTCGGTTCTGCAAGGAGATCGGGATAGAGGAGCTGCCGGCTGGGTTTGCCGCGGGAGGAATCGAGATAGCGGATACGGAGAGAAACGGAACCGCTCTTTTAAATGATCGCAGGAAGCTCAAGGATTCATCTGCGGTTAAGACGCTTTCCGAGATAAGGGAGGAGCTCGGGGACTGCACAAGGTGCCGTCTCTGCGAGACCAGAAAGAGCATAGTGTTCGGCGAGGGGAATCCCAGGGCAAGGCTCGTGTTTGTCGGCGAGGGTCCCGGAAGGGACGAGGATATTCAGGGAAGGCCCTTTGTCGGAAGGGCGGGGCAGCTGCTTACGAGGATAATCCAGGCGATGAAGCTTGAGAGAAAGGACGTGTACATATGCAACGTGGTGAAGTGCCGTCCTCCAGGGAACAGGAACCCGCAACCGGACGAGGTGGCAAGCTGCGAGCCGTTTCTTAAAAAACAGATAGAAAGCATAAATCCCGAGGTAATAGTTTCCCTCGGAAGCGTCGCTACCGGATTGATGCTCAAGCTTAAGAACTTCAAGATGGCGCAGTTAAGAGGCACTTTTCACCAGTACGGAGACTCAAAGCTTATGATTACTTACCACCCGGCTGCGCTCCTGCGAAATCCGTCTTTTAAAAAACCCGTCTGGGAAGACATGAAGCTTGTGATGAAGGAACTTGGGATACCTGTCAGCGGGTGATTAGCTCAGTGGATTAGAGCACAGGCCTCCGGAGCCTGGGGTCGGGGGTTCGAATCCCCCATCGCCCGCCACGATAGCCTGGGTATGTCCCACAAAACAAAGACTCCGAACTGATATAAAATAGACTTTAATATTGGTCGGAACTCCCTTGGTGTTAACCGAAACGCAGCCGAGAAGTCCCGCGGGTTATTTTCTAAGCACGATGTACATGGTTTTCTCATCTGACCAGTTGATTTTGTCGGGGTCTTCGTAGGATTCACGGATGTTTTTCCTGAACTCCGCAAGGGATCTTTCAAACTCCTGGCTCTCATAGAGATAGAAAGTCGAGTAGTGCTTGCTCTGCGCCCTCTCGACCAGCTCCTTCAGGGAATTCTCCCTGGCGAGAATAAATGTTTTTGTCTCAATAAGCTCAAGCTCCTCTGTCGCTCTGATCTCCTCTTCAAGCCTTTGTGTGTTGTAGAAGTCCGATTCCTTCTGGTTAAACGACGGAAAGTATTTTCCCCATATGCTTTTCATGCTCTGGGTCTTGGTTCTCGTGTAAATAAAAAGAAACGATCCCTCTCGAAGCACCCTCGTGCTTTCCCTCAGGAATTTTGGTGCGTTGAAAAAATGTATGGCGTTAAAGCAGAATACGGCGTCAAGGGCCTTGTCCCCGATGGGAAGTTCCTGCGCCATGGCGATTTTGGTCGCGTAATTTCTGATGCCGTGATCCTCAAGATACTGCTCAAGGCTCTCAAGCATGAACTCGTTTGTGTCATAGCAGTAGAGAAACAGTTTTTCCTTGCCCAGATGCTCGAAGAAAAGCCTTGCGTAGCGTCCGGCTCCCGCTCCCACGTCGGCAGCCTTTATTTTCCCCTTGTCTCCCATTATCTCCTTTATGTAGAGTACGGGTTCTGAGTCCGTGACTCTCAGAGACCTGTAGATGGCCGCTACCCGCGCGTAGTGACTCTGGGTTTTCTTTATGAACTGTTGGCTTTTCATTCGTTCCTCTCCGGTGTGAGTATGAAATGGCGACTGCCGCTTGGCCGATTAAGGCTTCAGCCCCGGGACTGGGAGCTCAAAACGTTTTTCTGAAAACTTTCCGCGACTTCCCGAAACAAGTAAGCGACCGTGTCGGGAAGATCGTCAATTCCGCACCATTTTCTTTTTCTGTCCCTTTCATAATCTCCCGTATCTTCGATGGCCCGGGCTCGGAAAAAAGTGTAGAGAACGTGTCTTTTTCCTCCTTCAATGACCATTATGTCGAGAGGCTGCTCTATTTCCACCTTGTATCCGCTTTCCTCAAGACATTCCCTCTCCGCCGCCTCAGCTGGAGTTTCACCATAATCGACTCCTCCAGCGGGAAAAACCCATGAATTATTAAGCTTTCTCGAACTCACTAGAATGACTTCAATTTCTCCGAGGCTGTTTTCCCTGTAAGCGACGACGCCTGCCTTTTGTACGGGTTTACGCATTTAGGTGAGAATGTTAGCCTAAAAATAGAATATGAACAGAAGGAAGTTATTATTTTCCCCAATCGGAGGAAGTTTCTCCGACAGGTTTCATAAAGCTGGGAACGCCTTATGTTACATGGAACTTGTTTTTGATCGGACTATATAATTTTTCCATCCCCCGAAACGGAGGTTTGAGTGTCAAACAGACTTAAAAACGAAAAGAGCCCCTATCTTCTCCAGCATGCGGAGAACCCGGTTGACTGGTATCCGTGGGGAGAGGAGGCGTTTGAGAGAGCACGGGAACTGGGGAGGCCGGTATTTCTTTCCATAGGATACTCGACCTGTCACTGGTGCCACGTTATGGAGCGCGAATCCTTTGAGGACGCCGAGGTGGCAGGGCTCATGAACGAGAATTTCGTCTCAATCAAGGTTGACAGGGAGGAGCGTCCCGACATTGACAATATTTACATGACCGTCTGTCACGTGATTTCAAGGAAAGGCTGCGGCTGGCCTCTTAACATAGTCATGACGCCCGAAGGAGAACCCTTTTTTGCCGGAACCTACATACCTAAGGAGAACCGTTACGGTAGAATCGGAATGAAGGAGCTTGTGCCGGCGATAAAAGAACTCTGGGAGAATAAAAGGGAAGAGGTTCTGGAATCGGCCCGGCAGATAACCGATGCCGTCTGCAGCCTTGGAGATTCACTGCGGAAAGCTGAGGTCTCCCGTCTTAATGAAAAAACTCTCGATCAGGCCTACAGTTACTTTCTTTCAACTTTCGATCCCGATGAAGGCGGCTTCGGGAGAGCTCCTAAATTTCCGACTCCTCACAACTTGATGTTTCTGATGAGGCATTACGGGCGCACCGGGAAAGAAGCTTCCTTGAGAATGGTTGAGAGGACGCTTCTTGCCATGGGAATGGGCGGCATATACGACCATGTGGGCTTCGGTTTTCACAGGTATTCGACCGATTCGCGATGGCTTGTTCCCCATTTCGAGAAGATGCTTTATGACCAAGCGCTTTTGGCGATCACTTACACAGAAGCGTGGCAGATCACGAAAAACCCGTTTTACGAGAAAAAAGCGAGGGAAATACTCGAATACCTGATTCGGGACATGACCTCTCCCGAAGGAGGTATTTACTCAGCTGAAGATGCCGACAGCGAAGGGGAGGAAGGAAAGTTCTATCTTTGGACCGTAGGGGAGGTGGAGGAGCTTGTGGGAGCGGAGGACGCAGAGCTTCTCTTGGATGTCTACAATCTCTCCCGCGACGGAAATTTCACGGACGAGGCGACGGGAGAGCAAAGCGACAGGAACATATTTCATCTGGGAGAACCTCTGGCTGACACCGCCGCGCGTCACGGTATCCCGGTCGAAACCCTTGAAAGGAAACTTGAGGGTCTTCGGGAGAAGCTTTTTGCCTGCAGGGAAAAAAGAGTTCATCCCTACAAGGACGATAAGGTGCTCACGGACTGGAACGGAATAGCGATAGCAGCGTTTTCAAAGGCGGCGGCGGCTTTCGGAGAAAAAAGATATTCTGATGCCGCGCGGGGTTCGATAGAATTTATAATGCAGAACCTTTTTTGCGATGGAAGGCTTCTTCACCGCTACCGCGAGGGCGAAGCGGGCATAATGGCAAGTGTCGATGATTACGCTTTTTTCATATGGGGGCTTCTTGAATACTACGAAAGTGCTTTCGACGAAAAATATCTCGCTTTGGCTGTTTCTCTCTGCCGGGATCAGTTCGAACATTTCTGGGACGAGGAGTTTGCGGGCTTTTTCTTCACGGCTGATGACGGCGAAGCTTTGATAACCAGGCAGAAGGAAATTTATGACGCAGCGCTTCCGTCCGGAAACTCGGTTTCGATGCTTAACATCCTGAAAATAGCGAGGCTGACCGCCGACCCCGAGCTTGAAGAGAAGTCCACCCTAATGACCGAGGCTTTTTCTCCCCAGATTTCAAAACACCCGGCTTCTTTTTCAATGCACATGAGCTCTCTTGATTTCATGCTGGGTCCTTCTTTTGAGATAGTCATAGCCGGGGACAGAAATTCCCCTGAGACCCGCCGGTTTCTTGACGCTCTCTCGAGCGAGTATTTGCCGAACAAGGTGGTGATATTGAAAGACGCGGCAAATGAAGCAGAGATTTCGGAAATCGCACCCTATACGCAGGGCCATAAGCCTCTTAACAGGAAAACCGCGGCATATGTCTGCTCAAATTACGAGTGCCGTCTTCCGACGGATGACCCGGTGCAGATGCTTGAGCTTATACGAGAAGGGAAAAGTCTCAGCAAAGTCCCTGAGCAGTGACGGTTACACGGGCAGTTCCCACGGCATTGTATTTCAACCAGATTTCCTGATGCGGGTTAGGGCAAGACATTCTCCCGCGATTCCCAGTTTCGATTATTGGCCGCGGGCAAGGCCGTAGAGCAGTAAATGGTCGGTCCACAGTTCTACTTGCACACCGTTTGTTTCATATACTCCTGGCTCGACATCTTTTATGTCATCTGCCATCGGCAAAACATATAAGGTGTGGATAACCTCGCTTTTGCCGTGGTTCAATTTCAGTTGAGCTGCCTTAAACCCTTGAATGGTACAGTACTTGCCACCAACGAGGACGAAATCCTGAACCAGTTTGTCGCGACGGGGCCGGATGGAGAAGTCCAATTCACTGAGTGCGGTTTGTACAACACCGTACTGGCCTGATTCCACCACCAGTGCGCCGTGTTGCTGGTGATTGCGTCCGATTTCAGCAACCACCTGATGGGTGATGCTGTCCGTACTTATGTGCAGCCATAACCCAATACCGATTGTCAACAGTATCAATGCGGCCACTGGAATAAGATAAGAAACACGGTAGCGGGTTTTACCCATCTCATGGACGGAGGTTTGTATTGCCGTGATTCTGTGCGAAGCAAGGCGCTTGCTTCGATAGTAGTTATTGAGTTGTTGTTCCAAGTTCTTCATGATCTCAGTCAGCCGCGTCTAGGGCAGCCAGTTTTTTCCTACTCCTATGTATGAGACTCAGGACAGTTCCCCGAGGCCTGCCGGTCAGTGTAGCAATTTCATTAGTCGAGTAACCCTCTACGATGTGTAGAAACAGTGCTTCTCGCTCGATGTCCCGAAGCTTGGAAAGCATCTGGTCTATCGCGACTCTGGTTTCCTCCCCGTCAGTGTCCACGGAAGTCAAGAGGTGCTCGTGTTCGTTGGTGAGTGTGGTAAACCAGACGCGTTTCCGTCTGCGATATTGGTCGATGTAAAGATTTCGGATAGTTGTGAAAAAAAGAGCCTTTGTCTTCACGTCGCTATACCTCTGATGCAACTTCAGCCAAGCCGTTTGTACCAAGTCCTCAGCATCGTGATGATGATGGGTGAGTGCGTAAGCATACCGGAATCCGCTCTGTAACAGCTCTTCTGCACTGAGTAATGGCGGTGCTGGCATGGGCTTAATGCGGCCGGGGCTGGGATGGGAGGGAGTATCCCCGACCGCTTGCAAGTCCCTATATTACTGTGGTCAACTTAGTTTTCCAAATGATACTTTCGTTTAACTTTCCCGACTTTGTGTACGATACCTTGTAAGGCTTGAAACTTGCCGTCTTTTTCGATCACCAGAAAATCAAGGTCGAAATAGGTGCCGTTGCGGTCGTGGAAATCCGCGCAACTGACGTAGTAGTCGACCTTTTTCACGATTCCGTCATGCAGCTTTGTGAGTTTCAGCTTGAGCAGGTCGTCAGTGACTGCGTCATACACTACATAATGTCCGTCCACCGTGTTGTGATCAATGTGCTCCTGCATTGCTGTCTGGATCGCGCGGCGTTTGTCCCCTTTTATACTCGGGTCATCTGCGGCAAAGGCGGGCAAAGTGAAAGCCAGCAAAACCATTACTCCCATTATTCCTATTATGCTCTTCATGTTGAATATCTCCTTTAAAGTGTGTACTTACATTAGTAAAGACGAACGGGATGCTCTCGTGATTGCATCAGACGGTCAACGGCAACTATTTTTTTTGCCGAGACTGTTGCATTTGTGAAAACTGCTCCTATAATCTATGTAAAATTTTTCAGGGGGGACAAAATGGCTAATAGAAGGAATGATAAGAAAGTAAGAGATCTTGTAGAGATGATGCAGGATCCCGAAGGCTCGGGCTACATAGGAAGCGACTGCGACACCATGGAACTTTACGAGCAGGAGCTTGAGGAAATGGACGGGGCCGACAGCCTTTACGACGACGGGGAACTTGATTTTAACTGAGCTTCCTGCTCAAGCCCCCGCGTTTTCCTGATATGAACAAGCAGTACTGATATAGCGGCAGGAGTTATACCTGAAACCCGGCTTGCCTGCCCTACCGATTCGGGTTTTACTCTTGAGAGTTTCTGAACAATTTCGTTTGAAAGTCCCGGGATGTTTTTGTACTCAAACGCCTCCGGGATTTTCATGTTCTCGAATTTCTGCAGTTTCCCGACTTCTTCTCTCTGCCTTTTTATGTAACCCTCGTATTTTACTTCCATCTCTATCTGCGCCCCGAGTTTCGGGGAGATATCGGGATTCGCTGCGGAGTCGATAAAGCCCAGCATCTCATACGTGAACCCAGGCCTTCTGAGTATCTCTTTTAGGTTCTGGGGCTTTTTGATTCTCTGGGAGCCGAGATTCTCAAGAATCCTGTTTGTCTTCTCATTTGGAAACACTTTCTCGCTCTCAAGCCTTGCGAGTTCGTTTTCAAGCGCGGTTTTCTTGATGCGGAATTCCTCAATCCGCTCATCGCTGAGAAGCCCTATTGCGTGTCCAAATTCTCCGAGTCTTAAGTCAGCATTGTCCTCCCTCAGTATAAGTCTGTACTCTGCCCTTGAGGTAAACATCCTGTAGGGCTCATCGACTCCTTTTGTGACCAGATCATCGATCAGAATTCCTATATAGGCCTCCGAGCGTCCGAGCACGAAAGGATCTTTTCCCTTTACCCGAAGCGCTGCGTTTATTCCCGCTATTAGTCCTTGGCTTGCCGCCTCCTCGTAGCCCGTGGTTCCGTTTACCTGTCCTGCGAAAAATATGTTTTCAAGAAGTTTTGATTCAAGCGTAGCACCAAGCTCCGTGGGGTCGAGAAAGTCGTATTCAACCGCGTATCCCGGTCTCATTATTTCCACATTGCGAAGTCCCTCCATGGTTCTTGAGAACTCGTGCTGAACCTCAATGGGAAGGCTGGTTGAAATTCCGTTGGGATAGATTTCGTAAGTGTTTCTTCCCTCAGGTTCAAGGAATATCTGGTGGCGGTTCCGATCGGGAAACTTTACTACCTTGTCTTCTATCGAGGGGCAGTACCTTGGTCCTATTCCCTTTATGAGGCCGGAGTAAAGAGGGGACTTGTCGATGTTTTCGTTTATAACGCGGTGGGTTTCCTCGTTAGTATAGGTGATGTAGCAAGGCATCTGCTCAGTCGTGATTTCCCCGGCGGAAAAGGAGAAGGGCACCGGGTTCTCGTCTCCGTCCTGCCTCTCAAGCTTGTCCCACTCGATGGTCCTTCCGTCAAAGCGCGGAGGAGTTCCGGTTTTAAGCCTGCCCGTTGTAAAACCCAGGTCCGCAAAGGAATTCGATATTGCTCCCGCGGCGGCTTCCCCGGCCCGGCCGGACGAAATCCGCGTAAGCCCTATGTGTATGAGTCCCCCGGGGAATGTTCCGGGGGTGACTACGACGGTATCTGAGAAAAACTTCTCCCCGAGGGCGGTTTTAACCCCCGCGATTTTTTTACCGTCAACCAGAAATTCCTCGACCATGGCCTGTTTTATCTCTATATTTGCTTCGCTCTCAAGAGCTTTTTTCATGTATGAGCTTTGGCGGTCGGCCTGTATCCTGGTTGCCTGCACAGCCGCTCCCTTCCGGGTGTTGATCTTCTGAACTGTATGGCCGCTTGTCTGCGGCTTTTCCCATCTCGCCCCCCAGCGCGTCTATCTCCTTTACTAAGTGGCCTTTTCCGACGCCCCCTATTGAAGGGTTACACGACATGAGCCCGATTGTATCTATGTTTGCCGTGAGAACCAAGGTCGTACAGCCTATCTGGCTGCGGCGAGTGCCGCCTCGCACCCGGCGTGGCCAGCCCCGATCACTTCACGTATTTTTTTGAACCTAAGAGAGACATTTTTTAATCACTTAAGGAGTTTCCAACGCCAATTATAACCGCCAAGCCTCGACGGATAAACGGGGAAATTTTGGAATTTTTTCTGTTCCTGCGAGAAGATGTTTTCACTTCGCTTGCTTTACGTGTAAACAGTGTGAATCTGGATGGTGCGGGAGCCTTAAAAGCTTGATTTGGGCCTTCTCGCCGAACTCGATAATATCTGCTGTGTAATCACCCCAACCTGTTTGGAGCTTGCCGCCCAAGTCGTAAGCGATTTTGATTATTTTTCTTAAGCGGTTGGTCGTTTCTCCATCAATGCATACAAACCGCTCCGGCTGAACGGTTTTCAGGCCATATCTTCTCTCCGAAATCAAAAGCTTCCTCTGTGCTTCAGATCTGAACCTGAAAGGTATGAAATAGGCGGACGACTGGATTCAATCAGGTCGTCTCTACTCCCGTCGTAATGGTTTTCTCGTGGATTTTGGAGAACTTTTCTGGACCTGTTTTTGTAAAGGGCTTTCTCCCGGTTTCTGCCTTCCTTCCAGATTTCGTCTATAGGCACTCCTTCCTCGCAAGGTGGGTGATTGGTCATCACGCCTATTCTGTTTCCCCCGGGATTCACGACATGTGATGAAGTGTCTATTTTCGCCGTGACGACCAAGGTCGTACAGCCCATCCTGGCCGCAGCGAGTGCAGCCTCGCACCCGGCGTGGCCAGGACTTTATGAAATGATTTCTTCCCAATTCTTGAATTTGTATCTTCGGTTAAAGAAAAACTTCGTAAGAGTAGCTACGAAAGTGAAGCAGCAGTCAGCATGATGATCTTAGGCATTTAGGTTGGCCGATCAATCCTTCGTCGGCTTGAAGGACGTTTTTTCAAGATGAACTTATAAGAGACATTTTTCTAAATTACCCGAGTGATTTCCAACGCCAATTCCTAACTGCCAGAACTTGCTGGAACGTATTACAACGGAAGAAAAATATTTCCATCAAACTTTTCCAAAAGAGGTGCTTTTGATTGAGGAGAATCTGCACTTGGTTCAAACTTTCCGTTGAATTTACCATCGCCGGTATTATTATATTTTCTGTAAAAGGAAATTATTGTTTTCTTTGGTTTGGAAAATATTTCGGAGGCATTTTTAGAAAATGAATACTCTTAAAAGTCTTTTTCTTCTAGCTTTTCTCTCTGCTATTCTGGTTTGGGTAGGGGGCATGATAGGGGGCAAAAATGGTGCTTTGATAGCACTTATTCTCGCGGGAGTTATGAATTTCGTGAGCTACTGGTGGAGCGACAAGATCGTTCTCAAGATGTACAAAGCAAGCGAAGTCGGAAGGGACAACGCGCCTGATCTTTACTCCGATGTCGAGGAACTTGCCCAGATAGCGGGACTTCCAATGCCCCGGGTCTACATAATCCCCGAACAGGCTCCGAACGCCTTTGCCACGGGCCGGGACCCTCACCACTCGGCCGTTGCGGTCACTCAGGGAATCATGCGTCTTTTGAACAGAAACGAACTTAAAGGCGTAATTGCTCATGAGCTTGCCCATATAAAAAACAGAGACATACTGATCGGTTCCGTGGCGGCGACAATCGCCGGCGCTATCAGTTATCTTGCCTACATGGCGCAGTTTGCGGCCATTTTCGGAGGAGGGGGAAGTGACAGAAGAGGCGGAGGGATGCTGGGACTTCTTGCTATGGCCATTATCGCTCCGATGGCGGCAATGATCGTGAGAATGGCTATATCGAGGACCAGAGAATTCGGAGCGGACAAGACCGGGGCCGAGATATGCGGAAATCCGCTCTATCTTGCCGACGCCCTTAGAAAACTGCAGGCGGGAGCCTCGAGAGTTCCACTGCAGGTAAGCGAGCAGGCGGCTGAGAGCACGGCGCACATGATGATAGTGAGCCCGATGATCGGGGGAGGTTTCGCAAAGCTTTTCAGCACCCATCCTCCAACCGAAGAGAGAGTCGCAAGGCTTGAAGCCATGGTCGGCGTCGCTTCCCTTTAAACCGAAAGAGAAGACTCTTTGAAAAGGAGCACATGAAGGCACGACCGCTTATCGGCATAACGACTGATCTTGAGGACAAATCAAACCTTATAGAATCCGCCTACTCAAAGGCGGTCGAGTTCTACGGTGGCGCCCCGGTTCTGATTCCCACGGTTGCCGAAGCTTCGAGCTCGGATTTCCTGCTCAATATAATTTCCGCAATCAATGGGCTTTTGATACCGGGTTCAAGGGACATGGATCCAAAATTCTACGGTGAGTCCCCGCATCCTGCCATAAAGCCCATGAGTCCCGAGAGGACGGAAACGGAATTCAGCGTCCTTCGCCTTGCCCTTGAAAAAGACATGCCGGTTTTGGGGATATGCGGAGGTATGCAGTTTATAAATGTTTTCCACGGGGGCTCGATACATCAGGACATAAAAACGCTCCTGCCCGATGCGCTTTGTCACGAAGGGGGCGAGGTTCATGGTGTCACAGTTCTTCCGGACACGGTTTTCGACGGTTTCGCGGAAGAAAAGGAATTCGAGATAAAAAGCTACCATCACCAGGCAATAAACAAGGTCGGAGAGAGCCTTCGGGTAAGCGCCTTAGCCCCGGACGGAATAGTGGAGGGGTTTGAGTCGGCCGACGGCCGCGTCATGGGTTTTCAGTGGCATCCCGAACTTGAGCAGACCCGCCTGTCCGAACTGATTTTCACCCGGTTCCTCTCCGAAGCCGCGCAGACGTCGGACGGTTCCCCCGGTATCGGGTAATTTTATCTGGTATTTCCCCAGGGGAGCCTTCAGTTTGAAGTTCATTAGCATAATCGGTGCTCGGGAGCACAATCTCAAGAACATAGACGTCAAAATACCGAGGCGCAGCTTTACTGTTGTCACGGGAGTGAGCGGTTCGGGGAAGTCTTCTCTGGTTTTCGACATACTTTTTGCCGAAGCGCAGAGAAGATTCATGGAGTCGCTTTCCTCCTACGCAAGGCAGTTTGTCGAGAAGCTTGACAAGCCGGATGTCGATTTCGTCGAGGGCCTTTCTCCGTCCGTTTCGGTCGACCAGAAGACCTTTCACAGAAACCCCCGCTCGACTGTCGGGACCATAACGGAGATATACGACTACATGCGCGTGCTTTTCTCCGTGGTCGGAGAGCCGCACTGCTATGAGTGCGGCGAGGAGATATCTTCCCAGACCCCCTCCAGCATGATTGAGAGAATCCGCGAGGAAGCGGGCAGAAAACCCATATCCGTATATTCCCCGGTAGTTCAGGGAAGAAAAGGGATATACAGAAAAGAGCTTGAAGACATGAGGAGGGAAGGTTTCGTCAGGGTTAGAATCGACGGAGAGACCTATGATCTTGAAGACGACATAGAGCTTTCCCGCAACAAAAAGCACACTATCGAACTTCTGGTGGACAATATCGTTTTGCGTGGGGAGAGTTCGGAAAAAAGGCTTTCAGACGCCGTCTCTTTTGCTCTTAAAAGGTCGGGAGGGCTTTTGAAATGCGAGATCGAAGGCGGGAAGATTCTCACTTTCAGCGAACATTTTTCCTGTTCCCGCTGCGCGATAAACTACCCGGAGATATCTCCCAGGCTTTTTTCCTTTAACAGTCCCTACGGGGCGTGCGTGAACTGTCAGGGGCTTGGATTCGAAACGTTCTTCGACCCCGAACTAATAGTGGAAGATCCCGGGAAGTCCCTTCGCGAAGGAGCGATCAAGCCGTTTCAGGATTCAAAATACGTTGCCCGGATACTCGAGGGGCTCTCCGAGCATTACGGTTTCGCGCTCGACGTCCCGTTTTCCCAGCTCTCCGCACTGCACAGGCAGAAGATACTCTACGGCTCGGGGACGGAGAGTATAAGCTTCAGGAAGGCAAGGAGGGGGAGGCGAAGGGAGTATACCGCGACTTTCCCCGGAATCGTCGGCATGCTCACGGAATGGTACTCGCAGACCAATTCGGAAGAGCTTCGGGAAAAATTCTCAAAATACATGAGAACGGTTCCGTGCAGAAAGTGCGACGGATCCAGGCTCAACAAGATTGCCCTCTCCGTGCTTTTCAGGGGAAAGAACATATCGGATCTTGCTGGCATGGCGGTTTGCGATCTCATCCCTTACTTCGGGTCGCTTGAACTTTCCGCGAGGGAGAGAAAAATCGCCGGAGAGGTAATAAAGGAGATATCCTCCCGGCTCGGTTTTCTCGGGGACATAGGCCTTGGCTACGTGAGTCTTGACCGCACGGCGCCGACTCTTTCAGGCGGAGAGGCTCAGAGAGTCAGGCTCGCAACCCAGGTGGGATCGAAACTTACGGGAATAACGTACGTGCTTGACGAACCTTCCATAGGACTTCACCCGAAGGATAACAAAAAGCTAGTTGAGACGTTAAAGAGCATAAGGGACATGGGAAACACCGTAATTGTTGTCGAGCATGACGAAGAAACCATAAAGAGCGCTGACTTCTTGCTTGACGTCGGTCCAGGACCAGGAGAACTGGGAGGTGAGATTGTCTGTTCCGGAAGCGTCGGGAGAATTTCCCGGTGTGCCGGTTCGGTTACCGGAAGATACCTTTCGGGCAAAAAAAGGATCCCGGTGCCCGGCTCAAGACGCTCCTCCGGGACCCGGGTAGGGATTCGAGGGGCTTTAGGAAACAACCTCAGAAAAATTGACGTTGATTTTCCACTTGGGACATTTATATGCGTCACGGGAGTTTCCGGTTCGGGCAAAAGCACCCTCGTTGTGGACACTCTCCATAATGGCCTGTCAAGAAAGCTTAGCCGGAGCAAAACCCGCGCCGCTCCCCACGGAGAAATCATCGGCGCCGAAAATCTGGACAAGGTCATCAAGGTCGATCAGAGCCCGATAGGCAGAACCCCGAGATCGAACCCCGCAACCTACACTGGTGTACTCACTGAGATAAGAAAAATTTTCTCCATGCTTCCAGAGTCGAAGGTGATGGGATACGGGCCGGGCAGGTTCAGCTTCAATCTTTCCCAGGGAAGCTGTGCGGGGTGCGGGGGAAGCGGAACCGTCAGGGTCGAGATGCATTTTCTTCCCGATGTTTACGTCACGTGCGAGGTGTGCGAAGGAAAGAGGTACAACGACGAGACCCTGGCGATTAGGTACAAGGGAAAGAACATCTCGGACGTTCTCGAGATGAACATAAAAGAGGCAGCGGATTTTTTCGAGAACATACCTAAAATCTCAGGAAAGCTCAGAGTGCTGAACGATGTCGGGCTCGGTTACGTAAGGCTCGGGCAACGGGTAACCACTCTTTCCGGAGGGGAGGCGCAGCGCATAAAGCTTGCCAGGGAACTTGGGAAGAAAGCATCCGGAAAAACTCTCTATATACTTGACGAACCGTCGGTCGGGCTTCATTTTGACGATATACAGAAGCTCGTTTCCGTAATACAAAGGCTCGTGGACCTGGGAAACACAGTGGTTGTCATAGAGCATAATCTTGACATCATCAAGTGCGCGGATCACGTGATTGATCTCGGTCCCGGGGGCGGAGAAGACGGCGGAGAACTTGTTGCCTGCGGCACTCCAGAAGAGATCTGCGGAGTAAGCGGTTCGCACACAGCTTTTTATCTTAGAGATGTCTTAGAAAACGGGATTACGGGGAGTTAGAAATTGGAGATAGCGCAATCGATAGTTCTCGGCTTAATACAGGGAATAACCGAATTTTTCCCCGTAAGCAGCACAGCTCACCTGTTTCTGGTTCCGTGGCTTTTTTCTTGGCAGGATCAGGGTTTGCCTTTCACAGTGGCGCTTCACATAGGAAGTCTCTTCGCGATCCTTTACTGCTTCAGAGGAGAGCTTGTGCTTATCATACGGGATTTTTTCTGCGGTTTGAGGTCTTTTTCGTTTGAGGGGAGCCAACATGGAAAAACCGGAGTCTACCTCGTGGTCGCCACCCTGCCTGCTGTTGCGGCAGGGTTTTTGTTTGAGGACTACGCCTCGGGCGTGCTTCGCGATCCTGTTCTGGTTGCCGTTTTTCTTTTGGGTTTCGGGGTGCTTCTTTACATCTCCGACAGAAAGACGACTGGAGGTAAAACCCTTGCTGAAATGAACCTTACCGACGCGCTTTTTTTCGGCGTGGCTCAGGCCTTTGCGATTTTGCCTGGAGCTTCAAGAGCGGGGGTTACGATTACCGGGGGGCTTTTCAGGAATTACAAAAGAGAAGAAGCCGCGCGGTTTTCGTTTCTTCTGGCCATACCTGTCATAGTTGCGGCCGGAGTTTTTGAGATAAGGCATTTTGGGTATGCGGACATATTCCGATGGTCTTTCGCTCTCGGGGTTGCGACTTCTTTTATCTCGGCGCTTTTCGCTATCCGGTTTCTGCTCGGTTACGTGAGGACAAGATCATTTACCATTTTTGTTGTCTACAGGGTCATTCTTTCCGTTGTAATAATTGCGGTGTACTCATGGGTATAGAGATGGCTGGGATTCGCAGAACTTCCGACTTAATTCGAATCTCCTGATAATCCTTGTGTTATCAAAAAATTCTTGGCTCTAGTGTTACTTCGGGAATGGGGAATAATTTTTATCCTCTTCCGGTCATGTTATCGAGGAACGGTTTTTCTGACCGCCTGCAGAACCGCTTCATGGATGGCGCCGTTCGTCGCTAAGATTCCTCTGTTTTCGAGGAGCTTCTTGCCAACGGAGAAATCAAGTGGTTTGCCTGAGGAGTCGGTAACGGTTCCTCCGGCCTCTCTGACGATTATGTATCCTGCGGCGTGATCCCATATGTTTTCTTTGTAATCTTTTCGCGGAGGGGGGCGAAGGTAAATGGAAGTATCTCCCCTAGCCAAGACGGCGTATTTGCACTGGCTGTCCATTCTTACGGGTTTTGTGTTTATATCGAGAAAGCGGGCGATCTTTCCCGAAAATTCATAGGACGAATCCGGGGCTTCAACCGATTCGCACATGACGGAGTCCGAGGCTTTTTCGACGCCTGATACCGAAATGCGCGTCTGCGGACTTCCCCAAAGCCCGAGTTGGTAGGAACCTTGTTCCTTCTCGGCAAAAAACACAAACCCTTTTTCCCCGCCTGCGTCGTTGCTCGTATCCGGTCCCAGCTCTGGACATCCCAGGATTCCGAGAACTACTTCTCCGTCCTCAACAAGCGCGAGTGCGATTGCGTACTGGCGTTTTGCAAGAAGTCCTCTTGTTCCGTCAATCGGGTCAAGCGTCCAGAATCTACCGAGGTTTCCACCACCGTGATTTCCCCTGTCGATTGCACGAAATATTTCATCTGGACTTTTTTCGGGCAGAAATTTCTCAAGATGTCTTCTGAGTTTTTCTCCGCAACTGCCCTCGAGACAAAACGAGGTTTCTTCGGCGACTATGGGAATTTCAGGAAAAGCGGCTGTGAGTTTTTCGTTTATTAACGCCTGCACGAAAAAATCCGCAAGAGTGACCGGGGAACCATCCGTTTTGTAAAGCGCTTCGCGGAACTCAGTTTCATCGCGCATTTGCGCGCAGATCCTCGCTGCTTTTGTTACTGCTTCCAGCCCTACCTTCTTCTCAGATTCAAAGCCCATTTGTATCGGATTCCGGGTTTTAATACAAAACCGCGGCGGTTTTTCAGGTGTTTGCTACGAATGTCGGGCTCTCCGGTGAAATTTCGAAATCGACTCCCGCATGGCAAAGTCCTATTCCGTCTCCGTCTTTAAGCGTGTATCTGGTTTCCGAGTGGCTCAGGTTCACCTCTATCAGGTTGCCCAAGATTGAGATGGAAAAGTTGAGTCTCAGCATTTCCTCGGGCAGATTGGGAATGAATTCGGGTTTTTCTCCGGCATTGGCGAGCCCGGCGAATCCGAACACAAACATCATCCACGTTCCTCCCATGGAGGCTATGTGACAGCCGTCAACTGTGTTTCGTCCCATGTCTCCCAGATCCATGAAAACCGCGTTTTCCGCGTATTCCATCGCCTTGCTCATATGTCCGACCTTGGCGGCGGCTATTCCCTGTATGCAGGCCGAAAGCGAAGAGTCTCCCGTCGTGAGAGGGTCATAGTAATCAAAGTTCCGCCTTTTTTCTTCCTGCGAGAATTCCTTGCCAAGAAGGAACATGGCAAGCACGAGATCCGACTGTTTTACCACCTTGTGGCGATAAATGACCAGCGGGTGGTAGTGGAGCAGTATGGGATACTTATCTCCCGGGATGTTTTCAAAATCCCAGTCTTCCTTATTGAGAAAGTAGTTGTCCTGGGGGTGTATTCCGAGTTTTTCATCATAAGGTATGTACATGCTCTCGGCGGCTTTTTTCCAGTCTTCGATTTCCGAGATGCGGAGGTTGGTTTTGTGAGCGAGGCTTTTGAAAAGTTCGGGTTCGGTTTCCTCGAGCTTTTCAACCGTGGCTGCTGCGAGTCTCAGGTTCTCACGGGCCATGAGGTTAGTGTAAGTGTTATTGTTTACCACGGTGTTGTATTCATCTGGTCCCGTAACCCCGTGTATTTCGAACTTTTCTTTGCCCGAGTTCGAATAAAATCCAAGGTCGCTCCAGAGCCTTGCCGTTTCAATCAGAATCTCCGCTCCGTACTTGGGGACAAAATCGTGATCTCCGGTGACGTTAACGTATTTTCTGAGCGCGTAGACTATGTCGGCGTTTATGTGATACTGCGCGGTTCCAGCCGCGTAGTAGGCGGACGCTTCCTCCCCGTTTATGGTTCTCCAGGGAAACATCGCCCCTTTCTGGTTAAGCCTTTTTGCGTATTCCCTCGCCTTGTCGAGCATGCTGTAGCGAAACTTGAGGAGGTTCTCGGCGATGGTGGGAGAGGTGTAGATGAGGAAAGGCATCAAGTATATTTCCATGTCCCAGAAATAATGGCCGTCGTAACCCGCTCCGGTAAGACCCTTGGATGGGACTCCGGCTCCTTCAACCCTTGCCGACGACTGGTACATCTGGAAAAGGCTGAATCTTATCGCCTGCTGGAAGGACACTGTCCGCTCATCGCTGTCCATCTCCACGCACACGTCGCTTCTTTCCCAGAATTTGTCGAGGTACTTGCGCTGTCCATCAAGCAGGTCCGAAAATCCGAACTTCTTGGCTCTTTTAAGGCTCCTTCTAGCCCTTTCTCGAAGTTCTTCGTCCGTGTGAGGGGCGGTTCTTGTGGTGTGGTAGGTCATGTACTTCGTGAGACTTATCGGTTCTCCCTTCTGGGCATCAACCATGAAAACCACTTTTCCACGGTTGTCTTCCGCTTTGCTCGTGTAGGCATAATCGCAGTTCGTTTCAAGTGTGTGCTCGATTCCCGAGGTGATAGTCATCTTGCTGTTTCGGGTCGAGTGGCAAAGAATCACGCTCGTGTCCCGCACGTCGTTCAGGCGAGGTTCAAGAACCCGATGTTCAAGTCTGCTGGCCCTTCTCGGGTCTCCTCCATTACCGCGGTCGGGCTTCTCCTCGTTCCCTTCAGCGTAGTTTTCGTGATCAATTATTTCCGAAGATATGATTACGGGGGCCTTGTCGTTTAGAACCGTTACTTCATAAGATATGGCGGCCAGATGGCGATGCTCCATGGAAACCAGCCTTTTCGACCTTATGGATATCTGTTTCCCCGAGAACATTTCCCATATAAGGTTTCTCTCTACCACGCCGTTTCTCATATCGAGGAACCGCTCGAAGTGAAGAAGTGTTGCGGTTGGCAGGTAAAAGGGTTCATCGTCTACATAGAGCTTGATTATCTTTGAGTCCGGAACGTTCACTATTGTCTGTCCCATTTTCGTGAACCCGAAAGCTTCCTCTCCGTATATGATGGGCCATGTTTCGTGCAAGCCGTTTACTATGGTGAAATTCTGGTAGCTCGGGTTTCCCTCTTCGAAGGCGCCCCGCATTCCTATGTAGCCGTTTGAGGTGCAGAAGATAGTTTCCCCAAGGCCGATCAGTTCGGGATAAAACTGCTTCTCTGTGATTCTCCACGGGTCCGGGGGATATATGTGCCGTGCGGTGTATATGCCCCTTCTTTCTCTTTTTATCATTCCTGCTTTCCTCGCCTGCTACGCACCAAGCCCGAACTCTCCCAGATCGCTTACGACCATGTCCGCTCCGTTTGAAAAAAGCTCGTTTTCATTCTGCTTTCTTGCGACGCCGATTACCAGACCGAAGCCCCCGCTTGCTCCTGCAGCCACCCCTGCCGCGGCGTCCTCGATAACGATACTCCTTGAGGGGTCGGCTCCCAGTGCTGAGGCGGCTTCTATGAACGCATCCGGCTCCGGTTTTCCCCGAAGACCTTTTTCGGCCACCGTTACGCCGTCTACAGTGACTTCGAAAAGGTTTTCTATTCCGGTGGCCTTCATCACGGCCCGGCAGTTATTGCTCGAAGATACGACTGCCAGGCGAAACCCGGCTTCCTTAAGATGGCGCGCTAGCGCGACGGATGTCCGATAGATTCCAGGCGACTCTTTTTCAAGGGTTTCCATAAACAGCTGGTTTTTTCTGTTCCCGAGTCCGAAAACTGACTGTTCACCCGGCGGGGAGTTTCTGTTGCCCTCGGGAAGTTCTATTGCGCGCGAGAGCAGAAAGCTGCGCACGCCTTCGTAACGGGGTTTGCCGTCGACATACTCAAGGTAGTCACCCGTTTCGCTGAAAGGAACGAATTTCTCCCCCCACTTGTTCGCTCGGAGACTGAGGAACTCGTCGAAAGTTTTTTTCCAGCAGGCCGAGTGAATTTTTTCGGTTGTGGTTATTACTCCGTCAAGGTCAAAGAGGACCGCATCGTAGGTGTTTTTTGAGAAAACGCTTATTCCGTTCCGAAGTTCTGTCTCAAGAGCGTGTGCTTTCATATCCGTTTTCCGAAGAGGAGTTTCACCCACGGCCTTTTTGCTGGGGATTAATTATACAGCATATTCCCGGCAAAAAACCACACAAAACCCAGCCAAGTCCTTCGGTGCTCCTGTGTGATTTTTGAAATTGAATTCTTTTTATGATAGCTTGATATTTCCTTGTGAGTTTGGCCCCATCGTCTAGGGGTTTAGGACGCAGCCCTCTCAAGGCTGAAACACGGGTTCGAATCCCGTTGGGGCTACCAATTCCACTTTCTTTTGACCGAGCCTTCTGTATTCCCATGTCTTGTATCAGGGATGGTGAAAAAGCCATCTGGGAATTGACGCAACTACCCCTGATGTTTTAAACTAACTTTGAGGTTGCGGGCGCTTGCTTATTGCTCGCATGAATAACATACCAAGGAGGGGTAAAATGAAACTTGAGGGTAAATCCGCGATAATCACCGGCGGCAGCCTGGGAATAGGACAGGTCACGGCGCTTCTTTTTGCAAATGAGGGCGCGGATGTTCTTATAACCGGCAGAACTGAAAGCACTCTTGTGGAAGCTGCGGAGCTCGCAAAAGATTCTCCCGGCAGAATAGAGTATTTCGTAAGCGACGTGTCGAAGGAAGAGGACTGTAGAGAGGCCGTGGAGTACGCCGTAAAGCTTTTCGGCAAAATCGACATACTGTTTAATAACGCAGGGGTACTTCCTCTCGCAAATACTCATGAGACATCTATTGAAGACTGGGACCAAGTATTTGCCATTAACGTAAGAGGCACCTTCATGATGTCCAAATTCTCGATCCCGCACATGATCGAGCAGGGTGGAGGCACAATAATCAATAATTCCTCCATACTGGGAATTAAGGCCATACCGGGTACGGCTGCATATAATTCCACAAAAGGGGCGGTGTCGCAGCTCACAAGAAGCATGGCCCTTGAGTACGGGGCAAACGGCATCAGGGTAAACGCCATAAATCCCGGCACTACCCTGACTCCGATGGTAGAGGCTTTTCTTGACAGTTCGCCCCCGGAGCTTGATGCATATCTGAAGGGACTTCAGCCTATAACCGGGCACTTGGGACGTTTTGCGACTCCCGAGGAAATAGCGCACGCGGTGCTTTTCCTCTGCGACAGCGAAAACGTGGCGTATATGACGGGAGCGGAGCTTTCCGTTGACGGCGGATGGATAGCTAACTAGGGAACCCGTTTCTGTCCCCGAATCCGTCAGTCGGTATCTGTATCTGTTAAGGTTATATCCGCAAGGGGTCCGTACGCGGCGGAGAGGGTTTTTCTTATAAAGGCTTCGGGATCATCCGTTTCGGCTTCCACGAGGATTTCTCCGCGGCTCTCAAGGGAGCCCCGAAAATCCCCGGCAGGCGGGTTCTCGTTTCCCTCGCATGTCGAGCTGTTCAGGATAAAGAGGACCTCCGTTTTATCCCTGCTTCTAACTTCGCAGTCTATTGACACTATCCCCTCCGGGATCTCTATGTCGGCTACGTACCTTGAGGTTTGTCCCTGCATTTTGGGTAGATTCAGCTTGTTGAGAACTCAAGTGAATGCGGAAAGGGGAATTTCGTGGATTCCTCCTTCAAGCTGAACTCTTCAAAGGTGGTGGCCCCCAAATCCTTCAGCTTTGCGAGCAGCTCTTCAATTATCACCTCGGGAGTTGATGCGCCGGAACTTATACCCACCGTCATGTCCTTCTCAAGCTTTTCCACGCCGCCGAGCCCTTCTGTATCTTCAATCAGGTAGGCTTCCCTTACGCCGCATGATTTTGCGACTTCGACCAGCCTGTTTGAGTTCGAGCTCTCGGGCGATCCCACGATGAAAATGACGTCTGAAATTTCGGCAAGTTTCTTTACGGCATCCTGGCGGTTCTGGGTGGCGTAGCAGATATCAAGCTTGGAAGGCTTTGCGATTTTCGGAAAGCGCCTTTCAAGCGCCGCCACTATTTCCTTTGTGTCGTCGACGCTTAGGGTCGTCTGCGTTACGTAGGCTACTTTTTCCGGATCCGGAACGTTAACCGAGAGCGCCTCGCTTACCGATTCCACAACCACGACGCTGTCTGGAGCTTCTCCCTTAGTTCCTATGACTTCTACGTGATCCCTGTGGCCTACGAGTATTATCGTGTATCCCATTTCGGAATAGTGCCTCACTTCGTTGTGGACCTTGGTTACGAGCGGACAGACGGCGTCCACTATCTGGAAGCCTCGTCTTTTGGCTTCGTCGATAACAGTGGGACTTACGCCGTGGGCGCTGAAAATGACTCTCGCTTCAGGATCTTTGATTTCGTCGAGTTCCTCGACGAAAACGGCGCCTTTTTCCCTCAGGGAATCCACTACCCTTTTGTTGTGAACTATGGCGTGGCGGACGTAGATAGGGGGACCGTACATCTCAAGGGATCTTTCGACTATTTCGATCGCCCTTTCCACTCCGGCGCAGAATCCTCTGGGTTTAGCGACTACGACTTGCATGTCACCGTAGATGATAACGCCGTGACGACGCAGGTCAAGCAAAACGGCTTTCCGGCTAACATGGGAGAGATCGGGCTGTAATCACAGGAACGGCGCGCGTTTGCCGGGTATGCTTTATCCAGTTTATTCTCGCCGAAGCGATATAACGGCGCGGCACACAACACAAAGGAATTTCAAAGCTATGGCACCGGAGAAAAATGGAGAAAGCACGCCGCAGAGTTGCGAGAGGCTGATAATAGCGCTTGACTTCGATTCAAGGGAAAAAGCTCTTGAGCTTGTGGAACTTCTTGGCGAAAGGATCGGCATCTACAAGGTCGGCTACCAGCTTTTTATGCGTGAGGGGATGAGCTTCGTAAGGGAGCTTGTGGCACTTGGAAAGAGGGTTTTTCTTGATCTTAAGATGGGAGACATAGACCGCACGATCGCGGCCGCGCTTCGGGCGGTGCCCGAAGGAGTGGAGTTCGTTACCATAAACGGCGGAAAGGCGACGGTGGCTGCCGCGAAGGAAGGCCGTGGCGAAAGAAACCGGCCTCTTATTCTCTCCCTCACTTTTCTCTCAAGCCTCAACCAGGACGATCTGAGGGCGCTTATGATGAACGAGAATCTGGAGCTTGATGAGTACGTGCGGGTCTTTACGCGAAGGTCAATTGAAGCTGGTTGTGACGGAGTCGTGGCTTCGGGAGAGTCGATACGGGAGATAAGACAGGAATTCGGAAGCGGCCTCGTAATAATCGCTCCCGGAATACGTCCCGAAGGGAAAAGCCGAAATGATCACAAAAGAGCATTAACTCCGAAGATGGCTATCGAATACGGAGCCGATTATCTGGTCGTTGGACGCCCGGTTACCGAGGCGGAAAACAGCCTTGAGGTTGCGGAGAGTCTTATAGAGGAAGTAAATTGTGCCGTTGCCGGAAAAAGGGACTAGACAAGATATTGATCTCCCTATGCGACGATCTCCATAAGATCTTCGGCGACTATTATCTCCGTTTCTCTGTTTCCCGAAAGCGCTTTTATTTCTTCCGAAAGATCCCTTCCATCCATTGAAGGGTAAAGATGCGAGAGGACGATTTTTTTGGGACTGCTTTCCCGAAGAATCTCCGCTATGTCTGAAGGGGTCATGTGAACGGCCATTTTCTCCGAATCCGGAAGCGCGCATTCCGTAACGAATATGTCCGCATCGGAGGCCACCTTGCGAAGTCCCGGGAAATAACCGGTGTCTCCCGTGTAGACGATTTTCTTTCCCAGGGTTCGTATCACGTATCCGACACTGTTTTCAGTGTGAACGGTTTTGAATGTCTTTATTTCAAGGCCGCCGATTTTCTGTTTCTTTTTTCCTATCTTGTGGATTTCCACGAGCTCGGGTCTTACCCACTCCCCGTAGGGAGCCCGCAGCTTTTCGACAAATTCCAGAAACCCATCCGGCCCCCATATTCCAAGCGTCTTTTCTCTCTTTTTCCCGTAAGGATGCCTGGTAGCGAAGAGAAGAGGGATCAGGTCGGAAGTGTGATCGGGGTGAAAATGCGTTATGAAAACATTGTCGATCTCGAGATAGTCGACCCCTATTTTCTCAAGCTTCCATACCGTGCCGTTTCCGCAGTCAAAGAGAGCAGAACCGGTATCGGTGCCGAGAAGATATCCGGAAGAACCTCTTTTCTCATGGGGCACACAGGTGCCTGAACCCAAAACGGTAAGTTTCACCATCTGACTTGATATAATCCCGTCTCCGTTCCATAATCTTACTCGCGGAGCGGTCTGGATGAGAAGCATTATAACACTGACAACCGATTTCGGGTCAAAAGATCATTACGTGGGGGCGATGAAAGGGGTTATGCTTTCTGTAAATGAAAATGTCCACCCGGTCGACATAACCCACTGCATTGAGTCTCATGACATCCGGGCTGCGTCTTTTGTTATAGGTAACTCATATCGCTATTTTCCGAAAAATACGGTGCATCTGGTCGTAGTAGACCCGGGAGTCGGAAGCAGAAGAAGGCCTATGGCGCTTTTCGCTGACGGTCATTTTTTTGTGGGGCCTGATAACGGCGTTTTCAGTTCGGTCATTCGTTGCTGTGAAGATTTCAGCGCCCGTGAAATAAAAAACCGCGACTATTTTTTAAAAGAGACAAGCTCAACTTTTCACGGAAGGGATATATTCTCCCCGGTCGCGGCGCATCTCTCGCTCGGGGTTTCGTTTTCGGAGATCGGGCCACAAATCCGTGACCCCAAAGTCCTTCCCCGCGACGGATATTCGGTAACCGGGGCCGAGACCCGCGGAACCGTCGTTTACACTGACAAGTTCGGGAATCTTATAACCAGCATACCGACTGAGACTGTCAGCGACAGGGCCCGGGCCGTGGTAACAGTTGGAGATAGGCAGGTCACGGGAATCTCGGAATCGTATTCTTCCGTAGAACCCGGTGAAATCGTTGTTGTAGGGGGAAGCGGGGGATATATAGAAATATCAGTTAATCAGGGGCGAGCGAGCGATGTTTTCGGCGAAGTTCCGCCGGAAGTCGTTATCGTTGAGGAGAGCAGCTGAGAGGAATTCATGGAATCTGCAGAAGAAAATACCATAACGGAAATCCCCCGGGAATTTGCCGGACAGAGAGCCGATGTGTTCCTTTCGGGTTTCCTGACGGAGCTTAGCCGCTCGAGCATAAAAAAGCATATAGAGCTTGGAAACATACTTATTGACCGCAAAACGTTTAAGCCTTCGAGGATAATAAACGGCGGAGAGAGCCTGAGCGTTAACATTCCGCCTCCTGAGCCCTGCGGTATCAAGGGAGAGGAGATCGATGTCGAGGTTATTCACGAGGACCCTGACATAATCATCGTCAACAAACCCGCCGGCATGGTGGTTCACCCTGGAGCGGGAGTGACGAGCGGCACGCTCGTAAACGCTCTTGTTTATATGTGTGAGGACCTTTCGGGGATAGGAGGCGAGATGCGTCCTGGGATCGTGCACCGCCTGGACAAGGAGACCTCTGGGGTCATGGTTGTTGCTAAGAACGACCGGGCGCACAAAAGTCTTTCCGAGCAGTTCAGGACCAGAGAGACGGAAAAGGAATACGTGGCTATCGTTTCCGGGGAAATGAAGAAAAACTCGGGGATTTTCAGTTCTCCAATAGGAAGGAGTCCCTCGAACAGGGTAAAAATGACCTCTTTTTCCAGAGCCGGAAGAGATGCGGAGACCCGCTGGGAGGTAATCGAAAGGCTGCGCGGGGCAACTCTTGTGAGCGTATGGCCGAAGACTGGAAGAACTCACCAGATAAGGGTTCATTTTTCTGAAAACGGATTCCCGGTGCTTGCCGATAAAGTTTACGGAGGCAAAAAAAGCCGCCCGAAAAATTCAAGGGTCCTGGGAGCGTTAATAAAAAGGCACGCACTTCACGCGAGAAGCCTCGGCTTTACCCATCCGGCAACCGGAAAGCGAATTGAGCTTTCGGTAAAAATCCCCGAAGATATGGATTCAGTGATCGGTTTTCTAAGGAGACAGAACGGATGAAAGTTTTTCGTTCGGACCTGCTTGAGAAGTGCAGCGGTATTATCCACGGTTTCGTTCATGATCCTGGAGGGCCGGATATTCTCAAAATCGCCTCTGCGCATGGGCTTGAAAATATCCTTACCGTGAACCAGGTTCACGGCAGCGCTGTTTTTTTCGCCGACAGTGTCGCGGGAGAGAAGTCTGCCGAAGCCGATTCGATCGTTACGCAGCAAAAAGGTGTAGGCGTCGGGGTCATCACAGCCGACTGCGTTCCTGTTCTTATTTGTTTTCCCGATTCCGGATGCGTCTGCGCTGTCCATGCGGGATGGCGCGGAACCTCACTGCGGGCGGTTAGGGAATGTTTAGGGGCCGTTTGTGAAAAATACTCTTTGAAACCGCAGGACTCCGTGGCTGTAATAGGTCCGGCCATATGGGGATGCTGCTACGAAGTTCGAGACGATGTGGCGTCACAATTCGTCTCAAGGTTCAGTAGTGAAGGGGATTGGCTTTTAGAAAAAGATGACGGGAAGTTTCTTCTTGATCTTGTGGAAGTTAACAAAATCGAACTTTACGATGCGGGAGTTCCGGAAATCGAGATAATGGATCTGTGCACTTGTTGTCAAGTCTTCCTTCATACAGAAGAGACGGTTCGGGTACGGACAAGATGATTAGTTTTCTCGGGATTTCTGCTTAGCTGGTTTTTCTCTCTTTCAACACAGTAGTGCGGTCTAAACATAGAGACGGAACCGGTACTTCGGCGGACCTTTAGTTCTTCATTTGTTTTTAACTAGAGTTTTAGCCCATGCATCTGAATTGTCCCATAGAAGTTTCGGCGCATCCTGATCTTTTGTATCGTCGGATGATTCCGCTATTTTGCAACCCACATAATAATTTCCACCTTGAAGCGGGTATTTGCTAGCGCACATCACAGAAGTCTGTGCGCCAAATACTGGGTGTAGCAAAACAAAAGATGCGAGTGTGGAACAGATCTGGTTTAGAACATCCCCGACCTTTCCTTCGAACTCTTTAATCCGCGTAAGATTAGTTATAACAGACCCGGGGTGCACTGCTGCCGATTGGAGGTTGTACTTTTTGGCAAACCGTCTCTGGATCTCGAAAGTAAAGTGAATTAATGCTAGTTTTGACCGCCCATAAGCGTCCCAGGAGTGGTAGTCTCCGTCATCATTGAACATGCTCTCGTTCTTCACTCTGTCGTGCAAGTGGGAAGTCACGTTTACGACTCGTGCATCTCCGCTTTCTAGACCATTTTGCTTAAGAACTGGAAGCAGTAAGCTCGTCAGGTGAAAAGTTCCAAGGAAATTGGTTCGCCAATGAATTTCGAAACCATCCTTTGTCATGGGCGGCTTTTTTCTTGGGTTGAGAATATTTTTGAAAATCCCTGCGTTATTGATAAGCACGTGCAGTCGGTCGTTGTAATTTTTTCGGTACCACATCGTGAAATTATTAACACTGTCAACATCGCACAGATCTAACGCATGGGCTGCAATCTTGTTTTCGTCAGCGTTAATGATTCGCAGATCTCTTCTTAAAGAGCTTTCCATCAATTCAATATCGTGAGTCCTGGTGACAACGACTGTAGCTCCCCAGCTTGCGAGGATCTTAGCCGTTTCGTAACCGATTGAATTAGGAGAAGCACCTGTCACAATGACGTTCCGGCTCGACATATCGACTTCTTCCGCCATCGGCTTACTTGTAAACAACTGCAGGATATGAGTTGCGGATTTTGAGAACGTGTTAGGCATACTGGAGCAACGTTATGTATAAGGCGTGAAAAAAAGATTTTCTCGGAATTCTCAAGAGCATGGCAGAAAAGACCATTTAAATCAATCTCGCATCGTTGCCCAAAGACGGGATAATAGTATATAATTTCCCAGAATATCGATGTGAATTCTCGGAGGAAAAAACAATGAAAATAATGTCCTGGCTCGATTCGGAAGATTACTGGTACATGAATTCCCTAAGCGAGCAGAACAAGGAAATAAACTACTACGGCTACGTGATGGAGGTTGGAGACGAGGAAGATTCGAGCAGGATAAAGATCATGGTGGTCGAACTGCAGAGCGCGAAGATGGTGATGGGATTCATTGTTCCTGTGAGCATGGATTTGAGTGGGCAGATAGACATAGGTTTTATCTGTCAGGAAAGACCGGATAAGGACGTGCCGTTTTCGTGCAAGCTCTCAGGAGAGGTGAAAAACCTTACCTACACTGGAGACGACCTGCAGAAAATAGAGTATGCCGGTCTTTCACTTGAAAAGTTCTACCAGAACAAGGGGATAAAATTCTACCTTCTGGATCTTCGCCCGATCTCCGAGCAGAATCAGGACACGCCTTGATTAAGCTTTCCATTCTAGAAGAAATACCGGAGCACCAGCAGTATGTCTGAGAAAAACAGGATAGTTCTCGCGTATTCCGGGGGACTTGACACCTCGGTAATCCTGAAATGGCTCGTAAACGAGTACGACTCCGATGTCATAGCCTATGTGGCTGACATAGGACAGAAAGAGGATTTACAGGAGGCGGAGCGGAAAGCTTGGGATACCGGCGCGTGCGCCGTATTCATTGAAGACCTGAGAGACGAGTTCGTCAGGGACTACGTTTTCCCCGCGATAAGCGCAAACGCCGTGTATGAAGGCAGCTATCTTCTGGGCACTTCCATAGCGCGCCCCCTTATCGCGAAAAGGCAGATTGAAATAGCCAAGCGCGAGGGGGCCTTCGCAGTTTCCCACGGAGCGACAGGCAAGGGAAACGACCAGGTCCGCTTTGAACTTACCTTCTACGCGCTACACCCCGACATAAAGATCATAGCCCCGTGGCGCGAGTGGGATTTCAAATCAAGAACCGACCTGATAAATTACGCCAGGGAAAACGGAATAGACGTTACGGTAACCGAGAAAAAACCCTACAGTTGTGACCGCAACCTTCTTCATATCAGTTATGAGGGAGGGATCTTGGAGGACCCGTGGGCCGAACCTCCTGAGGATATGTTCGAGATGACGGTTTCTCCAGAGGCGGCTCCCGATCAGCCGGTTTACGTAGAAATCGAGTTTGAAAGCGGCATTCCCGTTTCCGTTGACGGAAAGAAACTTTCTCCCTCAGCGCTTCTTGGCTGCCTGAACGATGTCGCCGGAGCAAACGGCATCGGGAGGGTAGACATCGTTGAAAACAGGTTCGTCGGTATGAAATCAAGGGGAGTATACGAGACCCCAGGCGGCACCGTTCTTCACGCGGCGCACAGGGCCCTTGAGTCGATTACCATGGACAGGGAAGTGATGCGCCTTAGGGATTCTCTGATTCCGAAGATATCGGAACTTATATACTACGGCTTCTGGTTCTCTCCCGAGATGGAAATGCTGAGCGCCGCCATCCGCCAGAGCCAGAAGGACGTAAGCGGCACAGTAAGGCTTAAACTTTACAAAGGGAACGTTACAGTCTGCGGGAGAAAATCTCCGAATTCCCTTTACAGTGAGAATCTGGCGACTTTCGAAGAGGATTCGATTTACGATCAGTCGGACGCTACCGGATTCATAAGGCTAAACTCCCTCCGCCTTTCCGTGAAAAAACTTCTCGAGGGGAAATAGCTCCTTTCGCGGATGAGAACGGATCAATTCGACTACGATCTTCCCAAGCGGCTGATTGCCCAGTATCCGCTTTCCAGGCGCAGTTCCTCAAAGCTTCTTGTGGTTGACAGGGAAACGCAAGGTTTTTCCCACGCCAGATTCTCTGATCTGAGGGACCTGCTTCGCCCCGGCGACCTCATGGTTCTTAACAACACCAGGGTTATTCCCGCAAGGCTTGCGGGACATGTGGAACGAAGGGGAATCGTTGAGTTCCTTCTTACGGAGAAAAAGGATGAGACCCGGTGGAAGGTGCTTTTTAAAAACCCGGCTGAGGGTCTTCGGGTCTTCCTTGAGGAAGGAGTGTCAGGAATCCTTGAGAGGGAACCCGATAAAAGCTGGACGATAATATTCAGCGAACCCGTCGAGCAGATTATCAGCAGCACGGGGCGTATGCCTCTTCCGCCCTACATAGCGAGAGAATCTGAACCGTCAGATAAAAAGACCTACCAGACCGTTTACGCGAGCGAGGAGGGAGCGGTCGCCGCTCCGACGGCCGGGCTTCATTTCGACCCGGAACTTATCTCGGAACTTCGCGAAAAGGGCGTTCTGATGAAGTATGTCACTCTGCATGTGGGAGAAGGAACCTTCAGGCCCGTAAAGGACGAGTTTATCGATAACCATGCAATGCATTCAGAGCGCGTCTCGGTTCCACAGGAGACCGCGGAGGCGGTAAATGAAGCCAGGGCGCAGAGAAGAAGAATTATTTCCGTCGGGACCACGGTTACGAGGGCCCTTGAGTCGGCAGAGGGAGCCGTCGGGGAAATGCGGCCTTTTTCCGGAAGGACGGATCTTTTTATAAGACCTCCTTACGAATTCCGGTTTGTAGACGTTCTGATAACCAATTTTCATATGCCCCGCTCAACCCTTCTTATGCTTGTCTCCGCATTCTGCGGCACAAGGAATCTTGCCCTCGCCGCTTATGAGGAGGCGAAATCGCACGGTTACAGATTCTTGAGTTACGGTGACTCGATGATGATAGTTTGAGAGGATTTTTAGCCCTGCGCGGGCTCGGATTTGTTTTTGTACATTATAAGGGGGAATTGTTATACTCTTGGGAAAATCTTTTTCTTCAATCAATTTTCCTGGAGGAAAATAGCAGATGGCGACAGTAGTTACGGGAGCGACCGGATTTATAGGATCGCACATAACCAGGAAACTGGTTGAGAGAGGAGACAGGGTCAAGGTTCTCGTCAGAAAGACGAGCAATACTAAAAACATAGATTCTCTCGATGTTGAGAAGGTTTACGGGGATGTTGGAGACCCGGACTCTCTTAAGGCCGCTTTTTCCGGATGCGACAAGCTTTTCCATACGGCTGGGTTCGTGTCGTTTAAGAAATCGGATCACCAGAAGATGCTGGATATAAACGTGCGCGGCGCTTCAAACGTTCTCTCCGCCGCCATGGACGTGGGCGTATCCAAGGTTGTTTTCACAAGCAGCGTAGCCGCCATCGGGGTCGAGCGGGACGGTTCTCCGGTAACCGAATCTACCCAGTACGATCTTTACTCCGAGGGAATAGGGTACATGAACTGCAAGTACCTTGCGGAAAGAGAGGCAAAGAGCTTCAGCGAAAAGGGGCTTCCGGTGGTTATAACAAACCCTTCGGTGGTTCTTGGCGCGGGGGATATCTATCTTTCAAGCTCGGGATCGGTCCTCTGGTTCTGCAAGAAAAGGTTTCCTGGTTACATGGACGGCACCTTTAACGTTGTTGACGTTGAGGACGTGGCGAACGGACACCTGCTTGCGGAGAAGAACGGAAAGCCGGGAGAACGCTACATACTCGCAAACGAGAACGTCAATGTGCAAGGTTATTTCGCCCTCCTGGAAGAGATAACCGGAATCTCTGCTCCCAAAATGAAGATTCCCTACATATTCGCTTACACCACTGCGTTTCTCCTTGAGAGGGTCCTGGGACTCGGATTTCCGAATTACTCCACGCTTGACATCGATTCCATAAAGCTTTCAAGGCATAACTGGCACGCTGACAACTCAAAGGCCGTAAGGGATCTCGGATTCACGGTGACTCCGATCGAGCAGACTATACGGAAGACCGTGGAGTGGTTCAGGGAAAACGGCTATCTGAAGTAAAAAGGAAATAAAGTGGCGGGAAACAGTTTCGGAAGATTTTTCAGAATTACCACTTGGGGGGAGTCCCACGGTCCTGCCATGGGAGTCGTGGTTGACGGCTGTCCGGCGGGACTTGAGATCTGCGCCGAGGACATACAGCATGAACTTGACAGAAGACGTCCGGGGCAGAGCAGGATCACGACCCAGAGAAAGGAAGCCGACGCAATCGAGATACTTTCGGGCGTTTTTGAAGGAAAAACCCTCGGGACTCCGATATCCATGATGGTTAGAAACACAGACGCCATATCGAAATCCTACGAGGACATAAAGGACGTCTACCGCCCCGGCCACGCCGATTTCACCTACGACGAGAAGTACGGGCGCAGGGACCACCGGGGAGGCGGCCGCTCCTCGGCGCGGGAAACGGTCGGCAGGGTAGCCGCGGCCGCAATAGCAAAAAAAATTCTTAATTCCCACGGAGTGACCACCACGGGGTACGTAAAGCAGGTGGGAGACATAGTCGCTCAGGATATTGAATTTGACCGGATCGAGGAAAACCCCGTCCGCTGTCCCGACCCGCAGGCCGCGGAGAGGATGATAGATCTTATCGAATCGGTCAGAAAGGAGGGAGATTCCGTTGGAGGAACTGTTGAGGTAGTGTCCCAGGGGCTTCCCACGGGTCTCGGCGAGCCCGTGTTTAACAAGCTTGACGCGGACCTCGCGCGCTCTCTTATGAGCATAGGGGGTATAAGGGGTTTTGAAGTGGGGATGGGTTTCGGGGTCATCGAGAGAAAAGGTTCGCAGGTAAACGATCTTATGTATAAAAAGGAAGACGGAACCCTAGGATTCAGAACGAACAACTCGGGCGGGCTTCTGGGCGGAATAACAAGCGGGGCGGATCTGGTCGTGAGAATCGCCATAAAACCCACTTCTTCAATATCCCAGGTCCAGGACACCGTGGATAAAGAGGGAGAAAAAACCCAATTGCGGGTGAAGGGCAGGCACGACCCGTGTCTTTGCCCTAGGGCGGTGCCAATAGCGGAGGCCATGGTCAATCTTGTTCTGGTCGATCACCTGCTGATCTCAAAACTGTCGACCATCTGATTTAACTGTCATGTCGGAACTGTTCAGAATTTACGTAGGAGAGGAAGAGATATACTCGGGACATCTGGCCGACGTACCCGATTATTACCGCCGCAATCTGGTCGAAGCGATTTCCGAGTGGGGGGAGTGTCTTAGCAAAGGCGGTTTCAGGGAGCTTCTTTATTCCTCTTTACATTGGTATAACCTGAAGACATATTACTGCGGGGACTGCGAAAAGGAATCTGACGAGGGAGGCGTATGCGGGGACTGTGGCGTAGAGTTCTCGGAAACTTTCGTTCATGAAAGGAATCCGGGCATAGACAAGATAATGATGTGCATCGGTTTGATAGACCGAGTGGAAATGGAGGTTCCTTAGTTTTCTGGCTGTTATGAAGTTTCTTGTTAAAGGACACATCTATCCCAAGGCATGGGAGATCGCAAAAAGCGTTAAAAGGCTAAGGGAAGAGCGGAAAAAAGTTAACATAGGAAGCGGAACGGTCGGATACACGGTGTACGAGGTCGATCTTCCTGAGCAAACCGTAAAAACGGGAAACTACCTTACAACTCCCCAAGGAATAAGACTGTACCTCAACTCGGGCGACTACTACGGGATCGGCTATCTGATCTCGGAAATAGACAACGACCCGCTTGTTTCAAAGCATTTTTCCTAATTTCCCAGTCTTCTCGCGTGGACTGCCGAGATCCTTTAGAAAACGGAAGGTTTCTGAAGAGAAGCGCTTCACGGTGGTGTTGTCTGGTTTCAGTCCGCTTGGCTTGCGGATGTCACATAGTAACGGCCTCTATGCAGTTCCCAACATTTCCGATACCTTGGCAACGCCGGCTCCGCTCGTGAAGTCGTGTCCCAGAGATCCCAGAATGGACTCAAGGGCCGAGATAAACGCCACCATGTCGTTTCGGTCGACGTCCCCTATGTGGGATACTCTGAAGATTTTCCCCTTGGCGTGGTCCTGTCCGCCTGCGACGGTCATACCGAATTTCGATTGGAGATCGGAAATGATTTTCCCCGCCCCTATTTCCTCGGGCGCTACTCCCACGGTAAGGGCAGGGCTTGCCGCGCCGGTAGTGAAAAGATCTATGTTGATCGCTCGAAGCGCCTCGCGGGTCGCAAGCGACATCAGCTCGCGTTTTCTGTAAATATTCTCCATTCCCTCTTCCATGAATCCCTCTATAACCTTGCCAAGACCGACTATGAGCGTGACGGCCGGAGTCCAGGGAGTCGTGTTTTTCTCGGCGCTTTTCATGTAGTCCGAAAAATTGAGATAGAACTTCGGGAGGTCCGAAGTCTTGTTGAATTCCCAGGCTTTCTCACTCATGGTTGCGAATGAAAGTCCGGGAGGAAGCATGAAAGCCTTCTGCGAGCCGCCCACGAGAACATCTATTCCCAGTTCGTCAAACGGGAGGGGAAACACCCCGACGGCGGTTATGCCGTCGACTATCAACAGCACGTCATCTCTTTTCGAGGTAATAGCCGCGACCTGGTCGGTTGGATGCTTGACTCCGGTGGAGGTTTCGCTTGCCTGCATAAGAACCGCCCTTATCGAGGGGTCGCTGTCGAGTTTTTCCTCTATGATTGCCGGGGAAACCGTCTCGCCCCACGTAACCTCTATCTCGTCCACTTCGAGTCCGTAGGCCCTTGCGATTTTTCCCCACCTCTCTCCGAATTTTCCGCCGTTTACCGTGATCACCTTATCGCCCGCGCAAAGAGTGTTCACAACTGCTCCTTCCATGGCTCCGGTTCCCGAAGCCGCCAGTATGAAAACTTCGTTTTCGGTCTGAAAAATGTGTTTCAGCCCTTCTCTTGTCCGCTCGAATATAGCTTCGAACTCTTTGGTTCTGTGGTGAATGAGCGGTCTTGCCATCTCAACCATTATTTCGCTTGAGACCGCCACGGGGCCCGGGGTCAGCAGCAATCTTTTCATTTGGTGTTTCTCCTCACACTATTAAGGGATTGAATCAAAGCGGATAAAATACCCACAAACCTACGGCGTTTCAATTGATCCGCACATCGTTTTTTTTGAATTCGCAGGTTATTTGCGTACTATTTCTCCGTACTTTCTAAGGAGGCTCTTAGATGAAAGAAGAACTGCACGGTCTTGTAGAAGACCTCAGAAGCAGAATCCATAAGACAGGAGACTGTCTTTGACCTGCCTGCCAAGACTGAAAAACTCAAAGAACTTGAAAAAATTACTTCAGGTCCCGGTTTCTGGGACGACTCTGATCTAGCGCGCAAAACGCTTCAGGAGCAATCCGAAATCAAGGACAGTATTTCGGGATTCGAGAAGCTCCGCTCCGACATGGAGGACGCGGTGTGTCTTTTCGAGCTTGCGGTCGGTGAAGACGATCAGGATTCAATTGAGGAGGCACGCAGCATGCTCGTGTCCGTAGAGACCAGACTTGCCGAACTTGAGTTCGCGCGAATTCTCGGCGGTCCTGACGACGCCAGAAACGCCATCGTATCGGTAAACGCCGGGGCGGGGGGGACAGAAGCTCAGGACTGGGCCGAAATGCTTCTTCGCATGTACCTTAGGTACATCGAGAGGAAGGGATTTTCCGGGGATCTGCTTGAGATCCAGGACGGAGAGGAAGCCGGCATAAAAAGCGCCACTATTCTTGCCCAGGGGGGATTCGCCTTCGGTTACCTCAAGGCGGAGACCGGAGTTCACAGGCTGGTGAGGATATCCCCGTTTGACTCGAATAAAAGGAGGCACACTTCGTTCGCCTCGGTTTTCGTTTCTCCCGAGATAGATGATTCGATAGAGGTGAACATAGAGGAAAAGGACCTCAGAATTGATACTTACCGCGCGAGCGGAAAGGGCGGGCAGCATGTTAACAAGACCGATTCCGCGGTCCGCATCACCCACCTGCCTACCGGAGTTGCGGTCAGCTGCCAGAACGAAAGATCGCAGCGCCAGAACAAGGAGAGCGCCATGAAGATACTCAAGGCAAGACTCTACGAACTGCGCAGGATGGAGGAAAAACAAAAAGAAGAGGAACTCAATTCCTCGAAAAAGGAAATCGGCTGGGGAAGCCAGATAAGATCTTATGTCATGCATCCCTATCGCATGGTGAAGGATCACCGCACAAATTTCGAATCCTCAGGAGTTGATGCGATACTTGACGGGGAGATAGATGATTTTATAGAATCGTATCTTCTGCATGACGCGTCCGAAAATTCGGGGGAGGAAGCAACTTGAAGTTCGGTATAACGGGTAAGAAGGATAGTGCTGAAGTCTACGAGATTGCCAGGCGACTGTGCGAGTGGCTTCGCGAAAGAGGTGTAGAGTTCTTCGTTGAAGAGAGACTCGGGCGGAGCATAGAAGCTGAGAACCTGCTTGCTGAGCGCGACCTGGCTGAGGCCGTAGACATAATAGTTGTGTTCGGGGGTGACGGTTCCTTTATCTGGGTTTCGCGAATGGCGCAGGGACACGATGTCTCAATACTGGGCTGCAACCTCGGAGGACTCGGGTTTCTCACTGAGTTCACGGTGGATGAGTTTTTTCCGATGATGGAGAGAGTGCTCGCCGGAGACTACGAGATAGAGAAAAGGGACATGATATCGTGCTGCGTAGTCGGAAAGGACGGAGAGCGGAAAGAATTCACGGTGCTAAACGACGTCGTGATAAACAACGGTCCAATTTCCAAGGTTGTGGACCTCTCCATATATATAAACGAAAAATACGTTACTACCTTTAAGGCTGACGGAATCATCTTCGCGACCCCTACCGGCTCAACCGCCTACTCTCTTTCAGCGGGCGGGCCGATAATTTTTCCGACGCTGCCCGTGATAACCGTCACTCCAATATGTCCGCACATTCTTACCAACAGGCCTATCGTGGTGCCCAACACGAAGAAGATAAGGACTAAGGTGCTTACCGATATACAGAACACCTATCTTACGCTTGACGGTCAGGTGGGAGTGCCTCTTTATCTTGGCGACGAGGTTGTTCTTGAAGGTTCGGAGAGTTACGTGAATATCATAAAATCTCCTTTCAGGGATTATTTCAACATTCTGAAGACAAAACTTATGTGGAGCGGGAGATACGAAAATTCCGAGTGATCAGAAGTTAATTCATGACTGGGTAATAAGGCAGGTGGAGCAGAAGTACTCCTCGGTTTATAATGAAATAAGCATCAATCCCGGCGAAGAGCAGCTCTGCGAGTTCGAGGGCTTTTTCCCCGACGTAATTCTCGGTTCTTACGGGCAGGTCGTGCAGATCATTGAGGTTGAGACCGAAGACACTATCGACGAGGAAAGAAGCGAGTACTGGAAAACGCTCTCGGAGCTTTCGGTCCAGCTTATCCTGCTCGTTCCTGCAAAATCAAAGACTCACGTTACGGATCTTTGCTGGAAATCCGGGCTTGCCGGCAAAGTGAAAATAGGAACTTTCGAGGTCTCAATCAGGATATAAGGAGTTTCCGGGTGTTCCCATGAACTGTCCTTCCCGGAGGTCTTTTCTTCCCCGCTTGAATTCAGGGGCGTTCATTTTTCTCCCGCCTTCGATCTGAAGAGAGAGTATCTGCAATACCCCATTACCCGTTGCGACATTCAGGCTTTCGCCTTCAAGCGATACTATTTCCCCGGGTTTCCCCTTCCCCGGGCCCGAAAGGGCTCTTAATATCTTAAGGTTTTTCCCCCCGAGCGTGGTGTGTGCGCACGGCCACGGAGTCATCGCTCTTACCAGGTTTTTTATTTCCTCTGCATCCCGGCTCCAGTCCACCCGGCCGTCTTTTCTCGAGAGAAGGGGTGCGTAGGTAGCCGCGGCCGGATCCTGCTTTACGGGAGATATTTCATTTTCCGCGATGCGGTCGATCGTTTCCAGAAGAAGCCCTGCTCCCTCAAGCGAGAGTCTTTTTGAAAGCTCCTCGGCGGTTTCCTCATCCCCTATCCATACCTCCTTTTGAACGAGAATGTCTCCCGTGTCCAATCCCTCGTCAACTTGCATGATCGTAACTCCTGTTTTTTTCTCTCCCTTTGCTATAGCCCAGTTAATCGGGGCTGCACCCCTGTAGTTGGGAAGCAGCGATGCGTGAAGGTTTACGCAACCGAAAGGCGGTGCGTCAAGCACCGCGGCGGGGAATATTCTTCCGTAGGCCACGACCGCTATCAGGTCGGGAGAAAGGACTTTCAGTGTCTCTTCGAACTCGGGTGTTTTTAAGTCTTGGGGTTGAAAAACGGGCACTCCGCGCTCCGTGGCAACTTTTTTTGTTTCCGGCCATACGGGTTTTCGACTTCTCCCCCTTGGCTTGTCCGGCCTTGAGAGAAGCGCGATTACCTCATGATGGGAGTCGCAAAGCGCCTCAAGCGATGGTACGGCGAATTCTGGTGTTCCGGCGAAAAAAATTCTCATTTTTCCGTGTTTTTAAGGGAAGTGATTGTTTCAGTTCCCATTTTTATGTGCCCGCATGCGATTTTTGTTCTAAACGGTTTTTTCGGTGCACACCGTGCACATTTTTTAGGCATGGTTTGCAGGCTCTAAGTCTACTTGAAAATCCCGGACCGTTGGGAATTTATTTTTTTCTAATTATTTCAAAGAGTTAGAGCGAATACTCCCTAGCTTCTGGTTTTATGGCCTCTTAATTGCAAAAGGTATTGAGAAGAAAATTGTCCAAACATGGAGGAGTTGGTTATGAATATCGCAGATTTTTTAAGAAAACCCTTCGGATGCAGCCGTGTGCTGTTTCTTTCGGTTTTTGCTTTTGTTGTTCTGGGGGGCTATTCAGCTTTTGCGTCGGAAGGTGCAGCGCATTCCGTTTTCGTGGCGAACAACGTGTGGATGCTGCTTGCGACTTTTCTTGTCTTTATAATGCATCTCGGATTTGCTAGCCTTGAGACCGGACTTACCAGATCGAAGAACACGGTAAACATACTGTTTAAAAACACGTTTATCATCTCGGCGGGTATTCTCACTTACGCCCTTATGGGTTTTAACCTTATGTACCCGGGGGATTTCAACCTTATAAGTGGTGGAATCTTCGGCTTTGCCGGTTTTGGTATTTCCTCGCCGGCTGGGGCTGAAGGGCTCATAGAGTACGCTGACGGTGGCTACACCTACTACACCGATTTCATATTTCAGGCAATGTTCGCCGCAACAGCGGCCACGATTGTCTCCGGAGCTGTTGCCGAGCGTATAAAACTTTCAAGCTTTCTTATTTTCGCAACCATATTCGTTGCCATCGTGTATCCCGTAGCCGGATCCTGGAAGTGGGGCGGCGGATGGCTTGATCAGATGGGCTTTTACGATTTCGCCGGTTCCACGCTCGTTCACAGCGTAGGCGGATGGGGAGGACTTGTCGGGGCCTACCTTCTCGGCCCACGTATAGGGAAATACCTAGCCTCGGGAGCGATGAGACCGATTCCTGGTCATTCGCTGCCTCTTCTTGCCATCGGTGTGTTCCTGCTCTGGATGGGCTGGTTCGGTTTTAACGGTGGTTCGGTGCTGAGTGCGGATCCGGAATTGATTTCACTGGTCATAGTGACGACTTCACTTGCGGCGGCGGCCGGTGCTTTGGGAGCGGCCTTCACTTCTTGGGGAACTTTTAAGTTTCCTGACCTCTCCATGGCGCTAAACGGTGTGCTGGCGGGTCTTGTTGGAATAACCGCCGGAGCCGACGTAGTTACTCCGGGAGAGGCGGTCATCATAGGGCTCGTGGCCGGAATAATAGTGGTTTTCGCGGTCAGCTTCTTTGACAAGATAAAGATAGATGACCCGGTGGGAGCGATTTCCGTCCACCTGGTCTGCGGTATATGGGGAACGCTTGCCGTGGGAATTTTCGGAGGACCTGATTTCAGCTTTATGGTTCAGCTTATCGGTGTTCTGGCATACGGCGCTTTCACGGTTGTCTGCAGCTTTATCATCTTCTACGCCATAAAGATGGCTATTGGCATAAGAGTGAGCGAGGAAGAGGAGAGAAGAGGACTGGACATAACCGAGCACGGAATGGAGTCCTATCCGGATTTCCAGGCCACATCGCAGGTTTGATAGCGTAGAACAAGTAAAAAGGAAAATAATAACTCTTATTAGGAGGAGAAAATGAGAAGTATAGTTTCTAAACTTTCACTGATGATCGCGGCGGTTTTGCTGCTCGGGACCCAGTTCGGGGCCCCGAGGGCAAACGCCCTCGATCTCGGAAACCTCGAGTCGATCGGACTCGGCTTTTCGCTTGACACGACTTATCAGTATGTTTCAAACGGGGAAGTCGGAGAGGGTATTGCTGAGAGGGGGCTTTATCCCGAACACAACGATTTCTCGATAGACGCCTTTACGCTTTCGCTTGAAAAGGTTCCGACCAGCGGCGAGGGAGTAATGGATTTGGTGGGTTTCAGGGCTGATGTTCTTTTCGGCGAGCAGGCTGAACGTCTCGGTTTCGGTTTTAACACCGACGGTGACGGTGCGGTAAGTCCTTATCAGGCTTACATAAACGTGCTTGTTCCATCGGGTGCCGGCGGTCTTAACATTTACGCCGGTCAGTTCACCACGCTTGCGGGCTGGGAACTTATAGAGGCCAAGGACAACACCAACATAACGAGATCCCTGCTTTTTTACAGGATTCCGTTTGCGCACAGCGGTGTTCGGGCGACCTTCAGTGCCGGATCACTTGATTTCGCCCTCGGCTTAAGCAACGACTGGGACGCGGTTGATGATGTGGATGACGGAAAGACGTTTGAATCGCAGATTGCGCTTAATTTCGCGAACGACGGCTGGCTCGGTGTTACCGGGTACTTCGGTGATACTGACGGTGATAACAGGACCCTTGTTACGGTTGTTGGTACCATGACCCTCATGGAGAAGGTTACCTTGATAGCCGATTTCGAATACACCTCGCATGATGCGGGGGGAGACCGCTGGGGTTTTGCGGGTTACGCGATAGTAAGCCTTGTGGATTCCATGTCAATCGCTCTTAGGGGTGAGTTCGTTGATGAGTCGGAAAGAGTTGATACGCCGGGCCTTGAGCTCTACGAGTTCACTTCGACTCTCATATTGACTCCTTTCGAGTCCGTGGGAAATTTCGAGACGAGGCTTGAGTACAGATATGACAAAGCGGATGGCGACGACGCCTATTTTGCCGGCGAAGAGGATCAGCACGGGTTTGCCGTACAGCTTCTTTACTGGCTTGACGTATAGATAGAGAAAGAAACCAAACACAACGCAGAAGAAAAAAAACCATCTCTCCATACCTCTTTTTTCTGTGTTCAGGTGGGCCTCGGTTCTTTAGAAGAGAGCCGGGGCCCCTTTGTTTAGGAACGGAGAAGTTTCGTTCCTTGAAACAAAATATTTTCTTCGGGTAGAATTAAAGCCCGTTTGTTTCTGCCCGGATAGCTCAGTTGGTAGAGCAGAGGACTGAAAATCCTCGTGTCGGTGGTTCGATTCCGCCTCCGGGCACGCCATTTTGTGATGTTTTTGCGGGAGAAGCGGAATCCTCCCTTTTCTCTGCTTAGGCCGGGAAGTTTATATTGAAGATGCTTAATCGGACAGCCAGTGCTCTAGTTACTATTGCGGTTCTTTTTGCGCTTTGCGCTTTTATCGTGTCATGTTCTTCCAAAGCCCAGACAAACCCGTGTCCGGACGGTACCGAGCCTTATACCGAATACAGACTTTTTTTCGGGCGTGGAGATGCGGATAATCGTCAAGTCGTGAGTGACCAGCAGTGGGACGAGTTTCTCGACGACACCATAACTGCCGAGTTTCCTGACGGCCTTACCGTTCTGGATGCCTATGGACAGTACACAGACCCTGCCGGAAATCTGATAAGAGAAGACACTAAGGTACTTATAATCCTTGTTCCGCCAAATGCTGATTCTGCTCCCGGAATAGACAGGGTTATTGAAGAATACAAAAGCAGGTTCACTCAGCAAGGAGTCCTGCGCGAGATCAATGCCACCTGCGCATCCTTCTGACCCTTTTGCCCCATTTCGGTTTTACTCCTTATTTTTTCCTCTGTTTTAAGTTCTGTATCTAAGGCAAGTGTGGGTGGTTTGTTTTGTTATGTACATTAGGTTAAAATCAACCTATGTAGGACTATTTTATTCTCGGAGGAGTTTTGAATGAAGTTCGGAGACTATTTAAAGAGGATAAGGAAGAGAAAAAAGATTACCCAGGAGAGCCTCGCTCGATCTCTTGAGGTTTCGAGCGTGTACATACATCAGCTTGAAACCGGAAAGGTTGACGCACCCTCTTTTGACCGCTGTCAGCAGATATCTTCAATATTGGGAGTCAAGGTTGAAGATGTTTGGAGCGTCTCAAGGACGGAGAGACTCAAAAGATTCATCGAAAAAGAGGCCATATCTGAAAAGGAACTCGAGGTTCTCACAAACGAGGAGAAGATGCTCCTTAAGCTTTACAGAAGTCTTGACGGAGAAATAAAAAAGGATTTTGCCGGAATGATATTCATGCTTCTCCGACATTCACAGGATAAAAATCTACGCAAGATACTTGAAGAGTTTGTAAAATGCGCCTGAACCAGAAATTTGGACTGCTGCTCAAAATATCAATGGTTGAGCTGGGCATCATAGCCCTTATAGGGATGGTGTTCTATTTTCAGTTTGATAACGCCAAAAAAGAATTTGTCACCAGAACCAAAGCCATAGCCGAGACTATAGGAGACCAGGCGACCAGTTTCTATCAGGATCACGGAGAGGGATCTACAAGTGACGAGTTTTATCTTTTTCTTGACGAGAGGCTGGGAAGGGAAAAACTGTTTAACACCTTCGGGGTCTCTCCCAAATTTTTCAGCGTCACTTTTATGAAACAGCCGGAAGACAAAATGGCTTCCGGACACTTTCTGGAAAATACTTATCCGCCCGAGGGATACTCGGTTGAAAAATACGCAGGGAAGATTTCCGTTTCTGTTCCGTTTCTCTCTCCGCAGGTCAATGGACCGCTTGGCATAGTTAAGATCGATTCCGACACGAAAACATTGATGAAAAAGGTTTTCGCCGATAACTTTCTGCTTTATGCAGCCATTTTACTGGTGCTCAACAACCAGGCCTTTATTCTTAATCTGTTCTTGAGAAGAAGGAAGGAGGAGATTCCCTTCAGCGAGGGTTATCTCAAGGAGCACTCCATAAGTGCGCTTAAGCTGATGCACAAGGTGCTTGGAGACATAATAGAGGACCACGCTTCTCAAGATAAAAAGACCGCGGAGAAGAAAGCTATGGATCCAGCAAACGTAATTTCGATTTCAAACGCGGGCACTAAACTGGAAAAATGAAAAAGAACTTTCTGATCATGTCATTGTTTCTCCTTGCGGCCTTTGTTCTTGCGGCCTGCACCGCGGAGGAATCCGCCGTCGAGCTCGACGGGCCGGTTCTCCAGACCGAGAACTTTGACGGAAGCGTGGACTTTAACGGCGCTGTGGTGAACACGGCGAATTTCCCGGTACAATCGGTTTACGTCGTTATATTCGTAAAGGATTCGGATGGAAACGCCATTGCCGTGACCTCCGCACTTGTTGAGGAAGGGGAAACACTTAATTCAACAGAAAGCTTTTTCTTCACAGCCAGCTTCGATAGCCTTCCCCCGGAAGCGCATTCCAGAGAAGTGCAGATATATTACGATCTTGTGGAAGAGTAGTTTCCAATCCCCGGTTCGTTGATTTTTACTTTTAAAAGCTGGCTTTCGGTAGACTTCGCCGCCCGGATTCGCTCCTTGAGGGGAAAAATACAATGGTTGGAATAGATATAGGTTCAAGTTCCGTTAAGATTGTGGAACTTTCCTACAGCGGTGGAAACTACCAGCTTGAGAATATGGGGGAGGCCATGCTTCCCGGCGATGCAATAATCCGCAAATCGATTTCAAGGGGCGACATAGTTTCGGGGGTTGTATCAAGTCTCGTTTCCAGGCTGGGTGTAAGAACGAAAAAGGCGGTTATAGCGGTTTCCGGCGAAGGAGTTGCTTTAAAAATAGTCAATGTTCCCGGAGTTTTTCTCGAGGAGGACATGGAAAAGCTTGTTCCAGATATTGTGAGAACCAATCTTGGCAGTGAGGTTGACGCGGTTAATTACAGCTACACTCCGCTTTCACGAAGCAATGGAAAGTCCGAGGAAGCCCAGGTGCTGGTTGCGGCGGTTTCCAAAAAAACGGTTCAGGAGTATAAAAGGTTACTTTCCTCAGCAGGACTTCGCGCTCAGGTAATTGATGTTGACTCCATGGCTCTTTCAAACGGCTACGCAGTTTTTTGCCGAAGTCACGGTCAGAAGGTGGCGCTTGTGAACATCGGAGCGTCAGAGACTAATTTGAGCGTTCTGGATGGCACAGAGCCTTTTTTGCTGAAGGATATTCCGCTTGGAGGGCAATGGATTACGCTTCGTTTGATGAAGAAATTCAAAATCACCTACGAGGAGGCGGAGAGGATAAAGTTCAGCATTAAGGGTTATGGCAGGTATGACGAGATAGAGGGTGTTTTCGCTGATTTCGTTGCTCGCGCCACAGATGAGGTAAAGGCGGTTCTTAGCGAAACGGAAGACGTAATCGACCGAATAGTTCTTTCTGGGGGGTCTTCAAGGATGGCAGCCCTCGCCAGCGCACTTGAAGAGGCCGCCGGGGTTCCGGTCGAGATTTCGAATCCTTTTCGAAACATCACTGTTTCGGATTCGCGTTTTGATCCTGAATACGTTGAATATCTGGCCCCGAAGATGGCGGTTGCGGTGGGGCTTGCGCTCAGGGGTTTGTGAATAAAAGAAAAAACTGGTAAGAACTTCCGCGTACCGGATTAGTTTCTTGAAGGTATAAGGTGGACTATCAGAGAAACCGCAAGCGCGACCGCGCCAACTACCGAGAGAACTTTAAAGTAAAAAGACCAGTCGAGTGAGAATTTGAGGGAGATTCCGAAACCTACTATAAAAAGAACAAGCGCGGTTATGAGAATCCCTCCGAGAATATTTGTTCTAAGCATAAAAAACTCCAGAAAGCAGAATTAATAAAAAACGGCACTATTGTATACGAGACCCCATAAATTTCAATTCTTAAAAAGGGACTTTCCCGCGGCCGTAAAGCCGGATTTATATCATGTCAAGTAAAAGGGAATTGCGGATTCTAAAACTTCTCAGCGAAAAAGAGGGGAAAAGTCTCTCCGAAGGCAATATTCTCAGGGGCTTGATATGCCCGAGAGAAAAAGGGAAAAGCTCCGGGCTATTCTGAAGAGTATGGTCTTGGAGGGAAAGCTTAAAAGAACCTCCAAGGGCCGTTACCGTCTTCGGAGACATTGGAAAAACAGTGCCGGAAAAGACGGTAGGCGCCTGGATTCCCCCGCGTCCCTTCTTAATGGAAACCGCAAGAAAACCGTTCCAAACGGCCTCTCAAACGGCAGATCCCTGAGGGCTCTGGCCAACTTGAGAGAAACCCCGGGGGGATTTGTCGCCTGTCCCAGGAAAGCGGAGTTTCCCGATTATGAGGTTGAAACCGGAGGGTGGAAAAAGAGTTTTTCCGACGGGGAACTCGTAGTCATAGAGATTGAGCCGGGGAAGCAGTCGGCAAGAGTGACCGAGCGTCTGGGGATATCAGGGGAAATTGAAACTGAAAAAAAGGGGATTATCTCCGAGTATGGTCTTGCGAAGGGTTTTTCGCGCAACGTGACAAAAGAAGTTGCGGGCCTAAGTGCGGAGCTATTAAACGGGGATCTTTCTTCAAGGGTGAATCTTGAAAAAGAGACTATTTTCACCATAGACGGGGATGACGCAAGGGATTTTGACGACGCGGTAGGCATAACAAAAATCCGCAAGGGGTACAGACTCCGGGTAAGTATCGCGGACGTTTCTCATTACGTAGCTTGCGGAAGCGCGTGTGACAAAGAGGCGGCCCGCAGGGCCACCAGCACCTACCTTTCAGACAGGGTGATTCCCATGCTTCCCAAGAAGCTTTCAAACGATCTTTGCAGCCTGCGTCCCAAAAGAAGACGGCTTACCAAGACGGTCGAGATGGATTTCGATTCCGCGGGAAGGCTCAAGAATTCAAGGATATACAACAGCGTGATAAAAAGCTGCGCAAGGCTTACGTACTCCGAAGCCTCGGCTGTTTTGGAGGGAAACGGCACTGCTTCATCCTCCCGTGGGAAAAACATCATTTCTTCCCTGCTTTTGATGAAAGAGCTTTATTGCAGGCTCAGGGAGCTTAGAATCGGCAAAGGCGGTCTTGACTTTGATTTTCCCGAGGCTGTGCTGCTTCGCGATTCTAAGGGAGAGGTAAGCAACGTCGACAGGCTTAAACGAAATGTCGCCCACGAGATAATAGAGGAGTTCATGATCATGGCCAACTCCGTTGTCGCGGAGTTTATTTTCAGAAACGATTTCGAATCAATTTACAGGATTCACGAACCCCCGGACCCGGATTCCATAGAACAACTGCGCGAAAGCCTTCTCAAAATGGGTATTAAGGTAAATCTCGGAGGCCGGGTCAAGCAGCAGGACATTCAGGCGGTGATGAAAGCAGCTTCGGGAAGAAAGGACCGGGAGCAGATAAATTTTATGATTCTGCGCGCGCTAAAAAAAGCTGTTTACTCAACAAAACATGTTCCCCACTTCGGCCTCGCTATAGACGATTACACCCACTTCACTTCCCCCATAAGAAGGTACCCTGATCTTGTCGTTCACAGGATTATCGATGAAATACTGCAGAAAAGAACACCTTCGTACGATTCCGCCCGTCTCAAGCAGATAGCCGAACGCTGCTCAACTCTGGAGAAAACGGCCGAGGACGCGGAGCGCCAGTTTATGAACCTTGAAACGGCGAATTTCATGAAAAGTCGCGTGGGTGACGTATTCCACGGAAAAATACTGAGCATACACCCCTTCGGGGTTTTCATAGAAATTGAAGAGCACTTCGTCGAGGGGTTAATCCCTGAGCACTTTTACAAGACCAAGGGCAGGAAAAGAAAGTGGTTCGAGCTCGGAGAGGAAGTTCGCGTGAAGCTAGTATCAGCGGACATGGAGAGAAGAAGGCTTACTTTCAATCTGGCATCCTGATTATCTTTTCCGCTCTCTAAAAGGATAACTACGGGCGGGGTCCACTTCCAAGACTAAAGGAGAAAACCCATAAAAAGATTATTCGCCATTACATTTGCAAGCATTATTGGCTCTATTTTTCTAATTGCATTAGTAGGTACAGCAGTTGAACTCAGATCTAAAGTTGTTTTAAAATCTGATATCAAATGGAGCCCTCTTAACCCCGCACGTGGAGATAAAAGTCCTCAGGCAGGAGCGCTTTGGGGAGAGCGTACAGGCTCTGGCCCATCAGGCTTCCTTGTGAAGTTTGCCGATGGATTTGAATCGCCTCCACATATTCATAATGTCACCTATCGAGGTATGGTCATAAGTGGTCTTGTTCATAATGATGACCCTGCTGCGAAGAAGATGTGGTTGCCTGCGGGCTCTTTTTGGACTCAGCCCGCAGGAGAGATTCATGTAACAGCGGTTAAAGGGCAAGAAAACATCGCATATATTGAGATTGATAGCGGACCATACCTTGTAAAACCGGAAAGCGAAGCGTTTGATAATGGTGAGCGCCCTATTAATGTTGATAAATCCAACCTTGTTTGGCTAAACGCATCAGACATTCAGTGGATTAACCATGATGGCATAGAAATAGCATTTTTATGGGGCAGCCCACACCATGGAAAATTAAACGGCTCTCTTGTTAGAATCCCGGCTGGCGCGAGTAGCCGAATTATTAGCAGTGGGCCCGTATTTCATGGAATTATTATTCAAGGGCACCCTCATTATAGCAACTTTACCCTGGAAGCTGGCAGTTATTTTGGTTCGGAAAGTGCTTCAGGATATGTGATTACTTCAGACACAAAAAAAGAAAGCATTATTTACATCCGAACCAATGGAAAACTAGAAATAACACAAATTGATTAAACACGTGATTTCAAGTTTGAAACGAGACTGTGAGAGTATTATTTGGTGGCGATATCAAGATACCGAAACAGTCATTTGTATAGTTTGAAATGGCTTCAGAAATGCCAAGATGCTGACAAATTAAGTTTTTTGATGCATTCTTCAGATGGTCTGTTGCCAGAAAATTGCTTTCTCTGAGTACTTTCACAGCCTCAAACGCAACTTTTGAGATTGATGAAGTCAGAAGCAAACAGTAAAAAAGCCCGCAAGTACTGGGCTTTTGAGGGTATGCCATTAAGGGCATATGAAAGTTCATTTTTGTAGTGCCTGACACATAGCTTTAAGTCAATGGCGGAGGGAGTGGGATTCGAACCCACGAGGGCCACAAGGACCCCACTGGTTTTCGAGACCAGCGCCTTAAACCGCTCGGCCATCCCTCCCCCGACACGCAAAACAGGCTACCAAAGCCCGAGGAGCAAGGCAACATCTGTCGGGAAGTTTAGTTATTAAAGCCTCTGTGTAAACTTAAGCGGATATGATTGAAAGCTACTTTACCCACGAGGCGGCAGAGTTCATCCGGGAGGCAATAACGGAGGCCTATGGAAACGAGGTTTTTTTCGTTGGCAAGGTAAACGAAAACTCTCTGGTCTGTGATGTAAAAATCCTTGCACGCGGTAACCGCCAGGCGGTTCCGGCCATCCTTGGTGCGGCGAAACCGGGGAACGTCGTTGTACATAATCATCCCTCAGGCAATCTCGAACCTTCACCTCAGGACGTGGCAGTCGCTTCGGCTTTCGGAAACAAAGGCGTCGGTTTCTACATAGTGGACAGCGAGGTCGAGAAGGTATATGTAGTTGTTGAGCCTTTCGTTCCGGGGGAGACGGTACGCGTTGACAATGAATCTGCGAAAGAATATCTTCTGCCTGCAGGTCCCGTGGCCCGCGTTTTAGGAGAAAAGTACGAGCACAGGGACGAGCAGCTGGAAGTTCTCTCAAACGTAATCGATGCGTTCAATGACGAGCACCTCTCAATGATAGAGGCCGGCACGGGCACCGGAAAAACTCTTTCCTATCTCATACCTTCCATTCTCTGGTCAATTAGCAACAGCGAGAGAGTTCTGGTCTCGACAAACACCATCAATCTTCAGGAACAGCTGATAAACAAGGATCTTCCCCTCCTTCGGGATCTTTTCCCGAAGAAGTTTGATTACGCCCTCGTTAAGGGAATGAGAAACTACTTCTGTCTTCTCCGTGGCGAAGCCATCGGGCAGGACCTCTTCGATTTTATAGACGACGGGGAAAGAGGGTCAATGAAGGATGTGCTTGAGTGGGCCAAGACCACCGCGGACGGTTCACTTTCCGATCTTGCGTTTACACCCCCTGACGATGTGTGGGACAGGGTGTCTGCGGAAAGCGAAAGCTGCCCGGCGACCAAGTGCCCTCATTATTCAAGCTGCTTTTTCTTCAAATCGCGAAGGGAGCTCTCGAGGGCTTCGGTCCTGGTTGCCAACCACCACATGCTTTTTTCCGATATTGCGATAAAAGGGGCTGCGGGACCCGATTCGGATTTCGGGATAATTCCCCGCTACGCGAAGGTTGTTTTCGACGAGGCGCACAATATCGCCGAGGCGGCTACTTCGCATTTCAGCATGAAACTCAGCAAGCACGGGATTGCGAAGACGCTCTCAAAGCTCAGTTCCCGGAAAAACAGGGACAAGGGGCTTGTATCCTACATCTCGCACCTTGCGCAGAAGGAAAAAGATTCCGCTCTCAGGGAGGTTCTCGAGCGCTCGGGAGGCGGGCTTGCTAGGGCCGTTGAGCGCATAGAGATCGTAAGTGAAGAGGTCTTTAACTCGCTTTACGGTTTTGGGGCGGAACTCTCGGGCGAAACGGCGATGAGCCTGAGGCTGACGGAACAGGTTGTGCGGCATGAGAAATGGCCTGCCGTGGAGGAACGCTTCGGGGCTCTTGAAAAATCGCTTTTTTCACTTGAAAACGAGATCGCCCACCTGCTGGGGGTAATCGAGGGCTCACGGCATGCGGATTCCCACATAAAACTCACCGCTGAACTTGGCGGCATCGCTAAGAGGTCCCTTGCTTTCCGCGAAGCCATAGGAAGGTTTTTCGGCGAGCAGGACGAGAGTTATATAAAGTGGTTTGAGGGGAACCGCAGACGAGCGGCGATTTTCTGCTCCATTAACCTTTCTCCGCTTGACGTATCCAAGGAGCTTGATGAAAAGCTTTACTCGAAGACCAAAACCGTCGTTATGACCTCCGCGTCGCTTGCTGTGGATAAGAATTTCGATTTCCAGAGGAAAAACATCGGACTTTCAGATAATGAAAGATTCAGAGGTCTTATCGTTGACTCGCCGTTTGATTTCCGGACTCAGTCCCTGCTGCTGGTCCCGTCGGACATGCCCGAGCCCGGGCATGAGGACTACGAAGATTCCCTTGCGCAGATACTCTCAGACTCGATCTCCGTAACGAACGGAAACGCTCTCGTGCTTTTCACCTCTTATTCCTCGCTTAACAGGGTTTACGAAAAGACGGGAAAGATTCTTGAGGACATTGGAGCTGTCCCGGTCAGTCTTTTCAAGCAGGGGGAAATGCCCAGGGGTCTGCTGCTTGAGAAATTTAAAACGCTTGGGAACTCGGTGCTTTTCGCGACCGACAGCTTCTGGGAAGGAGTAGACATTCCCGGGGATTCCCTGAAGATGGTTGTCATATGCAGACTTCCCTTCAAGGTTCCCACAGACCCGGTTACGGAGGCGAAAATCGAGTACATGCAAAAACAGGATATAGATTCGTTCCGCGAATACATACTTCCCCATGCGGTACTCAGGTTCAAGCAGGGCTTCGGTAGACTAATACGCACCAAAACGGACCGCGGCGTTGTTATGGTTCTTGACAGACGTATCGTATCCAAATACTACGGGAAATTCTTTATAAGCTCCGTTGCGGGGAGCGACTTTTTCTGCGGAAAGACGGAGCAGATACTCGGACGGATGCGGGATTTTTTCTCTGAGGAGCGGGATCACTGAATTTCTTGCATGAATAGAGAGAAAAACGGCGAAAAGGAACGCCTGGAGAATGTTTTCAGAAGACTTGGGAGATCCCGGTTCCGTTCCGGGTTCAGACTAACCGCCAAGGAGGCGCTTTATCTCAGGCAAAAAGGGCTCCCCGAGGTGCTTTCGCACGGAAGGGATTTTCTTGAGAAAAGGCTTGCCCCCGCTCTGCCCCCTAACGACGGGAAGCAGACTCCATGGGGCGGGCATCCCGTGTTTCGTGCCCAGCACGCCACGGCCACATGCTGTCGGAGCTGCCTGGTGAAGTGGCACGGTATCCCTAAGAAAAGAAAGCTTACGGAACAGGAAATTGATTATATTCTCCTGGTGATTAAGATGTGGCTTTCGGCTCAGAGCGGTTCGCAGGAGTGATTTCCAAAAAAAAACTGTTTTATGTTAGAATACCGGGATATATAAAGAGACTTTTATGTTACGGAGCCAGAAAACATGGATGAAGAAACCCTAACGCTGCCCGAACTTGTAAAGGATGAGATCGATGAATTCGAACAGCAGGTCTCCGACTACAGGAACGGGAAGATAAGCGAGGTGAAGTTCCAGAAAATAAGACTCCAGCTGGGAGTGTACGCACAGCGCCAGGAAGGAGTCCAGATGCAGAGGATAAAGATTCCCTACGGGAAACTGAGTTCCGCTCAGCTGAGAAACCTTGCGGATGTCTCAGACAAGTACGCAAGCGGCTTCTTTCACCTTACCACCCGCCAGGATGCCCAGCTTTACTACGTCAATCTTGAAACGGTTCCCGACATGATGAGGGATCTTGCGAGTGCGGGGATCACCACGCGTGAAGCCTGCGGCAACACAGTAAGAAACGTTACGGCTTCCCCGATAACCGGGGCTTCGCCTACGGAAACCTTTGACGTGACTCCTTACGCCGAGGCGTTTAAGCAGTTTATGCTCCGAAACCCCATATGCCAGAACATGGGAAGGAAATTCAAGGTCTGCTTTGAGAGCAATCCCGATGTTGACAACGCTGGAATCCGCATCCATGATCTGGGTTTTCGCGCCAGGGTAAGGGAAGAGGATGGAAAGCACGGCTTTCAGGTCTACGTCGGCGGGGGACTCGGCGCTTCGCCTTCGCTCGGACATCTCTGGACGGAGTTCATGCCGGTTGAGGAGATGATACCTTTTTCGGCTTCGGTCGTCAGGATCTTTGACAGGTACGGCGAGAGAAAGGTTAGGATGAAGGCCAGAATGAAGTTTCTTGTTAGAAAACTTGGCTTTGAGAAATTCAGAGAGGTAGTCGAGCAGGAAAGGGCTTCGCTTGAGGTCGATCCTTCTTGGAACGACTATCTTGAGGCAATTGACACGGAGCACGAAACTCCCAAGCCGAACGGACACGACCTTCCAGATGCACCTGGCTGGGTTGAGGATGACCCGGGTTTTACGGAGTGGCGGCAAAAAAACGTTTCCCCGGCGGGGGTTGACGGGTATTCGATCGTTAACGTGAGAGTGCTTCTGGGAGACGTTCCGTCCGATACCGCAAGAGCGCTTGCGGACATGATAGACACTTATGCAGACGGTTCCATACGGATAACTATCCAGCAGAATTTCGTGATCAGGTGGGTTCCCGATCAGTCCATCCCCTCTCTTTACGCCGATCTTAAAGAAGCGGGTATTTCTGATTCGGGCGCAGACACTTTCGAAGATGTAACCGCCTGCCCGGGTGCCGACACCTGTCGTCTGGGTATCACTTCGGCCAAGGGTCTTGCTACGAAGCTTACCGGCATGATGAATAACGGTCTTGGAAAATACAAGGAAACTCTCGGGGATCTCAGGATCAAGATATCCGGTTGTCCCAACGCTTGCGCTCAGCATGTTTCGGCCAGCATAGGGTTCCAGGGAGCGTCCATAACCAGAGAAGGCAGAAGCGTTCCCGCTGAGATGCTTTTCCTCGGCGGAGGACTTTACGGAGACGACTCGCGCCTTGCTATGCCAGTCTCCAAGATTCCGACCAGAAACGCTCCCAAGGTTGTCCATAGACTGCTTGAGATATACGAGAGAGAAAAAGAAGATGGCGAGCATTTTGACCTCACGATGAAAAGGCTCGGCGCCAAGTACATCAAGGAAGCGGTCTCCGAGTTCAACGAGATTCCCTCGTACGAGGATGATCCTGATTTTTACACTGACTGGGGACACGAAGAGGAAAAATTTGCTGTTCAGCAGGGAGTAAGAGGAGAGTGCGCGGGGGTTACAGTCGAGGAGAAAATCCCGGTCTTCTCAGACGCGGAGAGACGTCTTGAGCAGGCCCAGGCTCTTTTTCTCCACGGCGACTACGAGGCATGCATAAACGAGGTTTATCTGGCATGCTCAGAAAGTGCCCATGTTCCTCTCTACACCAAGCTTATCGATCCGTTTACTCCGGAGCAGACGATATGGGAGTTTGAAAATCTTATTGTGAGAACCGGAGAGACCGATGAGAAATGGCTTGATGTATCGCGCAAATTCAGCGAATACAGGAACGGAGAGGTCTCGGCGTCAAAAGCTATAGAGTTTCTTGAAGTAGCCAAGAGTTTCCACTCCGACTGCGAGAGGGTTCAGGAGCAGTTAACTGCGTAGGGCTGGTTCAGGCGTGGCTTAGTAGCCTCCGGTTATATATTTCTTAAGCGCCTCGATTTCGAATTCCTGGCGGGAGATGATGTGACTTATGATGTCGCCGCTTGTCACCATTCCGCAAAGTTTCCCATCTTCTATTACCGGAAGGTGCCTTATCTTGTTCGCCGTCATGACAGCCATGCTTTCCTGAATCGGGTCGTCGGGGGAACCGTAGATCACATTCTTGATCATGAGTTCGCTTATTTTCGTGTTCGCTGATGATCTTCCCTGGAGGATAACCTTCCTCGCGTAGTCACGCTCGGAGAATATTCCAACGACCTTTTCCCCGTCAAGCACGAGCAGAGCACCTATTTCTTTTTCTGCCATCATCTGAAGGGCTTTATACACAGTTTCATCCGGTCCTATCGACCATACGCTGCTGCCCTTGTTTTTAAGTACATGTCTTAAATTTTCCATGATGCACTCTGTCTTTTACGTTTCGCACCCTATGTTATCAAGTATATAAGTTTTTCGTAGCAAAACAAACGGCATACGCCCAGAAGGCCGGGATGGCCGAAGCGAGCTGAAGGTGTCGGGAATCGACACTTGCTTTTCATAGCTGCCTTCAGGATATTTCATCTCTTTTTTACAATATCCGGCAATTATTCGTATAGTATTATGGCTGTGTTAATTGTCAGGGCATGCAGAATAACTTTGCTGATTTTTTTTCACAATGGGTAAGACCGAAGAACTTAAAAAAGCCGCGGGCGTAAGAGCCGTTGATTTCGTGCGCGCGGGAATGCTTGTCGGACTCGGCACCGGGTCGACTGCAGAATTTGCAATCGAAGAGCTCTCAAGGCAGATAAGAGACGGCCGGCTTTCGGACATATCCTGCGTTCCAAGCTCCGAGAGAACGAAGAATTTCGCCGAGACCGTGGGCCTCGATCTCGTTGAGCTCGATTCGGCGAGAAGGATTGACATTACTATTGACGGAGCGGATGAAATCGATTCCGACTTCAACCTCATAAAAGGGGGAGGAGGCGCTCTTTTAAGGGAGAAGGTCCTCGCCCAGAACAGCAAAAGAAACATAATCGTCGCTGACGAATCGAAGCTCTCCCGACGGCTTGGAGAGCGTTTTTCCGTTCCTGTCGAAGTGCTTCAGTTTGCCCTTGAAGCTGAAAAGGGCTACATCGAGAGTCTTGGAGGGAAAGTCAGCTTGCGACTTGCTCGCGACGGTTCCCCGTTTTTGACAGACCAGGGCAATTTTATTGTCGACTGGGGTTTTGGAGAGATGGACGATCCTTCTTTTTTCGCCGACCGGTTGTCGGCAAGGGCCGGGATAGTCGAACATGGTCTTTTCATAGGTACCGCAAGCGATATCGTAGTAGCTTTTTCCCAAGGAGTGAAGCACTTTGTGACAAGCCCGGAGGCTTAAGTTTCTCTGAGGACTGCAACGATTTTTTTCGTCGGGTTTTGGTAAGAGGATCAGACAAAAAAACGGGCGATTTTCCGTATGCTCCCTGAGACATCAGACGGAATGCCGATTCTTACAATGCCCCTTCCCATCTCGTCAAGAGACTTGAAGTCTCCCGTGGCCTGAGCCATTTTGAGCACCTGGAAAGAGAATACTGAATCCCCAGAACCGACATCGTCAGGTATGCGCAGGTCGTTTTCGTTATCGCTTACAATTTGAATGAAAAACCCTTCTCCCGAGTCTCCTTTGTGAAGCTGGCCTGTTGAGTGGAGAAACCTTGGACCGAAACCCAGAGTTACAGGCACGGATGATATGCTTTCGATCTGTGCGCGGAGGGAAAGCAGATCTTTTGAATTTTCCCCTGCAGGGTCTACGTAGGCCTGAATCGATATGTACCCTTTTTTCTTTGAAGAGATAATATCTTTTAGCTGTTCCGGGGATTCTATGTTCCTGTTACTTGAAAAGACGAGACCGTTTTCGGAAAAATCGGGCTCTTCGGATTCAAGCTTGCCCGTTTCCCTGTAGAGCTTGAGAAAACTTCTCGCGAAAGCCTTTGCGGATTCGACATCGGGCTGGTCAAAGGGATTTATTCCCATTATGCTCCCGGCAAGCGCGACGGCGAACTCGAAGCGGAAGAGTTCTGCGGCTATCTGGTCGGGACTGTCAACTACTATTTTCACGAAGGGAGTCTTGGAGTTCTTGATGCGCGAGGCGACTGTATCCACAGTTCTGTCTTCCCTCAGCGAAAGAAGAATGTATGCTCTGTCATCTCCGGGCCGAGGACAGTTCGAGACCTCTTCGTCAAGCAGGGGAAGGATGCCGACGCCGTCTTTTCCGGTACTTTCGGCGATCAGCTGCTCCACCCAGTAGCCGAAAGGAAAAAGTTTTTCGGAAAAAACAAAACCCAGCTTATCTCTTCCCTGTTTGGCCATGACTCCGAGAAAGGTTCCCAGGCGGAAGGAAGGACTCTCGTGGTATTTTTCTCCAACTGAGTTTTCAAGTTCAAGCAGCACGGAAAAGGCCGATTCAAGTATCCTGCGTATATCGACTCCAGCAAGGGATGCGGGAACGAGGCCGAAGTAGGAAAGCGCGCTGAACCTCCCGCCGACATTCGGATCATTGATAAACACTCTGCTGAAACCATGTTCTCCGGCCGTTTGTATCAGTCCTGAGCCAGGATCCGTTATGCAGATGAAATGTTCTCCCGGAGAACCGGTTTTTCTCGCGAGTTCGCCGTAAAAGTATTTCATGAGGGAAACGGTTTCCACGGTCGAACCTGATTTTGAGGAGACTACGAAGAGAGTTCTAAGAAGGTTTATCCTCTCTTGGGTCTTAAGAATGAAGTCGGGATCAGTGGTATCAAGAAGAGTGAGGCGCAAAAAGCCGCCGCGCAGGGTGAATATGTTTCTGAACACTTCGGAGGAGAGGCTTGAGCCCCCCATGCCTAAAACAACGACGTCGGTGAACCCTTTTTTTCTTATCGATTCTGAAAAGCCCTCAATTTCGTTTATTACAGCGAGCATCTGCCTCGGAAGATGGACCCAGCCGAGGCGATTTGTGATCTCGGAAGGATTATCTGCCCAGAGCAGATGATCGTAGTCGAAGAATCTTTCGGCAAAACGGTTTTTCTCAAGTTCGAGGAGATGGGATTGGATTATGCTTTCGTAATCGCCCGCGAATTCCGTGTAGTTTTGTGATTCCGAGCCAGCTTTGTTTTCGGTGGACACGGTGCTAGTCGCCAAGCAGCTTGAGACATTCCTTTAGGATGGTGTCCGCGTTAAAACCGAAGTTATTCATCACGTCGCGGTATGGAGCGGACTCTCCGAAGCAGTCTATTCCGTAGGCCTTGGCAGTTGGGCCCGAGCCCGTGAATTTTTCCCATCCGAACGTCGCTCCGGCCTCAATACTCAGCCTTGTGCCGACAGAGGGCGGCAGGACGCTGTCTTTGTACTTCTCCGGCTGGGCTTCGAAAAGACTCCAGCACGGAAGACTCACAACTCTTGGATTTTTCTCCATCTCGCGCAGTTTTTCATAAACTTCAAGACAGATGTGAACTTCGGAGCCCGTGGATATCAGTATGATGTCAGGTGTGCCGTCTGAATCCGCAAGCACATAACCGCCCGCGAGCGCTCCCTCGGCCGCGGCGTAACGATCCCTGTCTATTATCGGAACATTCTGTCTTGTGAGAACGAACGCGGCGGGACGGTCGGAAAGTCCCATCACGTGTTTCCAAAGAATTGCAAGCTCGTTCGCGTCGCAGGGACGGATGACATCGATGTTAGGTGTTACTCTGAGGCTTGTCAGATGCTCAATCGGCTGATGAGTGGGTCCGTCCTCGCCGACTCCTATGCTGTCATGAGTGAAAATGTAGATCACGGGAAGTTTCATAAGGGCCGCAAGCCTTATCGAAGGTTTCATGTAATCGGCAAACACGAAATAGGTCGAAGCGTATGCTCTGAGTCCGCTTAGGCACATGCCGCTTGCTATTGCGGCCATGGAATGTTCTCTCACTCCGAAATGAAAGTTTCTCCCCTCGCGGTTCTCGGCGGAAAAGCTCGTCGCACACTTAAGATAGGTTTTTGTCGAGGAGCCTACATCCGCGGCGCCGCCCATGAACCACGGCACTTTTTTTCCTATGGCGTTAATTATGCTTGAGTTCGCGGAACGGGTCGCAACCGGATCTGCTGGATAAGAAAAAGACGGGATGTCGCTGTCCCATCCCTCAGGCAGCTTCTTTTTATCAAGCATCTCAAGCTCGTGAGAAAGTTCCGGGTATTCGTTTGAATACTTCCTGAAATTCTCCTTCCAGGCCGCTTCGGCATCGTTTCCTCTGGCGACCGCTTCTTCCCTGTAAGAGAGTATCTCATCGGGAACGTGAAAGTTCCCCGGGGCATCCCATCCGTAAAACTCCTTCGCCAGCCTGACTTCCTCTTCTCCAAGCGGTGCTCCGTGGGCCTCGCACGTATTCTTCTTATTGGGGCTTCCGTACGCTATCTGGCTTTTCAATATTACAATGGAAGGCTTCTCGGTTTCGGACCGCGAGCGAGCGAGGGCTTTTTCAATTTCCCCGAGATTGTTTGCGTCCGAGACTTTTTCCACGTGCCAGTTGTAGGACCCGAACCGCATCTCCGTGTCCTCAGAATACGCAAGCGAGGTCTCGCCCTCGATTGTTATGTTGTTGCTGTCGTATATCCAGATCAGATTTCCAAGCCCCAGATGTCCCGCTATGGATGCGGCTTCTGAGGAAATTCCTTCCATCATGTCCCCGTCGCTGCAGATTGAATACACATGATGATTTATTATGTCGTAGTCGGGACGGTTAAAGTGCTCAGAAAGCCATTTACTTGCTATTGCCATTCCAACCGAATTCGATACTCCCTGCCCCAGAGGCCCGGTCGTGGTCTCAACTCCGGCCGTGATTCCCAATTCAGGGTGACCCGGACAGCGGCTGTGGAGGCTTCGGAATTTCTTTATATCGTCAACCGAGATGTCGTATCCGTTTACATAAAGGGCAGCGTAAAGAAGCATGGAAGCGTGACCGGCGGAGAGGACGAAGCGGTCGCGATTTAGCCAACTCGGGTTCTCGGGATTATGCCTTAAGAACTTGTCGAAAAGTACGAAGGCCGTTGGAGCGAGAGCCATCGGGGTTCCCGGATGGCCGGACTTCGCTTCTTCAACGGCGTCCATTGCTAGAGTTCTTATACAGTTGATTACAAGGTTCTCCAATTTTTCATCCTCGGGGAGAAATCCGTACGCAAACATTAAAAATCCGCGGCAGCGCGCGTCGGATTCATATAAAACGACGGTCGGGGTTTCGCTTGCGCGGGCCGTTTTTAAATTTACTTATAATAAACAATGGGGATAATATTATCAACATATATCGGAGGCGGTTTTTGAGGCGTCTGTGGCTTGAAAACCGCCGTTTCCCGTGCGAAATGAAAAAGGCGGCTTTGGTTACAGGCGGGGCGGTAAGAATAGGAAAGGAGATATCCCTTGATCTTGCCCGAAAGGGCTACTATATCGCCCTTCACTACAATTCTTCCGAAAAAGAGGCCCTGGCTACAAGGGAACTTATTCTCGAAACTGGAGTTGAATGCGAGCTTTTCAGGTGCGACCTTTCATCACCTGATGATGCGAGGGGGCTTATCCCGAAAGTCGTGGAAAGCTTCGGGGGGCTCTGTGTTCTCGTTAACAACGCCTCGGTCTTCGAGAATGTCGGGTTCCGTGATGTGACCCCCGAATTTCTTGAAACCGATATGGCCATAAACTTCAAGGCCCCTTTTTTTCTCTCCCAGTCTTTTTCCACCGAGACAAGCGGGGGTCTTATCGTTAATTTCCTTGACACGAGAGTCAGAAAAAATTCCGTCGAGCATTTCTGCTACAACCTGAGCAAGAAATGCCTTTATCACCTGACGAAAATGCTTGCAAGGGAACTCGCTCCCGATTTTCGGGTAAACGCCGTTTGCCCGGGAGCCGTTCTCGCTCCCCCGGGTTCCGGGGATGAGTATCTTGACAAGATGGCGCGGGGAGCTCCGATGAAGCGTCCGGGCTCTATTGAGGATATAATTAACGCGTTTAACTATCTTCTGGAGAATAATTACGTCACCGGAGAGTGCCTTTTCGTTGACGGAGGCATGAGCCTTACCTGATAAGATGATAATAAAGATCGAAAATCTGAGACTTCGCACGATAATAGGGATTTATGACTGGGAGAAGGAAACCCGCCAGGACTTGGTCATAAACGTCACCATCGATTTTGACGGACGCAAGGCGGCCGAGAGCGACAGCATAGACGATACTTTGGACTACAAGGCTATAAACAAAAAGATCATAAGCTTTGTGGAGAAAAACGATTTTAACCTGCTTGAGAGAGTCGCCGGGGGCATATGCGATATAATTTTTGAGGATCCGGCGGTGAGGTGGGCGTCGGTGAAAGTGGAGAAACCCGGGGCGCTTCGCTTTGCTGATTCTGTTTCGGTAACTGAAGCGAGGGAAAGGTAACCGGGACAGATGCCGTCTTGGTGCTTTTCTCGAAGACGCTGAGAGGAAAGGCCCTTCTGAGGCTTTTTAAACCGTACTTAACATTAAGCCGTCAAATGTAAAATACGGTTCCTGCGGATGTGGGCTTAGGTGACTGAGCGAAGTTTGGTCTTGTGGTCTTGGGACCGGTTTGTCGGCGCAAGGAGAAGTTATCAGGGCATGAATACGGTCATTATCGGAGTCGGTTCAAACATAGATGCTGAGAAAAACGTAAGCGTCGCCAAACGAATGCTCGGGGAGAAACTCAACGTTCTCGGAGAATCGAAATTCATAAGAACCAAGCCCATAGGATCCCGGGAGCAGCAGGATTTTCTAAACGGTTCCCTGCTGATAAAAACCCGTCTTGGCTCCAAGCAGCTGAAAACCCTGCTAAAGGGAGTGGAAATCTCCCTCGGAAGAGGTGACCGGGAGGATCGCTACGGCCCGAGAAAAATGGATCTGGATATACTCGTGTGGAACGGGGAGATTGTCGATTCCGACGTTTACGAGCGGGAATTTCTTCGTCGCTCCGTGATCGAACTCTGCCCTGAACTTGAAAAAACGTTGAAGGAGGACCGAGGTCCTGTCTGAAGAAACCGAAATCCTGGAAGGCATAGCGCTTAGAAAGTTTCTTTCAAAAGACGATATAAAAAACGCCGTTTCAAAGCTCGCCGAGCAAATTTCTGAGGACTACGAGGGAAAAACTCCCGTTGCGGTCTGCGTTCTTAAGGGCGCGCGCCCCTTTTTTGAAGATCTTCTGGCGCAGGTAACCGTGATGGTCGAGAGGCAGTTTTTCAGGGTTTCAAGTTACAGGGACGGGACGCGGCCGAGACGCCTCGAGCTCTTAAGGGATATTGAATGCGAAGTGGAGGGCAGAGACGTTATAATAGTTGAAGATATAATTGACACTTCGCAGACAGCGAAGTTTATCCTGCGGCACATGGGATCTAAGCGCCCGGGTTCGCTTCGCATATGCGCGCTTATAGACAAAAGAGGAAAGGACGCGGGTAGTTCAGGGCCCGATTACACGGGTTTCCAGGTGGATGAGGGGTTTCTCGTGGGCTACGGAATGGACTACATGGAAAGGGGAAGATCGCTTGAGGATATATATCTGCTTCAGGAGTAGCTTCATTATTGCTCCCGACAAAAGGCTACGGAGAAGGACATGGCGAAAGCAAAAGACATAAGATGGGATCTCTCGGACCTTTACGAAGGGATTTCCGACCCGCGCGTGGAGAAGGATTTCGAGAAGATATCGACGCGTGCCGACAGGTTTGAAAAAAAGTACAGGGGAAAGATAAAGTCTACTTCGCTTACCGCTGGGAAGCTTGCGGGAGCGGTGAAGGAGCTTGAGCGCTTGTCGGAAGGAATCGGAAAGATACTTTCCTTTGCTCACCTTCTTTTCGCTGCCGACACCCGGGATCCCAAAAACGGCGCCTTTCGTTCGTCAATGCAGCAGAAGGCGACGGAAATTCAGAAAAAGCTTATTTTCTTTTACGTTGAGTGGGTTTCTGTTCCGAAGAAAAGAGCGAAGAAACTTCTTAATACCCCCGAACTTTCGGAATACAGGCATTTTCTCGAGCAGGAAAGACTGTACAGAGACCACACTCTCTCGGAAGCCGAGGAAAAAATACTTCAGGAGAAATCAAACACCGGACAAAAGGCGTTTTCAAGGCTTTTTGACGAGGTCGTGAACAATATCCAGTTTCGCGTGAGGCTCTCGGGCAAAACCGAAAAGCTGAACCAGTCCCGGACCCTCTCTCTTCTTTACGACCCCGACAGAAAGAAAAGAAAGGCGGCTTGGTCTGGTCTCACAAGGGGGCTTAAAGAGAATTCCCATGTGCTTACCTATGTATTCAACACGCTTGTAAACGACCACTCGATAAACGACAGGCTTAGAAGCTACGAGGACCCCATGTCGGCGCGTCACCTAAGCAACGAAATATCCCACAGTGCCGTGGAGGCCCTGCTTTCTTCGTGCGAGCGAAACTTCGGATTCGTAAAGCGCTACTACGAACTCAAAAGAAACCTTCTCGGGTACCGGAAATTCTACGACTACGACCGCTACGCTCCCCTGGGTTCGGAGAGGGAGCAGGTCCCATGGGACAGGGCAGAGGAAGTCGTCCTTTCTTCGTTTGGTGAATTCTCATCCGAGATGAAAAAGACCGCATCTTTGTTTTTCGAGAAAAACTGGATAGATGCCGAGCTTAGGGACGGGAAAAGAGGAGGAGCTTTCAGCCACGGTACGGTTCCCGGCGTGCATCCCTATGTTTTTATGAACTACACCGGAAAACCGAGAGACGTGATGGTTCTGGCTCACGAGCTTGGCCACGGCGTGCACCAGTATCTTTCGAGACGGCAAGGTTATTTCCAGGCCCACACTCCCCTTACCACGGCCGAGACCGCAAGCGTCTTTGCGGAAATGCTCGTGTTTCACCGCCTCAAGGAGGAAGAAACGCGAAGTGAAGGCAGGCTGGTTCTGGTAGCGGAAAAACTCGAGGACATAATGGCCACGGTCTTCAGACAGGCGGTGCTTACAAGGTTTGAGCAGAGCCTGCACCGTGAAAGAAGAGATCAGGGGGAGCTTACGACTCCGAGAATAAGCGAACTCTGGATCGAGGCTAACCGCGAGATGTTCGGAGATTCCGTTACCCTGACTGAAAACTACGCTTACTGGTGGCTTTACATTCCCCACTTCATACACTCTCCTTTTTATTGCTACGCGTACTCCTTCGGAGAGCTGCTCACGCTGGCTCTTTACGGAATGTTCCTGGAGAGGGGAAGGTCTTTTGTGCCCGATTACATGAAACTTCTTCGCTCCGGGGGGAGCGCTTCGCCCGTGGAGCTTCTCTCCCGAGTAGGGGTGGATATAAACAACCCTGGTTTCTGGCAGACGGGACTTGACGTGATAGGTGCGATGGTGAACGAGGTTGAGGAACTTGCGGAGCAGTCCGGACTTGGCTGAGAGTTTTTACTGGGATAGGGAAGAAATTTTCTCGTATTCGCTTACTATCTTGCTCACAACCGAGTAGTGAACTGAGACCGCTTCGGCAACCTCTCTCAACGTATAGTCTCCCGTAAGGTAAGTTTTCGCTATCGCATCCTCTCTTGAGTGTCCGCTTCGCATGAAACCGTTTATCATGCCCCCTACGGGTTTTGTGATCTGATACTTGGGAATGTCCTTTGACTGAGAACCCGTCTTCGTTTTTTCCTGCACAAGCTCTATGAATCCATCATCGCCGAGATATATCTGCTTTCGGGCTTCCGAGATCACCTCGCGCGAGGTATTTTCTTCCAGAAACTCATCAAAAGCGCCTGTATCCGAAGAGAATCCTTCTGAGAACCACTCGAGGTCTATGTGCCCCGGCACTTCATCTTTTCCGTAAAGATACCTGCAACTGCTCCATTTAAACTGGTTGGGATGTTTTACGAACCCGGCTCGAAGAGGGAGAAGAAAAATATGGGCCAAAATCGGCAGAAGATATTTTTCCCTCTGTATAACTATGGATTTATATCTTCCCCGGAAAACGTGGCCGTCTGTGTCGTGCAGCCGGTTTGAGCGCTGGGTGTAAACGCCGTTTAACTGTCTTATGGCTTTTGAGAGGTTGGGCTTCGGGGTCTCGATGACCAGATGGTACCCATCGGACATGAGACAGTAGCCAAAGCAGCGGCATCCGAACCTTCTGCATATCCCCTCGAGGATTTCTATCCAGGTATTGCCGTCGGCTGAGTTCTGAAAGACGCTCTGCCCTCTGTTCCCGACTGAGGAGACGTAATAAACGGCCCCTGCGTATTCCGGTCTTAATGGCCTTGCCATGGAGAAGATTTTAATGTGGACGAAAAGTCATGTCAAGACCTGACCCTTGATCCGCACTGTTTTCTTAAGGAGCAAGCGCTTTCATTGCAAAGGCTATCTGTTCCCTCGAAGCGTTGTAGGGAAACATGAGAATGGGGAGATCGGAGTTCTCGGAGAACTCTCCGAGCTTTGCTCTTGCTTCCTCTGGGGAGCCGCTCACGGAGACAAGATCGAGCAGCTCGTCACTTATGCTTTTTATAGCTTCCGCTCTGTTTTCCCGCCAGAGCTTTTTCGCTCTGTCCGCTTCTTCCCCGAATCCGTAGCTGCTTACGAGCTTGTGGTAATAATCTCCCATGGAGCATACATAAAGGGCCACGAACTCCCTTACGATTTCTCTTGATTCGCTTCGGTTCTCGGAAACCATCGCCGGAAAAAACGGGGCCACGGTTATTTTTCTTCCGCCGGAGGCAAGCACCTTTTTCCTTTCGTTTATAAGGCTTACGGGGCAGAGATAGGGAATCCAGCCATCAGCGACCCGAGAGGTAAGCTTGATGTTTTTCGGTCCCATGGATGCGATATATATTGGAACCTCGCTTCTTCGGGGCTTAAAAAGAAGCCTGAAGTTTTTAAGCCTGAAAATTTCCCCCTCATAGTCAACTCTTTCTCCCGCAAGTATCGTCCTTATTATCTCGACGCACTCAAGCGTCCGTCTCAGCGGCCGCTCGAATTTCGCGCCGTGCCAGTATTCGTTGAGATAAACGCTGCTTATCCCGAGTCCGAGGATGAGTCTTCCCTCGCAGTACTCATCCAAAGTGGCCGTCGTCTGTGCTATGAGTGCCGGAGACCTGCTGTAAACAGAGATGATGCCGGTGGCCAGATTTATCCTTTCTGTCACCGACGCCATGTGGGATATAAGGGAAAATGCGTCCCGTCCCCACATTTCGGGAACCCAAATGGAGTGATAGCCCAGATCTTCTGCCAGTTTCGAAAAATAGGTGAGGTCGTCTTTTTTTACGTCGGCCCAGTAAGGAACGACGATTCCGGTAAGAGACAATTGTTTCCTCCCAAGTGCGGATTTGCTGAGATTCATTCTACTTGAGAGCTAAGACCGTGAGAAGCAAAGAGCACTCGAGTTCTTGTTTTTGCTTCCGGATCTCAGTCCTTCCGAGATGCTTTTAACGTTCATCCCGCAAGTTGGTTAAACTGTTTAGAGAACATCTGCCAGTTTGTTCTCGCAGAAGCACAGTTCTTTATTACGGGAGTTAGCAAAATGCGCAAATTGCCTCCAAGAATGCAGACAAAGCTCTACAAGGAGCATTTTTTTCCCGAGGAAACGAGGGAGATCAGGCAGAAGGTGAGGAGTTTTGCCGAAAAAGAAGTCCTGCCGCTTGCTCGGGACATAGGAGAGAAAAGCGAGAGGAACGAGAATTTCCCCCACAAGCTTTTCAAAAAAATGGCCGCGGAGGGGCTTTTCCGGATTCCGTTTTCAAAAAAGGACGGGGGGCTGGGTCTTTCCTATCCCGCTTGCGCAGCGGCGGTCATGGCGGAGGAACTTGCCTACGTAAGCGCGAGCGTTGCGGGAACGATAAATGCTCACTTTCTGCTCTCTGGAAAGACCTTGGCTATGGGGTCCCCTCACATAAAAGAAAAGTATCTTGCCGCGGCTCTTGATGGAACCTCGGTGGCGTCATTTGCGATGACGGAGCCCCAGTCGGGTTCTGACGTAAGGACAGAGTCTCTTGTAACGAAAGCCCGGAAGAAGGGCAAAAAATACATTATAAACGGTCGCAAGCGCTACATAACCAACGCCGGGGTGGCTGATTTCGTGACCCTGCTAGCCTCAGCCGGGGACAAGCCCATAATGATAGTAGTTGATCTTGATTCGCCGGGCTGTTCCGTGAGCGCCCCGGATAAAAAACTCGGAAACAGGGGGGAACTTACCTACGACATATATCTTGAAGACGTAGAGGTGTCCCGGGAAAACCTGATAGGGAAGGAGGGAGACGGCCTTCGAGTCGCCGTTAATTCCCTTCTTTACGGAAGGACAGGAATCGGGGCAAGCGGGGTTGGGATGGCGCAGTCGGCGTTCGATGAGTGCGTGGAGTTCATGAACAATAGGGAGGCTTTTGGAAAAAAGATAGCCGATTTTCAGTACTGGCAGTTTTTGCTGGCTCAGAGGGCCGTTGATATAGAAAACGCCAGGAATCTGTATCTGAAAGCCGCGCTCTGCCTTGACAATGGGGATTCTTTCCCGACTTTCGAGACATCCGCCGCCAAGTACTATGGCTCGGAGATAAGCGTTACCATGGCTCGCGACGCCGTTCAGATATTCGGGGGTCTCGGGCTTATGGTGGAGCTTGCCCACGACTCTTCCACCTACAAGGTCGAAGAGATTTACAGGGATTCCAAGGTAGGGGAGATATACGAAGGCACAAACGAGATACACAAGATGATAATAGCGAGATCAATTTTCGGAAGGAGGTAGTTTTGCTTTGCAATCGATAAATGTGAAAATCCAGGATAATGGAGTCTTGAAAAGCTCCCCGAATCACTTATGGCGGGATATTGTGGTTAGCACAAAAGAGGTCTCCTCCGGGAAAAAGAGAAAAACCAGGTCTGGGATGCGCATCGTCTACGGAATTCACGGCACCCAGTTTGGAAAATGTCTTATCGGAACCTTTGAAGAAGCTATATGTCATATGAGTTTTTTCCGCACCGATCCTGAAAACCACTTGGAAGAATTCAGGAAGATATGGCAGAACCCGAAGAACCGAAGGGATGACGAAAAAACGGCCGAAGTATTGCGGAACTTGTTGTTTTCCCCGGGAAGACGGCCTCCGGAGATACTGCTTCTAGGAACACGGTTTCAGCTCAAGGTATGGGAAAAGCTGATGCAGGTCCGGGAGGGTGAGACCTTGTCCTATTCAGAACTCGCGGAGTCGGCGGGCGTGCCTACTGCCGTAAGGGCCGTCTCAAATGCCGTGGCGGGAAATCCGATTGCTTATTTGGTGCCTTGCCACCGTATTATAGGGAAGGCGGGGGATCTTCACGGCTACCGCTGGGGGCTTGACGTGAAAAGGGTGATTCTTGAGTACGAAGGGGTTAACCTGGTCTCGCAGTGACGGACTCGGTCTGAGTTTGCGCGGTCAGCGAAGAGGCTCTTCCTTTGTCATGCAGTGGATAGCTCCGAATCCCCACACAAGGTCGATGCAGTCAATTCCAACGACATATCTTTTGGGGAAAAGTTCCGACAATATGCCAAGCGCCTCGCAGTCTTTCGGATCGTTATAGACGGGAACGAGAACTTTTTCGTTTGAGACGTAGAAATTGGCGTAAGTTGCCGGAAGTCTTTCGCCGTCGAAAAAAAGCGGTGATGGCATCGGAAGGGGAACTATTTCAATTTTTTCTCCGTTCTCAAGCCTTAGATCCTGGAGTATCTCGAGGTTTTCGCGAAGCGGGCGGTAATTCGGGTCTTCAACGCTGTTCTCAAGGCATAAGACAACCGTGCTGGGACCCGTAAACCTGCATATATCGTCAACATGGCCGTTTGTATCATCTCCCTCTATGCCTCCGTTAAGCCAGAGAACGTCCGTTGCGCCGAAATATTCAGAGAACACCGCTTCGTAGTCGTTTTTCTCAAAAGAAGGATTCCTTACCTGTTTGTCCGTACTTAGGAGACACTGCTTAGTTGTTATTAGGGAGCCCTCTCCGTTTACGTCAATGCTTCCACCCTCAAGAATAATTTTCTTTCCAACACATGCAGGGGTTTCTGAGCCGAGACGAAGGGTCTCGGCCACAAACCCCGGAACCATGTCATCATTTTCCCAGTCCGGGTACTTAGCCCATCCGTTAAACCCGAAATCAAGCACGCTCAGCCCCCCGGAATCATCTCTTACGAAGAAGGGGCCGGAATCCCGTATCCAGGATCTGTCTGTGGGGCATTCGTAGAACTCCACATTGACAGGATCAGTTGATTCTTCTCTGAGAAACCCCTCGGCCTGCTTCTGTGTTCCTCCGGGATCAACTATTATTTTCACCTTTTCTGATTCTGATAGATGGCTTACGATTTCGCGGTAAACCCTCTTGATCCCCGAGAATTTTCCCGGCCAATCGCTTACGTTCTGCGGCCACACAAGCCAGATGGCCTCGTGAGGTTCCCATTCGGCCGGAAGCCTGTAGCGAACCGCCGGAGAATCACTCAATTTCAGGTACCGGGATCATTAATCGATAAACCTTTGCCAAAGCTCTGAGTAGGCGTCAATTCGTCGGTCTCGAAGAAAGGGCCAGTTCCTTCTGGTCTCCTCAAGCTTTCTTAGATCGATGTCGGCCAGTATAATCTCCTCTCTCTCGCCGGAAGCCTTGCAAATCACCTCTCCTTGGGGGTCGCACACAAAGGAGTTTCCCCAGAAATCTATTCCTTCACCGTTTTCTCCCGCCTCTTCAAAGCCAACCCTGTTCACGGCTGCGACATAAATTCCGTTTGAGATTGCGTGGCTGCGCTGAACAGTTTTCCATGCCTCAAGCTGGATATTTCTCGAGTGTTCGTCCTCATTCGTGTGCCACCCTATAGCGGTCGGGTAGAAGATAATGTCCGCTCCCTTAAGTGAGACTATGCGTGCTGCTTCGGGATACCACTGGTCCCAGCAAATAAGCGTGCCTATCTTCGCAAAGCCGGTTTCAAAACAGGAAAACCCCGTGTCTCCGGGAGCAAAGTAGAACTTCTCGAAATAGCCCGGGTCATCCGGTATGTGCATCTTTCTGTAAATGCCGGAAATCTCTCCCGAGGGATCGATAAGGGCGAGGGAGTTGTGATACACGCCGGAGGCCCTTTTCTCAAAAAGCGGGCACACGATGAAAACTCCTCTTTTTTCCGCTTCTCCGCAGAATCTGTCCGTTGTGGGTCCGGGGATGTGCTCGGCGAGATCAAAACAATCCGTGTTCTCAGACTGGCAGAAGTATCTAGTGAGAAAAAGCTCAGAAAGACAGACTATGTTCGCTCCGAGCGCAGCAGCTTTTTCTACATTTAATATGGCTTCCTTCAGGTTTTCTTCTTTGTCTTTATGCACCCGGTTCTGAACAAGGGCGACTTTAAAGCTGTTCATGCGAATACGATAACTCCCATAGGCGGAGAATAAAAGAAGATGAAACAGCTTCTAAATAAGACCTTTCGATTTATTTTGTAAAAGCCGATTTTCCAATTATGTTATGAGAGAAGTAGAGTCAGGAGGACGACATGGCAGATATCCACACCGGCGGCTGCCTCTGCAGCGGCGTCAGATACAAGACTACCGGTCCTCTGCGCTCAGTGATTGCCTGCCACTGCACGCAGTGCCGCAAGACATCCGGCCACCATACGGCCATGACCTCGGTACCTCGTGCCAACCTCATTTTCGAGTCTGACGAGACCCTCGTCTGGTTCAAGTCTTCTGATTTAGCTAGGCGCGGGTTCTGCGGGCGCTGCTGCGGCAACCTGTTCTGGGAACCGGTGGGCGAGGATCGCGTCTCGATTGCTGCCGGCACCCTCGACGGCGCGACCGGGCTCACAATCGAGAGTCATATCTACACCGAGGACGTCGGCGATTACTACGACCTTCCAGAGCTCTAAGCGAGCGATTATACTGATCAGGTAGCTGAGCAACATGTACGAATACGACCTTCTCTCTCTAACCCTGCTTTTCTTTACAGGCGTTCTGGCAGGAGTAATAAACGTGATGGCGGGTGGTGGAAGCAGCATAGTTCTTCCAGTGCTCATATTTCTTGGAATCGATCCCACTGTCGCAAACGGAACAAACAGGGTGGCGATCCTGTTTCAGAATTTTTTCGCGATTCTTTCCTTCAAAAAAGAGGGCGTTGCCGACATGAAAACCAGCGTCAAGCTTGCGGTTTTCACCCTTCCCGGCGTTCTTGTGGGGGCTTTTGCGGCGGTACGGGTGGGAGATGAGCTTTTCGAGAAAATTCTGGCCGTCGTGCTTATCTTCGTCTGCGCTTCTTTTTTCCTTAAAGTCGATTCTTTCGGCAAGCTGCTCGGCGGCAGCGACGAAGCAGGGCGTGGGTGGGTTCTTTACCCGGCGCTTGTGCTTATAGGTTTTTACGGCGGCTTTATCCAGGTTGGCGTAGGGCTTTTCATAATGGCGGCTCTTTACCATCTTATGGGAGCATCTCTTGCCAAGGTAAACGCGCACAAGGTGATTGTGGTGCTTATCTATACGATTCCGGCGATCCTCATATTTTTTCTAAGCGGCAACATAAGCTGGTTCATAGGTATCTGCCTTGCCGCTGGAAACTCTGTAGGCGGATGGTTCGGCGCCACGTTCTCTGTAAGGGGCGGAGAAAAATATATAAGGATTGCCCTTGTCGTTGCCGTCGGGCTTATGGCCCTTAAGCTTCTCGGGGTGTTTTAGGCGCTCGGCGGTGTCATGCGCCGGAGCCCGGGAGAGGGTCCGGTGCGGTTTTTCTCAGAAATTCGTATAGGGTGTGGTAGATATTTTTGTTCTGAATCAGTTTCTCATGAGTTCCCTGCTCCACTACTTCCCCTCTATGGATTACTATTACGTTATCCACGTTCTTTAGGGTTGAGAGCTTGTGGGTTATGACTAGCCTTGTCTGAGCACCTGCATTGCTCCTTATCACTTCCTGTATTCTTTCTTCAGTTTGCGCATCCAGATGGGAAGTTGCCTCGTCCATTATAAGGAGTTTCGAATTTTTCCTGACCGCTTTTTCGATTGATCGTGCCTGGGTTTCTCCCGAAGAAAGCTTTTCGGTTTCGGCTGGCGGGCCATCCTTCACGCCTCTCTCGTCGGATATGTCCTTTTCAAATAGAAACAGGTCTTGGAAGATGGCTGTTATGTTCGAGCGCAGGTACTTGTTTGACAGTTCCTCGATGTCTACGCCGTTAAAGAGAATCTGGCCTCTCTGAGGTTTATAGAATTTAAGGATCAGGTTCACGATTGTTGTCTTTCCCGCTCCCGTGATTCCCACAAGGGCGGCGCTCTCTCCCGGTTTTATTAGGAAGGAAGCGTCCTTGAGCACCCATTCGCGCTCGTTATACGAAAACCATATGCCCCGGAACTCAAGAGAGCCCTCGGTTGTTGCGGGCACCAGGGGTCCGCTTACCTCGGGTTTTTCCGCCAGAGTGTCGTAAAGATTCTCAGAGGCGGCAACGGCGGACTGGAAGACATTGAATTTTTCTGAAAGCTCCTGGATGGGCTTGAATATCATCCTTACGTAGTAGAGAAAAGCGAGCAGGGCACCCAGGGAGAGATCAAGGTTCATAACCCCGATTGCCCCGTACCACAGGATTATCCCGGTTGCAGCTATGCCCACGTACTCTATGGAGGGACGGAAAATCACGTAGATCCAGAGCTGCTGTATGTTGGCCCTGTAGTTTTCCGTGTTTACCTCCCAGAATTTCTCGAAGTTTCTTTTTTCTTTTCCGTAAAGCTTAAGGAGCACTATTCCCCTCATGCTCTCGGCGACAAAAGCGTTAAGCTTGCCTATGGTTCTTCGAATCTCCCTGTACACCAGTCGAAGCTTCATTCGGAAAATGGAAACCGTGAAAGCGAGAAACACTGTAAGTGCGACGATTATAAGCGTGAGCTCGACGTTCATCCTGAACATGATCACCAAGGTGCCGATTATGATTATGATGTCCTTTATGAAATGTATGAGAACGGATGTGTACATTTCGTTTATGGCGTTCACGTCGTTTGTGACGCGGGTGGTTATCCTGCCGACGGGGTTTCGGTCGAAATACTGCTGGGGAAGGGAGAATATGTGGGAGAGGGTGTGACTTCGCATGTCGTGCATTATCTTTTGGCCCGAGTAGTGAAGAATATAGGTAAAAGAAGAGGTGAAGATAAAAATTCCGATTACTGATAAAACCACGTAGAGAGCAAGGGTTTTGAGCCTTCTTGTCTGTTGTGAGCGAAGAAGCGACACTTCCTCTTTGCCGAGCGACTCGAGGTCCGAGTGAGCCAGAAACGCGATCCCCTCGGTTTCCTCAAACAAGGACGCGTTTCTGGCTATTATTCCCAAAACCTGCTGCTTTTCATCCCCCTCAAATTCCCCGGGGTCGACCACGACGTATTTTGTTCCGGAGAACTCAACGCCCGAGCGCTCGATCCTGTCTTTATCCGATGAGGAGAGCTTTGAGAAATCAACCAGAAATCCTCCGTCCGCAAGGGCAAGTGTGGGTCCCGCCCCGAGTCCCGAGAGCGTCCGCTCCGTTTCTTCCCCTCCCTCGGCCCTGCTCCATGTGGGATAGATGTAGTCATCGACCGCGACTTTGACGAGATAGGGAACCGTGATTTCAAGCGCCGCAGTAGCGATCATCAGGAGAAGGGAGAGGGCGAAGTAACCACGGTACTTTCCCAAAAAGCCCAGAATCCACCCCAGGATCTTAAGATCGTAGGTTGATTTCCTGTTTTTCTCCAATTCGCTCATTTATAAACCCTAGACAGACTGCAGTCTTTCAAGCGCGTAGTAGACTCCGCGTTGCTCCACAAGTTCCCCGCGTTCCCCGCTCTCGATTATTTCCCCGTTTTTCATGACCGCGATTCGCGAGAGTCCCACCACAGAAGATATTCTGTTTGAGATTATCACCACCGTGCGCCCGCGCATTGCTTCTATCACGTTTGTTATCACGGTGTTCTCAGTCTGCAGATCAAGGGACGAGAGCACGTCATCGAGTATCAGGACTTCGGGCTTGAGCACCAGAGCCCTCGCTATAGCCAGGCGTTGTCGCTGTCCTCCCGAAAGGCTGAGTCCCCGCTCTCCCACCACGGTGTCGAATCCCTGCTGAAACTCCATTACCTGTTCGTATATCCCCGCCGTTTTGGCGGCCTGCTCTACCTGCTCGCGGGTTATGTCCGGGTTTATGAAGGTTATGTTGTCATAAACCGTTCCGCTGAACACCGTTATCTCCTGCGGCACATAGACGATGGTCTCTTGGAGGCTTTTTCTTGATATTTTTCTTATGTCGGTCCCGTCGATCGTTATTTTTCCCTTCTCGGTCTCGTGGATTTTCATGAGCAGCTTAATCAGGGTGGTCTTCCCCGAACCCACAAGTCCCGTTATTCCGAGAGTCGCTCCGCGGGGTATGTGCAGGTTGACATCGCGCAGAGCCGGGGCGGAGCCGTAGGAGAACGAAACCCCGGAGAATTTTATATCTCCCTTTAGTTCATAGTCCTTTTCCCCTGCCCGGGTTTCGTCTTTTTCCTCGACCGCGAAAATGTCGTTAAGCCGGTTTATCGAGGCGTTTCCCCTTTTTAGCAGATCAATCGCCCACCCCATGGCCATCATGGGCCAGGCGAGCATCATAAGGTAGACCAGTATGGCGGAGAATTCCCCGAGGGTTATTTCGGTGCCGATCGCCCCTGCTCCGCCGAAGAAGAGAAACAGGGCCATCGCTAATGAGGGTACAAAATATATAAACGGCTGGAAGCCCGCCCGGATTTTCACTAGGCGTACGTTCTTATCAAGGTAATCCGCGCTTGCGCGGTCGAAATCCCGTTCCTCGGCCCGCTCAAGCCCGAACGCCTTTACCACCTTGATTCCCGAGACCGGCTTTCTTGCACTTTCGGTGAGTTCCGAAAAGGAGTCCTGGGAGCGCTGGAATCTGCTCTCTATCATGTTTCCGAATTTGTATATGAAGATGGCGAGCGCCGGAAACGGCAAAAACGCGTAGAGGGCCATTTCGGGAGAAATGTAAAGCATCGCGGCGAAGATGAAGAAAAACAGAAATACTCCGTCGTACGCTATGAGCAGCCCCAAACCGCAGGAGAACTTGAGAGTTTCTATGTCGTTTACCGTGTGCGCCATCAGGTCGCCGACCTTTCTTCCCGAGAAGAAATTGAAGTTAAGCTTTTGGATGTGATCGAAGAAATCGTTTCTGAGCGAATACTCTATTTTTCTTGCTCCGCCCATTATGAAATACCGCCAGCCGAGGCGGAAAAACGCCATGAGCAATCCGAGACCGAGTATGTAAAGGGAGTACTTGGTTATGAGGGAAAAATCCGTGTTCTGCAGGGTAAGTTCATCTATTATCCACTGGATTACTATGGGAACCGACAGCTGCGCCATGTCCACCAGCGTAAGGGAGACGAGACCGGTTAGAAACGAGTACCTGTAGCGTAAAATAAGGGAGGAGATGCTTGTTTTTCTGATCAATGGTATACGAGAATATTTTACAGGACCAAAAAGCCGGACGGTTGCCAAGCTTTGGTCCCGCCGGGTAAAAAGCAAATTTCAGGCGGCGCGCGACCGCTAAATCATTATACAGTGAAAAACCCGCAGAGGATAATCCGCTGTGTCCGGGGGGCGGGTTTTGCCCGGACGGTTGCGTATAGGGTATTTTTTTCAAGTGGAGGCAGATAGCGTGGAGGATATTCCCTACCGGGTTCCCGCGAGAGTTTCGACGGCGGAGCTTACTATAAAGAAAAGCAGATTCATAGCCACTGTCGGGCGGGCGGGCGCGAGACGGGAAGCCGAAGATTTCATAGAGAGCGTAAGGGTTCTTCATCCCGCGGCGAGCCATAACTGCTATGCGTTTTTGGCCTGCGCCCCAGGGGGGACGGATATAGGTTTCGGCGACGACGGAGAGGTCTCGGGAACCGCCGGGCGGCCCATGATGACTCTTTTGGAGCACAGCGGCATAGGAGAGATAGCGGCCGTGGTAACCCGGTATTTCGGAGGGGTAAAGCTCGGCCCCGGCGGGCTTCTGAGGGCATACACGGATTCCCTGCGGGCGGCCTTGGAGGAGCTTGAGCTTAAAGAGCACGTTCCCGCGAGGGCGGGACATCTTGTTTTTTCCTACGCGCATGAGAATTCCATACGGATTCTGTTTGAGAAATTGGGCGTTACGATAACGAGCATTGAACGCGGGGAGGATGTCCGCTTCGATTTCATGGCGCCCCTGAGCGTCGCTGCGAGCCTTGGAGAGAGGGTCGCTTCCTTGACCAGAGGGAAATCCAGGCTTGTCTGGACATAGGCAGGCGGAGAACTGCTTGAGAGTGATTATTTCCTGTTCTGCGGTACGGTCAGAGTCGGTATACTAACCTTCAATCAATTTCGCAGGTGGAGGCGGTTATGAACGTTTACGAATGTGTAAGATCGCTTAGTTCCGTAAGAAGTTACGTCGACGGGGAAGTTCCGGACGAAGTCATCATGGAGGTCATAGAGTCGGGGAGGCTCTCGCCGAGCGCCCACAACAGTCAACCGTGGGAATTTGTGCTTATAAAGGACCGCGTTATGCTCCGGGAGATGGGAAAGTACTGCACGAGCGGCAGCTTCATCGTGCAGGTGGCTTTCGCGGTGGTGCTTTTGGTGGACCCGCGAAGCAAGTGGCGCCAGATCGACGGTACTAGGGCTGCGCAGAACATGGTTTTAGTGGCGTGGAGCCACGGACTCGGGTCCTGCTGGATAGGAAGAATAGAGAAGGAAGAGCTTAAAAGCTATCTTGGAGTGCCGGAAGAGTTAGACGTTCTTACCGTGCTTCCGTTCGGTTACTTTGACAAAGGCCGGGTCGCTACCGGGAAATTGAGGAAAAGTCCGGACGAGGTCTTTCATCTCGACGGTTACGGAAAAAGAATTCCGAGATAAGATGCTTGCGGGACTTTTCGCGCCAGCTGTCTATAAGTTCATCCACTCGGACGAGTGACTTCGCGGCGCAAAGCATAGGAACTGATTGGGATGAATTTTAAGAAGCTTGGAAACACGGAATTTCTCGTTCCCGAGATCGGGCTCGGCACGTGGAAATACAAGGGGGGAGCGGAACCACTGAGGGAGGGCATCAAGCTCGGGGCTTCGCTTATAGACACCGCCGAGGGTTACCACACGGAGGATATAGTCGGCGAGGCTGTGCGCCCTTTCAGAGACGAGGTCATTATAGCGACTAAGGTTTCGGGGAGAAATCTTGCACACGACAGCGTGCTTAGATCCTGCGAGGCGAGCCTCAAGAAGCTTGGCACGGACTGCATAGATCTTTACCAGATACACTGGCCGAATCCTTACTATCCGATACAAGGGACGATGAGAGCGCTTAAGAAGCTGGTTGACCGCGGATGCGTGAGCTACGTCGGCGTGAGCAATTTTTCCGCGGAGCAGATGCGGGAGGCTCAGTACTTTTTTCCCAACTACCCCATAGTCTCAAACCAGGTGCTCTATAACCTCAACTCAAGGGATATAGAAAAAGAACTGCTTCCCTACTGCTTGGATAACGACATAACCGTAATGGCCTACACCCCGCTTGACAACGGAAGGCTCTGCCGCCCGGGGGACGGGGTTTTGTCCCGGATAGCGGCCGAGACCGGGAAGACGGAGGCCCAGGTCGCCCTTAACTGGTGTGTTTGCCAGGAGAACGTCATCGCGATTCCGAAAGCGGATTCGGTGGCGAAAACGGTTGAGAACTGCGGGGCCTCGGGATGGAGACTTTCCCCGGAGCAGTTGCGCATGCTCAATGAGGCATTCTGAAGTTTCGTTTAACGGTTCCATTATGTGATATACTTAATCATTTGAACACGGAATAAGAGGAGGAGAGTGTGCGATGAGCTTAAAAAAAACACTTTCACTTTTGGTTTTCTTTTTTGTTTTGGCTTTCTTTTCTTTCACCGACCCCGCTTCGGCAAGTGAACTTGATACGGGCGATACTGCCTGGATACTGATTTCAACCGGGCTTGTTCTTTTCATGATGATTCCCGGGCTTGCGCTTTTCTACGGGGGACTGGTCGGCAAAAAAAATGTTCTTTCGGTGCTGATGCAGTGCTTTTCGATTACCGCTGTAGTGACGATTATATGGACATTTTTCGGCTACAGCATGGCTTTTGATACAACCGGCATGGTAGGGGGAGAGCTTGGAGTGAATGCCTTTGTGGGAGGCTTCTCAAAGGCGTTTCTGCATGGTGTAGGCATCGACACTCTTTCGGGAACGATCCCAGAGCTTTTATTCTTCGCCTTCCAGCTTACCTTCGCGATTATTACCCCGGGACTTATAATCGGTGCATTTGCTGAGAGAATGAAGTTCTCGGCTATGCTTCTGTTTACCGCCTTATGGGTGATATTCTGCTACTTCCCGATCGCGCACATGGTCTGGGGAGGAGAGGGTTCCTACCTTGGAGACATGGGAGTAATCGACTTTGCAGGCGGAATAGTCGTCCATATCACGGCGGGTACTGCGGCCCTGGTGGCAGCGATACTGGTCGGGGTCAGGAGAGGCTACCCCAGACAGCTTCCGCTTCCGCACAATCTCACTCTTACGATGATAGGTACTGCGATGCTCTGGGTCGGATGGTTCGGATTTAACGGGGGAAGCGCCCTTGCGGCCGGTGGACAGGCGGCCATGGCAGTCGTAGTAACCCAGATTTCTCCCTGCGTCGCCGCTCTCACCTGGATATTCATTGAAAACGTAAGATCGGGTAAGCCGAGTGCTCTGGGTTTTGCGACTGGAGCTATCGCTGGTCTTGCGGCGATAACCCCCGCCTCGGGTACAGTGGGACCGATTGGAGCAATAGTAATAGGGTGTGCGTCTTCCGTTCTGGCTTACATAGCAGCAACCTATATAAAGTTCCGTTTCAGGTATGACGACGCGCTTGACGTGGTGGGAGTTCACGGAGTCGGCGGGTTTGTAGGAATTGTACTTGCCGGAATATTCGCTTCAACCGCTTACGGCGGTTCGATCGTGGATCTCGACATAGGCGCGCAGCTGGGCATTCAGCTCTATGGAGGGGTATTCGCCATCGTATACACCGCTGTAGTAAGCTATATAGTGCTCAAGGTCGTTGACATGCTCGTCGGGCTCAGGGTCAATGAGGATGAGGAGAGCCAGGGTCTTGACATAACGGACCATGGAGAAGAGGGTTACCACGACGTCTAGAGTGTGAGCGTGGGTCTTTGTGTCCGCACGATTTTACGAATGAGCACTCACACACGGGACGCAAGGGTATGCGCCTGCGGGTACTCCGTTGGGGATCCGTGGGTGGTTCCGAAGCAGAGGTACTCTCTTTTCGGCTGGTTTGTTATGAGTTGCGGGATAAGCTATCCGCCGAAACAGATCAACATAGAGTGTGACCGTTGCGAGGAGGTTTTCGACGTGATTGAGGGAGACAGGAAATTCCTCGAGGAATATATGCTCCGCAACCGCTGATCACATCTTGTACTTGCCGAAATCTTCGTCCGGCATGTCTTCGAGGATATCGCCCGCGCTTTGGCCCTTATCCCCGATTTTTACGCTGAGAGCGGCTTTTATAACCTCTTCGTCGACCATGATGCGGCACCCGGTTCTGAGCGCTATCGCTATGGCGTCGCTCGGGCGGGAATCCACCAGGAGTTCCTCTCCGTCTTTTTTGATGCGAAGACGCGCATAAAAAGTGTTTTCCCGAAGTTCCGTGATCTCTATTTCAATGAGTTCGTAGCCGGTGGCGGCTATTACGTTTTTCAGAAGATCGTGGGTGAGGGGTCTCGGTCTCGGAGTTTTTTTGATCTCCATTGCTATGGCGCTTGCCTCCTCGAATCCCACCCACAGAGGAAGACTCCTTTCCCCTTCCTCTTCATTCAGAATGACGACGGGCATATCGGTAAACGGATCGGCTACTATGCAGGAAACCTTCATTTCAAGAAACATTTTTTCTCCCTCCCTGTGCTAATTCAGATATCGTCCTCTAAGCGAATTCGCAAGTCCTTCAGTTATCCTTACGTCCACCATTTTTCCGATAAGCTCTTTTCCTCCCGGGAAATTAACTATCCTGTTGTGCTCTGTTCTCCCGGAAAGCCACGAAGAGTCGTTCCTGCTCACATCCTCAACCAGCACCTGCTCGGATTTGCCTATCCTCTGTGCGTTCTTCCCAAGAGTAATTGTCCGCTGATATTCCTGAAGGCGCGCGAGCCTCTGGCCTGCCGTCGAATCTTCCACCCTTTCCTCTGACTTCCAGAGCTCCTCCCCCACCGTTCCGGGGCGCGGTGAGTACTTAAATGAAAAGGAACTGTCGAACCTCATTTCTTCGACAAGGCTCATCGTCTGCTCGAAGTCACCTTCTGTCTCCCCGGGAAACCCTACTATTATATCAGAAGACACGGCTATGTCCGGCATGGCGTCCCTGAGCCTGTTAACGGAATCTATGTACCAGCTCCTTGTGTAGGTTCTGTTCATGAGTCTGAGCACCTTGTCCGAACCCGACTGCACGGGCAGATGAATGTGACGGCATACCTTGGGCACGTCTGCCATTGCCTCCACCATTTTTTTCGTTATGTCTCTCGGATAAGAGGTCGTGAACCTTATTCTCTCAATACCGTCAAGCTCCCCGAATGCCCGAAGCAAGTCCCCGAACTTAAGCCCGCCGAGCTTCCACGAATTTACCGTCTGTCCTATGAGGGTTATTTCCTTCACCCCTTTTGCGATGAGGTACCGGGCTTCGGCGATTATATCCTCGATGGGCCTGTTAACCTCGGAGCCCCTTACCGTGGGCACTATGCAGTAAGCGCATTTTTTGTTGCATCCCTGCTGTATGGACACAAATGCCGTGGGTTTTCCCTCCTGGTGGTAGGGAAGAACGTCAAAGGGTTCCTGAACGTCAAAGGACGTTTCAACGGGCCTTGATTTTTTCTCCTTTATTTCTTCTATAAGCTGGGGGAGCTGGGGGATCGCACGGGGCCCGAGAACGAAATCAAGATGCGGTATCCTGCGGATGAGATCCTCTCCGTAGAGTTGCGCCACGCATCCGGACACCCCGACTATAAGCTCCGGGTTTTTCGCCTTCAGGTGCTTGAAGCGCCCAATGCTGCTGAGGGCCTTCTGATCGGCCTTTTCCCGTATGGCGCATGTGTTTACGATTACTATGTCGGCCTCTTTGGGATCTTCGGTGATACTGGCGCCGAGAGCGTTTTGTATCCTGTCCGAGTCATACTCGTTCATCTGGCAACCGTAGGTCTCAAGGTAAAGGGTGTCGGTTTTCATAACAATTGGAAATCGTAACGCATGGCAATATAAGTATCAAGTTAGGAAGAAAACTCCTGGGAGAGTCGGTTGAACCGGGGTTTTGATTATTCTTGCGAACTTATTAAAATACAATTCAGGATGCCCGGATTCGTGGGCCCTAAAGCGGGATCTTGCTTATTCCGATTCCCTTGTCGCGATTCAGCCCCTGGTCTACGGAAAAACTGCTGATGAACAACAACAAGGTGGAACCCGGTTCCTCCGGCGTCGCAGGCTCGGAAGGAATATTTGCCTGGATGGCCGATCTGACCCCGGCGCAGTGGAAAATTTTCGGGGTGACCTTCTCGGCGTGGGCGTTCGCCGCCATGAATATCCTGCTTTTCACCTTCGTGGCGGTAAGCATAGCGGAAGTCTTCAGCCTTTCTCCCGAAACTGTAGGATGGCTTTTTTCAGTAACGCTTTTTTCTACCGCTCTCGGCGGCATTCTCTTCGGTGTAGTTTCGGACTATATAGGAAGGGTAAAAGCCATTATGCTCACCATATTCTTTTACTCTTTTTTCTCCGGTCTCAGTGCATTTTCTCCCAACATTCTGTTTCTTGTTGTTTGCAGCGTGTTTCTTGGTCTCGGTATGGGAGGCCAGTGGGCCTCGGGAAAAGTGCTTGTCGCGGAAACGTGGCCAAGGGAGCACAGAGGAGCTGCTGTAGGTATGGTGCAGAGCGGATGGTCAGTCGGTTACCTGCTGATTACTCTTCTTGCCGCCCTTATACTCCCGCGCTTTGATGTTGAAGTGGGATGGAGAGTGCTTTTTCTTATGGGGGCGGTTCCGCTGCTTCTTATTTTCTATATCTGGCGGAATATCGATGAACCGGATATATGGCGCAAGACGTCCCGGATGAGAAAGGAAAAAAAGCTCGGAGAGGGACAGGAATTCACCCTGAGTCAGATATTCCATGGAGGGCTTCTGCGTTACACCGTGCTGGCCACCATCCTTACCAGTTTCTGCATGATCGCTTACTGGGGCCTTATGTTCTGGGTTCCGCTGTTTCTCGCCAGACCTCTTGAGGAAGGGGGAGTCGGGCTCGGGATGAAGGGATTTATCTGGATAGTGCCGCTTAACATCGGAGCTTTTCTGGGACACAATTCTTTCGGCTGGATAAGCGACAGGCTGGGAAGAAGGCCGGTTTTCGCCGCTTTTCTGGTGATTCTCGGCATACTTATTTATTTCTTCGGAAACTCTACCACCCTTACACAGGTTCTCATCTTCGGTCCGCTGGTAGGGTTTTTCGGAGCCGGTTTCTATTCGGGATTCGGGTCCATATTCGCCGAACTCTTCCCGACCAGAACAAGGGCCACAGCCCAGGGGTTCTGCTACAACGTTGGAAGGGGCCTGTCGGCTCTCGCGCCGCCTCTTGTGGGCTACCTGGCGGGAATCAAGGGTTACGGCCCGGCACTTGTTGTAGTCTCGGTTTTCGCCTTTGCTGCCGCGATTGTCGTTTTTGCCCTTCCTGAAACCAAAGGCAAGGAACTTGACATATAGGTGGTCGGGCGTTCCTTCCTTCGTCTCGGATGACTGACTTGCTGTTACATATGAAGAGGTTAGAGGTTGTCGGCACATTTAATTTGTTTGACACTTCCTTTTAGATTTAGTAGGTTAGCTTCTTCAGAAACTCTAACGTTAATAGACAGTTGTGTTTTGGGTATGAACAGTAAGAATCGATGGATATTCTTTGGGGTGGCGGTGTCTATTTTGTCCGCGGTGTCTTTTACTCCTCTGGTAATCCCCTATGGAGTGGCGGAACCATATTTTCTGGGACTTCCTAGGACTCTCTGGGCCGGGTTGGGAATATCACTCTGCATATATGTGCTGCTTGTTCTGGCAATGCTTACGTCCGGTGACCAAGGGTAGTCTGCTTATATAAGAGGAAGAAATGGACATGAACAGGGGAATGGCATTTGTTGCAGTTGCGCTAGTATATCTTGCGGTGTTGATATCCCTTGCTGTCATAGGAAACAGGAAAAACAAAGGGGATGCGTACCAGTTCCTTCTTGCGGGCGGCAGTCTAGGGACTATAATTGGCTTCTTAACCTTTTTTGCTACCCTCTACAGTACATTCATATTGATAGGGATGCCCAATTTCTTCCGCGTACACGGCGTGGGAACGTGGATATTTCTTGGCGTTACCGATATGGCTTTAGCCGTTTTCACGCTTTGGCTCTCACTCAAATTAAGGCAAAGGATCTCTTCAACGGATTTTCGTAGCATATCGGATCTGCTACGTGAAACTTTTCGTTCCCATGGAGTTTTCGTGTATGTTCTGGGCCTTGTCATATTTCTCGTTCCCTACATAGCAATTCAAATAAAAGGAGCGTCGGGCATTCTGGCCCATATTGTTCCCTATGAAGTTCCCCAGTGGGGCTGGGCCGTCACTATACTGCTTCTTATGTATCTGTACTCTTCCATAGGGGGACTCAGAGGTATTATGTACTGTGATTCGCTTCAGGGAGTTGTGCTGTTTACCGTTATATGGATAATGGCATTTATTGTTCTGGATAACTTTGGAGGTATTGGAAAGTTAGTTCAGGCCGTAGCGGAGAAGGAGCCTGCACTGCTGTCTACTCCAGGTCCCAAGGGATTGTTGTCCGTTCAGTGGCTTATTGCGGGATTTATATCAATTGTGCTGCTACCTGTGTCCCAACCTCAGCTGACTTCTAGGCTCAGCATTCTGAAGGGTTTAAACGAGAGACGCAAAATTCCGGTTTTGCATGCGTCTTTTACCTTTCTGCTTCTGATAGCAGGGCTTATAATTGGTTTATACGGTGCAGTTGCAATACCGGCTAAGACGGGTCCGGAGTTCATTGGCAAACTGATACTTGAACAGAATCCTGTTATAGGTGCCGTTGCCTTGATAGGCATTCTGGCGGCGGCTATGTCTACATCTGACTCTCAGTTTTTCGCTCTTGGATCTGAGATTAACAATGCTCTTGGCAGGTTTAGCAGGAAGTTAAAAGTATCTCCTATTGTTTTTGTGAAATTGGTTATCCTGGTATTCTGCATAGCCTCTTTCATTGTTGCTATGAAGAGTTCTCAGGGAATTATATCCCTTGCTGTGGCGGGATTCATGGGTACTGCTCTCATGGCACCTATGATTCTTACCGCAATTCTATGCAAAGGAAGGAGCTTCAATTCCGTAATCCCGGTTGTTACAGTTATCAGCCTGGTTGTGTTTTTAGTGTCACTTTTTGGACTCGTACCGAAAATGATAATGGGTTTACGCATAGATCTGATTCTTCTCGCCATCAATACGGTGATTACGATCTCAGTGGTTTTAATCGGATCGGAAAAAACAAATAAAACATTCCAGCAGACGTCTTGAGACCGCTAATTATTAAAAGGCTGTCCCGCCTGAATCCCTCCTTTCAATGCAGACCTCCAACAATTTTCATGCTGGCTTAGTACTGTGATCTTGACATATATCGGCTTTTGATTTTTTGTATTTTATGCGCGAAAAGATTCTTGAACTCTCCAGATCATTTCCCGCCACTACAGGGGTCTATATAATGAAGGGTCCGGGCGGCACCCCGGTCTACATAGGCAAGGCCAAAAACCTTCGCGTCCGGGTGATGTCCTATTTCCAGAGGGGAAGCGACAGGGGACAGATACCGTATCTGGTAAGGGAAGTCGACTCGATCGACTACGTGGTGACCGAAGGGGAAAGCGAAGCCCTTTTCGTTGAGAACTCCCTTATAAAGCGTCACAAACCGAAGTACAACATACGTCTTAAGGACGACAAGACATTTTCGTCTCTTCGCCTCTCGGTGGGAGAGAAATTCCCGAGGCTTTCGCGCACGAGGAGAATACGAGACGACGGGGCGCTTTATTTCGGTCCGTTCGCATCGGGCAAATTTCTTAAGAGCACAGTGAACCTTGTCCACAGGCTTTTTCCTCTCAGGGATTGCACCCAGAACAAATTCGAAAGGCACAGAAACCGCCCCTGTCTTAACTATTTTATGAAGCTTTGCTCGGGTCCCTGCGCGGGCAAGATCTCGGAGGAGGACTACGGGGAGCTCGTAAGCCAGGCCGCGTCGTTTCTTCGGGGCGAAAGAAAAAAACTGGTGAGAATGATCAGGGAAATGATGGAGAGAGCCTCAGAGGAGGGAAGGTATGAAAACGCCGCCTACTACAGGGATCAGCTTGTAAGCCTGAAGGAAAACGCCGAGATAGAGAAGGTTACTTCCTCGAGGTTTGAAGATATGGACATAGTGGGTTTTTACAGGGACTCGGAGAACTACGAATTTACCGTATTGCTCTCAAGGGGCGGCTCGGTGGTCGACAAGCTCGATTTTTCCGTAAAAAGCCCCCACGGCGATGAGGCGGAATGCGTTAGGGAATTTCTCGGCAGATTTTATTTCTCTGATCACTATATTCCAAAGAGAGTTCTCCTGCCTCTTTCCATAAGGGACCGCGAGGGGTACTCGGAGTGGCTTACCGAGAAAAAGGGAAAGCGGGTTTACGTCGAGACTCCCCAGAGGGGACCTAAGAGCGAGCTCGTCCGCTTCGCGATGAAAAACGCGCAGGAGAGTTTTGCGAGAAAAACCGAGGAAAAGGCCAGGCAGGGTACGCTTCTTCGAAGCATAAGGAAATCGGCCGGGATAAAACGGGTTCCTTATGCCATAGAGTGCTTCGACATATCGAACATCCAGGGACACCAGACGGTTGCTTCGCTGGTGAGGTTCCGAAACGCGAAGCCTGAGAGGGGCAGGTACAGAAGGTACAGGATCACGGCTACCTCGGGCCAGGATGATTTCCGGTCGATGTACGAGGTCGTCTACAGGAGGGCTCTTCGGGTGGGAGATGATAACTGGGATCTTCCGGATCTCATGCTTATAGACGGGGGGAAGGGACAGCTGAATGCCGCCTACGCGGCACTTCGGGACTGCGGTGTGGAAAACGAGGTGGATCTCGCCTCTATAGCGAAAACCGAGGGCCGGGGTGGGGTCGACAGGATTTACGTGCACGGAAAGGGCGAACCTTGCGATTTTTCGTCAAACAAAAAGGGCGTTTACTTCCTGATGAGGGTAAGGGACGAGGCACACCGCTTCGCGATCACCTATCACAGGGAATTAAGGAAAGGCAAGACCCTGGCTTCTCAGATGGACGGCGTTCCGGGCATAGGAAAAAAGAGAAAACTCCTGCTTCTTAATCACTTCGGAAGCGTGGAGAAGATAAAAGGGGCCACCGCCGAGGAACTTGCCTCCATAAAGGGCATGACGAAACAAGCCGCGCGCAACGTAAAGGAGTTTCTGCGCTAACCGGACGACGGATTTATCTTCTTTCCGCTGAGCTAAAGTGCCGCCGTTTTAAAATCCGGATTAATCAAGAAGGCAGAATTCAAGTATGGCCTTTCCCGCGTGAAGCTTATTCTCGGCCTGAGTGAAGGCAACGCAGCTTGAGCTGTCCATTATTCCTGCGGTTATCTCCTCTCCCCTGTGGGCCGGAAGACAGTGCATTATCAAGGGCTCTTTGCGGCAGAAGGAAAGAAGTTTTTCGTTTACCTGAAAGGGCCTGAAAACCTCGGTGCCTTTTCCCTCTTCACCCATGCTTACCCAGACGTCGGTGTAGATCACATCGGCTTCCCTTACCGCGGAAGCGGGGTCGTAGGTGACTTCAATTTCCGAGTTTCCTTGTTCTGAGGCCTTGCCCATAATCGTCGGGTCGGGCTCACGTCCCGGGGGAACCGCAAGCGAAAGATCAAAACCCATTATCGCGGAGGCGGCCACGAAGGAATTGGCGACATTGTTTCCATCGCCGAGAAAAGCAAGCTTGAACTTCTCGGGATTTATTCCCTGCTCCGAGATTGAAAAAAGATCGGAGATTATCTGCGTTGGATGTTCAAGGTCAGTAAGGGCGTTTATCACGGGGACTGCCGAGTTCTCCGCGAGCTCGAGAGCTTTTTCCTGTCCGTAGGTCCTTACTATTATTCCGTCAAGATAAGAGGAGAGGACCTTCGCCGTGTCGGCTATGGTTTCCCCTCTTCCGAGCTGCGTGTCTGCCGGATTCATGTAAATCCCCTGGGCGCCCAGGTCGAAAAGGCCCGCTTCGAAGGAAAGCCTTGTTCTGGTCGATTGTTTTTCAAAAAGAAGACCCACCGACATGCCCGCGAGGCTTCTTGGGCTCTCGCCCTGTTTTTTCAGTTCCTTTAGTTCGCCAGAGCGGCGGATTATTTCCCTGATCTCGTTTTTTTCAAGGTCTGAGACGGCAAGAAGATTCCTACCCACTAGAAACTACCTCCTCAATGGATTTTGTTATGACAGCGACGGCAAAGTCAATCTCTTCCTCGTTCGTGATAAGCGGAGGAAGAATCCGAAACACGCGCTCGACGGTAAGTATGACCAGAAGCCCGTTTTTAACTGAGACCGAAAAACAGTCCCGAGCGAAGGTACTGTCTGAAAACTCAACCCCGATTATAAGCCCCTTTCCCCTTACCTCTTTTATGTGCTCGGAATATTTTCCCCTGACATCTTCAAGCTTGCCGAGAAAATAGTCTCCGAGTTCTCGCGCTCTTTCGACCAGGTTTTCCTGAAGTATCGTTTTCATCGCTGCGCAGGCCGCTCCCGCGGCCAGCGGATTTCCGCCGAAAGTGCTGCCGTGGGCCCCGGGAGTGAAGTGCTTTGCCACGTCCTCCCTGGCCAGAACCGCTCCGCACGGCACCCCGCCGCCGAGAGCCTTTGCGAGTGCCACTATGTCGGGGCTTACGTCCTCGTGCTCGTAGGCAAACAGTTTTCCCGTCCTTCCCATCCCGACCTGGATCTCGTCAAGTATGAGCAGCATGTTGTTTTTTTCGCAGATCTCCCCTACCTGCATTAAGTATCCCGGGGGCGGAACGATGACTCCGTTTTCTCCCTGCACCGGCTCGAGAATGACCGCACAGGGGTTTGTCTCGGCGGCCAGGCGGGCTATCGCCTCGGGGTCCGCGTAGGGAGCGAAATGGAATCCTTCAAGGAAAGGGGAAAACCCTTCCCTGTATTTTTGAGACTCCGTGGCGCTGAGCGCCCCGAAAGTTCTTCCGTGAAAAGCTCCTTCGGTTGAAATGACCGCGAATTTTCCGCCGTTTTCCGCTCCCCATTTCCTGGCGAGCTTTATCGAGCCCTCAACGGCTTCGGTTCCGCTGTTACAGAAAAACACCCTGTCCGCAAACGAGTTTGAAACGAGCATCTCGGAGAGTGCGCTCTGGTTTTCTATGTTAAACAGGTTTGAAGTGTGAACCAGGGTGGCGGCCTGGGATGTTATGGCATCCGTGATACTAGGGTGGCAGTGCCCGAGGCTGTTAACGGCTATTCCGGTCGTGTAGTCAAGATACTTTTTTCCCTCGGTATCCCAGAGCCACGAACCGCTTCCCTTCCGCATCGTTATGGGAAGGCGGCTGTAGGTCTCCATCAGGTATTTTCCCCGCGGGTCTTGCATTTTCTCTGGCCTCAAAGAGTTATCTCCGTTCCTATTCCCAGATCGGTAAGAAGCTCGAGTATCAAAGCCCTTTTTACTCCTCCGTTTATTATGTGTACCTTGTTAACCCCTTCTTCCAGAGCCTCAAACGCGCACATTACCTTGGGGATCATTCCGCTGTTTATCGTCCCGTTCCTGATAAGTTTCTCGGCCTGTTTTTTAGTCACGGAGGATATGAGTTTTCCTTTCTTATCCAGGATGCCGTCAACATTGGTCAGCAGTATGAGCTTTGCAGCGCGAAGCGCTCCCGCTATTTTCCCCGCCACGTGATCCGCGTTTATGTTGTAGGTGGTTCCGTCCTCCCCCCATCCTATGGGAGCTATAATCGGAATGGTGTCCTTGCCTTCGAGCATCCTGATTATCTCAGGGTTTATTTCGTCAACTTCGCCCACGTAGCCGAGGTCTGCGTCCTCGGGAATATCTATACGGTGTTTGGCGGCGAATTCGTGAAGGTCGAATTTCTTAGCCTTTATAAGCTTTCCTTCCTTGCCGGAGAGCCCTACCGTTTCCATCTGGTGGCGGTTTATGGATGTTACGATCTGCTGGTTTATCTTTCCGACAAGCACCATCTCGACCACTTCCATTACCTCTCTGCTGGTAACGCGGAGCCCAGCTATGAAGTCGGATTTTATTCCCATAGTGTCGAGATGCTCCTGGATCTGGGGTCCTCCTCCGTGCACTACTACCGGTTTTATCCCGACATACTTCATCAGTATGAGGTCGCGCACGAAGCTTGAAAGATCTGCCCTGGCTATGCTTCCGCCGTACTTGACCACGACGGTTTTGCCATGAAAGGCCTCTATGTAGGGTAGGGCCTCGACCAGTATTTCCGCCCTTTGGGCTGAGCTGTTCATGAAAAACTCCTTTCTGCGAAAAAAAACATTATATAGCAACCGGGGTTTTTATTACAACACCCGACAAAATAATCATATATGAGAATTCGGGTTTCGGGGCCGAAAAGAAGACAGCAGTCTCCGGGATTGAAAAATCTTTCTAAAGACGCAAAACGCCTCAGTGGTGGAGAAGGAGTTTCTGCCTGGGAATCTTCGTTTCAGTCACCGCAATTGTGACTACCTATAGTCGTCCCGGAACGTCAACCCCTGTGCCGGTAGGTCAGCTGAATTCCGAAGATCCTGCCTTTTGCGAGCGGCGAGAAAGTCCCGCCAAGCGGCGCCGCAAGCGGCGGAGCGCCCAACATGCTGGGCAGCTGGCTGTCGCCTCCATGCTTGACTTCGTTAAGCAGGTTCTTGCCGTAAAGACCGATTGAGAACCGGCCGTTTACGGGGATAATGTCAATTCCGGCGTCAATAATGTTCTGCTCCAGCAGATAGCCTCTGTTGTCGTCGCTGAAGTATGCCTTGTCACGATAGGAGTAGCTTATTCGGGAAGTCATCCGGCCCCAACTGGTCGCTCCCGTATCGTGGGTAAGCCCCACGCTGTAGGTCCATTTCGCGGCGCGGGGAAGCTCAAGTGCCTCGTCGTTTTCATCTATGCTGCCGTCAAGATTCAGATCATGATTAACTTTGGTGTACTCCGGGTTTACGTACCCTACGGAGCCGTTCAGGAAAAGGTTCTCCGCGATGGCGAACAATCCGTCGAGTTCAAACCCGTAGGTCTCGACGTCAGCGGTGTTGTCGATCACCTGAACAATGCCGAGTCCTTCGATGGGGAAGTTGATCTCCCTCTGCATATCGTCAATCATGTTGTAGAAAACTGCTCCGTAGAGACGGCCACGGTCGTTTGCGAGCTTGAATCCGGCCTCGAAGCTGTCGACCGTTTCTTCATCATACGGTCCCGGGGGATGGACGGGCGAGAGGTTGCGGAGATTGTAGCCTCCTGAGCGAAATCCTCTGCTCCAGTGTCCGTAAACGTTGGCCCCGTCGCTTATGTAATAGGCCGCGCCGAGTTTCGGCGACCAGCTGTGCCAGGTCTCCTCGTCCGTAAAGTCGAACTCGCAGTCGGGTCCTTCAACGATATTGCACGACGGTGCTAATGAAGCTGGGGGAGCTTTGGTAGTAAGCAACACTATTTCGGCGTCTCTTTTCTCGCGCGTGTAACGCGTGCCGGCGGTAAGGATCAGCTGACTTGTAACGTTGTAATCAAGAGACAGAAACAGGCCCAGAGTTTCGATGTCGTAGTTTCCGCCTCCCGACTGGGATATGTCCGTTCCAGGAGGCAGCGGCTGGCCTGACGCCGCGATAACGTCGGTAAGAAGAGAACGGCGCTCGTGATAGTTAATCTCATGGCTGAAATAGTAGACTCCCGTAGTTGCATGGAGGCTTTCGAAGAACCTGCCCGTGTAGCGCAGTTCGTTGCTCCACTGCCTGTAATTGATCCATGCCTGCGCGCTTATGAGTTCAAGCGGCGAAGAGTCGAGGTCAAGTCCCAAGAGAGTTTCCGAATCGCGCCAGCCGAAAATGTTTGTTATCGTTCCATCGCCGAAATCCACGTCCCAGTCCGCCTGGGCGGTGAAAAGATGAGCTTCGTTTTCTCTTTTACCTTTCTCATTGATGCTGAAGTCGTGACTGTCTCGGTCAAAGTTAGCTGCCGGGTTTGCGACGCCGAACCCGTTTGTATGGCTTTGCGCGGCGGGGCCGTCGCCGTCGACGCTATCATACTGGTATCGGAGCACCAGGCTCATGTCGTCCGTGGGGTCCCAGGTCAGCACAGGCCGCACCATCCGGACATCTAGTTCACCGAAAGCTTCGCCGGTGTGAAGGTTCTCAAACCAGCCGTTATCCTGGTTCGTGTACGCGGTTACCCTGGCGCGGACGGTTTCGCCGAGAGGTCCTCCCACTGTGCCCATGTAGTAGCTGTTAAGACTTTCTCCTCCTCCCTCAAAAGAGGTACGAAAGTCCATCTCCAGAGTATCTCCGGGCTTCTTCGTGTTAATGAGTATCGCCCCACCGGTCACGTTACGGCCGAAGAGCGTTCCCTGCGGACCTCTAAGAACTTCGATGCTCTCGATATCGAAAGTGTCGAACAGGGCGCCGTTGGTGGCCCCGAAGTACACGCCGTCGATAAATATTCCCACAGTCGGGTCGACAGACGGTATGGAACTGTTTATCCCGAGTCCGCGAATGGAAAAATTGGCGATTCCTCCCACGGTGCCGACGTCGTCAAGCGCTACGTTGGGCATCTTTACAGAGAGACTTTCGAGGTCTCTTACCTTAAGGGCATCAATCTCTTCGGAACTGAAATGTGTTACAGAGAGCGGGACGTTCTGAATTGGCTCCTCCCGTTTTCGCGCCGTGACTATGACCTTTTCAAACAGAACGCTGCTTATGCCGAATGCATCCTGAGCGTTTGCAGCGACGCCGCTTATAAGAGTAAGAACCGCGCCCACTGCAAAAGCGCCTAAGAGCGTCTTTAACCTGGATTTAAATTTTCTGCGAACCATTGAGATGTCCTCCCCTTTTTTTCGATAGCGTGACCTGTAGTTTCCCGCTGCGGCCTGTTGGCTTTTTCGAGTTTCCTCCAAAATTTCCATTATAGCATGAATTAAATCGCAATTGCACGACTTTTAAGGAGTGTTCGGCGTGGAAGTTTCTGTCGTCTAGAGAAGCCCCAAGGCTTTTTTCTGGCGTTTCCCCGTCTCTCTTACCCTTACGCGGAACCCGAGTTCGACTTCGACTCCGTCCCCGTAGAAACTTCCCGAAACGGGGGCGATTAAACTGTGGGTAGAGCCGCTTGCCACCGCGACGTGGCGGTCCGAGACCGCGAGACCCGAAGAGGGATCATAGCCTCTCCATCCTCCCCCCGGTATGTAAATCTCGGCCCAGGCGTGAAGCTCGTCTCCTCTTTTTCTTCTTGCGCTGAGCGCATAGCCGCTTACATGCCTGCACGCAAGGCCGACCGAGCGGCAGACGGCCGCGAAAAGCTCCACGAGATCCCTGCAGGACCCTTTTTTTTCTCTGAGGGTCCTCTCAGCGGACCAGGGGCTGCCCTGCTCCCTCGAAACGTGGGGGAAGTTCTCGTGTATGTGCTCGCAGAGCGAGAGAATAAAATCCGTGGTTTTCCCCATGGTCTCTGAAAGAATCGTTTCCCGAAGCGGCGAGACCGCCAGAGCCGTTTTTTTGCTTACCGCCAGGTACGGGCGAAGCGCTGCCTTCTGCTCGCGGGGGTACTCAATCGGCAGATCAAGGAACTTTACGTCGGAAACTATGAAGTCAAAAGGGTTTTCCCGAAGCGTCTCGACGACGCAGCTGGTATCGATTGAGAGACTTTCGAACTCGCCCGTAAACCAGAGGGTAACAGTAGTGTTTCCGTCAATATCCGAGTTTACGCTTCTTCCCGCTTCGGGGGGATCCGTTCTGAGCGAAAACATATGGGTCATCTGCCCCCCGTCGTCTCTCGGGCGAAGCCTCACGATGTGAGGGGCAAGGACCACTTTTTTTCCGTAGGAATAAGTCGTGTTGTGATCTATGCTAAGCAGCACTTTTCGGGCTTCTGTTAAGGATTTTTCTTACCCATTCGGCCGGCATTTCCTCGGCCGATTTTCTGAGTCTTTCCTGCCACCACTCGGATATGTCCGCCAGTTCGTTTTCGTTGAACCTGTACTGCTCGAGGGAAAATGAGTTGTTTCTGTAGACTATGATGTCTATCGGGAAATCGACGTCTATGGCGTTTATGCGGCTTGAATCAAACGCGAGGTATGCGATGCGAAGCGCGACATCGAGGCTGGTATCGTAGGTAAGAGTTCTTTTTATTATCGGTTTTCCGTATTTCGACTCGCCTATTATAACGTAGGGGGAGGTGGTCCCCACGTTGATCCAGTTTCCCTGGGGATAGACGAGGAAAAGCTGGGGTTCGGGGTCGTTTTCGAACTGTCCTCCTATTATGGAGTATATGTTGAAGGGAAGCCCCGATTCGGAAAGCGCCTCTCCGTCTTCTTTTTTCACCCTCCGAAGTTCCTTTGAGAAAATGTTCACCGCCTTGTAGAGGCGGTCAAGGGATTCCTGGGATTGCTCAAGGGCCTCGTCAAGATAGGTGATGGTCTTGTCCCTCGCGGAGCGAAGTCCCGAGGTCATAAGGAAAAACGAATTGTCCCCGGCCCTGTGGGTGGTGACCTTCTTTGCCCGTATGGCTTCGTTTCCCGTTATTATGAGGTTGTCGGCAAGACCGATTATCCCTTCCTTGAGTCTCATTCCCACGCAGAAAGTCATCCGTTTTTCTCCTTCTCAGATATCGTCAAAACCACTAAAGGTGCTGTCTGTTAAGCTGTAGCCGAAGTAATCGTCATATATGCGGTTTCCGACCTCGTTTACTCGGGACTGAAAACTGCTCAGGTATTCGTGCATTCCGCGCTGTATTATATCCCCGACGCTTATGAACCGAAGGTCCGACAGAAGCTTTCCCATTTCTTTTTCGGTTTCGTTATTATAGGAACCGGCCGGACTGTTGGATATGCAGTGAAGCGACTCGTCGGCCCGCGCGATGCAGTAGATTATCGAGCGGGGAAACTGATTATCAAGGATGAGAAAATCGAGCACGTTGCCTATTGATATCTGCTGGTGCTTCGCCTTGTAGGTCTCAAGGGCGCTTGTCGATTTGAGAAGGGATATCCACTGCATGTTGTCTATCGACGTTCCCACGAGTTCAGCGTTGGGAAGCAGGGTGTAGTACTTCACGTCGAGGATCCTCGAGGTGTTATCGGCCCGTTCCATCTGCTTTCCTAGTTCCGAGAAATGCCACGCCTCGCCGTGGGATATGCTTATGTACCCGGATCCATGAAAAAGAAGACTCTGCACTTTTGCCACTTCGCAGAACTTTCCGGGATTGTCGAGCAGCTTCTGCCTGGCATCTTCGTTGTTTAACCTGTGGTAGAAGCGGTTTATGAGAAGCCACATCTCAGAGGAGATTATCTCCCTAACGGAACTCGCGTTCTCGCGGGCGCAGTTAACGCAGGAGACTATGGAGTTCGGGTTGTTTCGGTCAAGAACCATGAAGTTTATTACGTTCTCCCGGGTTGTGCTGTCATAAAGGCTTCTGAAAAGCTCCATGTCTCCCGTTACCTTTACTATGGGGTCCCACTCCTGCTCAACGGATTCATGGGTGTCAATGGCAAGGCCCAGGTTTACGCTTATAAGCCTCGCGGTGTTCCCTGCGCGCTCGGCGTAGCGGCTCATCCAGTATATAGATTCTGCGACGCGGCTTAGGATTTTGCGCCTCCTTTGCCCCTGGGGTTATTTACGGGAGCCAGTACCCAAGTGTCCTTGCTTCCACCGCCCTGGGACGAATTGACTATCATTGAACCTTTGCGCAGCGCCACTCTGGTAAGGCCTCCGGGCAGGACGAATATCTCTTTTCCGTAGAGAATGAAGGGTCTCAGGTCGACGTGGCGTCCCTCGAAGTGATCGTCCACTATCACGGGAGCCCGGGAGAGGGACATGGTCTTCTGGGCTATGTAGTTTCTGGGATCCGCCTTTATGTCTCTTTTGGCCTGGGCCAGCTCCTCTTTTGTTGCCTTTGGCCCGAACACTATCCCGTATCCTCCCGATTCGTTCGCGGGCTTTACTACCAGCTTCTCTATATTGTCGAGCACGTATTTTCTGGCCTCATCCTCCTCGCAGATATATGTCGGCACGTTCGAGATTATGGGGTCTTCTCCCAAGTAGTACTTTATTATCTTCTCGACGTAGGCGTATATTATCTTGTCGTCGGCCACTCCTCCTCCAGGGGCGTTGGCTATGGCGACGTTTCCGGCCTTATACGCACCGAAGAGCCCCGGAACTCCGAGCACTGAATCCGGACGGAACACCTGAGGATCGAGGAAATTGTCGTCTATTCTTCTGTATATGACGTCCACTTTTTCAAGCCCTTTAGTGGTCTTCAGGTAAACGAAATTCTCTACCACGACAAGATCCCTTCCCTCGACAAGCTCTATTCCCATCTCCTTTGCCAGGAAGGAGTGCTCGAAGTAGGCCGAGTTATAGATTCCCGGGGTGAGAAGCACCACCTTGGGGTTGGCCGTTCTGTCAGAGAGCAGGTACTGGAGAGTGTCATGGAGCTGGAGACCGTAATCGCTTATGGGCATTATCTCGACGGTGCCGAACACCTTGGGAAACGTGCGCTTCAGAAGTTCGCGGTTCTCAAGCACGTAGGAGACGCCCGAGGGGGAGCGAAGGTTGTCTTCTAGGATGTAGAAGTTCCCGTCCGAATGTCTTATCAAGTCCGTTCCCGTGATATGGCACCAGATATTCTTCGGCGGGGAAAATCCGACGCAGTCAAGGCGAAACTCCCTGCTTGAGAGTATGAGTTCCTTGGGAACCACATTGTCCCTCAGAATTTTCCGGTCGTTGTATATGTCGTCTATGAAAAGATTAAGAGCGTGGATTCTCTGCTTGAGGCCCCTTTCTATAAGTTCCCAGTCCTCGGCCGACACTATCCTCGGAATTATGTCAAAGGGGAAAATGTTTTCCTCGGAACCCTTTTTTTCCGAGTAGAGGGTGAAGGTGACCCCCATCTCGAACAGGTTCATCTCCGCCGCTTTCTGCCTGTCGATCAGCTCTCCGTCTGAGAGGCTTTCTATTCTGTCGGTTAAAAAGCGTGTCCACTCATGCGGGGTGGCGTTATCCTTGAATACCTCGTCGTAAAAGCCTTCCGTATCGTAGTTTTCAAAATTCATCTCGGCTCCAAGGAATTTTCCGAAAAATCTAACTAAAAGTGGAGGTTATGCAAAAGCTTCCTAGAGTATGTACCTGCTTAGATCCCTGTCTTTGACGATATCGGCTATTTTCTCTTCGACATAGCTTTTGTCTATGGTGAATTTTTTCTCTTTCATGTCGGGAGCGTTAAAAGAGATCTCATCAAGCAGCTTCTCAAGGACGGTGTGAAGTCTCCTTGCCCCTATGTTCTCAGTAGAGCTGTTAACTTCGGCCGCGGTCTCGGCTATTTTTTCTATCGCTTCTTCGGTGAAAGAGAGTTTTATGTCCTCGGTCCTCATAAGCTCGGTGTACTGTTTTATGAGAGCGTTTTTGGGCTCGGTGAGGATCCGTATGAAGTCGTCTTTGGTGAGCGCTTCAAGCTCAACCCTTATGGGAAACCGTCCCTGGAGCTCGGGTATGAGATCAGACGGCTTTGAGACGTGAAACGCCCCGGCTCCTATGAAAAGTATGTGGTCGGTTCTCACCATCCCGTGTTTCGTGGTGACGCTGCTTCCCTCGATTATGGGGAGAAGATCCCTCTGCACCCCTTCCCTCGAAACGTCGGGACCGGAGACGCCGTTTTTCCCGGCGACCTTGTCTATTTCGTCTATGAATATTATCCCCGAGTTCTCGGTTCTCTCGAGAGCCAGATGGGTAACCTTGTCCATGTCTATCAGCTTTCGGGCTTCCTCCTCGATGAGGATGTCCATGGCCTCCGGCACCTTGACCTTTCTTACCTTCGATTTTTTTGGCATGAGGCTTCCGATCATCTCCGAGATCCCGGGGTCCATTTCCTCGACTCCCGCCTGGCTGAACACCTGTATTGGAAGGGACCTCGCCGTTATCTCTATCTCGACCTCCCTGTCGTCAAGCTTTCCGTCCCAAAGAAGCTTTCTCATCTTCTTTTTGGTCTCGCTCATTTTTTTCCTGGCCTCTTCCATATCTTCGTCCGCCTCGGTGACGGGGCGCGTCGGAACGAGCAGGTCAATGAGCTTGTCCTCGGCAAGCTCCCTGGCCCTCGTATTAACTGAAAGGGTCTCTTCCTCCGTTACCATGTTGACTGCTATCTCCGTTAGGTCCCGTATCATTGACTCAACGTCCCGACCCACATAACCGACTTCCGTGAACTTTGACGCCTCAACCTTTACGAAGGGGGCCTGGGCGAGTCTAGCCAGACGCCGGGCTATTTCGGTTTTCCCTACGCCGGTGGGTCCCATCATAAGTATGTTTTTGGGGGATATCTCGTCGCGAAGCTCGGGGGATACCTTCTGCCTTCTCCACCTGTTCCGAAGCGCCACTCCCACGGCCCTTTTGGCCATGTTCTGCCCGACTATGTACTTGTCTAGCTCCGATACTATCTCTCTCGGGGTGAGGTAGGACTCCTGGGACATCTATTCTACTTCCTCTATTGATATGTGACTGTTTGTGTAAATACAGATTCCGGCTGCGATCTCAAGTGAGCGCTCGACTATTTCCGGGGCGGGAAGCTCCGAGTGTTTGACAAGCGCCAAAGCGGCCGCCTGGGCGAAGGGACCTCCTGAGCCTATGGCTATAACGCTTTCATCGGGCTCTATTACGTCTCCGCTTCCAGAGATTATGAGCATGGTCTCGGCGTTTGCGACTATGAGCAGGGCCTCGAGCCTTCTCAGGATCCTGTCCGTCCTCCATTCCTTCGCTAGCTCCACCGCGGCACGCTCAAGGCTTCCCCGAAATTCCTCAAGCTTTCCCTCGAACTTGTCAAAAAGCGTCATCGCATCCGCAGTTGATCCCGCGAATCCGGCGCATATCTTGCCTTTGTACATCTTCCTTATCTTGTTCGCGTTATGCTTTACCGCCGTGGCTCCCATGGTCACCTGGCCGTCGCCCCCCAGGGCCACCCGGTCGTCTTTTTTAACGCATAGTATCGTGGTTCCGTGAAACTGGCTCATAATCTTTTCCTTCTCCTCCAGGCGCCTCTAGGCGTTCGGGTGGGTCTTGTCGTACACTTCCATTATCCGCTCGACCGAGAGGTGGGTGTATCTCTGGGTCGTCGAGAGACTCGCGTGGCCGAGCATCTCCTGGATCGCCCGAAGATCCGCGCCGCCCGCAAGCAGGTGGGTGGCGAACGAGTGGCGGAGCACGTGGGGACTCACGTTTTTCGATATCCCCGACACAATGCCGTACTTCTTTATTATCCGCGCCAGGCTTCTCGTGGTTATTCCGCCTCCCCTCGAGTTAAGAAATATGCGGTTGGACGCGGGTTTCAGCTTCTCTCTTACATCGAGATACTCACCGAGGGAGGAAAGGGCCTTTGATCCCACGGGAACGATTCTTTCCTTGTTTCCTTTCCCGCGAACCCTTATTATCGCTTCTCCCATGCTGAGGTCGGCGAGCGTGGCTCCCGCGAGTTCGCTTACCCGGAGACCGCTTGAGTAAAGAAGCTCAAGAATCGCCCTGTCGCGCACGCGAAGCGGATTTCTCTCAGAATCTTTTACGTCAACGAGATTGAACACCTCGTCCACGCTTAAGAACACGGGAAGGTGCTTTTCCTTTTTGGGGGTGCGCACGAGTTTTGCGGGATTCTGGGTAGCGATACCTTTTCTTACCAGATACGAGAAAAAGGATCTTATCGCCGATACTTTTCTCTCTACCGAGGAGGGAGAGTTTTTTCCGTAGAGGGTGGAGACGTATGTGTTTATTGTGGCGATGTCCACATCCTCGATCTTTTTTTTCTCTTTTAAGAGAAAATCGCGGAAATTCTCAAGATCGCCCCTGTAGGCCTTTACCGTGTGTTCCGAGTAGTTTCTTTCATCAGAGAGGTGCTTTATGAAGCTTTCGAGCAGTTCGTTCATCTGTACTTCAAATATATACGCTCATTCGCTTTGGACAAGGGACAAGAAAGTATTCTCGGGGGCCCGCCCGGTCTCCGCCGCGAAACGCCTGAGTGGCGCGCAATGGTTTATAAGTGCTATGCTTATGGCTCATGCGATGGAACTGGCAACGGCCCGAGTGGCCCGATTTTACTTGGGAACCGAAACTTCTCGAGGGCGCGGAACGGGCCTGCTTTTTGAGGCTTACGGGCGTCTCGGCGAACATGAGCGGGACCGGCTCAGGGTGGAGATCATAGGCGAAGAAGCCCTCAAGACTTCTGAAATCGAGGGGGAGTTTCTTGACCGCGAGAACCGGCCGGGGCAAGTCCGCGCGCTACCATCTGAATATCGATTTACGAATTTAAAAGCGGATTTTGAATCTTGCGCTTTCGTGTTTTTTGGCGATGCCGACAGGGGAAAAATAGTCTGATCCTCCCGAATAGTAAACGAAAGGTTTTTCGTCCGATCATCCCGATTACGAGACAAGAGCAAAGAAAAATCTGTTTTTAGAAAGCATAAAGACTGAATTTACATATTCGGAATAAAAAGGCATGAAGTGCAGGACACGTAAATTATCCGGGAGGTTTTTCGATAATTTCCCGGCTAACTCCGGATGAGCCGACCTATGGCGTCGCCGATCATCTCGATGTTGGTTCTGCTGACATTGTGTCGCCGCGCAAGTGCCTTCCATTCCCCAAGGGCGTTTTGCGTACTCTCGATTGCCTGCGCGATCGTTTTGTTATCGAGTTTGGCTCTTTTTCCCAGGGTCCTTAGGTTTTCAGATGAAGGATCTTTTCCCTCACCGAGCACTGTCGTGCTTTGCTGGCCGCCCGGGCCGGAAGAAAAAGTAATGTCATAGGCGGGGGACAGTTTCCACTCGCCTTTAAAGTCCATAACAAACGAGAAATTCTTCGCGTGGTCGTCGCGGTTGTGGGACATGACGTTAAAAACCGCGTGGCGGTACATTTTTTCGACTTCCCTTATATCACGGGTAATTACCTCTGTTAACGCAAGCAGGTCTTCATAGTCAAGAGATGGCGTACGGAAATCCGAATGGAGCAAACCGCCGGCCGTATGGACATGCAGACGCGTCATCCCGCCTTCCGATTCTTTGCGGTCAAATCGCCTGGTGGTGAAATATCCCGGCCCGTTTTTTGCCGGGAAAAGGCGTGTTTCACTCATAAACACTCCCGCTTCCCTAGCCATAAGGGAGTAAACGTATTCAATGGCGCCGGCATCTGGGCCGTCCTGGATGTTCTGGAACTTCACAAGCCAGGGAGCGTAGCCCTTGCGTATCTTATTGTCTTCGCCGTAGATCATTTGACTGTCGGTCGGACTGATGCTGATCATTGCCTTGGGACGCGCTCCCGCGGAGGACCCGTTTAACGCCACTAGTTCTTCAAGCACATCTTCAGCCGAGCCTCTCAGAACTTGCTCCGTTTTTAACGCCAGATCATCAATGTCAAGAGTATTGCTAGGTATGTCGCCACTGAGATCAGGTTCATAAACAAGTGCCCCCATGCCTGAGTGTCCCACGTGGGCCAGTCTGTCGAGGGCAGTCAGCTGATTGGGTGCTATTCCCTTTGACCTTGCGAGCCGATCAAGCAGCAGACGGCCCCATCCGTCAGGAAGACTGTCATAAAAAACTCCGGGGAGGCCCTCGAACAACATAGGATCAAACGTCATGAGACCGGGTTTTAGTGGGAGACGTAGCGGCGAGATATTAAGACCGCGGACAAGAGTTGGGGAGTACTCGAAATATATCCTTCCTCTTTCCGCGGAAGCGAGCCTGCCGACCTGGATAATAGAATTTTCTCCGAAATCAAGGCTTACCGTTATCTCGGAGACGGGAGAGTGATTCATTCCCGCCATCCTTTCTTGCGGGGCGGTTTTTTCCTTTCCGCCTCGAGTACTTCGTCAATGGATGAATACTCGATTACTGATAATTCTGTTGCCTTTACCATATCCTCAAGTGTATCTAGGGCCATGGCGAGTCTGAGGAACGACTCAAGGGAGATAATTCCTTTCTGCTCGAATTTCCGCAGGGTCGCGAGACTTACCCCTGAGCGTTTTGCCAAGCCCTGTTGCGTGAACCCTGTGGCAAGGCGTTGGTTACGCATGTTCTCAGCGATCGCTTCCTGTGCTTTTGAGACCGTAAGAAGTAACATTATAATATTAGTAATTGCTCAATAATAGAATTAACTAATATTATAATATCGTTTTTAAGTTTTCCAAGTTTTACTTTGATGAATAGTACGGAGACTGCATTCGAATATCTGCATCATTCCTCTGCCTGTCCTTCCCGGCGCGCTGGCGCAAACAGCCCGCTTCCTGGTTCTCGGCAGATCTTTTGCGGCCAGCACGGCGCCCCCAGTAATCAGTACACAGGCAAGAGCGACGCGCCAGTCGGCCTGGCCAACACCTGATGCAACGAGTATCAAGGTTGAAAGCAGTGGCGCTGCGTAGCTCGCAGCGCCCAAGACCCGGATATCGCCGTGTTTGACGCCAAAGTCCCAAACGTAAAAGGCAGCGCCAACCGGCAAAAGGCCGAGACCGGCAACGGCTAGCCATTGACCGGTTCCTTGCGGCCAGACCGTATGTTCCAGTGCCAGATGAGAGATGAGCGAAAAAATGGCCGTTACAGCACAGAATCCGGTGATGACATCGGTCGGAACCGCGCCGAACCGCCGTGACAAAAGCGAGTAGGCAGCCCAGGTGAGAGCGGAAAGCAACGCCGCGCTGTAGCCGAAGGCAAAGCTGTCATCCAAAGAAAGGCTGTTTTTCGAAACGATCACCACTGTTCCCGCAAGACCCGCCAGTGCACCTGTTATGTGGTGCCAGCAGAGCCGCTCTCCGGGAAGGAACGCTGAGCCCACGACGATCAGCAGGGGCCAGAGATAGCCGATCAGACTCGCTTCGACAGCCGGTGCGTTGCGCAGGGCGGTGAAGTAGAAAAAGTGATACCCGAACAGCCCTCCAACGCCGAGACACCATATGCGCAAGGGCTGGCGCAGATTGCGAAAACCCGATGGTTTTGCGGCAAGCGCGATCAGTCCGATGGCGGTGGCGATCGAAAAACACATCGAAGCAAGCTGGAAGGGTGGCACTTCCCCCGATGAGGCGGTCAGAAGGGCCATCAGCGACCACATAAGGATTGCGCTAAATCCGATCAGAGTTGCTCGCATCGAATATTTCTTCCATTACCTTGAATATAGGGTTGAATGGTAGCGGAAACTGGTTTGGACGTGATAACCGCAACAAACACCATTATCAATAGTGTTTTCATTATTCGCAAATTTCCTCACAATAATCTATTCTTCTCCCATTAGAGATATGTTATAGCTCATTGGTAAGAGAGCTCTTCACATAAAATCCTTACTGTAAAAGCATTAACTTGAATAGAAATATATTGGTGTCCATGACTCAGAAGCCATCATGAAAACAATGGAGAGTGTATTTCATTAAAGACAACAAATGGGTGCATTCACAGATTCGACAAAGCTATCCTGATTTTACTGTGGCAAGTTATGGGCGTTTCACGGTTGTCACGCCGAACCCAATCCAGCAATAGCTTCAAAACAAGTATGGTAAGTGCCTAATGAATGAAGTAAAAGCGGACAAAAAGGAACTTACGAAAAATGTGTCTTGGCTTTTTGTGGCAAAGTCCGTTCCATCCGCCGCCAATATAGTGGAAATGATTATTCTGGCTAGATTTCTGGGTCTTGAACTCTTTGGTCTGCTGACTTTGGTTGTCGCTTACGTGAAAATCATAAGCTCTCTTCTTGATTTCAGAGTCTGGGAATCCGTTGTGAAGTATGTTGGCGAGTTTACGGAGAAAAATGAAACGGACAATGCTTTGTCAATGATAAAATTCTCTTACTTGGTCGACGTTGCAACCGGCCTTTTAGCTTTTGCGGTCTGCATTTTGCTTGCCGGAGTGGCTAATGATGTATTCATAAAATCTCCTGACGGGTTTGAACTGGTCCTGATTTTTTCTTTCAGCTTGGTGATTGCTACCGCTAATGCCACGTCCGAAGCACTTTTCAGGGTGTTTGACAAGTTCAAAACGATTGTTTTTGTTAAGTCATTAAAGGCGGTTTTTAAGCTGAGTTCCGTATTGACAGCCTTATATCTCGGTTACGGAATCAGGGGCGTACTTTTCGCCTATGTAGCCGTTTCGTTCTTTGAATTTTTACTGACTCAGATAATGGTCAGCAGGATACTTAGGGATAAGGGGCTTGGCAGTTGGTTCTCATCGAGAATAGGACTTCTTTCGCACAGGATGAGAGAGATAACGTGGTTTCTGCTCAACACGAGCTTTAACGCGACATTGACGATAGCCAATGAGGGGAAAATCGCCGTTTTGGTGCTGGGATATTTCTTTACCACGGAGGCTGCGGGTTTATACAAAGTTGCAAGAGCAGTCATCAAGGTGATTGCGAGGATTACGGATCCCTTGTATGAGGCAATTTTCCCGAAGCTTGTAAGTCTTTCAACCTTGAATTTATATGACAGGCTAGTTGAAATCGTAAAGTTTTCCGTCAGGAGCCTGCTCAAATTCATAGTCCCGGTTCTTATCGTAATACTTCTGTTTACGGAACAGTTCATTGGTCTCATTTTCGGTGACCAGTATGTGCCCGCTTCCAACACCATGAGGGTACTGACAATAGGGGTTCTCTTTACGGGAGCCACATTCTGGCTGACTCCGTTGCTTCTGGCTGTCGGAAGACCTGGACTGAGGACGGCAGTCAGTATGTTTAAAGTATTGGGGTATGTTGCTTTGTTGCTCGTGCTAGTTCCTAAATATTCATACATGGGTGCCGGCATCACTTACCTTGTTGTGGAGTTCCTTCATTTCCTAGCGGCCATTTATTTGGCACGGAAGCTTAAACATGTGTATTTGAGGTGACTGTATTGTCCCTCAAGAGATTGTTTGTAATTACGATTATTAATCGGACGTTATTTTCCGCTGGCAGAATTTATGAGTAAAAACACTGTGAGAAGCAGGTGCGTAGAGGTATTTGTAATAACCCTGATAACCATTCAGGGATTGTACGTCGTTTTTCCCCTTCCCGATATCTGGCCGTTTTCGAATTACTCGATGTTCAGCAAGGCTAATCCCGTAACCGTTGCCTCGAGTTTTGAGTTCCATGGACTGACAAGGGAGGGGAAAGAGGTGATGCTGGACAGCAAGAAAGCTTTCCTGCCCCTTGACAAGGTCAGGTTGGAGAAGGGCATAAAGAGGATTCTGAACCGGGAATCTCTTGTCCAGAAACAGGAAAAGGAACTTGAATCCGCTTTCAAGTTTTTGAGTTTTCTTCCTGTGGATAATGCTTTCCTCGAAAAAAATGTGAGACTCTTGCTTCCTTATAAAAAAGATGCTGCCGTTCCAGACAAGGAAAAAGAGCTTCACATGCTGTTTGAATACCTGCTTGCGCAATATGAAGATAACCGCAAGGAGGAGCTTCACGGCGGCCCATCCATTGTTTCCATGAATCTTTACCTGACCAAGTGGGACTGGACCGATGTGCCTCCGCAGGAAGTTTTCCCCGAGAGCAGGCTGATTTATTCCTCTGAGTACGGATTGTCTGAAGATGAGTAGGAATTCTCGAAGGTTGAGTTCTGTTTTTTCCGGCTTTTTCTTTAAGGATGCCGATCCCCGGAATCTTGGAATATGCAGGTTTCTTTTCTACGGAATCATTCTGTGTCTTTACCTTGAAAGGGATTTTTCCCAGTGGGCCAAGGTCCCCGATGTTCTCTGGCATCCGATATTTATCTTCGACTTTTTCCGTATCCCGGTCCTCTCCGCCGAGATTCTCGGATTTCTGGGGGTTCTGTGGCTCGGGAGTCTTTTGTTAAGCGCTCTTGGATTTCTTACGCGTCCAAGCACTGTTTGCTCTTTTTTGGTGGGCTTTTACCTGCTCGGGATGGAAAACAGCTTTGCCAAAACGCATCACATGGAATCATTGATGCTTGTAATATTCTGCGTTCTGTGTTTTTCTCGCTGCGGAGACGGTTTTTCGCTTGACGCAGTGTTTAAGCGTAAATACGGGCGGTGGCCATTCGGGCCGAGCGTTAGAAGATCAAGCCCGGCGTATCGATGGCCGGTGAGATTGATCTGGGTAATGATCACATTGGTTTTCTGCGCGGCCGGGATCTCGAAGTTAAGAAACCCCAGTTTGGAATGGATTACTTCTGAGTACATGTCGACTTTGTTCATAAACAAGGGACTTGCAGGGGACAGGGTCGACCCGCTCATAGAGTGGCTGCCTTTTTGGCTTGGGAGCAAAGTCTGGCTGTCTTCCTCTCTGGCCGGAGTGACGGTACTGCTTGAGTCCTGCGCTCCTTTGGCTCTGGTTAGCAGGCATCTGAGGGTGGTTATAGTGCCGGGCCTGTTTTTTATGCTGCTTGGCTTCGGTGTTATCATAGGAACGCCTTTTCCGCAGTGGCTTGCCGCATTTGTCTTCTGGGTATCGTGGGATGATCTTGCGGTCAGGCGGCTGGGTCTTTTTCGGGAATAGCGTGCCACATCTCGCTGAAAAGTTTTTCATACCCGGAGATCATCCTCTCTCTTGAAAAGTCCTCCGATCTCCTCCTCGCTTCTTCTTCCAGGCTTCGCCTCAGTTCTGCGTCTTCCAGCACTTTTAGGATTGCATGCGCCATTTTTTTCGGATCTTTTATGGGAACGAGAATTCCGTTTTTTCCGTTCTCGATGATTTCGTTTGCGCCGTGTTTGTGGTCTGTGGATATTACGGGCTTTCCTAGGGCCAGAGCCTCGAGGATAACATTTGAGAGCCCTTCGTATAAGGAGGAACATGCGAAAATGTCGGCTTTTGCCACGTAGGGAAATGGGTTAGGGACCGTGCTGAAAAAATCCGTTTTGCCCCTTATTGAAAGTTTCATTGAGAGTTTTTCCAGTTCCTCTTTCTTGCCGTTTCCGATGATTATCAGTCGTGCGGGTTTTGAGCGGTTTACGATTTCAAGGGCCTCAAGGAGATAAGAAAACCCTTTCTGATCGTCCTTTAGGTATCCCATTGCGAGTATGAGGGGAGTTTCGGTTCCAAGCCACTTGTGGCTCTGCTCCTCTTTTGATTTTTCTCTTATATCCTCGATATCGATTCCGTTGTAAATTACCGCCACGTCGGAATCCAGACTGAACACCTCTTTTACTTCGCAAGCGAGGCTGGCGGAATTAGCGACCACCTTGTCCGAAAGCTTTGCGCACAGTCGCCTGATCCTAAACAGAAGCGGTCTCTTTCCTAGAAGAAGCGTGTGTTCAAGATTGTTTCCCTCGACCGAAACCGTTTTAACCCTAAGGATTTTTCCTATTACAGCGACTGGTATTTTGGGCCACTGTCTGCTGTAGAGCAGGTCCGGTTTTTCGGTCATTATGACCCCTAGGAGTCTCAGAGTTCCATAAAGGACCCAAAAGAGCCTAAGTCTTTCCAGAACCTTTATTGAGGAGGGGGAGGATATTTTGATGTTTTTATCGAGAGAGCGCCTCAGATTGCCTTTGTCATGGAATAGAAAGACTGAGACTTCGTATCCTCTGCGGTGGAAGCCGTTAGCGATATTGATGAGCTGTCTCTGGGCTCCTCCGGCCGCAAGGTTGGGAGAAACAAAAAGAATTCTTTTAGGGCGGGAGTCAGATTTCCTACTCATACCTAAGAGCTTCTATCGGATTTAGTGCCGCCGCTTTTTTCGCGGGGTATATGCCGAAAGCTATCCCGACAAGGGCTGAGAACAGAAAAGCTACGACTATAGACAGCACGGATATCTCGGTAGGCCAGCCGGTTATCGTCGAAGCTACCTTGGAAATCAGTATTCCGACCGCTGTTCCTATCGCGCCGCCTACAAGGGAAAGAAGTACGGATTCAATCAGAAACTGAATCAGTATGTTTTTCTCCTTGGCCCCCACGGCGAGCCTGATTCCTATCTCCCTGGTCCTCTCTCCCACTGAGACAAGCATTATGTTCATTATCCCGATTCCCCCCACAACAAGTGAGATCGATGCTATGCTCCCAAGGAGCACGGCAAGGATTCTCGAGACGTTCTTTATGGTATTTATCTGCGTCTGTTGGGTCCTTACGGAAAAATCGTCTTCCATTTCATCCTTGATTCCGTGCTGTCTTCGCAGAACTTTTTCCACTTCTCCCTGGGCGAGAGCCAGATCGTAGGCGGGGTCTACGAAAATCGTGATTCTGTCAAGCGACCTGGTGCCGACAAGTCTCTTCTGAACGGAGGTATAGGGAAGCAGGACGATATCGTCCTGGTCTTTTCCGCTGGGAGTCGGGCCGATCGGGGACATAACCCCGATAACCCTGTAGGTGTATTTGCCGATTCTCACGCTTTTTCCTATGGGGTTCTGGCTTCCGAACAGGTTCTCCTTCACGGTTTTTCCCAGCACGCAGACAAGGGCCGCTCCCCGTACGTCAATTTCATTGAAGAACGTTCCCCTTTCGGGAAACCAGTCATTTATGAATATGAAGTCTTTTCCTGTTCCTATCACGGCGGTAAAAACGTTTCTGTTTCCCGAAACTACGTTGGCGGTCGTATTGGATATCGCTGAGACGTATTTGACCGATTCAAGACTTCCTATCGCTTCCACATCTTGTCTGGTAAGGGGTTTTACGTTTCCCGCAAGGAGGGTTTTTCCGCTTTTTGTAATTTTTCCGCTCTTTACTGCCAGGGAGTTAGCTCCGAGGGAAGCAAGCTGTCCCTCTATCATTTTCTTCGCGCCGCCGGTTATTGATACAAGCGAGATCACCGCCGCGACGCCTATGATTATTCCCAGAGTGGTAAGAAACGATCTTACCTTGTTGCTCCTTATCGCTCTGTATGAGATATCGATCGAGAGAAGCGGATTCATGGGGCTAATTCTAACTGATTGGTACAGGTGCGGGACCGGGAACGGTTTGGATTTAAGAATGACGGTGTTCAAGGTAAAATAGCCTCAAAAGAGCTTCTGATCCCGAAGTATCGGCTTTTTAAGCAGGCAGTCCTCCCGAAGGTCAGTCGGGGTTATGAATCAGACCGAAGGAGGATTTGAGGTTTAAGTTCAAATGAAAAAATACGAAGGACTAAGGGTGCTTTACGTAGGAAGCCACCCGCTTTTTACAGAAGGGGCAAGCGCCGTTCACATGCTGAAGATGTGCCAGGCGATGGCCAATCTGGGAATCGAGGTGGAGTGCGTCCTGCCGGGGCGGGTTAACAAGGAAAAGCTTTTTTCGTATTACGGTATTAAGACTCCTTTTCGTATAACCTCGATTGCGATTTCGGGCGGGCTTGCCAGGCGTCCGCTGCATGGTTTTTTAAGCGCTCTTTATGCCTGCGGAAAAAAAGAGAATTTTGATCTCGTGCTCACCAGAGACCTTATCTTTGCCTGGTTTGCGACTAAGGTTTTCGGGGTTCCGACGGTCTACGACACTCACCACCCTCCGGTTAATTGGTTGGCCGAAAGAATAATAAGTTCTTTTTCCCGCTCAAAGAACCTGCTCGGGATGTCTTTTAACTCGCGGGGATTACACGACATATACTTTTGCCTCGGAATGACGGGGCAAAATCCCATAGTTGCCCCGAACGGCTTCGAACGGGAGGCATTCGAGGGAGAACACGACATTTCCTCGCTTCGGGAGCGCCTCGGTCTTCCACTTGAGAGAAAAATAGTGTGCTACTGTGGAAACACTTACAGGGGAAGGGGACTTGAGATCCTGGTGCGAGCTGCGGCCCAGATGCCGGAGGTCGAGTTTCTCATTGTCGGAGGCAGGGAACGGGACAATGCGCTTTGGCGTGAGATGGTGCGACAGGAAGGATCAGGACAATCTCAGAATAGAGGGATTTGTGCGACAACAGGAAGTGTCAGCCTACCTCCTTGCCTCCGACGTTTTGGTCATGCCCTATTCGTCCAAGGTAACGATAAGGGATGGGACGGAGGCAGGGAAGTTTACTTCTCCGCTTAAGCTTTTTGAGTATATGGCTGCTGGAAAACCCATTGTTGCTACAGGAGTTCCGTCGGTTCTTGAGATACTGCGCCCCGGGGAAAACTCGATTGTTACTCCTCCTGATAGTGGGGGGGAGTTTATTCGAGCACTTGGCCTCGTACTTGCTGATTCAGATCTTTGCGCGCGGATTTCCGAGGGTGCCCGCTCGGATGCGGCAGAGTACACGTGGGAGAAGAGAGTGGAGAAAATAGTTGAGATGGTTGAGGTTTTGTAAGTTTTCAGCCTGATTAAAAAAAGCAAGAAGTTGTTTAAAAAACGGGAATACTTCTACTTTTGTTTCCCAGTTCGTATAAACTTGTAAACTAGTTTTAAACTCATAAACCACATGGAGGTGCGTAATGAGAAAAGTATTGATGTTTTCTGTATTGGCGGTTCTGTTCCTTGGTGGAGCGACCTTTGCCTCGGCTGATTGCGGAGAGTGTGGTAAGAAAGCAGATTGCCCCAGAAAGTCCGCTAAAATAGATAGAATGTTTGAGAAAAAAGACGCAAACTCAGACGGTGTTATCTCAAAGGCCGAGTTTGTGGCACACGCAGAGAAAAAGTTCGCCAAGATGGATGCTGACGGCAACGGCAGTATTACAAAGGAAGAAGCAAAGAAATACTGGGCGGCCAAGAAAGAGAAGAAAAAACATTCCGGGCAGTGCGCCGGCAAATAGAGCAGAAGCAGCAATAAATCGAAGATGTTTTGCGGCCACGGTTAAATAGAAGCAGACCGTGCGGGCAAAAGTGTTTCCCACTGTTAAGGTGGTGTCGAAGATGCGGTTTCCTCAGAGCTCGGAAACCGTTTCCATCATGTCACGCAGGCTCAGCACCTCGATTCCTTTGCCGATCGGGAAACTTTCACGACTGCCGTGCACGACCAACTTGCGGGCGGGTTTTAAATCCTCGCACGCCGCGTGAAATCCCCTTGATAGCTTTGGGACGGAACCGCGCTTTATTTCTATGGCCCAAAGTCCCCCCTTATTCGAATCAACAACTAGGTCAATCTCGGCTCCGCCCTTTGTACGGTAAAATCCCATCGAAGCGAACTTAGGCATTACCCCGGCGAGATTTTCGATCACGTAGCCTTCCCAGCTGCCCCCGGCCGCAGGGTGACCGAGCAGATCGTTTATGGTCGTGATACCGAGCAGAGCGTGGGCCACCCCACTGTCGCGAACGTAGACCCTAGGTGTTTTGACGAGACGTTTCCCCTGATTTGAAGTCCATGGCTGAAGACGACGCACAAGCAGCAGGTCGACGAGCAGATCGAGATACCGGCCGGTCGTAACGCTGGAGACATCAAGACCACGGGCCAGCTCAGAAGCGTTCAGCAGCCCTCCCTGTCTGTGAGCAAGCATTGTCCAGAACCGTCGCAGTGTCTCCGCCGGAATGCGTGGGCCGAGTTGCGGAATGTCCCGTTCAAGATACGTACGGATAAAATCCTCCCGCCACCCTATGCTTTCGTTGTCGTCGGGGGCGAGAAAACTCTCGGGGAAGCCCCCCCTGTTCCAAAGCTTAAGGACTTCTTCCTCATCAATCTCCCGGGTGCTTAGAGGGCGGAGTTCCAAGTAAGACACGCGTCCCGCGAGAGATTCACCCGACTGCCTCAGCAGGTCGATTGAGGCAGGTCCCAGCAGCAGAAAGTGACCCGCTCTGAATCCTTTCTGACGGTAGCCGTCAATAATGACCCGAAGCGTGGCGAAGATCCCGGGGGCTCTTTGCACCTCATCGAAAATGATCAGCTTTCCCTCGTTAAGTTCGCAGAACTGCTGAACGTCTTCGATTCTGGCTAGGTCCCGCGGATTCTCGAGATCCAGATAGACCGCGTCTCGCTTGTGAGCGACCTCGCGGGCCAGGGTGGTTTTCCCGACTTGTCGCGGGCCAGTGAGAACCACGGCAGGTGTTCTTTTAAGCAGCTTTTCTAGCTCGTGGCTTATCGATCTTTCTATCATATGGCCAAATTTAACACGGCATGTTGAATTTGGCCACAAAACTAAAAGATTTTCTCTGCCATCCTCAGGTCAGGTAATTGACTCCCTGCGAAAAAACCAATCGTTTCACTTGAAGAAACATGTTTTGGACATAAAGATGCGAAGAGGCATACAAGCGCCGGGAATTCCTCCTAGACTCGGACCCCCAAATACATACCTCATCTTTTAACCGGGATGATTCTCCTTTCAGGGTGTTGTAGGGGGAGCGTCCGGGTAGTGGGATCAGACCGACTTCCGCTCCTTCTCGATCCGGTCGTAGGCATCGTTTATGACAGAGAGCTTCTCGTTTGCCGCGTCGATGAACTCTTGGGGAACGCCTTGGGCGATCAGCGTGTCGGGATGGTGTGCCCGGACAAGTTCGCGGTACTTGCTTTTGAGTTCGTCGTCCGGGACTTCCCTCGCAACTCCAAGAATTTCGTACGGATCCGGCTTGTCGACGCCGTGTGCGGCGCGGATACGTCTGAATGCCGCTTCGCTCAGTCCGAATATTTCGGCCACGCTTTCGAGATACTCGTTTTCCTTGGGATGGTAGACATTATCGGCCTTGGCGATGAGAAACAGGCAGTTTAGAAGCTCTTCAAGAACCGCGGGATTGTCCCTGAACATCCCGGCAAGCTGGCGGGCGTAGGACTCAAAGCCTTCCGAGTCTTTCTTGGCAATGTTGAAGACGCGGGCGACTTCGGCCTCTTTTACCTCGTCCCTCAGGATCGGATGAAATGTCTTTCGGAAAGCCTGGATTTCCTCTTCACTTACTACCCCGTCGGCTTTAGCCATCTTGGCCGCTAGGACTATCACTCCGGCTGTGAAGGCGATCTGCTTTCTCGAGCGCGTGTCGGTCGGCCGCTCTCCGGTATCCACAAACGCGTGGCCTGCCATGGCACCGAGTAGCGCCCCGATAGGGCCGCCGAGAGCAAAACCCGCCGCGCCGCCGATTATTTTTCCCCATACGCTCATATGATTTTCCTCTGAAAAGTCTACCAGAAAAATTGCCTTTCGGAATCTTCTTACAGGGCTCCCGGAGGAGAAGAATGCGCTAGGGGATCGCCTGCACTGTCGCTTTGACCTTGCCTTCTGCCGTAAGGACCAAGCGCAAGTGCTCGGGTCCCACATCAAGGCGGGTTATGCGCACCCGGCGCACGTTTCCCGTAACCGAGACATTCTCCGATGAAAGCGAAGAGATCGCATCCTCGGCCTCGTTCCTGAGTTCCTCAAGTTTCGGCCCGAGGTCAAACGGGAGACGCTTTGAGACGGCTTCCAGCAGCAGTGGTTCTGCTGCCTTCCCGGCTATTGAGAAAAGCAGGTTTTGCGAATTGATATCGAACCTTACGTTTTCCAAGGTTATGGTCTGCGCCTTGGCATCGAGTTTCGGTTCAGCGATAACATACAGGGTTCCCTTTGCCGCCGTGCCGGAGAGGCGATCCGTCTCCACTGACACCACGGTTTCAAGCAGAAGCATTTTCGCATAAGGACGGATACTGATTTTCTTTATGACTGCGGAGATGCTTTTGCCCATAGACTTGCCGACTACCTCCTCGGCAAGTGTCCGTTCAAGCGTTTCGTAATCCATTATGGCGGGCATAACGATTTCGAAGTCTCCCGGCTTTGGCTTCTCAAGGAGCAGGGTCCTCGGGAAGGGGCATTGGGGCTGCGTCTGCTTTGTCAGGATGCGCGTCTTTACTTCAACTCCAATTGAGATACTGATGTCTTTGCGGCCGATGAGGATCTGGGTCGCGCGCGCGACTACGGGCCTTGTTTCAAGCCAGAACTCCGAATCTTCTCCAAGCGGTGTTGAACCGCAAAGCCTCTTCCAGCCTTCTCTTGCCGCCTGCTCAAAGGAATCGCTTCTGGCCACGCTTCGGTTAAGCTGCGTGCGAAGCGCCTCGGCCGTGATTCGAACTCCCGGAAATATGTCTCCTCCTACGTCAAGGTTTCCAATACGTTTTATCGGTATGTCGGCCCTTTGTATATCTATTTTTACCTCGGAGAGGTTCGGGGAGACGCGCCAGTCGGTTTCGAGGGTCGGACTTGCGGTGAGGGAGACCCCTGCAAGTACGTCGCCGCTTGTGGCGAAGTCGATTTTTCTTACCAGCCGAACGACCCCCGTCGCGCGGGCTTCTCCGCTAAGTTCGGTCGCTATGTTTAGCGCCCCGCTTCGACTCGATACCTTAAGACGGGAACGGTTTAAATTCCAGCTGAGTTCACTTCGGGCGAAGGATCTTCCGAAACTGTTTTTCCTTGAGCCCGACTCCTGTTTCGGCGTCTTGCGCTCAAGCGCTTTCCCTACGGCAGTTATGGGAATGGAAACCGGGATAGTGGCCCTTGAAAGATACTCTCCAAGCGGCTCAAGCTCTGGGGTTCTCTGAGTGGGTCTTTCGGCGTCCTTTCTCGATACGTTCTCCGAGAGGAAAATCCCCGCCGCGAGAATAACCCCGAGCACGAAAATAACCGGTATTATCCTTCCCATTTGAATATATATGGTAAGGGAATTTCCGCGAATTTAAAGATTTTGGTCTCCTTGGGAAATTTCATCTGCCGAGGGGCGCTCTGAACCTGATTTCACCAATTCTGAATTTTTCCTTGACAATTTTTTAATGACTTGTTAGTCTGACTGACGAGTCAGTCAGTGGGTGAGGAATATGGTTCAGACTAGCAGCGTTCCCGAGAAAGGTGCGCACAGCACACAGAGGTCCCGCAAGTTCAGGCGCCGCGACGAGATACTGAGAGCCGCGACTGATCTTTTCTCCGAGAAGGGCTACCACGAGGTCACCATGGAAGAGATAGCCGAGGAGATGGGCGTATCGAAGGGAACCATCTACAACTACTTCTCCTCCAAGGAGAATCTCTACCTTGAAATCCTTAAGGAAAGCTTCGAGGCGATAGAGGCGCTTCTGCATGAGGAGGTAGAGAATTCGGACCCCGCCCCCCTGAAGCTTCGCAAGCTGCTTACGACCATATTCACTTTCTACAGACGGAACCTGAAGGTTCTTCGCATACTGAGCCGCGACGAGACGCATCTTCTTAAGGAGCACTTCGAGCTTACAGAGAAGTGGAGAACGCGTCGGGTTAGACTCTACGAAAAAATAATAGAAAAAGGCATAGACGAAGGAAGCTTCGTGAGACAGAATCCGAGACTTCGCGCCCTCATGCTCTACGGGGCCGTGGGCGCGGTAATGGTTCACCACGATTTCTCGATGGACGCGGGAGAGGTGGCCGACGCGGTTTTCTCGCAGCTTGCTTCCGGACTGCTGATAAACAAGGACTCTTAGTTTTTTGAAAAAAATTTAAGGAGGAGAGGAGTTATGTCATCATATGGATACAGTTCGCGCACCGCGCACTTTGTTCCGCCCAAGCAGTGGGCGAGCATGAGGGTCGCGAGGGAGCTTGAGAAGAATACGGGGAAAAAGATCATTCACTTTGAAAAGGGTGATTATCAGGGACCCGATTTCGATACGCCGGAGCATGTTCTTGACGCTACGGAGAAGGCGCTTAGAGACGGTTACGTAAGGTACGACCCAGGGCCGGGACTTCCCGAGCTTAGGGAGGCCATAGCGGAGAAGATGCTTAAGCGGGGAAGACCCACCGAGCCCGACGAGGTCATAGTGACGGCGGGAGCGAAGCACTCCCTTACGATGAACCTTCTTACCTTTCTTGAGGACGGGGACGAGGTGATATTCCCGAACCCGGGATATCCCCCCGATGAGGTGTGGGCCAAGTACGCAAACGCGGTGATAAAGCACACCCCGCTTACAAAGCCCGACTGGCAGTTCGACGTTGAGAAGCTGGAAGAACTCATCACCCCGAAAACGAAGCTCGTGATCATAAACACTCCCCAGAGGCCGAACGGCCATTTGGTGGAGAACCCTCAGGAGATAGCCGATATGCTTGAGCGCCATCCTCAGGTGATGATCATATCGGACGAGATATTCTCCCAGGTAACCTTCGGAAAGCCGCATCTATCGATCTCATCGATAGAGAGCATACGCGACAGGGTGATCTGCATAGACACGTTCTCAAAGACATGGGCGATGACGGGCTGGAGAATAGGTTGGACCGTGGCCCCGAGGCCGGTTATCGAAAAGCTCTCGATATTCCTTCAGGACTCGATCACAAACGTGGCTGCGTTCATACAGAAAGCGGCGCACGCGGCTCTTACCGGACCGCAGGACTGGGTTGATAACAAGCTTGTTCTGCTCGAGCAGAAAAGGGACCGCATGGTCGCCGGGCTGAACAGCGTTCCGGGAATAACCTGCGATACCCCGGACGGAGCGTTCTATGCCTTTGCCGACATCTCGGGAACGGGACTTACCTCCCAGGAGTTTACCGACAGGCTGGTTGAACGCGCGGCGGTTGCCGTTGTGGCCGGCACGGCTTTCGGCAGCCAGGGAGAGGGTTACGTCCGCGTTACCTACGCATGTTCTGACGACGATATAGACGAAGGAATGAAGAGAATGAGGGAAGCGGATCTTTCCTGAGACCATTAGCGTAGAAAGTTAGGTTTTTATTTGACTCGGGGTCCGCAGGCTTGCGGGCCCGGGGGGATTGACGGAAATTGAGGTCGATATTTAAAAGAAAAAGTCTTCTCCCGGCCGGAGTTCTGCTTTTTCTGCTCCTCCTCATTGCGTGCGCCAAAGCTCCGATTACCAACAGGACGCAGTTTATACTGCTTCCCCAGTCCTTCGAAATGCAGCTCGGCGCAAGCGCGTACGTGAACCTGCTTGAGACCGAGAAGATCTCGCGCGATGCGCATTACAACGGGGTCGTGAGGAGGGTCGGACAGCGCATAGCCGCAGTTTCCCACACCCCCAACCTCAGGTGGCAGTACACAGTTTTTGACAGCAAACAGATAAACGCTTTTGCGCTTCCCGGGGGAAAGATCGGGGTTTACACAGGGATGATGCCCGTTGCCAAAACCGAGGCGGGACTCGCTACCGTGATGGCCCACGAGGTTGCCCACGCGACGGCGCGCCACGGAGGGGAGAGGCTTACTCTGGGAATTCTGCTCGAGATGGGTTCCGCGGCACTCGCGTCGGCCATGAAAAAAAAGGACAAAGAGACCACAGGCAGGGTTCTTGCCGCCTATGGAGTGGGTACAATGCTTGCGGTCGCCCTGCCGTTTTCAAGAAAGCAGGAATCAGAGGCCGACAGGATAGGTCTTATATACATGGCAAAGGCGGGCTATGACCCCCGCGAGGCCATTCCATTCTGGGAGAGGATGGGGGCTGCGGGACGGGGTGCTCCGCCTGAGTTTCTCTCTACCCACCCAGGGTACAGGACCAGGATAAAAAACATCCGCAAGTGGATGCCCGAGGCACTAGAATACTACGAGGCAAGCCAGAAGGCTCCCAACAGGCGCATCGTGGTTGCCGAGGGAGCCGGACGCTAGCACAGGCGAGCGGTTTTTTCCAGAAGTTTTACCAGTTTTTCCTCATTTTTTTGTTTACCCCTTTTTAATTGCTTCTTAACATCTGCTTAACCTTTCCGGGTTTTAATTAATCAACTTGCTTGATTGGTTTTCCGCTATCTTAAGGAGGATTCTCGCAATGAAGAATCTGAGTGTCACATCGTGTTTTGCGCTTTTTGCGATCGTTTACGCGCTTGCCTTCGGCCCGGTCGCAGGGGCCCAGACGGTCAAGGTTGACCCTGCCATACCTTCCTATACGAAGGCGACAGGTGTTTCGGGAAACATAGACAGCGTGGGTTCCGACACAATGAACAACCTTATGACGTTCTGGTGTGAGGGATTTGCAAAGTTCTATCCCAACGTTAGATGCCAGATAGAGGGCAAGGGTTCAAGCACTGCTCCCCCGGCCCTCATAGCGGGGACTTCCCAGTTCGGACCCATGTCGAGAATGATGAAATCAAAAGAGATCGATGCTTTCGAAAAGGAAGCCGGCTACAAACCGACTGCGGTTCCGACGGCAATCGATGCTCTTGCGGTTTACGTCAACAAGGATAACCCGATCAAGTGTATGTCGATAAAACAGGTAGATGCCATTTTCTCTAAAAACAGGAAGTGCGGGGGCGGAAGCGACATCAACATCTGGGGAGCCGCTGGTCTCGGCGGTGACTGGTACGGCAAGCCGATAAGCGTTTATGGACGAAACTCGGCTTCGGGAACCTACGGTTACTTCAAGAAGAAAGCACTATGCAAGGGCGACTACAAGGACACCGTTAAAGAGCAGCCAGGATCCTCCGCCGTCGTACAGGGAATTACCGAGGATCTCCAGGGAATCGGCTACAGCGGCATCGGTTATAGAACTTCCGGAGTGAAGGCAATCGAGCTTGCCAAGACCGTCGAGAAAGGTTGTTTCGGACCCAGCCTCGAGAATATCGTCGGCAAGAAGTATCCACTCGGAAGGTATCTTTATCTTTACGTGAACAAAAAGCCGAACGAGGTGCTTGATCCGCTCCGCCTTGAGTTCCTGAGATACGTTCTGAGCCAGGAGGGACAGGAAATAGTAATAAAGGACGGCTATCTTCCCTTGACCGCCGGGAAAGTCTCGGAGTTAAGAGGTGTTATAGATGCGAACTAGATATACTATTTACGGCTTCTTATGCGGACGGACCCGGAAGTGTTTTGGATACGCCTGCGTTTGGCTGGTTGCCCCGGGAAGGTCGGATTTACCGCCCTCTTTTTCCGCACCTGATATCCTGGGTGCAAGGTAATTTCATTGTCAAACGATAGAACTGACGAGCTTGGGATCGAAGAAAGTTCCAAGCAAAAGCAGATACGGAGAAGAAAGCTCTACGACAGGCTGGCGAGGCACGTGGTGCTTGCCGGCGGCGTGGGAATCATCTTCTGTATCATAGCGATACTTTTTTTCATAGGGATCGAGACCGTTCCTCTGTGGAAAAATCCCGGGAAAGAGATTGAGAACGTCTCGGAAGTGAAAGATCGTCTTGTTTCCGGGACGGCTGCCGGGCAAGTACGTATTTTCGACATAGGGGTGGATGAGTATAGGGAGCAGTTTTTCACAGTGGACTCCCTAGGGTCGGTACGCTTCTTTACTCTGGAAGAAGAACCCAAGCATCTCAAGACCCACACCATTTCTCACAAGACAGCCGGCTATACCTCTTTTTATAATGCCATAAGCAATGCTTCCTATGCGCTTGCTGACCGGGAAGGTTACGTAAAGCCTTTCGATGTGAGCTTCAAGGTCGAATTCCGCGAAGGGACAGAAAGAACCATAGTATCAAAAGTGACGGAGGGAGACGCCCTTCGGGTAGCGCAAGAGCCGATAGAAATCTTCGCCTACCAGGTCTCGCCCGAGACCGGGGCTCCGGTGGTTGCGGCCTATACGGCTTCAGGGCGCCTCATAACCTACTTGGAAGTCGAGGAGGAGGGGTTTCTGGGAGAAGGCGAAACTGAAATCTTCACGACCGATCTTACCGTGGAGCTTGAAGGAGCCGAGGTCACCGGAGTGCAGGTCGATTCCGAAACCCAGAACCTCTACGTCTCAACAAAGAACGGGAAACTTTATCACTGGTCGCTTTCAGACCCCTCTTCTCCAGAGCTCAAATCCATACTTGCGGCTACTGAGGGTCCCGGGGTGGCAGTTACTAAAATAGGGTTCCTCCTAGGTCACCGTTCCCTCATTGTCGGCGACTCCGCGGGAAACGTAAGTGTGTGGTTCGAGGCTGCGGACGGCGGCGAGGGAAGCAAGCTTACTAAGATACATGTTCTGCCCTCGCTTCCAGGGGCGGTAGACAAGCTCTCCGCGTCGCAGAGGGGGAGGGGATTTCTTGCTTCCGACACCTCGGGAAACATATTCCTTTACCAGGCCACTTCCGCCATAAAGCAGCTGGATTTTCCGGGCCACGGAAAGCCTTACGCAGGGCTTAGCTTTTCTCCCAAGGCGGACGGGGTGGTGGCCGTGGATTCCGACATGATGCTTTCAAACTATCATCTTGATAATCCGCATCCCGAGACTAATTTCCGCACCCTTTTCGGAAAAATATGGTACGAGGGCTACGACAGGCCCCGGTATGTGTGGCAGTCAACGGGGGGGACGGATGAGTTCGAACCTAAGTTCAGCCTGACGCCGCTTGCCTACGGAACCCTGAAGGGCGCCATATACACGATGATACTTTCGATTCCGCTTGCGGTTCTGGCGGCAATATGCGTTTCGCAGTTTCTCCATCCTTCCATAAGGAACGTGGTAAAGCCTGTAATAGAGGTAATGGCGGCGCTTCCAAGCGTTGTGCTCGGATTTCTGGCGGGTCTCTGGCTTGCGCCGCTGCTTGAGAAGATTTTCGTCGCGACTCTGATGATGCCGTTTATTGTGATTGCGCTTACCCTTCTTGTGCTTCTCCTATGGCACCGTCTTCCGTTCTCATTTTCCGGGAGATTCCGGGCGGGAGCCGAGTTTTTCACGCTCGTGGGAGTTATAGGGATTGCCGCTGCGCTTTCCCTGTGGCTCAACAGTCCGCTTGAGAGTCTCGTTTTCGCCGGGGACTTTAGAGACTGGTTTTTCAGGATGTTCGATCTTCGCTACGATCAAAGAAACATGCTGGTCGTGGGATTCGCGATGGGCTTTACGGTGATTCCCATCATATTTACAATCTCTGAAGATGCACTATCAAGCGTCCCAAGGACTCTTTCTGCGGGATCTCTGGCTCTCGGGGCCAACAGGTGGCAGACGGCCACCAGAATAGTTCTGCCCTCGGCGAGCGCTGGCATATTCTCAGCCATCATGATAGGTTTCGGAAGAGCCGTGGGGGAGACTATGATCGTGCTCATGGCTACGGGCAACACTCCGGTTATGGACTGGAGCTTTTTTAACGGCTTCCGGGCTCTTTCGGCTAACATCGCGGTCGAACTTCCAGAAGCCCCGCACGGGGGAACCCTCTACAGGGTCCTTTTCCTGACGGCGATTCTGCTGTTTGCGGCCACCTTTTTGCTTAACACTCTGGCGGAGATTCTAAGCCAGAGACTGAGGAGGAAATACGCACAGTCCGATGCCTAAACTCTGGAAAGCAGGTGACGCCTACATTTGGATATCGGGCCTTGCCCTCATGATCACGCTTGTGATGATAGGGGGACTTCTGTTTCTCATAGCCACAAAAGGTCTGGGTTCTATGTGGCCGGCGGATATCGGGCACTATACGCTTAGAGACGGCTCTGTCTACTTGGGGCAACTTCACGCTAGGGAGTCCGTGCGGGATAGCGACGGAGTAAGGGGCTCTGGGTCCCGAGTTAAACTCAAGATAGGAAACAGGGATCTCTACGGTCTTGACTTCAAATGGATAAACGAGGCGGAAATAGCGTCGCGCGACTATCCTCGCAACGCCGTGGTTTTGGAACGGCACGAGTGGGGTAATTACCACGGCTACTTAAAGGAGATAAGAAAGAACGGGATGGTGATCCTGGGCGGGGACACTGAGGCTTTCTCCGTGCTTCGGGGTCTCATACGCGACTCAAACAAGATACACGCCAAGATACTTAAGATAGAAAAAGGTGAGATAGGGGATATAAACCACGGAATTGAAAAGCAGCGTCTTAAGCTCCGTGGCCTTGCGATGCGCGGCGAAGGCGATCCCGCTAAGGAGGCCGAGCATCGCTTGAAAATAAAAGAATACGAAAATAGGTACAAGGCAAGTGAGGCGAAGCTCGAAGCGCTCTACACCGAGCTTAACAGAAACGAGGCGGTGATGACCTCCGCTGGGGGGGACGAGAAGGTGATCCCACTTGGGAAGATTGTGCTCGCCTTCCGTCCAAACGACATGGGGTTTGCGGAAAAAGCCGGTTTTTACGTCAAGAGATTCTGGGGATTTGTCTCCGATGAGCCCAGGGAGGCGAACACCGAGGGCGGAATCTTCCCCGCGATATTCGGCACGGTGCTCATGGTGCTTATAATGAGCATAGTAGTTATGCCTTTCGGAGTCATAGCGGCACTTTATCTCCGGGAGTACGCCAGGCAGGGAGTGATGGTAAGAATTGTTCGGATATGCGTTAACAATCTGGCCGGGGTTCCCTCGATAGTGTTCGGAGTTTTCGGAGTGGGATTCTTTCTCTACGGCGTAGGGGGCATAATCGACTCCGTGTTTTTCAAGGAGGCTCTCCCAAGCCCGACTTTCGGCACGGGAGGAATACTGTGGGCATCGCTTACCCTCGCTCTCCTCACTGTTCCGGTGGTAATAGTCGCGACCGAAGAGGGACTCGCCGCAGTTCCGAGAAACATAAGAGAGGGGTCGCTTGCACTCGGGGCAACGAAGTTCGAGACTACCTGGAAGGTGGTTATTCCGAGTGCGCTTCCGGCCATACTTACGGGCCTTATTCTGGCGGTAGCCCGGGCCACCGGAGAGGTGGCCCCGCTCATGATAACGGGAGTCGTGAAACTTGCGCCTGATCTTCCCATAGACGGGCACTTCCCCTTCCTTCACCTCGAGAGGAAGTTCATGCATCTCGGGTTCCACATATATGATCTCGGCTTTCAGTCTCCAAACGCCGAGGCAGCAAAACCTATGGTGTTCATGACTGCCTTTCTGCTCATACTGATAGTCGTTGTGCTTAACATAACGGCGATAATAATAAGAAACAGGCTAAGGAAAAAATACGCGACTTCCGCAGTGTAGTTTAATAGGGTATAAGTAGTGGAGGAAGATTTAATGCTGTCTGAAAAACCGATGGAAAAACAGGAGTTCAGAACCCCGAAGACAAACGGTGTTTCCCCGGCTCCCAAGGCCAAGAAACCGGAGAAGGCAAGGCCTGTTCCCAACCCCTTGGTCGAAGTCGAAAGCTTGAGTCTTTTTTACGGCACAAAGCAGGCCCTTCGGGACATCAACATGAATATCCCGAGAAAACAGGTCACGGCGTTTATAGGCCCTTCTGGCTGTGGCAAATCCACGTTGCTTCGCTGCTTTAACCGCTTAAACGACCTCATTGATGACTGCAGGACCGAAGGGGACATATCGATTAACGGTAAAAGCATATTCGATTCCGATGTCGACATCACCGATCTTAGAAAAAGGGTCGGGATGGTATTTCAGAAATCAAATCCGTTTCCCAAGTCAATCTACGAGAACGTCGCCTACGGGGCCAGGATAGCGGGGATCAAGAAGAAATCTGTTCTTGACGATATCGTGGAGAAAAACCTCAAACGCTCCGCCCTCTGGGACGAGGTAAACGACAGGCTTAATGACAGCGCCATGAGCCTTTCGGGAGGTCAGCAGCAAAGACTCTGCATCGCGAGGGCAATAGCGGTTGAACCGGACGTGCTTTTGATGGATGAGCCCTGCTCCGCGCTTGATCCCATAGCTACGGCCAAGATAGAGGATCTTGTTACGGAACTTAAAAGCAAGTTCACCATAGTGATCGTGACCCACAATATGCAGCAGGCCTCCCGGGTCTCGGATTACACGGCCTTCATGTACATAGGAGACATAGTGGAGTTTGACACCACGGAGAAGATATTCCTTAACCCTGCCAAAAAACACACTGAAGACTATGTCTCGGGCAAGTTCGGCTAGACATCTCCGAAGGAGCAATTACGGATGATAAAATACCAAGGGGACCTCGTGCTTCTTAACAAGAAACTGCTTGAGATGGCATCCATTGTCGAGACCATGATTGCCAAGAGCATAAAGGCCCTTCGCGAAGGCAACATGATTCTTGCTCAGGAGGTTATCGGCACGGATGACCAGGTAAACTCGATGGAGATCGAGATAGACAACCTCTGTATCAAGATACTGGCTCTTTACCAGCCGGAGGCCACAGATCTGCGGACCGTCACCATGATAATGAAGGTCAACAACGATCTTGAGAGGATAGGGGACCATGCCTCGAGTATCTCGAGAATGGCTCTTTTCACGGCGAATTATCCCCCTATAAAGCCGCTTATTGACATTCCCAAGATGGCTGACAAGGCGCTGGAGATGCTCCGCGAGGCCTTGGACGCGTTTATAAGAAGTGATGAGCAACTTGCCGTTGAGGTCTGTCGCAAAGACGACGAAGTCGATAACTACGAACCCCAGATAGTAAGGGAGCTTATAACCTTTGTGATATCGGACCCCTCAACGCTTGACCGGGCACTTCGCTACATTTACGTCGCGAGGCATCTTGAAAGAGTGGCGGATCTTGCGACCAACATAGCCGAGAACGCCTACTACATAGCCACCGGAGAGATGCTTAAGCATCAGCACACTTCGGAGATGAACTGACCGCTGCGTTTACTTCTCAGGTCGCGGAAGCTCAACGGTGAACATGCTTCCCTCACCCTCCGCGCTTCTCACTTCTATGGTTCCCCCGTACTGTATGACTATGTGCTTCACTATGCTGAGTCCAAGCCCCGTTCCGCCTATCTCCCTTGAACGGTTCTTGTCCACCCTGTAGAATCTCTCAAATATCCTCTGGTGGTGCTCTTGGGGGATTCCAATCCCGTTATCTTCAACCTCTATGCGCAAGGTGCTGTTTGGGGCCGAGGCGCGGACAGCAACAGAGCCGTTTTCCGGGGTGTACTTAGCCGAGTTCTCAACAAGGTTAATAAGCATGCGCTCCATGAGGAACCTGTTTGCCCTGTAGGGGGGCAGGCCGTCTTCGATTTCAAGGGAGAGATTGACCCCTTTTCTCGAGAATAGGGAGTCAAGTGAGCCCACAGAGCGAATGATCGTTTCCTCGATGTTGATCTCCTCGTACCCTTTCCCGGAGTCTGGGGGATCGGTTCCTCCGCTTTCAAGCTCAGACAACACGAGCAGATCTGAAGCTATGGCTATGAGCCTGTCGGTGTTTTCCTCTATTATCTCGAGGAATCTCTTTTTCTCTTCGTCGGTGTCGTAGTTCTTATCAAGGAGCGTTTCGATGTATCCTTTTATGGACGTAAGCGGGGTTCGGAACTCGTGGGATACGTTCGCCACGAAATCAGCCTTCATTCGCTCAAGCTTCTTAAATTCTGTGATATCGAAAATCACCACCACGATTTCCCTGTAACGGGGACTTACACGGACACTCACAAGGTATGATCTTTCCGCTGGGTAAAGCACCGAGATTTCCTGGGTGGCCGACTTCTTCTTTTTCTGCATCCTTGAGATAAGCCTCTGGAGATCAGGATTTCTCACAGTTTCCATGTAGGGGCGTCCTAAGGCTGCGTCCTCAATTCCAAACATCTCCTTGGCGGCGTCATTTACAAGTATCAGTTCCTCTTCCCTAGATATTACTATGACTCCTTCCCTCATCGACTCGATTATGCTCTTGAGCTGGTTTCCCTCCCTTTCGGTTGACTGCATCTGGAGGGAAATCCTCTCCGAGAGCTCGCTTATGGAGATCGAGACTCCGGTGTCGAAGTCGCCTACCTTGCGGCCCGTCTTGCGGGCTTTCTTCTGCTTTTCCGGCAGGAGTTCAAGCGCCTTTGATATCCTTGAGAAGTCTTTCAGGATGTCCCTTTCGATTATCCGCGACAGCACTAATCCGAATGCCGTAAACGCGGCCACGTACACTAAGTAACCGAGAACTCCATGCTTGGGTGGAAGCAGCATGGCGAGCAGAGCCGCGGTGGCGGCGATGCAGAGCAGATAAAGGAAATGTTTTCTGAATATTTTCAAACCGGTTGGATCTCTTCTAGCTTGTAACCGATTCCTCTCACGGTCTTTATCATCTTGCCGGCGGAACCGAGCTTTTCTCTCAGGTTTTTTATGTGAACGTCTATAGTTCTGTCAAAAACCACTCTTTCGTCTCCCCAGAGGGTTTTTCTTTTGAGCAGCTGGTCGCGGGTGAAAACCTTTCCCTCCACCTCCCCCAGGGTCTCGAGTATTCTGAACTCGGTGGTGGTAAGATCAATTTTCCGCGAGTTGACCGAAACCTCGTAGCTTGCCGAGTCTATTTTGAGGGGGCCGATCCGAAGCGCGCCGTCCCACGAGTCCTTCATCGCGTATCTTCTCAAGATGCTTTTCACTCTGGCGACGAGTTCCCTGGTCCGGAAGGGCTTCACTATGTAGTCATCGGCACCGAGTTCGAGACCCACTACTATGTCGGCCTCGGTGGATTTCGCGGTGATCATGATTATGGGTATGGATTCCGTCGAGGGCTTGCTTTTAAGGATTTTACACAGTTCAAGGCCGTCCATGCCGGGCAACATGATGTCAAGCAGCACCAGATCGGGCGGAACGGAATTTATGTAGAGCAGAAAGTCCTTTCCACTTTGAAAAGACTTTACCTGGTACCCTTCGCGCTTTAGATGGTGGGTTATCAGGTTGAGTATGTCTTTTTCATCATCTACTACAGCTATGAGCTTTCTCATCTGTGTTCTTTCTTAATTTACAGAATACAGAAGTGTACATCAATTACACCCTGAAGGTTCTTAACATAGAACTAACAGTTCGTTTATTTTGAATTAATCATTCACGCATATCATTAGGCCAGAGTTGTTTAAAGCAGACCAACAAACACATTAAGGAAGACATGAGATGAGAATTTTAGCAGTTTTAGCTATTTCTTTTTTCACTCTGCTTCCCTTTATATCACTTCCCGCCCAGGCCGGCGAGGACGAGAGCATCAGGGAACAGATCGAGGAACTCAAGCAGCAGATAGAAAAGCTTGAGCAGCAGATGAACATCAAGGCATACGAGGCCACGGCGAAAGATTCTAAGGCTTGGCACAACAAAATAAAGGTCGAAACTAAAAAAGGCACTGGTCTTACTTTCCAGACTGCGGACAAGAACTACAAGATGAGAATGAGGCTTCGCGGTCAGTTCCTCGCCAACTACATAAACCCTGACGGAGAAGATGATGAAGGTCTCGGTTTCAGGGTAAGAAGGCTAAGGATAACGTGGGACGGTAACGCTTTCGCTCCCTGGATGAAATACAAAATTCAGTACGATTTCGGAAGAACCGGTGAACTCAAAGATATGAAGCTTTCATTTGCCAAGAACAAGGCTTTTGTTCCCACGGTGGGTCAGTACAAGGTTCCGTTCAACAGGGAGGTGCTTAACTCCTCATCCGCCCTTCAGGTTGTAGACCGTTCGATAATAACCGACTATTTTGAGTACGACAGGGATATCGGTGGTGGTGTTTACGGTCTTCTCGGCGGCGGAATGGTCCGGTATGACTTAGGTGTTTTCCAGGGAGAGGGCGCGAACCAGAAAAACGACAAGGGTGACACAGGTATGCTCTGGGCCGGGAGAGTGCAGGCATCCGTTATCGGTGGGAAAGCCAAGAGCGTAAAAGAGAATTTCGCCAAGAGGCCCACGCTCATGGTTGGAGCCGCTGTTGCGGGCATAGATGTAGAGGATGGGAGTGATGGCAATATAGGGATTCCATCCGGGGAGAGAGAGCTTGAGAGCGGTACGGTAACTTCCTTCACGGCGGACGTAAACTACAGGGACCCGAGGTTCAATCTTACGGGTGAGTATATCGGAAGGTGGGCCAATTCTGATGAGGGCGGAGTAGACACAGCCTATGATCAGGGTTTCAGGGTTCAGGGAGGTTTTTTCCTTCTTCCGAAAAGAGTAGAGCTTGCCTCAAGGTACGCGATGGTAGTGTTTGATGATGGGGCGAATGTAGTAGGAGGAAATGACCTTGACAATGTATGGGCGTTTACGCAGGGACTTAACTACTACTTCAGCGGCAATCACAAGTGGAAGGTACAGCTTGACTACACGTTCCAGAGGGAAGAGGATCTCGCTGGTGCGGAGTCTGATGAGTCGATAGTAAGAGCGCAGATTCAAACCTACTTCTAGGACCCGCGCGAAGGAATAAGTTTTTCTCCTTCCTTTTAATCTGTTAGACCAAAGCTCCTTGCTCCGGAGACGGTGCGAGGGGCTTTTTTTATTCGCGCTCAAATACGGTTAATTAATTTTTTCTCATCGGTTAGGATTACCCGCAAATGACAAGAGTAAAGGTGTGCGGAATAACTAACTCTGAGGATGCGTTCTGCGCGGTGCAGCTTGGAGCCTCGGCGCTCGGTTTTGTTTTCTACGAGAAAAGTCCGAGGTTTATCAGCCCCAAAGAGGCGAGAGAAGTGATAAGCCGGATCCCCCCATTTGTAACCAAGGTGGGAGTTTTCGTAAACGCCGAGGCAGATTACCTGAGGGAGGCAAAAGACATTGCGGGTTTTGACGTCTATCAGTTCCACGGGGATGAGACCCCGGAGTTCTGCGCCGCGTTCGGAGAGAACTACATAAAGGCCGTAAGAGTTAAGAACGCTGAAAGTCTTGATGCGGTGGAGCTCTACGATACGGACGCCTTTCTTTTCGATGCCTACTCGCCGGATGCCTACGGAGGCACTGGAGAGAGCTTCTCGTGGGATGTTCTTTCCCGCCGGAAACTTGAGGATAAATTCGTTATACTTTCCGGAGGTCTTAACTCGGATAATGTGCGGGACGCCATACAGACGGTGAATCCCTACGCGGTTGACGTGAGTTCCGGGGTTGAAAGCTCCCCGGGGATAAAAAATCATCTTGAGCTTAAGCGGTTTATGGAGGCCGCGAGTCATGGGCAAGACTGACCGGAAATACAGCTACCCCGATACGGGAGGTCATTTCGGAGACTTCGGCGGCCGCTATGTCTCGGAAACCCTGATGCCCGCTCTGATCGAACTTCAGCGGGCCTACGAGGAGGCCGCAGCTGACGAGACTTTTCACGAGGAGATCGATTACTACCTAAAGCAGTACGCCGGGAGGCCCACCCCGCTTTATTACGCCCGCGCGATGACGGAGAGTCTCGGCGGCGCCAGGATTTACCTTAAAAGAGAGGATCTAGCCCACACCGGAGCGCACAAGATAAACAACACGATAGGTCAGGGGGTTCTCTGCGGGAGGATGGGCAAGGACAGGATAATAGCTGAAACCGGAGCGGGGCAGCACGGGGTTGCCACGGCCACGGTTGCCGCGCTTTTGAACAAGGAGTGCGTGATATACATGGGGGAGGAGGACACGAAACGCCAGGAGCTTAATGTGTTCCGCATGAAGCTTCTGGGTGCCGAGGTGAGGCCCGTGGTCTCGGGCACGAAAACACTAAAAGACGCCATGAACGAGGCCATGAGAGACTGGGTTACGAACGTGAGAAATACCTTCTACATAATAGGAAGTGTCGCCGGTCCCCATCCCTACCCCATGATGGTAAGAGATTTTCAGTCCGTGATCGGGCATGAGGCGATAGAGCAGATACTCGCCGCGGAAGGAAAACTCCCTGACACCTTGGTTGCCTGCGTCGGCGGCGGCTCAAACGCCATGGGTCTTTTCTTCCCTTTCATAGAGGAATCCGGGGTAAGGAAAATCGGCGTGGAGGCGGCGGGCCACGGTCTTGAGAGCGGCCTTCATTCGGCGACCATAACCGCGGGTTCAGTAGGGGTTCTTCACGGAAGCAAAACTTTTCTGCTCCAGGACGAAGATGGCCAGGTAAAGGGAGCCCATTCCGTGGCCGCGGGTCTTGACTACCCGGGCGTTGGGCCCGAGCATTCATATTTCCAGGACGCGGGAGAGGTCGATTACGTTTCCGTAACGGACGAAGAAGCGCTCTCGGCGTTTTCCTATCTCTCGGAAGTAGAGGGAATAATTCCCGCACTTGAAACCGCCCACGCAATAGCCCACGTCCGCAAAATCGCTCCGTCCATGTCCCCCGAGCAGATTATAGTTATCTGTCTCTCCGGCAGGGGGGATAAGGATATACATACCGCTTCCTCTCTTATCTGAAGCGACGCGGACTGGTTTTTCTCCCCCGATGCGTGCTTGACAACACCCATGCGTGCGTATATAAAGCTTCCGAAGGTTGGAGGTTCGTTTTTTACTCTGTTTGCTTGCGATTTCTGCGTTTCCAGGCTGCCGGCTTCTTATAAAAGCACATGGGAAGGATAAAGGAAAAATTTCGCGAACTTCGGGAAAAAAACAAGGCGGCTTTAATCTGCTATGTTACCGCTGGGGATCCTGATATCGACTTGACCGAGCAGGTCATTGACCACATGGAGGCAAGCGGTGTCGATATGGTGGAAATCGGCATCCCTTTCTCGGATCCCATGGCGGACGGGCCGGTGATCCAGGCGGCCTCGGAGAGGGCCCTTGCTAACTCGACGTCTGTTTCTGACGTGCTTTCGCTCGTAAGAAGGATAAGGTCCCGCTCGGATATTCCCGTGATACTTTTCGGCTACTACAACCCTTTTTTCTCCTACGGTGCCGAGCGTTTCGCGCGCGACGCCCGCGAGGCGGGAGCGGACGGAGTTCTGGTTGTTGATCTTCCGCCCGAGGAAGCCGGAGAACTTAGCGTTCATGCCGAACGGGAGGGGCTTGACCGCATCTTTCTGCTCGCTCCTACGAGTACCGAAGAAAGGATAGAATTAGTGTCGCAGAACGCCTCGGGTTTTATCTACGTGGTTTCGGTCACCGGGGTTACCGGAGCGCGTCCCGACATGGACTATGATCTCGAGGACCTGGTGGGAAAAATAAAGCGCCGCTCGGAGCTCCCCGTCGGGGTGGGTTTCGGGGTCTCTTCCGCGCGCCAGGCTGCTGCGATAGCCTCTTTTTCCGATGCTGTTATCGTGGGAAGCGCCCTTGTGAGAATAATCGAGAACGGTGGAGTGCAAAGGCAGGAAGTGCTGGGCAGGATTTCAAGCTTCACGGAGGAACTTAGCGCCGCCTGCTACAGGTAGACGTTCTGCATTCCAGATGCGATGAGTACTAACGGGGAAAGACAATATATGTTCATCGGAGAATTTGATCTTCTCCCGATGAGTCTTTTTAAGAACAGGGGTCAGGTAACAGAGCTTGATTCTCCTGATGACGCGTTTAATCAAGAGGGAGTCTTTACGCTTATAGTCGTAAACAATGAGTTTGCAACCAAGAAATTTCTGGCATCCCTTGCTTTCAGTTATCCCACGAGCCCGATAGTTGTTTCCGCTGACGGCGAGCTGCGCAAGGATGGCTATATAGGGAGATACGTGAGATTCGATGAAGTCGCCACCAACCAGATATCTTTTGAGGAGAAGCTCGCGAGATCCGATATTTCCGTAAGGCTTATAAGAGAGGTTCACCGCGATGCGAAAAAGGTTCTCATACTCGTTCATAACCATCCCGATCCGGATGCGATCGCAAGCGCCATGGCCCTTCGTATTCTTCTTAGAAGAAACAGGAAAACGGCGACCATAGGTTACCTCGGGGAGGAAATTTCAAGACCCGAGAACGTGGCCATGGTGGAACTTATGGACATAGACTTGCAGGTGATTTCCCACGATGATATAAAAAATTTCGATTCCATAGCGCTTGTCGACGTGCAGCCTTCTTATTTCAGGGGCGAGATTATGGATGTCGATTCGGTGATTGACCATCATCCGAGGACCCCAGAGTGCGACGCGAAATTCACCGAAATAAGTTCCGAGGAAGGAGCTACCGCGACGATCATGACCCGGCTTCTCAGGGCTGCCCAGGTTGAGATTTCCGCAAAACTCTCAACCGCGCTTCTCTACGGCATAAAAACCGACACCATGATTCTTAACAGGGGTGCGAACCTTGATGATCTCGAAGCGTTCACATATCTCTACAATCAGGCCGATTTGGGTCTGCTCAGGAAAATAGAGTCCAAGACCCTGTATTCAGAAGAAATCAAACATTACGGCCAGGCGCTCTCAAAACACTGGATAAATGACGGAATAATTTTCATGAACCTCGGAAGGATAGAAAAAGAGCATCTTATTTCTCAGGTGGCTGACATGGGTATGAAGGTCGGGGGGGTCAACTGGTCTGTAGCCTTCGGGATTGTTAACGGTTCCCATTTGGTTATGTCCGTGAGAAACAGCGGGTCTGTCAAGAGCGCCGGGCGCCTGCTTTTCGATCTTTTTGATGAAATAGGAAGCGCCGGGGGACACAGATCCTACGCCAAGGCCGTGATTCCCATGCAAGAGGTGAGGCAGCTCATAGGAAAGACCTCGCGCAACAACATAGAGCAGTGGATCGACAGGGTGTTTAGAACTGCGACCGCTCAGAACGCCTGAGAACGGAAGCCAACCTCTTTTTTTCGCCGAACCCGGTTTTTCCCTCCCGCTTTTAAAGCTATATTAATGATAACAAGTTCCATATTAATCAAGGCGGATTCGCGGAGAAAAGCTTGGTTTCCCAAAAGAAAATGAAACTCAAGACAGCAATTCTGGGAGTTACGGGTTATGTCGGCCAGCAGCTTCTTTCTCTTCTGGCACGCCACCTTAACGTTGATCTGCGGGTGCTTACGTCTGAAAAATTCTCGGGCAGGAGGGCGGATGAGGCGTTTCCGCATCTCTTGGGCTACTCGGATTTTATCCTAAGCCCCGTATCGAAGATCCCTGACTCAGAACCTCTTGACCTTCTGTTCTCCTGCCTTCCCGCGGGAACTTCTTCTGTTTTCGTGCGGAAGTTCCTTGAAAAAGGCGTAAGGGTGATCGATCTCAGTTCCGACTTAAGATTCTCTGATCCTGCTGACTACTCCCGGGCTCACGGCGTGGAGCCGCGCTTTCCCGAGCTTCTTTCGCAGGCAGTCTACGGACTTAGCGAACTTAACCGCGAGAGGATAAAAGACGCCCCGTTAGTCGCTAACGCGGGTTGCTACTCTACCTGCGTTTCTCTCGCCGTAGTGCCTCTTCTTAAAGAGTATGAAGTGGAAGACGATATTATAGTGGACATAAAGTCTTCTCTTTCGACTTCGGGACGGGCGCCGAGACCCGAGAGTCATTACACCGAGGTAAAGGAAGACGTATCCGCCCGTGGAGCGGGAGGGGATGATCAGAAACATGAGATTCTTCGCGTGTTCTACGATCTCTGCGGTGTGAAGAAAAAACTCCTTTTCTTCAATACGCGCGTTCCGGTTAAAAGAGGGATAATGGCCACTTCGTATCTCAAACTCCGCTCGGAGATCTCCCTCGATGAGGTAAAGGAACTTTACTCCGGATTCTACAGAGATGATGCTTTCGTCCGGATCTGCGACGAGCCTCCTGGGATAGCGTCTGTTTCCGGTTCCAACTGTATCTCTTTGGGCTTCTGCGAGCGGGAAGGGCACCTTGTCATCGTATCGGTTCTTGACAATCTCATGAAGGGGGCCGCGGGCCAGGCTGTTCAGAACATGAATATAGTCTTTGGATTTCCTGAGGACACTGGGCTCGGACAAATTCCCCTTTTCCCGTGACGGGGCGATGAGAAACTACTGCGAAATACTTTATTCGAACTTGGAGCGGAATCCTCGGGGAGCCGCCGTCTGGGACGAAGGAGAAACTTGCAGTTACGCGCAGCTCTGCGGCTTTGTTGACGGCTTTTCATCGTTTCTTTCCGAGCTGGGGGTGTCACGGGGGGATAAGGTGTGTGTTTTCCTTCCCAATTCACTCTCCCTTGCCGTGTCCGTTTTCTCGATAGCAAGACTTGGAGCTGCCTGCGTTCCAATTGACAGCGCCTGCGGAACCGAGGAGATAAGATACTGCCTTGAGTTCTCAGAACCGGCACTGATCGTTACGGACGAATCTCTTGCGCATAAAGTGAACGCCGTTTCCGGAGGCATAACCACCGTTTGCGTGACCCGGGAGAACTTTCTGGGCGGCGCTCCAGCAGGGCAGCCCGAAAATCATCCTTCGGAGAAAGCCATCTATCTTTTTTCCACGGGCTCAACCGGAAAGCCCAAGTGCGTCGCGAGAAGCCACGCCAACATGATCGCTCTCGCCCGGAATCACACGGCCACAATAAACTGGGATAGCGGGGACAGGATTCTTTTTTCGATTCCGATATCGCATACCTATGGCCTCGGGAACTTCGTAAGCGCCGTAAGCGTCGGGGCGTGCTGTTATTTCCTTCCGAGGTTTACCAGAAAAGATGTTCTCGGCGTGCTGCGAGGAGAGCAGATAACGGTCTTTCCCGCCGTTCCATTCATGCTTGAGACCCTAGCTCGAAGCGCGAGCCGCGGGGATTATGATTTCCCGCGGCTAAAGCATGTTATTTCCGCCGGGGCTCCCCTGCCCGAGGAAACCTTTTTTTCTTTCCACCGTGCTTTCGGTGTTTACCCCCGCCAGCTCTACGGTTCTTCTGAGACCGGGGTGATGGCAATTAATATCGCGGAGAACATAGAGGAAAAGCGTCTTTCAGTCGGAGTGCCGGTTGAAAACGTCGTTATAAGGGTGGTTTCTGAAACCGGGAGCGAACTTCCGGTCGGGCAGACCGGCGAGATAATAATAAGAAGCCCTTCAATGACAGACGGCTACGTTGATTTTCCGGAAGAGACCGAGAGGGTTTTTGTCGACGGTTTTTACCGCACCGGGGATCTCGGAATGTTCGACGGCGACGGGTATCTTTTCATTCGCGGAAGAAAGAAGCTTTTCATCAATATCTCCGGGAACAAGGTTGACCCGTTCGAAGTTGAAAATCTGCTTATGACCCACGGGAAAATAACGGAAGCCGCGGTGATTGGAACCCCTGGAGCCGGGGGCAGGGAAGAGGTAAAGGCCTTTATCGTCGCGGACGGACTCACGAGGCGGGAAATTGTCGACTTCTGCAGGGGAAAAATTTCTGACTACAAGATTCCCGCGAAGATGGAATTTGTAACCGCACTTCCGAGAAGCCCTGCAGGCAAAGTGCTTAGGGAGAAGCTTAAGTGACCGAGCGGAAGGAAGTTCTTGGGGAGAGAATAAGGCGGCTTGTCGTCGTCAAGTTCAATCTCGACATCAGACCCCAAGATATATCTGCTGAGCAGTCGCTGATCGAACTCGGAGTTGGCGTCGATTCCGTTTCGACGCTCGAATTCATTATGGAGCTTGAAGAGGAATTTGGGGTCTCGATTGACGAGTCCGAGGTTTCCCCTGGGGTTCTTGAGACCGTTGAGAGCCTCTCTGAGTTTATTCTTTCGCTTAAGTGATTTGTTTTTTATTTCTTGTAGAGGTTGGTTATCGGGAAGCGGCGGTCCTTTCCGAAGGCAAGCGACGTTATTTTTACCCCCGGGGCGCTCTGCCTTCTTTTGTATTCGTTTGTGTTTACCATTCTGATTATTTTTCGCACTACGCTTCTTTTCTCCCCGAGCTTTACTATCTCTTCGACCCCGAGGCCGTCTTCCACGTAGGCTTTCAGTATCCTGTCGAGCGTGTCGTATTCGGGAAGCGAGTCGGTGTCTTTCTGGTCTGGGCGAAGTTCGGCTGAAGGGGGTTTTTCAATTACCGATTTCGGTATTATTTGTTTTCCCCGCAGACGGTTGTAATAATGAGAGAGTTCGTAAACCATGGCCTTGGGCACATCCTTTATCACGGCAAAGCCCCCTGACATGTCCCCGTAGAGGGTAGAATAGCCGACCGCAAGCTCACTTTTGTTCGATGTGGCAAGCACGAGCCACCCGAACTTGTTTGAAAGCGCCATGAGGATATTTCCTCTTATCCTCGCCTGGATATTCTCTTCTGTTACGTCTGACTCCATTCCGGAGAAAACCTCGGCGAACATTTCCTCGTAGCACCTGAAAGCGTCTTCTATGGAAATGCTGAGAAGCTCGATTCCGAGATTGCGGGCGAGCTTTTTTGCGTCGGTGACGCTTCCCTTGGAACTGTACATTGAAGGCATGGAAACTCCGATGACTTTTGAGGGTCCGACGGCTTCTGCGGCAATGGCTGCCGTAAGCGAAGAATCTATCCCGCCGCTTAACCCTAGCACCACCCGTTCAAATCCGTTTTTTCTTATGTAATCCCCGGTGCCGAGGACAAGTGCCGAGAAGGCGCATTTTAGAGGATCTTCTGAAGGATCAGCCTGTTTTCCCGGGATTTTCACTTTCCGCTTTGTCTTCGTAGGTTTAAGCGTGAACGCTTCCATCTGGTTTTCCTCGAAGGAAAGTTCATATCTCGTCTTTCTTATGGTCGGAGTGTTAAGCCTTGATTTATAAACTCTCTCGGTGTTAACGTCGCAGACCAGCAGGTCTTCTTCGAAGTTTCGCGCAGTGGCGACGATCTCACCTTTTTCGTCTATGAACATGCTGTTTCCGTCAAACACAAGCTCGTCCTGCCCCCCGACCATGTTGCAGTAGGCTATTATGGTGTTATAGTCAACCGCCCTTGTAGCGAGCATTCTCTCTCTCGCCAGGGGTTTCCCCATGTAGTAGGGTGAAGCCGAGAGGTTGAATATAATCTGGGCGTTTCCTAGCAGAACCTGGCTTCTTATAGGCTCTCCGGGATACCATATGTCCTCGCAGATCGTGACCCCGAAAGTCATTTTTCCCATGGAGTAAACGGGAAACCGTCTTTCTGACTGGAAGTAGCGGTTTTCGTCGAATACTCCGTAGTTGGGAAGGCGGAGTTTGTGGTATACGTCGATTATCTCCCCTTTCTGGATTACGGCCGCTGAATTGAATATGTCGTCCTTTTTATCGACAAAACCCACTATGACGACCATGTTGTCCGGGCAGTGCTTCTTTATTTCGTCAAGCGCCCGTATGTTGTCGTCGATGAATTCGATTTTTAGAAGAAGGTCCTCGGGAGGGTAGCCCGTAACGGCAAGCTCGGGGAAACACAGAATATCTATATCGAGACCTCGCGCTGTCTCGATCGCCTCGGTTATTTTCTTCGTGTTTCCGGTTATGTCCCCCACGCTCGGGTTGATCTGGGAGAGCCCGGTCCGCAACTGTTTCATCTGAAAATTATACTTGTAACCGACGGATATTTCGAGAATTTTACGGCTTGCAGGTCGCGACGCAGCAACTCGTTATCGATGTAATGAAGGATCGTTAGAGGTAGCCGACAGGAATTGCGGTAACGTCTTCTGCCAGCACGACGTCCCGTTCAACGAAGCAAAAAACCGCTCCGTGCCCTACTTTTTTGCCCAATTTTTCAAGCAGGTGAAAATGCTTGGAAGCCGTGGAAGATGGTGTCGCAGTTTTTTTGAATTCCACAGGATAAAGACTGTCGCCCGTTTCAATCACAAGATCAACTTCTTTTTGGTCAAGATCGCGATAGTAATAAAAATACGGTTCGACTCCGTTGTGGTAGTAGCTTTTGAGAATCTCAGAAAACAAATATGTCTCAAGAATAGCGCCTGACATGGCTCCGGCCTCAAGAGAATCCGGCGTTGGCCACTTGGTAAGATAAGTGCACAGTCCGGTATCAAGAAAATACAGTTTCGGGGATTTCACAAGACGTTTGGTCACGTTGCGATGATAGGGTTTTAACAGGTACACAAGGCCCGATGTTTCGAGAACCGAAAGCCATGATTTGGCCGTTTTGTTGTCAATTGCCGTGTCTCTTCCCAAATCTGCGTAATTAAGCAGTTGTCCTGTCCTTGCAGCGACCGCTCTTAGGAAACTGTAAAATAAGGTTTCATCCGAAATCGACAGAATATCTTTCACGTCTCGTCGGATATAGGTCTGAATGTAGGATTGGTAAAAAAGGTTGCGTACGGAGTCTGTTGCTTCAACGATTCTTGGAAACGTCCCCTGCCAAATCCGCTTATACGTCTCGGTTAGGGTCTTGGGATTTTCAATTGTTCTTTTCGCATTGTCAATCCAACCGGGTGACGGCAGAAAAGGTGTCAGCCTGTCGCAGCGCTCGTCTATTTCCGCTTGGGACAACCCTAAAAGATCGATTATTGCGACCCGGCCGGCTAGGCTTTCGGTAATGCCTTTCATAAGGTGAAATTTCTGGGAACCGGCAAGCCAGAACAATCCATTAGTTTTTTCCTTATCTATAATTGTCTTGATATGGCTGAATAAATTAGGTGCGTACTGCACTTCGTCAATGATCAGTGGTGGCTTGTGAGTTTGCACGAATAGCCCCGGATCATTTTGAGCTAGGGTACGGGCTTCTAAATTGTCCAGAGTCACGTAATTTCTGTCTCCCTCCGCGCACATTTCCAGAAGAGTCGTTTTACCTGCCTGTCGTGGCCCGGTCACCAAAAGAACCGGGAAGTTGTCGTTAACCTCTTTTATAATGCTGGCTAGTGTACGTTGATACATGATTAATCTCATTAATTATGGATTATTATTCCAATATAAACGAAAAAATAGAATGTGGCAATGAAAATTTCGTTAATTATGGGTATATAGTCCATAATTAACGAAAGAATCTTCAGCTTAAAGACCACATGGGGAATTTTCTAAACCTTTGTTTGCGGAAGATTTAATACATTATTTCTGTTGAGGCGATTCGGGCTAGGCGACCCTGAAAGACAGGTAAATGATGTTTGCGGCGAAGTGAAAGAAAACGCTTGACCATATGTTTCCGGTTCTCATGTATAGATATCCCATGACAAGGGAAGGGAAAAAGGTAAGAGCGTTCTGCGCGCAGGCACCCCCGCCGGTAAACACGCAGATCACAAGAAGGTGCGCCAAGGCGAAAAGCACGCTTGCTGCGATAATTGCGTTCCACCCGCCGCCGAGCGTTCTTTGGAGGTATCCCCTGAAGAAAAATTCTTCGGGAAACGCGATAGCCACGAGGTGCGTCAGCACGAAAAGTGCCGTCGGCTCAACGAACTTAATCGTTGTTCCCAAGTAGGCTGAAAGAAGATATAGGCAGGCCAGATAGGAAAAAAGTACCGCAAGAGAAATTCCCGCTCCCCGAACCAGCCCCCGCGGATCAAACCTCAAAACGTCCGCCGCTCCGCGGTCAAGCAGAAACGGAACCCAGAGCATGAATCCCGCCGAGAGTAAAAAGGCGTACTCTCGGCCAATTGCGACCTTTGAGATGATTATAGCCGCTACCACAACCCCGTAGGCGGCAAGCGGTATCGCAAGGTTTTTAGAAAGAAGTCGTTTCATGGAATTTGGGTTTTTCTCTTGAGCCGGGGTTCCGACTATAATACTTGAATATCACACGAAAGGGGTGCTTTATCTGCATGGAAATCTCGAGAATAAGAAAACATCTTCAGGCGGAAAAAGTCGGCGAGCAGCTTTTTGTCTTCGATGAGGTAGGTTCCACGAATGATGTCCTGCGTGAACTCGTAGCGGAAGGCTCAGACGTGGATGGAACGGTAGTGGTTTCCGATTCGCAGACCGGGGGCAGGGGACGGCTTGGGCGAAAATGGGTATCTCCCGGGGGCATGAATCTTTATCTCTCCGCCTTGTTTCGCCCGGAGGTCTCCCCGCAGAGGTCCTCTGTCTTTACCTTCCTTGCGTCCTGCGCGCTTGTCGAAGTCTTCTCAATCTACGGCGTGGACGCCGAGATAAAGTGGCCGAACGATATTCTTGTCGGCGGGAAGAAAATTTCGGGGGTGCTCACGGAACTTGGCACCTCTGACGGTGCGGTTGATTATCTCGTGATTGGCATCGGGGTTAATCTCAATTTGCCCGGGGAATTCATCCGTCGCGAAATGGAGGATATTTCAGAGAAAACCACCTCTCTTTCAGTGCTGCTCGGAGAAGATGTCAGCAGGGAGAAATTCTGTGCGGAACTTATTAACGCCCTTGACCGGTTCTACGGGGAATTCCGCCGCCGCGGGACAGGGGTGATTGTGGATACGTGGATCGAGATGTGGGGATTTCTGGGAAAGGAGATATCCGTAGACATCTCAGGAGAGGTTGTAAGCGGAGTCGTGGAGCGCGTCGATGCGAACGGATTTCTTTATCTGAGAACGGATGAAGGCGGTCTTCGCAAGGTCATTACGGGAGATACGGTCTTTTAGAGCACCCCCATTATCTCGTGGCGAAGCCTGCGCATCAGGTCCATCCATTCGTTTATCGTTTCCTCGGGTTCGTCGCTTACGTCTTTTTTTATGACTATTCCGTAGACCCTGGGCTCGACGGCGCACTTTCCGTATCTTTCCGCGACCATTGAGCCGAATCTGTAGAGTATCTCGAGAGCTTTTCTGTCCTTTCCCTCGAACCTGCTCACAAGGATCATTTCGGAGGAAAAACCCTCGAATACCCTGTTCCACAAAGTTGCGCTTGACTCCATGTGGAAAGAGAGAACTACGCTTTGGGAATCTTTTTTCCCTTTGATTTCTTCGGGATTAGCCTTCATTTTTCTTTATTTATTATAACCATGCACGGAGGGGACAACATACAACCCTAACCAGACTGCACAGTATTATTTAAAGATTTCAGGGAGGTTATGACTGACGGAGAAAATGCGGAAAACGGAAATTCTTAGGACAAACCCGTTTTTCCCATCTGTCGTTCTCGAAATGCTTTCTCTCAGGTTCTTCATCCAGAAACTTGTTCAAGAATTTGTAGAGGCTTGCTTTGTTTGTACCGCGGACTTTAATAGGTCTTCTCTGAATTCAGGACAGAGAATGCCCCAATAGAAAACAGTAGACACTTGATGATGGAGGGGAAGGGGGGGGGCAAATAAGCATAATTATTTGTTCTTATTTGACCTCGAAGAAAATTATTGAATAATAACAGGAAGTTGCGAGCATCAAACAGCAATGATCACGGTTAGTTATAAAAGGCTAACCATCCGCAATTCAACTGAGCCTTACAAAAAATTTGGGTGTCACTGACAAGCAAATTTTCTTCCGTCTCTTTCCACGGAATTCTTGCCTAGCGTTGTGTATTTGCATGGGCGAAGCGTGTGCGGAGTTTCGGATTTGTGTTATAATTACGGGAAGGCGTCTGAAGAGGTTGCTTACGCCGGCATCAGTTCTCGCGTTGTTTTTTCATAACAACACAACAGGCGGACAATTATATGAATTTTAAGAAATTTCCCGAAAAAAGGGGACTTTACGATCCTGCGTTTGAGCACGATTCCTGCGGAATAGGATTCGTCGTTAACGTTAAGGGCGTAAGGTCAAACGCTATAATACGCCAGGCCATAACCGTGCTGAAAAACCTCGAGCACCGCGGAGCCTGCGGATGCGAGCCGAACACGGGAGACGGTGCCGGAATACTGTTCCAGAAACCCCACGCGTTTTTCGTCGATGCCCTGGGAACCGAGGGAATCACCCTCCCGGCGGAAGATGATTACGGAGTCGGAATGATATTCCTCTCTCCGGACCCGTCAGTTGAGAAGAAAACGAAAAAGAAGCTTGAGGATATAGTCACCGGGGAAGGCCAGACCGTTTTGGGCTGGCGGGCCGTTCCGACCGACAACTCCTCTCTGGGGGCGACCGCTCTTGGGTGCGAGCCCGGGATAAGGCAGATATTCATCGGCCGGGGAGACGGTACCCCCGCCGGGGACGATTTTGAGAGAAGGCTTTACATAATAAGAAAGCGTGCTGAGAACGAAATAAAGGCTGCGGGGCGCGATGAGCATTTCTACGTATCAAGCTTTTCATCGAAGACCATAGTTTACAAGGGAATGCTTGTCACCTGGCAGCTTGAGCCCTATTTCCCGGACCTCACGTCCGATCTAATGGAAAGCGCTATAGCCCTTGTGCATTCGCGTTTCAGCACGAACACGTTTCCGAGCTGGGACAGGGCTCACCCCTACAGATACGTGATACATAACGGCGAGATAAACACGCTTCGTGGGAACATAAACTGGATGCATTCAAGGCAGGCCGTCTTGGAATCCGAGTTCTACGGCGACGACATAGAAAAGATTTTCCCGGTGATAGCTCCCGAGGGAAGCGATTCCGCTTCCTTTGATAACGCAATGGAATTTCTGTGTCTGTCCGGCTACTCGATAGAGCACGCCGTGATGATGATGATTCCCGAGCCGTGGTCAAAGCACGAGAGCATGTCCGAGGAGAAAAAGGATTTCTACAGGTTCCACAGCTGCCTTATGGAGCCCTGGGATGGTCCAGCTTCCATAGCTTTTACAGACGGCGAGAAGGTAGGAGCGGTGCTTGACAGAAACGGGCTTCGTCCCACGAGATACTACGTCACCAAGGATGACACCGTGGTGCTGGGTTCAGAAGTCGGAGTCCTAGACATACCCCCTGACAGGGTGAGCTACAAGGGACGCCTGCTTCCGGGAAGGATGCTTCTTATAGACACCCGCGAAGGACGCATCGTCGGCGACACGGAACTTAAGAAAAGGCTTTCGACGGAAAAACCCTACGGAAAATGGCTCAGCGAGAACATGGAGAGTTTCTCCGGCATTATGGAAGGAGAGCCAGCGGAGACTCCGCCCGAGTACGACCCCGAAACGCTGCTTACAAGACAGAGAGTCTTCGGCTACACCTTTGAGGATCTGCGTATTCTTCTGGGTCCGATGTCGAAAAACGCGGTCGAGCCTGTGGGTGCCATGGGAATCGATACCCCGCTTGCGGCGCTTTCTGACGAATCGAAGCTTCTATACAACTATTTCAAACAGATGTTCGCCCAGGTAACGAATCCCGCTATCGACGCCATACGCGAGGAACTTATAACCGGCACCATGGTCACGCTTGGGACGACAGCCAACATACTGCGTCCCGAGGCGAAAAGCTCTGAGAAAATGGAGCTTGAGACCCCGTTTCTTACTAACCGGGAAATCGAAAAACTGAAGACCATTCGCGGGGAGAAGTTCCGCTGCGAAGTGCTCCCGATCCTTTTTGATCCCGAAAAGGGAACCGAGGGACTCGAGGAGGCGCTCTCCAGTATGTTCGCCCGCGCTGACGAACTCATAGAAAAAGGTGCCAACATCCTGGTTCTCTCCGACAGGGGTTTTGACGCTCAAAACGCCCCCATTCCCGCTTTGCTGGCGGTCTCGGGGCTTCACCATCACCTGATAAGAAATGGAAACAGGATGCGCGCGGCGCTCGTCGTCGAGTCGGGCGAGCCGAGGGAGACTCATCACATGGCGCTGCTTATAGGCTATGGTGCAAGCGCCGTTGCACCCTACATGGCCTACGAGACCTTAAACGGAATGATCCAGCAGAACATGCTTGAGGGCATATCTTACGAGGAAGCGGTCTCCGGGTACGTGAAAAGCCTCGTAAAGGGCATAGTGAAGATAATGTCCAAAATAGGTATTTCCACGGTGCAGAGCTATCACGGAGCCCAGATATTCGAGGCCCTCGGGCTGAATACCGAGTTTGTCGAAAAGTATTTTACTTGGACGGCTTCCCGCGTACAGGGAGTGGGAGTCGACGTCATAGCGGAGGAATCGATAACACGCCACTCTAAGGCTTACGCAGAAAGGGATGTTGAGACCGCGACGCTTGAGACCGGAGGGGTTTACAGATGGAGACCCGACGGGGAGCGTCACATGTATCACCCGCGCACTGTGCACAAGCTCCAGGAAGCCTGCCAGACTAGAAGCTACGAGAAATTCAAGGAATACACAAAGCTTGCAAACGACGAGGAAAAGGAGCATTTTACGCTTCGCGGCCTGATGGAGCTTAAGTACTCGGACAATCCAGTACCTCTTGACGAAGTGGAGTCGGTCGAGAGCATATGCAGGAGATTTAAGACCGGGGCCATGTCCTACGGGGCGATAAGCAAGGAGGCCCACGAAAGCCTTGCGGTCGCGATGAACCGCATAGGAGCCAAGAGCAACACGGGAGAGGGGGGAGAAGACTCCGACAGATATACCCCCGATCCGAACGGGGACCTCAGAAGAAGCGCCATAAAGCAGGTCGCTTCGGGCCGTTTCGGCGTCACGAGCGAATACCTGGTGAACTCGGACGAGATACAGATAAAGATAGCTCAAGGGGCAAAGCCGGGTGAAGGAGGACAGCTTCCGGGCAGGAAGGTCTATCCGTGGATAGCCAAGGTCAGACTCTCGACTCCCGGGGTGGGGCTTATATCGCCGCCCCCGCACCACGACATCTATTCGATCGAGGATCTGGCGCAGCTCATCTACGACCTTAAGAATGCCAATAAGCATGCGAGGATAAACGTCAAGCTGGTTTCCGAGGTCGGCGTCGGCACCATAGCCGCTGGCGTGGCGAAGGGTCACGCGGACGTGATACTCATAAGCGGAACCTCGGGGGGAACGGGAGCATCCCCGCAAAGCAGCATCCACCACGCGGGACTTCCCTGGGAACTGGGCATAGCTGAGACTCACCAGACGCTTGTTCTTAACAATCTCAGAAGCAGAGTGGTTCTTGAGACGGACGGTCAGATGAAAACCGGAAGGGATGTGGCCATCGCGGCCCTCCTGGGCGCCGAGGAGTACGGTTTCTCCACGGCTCCGCTCATAGTTCTCGGATGCATAATGATGAGAGTCTGCCATCTTGATACCTGTCCCGTAGGAGTCGCCACGCAAAACCCCGAGCTTCGAAAGAAATACACCGGAGATCCGGCGCACGTGGTCGATTTCATGCATTTTGTCGCCTCTGAGCTGCGCGAGATAATGGCGGAGATGGGATTCCGGACTGTAAACGAGATGATAGGCAGAACGGACCGCCTCGAGATGAGAAAATCGCTTGATCACTGGAAGGCCAAAGGCATGGATATAAGCAGTATTCTTTTCCGTCCCGAAGTTCCCGAGGACTGGGGAATCTACTGCCAGATCCAACAGGACCACGGCATACAGAACTCCCTTGACGAGACCGTCCTGATGGATATATGCCGCCCGGCGATTGAAAAGGGAGAGCCTGTCCGCGCCGACGTTCCCATAAGGAACGTTAACAGGACCGTGGGGACCATAGTCGGAAGCGAGCTCACGAGAAGATACGGGCTTGACGGGCTTGAGGAGGATACGGTAAGGCTTCATTTCTCTGGTTCTGCGGGCCAAAGCTTCGGGGCTTTTGTTCCCAAGAGCATGACGCTTGTTCTCGAGGGCGACTCGAACGACTATACGGGTAAGGGACTCTCCGGAGGGAAGATGATCATTTATCCGCCGAAGGAATCCACCTTCGTTGCGGAGGAGAATATAATAATCGGGAACGTTGCATTCTACGGCGCCACCGGAGGGGAAGCTTACGTTAGGGGTATTGCAGGGGAGAGGTTCTGCGTGAGAAACAGCGGAGTCCGCGCCGTGGTGGAAGCTGTCGGGGATCACTGCTGCGAATACATGACCGGGGGCCGCGTTGTGGTGCTGGGTTCGACCGGAAGGAATTTTGCGGCCGGAATGTCAGGCGGCATGGCGTATGTTTACGATCCCGAGGGGGATTTCCACGGAAGGTGCAATACCGAATCCGTGTTCCTTGAATTCGTGGAAGAGGATGACGAAGCGGAGCTTCTCGGGATGATAAGGAAACACCTTGAGTACACCGGAAGCGAGGTAGCACGGCGGATACTGGAGAACTGGTCCGGGAGTCTTCCAAGATTCGTTAAGGTGATACCGAAAGACTACAAGAGAATGCTTGAGCACATAAACCGCGCGCAACAGAGCGGGCTTTCGGGCGATGAAGCCCTTATGGCGGCTTTTGAGGAAAACAAGCGAGATCTCGCGCGCGTAAGCGGAAACTGACACGGAAGCTTTAACGGAGGAGAAGTTTTTCAATGGGTGATCCCACAGGTTTCATGAATTACGAAAGGAAGCTCGGGCCTGACAGGGATCCTGCCCGCAGGATCAGCGACTGGGACGAGTTTCACGGTCATCTCCCCGAAAAAGAGCTTGCCGTTCAGGGCTCAAGGTGCATGGACTGCGGGGTTCCCTTCTGCCAGACGGGCCAGGTGATAGGCGGCATGACCGCGGGGTGTCCCATAAACAATCTTATACCCGAGTGGAACGACCTGATTTACTCGGGTCTCTGGAGAGAGGCTCTCGAGAGACTTCACAAGACGAACAATTTCCCCGAGTTCACGGGCCGGATATGCCCCGCTCCCTGTGAGGGGTCGTGCGTTCTGGGCATAAACGAGCCTGCGGTTACCATAAAGAGCATAGAGTGCGCCATAGTCGACAGGGGTTTTGAGGAAGGATGGATAACACCCGAGCCCCCAGAGATCAGAACCGGAAAAAAAGTCGCCGTCATAGGTTCTGGACCCGCGGGACTTTCGTGCGCCGCGCAGCTTAACAAGGCGGGACATCTGGTCACCGTGTTTGAAAGGGACGACCGCATCGGCGGACTGCTTATGTACGGAATTCCCAATCCCCACCTTGACAAGAAAATAGTTGACCGCCGCGTCGATATCCTCGCAAAGGAGGGAATAGAGTTCGTCACCAATACGGAAGTGGGAAAGGATATCGACGGAAACGAACTGGTAAAGAATTTTGACGCGGTCGTGATATGCACGGGAGCGACAAAACCCAGGGATCTTCCGATTGAAGGAAGGAACCTTGGCGAAATCTACTTTGCGATGGAGTTCTTGAAGGCGAATACGAAGAGCCTTCTTGACAGCGGGCTAAGCGACGGCCGCTACATCTCCGCTGCGGGAAAGGACGTTATCATCCTCGGGGGCGGCGACACCGGAACCGACTGCGTCGCGACATCCATGAGACACGGATGCAGGAGCCTTCTTCAGTTCGAAATACTTCCCAAACCTCCGCTTGAAAGGGCTGCGGATAACCCGTGGCCGCAATGGCCGAGGGTGTACAGACTTGATTACGGCCAGGAGGAGGCCATGGCGGTTTTCGGAGAAGACCCGAGAAGGTACCAGGTTCTTACCAAAAGATTTATAGGCGACGATGAGGGTAGAGTGGCGGAACTTGAGACCGTGCGCATTGAGTGGTACAGGGGGGATGACGGAAGGATGTCGTTTCGGGAAGTAGAGGGCTCTGAGCAGAAGTGGCCATGCGGGCTGGTGCTTTTGGCCCTTGGATTCTTGGGACCCGAGCAAGAACTTCTGCAGCAGATGAATATCCGTACCGACGACCGCTCAAACGCCATGGCGGATTATGGAAAGTACATGACAAGCGTCGAGGGAGTTTTCGCCGCAGGAGACTCGCGCAGGGGACAAAGCCTTGTGGTGTGGGCGATAAACGAGGGAAGGGAAGCCGCAAGAGAATGCGACAGGTATCTTATGGGATCAACTGATCTTCCATAAATATACTAAACCCGCTGTTGGGGAGGGACTTCCAAGTGGCCTTTGCTGATCCTGAAGAACAATTAAAGGTAATAAGAAGGGGAACCGAGGCGATAATTCCCGAAGAGGAACTTCTTTTGAAGCTTGAAGCTTCAAAGAAAAACGACCGTCCCCTGAAAGTAAAAGCCGGGTTCGACCCCACCTCTCCCGACCTGCATCTGGGCCACGGGATAATTCTCAAGAAACTCCGCGATTTTCAGACTCTGGGCCATGAGGTTCTTTTCCTGATAGGGGATTTTACCGCCTATATAGGAGACCCCTCGGGCAGGAGCGAAACCCGCCCGGCGGTTTCAAAAGAGGAGATAATCAAGAACTCAAGAACTTACGAGCGCCAAGTTTTCAAGGTTCTTGACAGAAAAAGGACTCAGGTTCTTTCGAATTCCCGCTGGCTCACCAACCTCGATCCAGAAGAGTTCCTCGGGCTTACTTCTCTGGTTAACGTTTCGCGGATACTGGACCGGGACGATTTCTCAAAGAGATATAGGGAAGGAATATCTATTTCCCTCAGAGAGTTCATATATCCCTTGGTGCAGGCGTACGACTCGGTGCAGATGCGCTGCGACGTTGAACTTGGTGGTACTGATCAGACCTTCAACATACTGCTCGGCCGTGATTTCCAGAGACATTACGGACAGTCCCCGCAGGTAGGAGTTTTTCTTCCGATACTTGAGGGAACAGACGGGGAAAAGAAGATGTCAAAGTCACTTGGAAACTATATAGGTCTTGACGAATCTCCGCAGGATATATACGGGAAAATGATGTCGATTTCTGACGACCTTATGTGGAGATACTATCTTCTTTTAAGTACCTGCAGTGAAGGGAAGATACGAAAGTTAAAAGCTAGGCATCCTATGGATGCGAAAAAAGCGCTTGCCAGAGAAATCGTTTCCTGGCTCCACAACTCTCAGGATGCCCTTGAAGCCGAACAGGATTTCGAAACCAAGTTCTCAAAGAGATCTTTTCCTGAAGATGCGAAGGAAAAGGAGTATGTTGCCGATTCCCGGAAGGTAGTTGACCTTGTTATTGGAGTGTCCGATTCCATCAGCACTAAAGGGGAAGCTAAAAGGCTCATATCCCAAGGAGGACTTGTCATAGACGGAAAGAAGTACACCGACCCGAATTCGGAATTTCCTGACAAGGTTGCTTTCGAGGTTAAAATCGGGAAAAAAGAATTCCTGAAAGCTTTGATCAAGTAATCAGACCCGGTTTTATTTTTTCTTTTCCAGATAATTCTTGCTGTATCGAACCTGTACATGCGGGAATAGGGTAAGAAAGCGAGTCAGCCTGTAAGCCGAGTTCTGTCAAGTACGGTCATCCATCTGAGATACCTGTTGCCAGAATACCTTAAGCGACTACCCGAAAACCAGGACGGGCCGCCCTGACCGGACAGCTGTCCGGGTGTTTTCCTATTTGTCTTTCTTCAGGCGGGGTTTACCTTGCCTCCTCAATCACTTTCGGAGCGGTGGTCTCTTACACCACCTTTTCACCCTTACCGGGGCGCTTGTGGCGCCCAGGCGGTATACTTTCTGTTGCACTTTCCGTTGTCTCGCGACACCTGGTTGTTAACCAGCGCCCTGCCCTGCGAAGCTCGGACTTTCCTCCCGCGTACAAGCCGCGGGCGACCGCACGGCCGACTCGCTAATCATTAAAATATCTATCGATTGCCTCATTCGCAAGACTGTCGGCTTCCGCATTGTTCTCCCTGGGGATATATTCTATTTCGAGTGCCGGAATCGAGGAAGCGAGTTTTTTCGCTTCCGAGTGAAGTATCCTGAGCTTCGAATCCTTCACTTTCCAGAGTCCGTTCATCTGGCTCGCGACAAGCTGGGAATCGGTGTGAATTTTCACCTCGAGGATGTCTTCAGCCAAGAGACAAACGAGGGCTCTTATGAGCGCTTTGTATTCCGCCTCGTTGTTTGTTCCCCTGCCGATATACTCCCTTATTTCCTCTCTTGTTCCGTCCGGGCGGATCACAAGAACCCCGATACCGGATTCTCCCGGGTTTCCCCTTGACGCTCCGTCTATATAGACTTCGGTTGTTTTTTCTGGGGACATGGTCTTAATTTGGATAACCGCTCGGGCGGTTACGGGTTTGTGTAAAGGATCTTCTTGCAGTTCGGGCACTGAACCAGTTTTGTCTGTTTCAGTATTTCATTATAGAGTTGAGGCGGAATGTTTATGTTGCAACTCGTGCATTTCTCGTTTTCGGCAAGCGCAAGCGCCCTGCCGTTTCTTTTGAAGATTCTTTCGTAAAGCGGAAGTATTTTCGGGTCTATAGTGGACAGAATTTCACTTTTTTCCTTCTCCGCAGGTTTGCGGGAAGTCTCGAGTTCTTCAATCTTTTTTTCTTTTTTCGCGATCTGCTCCGCGTATTGCTCTTTTAGAGTCGCATAGTTTTCCTTTTCTTCGGCAAGAGCTTCCTCGGTCTCTTCAATCTCCGCCATTACCAAGATCGTGCGGTCTTCTATTTCGAGGTTCTCCTTTCTGGCATCGGTTATTTCCTTCTGAAGAGCCTCGTATTCCTTGTGGGTCTTTATGGCAAACAGCCTTTCCTCGGCTTTTTTTATGGATTCCTGATTGGAGCGAAGAGAGGACTCAAGACCGTCACTTTGCGCCTTTAGTTCAGAGAGGTTGGTTTCCTTGAGATTTATCGATTCTTCTTTTTCAAGGAGGTCTTTTTTAAGGTCGTTGATTTCGTTCGGATATCTTTCCAGTCCTTCAGTTAACTCTCTGATTCTTATGTCAACTGTCTGAAGCTTCTGCAGGCTTTCAATGTGCTGTTCCATAGCTCCTTATTTCAGGTGAAGCAACCCCGCGCGTTTTTTATGAAGAAAAGTGGTATTTCGGGGGCTTTTGGAAGGAGTTGCTTCGGCTCTGTCTGTATTGACCTTCATGGTCTCTATTTCTCAATTCTGGGCCCACCCGGACTCGAACCAGGGACCGACGGATTATGAGTCCGCTGCTCTAACCAACTGAGCTATGGGCCCTAATAAAACTAGGCAACAGAATATAGTTAATCGAATTTTTTTGTCAAATTACCGGTTGAAAAGTGCAAAAGGTGATTTTTAGACTCCCTGCGTTCACCGGAAAACAAGGAGATTTCCCCTTCCGGGGTCCCAGGAACCCCTTACCTTGAATACCGAAGAGAGAAGCTTTTCGGAAAGCACGTGCGACGGTTCTCCCAAGGCGGAAACCCGGCCGTTTTCAAGCACAAGGATTCTGTCGCAGAACCTGCTTGCAAGGTCAAGGTCGTGGAGAACGGCCACGATCCCTTTTTCTTCTCGCGCCAGCGACACGAGCAGTTCCATGAGGGCAAACTTGTGGTGTATATCAAGGTGAGAGGAGGGTTCGTCAAGGAAAACAATAGCGGTTTCCTGCGCGAGAACCCTTGCGACCGACACTCTCTGCTGCTCCCCTCCGGAAAGTGTCGTTACTTTTCTCCGGGAAAACCCTTCCATGTCCACAAGCGAAAGACAGTCCTCGGCGCGCCTTATGTCCTCTTCGCTCTCGCTCTCGAAAATTCCCAGGTACGGATACCTTCCCGTAAGCACTACCTCGAGCACGCTCAGCGGAAAATCAAAATACGAGGTTTGCGGGAGAAACGATATTTTTCTGTAAAGCTCTTTTGCTTCGTATTCAGAGATATCTTCTCCGTCAAGCAGGATGCGACCCGCGGTTGGGTCAATTATCCGGGCAAGAAGCCTGAGAAGCGTGGATTTCCCCGCGCCGTTTGGACCGACTATTCCCAGGAACTCGTTTCTTTTAATCTCGAAGCTTACGTCGTCAACTATGGTTTTTCCGTTTACGCCGTAACTTAGCCCCGATATTTTTACTGATTCTTTCCGCATTCTACGCGATTCCCCTCCCGCTGAAACTCCGCCTCAGCAGAAACACGAAGAAAGGAACTCCGATAAAGGAAGTGATTATTCCGAGGCGAAGTTCCTGGGGGCTCATGGCGGTCCTTGCTATAAGGTCTGCTGCGGGCAGAAATATGGCTCCGGCGATAAAGCTCGCGGGCAGGAGCCGGCGATGGTCCACCCCGATCAGCAGTCTTACCGAGTGTGGAATTATAAGTCCGACGAACCCCACGATGCCGCTTACCGCAACGCTTGCTCCGACTATTAGGGAACTCAGGACTATGAGGTGCTTGGTCGTTTTCTCTATGTCGATGCCGACGGTTTTCGCTGTCTCGTAGCCGAGGAGCCTAGCGTTTAGGTTCTTAGCGTAGAAAAGCAGCATTGCCGAGGCGGCAAGCACTGGCACCGCAGCCATTGCGAAATGCGTCCAGGTGCGCGAATCGATTCCGCCCATTATCCAGAAGAGCATTTCCTTCATTGACCACGCGTTTGATACCGAAAGCACGAAAGTCGTTAACGAAACGAAAAGTGTTCCGAGCGCCACCCCGCAGAGAAGAAGCGTCGTGTTCTCGACAAAACCCCTGTAGCGCGATATCCCGTAGACCGCGTATGCAGTGAGGAGGGTGCCCGCGAACGCAGCGAGAGGGAGCAGGAGAAACCACTGCTGATGAATACCGGTGTAGATCACCAGAACGGCGAAAAAAGCTCCTCCGCTTGACCAGCCCAGTATTCCGGGTTCGGCCAGGGGGTTTCTGAACATCGCCTGCATTACAACTCCCACAATTGAGAGCCCCCCTCCTATTATGGCGGCGAGAAGAACTCTGGGGAGCCTTACGTCCCAGACGATAAGTTCCTGCGATTTTCCGATTTCCGCTCCGGCATCAACCCAGAGCAGCTTGCCGGCTATTATGCGGATTACCTCGTCAAACGGAACGCTCACCGCCCCGAGCGATACGCACACGACGACGGTCAGTAAAAGCAGCGAGGCGAGTACTGCGTATACGGAAAGTGTTTTCTTACCGGTCGGCATTGGTTTCTGCTCTGAATATAAGGTTCACCAGATCAACTACGGCCCGTGCCGCGTAATGGGATGCGGCGTCTAGATGTTTTCCCGCGACGACTATGATCTTTTTGTCTCTGAATGCGGAATTTTTGAACATCTGTCCGACAAAATCCGGGTGAGAGGGATTATAACTACTTGTAAGCACCAGGTCAGGGTTATTCTGGATTACGTACTCGGTAGATATGTTGCTGTATCCGCTTAGCCCCAGGCGGGCCGGGAGATTAATGCCCCCGGAACTTTCTATTATATCGTTTATGGTAGAGCCTTTGCCGACCGTGAATCCGGGGGCCCCGTAAAAAAGAACCGTCGGGGCCCTCGCGTGAGGCGGAATCTTCGCCTTGGCGTCCGCGATCTGGCTTTCCATTTTTTCCACGAGACTTTTTGCCGTGGTTTCCTCGCAGACAGCCTCTCCGACCAGTTCTATATTCTTTTTTATTTTCTCAAGCGAGACGATTTCGTGGAGCAGCAGCACCTTTATTCCCGCCGCCTCAAGGTGCGCGCGTATGTTCGGGTTTGTGTGGCCCGCGACTATCACGAGATCCGGGGATTTTGCGATTATCTGCTCGGGGTTCGCTCGGACCTGCGGAATTCCCCGCACTTTTTCCGCCACGTTTGAAATCAGCGGGTCGGTCGAGAAATAGGTGAGCGCGGCTATTTTTTTTCTATCGCTGACTATGTCGATCAGGATCTCGTCTGAGGCGAGGGTGAGCGATATTATGCTTTTTGGGCAGGGCGGTTCCGCCAGAGACACATCTGGTGCGGCGACGAGGGCAAGCAGGATCGCCGCGAACAGATTTTTGATTCTCACCTTGAAAATCAGGTTTTTCCTTACGGGTTCAGAATGACTTTTCCGAACTGCTGGCGATCTTCAAGAATTTTCTGCGCCGCCGCCGCCTCGCTCAGGTGGAACCTGCTGTGTATCGAGGGTTTCAGGGCACCTTCCTCGGCAAGCTGGGCGACTTTCTCGAAGTGTTCCGTCCGGGCATTAAACACCGTTACTCCCAGTACGGAGAGATCTTTCATGATAAGCGGGCCGAGGGCCGCTTCCGTAGCGCCGCCTCCCGCGACTCCGATCAGCAGAAGTTTCCCCCCAGGGGCCAGGTACTGCGTGTTCTCTTTCCACACCGAAGCTCCCACGGGATCGAAGATCATGTTTATCTTATGCGTTTTTGTAATTTTCTTCAGCTCCTCTCCGAGATCAGAGGAGTTGTAGTTTATAGTTACGTCGGCCCCGATTTCTTTTGCCTTCTCAAGTTTTTCGTCGCTTCCCGCGGTAGCTATAACGAAGGAATCGAAAAGCTTGGCTACTTGGATCGCAGCGCTCCCCGTTCCGCTTCCCGCCGCGTGCACAAGCACCGTTTCTCCCTTGGCGATATCCCCTCTTTCGCAGAAGCCGTACCAAGCGGTGACGTAGCAAGTTGGAAGGGTCGCCGCGTCGTCAAAGGAGAGCCCTTCGGGAATCGATACCACGTTAGATGAAGGTATCTTTACGTATTCGGCGAATCCTCCGTGGAGGTTGACTCCGACTATTTCGAGGCCCTTATCTGAGCGCACGGCCGGCATAACCATGACCCGATCGCCCGTTTCCACATCAGACACGTCATCGCTTTTCTCGCAGACAATGCCTGCCACGTCCACTCCCCCCACATGTGGCAGGGGTACCGGACGAGGTGATTTTCCGCTTCTGAGCCTGAGGTCGACAAAGTTTATAGAGGATGATTTCACCTCTACAAGGACTTCTCCCGGTCCAAGTTCCGGCTTGCTTACCTCTTCGTAGTTAAGAACATCGGTTTCTCCGAATTCGTGATAGATAATTGCTTTCATTGTTGCGAACTCCTGTGGAATGTTTGCTGCAATTAAGGTACTTGGCTTTGCGGGTTTGGCAATAACGGGAGCCATACTGTCGATAGCGCCGAGAACTTAACAAGTGGCGGACATCCTAGGGACTCGCGTTATGATCAAAGTACCTTTATAGAACGGGAGCGGGGAATAAGAGGCCGCCGAAAAGAATCCAGGCTACGATCAGCGTCCAGATGACGTTTATTCCCTGAGCTATGAGAAACGCGTAGGCGGGACGGCCTTCTTCCATGCTTACCAGGGTGGAGAACCGGGTTTCAAGGCCTATGCAGACAAATGCGAGGGCGAACCACCAGCTGCGAAGCCCCTTCATAAGTCCTTTGGTCTGCGAAACAAGATCGTCTCCAACTACGAAGGAAAAAAGAAGCGATGCCGCCATGAATCCCAGAATAAACTTTGGAAAACGCTCCCAGATGACCCCGACCGACGGCTTTACCCCTTCATCCGCACCTTGGCGAAACGTCCACCAAAGAGAAAGAGCGAAAGCTGCCAGACCCAGCATCGCGTTCTGTGAGAACTTCACCACAACGGCGGCGTTCATAGCCGATTCTCCCACCAGTTCCCCGGCGGCTACCACGGCTCCGGTGGTATCAATTGTTCCTCCGACCCAGGCTCCTCCTATCATCGCTGGAATCTGGAAATGCTCTATTGCCCAAGGCATGATCAGCATCATGGGAACGGCCACTATGAGGACGAGAGAAGTTACGTAGGAGAGTTTCTTTCTGTCTCCTCCTATGGCTCCGCAGGCCGCAATGGCGGCCGAAACTCCGCAGATGGAAACGGCCGTGGAGAGCATGGCGGCGAACTCGGAATCCACGGCGAGTTTTCTGCAGATCCAATAGCAGGCATACCAGATGACAAGGACTACTAGCAGAGCCTGCAGAATTCCCGCCAACCCAGCGGAGAGTATCTTGCCGAACAGGATGCTGGAGCCCAGGATTATAAGGCCGATCTTAATGTAGTACTCGGTGCGGACCGCTTCTCGGAAGCGGTTGGGAAAAACATTGCCGACAAACATTCCGATAAAAAGGGCGAAGATGACGTAGCTTATTCCCCATTCCTTGGCCGTTGCGTTTCCGGCAAGGAACTTAGACGCCCATGCCAGGGCAAACACTAATGGGAAACCCACGGCGTAGCGGGCGACCGACCCACCCATCATACGAACGCCGAAGCTTGAAAAAAATAAAAATATCACTCCCAGCGAGAGGGAAAGAGATATGTTCTCCGCGCTTAGTATATTGCCTACAGAATCTGGGGTCCACGAAAACTTCGGAAGAGAAAGATGGGGAAAAAGAAGCCCGAGAGCAATAAGGATGAAAGCCGGTCCGAAAACCACCCAGTCTTCGGAGAATCCACGGCCTTCCTCAGGGGAACCTGCTGTTTCGCTTTCCATTTAGGTAAAAATGACACGAACTCCTGATTTTTCAACAACTTGCTCTTGGTTCACTTGCCGGGATTTGGAGAAGCGGTCGTAAGCCGTTCACCCTTTCGCCAGCTCCAGGGCGCGACGAATTCCCCGGTCCACAGGCCGCGGCTGTTTTCGCGTGCCTCCTGCTCAGCGGAGACGTAACGGCGTGAGTATTTCCTGTATGCGAGCGCGTGGCCGTTTCGAACCATCCAGCCGTTTAAGTCAATCCCGTTTAGGTAGCAGATACCGAGAAAGCGTCCGTAGCGGTCGCGCTTTGTTCCCTCGCACGTAATGGGATTGCTCCCTATTTTATTTCTAAGAGCCGCGGTTGAAACAATCCCGCAGTCATAGCTTTTTCCAGAGCCGTTTTTGCAGCGCTGGTTTCTCTCCGGCGCGTCAATGCCTTCGAGCCTGATCCGTTCCCCGGAAATTTTGACCGTGTCGCCGTCTGTTACGTAAGGCTTTCCGGTCAGGGTGTCGGCTTCCGCCGACGCCGTGCAGAGCAGCAAAACAAGCGTTAAGCACAACAATTGAGAGAGCAACCCGGCATTGCACTTGGAGTCAACGACCTTTTTCATTAAGCACTCTACAGTTGGCGGTTTATCACCGGGTGTTCCCGGCGAGTTTCTTCACAGTCTTTCTTTTCCTTCTTTTTTTCTGTTTTATTATTTTCTGTGCTTTTTTTCTTTCCGCTGAGTCTTCTCCATGGATCTGCGTCGCGATTTTCTCAGCGAGGCTTCTCCTTGCGAGAAATCTGTTAAGCGCCTGGGAACGCTCTCTCATAACCTTCACGCTAATGCCGCTTGGGCGGTGTCGCAGATGAACGCAGGTGGACAACTTGTTTACGTTCTGTCCGCCGGGTCCGGAAGATCTCGTGAAAGTCTCCTCAATATCTTCTTCCCTTATGCCAAGACGCTCCATTTCCCGCCGAAGAGCCATCTGTTTTTCCTTTGAAACTCCGAAGCTTTTCATGATGGCAAGGCGGGTCGAAGGCAGATTATCTTACGATCAGTTTCAGAAAATCGGATACCGAGACAACTCCCACGGGTTTTTCCTCCTCGACCACGACAACGCTGTGGAAGCCAGTTCCGGCCAATTCCTCGAACACCTCTTTTACCGACGCGTCCGAGTCGATGGATATGGCGGGGCTGCTCATTACTTCCTTCACGGTGGTCCGCCCGGCATCCTCGTATATCTTTTCGATTTCTTCCTGGTCAAACCACTGTCCGAAGAGTTCGAGGATTTCGGTTCTCGAGAAGGAGACGGTGGTTTTTTTGGCGATAAAGTCGCTTGCGGAGATGAATCCCGTGAGCATTCCGTCGTTGTTTACCACTGGAAGCTGGTTGATCCTCAGCTCAATCATCCGGCGCGCGCACTGCTCAAGCGAGTCGTTCTCATTGGCTGTGACCACGGGGCTGCTCATTATCTCTCTTACTTTCATCTGTATCTGGGACCTCTTTTTTCGGGCACATTTAAAGATAAAACAGCCGGGAATTTTTGCAAGGGACCTTGCGGGCTCCTTTTCTTGGAAACGCGCTTATATGCGTATATAATTCCCCGCTGTGATGGAAACGCAACGGATTCGCGAGATGATAGAACGGGGTATTCAGACGTCGTTTGTCGAGGTCGAGGGGGACGGGACGCATTTTCAGGCGGTCGTCGTGTCCGAACAGTTCAGGGGCAAACCGCCTATTGAGCGTCACAAGCTTGTTTATGCGGCGCTTGGAGACGCCATGGAATCCGAGATTCACGCCATCTCGATAAAAACCTACACGGACGATCAGTGGGAGAAGCTTAAAAAGTAAAGTAAGGAGCGGGGCAATGGCAGATATACAGAAAAAAATAGGGCGTCAGGTCGAGGAGAATCCTATTATCCTTTACATGAAGGGGTCGAAGGATGCGCCGCAGTGCGGTTTTTCAGCTCAGGTGGTAAGCATTCTCAACCATTACGGGGTGGATTACGAAACCGTCGACGTTCTTTCGGACCCGGAGATACGCCAAGGGATAAAGGACTACTCGCAGTGGCCGACCCTTCCGCAGCTCTACGTTAACGGCAATTTCATAGGCGGATGCGATATATGCACCGACATGCACGTAAACGGGGAACTGGGGGATATTCTCAAGGGAGAAGCCGGAGGCTGAGGAGCCTTGGAGGCGGCTGGCGGGTATTAACATTTCTCGGGGATTCGGTATAATTCCGCTTTCCTGATAATTTTTACCACTTTGGAGGTTCCATGAAATCGAGACACACGATATCCATAACGGTAGACAATGAAGCCGGAGTACTCTCAAGAATCGCGGGGCTTTTCAGCGCGAGGGATTTCAACATAGAGAGTCTTAACGTCGCGGAAACCCAGGAGCCGGGGACGTCCAGAATAACTCTAGTCACAACCGGCGACGAAGCCATAATTCAGCAGATAATAAAAAGGTTCAACAACATGGTCAACGTGATCAAGGTTGTCGACATGACCGAACTTGACCGCGTGGAAAGAGAGATGATTCTCATCAAGGTCGATGCGAAGGCTGATTCCAAGCCGGAAATTCTGCGGGTCGCCGACATATTCCGGGCCAAGGTCGTCGACGTGTCTCCGAGATCCTACACGTTCGAGGTTACCGGGGATGAACAGAAGATCCAGGCGTTCGTCGAACTTCAAAGACCTTTCGGGATAAAGGAAATCGCGAGAACGGGAACCGTCGCCATGTCCCGGGCGAGCAAGAAGAGCAAGTAAAGGAGGATATAACCGGTGAAAGTTTACTACGATGAGGATATTGATCCGTCCAGGCTTAAGAAAAAGAAGATTGCGATCATAGGCTACGGAAGCCAGGGCCACGCCCATGCCCAGAACCTAAGAGACAGCGGAGTCTCGGTCACGGTCGCGGACATTAAGGACAGCGCAAACTGGAAAAAGGCAAAGGAAGCCGGTTTTAACGTGAAGTCGGTTTCCGCCGCTTCCAAATCCGCGGACATAGTGGTTATGCTGGCTCCGGACACTTACCAGCCGGCGATATACCATGAGCAGGTGGAAAAGAACCTGGTTGCCGGAAACGCGCTTATGTTCAGTCACGGTTTCAATATTCACTACGGACAGATCAGACCTTCCGCGGGCGTGGACGTGTTCATGGTCGCCCCCAAGGCCCCAGGGCACACGGTGAGGGACCAGTACGTCGGGGGAGCCGGTGTGCCGGGACTCGTGGCCGTTCACCAGAACCCGACGGGAGATGCCAAGGATCTTGCTCTTGCTTACGCCAGGGCCATCGGATGCTCAAGGGCGGGAGTTATAGAGACGACTTTCAAGGACGAGACGGAAACCGACCTTTTCGGGGAGCAGTCAGTTCTCTGCGGAGGGCTAACGGCCCTTATCCTGGCCGGATACGAGACGCTTGTCGAGGCCGGTTATCCGCCCGAGATGGCTTATTTTGAGTGCTGCCACGAAGTCAAACTTATAGTTGACCTCATATACGAGGGCGGAATAGCCAACATGCGTTACTCGGTGAGCGATACGGCCAAGTACGGAGATATAACCAGGGGCCCGAGGCTTATAAACGACTCCGTAAAACAGGAGATGAAAAAGATAATCGGGGAGATTCAGTCCGGACAGTTCGCCTCGGAATGGATACTTGAGAACCAGGCCGGAAGGCCTTCCTATAATGCGCTTCTCAGACAGGGCGAAGAACATCCGATCGAAAAAGTCGGCGCCGAGCTTAGGGGGATGATGAGCTCGCTCTTCCAGAAAAAACTGGTCGATAAAGACAAGAACTGATGAATTTTCGATTTGTGAGGGTCGCAAGCGAGGGGCTCGGCATGATTTACGTTTCAGCCGCGCTTTGTATTCTCCTCGCACTTCTGGGTTCTTTCTCTTTATTCCTAGCGTTTTTCCTGCTCACCGCTTTTTTCGTCTTTTTTTTCAGGGACCCCGAAAGGGAGCTTCCTCCCCTTGATGCCGGTTCCGTGATCTGTCCTGCGGACGGAAAAGTAATAGATATCTCAGAGACCTTTGAAGATGGCTATCTTAAGCGGAACACCCGAAGAATAAGCATTTTCCTCTCCATCTTCGACTGCCATGTAAACAGATCTCCCGTTTCGGGCAAGGTCGTCGGGACCACCTATTCCCCCGGGGAATTCAGAATGGCTTTCAAGGGTGATTCGTCCGAGGCCAACGAGCGGCTCGCTACCCTGATTGAGTGCGAGGGCGGAGTCCGGGTGGTTATAGTCCAGGTGGCCGGTTTTCTCGCGAGGAGAATAATATCGCGCGCAAAATTCGGCGACGTATTGGAAATCGGGGAAAAATTCGGGATTATAAAGTTTGGTTCAAGAGTGGATGTCTACCTGCCCGAGGATGTGAAGGTGGGTGTTGAGGTAGGGCAGAAAGTCGTGGCCGGCAGGACGGTTATAGCGTGGCTAACTTGAGAAGAAAAAGAAGGAGAAGATCTCCCCGTCCGGGGAGACTTATTCCCCTGCTGCCGAACATGCTCACAACTGTGGGACTTGCGTTCGGGCTTGCGTCCATAGTGATTTCGATTTCCATTCACGGGGACCGCGCCTCAGCCGCAGTTTCCGAGGAGTGGCTTTTCAATCGCTTCTGGTGGGCATCAGGATTTATCGGCATGGCGGTGCTTGTCGACATGCTTGACGGCAGAATAGCTAGAGCTCTTAACTCGGAGAGCCGTTTCGGCGCGTCCTATGACTCACTCTGCGATCTTGTATCGTTTGGGGTTGCCCCGGCAGTTCTTCTTTACGTCTGGGGGCTTTCGGAATACGGAAATCCGGGACTGATGGCGATGCTTTTCTATGTGGTCTGCGCAGCGCTTAGACTTGCGCGTTTTAACATACAGTTTACAACCAAGGAAAAGCGCATGTTCACGGGTCTTCCGAGTCCTATGGCCGCGGGACTTATCCTATCTCCGATACTTCTTCTCTCCGAGTTTCAGATCATCGCCACGCCTCTTATGAAATCTGTTTATCTTTTCTTCGTCCCTGTCGTGGGACTTGTTATGGTTAGCGAGGTTCCATACAGGAAGTTCCCCCGAATCGCCAGATTCGGACCCTTCAGCACCCTTGTCGCGGGCTCCATAATAATTGCGGCGCTTATTACCAATCCCGGAGTGGTCGCGGTTGTTATAACTTACTGCTATTTTATCCTTGAGCTTGGACGGTGTGCCTGGAAGCTGGTCGCGAAGGCGACATCGCGGGACAAAGAATTAGAAGCCCTGGCTGGCGACGAATCCTAGGGTTTTTCCTCTGGAGGGTGGAGTCGATGAAAGGGGTTTTCAAATTACTTTTTTTGTTCATTCTGATTACGGGAGCAAGTCTTATGAGTTTGAACGCGCAGACCTTTGCAGGTGTCGGTGGAGTAACGAAATACACTCTTTCTAACGGCATGACCGTGCTTCTTGAGAGAAACGACTCTTCCCCGGTTGTCGCCGTTAACGTGTGGGTGAAGACCGGAAGCGCTTGCGAGGTGGAGGGCGAGTACGGTCTCGCGCATGTGCACGAGCACATGCTTTTCAAGGGTACGGAAAGAAGACGTGTCGGCGAGGTAGCCGGAATGGTTGAGGCGGGGGGCGGAGACATAAACGCGTTTACCTCCTTTGACGAGACGGTTTACTACATCGTAAGCGCGCGGCGCTTTCTGCCAATGGCTCTTGACCTGCTCTCAGACGTCGTGGAGAACTCGACTTTTGACCCCACAGAGCTTAAAAAAGAGCTTGAGGTTGTCCAGGAAGAAATAAGAAGGGCAGAGGATTCTCCCTCAAGGGTGCTTACCCAGAAGCTTTTCTCCACGGCCTACAGCGTTCATCCCTACGGAAGACCCATAATAGGGACCAAGCAGAGCGTGGGGAGCTTCACCAGAGATGGAATACTGGATTTCTACAGAAAGTGGTATTCCCCGGACAACATGATTCTCGTTGTGGTCGGGGATTTTGATCCTGACGGAATAGAAGATGCGGTGGCCCGGACTTTCGGAAAAATAAAGAAAAGAAAAACTCCCGAGTGCGAACTTCCTCCGGAGCCCGAGCAGAAACGCACGAAAACCTTTGTTATCGGCCGCGACGTAAACACGGGTTACTTCAGCTTTGCCTTTCACACCCCCTCGGCGAGCCACGCCGATACTCCTGTTCTTGATGTTATAAGTGGCATACTCGGCACCGGGGAAAGCTCTAGGCTCTACAGAAAACTAAAGGAGCAGAACGCCACCGTGGACGACATATACGCCTATGCTTACAGCCTCAAGGAAAGCGGTCTTTTCATTGTGGGCGGAGTTTTTGATCCCGGTAAAGTGGAGAAAGCCTCAAAGGAGATAGTAGCGGAGATAGAGCTTATAAAAAACGAACTTGTCGGGGCCGAGGAGCTTGCCCGCGCCAAGACTAACATAGAAAGAGATTTCATCCGCGCCAAAGAGACCATGCAGGGACAGGCGAGAAAGCTTGGTTACTTTGAGCTTGAAACGGGAGACCATGGCTACGAACGCCTCTATCTTGAGAGGATGAGGAATGTTACCCCGGAAGACATATTGCGCGTGGCCAGAAAATACCTGGAGCAGAGAAATCTCACCGCGGGAGTGCTGCTTCCGAAAAACAAAACCAAGGGAGTTGAGCAGGGCTTAAAAAAAGCCCTTGTTTTCCCCGAAGCGACCCGGAAAAAAGAAAAGAAAAAAGTTTCCCGGGCGCAGGCGGAATTTAAGAAATACGAGCTTTCAAACGGAATCCGGGTTCTTTTGAAGCGAAACCCCGCCGTCCCCCTTTTCTCTGTTCAAGCGGCGTTTCTGGGCGGTCTCAGGTATGAGGACGAAAACACAAACGGAATTTCGAACTTCATGTCCGGGATGTTCACCCGCGGCACCTCAATCCGCTCCGCGGAGGATATAGCCACTCAGATAGAGGGGCTTGGGGGAACGGTTGACGGCTTTTCTGGGAAAAACAGCGTCGGGGTGACTCTTTCAGCCTTAAGCGAGAATTTTGAAGGGGCAATGGATATCTTCTCAGACGTGATACTTAATCCTTCTTTTTCCGATGAGGAAATGGAGAGAGAGAGAAGGGAAATTCTGGCCGCCTTGGAGAGGCAGAAGGACAACCTCACGGGAAAGACCGTCAGAAATTTTCTCGGGACCCTTTTTCTTGAGCATCCCTACAGGTTCAACGTTCTGGGAACCGAGGAAACCGTAACCGGGTTTGCCTCGGCCGATGTCAGGAAGTTCTACAAGAAAGTCATAAGGCCCGAGAACATGGTTATCTCCGTTGCGGGTGACATTGATGCGGAGAAAACCCTTGGCGTTCTTGAAAAGCTGTTCGGCGGCATGAAAAAAACCAGTTTCGAAAATATCCGCCCGCCTCGTGAGTCCGCACTTTCCGCAGCGAGGGAAAACGTCGAGTTTGAAAAGGAGAAGGCCCAGACCCACATTATCGCGGGTTATCATGCCCCGGGTTTTAAAAGCCGGGACCGCTACGCGTTCGAGGTGCTCAATACTGTGCTTTCCGGACAGGGAGGGAGACTTTTCATTGAGCTTCGGGACAAAAAAAGCCTCGCGTACTCTGTTACCTCGTTTTACGTTCCGGGGATGGAAGGCGGTTATTTCGGCGTCTATATAGGAACTGCGCCACAGAAGGAAAAAGAGGCGCTCGGAGCGATAAAGGAACAGCTCCAGCTTGTCTTGGAGGGCGTCGGGGAGCAGGAGCTTGAAAGAGCGAAAAATTACATAGTCGGAAGCTTCGAGATAGGTCTTCAGAGAAACTCCGCTCAGGCATCCACTGTTGGGTTTGACGAGCTTTACGGAATAGGCACTTACGAATACACAAAGTTCCCGGAGAAAATACTTGCCGTGACTGCAGATGATGTAGCGAGGGTAGCCAGGAAATACATAAATCCCGATGCGGCCGCCATCGCCATAGTGAAGCCCGAAGAAGGTGTCTCCGCAGATAAGCTGCCTTAGGTCCAGCTTCACTCCGGCTCAGGGAGCGGGGCCTGTGTTGTCGGGATTCGGACTTTCCTGCGTATAGGTATAAAAGCGCGTCGTCGGGTATGCAAGTTCGATGTCGGAGTGTTTTTCAAATTCCTCCAGTATTGCTTCCCACAGGTACTGCTCCGAGCCTCTTTTCTGCCTCGGGTTTATCATATATCTGATTGAGAACAGTACTCCGCTGTCTTTTGTCGACATGTAAACTGTCGGGGTGAGCTTGGAGAAATGAATCATGTATCTCTCTGCGGCTTGGCGCAGTTGCATTTCGATTTCGGTTTGCTTCGCCGAAGATTCGATTTTTTCATTCATTATCTTCTCAAGAATTCTGCGGGTTTTTTTCCAGTTGGTCTCAAACGTTACGAGAATCTGTATTTCATTCCATATGTAGCTGAATCCGCCGTGGTAGTTCGCGGTTCTTTCTTTCAGCACGTGGCTGTTGGGAACATGTATGATCCTGCCCGTGCTCTGTTCCGCTTCAACCCAGTTTCCGATTTCGACAAGACTGAACTGGAACAGTCTTAAGTCTACTACGTCTCCCTTGGTTTCTCCTATCTGTATGCGGTCCCCTATTACGAAAGGCTTTCTCCAGAGGATGAAGAACCAGCCGGCGATGTTGGCTATGGTTTCATGAAGGGCTAACGCGATAGCCGCGCTGGCTATACCCAAGTAGGTTCCTATGGAGCCGAAGCCCTTTATCCAGATGCCGCAGAGAATTAATATGAGAAGAAAAGTGGAGCTGTACCCGATAATCCGCTTGGAGTAATAAATGGTCTTGGGGTCATTTGTGTTCTTGGTTATGATGGAGATCATGATCTTCCTGATGGAGATCACGATTATTACTATCAGAATGGACAGCAGTAGCTGTTCTATCTGGAAGTGGTAGGTGTTATGGTATTCCTTTAAGTTGTTTATTAGGTTTTGTACCATTCTAAAAAATATACAATGGTTGGAGGGGAGTTCAAAAAAGCGAAGGATTTTCAGTTGCTGCGACCGGCGAACATTTCGGTTTTTATTTATTTTCTTTTCTGTTATTCTGTTTGCGGGCTGCTAGCTCAGTCTGGTAGAGCAGCTGACTCTTAATCAGTCGGTCGTGGGTTCGAATCCCTCGCAGCCCACTTCATTTTGCGTCTTACGGCACTGTCCGGAAATATGATTCCGGGTGCTTACCGGTTTTTGACTGTAAAGGGCGAGAGTGGCGGAACAGGCAGACGCGCTAGATTTAGGATCTAGTACCTTAGGGTGTGAGGGTTCGACTCCCTCCTCTCGCAGAAAAACGCTTTACGTAATTTTCAGAATATGCGCCTTCTTGGGCTTCTAGTTCTGCTTTTTTGTTCCTGTTCCCACGGTACGGAGAATCTTTACGAGAGATCCTTTTACTCGATGGGTTCAACGATGGAACTCAAGTTTTATTCCCCGAGCGAGGAGCTCTTCCACCGGGTTGTTGATGCCTGCGTTGAGAGAACCAAGGAAATAGACCGGCTTTTCAGTAACTACAGGGATGACAGCGTTCTTGCTGAGGTGAACAGAAATGCGGGAGTCGGCCCCGTTTCCGTTCCCGGGGAATTTCTGCGTCTTGTGCGGACCTCGATTAAGTACTCAGAGCTTACTGAGGGGGCTTTTGACATAACTATCGGCAGTCTTTTCGAACTCTGGCGGGCTGAGACCAGGGCGGGGCGGTTACCCGCCCCCTCACGGATCCGCGATGCGCTTGGGTGTACGGGTTTTCGCAAAATAAAGATAGACGAAGCTAAATCCCAGGTTTTTCTTGATGGCGACTGCGTCAGGCTCGACTTCGGAGCTATAGGAAAAGGCTACGCGGTTGACGAGATGGTGAGAATCGCCAAGGAGAGCGGAATCACGAGAGGACTTGTGAATTTCGGGGGAAACATATACGCGATGAATCCTCCCGCAGGCAAAAAATTCTGGGATGTGGGAGTAAGAAAACCCGGGAGCGGAAGTGAAATCATCTCGAAGCTTGATCTTGTGAATAAGGGTGTGGCGACTTCGGGAGATTACGAGCGCTACTTTGAGCACGCCGGGAAGAAGTACTCTCATATAATTGACCCCAGGACGGGTTGGCCTGCCGAGGATATGACTTCCGTTGTAGCCGTTTCCAAAACCGCTACGGAAGCCGATGTTTTCTCGACTGCCGTTTCGGTTCTGGGTCCGCGTGGTGCAAAGATGTTTTCCCGGAAGGATAAATCCCTGGGGTTTCTGCTCGTTGGGAAAAACGGAGAGAAAAGGTCTTGCTTCGGGTCTTACGCATGCCCATAGGGTTAAGGGTGAGGGGAAGTCGCCGCTACGACTTCGGATACTCGGGTTTTTTCCTGTAGAGATAAAACGTTACGAAAATGATCAGGTAAAGAAGAGCTATCTGAAGGACGACAAAAGAGCCGATCTTAACATAGGCAAACTCGGCGCTTACGTACCTTACCAGCCAGCCGCCGGCTATATCGAGGAAGGCGGAGCCGTAAGATGCTATTATGACGAGAAGTTTTTCGGCAGAGCTTCTGTTGGTAAAAAGAAAGAGATGATTGAGCGTTACCAGTAAAACGGCCATTGAGAAAAAGTGGAAATGAGCTTCTTCAAGCAGCCCAAGATAGCTCCTCGGAGGCCTGAAACTTTCCTCAGAGCCCCTATAGTACTCAACAACGCTTTCATAACTGAATCCCACCTTCAGGAAAAGCAGAAGGTTGGTCAGCCACAAAAAGAGGAAGAAAATCGTTGTGAGCAGAACGACAAGTTTTAACAGGTCGTTTTTTCTTATGTCCGTTGAAATGAAGAATTTCATTTTTTCTCCTAAATGGATGATCAGGAATCAGCCGGAATGCCGAAGGTGACTCTGTAGACGGAGAGAACTCTTCTCGTAGCTTGCGAAAAAGATACAGCACTTATCGTGGCTCCGGTAATGTTGGGAACTCCTCTTCCTACCTTCATTCTGTCCATCCTGGTTTTTTCCAGAAACAAGTTTATCCATTTTCCGCTCGGCATGTAATCCGTGGGTTCGAAAAATGCGAGAGTTTCAGCGTGGCGGAGCGTCCCGTCGGGATTTATTACGAACATTACGGTTTCGGTCAGGGTCCGAAGAGTGTGGGTGTCGATAACCCCGTAGCCTGTCTCCTTCCCGCCGGATTTTGCTATGTAGAAGGTATAAAGTCTTGAATCCACCTCGACCTTTGCCATTGTGCGTACTCTCTCGGCTTGGGATTTGGTGAGGAAAACGTGTCTTTTTTCTATTTCTTCTGCTTCAGGGAAAACGAGCTCAAGCGCCTTGCCCTTGGTAAGAAAGACCTTGGCTGAGGCATCTCCGGCGCCATGCAGAAAAAATACAAGCGTTATTAAGATGAGGCTTCTTGCAATCATAATTAAGGAAGGGCAACATTCTATCTGAATATTGCCCTTTTTTAAGAGAGAAAAAGAGAGAGAAAAAAAAGAAGCATAAACCCGCGCCCGTTTATCGCGGATTTAAGTCCTGTATCCTAAAACACATATCCAAGCCCGAAATTGAACTGATCCTTTGCCTCATCTGCGGCATTGTCGAGATTCTGATACTCAGCTTTTATGACCACGTTTGGAATCGGCTTGTAATTTACCCCGATAGTGTACTGGGTCCTGTCATTGGCGGGGTCTCTTTCAAACCCGGCGGGAACCTTTTCCTGCGTATCAAATTGTTCATACCGGAAAAAAGGCGCCAGATACTCCAGGTATCTGCTTCCGGAGTTAAGCGCAGAGAAGATGTTGTATGCTCCGAGAACATACCAGCCGGACTGTTCTTCCCCGACGGATTTGTTGCCTTCATACTCATTGAGTTGGTTTATAAGTGCGGCGTCATCCAACCTGGTCCAGACTGATAGAGCTCTCAGGTCTAACCCTGCATACTGAAACTGCGCGTCAACTTCGTACATTTGGAAAAGGCCGTCTATCGTCTGGCCGTTAACTTCTTCATCCTGTCCCGTGTTGCCGTAAAAAACGGACCCTCCGATTTTAATCCCTGGAATCGGGTCGTACTCAAGTCTTCCGACAAAAGCTATGTCGTCGAATCTTGCCCTGTTTCCCTTGATCCGAAGACTCCTGTTGTCCGATGCCTTGAATCCCCGAGCATCGGCGCTCGACATTGCGTAGGCCCTGTAAGAGAGGTCCCCGGCGCTGCCCAGATCAAACGTTCCGTGTGCACCGGCTCCGGACTCTCTCCATGTACTCGGAATTATCCGCCTTTCCACCTCGGGTCTACCCACTCCGTAAAACGTCGTCGGCTCGTGAATCTCGTTTACGATTCCGAAAGGAGTCAGAAGAAGTCCGGCTCTCAGGTTGAACTCATCGCTTATAAGAAAATCAATCAGCGCAAACTCAACCGATGCCGATCCCTCTTTTCCATCCTTATTGCTTCCCGTCGTACCGTGCTCGAATTCTATTTCCGAGTTAAAAACTATGTGGTCGTTGTACTTGTAGCCGTTATAGAGAACAAGTCTCAGGGTATCCACTATGTCGTGCGAGTCCTCTTTTACGTTGGCTATAAGCAGTTCACCGTAGCCCCCGAACGATACTCCCTGGTCAACCCTGTAGACTTTTGATGCCGCGGGTGCCACCCCGAATTCCGTCTCATAGACCGGAGGCTCCGTTACCGAAGCGGACTTTATGGCTTCTATCTCATCCGCCAGAATCTTTATCTGCTCCTCAAGCTTTTTTATCTTTTCCTCAGAAGCTGGACCCGCTAGAGAAATCTGCGTGCCTGCGAGTGAAAAAATCAGGAAAAAGACAAAAAGAATTCTCCACTGTTTTGTATAATTAAACATCTGTTGACATCCTCCTTCTTGCGACCTGTTAGGGTTGCATAATTACTAGATATTGTGGATATTTAATATCCATGATATGGATTAATAACATTCTGGAGTGATGATGTCAAGAATTCTTTTAAAAATATTTGCAAGTGGGACAATCAGCTGAATTACTCATCCGATTTTCTTCCCGGAACCATCTGCTAAAGGCGAAAATCACGACGATGATGAGAATTATTGACAATAAAGGTCTAGAATGGTAAAAAGTACCTTCCCTGACCCCCAATACGGGAATATATCCGCGGGCTATGCTTAAAAAAAGTTTCTTCTATTTGTCAGTTCTCATATTTTTTCTTTTTCCAAGGCCCTCTTATGCCGCGGAGATAGACAGAATCCTCTCTCTTGTGGACTACATAGGAGGAGATTACGCAAATGCCGTAGAAGAAGGGAAGATCATAAGCGAATTTGAATATCAGGAGATGCTTGATTTCTCTTCCGCATCTGTGGAACTGTGGGAAAAGATTCCTGAGAAAAAGCCAGAAACCGCCGATTTTTCTGAAAAATTTGCTCTTCTGCACTCAATTATAGTATCCAAAGGATCAGTCTCCGAGGTGGAAAGCCTTGCAAATGAACTTAAGGGACGGATCATTTCTGCCTATGACATCAAGCCTTACCCGACGAAGATTCCTGATTATGAAAGTGGAAAAGCGCTTTACGCGGAGAACTGTTCCTCCTGTCACGGGCTTTCTGGAAAGCCGGACGAGGCTTTTTCCAAGACTCTCAACCCTCCTCCCACGGATTTCACGGCCTCCGATATAAATCAGGGGCTCTCGCCCTTTAAAGTTTACAATACTACAACTTTTGGAATCGAAGGTACTGCAATGGCCTCGTTTGAAGAGGTGCTTGACGAAGAACAGAAATGGGACATTGCATTTTACGTTCTCTCTCTGGGGTATCCGGACATTCCCCCGGGTGGCACTTCGGGTTTTTCCACGGAGAATATTCCCCGAGATGTAAAGAAGCTTGAGAATCTCGCCTTGGCCAGCAATGCGGAGATTCTTCTTAATGCCGGAGCCGGGGGCAGCGACCAGAATGTTCTCTTTTACCTCAGAACCGCTTATCTTCGGGATGGAATTGCTGGAGGCGCATCCGAAGCTATAGACCATACAATGAGGAAGCTTGCAGAAGCGATCAATCTTCATGAAGCCGGCAGAAAAGACGAGGCATTCAGGGAAGCCCTTGACGGTTACCTAGGAGGCTTCCAGAGAATCGAGCCCGCGCTTGTTTCTAAAAAAAGATCGCTTGTTCTCAGAGTCGAGAAAAAAATGGGATTTTTCAGATCATTGGTGATGTCCGACCGGGACTCCTCCGAGCTTCATGATCTAAAAGCCAGCATAGAGGAGGACCTTCGCGAGTCTGAACGCATCCTGCAAGGCGGTTCATCTCTCGGCAAATACCTCAGTTTTGTCAATTCCTTTGCCATAATACTGAGGGAGGCGCTTGAGGCTCTGCTTATAATCGCGGCCATTATCGCCGCCTTGGCGCATTCAGGTAACCGCGGGATGATCAGGTACGTTCACTACGGGTGGGTGCTTGCCATTTTTGCGGGACTGGCGACATGGGTCGCGGCAAGAACCATAATAGATCTCTCGGGGGCCAGGAGGGAGATTGTGGAAGGAGTGACTTCCCTTTTGGCAGCGGTGATTCTTTTTTACGTGAGTTACTGGCTTATCTCAAAGGCAGACGTGAAAAAATGGAAGGAATACGTCCGCTCGAAGACCCAGGGCGCGCTTACCCGAAGAAGCGGTCTTACTCTTGCTTTCGTTTCGTTTCTTGCCGTCTACAGGGAAGCTTTCGAGACAATGCTTTTTTACCAGGCGCTTTTCTACCAGACCGCTTCATCCACGCCACACGTGATCTATGGACTTGTTGCGGGGGTGGCGGTCGTGTTCGTTATAGCTTTTCTTATGTACAGGTTTACCCTCAGGATTCCTCTTAAGTACTTCTTTTCCTTCACGAGCGTTTTCCTCTACCTTCTCTGCTTCATACTGCTCGGCAAGGGAATACTTGAACTCCAGGAGGCGGGAATTATTTCCTCTACTACGGCGGATTTCATTCCTTACATGGATACTCTCGGGATATATCCTTCTTATGAGACCGCAGTTCCCCAAGCTATCCTGCTTCTGCTTGCCTTTTCGTTGTTTGCACGAAATTACGTATACCGGGAAAAACATTTGTAACTCGCGTACGACACTCAAAAAGTGGCGTACGATTGATGTTGCCGTTCGATTTCTGAGTTTAACTTTAAGAATCTGATTTGCGTTGCCGGGGATCTTGGTATTTTACGAATAATTATATATGTTTACCTGAATTCTTTACGAGGGGTTTTAGACTAAATGAAGATAGATGTTGAGCATATTGACAGCACCAGAAAAAAGATAAGGGTTTCTCTTTCCTCAGATCAGGTTGCGGAAAAAAGAAATTCCGTGTTCCGCGATGTTATGGGGGGAGTGAGCGTCAAGGGGTTTAGAAAGGGAAAGGTCCCACGCCACGTGGTCGAGTCCATGTACGGAAAGGAGGTCGATCAGGAAACCGCGTCTAGCCTTGTATCGGAAACCTTGTCCGAAGCCCTTGCGGAGCGTTCGCTTCTGCCGGTAACGCGCCCAGACATTACGGAGATGGGCGAAGTGAAAACCGGAGAGGAGTTCGCTTATTCGGCTGAATTCGAGGTTGTTCCCGATTTTGAGCTTTCTGACTACAGCTCAATTCCAGTGAAGAAAACTGTTCGCCAGGTAACCGAAGAGGATATAGACGCCGAGGTGCAGAAACTCAGGGAAAAGTCTGCGCAGTCAAGGCTTATCGAGGAGAACCGTCCTGCCAGGGAGGGTGATTACGTTTTTGTGGACTACAGCGGTGCCTTTGAAGACGGGGAAACCATAGACGATCTTAACAGGCAGAACGTAAAGTTCCTGCTGGGCGAAGAACAGTTTGCCCCCGAGTTTGAAGAGAACCTGCTTGGGAGGAAAGCGGGGGAGGAAGCTCAATTCTCGGTTTCCTACCCGGAAGATTTCCTGATATCCGAGGCTGCCGGGAAAACCGTCAGTTTCACCGTCAAGGTGAATGAGATTCACGACAGGATTCTGCCCGAGGCGGACGATGATTTCGCTAAGGATTTTGACGTTGAGGGTATTTCTGAGCTGCGAGGGGCCATAAAGGAGCAGCTTGAGCATCTTCATGAAGACGAACAGCTCTCATCCATGAGGGAGCAGATAGTCGACGACCTTCTCTCGAAAAACCAGTTCGACGTTCCTCCGTCTCTGCTTGAAAAGGAGGAGGAAAGCCTTAAAACGAGGTTTCTCTCCGACATGCAGAGAGGCGGAGTCGCAGAGCCCGAGATCGGGGAGGAAGTGGCGCCGAAATTCACCGAGAAAGCTGCCGAGAGCGTCAGAACATCCATAATTCTCGGTCGTATCGCCCAGAAGGAGAACGTGAGAGTTACCCGCAAGCAGTTAAACGAGCACATAGACCGCCTTGCCGCTTCATACAATCTTCCCCCGGATCAGGTGCACAAGGCTTATGAACAGCCGGGGACTAGGGAGCACCTGGAATCCCAGATCAGAACCCGCGGAGTCTTGGACCTTCTTCTCGAGCGGGCCCAGGTTGAGGAAGTGGAACCCGAATCCGCGCAGATTGACAAGGAATAACCCGCTTAGTATAATCGGTTTTTGATGATAACCGATTTCATACCTTACGTTATTGAGCGTACGAGCAGAGGAGATCAGGGCTACGATATCTTCTCGAGGCTCCTTAAGGACAGGATCGTCTTTATAGGTTCCGATATAAACGACGCGGTAGCCAACGTCGTCATCGCCCAGCTCCTTTTTCTTGAATCCGAGAACCCCGAGACGCCTATTTACCTCTACATAAACTCCCCCGGAGGGCACGTAACCTCCGGTCTTGCCATCTACGACACCATACAGTACGTGAAGCCTGAAGTCTCTACCATATGCATCGGGCAGGCGGTCAGCATGGCCGCGGTTCTTCTGGCGAGCGGCGCGTCGGGCAAAAGGTACGCGCTGCCTCACTCGAGAGTGATGATTCACCAGGTGCTCGGCGGCGTTTCCGGGCAGGCAAGCGACATAGAGATACACGCAAATGAGATCGTCAGGGTGAAAAAGCAGCTCAATTCCATACTTGAGAAGCACACCGGGCAGACTCTTGAGAAGATAGCGAGCGATACGGACAGAGACTTTTTCATGACCGCTCAGGATTCTATTGATTACGGTATAGTGGATGCCATAATTACCGAAAGGGAGGAGGCGACCGGATGAGTCCTAAAAAAGGCAGGGAAGAAACGAAGCACTACTGTTCTTTCTGCGGGAAGAATCAGGAAGAGATCAACAAGCTAATAGCGGGCCATGGGGTCTATATCTGTGATGAGTGCATAGATCTCTGCAACCAGATCATAGCGGAAGAAAAAACCAAGGACACTGCTTTTCCGAAACCGAAGAAATCTTTTCCGACCCCACAGGAGATGAAGTCCTTTCTTGACGGATACATAATAGGTCAGGAAAACGCCAAAAAGGTACTTTCCGTTGCCGTCTACAATCACTACAAGCGGATGCAGTTTAACGAATCCGGCAGGAGAAGAAGCGACAAAGTGGATGTGGAGAAAAGCAACATACTTCTCATAGGACCCACAGGTTCTGGAAAAACCCTGCTTGCGCAGACGCTGGCCAAGATTCTCGACGTTCCCTTCACCATAGTGGACGCTACCTGCTATACGGAAGCCGGCTACGTGGGCGAGGATGTGGAAAACATGATAGTGAGTCTGCTTCAGGCGGCAAACTACGATGTCGAAAAAGCTTCCCGTGGAGGCATTATCTATATAGACGAGATAGACAAGCTCACGCGCAAATCAAGCGACAGTCCCTCGATCACGAGGGATGTGTCGGGAGAGGGCGTGCAGCAGGCGTTGCTCAAGATAATGGAAGGGACTCTGGCAAATGTTCCTCCCAAGGGGGGAAGGAAGCATCCGCAGCAGGAATTTACTCAAGTGGACACCACGAACATCCTTTTCATATGCGGTGGTGCTTTCTGCGGCCTTGAGGATATTATCCGGGCGAGAATAGGGGAAAAGTCCATCGGCTTCGGGGCTAAATTGTCAAACAGGGCTGCTGAGGACGAAAGCAACTTTCTTAACAAGGTCCAGCCTGAGGATCTCGTCCAGTTCGGACTGATTCCCGAATTTGTCGGTAGGGTTCCGATTATCGCCAGTCTGAACGAACTTACCGAAGGGCAGCTGGTCGAAATTCTTACTGAACCCAAAAACGCTATCGTGAAGCAGTTTGAGAAGATGATGGAAATCGAGAAAGTGCAGCTGGAGATAACGGAAGATGCGAGAAAAGCTATTGCCAGGGAAGCCGTCTTGAGAAATACCGGGGCCAGGGGGCTTCGTGCCATCATAGAATCGATCATGCTTGAGGTTTTCTATGAAGTGCCTTCACTGCAAGGGGTGACGCGCTGCGTCATTGACGAGAGCGTTATAGCCGGGCGCAACGATCCCAAGTTTTATTTTGAGAAATCGGATGAGGAGGCCCAGAAGCTGCTGGGAACCTAGAAGACTTCTTGTGAGCGAGGGTCCCCTGCGTTTGTATCCTGGAGGGTGCCTTCGCAAACCGTTAATCCTGAAACCGAATGATTGACAAGGAACTGCTTGAAATTCTCGTGTGTCCTGAGACCGGGAAACCTCTTGAAGAAGCCAGTCGGGAGATTATTACGCGGCTTAACGAACTTGTTGAGCTTGGAACTCTCGTTGACAGATCAGGAGAGCGGGTTTCTGAGAAAATCGAGGGGGGACTTATTTGCCGCAGCGGGGAATATCTCTACCCCGTAAGGGAGAACATACCGATTCTTCTGCTCGAAAATTCCATTCCCGTTGCCTGATTCGCTGCCTGCGCGGTGAGGCGCGCCTGTCCGTCCGTCGTGACCGGGCGTTTCATGCCGTGCTGTAAGTCCCGTTATGCAGTAAATCTGATGACTTGGGTTTTTCGCGCAGGGTTATGTTATAATTCCTGTGCACAAAAAAGGGGTATCGAAATAATTAAAAGAGAATTCAAATCTGGAATGAAGTGGTTTTTATGTGCGTTTCTCGTATGTGTGCTCCTAGCGTCGCTCGGCAGTGGTGACGCTGTTGCACAGGACGATGACGCAGTTGGACAGGGTGTGTTCGGGGTAAGCGGCGTAGTTCTCAAAAAAATCACGGTTACCGCCCGAAAACGAGAAGAGCTGCTTCAGAACGTTCCTCTGTCTATCACCCATTTCAGTTCGGAAAAGATTGAAGCTTTGAAAGTAGATGATCTTGAAAGTCTTGCGGTACACATGCCCAATGTGGCGCTTGACGATGCCATCTCGGGACTGGCAGTGGCCAACTTTTCCATCCGCGGTGTAGGAATAACCAGCTCCATAACGTCTGTTGATCCGACCGTGGGAGTATTTGTCGACGGCGTGTATCTGGGGCAGATAACCACCGTTTTGTTTGATACCTTCGATATTGAAAGCATAGAGGTGCTGAGGGGACCACAGGGAACGCTTTTCGGGCGGAATGTTACAGGGGGCGCCATACTGGTCAATACTAAGAAACCGGGGGATGCTCTTGAGGTATCGGTCCGCACTTCGTTTGAAGGAGGAGGGGAGAGCCTTAACAGCTATTACATGGGCACAATCGCAGGCCCGATTAGCGAGACAGTCAGCGTGCAGCTAAGCGCGTACACAAATCAGGATAACGGCTGGTTTAAGAATCTCCACACGGGCAAAACTTTCGGAGAGAACGACACACGGATGATACGGCCGGTGATTATGTGGAATCCGACGGATGACTTAAGCCTTGTTCTGCGCTACCGGTACGAAAATTCGTCCAGCGATGGCACCGCTGGACAGAACTGGCGCGACTTTGATATCGATAGTCATGATTTCAGCATCGACGAGGAAGGCTTCAGGGAGCATAGAAATCATTTTTTCTCCGCTCAGATTGACTGGGATGTGGATTTCGGAGATGGCACAATAACCAACGTATTCGGTTTTTACGACGCAGACGGGACCGCTTTGGTTGATGTCGATTCTTCGCCGCAAAACATTCTCAATATACGAGGATGGACCCCCTACCGCCAGTGGAGCGACGAACTGCGCTACACGGGCAGATTCTTCGAAAAGCTCCACGTGACGACCGGCTTTTATTACTTTACAAGCGAGATAAATTATCATGACCGTCGTTATCTGATTGGAGATCATCTCGACAGACTTGTTGCGGATGGGGTTTTGCCCGCCGGAATACACCTTACTCAAGACTTGGGAGGGGATTACCATGTCGATACGCTAGGTGTGTTTTTGTCTCTTGATTACGATCTTACGGATCGGATAACGCTTACCGCGGGCACCCGTTACAGCTACGAAAAGAGAGAAGTTGAGACCGCTTCCGGCATTTCCAACACAAGCGGCCTGATAGGAACGACAATGCCATGCAACGTTGCTAAGGGACCCGAATGCCAGTTTGATTTCAGCGACGAGGAGACTTGGAAGAGCTGGTCGCCCAAGCTCGGCGCTGCCTATTATTTGGGTGGCGGAGAGGGTTTTGAAGCGAACATTTACGGGCACTGGACCAGGGGATTCCGCTCTGGAGGTTATAATGTGCGAAATACCTATACCTCAGATGTGGAACTCCCGGGACCGTACGACGAAGAAAAGATCGATACCTTCGAGGCGGGATTAAAGATGTCAACGAGCATTGGCATCGTGAACGGCGCGATTTTCTATAACATGATCGATGATGTGCAAAGGGTAATAACTCTTCCTTCCTTCGAGGGAGGCATAGCACAGGTGGTTCGCAACACTGCAGACGTAGAAGCCTTCGGCTTTGAAATTGACGGACTGATAGGCATTACCGATCAGCTTTTTCTTCTGGGTTCCGTCGGATACGTAGACCCCGAGTACACCAAAGTAAAGGACGACCTCAACCTAGATGGCATCGTTGACGGAAAAGATAAGGCTTTAAAGCTTCCCCGGGCCGCCAATTGGACCTGGAGTGTCGGTGCGACCCATAACACTGGACTTTTGAAATGGGCGAAGATGACTTCAAGGGTAAGCTACTCACATCGCAGCAAAACATACCTTACAGATGACAATAGAGGATATACTCCGGAGCAGAAGATTGTTGACGCCGGAATTGATATCACTCCAATGAGCGGTAATTTTTCAATCGGATTTTACGGAAAGAACCTTCTTGACAAGGTCAAACACGGAAGCTATACCGATCTTCCCGAAACCCTGGGATTTCTCAGCTTAAGCGCGGCTGCGGGAGGTTCATTCGCACCGCTCTCCAAAGGCAGAACCTTCGGTGTTCAGCTAACCTACCGACGCGGTTCATAGAAAAAAGAAACTGCATACACATGTACAGTTCCGTGTAGCTAGTCTTTTGTGAGAAAATCAAGCACGGCTTTATCCACTTCGGCTTGGCATTCTCTCCAGAATCCGTGGCCGACGTCCGCAAACGCTTTTTCTGCCGTGCTCGGTATAAGTTCCACGAGCTTTTTCGATCTCTCGGGAGGCGTGACAATGTCCCGCTCTCCATACATGACCAGGGTTTTCGCGGAGATCTTCCCGAGTTGGGCTAATACGTCGTGGTTCTCGCACGCGTAACTCTGGTTTCTGTATCCGGCGGCCGCATCTGGGTCAACGGGAACTTCCCGGATTCTGCCTATCAAGGAGTCGTAGTTCTCTTCGATATATTTCCTTCGGTATCCGAGGAAAAGCGCAAAAACCCATCCCGCCCCGGGCCCCGCTTTATCCACTATGTCCCTCACGGTTTTGATAAGCAGGTTTCCGACCTCGTCCCTGTGCCCTGAGGAGCATCCCATGACGAGCTTGTTTACCCTCTCGGGGTATTTTATACCCAGCCACTGGCATATCATTCCGCCCATTGATTTTCCAACGAAGTGAGCTTTTTCTATCCCGAGAAAATCCAAAAGCCCCGCGGCGTCATCCGCCATCTGTTCCATCGTATAGGGATAATCGGGTTTCTCGGAGCGGCCCGAGCCCCTGTTGTCGAGCACTATCACGCGGAAATGCTCCGAGTAGATGGGAACCTGTGTCTCCCAGCTCTCAAGACTGCTTCCAAGACCGTGGATGAGCACTAGCGGATATCCCTCTCCGCACTCTTCGTAATAAAGACTTATTCCGTTTGTGTTTGCGTATGGCATGTCAGTCCTGTCCTGAGACCTAGTCTCTGCTCAGAAGATACTCTTCCAGTATTACTGTAGCGGCCATCTTGTCTATTATCGTTTTTCGCTTCTTTCTTCCCATACCCGCTTCTATCAGTGTCTGCTCCGCAGTCTTGGTAGAGAAGCTCTCGTCCCAGTATTTCACCGAAAGGCCCAGAGAATCTCGAATGCGTTCGGAAAATTTCTTTATGCTCTTTGCCCTGTTTCCGAGGGAACCGTCCTGGTTGTAGGGTATCCCCACGAGGATTTCGCAAGGAGAATATCGCTCTGTTACATCGCGAAGCTGCGCAAGGTCTTTTTTCTCGTTTTCCCGGCTTATGGTACATACGCCGTTTGCCGTGATCCCCAGCTCGTCGCTTACGGCAACCCCTATCGTTTTGGTTCCTATGTCAAGCGAGATTATCCTCCCCGAAGTCCTGTTTTGCTTTTCAGTCGGTATTTTCATCGGGCTCCAGTTCCTCTATGACCGCCGTTCTTATACTGTCTCCCCATACGGTTACGGTGGTGCGGAACCTGTCCAAAAACCGGTCGATCGCAAGTATTATACCTATGCCCTCTATGGGGAGCCCGACGGCCCGCAGCGCCATCCAGCAAAGCGCCCGCGATTATTCTCAGAACCAACCTGTTTTTGATATGAGGGATTCCATGGATGTTGACTCTTTTTCTTCCTAAGTTAGGTTAACTAACCATACAGATTTTTTGTAAAGCCTGCCGGGAGTGAAGATGAATTTCCTGCCAAAAAAGTATCGTACTCTGTTTCTTTTGTTGTTCTTAACTGTTTTTTCTTCGGGTTGTGCGGTAGTGGCCGGTGGTGTGATCGGTGTGGGTGCCGCATCTTATCTCAAGGGAGTTCTTAAAACCAAGGAACCTGCTTCGTTTGACAAGGTCTGGTTTGCGGTTGTAGAGGTTGTGGAGCAGCAGGAGCTTGAGGTAACCAAAAAAGAAAGCAAGGTGGGCAAGGCGCTTATCGAAGCCAAGCTTCGCGAGCAGGATAAAATGGTCTATATAACCGTCAAGTACGACAAACCCGAAATAACTGATCTGAATGTCCGCGTGGGCGTCTGGGGAAATGAGGAAGAGTCAAGGCGTATGCTCAAGCTTATTCACGAAAAACTCTATTGAACAGCAGAAGCGGCCGGCCTGATATTCCTACTCAAGGAAGCGGGCTGCGTCCAGATGGTGTGCGATCATGAAAGAAGACTCCCGGATCAATTATGTCGAGTTGCCCGCGGAGGATTTCGCTAAAATCAAGGCCTTTTACGGTGACGTGTTTGGCTGGACCTTCCAAGACTACGGAGACTGCTACTGCGCCTTCAATGACGGTAGTATGGACGGCGGGTTTTATCACTCCCCGCTGCATTCCGACAGCAACCGGGGTGCTGCGCTGGTGGTGCTTTACGCAGAAGATCTGGAAGCCACGCTGGAACGTATCACTGCCGCCGGGGGCGAACTCTGCAAGCCGATATTCTCCTTCCCCGGCGGGCGCCGGTTCCATTTTTTAGATCCCAACCGCAATGAGCTGGCGGTCTGGAGCGACCGGTAGTTAGTTTTTCCCGAGATTTTCATAAAGATCCATTTCAATATCAAGTTCCGTTCTTATTCCCGCTTCGTTAAGCCTTATGTTTGCTTCCTCTATCGTTCTGCATCCGTAGACCGCTTGTGCGGGTCTTGACACCTTTTCGTAAACCACTCGGGGGTCTGCGTAGAAAGTTACTGTGGACCTTATATCAAGTTCGACTTTTCTTCTGCCGTTTCTTATTGAAGTGGTGCTGAAAACTCCTTTTGCGTATTTAACGGGTCCTCTGCTAGCCTCGGTGGGTATTACGCTTATCGCCTTTCCCATTAATTCCAGTGTCCTTGGCGATATGCCCCAGCTGCCGAGCATTCCGTTGTTCCGTGCTATGATTCCAAACGATCTTTCAAGCTCCTCTTTTGAAAGCTCTCCGTCGCTTCCGAAGCCGAATACTCCCATTACTGTGGGCATCTGAAAACTCTGTCTGTAAAGTGCCGCGGTCATTATAGCGTCTGCAAGCGGACTCATGAGTCCTTTTTCATCTCCGAATCCAAGCACATCTCCCCCGACGTCTATTCCCACCACCAGATCTGCGCCGAGTTTTTGGGCGGCGTCCGTTATTCCCTCAAAAACCCTTTCCGGACCGTAACTGATATCGACGAGAAGAGTCTCCTCTCCCAGAACTTCGGCCATGCCTGCTTCGGCGAATCTCGCTCCCCCTCGGGTAGTGGAGTCTTTATTGCATCTCCAGACCACGTCGTTTATCTCGCGGACGTTGCGTGATTCTTCAAGTTTTCTGGGTCCCGGATCGGGGTCTATCGTGAAACGTTCCCAGCTAAGCCCTCCCAGAATGCATTGTGTTCCGTTTATCTCGAGCAGGTTTGCCGTCGGGAGGGTTCCGACTATATCTCCGCCTCCTCCTATTCCGAGCAAAATAGCTTTCTTCGAATTTTTAAGGATTTTCTCAAGCATGGTGATTCATCCGCGGTGGTGATTACTAATATCCGTTCTGGCGCAATGATCAAGACGACTTCCCCGAGAGATGAGTGTGCTATTAACAGGGTCTTTATGGAATATCGATTTCCGGCTATATTAGTTTTCTTAGTCCTGCGGCTTCTTATGAAGATAATAAATGGCTGGAAACACTTAAGAGGCGTGCACTGCGGCTCCGCGGCGTTGCGAGATGTATGCCTCTACTACGGACACGATCTCTCAGAGCAGATGTGTTTCGGGCTGGGAGCCGGGCTCGGTTTTTATTACTCCTGCGAGGAGGGAATGAACCCGAGCAGGGTTATACAGCCCCGCGGCCCCTTGATGGAAATTAATTTCCTGAGAAGTTTCGGTGTTGGCGTTACCGACTGGAAGTACGAGGACGACAACGAGCGGGCCTCGGCTGAACTTAGGGAATTTATCGACAGGGACGTTCCGGTGTTGATACAGGCCGATATCTGCTACCTTGAATACTTTGACTCCAAAACCCATTTCCCCGGACACATAATAGCGGTATGCGGATACGACGATTCCGAGTCCGTTTTTTACGTGGCGGACAATTCGTTTGAAGATCTCCAGACTGTCTCTTTTGAGAACATGACGAAAGCGAGAAGCTCAAAAGCAAGGCCGTACCCTCTTTCTAACAACCGTGTTGAAGTGAGGTCTCTCGAACACGGCTTCGATGCTGAGGACATGATTCTCGGTGCCGTGAGAAAAAACGCCGAGATGATGCTTGAAGGCAGGACCACTCTAAGAGGAACCTCAAGCGTTGAGATTATAAAGCAATGGGCCGAGGACCTTCCCAGTTGGAGAAACCTTGCTGACTGGAAGTGGGCCTCGAGGTTTACATACCAGGTCATATGCAGAAGGGGGGTCTGCGGGGCTGCTTTCAGGTGGTTTTACAGGGATTTTCTCAAGGAGGTTTCCCCGGTGCTTTCCCCTTTTTACGGGGCTGGCCTTCCCGACGAGATGAACAGTATCGGTCAGAAGTGGTACGACATGGGAATGCTTTTCAAGGAGATAAGCGAGAGTGCTTCATCTGGAGAGGGCTTCGAGCGGGCTTCAGAACTTGCTTTTGATATATATGATCTTGAAAAGCGGTATTTTTGTTCCGTGCTTGAAAACTTCCCCGTTGTTTCCGAGGTGGGGGGATGAATCGGAGCGGGTGAGCATTTGCACTGGCATTTTAAAAACCTCTGCGCGATATCGCTTGAGAATTCTGAGTTTCCGAAGAGTTGCGTTTTCGTGGTAATGGGGGGATATTGACAAAAAATAAGTTATCTTATTAAATTACGTAGAATTAATTTAGGAATTTACTATGGTTTTAGTTATTTTAAGAAAGTATGTCTGGGTTGTAAATATCTTGCTGATAGTTGCCATTGCGTACTCGGTTTCGGCCATGATCAACAACGGCCTGCGCGACAAGATAGAATCCGACAAGGGTGGCCTGACAGGCGAACACATCTACAAGGAGAAATACGGAGGGGTTAAGATTCCCTATCGTTCGAGGGAGTACTACGACTCTATACTGAAAACGAGTCTGTTTGGAGCGGGCGGGTATTCTGGACAGATGGAAACGGGTGACTTTTCGGAAGTCTTCGAGGGGGAACTTACCCCGAAAACATCCCTCAAGCTTGAACTTCTTGGAACTTTCATACTCAAAAGCCGCACTAATTCTGCGGCCAACAAGAGCATCGCCGTGATAAAGAATATGGAAAATAGCAAAATAAAGGGTTATTCTGAAGGGCAGCTGGTTGATTTTGTGACATCCGAGAAAGTGGAGGTAATGAAGATAGATGACTGCGAGGTGACTATACGAAGGGCGGAAGGCCCCGAATTGATTACCTGCGGAAACGAGCTTGAATCCGTTTTTGCAAAAAGCCCCTCGAGTTCTTCAAGAAGGAACAATCCGTCTGTTAAGTCAGGAAAGTCGTCGGCTTCAGGAGTCAGCCAAGTCAGCGAGGGCTTGTACCAGATAGAGAGAAGGATGTTTGATGAGCTGCTCTCTGAGCCTAGCAGTTTAATAACCGAGGCTAAGATTGTGCCGCGCGATGACGGTATCAAGATCTTCGGAGTGAGAAGCCGGAGTGTGTTTTATAAGATGGGTCTTAGAAACGGGGATATAGTTCACCAGATAAATGAAGTTGCTTTAAACGATGTACAGAACGCTCTTTCGCTTTTTACCGACTTGAAGGGCCAGAGTGAGTTTACCGTTGATTTCACGAGAAAAGGTAAAAGAAAGAGCAACCGGTACACGGTCTACTAGGCCTAATACGAAAAATTCAGTTTCTTAAGGTTAAAACAGGTTATGAGATACTTTCTGAATAAAAATCTTTTCCCAGTTCTGTCTGCGGTTCTCGTTTTTTCCGCTTCTGTTCTCTGTCCCCAGCCGGCTTCTGCAGAGAAGTCCGAGCCGCTTCCGGATCTTACGAGGGCTAAGGTTGTTGTCGCTCCAGGCACAAGGCTTAAAAAAACAAGCGGGGAGAGCTCGCCCGCGAAGCCCGCTGATATTGCCGAGGAAGCCGCGGAGTTGTTGGCCGAGGAGGCCGCAAAGGACCCGGGCAAGGAAGATTTAAGGCCTCTTGGGAAAGATGCGGTGAAAGTCTCTGGCGACGAGACTCTCGAGGGTTTGAGCGAGGACCCCGGCATTCCGCTCGATTTGGCGGAGCAGGAAACTGTAGCCGAAGTTAAGGAAGTCCCTGAACTCGAGGCGAAGGAATCTGAGGAAATATCGCCTCCGGCCGCCGGGGATTCAGTTGAGGAAACAGCTGCGGTCTCGGACGCTGAGGCTGTTGGGGAAGAAGGTGGGCAAATTCCCGAAGACGAAGGGATGGTCAACCTTCGCGCCAACATGACGCTTAAAGAGATTGTAAAGACCATAAGCGAGATCACCTCCGAGGTTTATCTCCTGAGTGACAAGATCAGGGACAAAAACGTGACAATCATAACTCCCCAGGGCGGTTTCGAGAGGGAGAATGCGTTTAGGATTTTTGAAATACTGCTTGATATGAACGGCTATTCGGTCATAAGCGCAGAGGGAGTCAACAAGATTGTCCCGAAAAAGGGGATAAAAGCAGAGAGCATACCGTTAAGACTGGACTTCGACCCTGCGGAGTCTTCCCAGAAATACGTGATGAAGCTGATAAAGCTTAAGAGCGTAAAAGCCAAAGGAGTTTCCAACGTCCTTCGAGCTCTGGTTAGCAAGGATGGATTTATAAAGCCTCACGAACCGTCGAATACCCTGGTGGTGATTGATAATGAACAGAACGTGAACAAGGTCGCCGCAGTGATTGCGAATCTTGATTACGAGAAGAAAATAGAGTTCGTCAGAGTGCATAACACAAATTCGTCCAACGTCATTTTCAAACTGCTGGAGATTTTTAACCCTCAAGACCGCAAGACCAAGCAGTCAAAAAAGGGCGAGAATGACGGTTTCATATCCGGAAGCTCTGATCTCCTAGGGTTTAAAGTGATAAACGACGAGAGGACAAATTCCATAATAGTGATTGCCGACCCGAGGGACCTTCCCCTGATAAAGGAGACGATCGCCGTTTTGGACATCGAGAGCGAGCATGCCGAACAGGACGTTTACGTTATACCGGTTAAAAACGCCGATGCCGAGCAGATAATCGAAGTTCTGGGAAATCTGTTCGCGGAGGGGAAAGGGGGTGTAGTGTCTTCAGTTTCCTACAGTGACCGGTCGCGGCAATCCGACAGGACCGGCCAGTCTTCAAGCCGTCTCGGAGAAGGTAAGGCGGGCAGCAGCGGAGATGTCGGCGGTCTAGGTTCCCAAGGAGGGAATATCAAGAGGAGAGGAGGCGAGCAGACCAGTGCTTCCGTAATGGTGTCTTCGCACGATGGGCTTAAGATAACTTCGGACCCGGCGACAAACTCCATCATAGTGATCGGTTCTCTCACGCAGTACAGGATGGTCAAGCAGATAGTGGACAAGCTTGACGTAAGGAGAAGGCAGGTGTTTGTGGAAGCCGCCATACTCGAGGTGGGTCTTGATAACCTTGACGCGCTGGGAACCAATTTCGGTCTCGGCGTTACAATCGAGGGCGACAACCTCGGTTTTATCGGACAGCAACTGCCGGGCATTCCGAGTCTTCTCGGGGTTGCGGCCGACCCCGCAATTGCAGCGACTTCCATAGGCAGTCTTTCGGGGCTCTTTCTCGGAGTAGTGGGAAAGGAAGTTGACCCCGACGGTTCAGGCCCGCTTCCGTCTCTTCCTTCGTTCTCCGCGGTGTTTCAGGCGCTGAGTTCCGTAACCGACGTCAATGTCCTTTCAACACCGAGCATTATTACAACCGACAACGAGCCGGCCGAGATAGTGGTGGCTGACGTAATACCGTTTCCAATGGGCAGCACCGTGGGAACAAGTGGTGTGACGGTTCAGACGATCGAGAGGTTGCCGGTAGGAATAAGGCTCAGCATAACCCCCCAGATAAGCGAGGGAGAATACCTTAATCTTGACATAGTGACAGAGGTTTCCTCTACCCGGGAGGCACCTGCGGGACTTAACACCGCCCAGTTCGGCATCGCGACTACAACGAGAAGCGCCGATTCGTCGGTTATAGTCAAAAACGGACAGACCCTCGTTATAGGCGGGCTGGTTCAGGACAGAGAAGAGGTGCTTCACAACAAAACACCTTTGCTTGGAGATATACCGCTGATTGGAAATCTGTTCAGGTTCAAGCGCAATCAGAGCAGGAAACTTAACCTGATGATACTTCTTACCCCGCGGATAGTTGAGACAGAAAGCGATATGAAGCAGTTACTTATGGATCACCAGAGAAGAAAGACCTTGCTTCACAGAAGGGACCTGAATACGCTTGAGTAGGGATTTTAGAAGATGAAAGCTCTTGACGAAATAATAGGCAGGCGTTATCCCGAGGTTATGGGGAGGATTGAAGAACTTAAGGGGAAAAACGGCCGGAACACAGAAGACATACTGCTCAAAACAGACGTACTCAAGGACTCCCCGGCTCTTGACGTTCTCTCCGAGTTCTACGGAGTCGAGAAAATCGAATCGATTCCCGAAGACGATATAGATTATGAACTGATAAAACAGTTTCCGATCAGCTTCGCGAAAAGGTTCAGAATACTCCCCATAAACAAGGACAACGGAACGCTCAAAGTAGTGTTCGCCCCGCCTCAGGAACTCTACGCCCTCGACGAGGTCCGCTCACGCTTCAGCTGCTCGCTTGAAACTTACATTGCCCTTGAGCGCGTGCTGACCGACAGCATTAACAGGGTTTACGAGCAGGGCAAAGACGTCGTATCGGAGGATATAAATGAAGGTTCGGGACTCTCCGACATGGAGTTTACTGAGCCCCAGGATCTGATTGAGGCCGAAGACGAAGCCCCGATCATAAAATTCATAAACACGCTTCTTTTCCAGGCGGTAAGGGAACACGCAAGTGATATTCACATAGAGTGTTTCGAAAAAGAAGTGCTGGTGCGGTTCAGAAAGGACGGCATTCTGCACGACGTGACTAAAGTTCCAAAGACAGTGCAGTCTTCGGTGATCTCGCGCGTGAAGATCATGTCTGAACTTGATATAGCAGAGAGAAGGAAGCCTCAGGACGGAAGCATAAGGCTGAAGATCGGGGGAAGGGATATCGACGTAAGGGTTTCGACGGTTCCAACTTCATGGGGGGAGAGCGTGGTAATGAGGCTGCTTTACAGGTCTTCGGTCCTGATGAGCTTTGAGGATCTGGGCCTTGAAGGTAAAAAACTCGAGACGGTTGAATCCCTTATCAAACGTCCCCACGGGATTATTCTCGTTACGGGACCCACGGGAAGCGGTAAGACAACAAGTCTCTATGCTTCCCTGCAGAGAATCAATCTTCCCGACAAGAAGATAATCACCATAGAAGACCCGGTTGAATACCAGATACAGGGGATTAACCAGATCCAGGTCAACACCAAGGTCGATCTTACGTTCGCAAACGGACTTCGCTCAATACTCAGGCAGGATCCCGACGTTATACTGGTCGGGGAGATAAGGGACAGGGAAACCGCCGATATTTCCATGAACGCTTCACTCACGGGGCATCTCGTATTTTCCACGCTGCATACCAATGATTCGGTAAGTGCCGTGACCAGGCTTGCCGATATGGGAGTGGAGTCCTTTCTTATAGCTTCTACACTCTCGGCGGTCATAGCCCAGAGACTTGTCAGGATTCTTTGCATGCAGTGCAGGGAACAGTACGTGCCGATTGATGAGGAGACCGCCCGTATCGGGCTTGCTCGCGAGGCCTGTCCGGAAGGAAAGATATACAGAGCCAAGGGATGCCAGGAGTGCATGGAGACGGGATTTTCGGGAAGAATAGCGATTTTTGAGATACTGATTATCGATGATGAACTTAAAAACACTATTCTCACTCACCCGGATTCCGCGACGCTTAAGGAAAAGGCCCTGAGAAATGGACTCATTACCCTTAGAATGGATGGTGCCGACAAAGTCGCAAAAGGCATAACGTCAATTGACGAAGTGCTCAGGGTTACGGAAGAAGAACTGGCGGAGAGCTAGACCGCGGTTATCTTTAACATCGGTATTTCAAATGCCTGTTTATAACTATAAAGCCATTAACGACAAGGGTGAATCGGTAAAGGGAGTTATCAGCGCGGAATCGGTAAAGATCGCAAGCGACAGGCTCAGAAAAGGCGGCATTTATCTTTCTTCTATAAAGGAAACAAGCGGGTCTCGCCGTTCGTCGGTGAGCCTTCCGTGGAGCAGGGTGAGCGTCTCGGAACTTGCTGTTATGACAAGGCAGTTCTCAACCCTGATTTCATCAGGCCTTCCTCTTGAAACCTCGCTTGTGGCTCTCTACGAGCAGACCGATGACCAGAAGCTCAAGGGAATTCTCTCTCAGGTGCGAAGCCGAGTCAGTGAAGGCAGCTCTCTTCACGCCGCACTTGAGGAGCACGAAGAAGCTTTCTCTGATCTTTACGTTAGCATGGTTCGCGCCGGCGAGGCTAGCGGCAATCTTGACGTAGTGCTCAACCGTCTTGCGGATTTCCTTGAAAAGCAGCTTGATCTGACTTCGAAGATCAGGGGTGCCATGATATATCCGGCGATAATGTTTGTTGTCGGGCTCGGGGTACTGGTTTTCATGATGACTTTCGTGATTCCCAAGGTCGCCGATATATTCGAGGCCAGCAACAAGGCTTTGCCGTTTATTACCGTAGTGCTTATAGGAGCAAGCGATTTTCTCAGGGAGAATTTTGTCCTTCTGCTGGTTTTTTTGGCTGTCATATTATTTTTTGGACACAGGTACGTAAAAACTCCTTCCGGAAAGAAGGTCTACGACAGGTTTTACCTGAGGATTCCAGTGTTCGGGAAAATGTCTTCAAAAGTGATGATTTCCCGTTTCACAAGAACGCTTTCCACACTGCTTTCAAGCGGTATTCCTCTTCTTGAATCCATCAGGGTGAGCGAATCGGTTATGGGAAACAGTCTTTATATTGACAATATAAGGGATGTGCGGGTCAAGGTTGCAGAGGGGGCGGCGTTCGGAGGCTGTCTTGGACAGATCGGGATTTTTCCTCCCCTGATGGTGAGAATGGTGTCTGTAGGCGAGGAGGCGGGAAAAATGGAAGTCATGCTGTCGAAAGTGGCCGATATGTATGATACCGAGGTCGACGGCATGCTTGCCACGCTGACTTCCCTTCTTGAACCGGTGATGATACTGATTATGGGCGTCGTGATGGGTTTTATAGTTTTTGCTATACTTTTACCCGTGCTAAATCTAACTTCTGTAATAAGCTGAACAGGGAGGTAGAAAAAATGAGGTCCCAGATGGGATTTACTCTGATTGAAATTATGGTGGTCGTGCTTATCATAGCGGGACTTGCCTACATAGTGGGAACAAATGTGATAGGTCAGGGGGAGAGGGCAAAGGAAAAACAGGCCATGATTCAGATCAAGCAGTTTGAGCAGGCGCTCCAGTTGTTTAAGTTTGATAACGGTTTTTATCCTGAAACCCAGCAGGGGCTGCGTTCTCTGGTCGAACCGGTAACTGTGGGCAGGGAGGCCAAGAGGTGGAGGCGTTATCTTGAATCCGCGGGTGTGCCGCTTGATCCTTGGGGGAACGAGTTTGTGTATTTCGGGGTCGACCAGACCGAGGACGGATTGTATTACATAAGATCTAACGGTCCGGATGGGATAGGGAATTCAGATGATGATCTGTCCAGCAGAGACAGATGAAAAGAAAATCCGCTGGTTTTACCTTAATTGAACTCCTTGTGGTTATTTTTCTGCTCGGAGCTTTTCTCTCCGTGGCCATGCCCAGAGTTCTAAAAACAAGTGACATGAACCTTCGCAGCGCTTCAAGAGGGCTTGTCACTACGATAAGGCACATTTACAGCAAGGCCGTTTTTGAAAAACGGATATACAAGCTCTCTTTCAATATCGATACCGGGGAATACTGGGCAGAATTTCTTGAGGGAAACCAGTTCCGCTTGGAGGAGGATTCCGTATCCAGAAAACTTCCCAGCGGGGTCTTTTTCAGCGATATACAGACGGAGAGAACCCAAGGGAAGATCGCTTCCGGAAGAGACGGATTTATACTTTTTCTGCCGACGGGGATTGTTGACTCTGCGGTTATTCACCTGCGAACTGGTAGGGACAATTTTTTCACGCTCTCCACAAATCCCTACACCGGGGCCACTAAAGTTTTTGACGAGTACGTCGAATTTAACAGCCGGTTTCAGAATCTGGCGGAACAGTAGAGAGGAGACTGCATGAAGGCCTCGAAAAACAGGGTTCGCGGGTTTACGTTGCTTGAAGTCATGGTTGCCGTGGGATTGCTTGCCTTTGCCATGGTGTCAATCCTCAGCATTGTAGGTCACAACATAAGTCTTGCCACAAGGTCTACCAACTACCTGATAGCCACAAGTCTGGCTGACGACATAGCTTCACGGATTGATGCTGAAGGTCTCCCGTCAAACTCGGAGAGAAGCGGGAAATTTGAAAATTATCCCGGTTTTGAGTGGTATCTCACAGTTTCTCCTTACAACTTGCCCCAATTCGAAGCGAGAATGACCATTATCAGTGTTCTTATAACCTGGGATGACGGGGAGGAAAGCTATGAAATCAGCTTCGTCGATTCGGGATGATAAAAGCGGTTTCACCCTTATAGAGGTTCTTGTCGCCGTTGCCATAACGGTCATCGTGCTCACGATGCTCTACAGTTCCTTTTCCCAGCTTATAACAGCCAAACGCAGGGTGGAGACGGAAAACGAATTGATCCAGGAAGCAAATACTATCCTGCTTAAGATGCGCCACGACCTAGTGAATGCTTTTCCCAGAGGGAATATCAATTCCAAGAGCGCTTCTCCCTCTACATATAGTTACTTTACCGGGAGGCTCGAAGGGGATAACAGCAAAATAGTATTCACCTCTTTTGCGAAGGACCCCACCCATTATTCCACCCGATCCGGACAGAGCGAGATCTCCTACTATCTGGTTCCGCTCCGCGACGCGCGCGAAGATATGTTTGCCCTTATGAGGAAGGATAATTACTGGATCGGAAACGATGAGGCCGGAGCCGCATATCCGCTTTCGGAAAGGGTGCTGGGTTTCAGGGTGAATTTCCTTTCCGAACGATCCCCGGCCTCGACTAACGAGCAAGAGGTGTGGGAGTGGAATTCGTCAGTAATGCGGGGATTTCCAAAAGCGGTTAAGGTCCAGATCAATTTTTTGGGATACGGGGATCGGGAGGAGACCTATTCCATGATTGTTGCTATACCGGTGGCTGACTGAATGCGCAGAGCAAATCCGAAAACAACGCAGAGGGGAATAGTACTTGTTATCGTTGTCATAACGATTGCGATACTTTCCACGATCGTGATTGATTTCATATACTCGACCCGCGTGAGTTATGAAATTTCCTCGAACAGCTCAAGCGATGTTCAGGCAAGACATATTGCGAAATCAGGGGTGAGAGTCGTGCGAGCGGTCCTGAGAAAGAAAACGCCGGAGGACCTACCCTTACTTAAGGGAATGCTTGCGCAGGCAATAAGCTCGGAAAACGGTCCCGACGGCTGGAAGCTTTCCATCACCTCTTTTCCCATTGGAGAAGGGAACATATCTCTTCAAGTTGTAGACGAGAGATCGAAAGTCAATCTCAACGCTCTTGTTGATCAGAGATCGGGCCGGGTGGATTTTCAGGTCCGAACGCAGCTAAATGAGCTTTTCCGCTTTCTCGGGGTAGAGACAGATAAGGCTGATTCTTTCGTGGCAAGTCTGGTGAACTGGCTTGACGGGGCGGCGCCGGGTAGCGGAAACGATCAGGACCCCGATGGGGCCGATGGGAACTATTACGCCAAACTTGAGAATCCTTATTATATTAAGAACGGACCGCTTGACAGCGTTGACGAAATTAGGATGATTGAGGGGATGGATAAGGATTTCTTTTTCAAGGCCAAAGACTATCTCACCGTGTATCCCCAAGACAAGAAGGTGAATTTCAGCACCGCTTCAAAAACGGTGATAATGGCTACCATTAAGGCTGCGGGGGTATCGGTCAACGAGAGGCAGAATGATCCCCGGGAGATAAAAGACAGCCTGGTTGGAAGAATGGCCGACGAGATAATCATTCGCAGGGGCACGGAGAGAGTCATATCCGCCAGCGAGGCCAATAAAATCTTAAAGGAAGTGGACTCCGCTCTGAAGATAAGCTCCGGCATTTCGGGAGTAGTTCTTAATGGCGGAAAAAGTGATGTCTACACCGCTGTTTCCACAGGCATAGTGGGAGAGCAAATTCCCGTTACAAGACAGATTCAGGCCGTTATCCGTAAAAATCTGAAAAAGAAAAATTCGTATCCAACTGTGGCGTCTTGGAGAGAAAGATAAGAGCCGAAGTGGCGGAATTGGTAGACGCGCAGGATTCAGGATCCTGTGGGCATTGCGCCCGTGGGGGTTCGACTCCCCCCTTCGGCAGAGCATAAAAAAAGGGGTGCCTTTTCGAAGGACACCCCTTTTTTTATCAGTTTTTTTCCTGCTTATACGTCGTAATAAAGCATGAACTCATACGGTACGGGTCTCAGCCTGATCGGGTTGATTTCGTTTTCCGTTTTGTAGTCAATCCATGTCTCGATTACGTCCTCTGTGAACACTCCTCCTTTGAGCAGAAACTCGTGGTCATCTTCAAGGGCTTTGATGGCCTCCTCAAGTGAACCTGGCACGGAGGGGATGTCGCTTAGCTCCTCGGGCCCCAATGCGTAGATATCCTTATCCAGCGGGTCTCCCGGATTGATCTTGTTTTCAATTCCGTCAAGTCCGGCCATCAGCAAGGCGGAAAACGTAAGGTAGCCGTTGCATGAGGGATCGGGGAACCTGGTCTCTATTCTCTTTGCCTTGGGGCTGGGAGAATACATGGGGATCCTTACCGCGGCGCTTCTGTTTCTCGCCGAATAGGCAAGGTTAACAGGAGCTTCAAATCCGGGAACGAGCCTTCTGTATGAATTCGTTATCGGATTGCTAAACGCGCATATAGCTCTGGCGTGCTTCAATATGCCGCCCGCATAGTGCATCGCAAGGTTGCTCAGTCCCGCGTACCCTTTTCCTGCGAAAAGAGGCTTTCCGTTTTTCCACAGAGACTGGTGAATATGCATTCCGGAACCGTTATCGTCAAAGACGGGCTTTGGCATGAAAGTGGCCGTTTTCCCATGTTCCCGGGCAACGTTTTTTACGACATACTTATACCATTTCATATTGTCTCCCATGTCGATCAATGGTGCAAAACGCATATCAATCTCAGCCTGCCCCGATGTCGCAACCTCATGGTGATGGGCTTCAACGGAAATACCAAGACTTAGAAGCGTGCTTACCATTTCGGAACGTATGTCGTGCATGCTGTCCGAAGGAGGCGTTGGGAAGTAGCCTTCCTTGTGCCTGAGCTTGTGACCGAGGTTCGGCTGTTCATCTGCCCCGGAATTCCAGATACCTTCCTCTGAATCTATGAAGTAATATCCGCCTCGTGGGGTCTGGTCGTATCTGACGTCGTCAAGAATGAAGAATTCCAGTTCCGGACCAAAGAAGGCAGTGTCCGCGACTTTTGTACCCTGCATGAAGGAAACAGCTTTTCTTGCTATGTTCCTCGGGTCTCTGGTGTAGGGTTCCCTTGTTATGGGATCTTCGATATTACATATTATGACGAGGGTCTGTGCCTGCATGAAAGGATCGACCTTGCAGGTGGTGGGATCCGGCATAATGAGCATGTCGCTTGTGTTAATCGCCTGCCAGCCCCTGATACTTGAACCGTCAAAACCCAGGCCATTTTCAAAAAATGACTTGTCAACTTCCTCCGCCGGTACGGTGAAGTGTTGCCACATCCCTATAAAATCAAGAAATCTGAGATCGACGAATTCAATCTCGTAATCTTTTATGAATTTCATTATTTCAGCCGGCTTTTTCGGAAAAGCGGGCTGACCCGACTTAGTAGCCATGATTAATAACCCTCCTTAATGCTATTGTTTCCAGAGAAAAGTTTCTTTGGTGCGGAAGCTAATTATATAGCATCCTCGCCTCTTTCTCCAGTTCTAATTCTTATTACGTCTTCGGTCGGGAAGAGGAATATCTTTCCGTCTCCTATCTTGCCGGTTTTCGCACTTTCCCTTATGGTCTCGATTACCTTGGAAACCATATCGTCGGAAACTACTATTTCCAGCTTTATCTTAGGTAAAAAGTCGATGACGTATTCTGCACCCCTGTAAAGCTCCGTATGACCTTTCTGACGGCCGAACCCCTTTACCTCGACAACTGTCAGACCCTGAATTCCTATCTCCCTGAGAGCTTCCTTTACATCCTCCAGCTTGAACGGTTTGATAATGGCCTCTATCTTCTTCATGGTGGTAAAATCCTCCTACGCGTATTATTCAACTACAGTAAAGTATCAAAAAATATACCATTTCTTTTGTTTCCAAGTGAACTGGTTCTCAAAATAGCGCCATAGAATAACTGTTTCTTTTGCGATGGGGAAGTTTTTTGTTTTCTAATTAGTTCTTATAATTAAATATTTTCAGAATCTGAAGGTGACTCGATTTATATTTTTGTTCGCAAAAAAATCTCTTTTCTCCCCAAGTGACATTTCGGATTTTTCCGACGATGCACGTTTATTGTGCATAATGTTTTAAAATTTAATCACTCGTGCGGCGATGTTGATTTTGAATGCGGTTAATGATATTTTCTCCCAATGACTCACCGGAAACTTGGCTACGAGTTCAAAGACCCGTCTCTGCTTGAGACAGCACTTACCCACAGTTCGTATGCAAACGAGTTTTCATGTCCCAGCAACGAGAGACTTGAGTTTCTCGGAGATGCTCTGCTTGGATGCATGGTTAGCGTGCTGCTTTACGAAAGATACCCTTCATACACCGAGGGAGATCTTTCAAAGATCAGAAGTCGGGTGGTAAGCGGTGCGAATTTTGCGAAATACGCCGAGATGCTAGGCCTGGGAGAGCAGATAAGGCTTGGAAAGGGCGAAGAAAGCACCGGGGGGAGGGAAAGGGAGTCAAACAACGCAAATGCTTTTGAAGCACTTATAGGGGCACTGTATCTTGACGCGGGCTACGAGAAAGTTTTCGAGGTGGTGTCTGGACTGTTTAGAGACGCTATTGAGGAAGATGATTTCCCCCGCGACAGCAAGACGCAGCTTCAGGAAGTTTCCCAGAGCGTTTTCGGAAATACGCCCGAGTACAGGGTTTTGAGCGAAGAAGGTCCTCCGCATGAAAGGACTTTTACGGTGGAGGTCAGAATTTCTTCCGATCTGGCGGGTACGGGCAAGGGCAGAAGCAAGAGACAGTCCGAGCAGTCCGCGGCGCGCGATGCGCTCAGGAAGCTTGGATATTAGGTCTCAATTCTTTTCTATTCCCAGGTCATTTATCTTTTTTGACAGGGTGTTTCTGTTTATTCCCAGTATCGCTGCCGCCTGTTTCATGTTTCCGTCAGTTTTTGCGAGAATGGTTTTGATCAGCTGTTTTTCAACTTTCCCGATTACCTCTTCGTGGACGTTGTGCAGGGACAAGTCCGAATTCTCTACCATCATGCGAACAAGTTCTTCGGTTTTTCTCTCCGTCGTTTCCGCTTCTCCGTAACTGGTTTGCGAATCGATGGTTTCTTTTGTCTCCTCGCCGCTTATTATGCTGTCGGGAGTTAAAACCAGAAGGCGTTTTATAGTGTTTTCAAGCTCTCTTACGTTTCCGGGCCAGCTGTGACTTACTAGTAACTGCTCCGCTTCAAGGGAGAGCACCTTTTTCTCGATACCGAATTCACCGGAGTATTTTTTCAAGAAGTGTTGAACCAGTTCCTTTATATCTTCTTTTCTTTTCCTGAGAGGGGGCAGGTTTATGCTTATGACGTTTAGTCTGTAAAACAGATCCTCCCTGAAAGAACCTTCCGTGACGGCATTTCTTAGATCTTTATTCGTGCTTGCGATTATCCTGGGGTCAACAGAGACAGGTTTTTCACTGCCGAGTCTGTAGATCTGTTTTTCCTCGATGGCCCTTAAGAGTTTTGACTGCAGGTCGGTTGAAAGTTCCCCTATTTCGTCTATGTGGAGGGTTCCTCCGTCGGCTTCCTCGAATCTTCCCTTCTTTAGGGCTGTGGCACCGGTGAATGCTCCTTTTTCGTATCCGAACAGTTCACTTTCGATGAGTTCCTTGGGGATCGCGGATATGTTCACGGATACCAGCCTTTTCTTTCTTCTCGGACTGTTGTGGTGAATGGCTCTTGCGATAAGTTCCTTCCCGGTACCGCTTTCTCCCGTTACAAGCACGGTGATGTTCTTGGAGGCGGTGCGGCCGACAAGTTTGTATACGTTCAGCATTTCGGGTGAACTGCCGACTATTTCCTCAAACGAGATATCCTCGTCTGGATCCGGAGAGAGCCTTATTTTTCTTCCGACCTCGTAGTTTTTTATTGCCCGTTCGGCAAAGAGTTTCACCTCTTCTAAGTCAAACGGCTTGGTTAGGTAGTCATAGGCACCGAGCTGGATTGAATCTATGGCGTTGCTGACGGTGTTTTGTGCGGTAATGAATATTATGGACGAGTCGATTTCTCTGTTCTTAAGCTGGGTGAGAACCTCAAACCCGTTCATATCCGGCATGTTTATGTCAAGAAGAATAAGGGAGTACTCTTTCTCGGACGCCTTTCGCAGGGCGTCCTCTCCATTCTCGGCGCACTCGGTTTCAAAGCCCGATTTTTTAAGGGCCGTCTCGAGTATCCACCTTATGTCCTCTTCGTCGTCAGCTATCAGGATACGATTCTTCATGATCTGCTTTCTCGAGGATCCGAGTCGCGACTGCGCTGCCCCTGCTTGGGAACTGATAATTCTCTAGCTTGCGGGGAGCTGTATTTTAAATTCGGAGCCCGTTCCCTCCGCGCTCTCCGCGGTGATTATTCCTCCGTACTTGGCTATTACCTGGCTCGATATGAAAAGACCAAGCCCTGTTCCTTTCTTCTTGCTTGAAAAAAACGGGGTGAATATTTTTTTCAGGTCTTTTTTCTGTATGCCCGTTCCGTTGTCCTTTACTGATATAAGGACCGTGTGCTTGTTGCGTATCTTGTAATCCGTCACCCACTTGGTGCTGACCGTTATCTGCCCTTTATCCTTTATTGAACTCACCGCGTTTTGGATAATGTTTATGAACACTTGTTTCAGGGAGTTGTAGTCCCCTGGTATGGGAGGGATGGTGATGTCGAGCTTGTGCTTGAATTTTATGTCTTTATGGAGGTTCGATTCGAGAAATATTATGTCGATCAGAATTTCGTTTATATCTACCGACATCAGATGCTGCGTTGATACCGACGACGGTTTCACGAGTCTGTCGACCAGGTCTTTCAGTCTCTCCGTTTCCTTTATTATTATCTTGGAACACCGGTTTTTCTCCGTTTTTGACAACGTGCCGTTTAGAAGTTGCGCGGCTCCCTTTATGCCGCTGAGGGGGTTTCTTATTTCGTGCGCGAGCCCCCTTACGAGGGTTTCGTAATTTTCTTCGAGGCTGCAGTTTCTGCTGATGATGGACATCATGTTCATTTTTTCAGTGTTTCTTATCTGGATTACAAGTCCGTTCATCCTGCCGTCACTTCCGTGTATTGGAGATGCTGTGCATTCCACGTTAATCGAAGAATCGCGGGATATATGGAAAAGCAGGTCGTTTTCCTGCACGACTCTTTCTTCCTTCACCGCCCTTGAGCAGAGGTTGGTTATTTCTTCCGGCAGAAACTCTGATATATGCTTTCCAATTGTCTTTCGCCTTGAGATATTGAGTATGGTCTCAGACGGTTCGTTAACGGAAATTATATTAAGACTCTTGTCAGCTATTATCACTCCCTCCGGAAGCGAATCCAGAAGATCCTTGTAGAACGTCGCATGTTCCTGCGGTTCTGTGTTCGTAAACATTTTTCTTGCCACCGCCGCTTCTCTCATACTTCTTCAATCCTTATGAAAATCGCGTCGGCCACGGATGTCATGGACTTCCTTATCCTATCAAGAGCTTTCCTGAGGTTTTTCTCCACCGACTCGTGGGTCATTATTATGATGGGGACCTCCCCGCCGTTTGTTTCCCTTGTCTGCTGAATTATGGACTCTATGCTTATTCCGCACTTCCCGAGAATCGTGGTTATTTTCCCGAGCGTTCCTGGCTTGTCCTCGACCTGGAATCTAAGATAGTAGCGACCCGAAAGACCGTCGGTGCTGACAAGAGACCTGTGTCCGGCGTCTTCCGCATAAAGCATGGGAGGAGCGGGCTGCGAACCGTTTTGCGCGGTTTTTGCGATTGAAACCAGATCTCCCACAACGGCGCTCGCTGTCGGGAGCATCCCGGCCCCCATTCCATATAGCATTGTCGGACCTACCTTGTCTCCCACGATATGGATCGCGTTAAACGCATCCTTTACGTCGGCAAGCTGAGTGTTTTTTCTTATAAGGGCCGGATAAACTCCAGCCTGTATGCCCGCGTCGGTTAGCTTGGCGATGGCAAGCAGCTTGATCTTGTAGCCTAGATCTTCGGCAAAGCTTATATCGGTTGAGGAGATGTTTCTTATTCCTTCAATATATATGTTATCGAATTTCGGAAAGAATCCGTAGGCAAGCATTATCAGAATCGACAACTTATGCGCGGCGTCAATGCCGTCTATGTCAAACGAGGGGTCGGCTTCCGCGTATCCCTCATCTTGGGCGCGCCGCAGCATTTCATCAAACCCTTTCTTCTGCTCCGACATATTATGGAGTATGTAGTTGCATGTCCCGTTCATTATTCCGTGTATGGAGAGAATGTTGTTTGCCACGTAGCTCTCATGTGTCGCCTTGATTATGGGTATCCCGCCTCCGACGCTTGCTTCAAACGCCACATGAACCCCGTTTGCGGCTGCTTCCCTGAATATTTCACCCCCATGGTGGGCTAGGAGGGCTTTGTTTGCGGTTACGACATTTTTTCCGTTCCGTATCGCGGCCAAGACCAGTTCGCGCGCCGCCGTAGTTCCGCCGATAAGTTCGATTATTGTCGAGATGCTCTCGTCATCTATTAGTTCGTGCGCGTCGGTGGTGAAAAGCTTCCTGGGGATCTTTACCGGGCGTTTTCTCTTTATGTCGATATCGGCTACTTTCTTAATTCTGATCCTTATCCCGGTCCTTTTTTCTATTACATCCTTGTTTTCACTTATTGTTTTATAAACTCCGCAACCTATGGTTCCGGCGCCTATAAGACCTATATCTACAGAGTTCATCCGACAATCTCCTTTTTTTAACGCACAAAAAAGAGATTATACATTAATCTGCTTTACAATACAGAGGGATCGCTGTCTCGGGGCAGAAGGTTTGACAGTCATGTTTCCTGAAATAGACTAGTTATTCTTGTTTTTGTGGGGCCGTAGCTCAGACTGGGAGAGCGCATGAATCGCACTCATGAGGTCGCGGGTTCAAATCCCGTCGGCTCCACCATTCAAACAGGGTTTGACATGCTTTTGCCTTGAAACTAAATTTATACTCCTGTTTTCTGCGGGGCCGTAGCTCAGTTGGGAGAGCGCATGAATGGCATTCATGAGGTCGTGGGTTCAAATCCCATCGGCTCCACCACCCTCAAATTATTAACTGGGAATTCGAATATCTCTTCGGAAAAACTATTTTTTTCTCCCCGTCCTGCCACTGGGTCACGAGCATCCGGTGTCCCGTCTGCCGCAGGGTCTCGGGATCGACACGGAAATCTCCGTAAAAAGTCGTGAACCGAGAGCGCAGAGCTTCGCGCAGAAGCGTCTGTTCGTCCGTTTCGCCTGTCCTCTCGATTAGTTTCTCGATTATAAGTCCCATGTTGTAGGATTGTGCGGCGGTGTAATCGGGCGTGTATCCGTAGGCGCGGGAGAATCTGTCTGAAAACTCCTTGGGACTGGGGCCGAAATCCGGGGATAAAGAAAGCGTCGGTTCCCACTGGCTTGTCGAGACAAAACCGTCTGCATCACGGCCGAGACGTTTTTCAAACTCGTTTACCGCTGCCGCAAGCGTCACCACTGCCCCGAAGTCAAAGTCTGAGTTCCTCCGTATCCACTTGGCAAGATTTATGTCGTCTTCCATCCCCCCGCAGCAGAACACGCAGGAAGCGCCACGGCTTTTTGCGCGGGAAAGTATGGAGGAGAAGTCTTCTGTGCCGGAAGAAAAATCATAAACGACAGTCGGGATTCCCCGTTCCTTCGCACGAAGGAGCGTTCCTTCGCACACGGTCTGGGAAAAGCGGCTTCCCGCGAGACGCAAAACGGAGATCTCCGCAGCCTCGGCATAGCAGTCGTGAATCATATCCACAACCGCCTGGAAGTAAGAAGATGCCCCGGTTATTGCGCTTACCGTCTTGCCGCGGGCGCGAGAAGGAATGTCGTCAAGCGATCCGCCGTAATTCCACACTACTCTTTGGGCCTTCCCTGCGGTCTCAACGCATGCAAGCGTGAGGCTGCTTGAATACGGGCCCAGCAGTATGTCTACTCCGTCTTTTTCTATAAGGCGGAGAGTGTTCTCCTTTGTTTTCTCGGGGATACTCTCGTCGTCGTAGAAGATGAGTTCAGGAACCAGGGACTTTCCTTCCCGAGTCTCTATTCCACCCCTGGCGCGAAGTTCCTCGGTAAAAAGCTTTATTCCCAGGAGGCTTTCCCTGCCCTGGATCGCGTGGCGTCCTGAGAGGGTTGCGGAAAGGCCGATTTTAAAGGAGTCCATTTCGAATCAGAGCAGGGTTTTTACCGCCTCTTCGATTCTGTTTAAGCCCTCTTCTATATTCTCCATGGATGTCGCGTAGGATATCCTCAGATAGTTTTCCTTTCCGAAGGCTATGCCGGGAACGACGGCCACTTTCGCTTCTTCGAGCAGGAATTCGGTAAACGAAATGGATCCGTCGATTTTCTTGTCTCCGTATGCTTTCCCCACAAAACCGCTTATGCTCGGGAACACGTAGAAAGCTCCCATGGGGTCAAAGCAGGTAAATCCCTGGATTTCGTTCAGTCTTTTTACTATGAAGTTTTTTCTTCTCTCAAATTCCCCCGCCCTTTTGCCGAGCAGTTCTTGCGGTCCTCTAAGCGCTTCAAGGGCCGCCATCTGGGAGATTGAAGAGGGGTTTGAAGTTGACTGGCCTTGTAGCTTCGCCATCGCACTTATTACTCTTTTGTCTCCGGCGGCGTATCCTATGCGCCATCCGGTCATCGAGTAGGATTTGGATACTCCGTTTACTAGTATGGTGGATTTCTTGGCCTTGTCGCTGAGAGAGCAGACAGATACGTGTTCAGTATCTGCATAGACTATTTTTTCGTATATTTCATCCGAAATTATGATCAGACCGGCGTCAAGGGCTACTTTTACTATCTCCTCGAGTTCCCCGCGCGAATAAGTGGTTCCCGTCGGGTTCGAAGGATAGTTGAGAATGAGAGCTCGCGTGTTTTCGTTTATTTCCGCCTGAACCTGCTCCGGGGTGATTTTGAAAAGCCCGCGCTCGTCTGTGTCTATGATCACCGGAGTCGCGCCCGTCAGTGCCACCTGGTCGGGATAGGAAACCCAGTAGGGGGACGGAATTATGACCTCGTCTCCAGGTTCGAAAAGTGCCTGGGTGATATTGTATATCGAGTGTTTTGCCCCGCACGAAACCATTATCTCGTCCCTTGAGTACTCAAGGCCGTGATCTTTTTTCAAGGATGCCGCTATCGCGTCTTTGAGTTCGTCGATTCCGCCCACGGCGGTGTATTTCGTAAAACCGCTTTTAATCGCGGCCACGCCTTCTTTTTTCACGTTCTCCGGGGTGTCGAAGTCGGGTTCCCCAGCCCCGAACCCTATAATGTCGACTCCCTGAGCGCGAAGCGACTTGGCTTTTGCCGTTATAGTCAGAGTTGCGGAAGGCTTCAGATTGCTGACCCTTTCAGAAAGTCTCACTTTATCCTTTCCTCCGTTCCCCGGTCGGGCGAAGTTTCTCAATCAGTTTTTCCTCAACCACTGCCGGCACAAAACCCTTTACGGACCCTCCAAGAGAAACGATTTCCTTTATGAGAGAGGAACTTATGTGAGAGAACTGGCTTTCGGTCACCATAAACAGTGTTTCCACCTTTTCGTTCATAAGCTTGTTCGCCGTGGCCATCTGAAGTTCGTATTCAAAGTCAGAGTGGCACCTCATTCCGCGCAATATGGTGTTTGTCTCTTTTTCTCTTATGTAGTCGGCCAGCAGTCCCTTGAAGCTTTCAACCTCGACATTGGGGAAGTCCCTGGTCACCTCGGTGATCAGAGACACTCTTTCTTCTGTAGAGAGTGTCGTTTTCTTTGAAGTGTTGTGTCCGACCGAGATTATTATTTTCTCGAATATTCCCGCCGCCCGCGTGATTATGTTAAGGTGCCCGTTTGTGAAAGGGTCGAAGGAGCCCGGATAGATTACAGTTTTGCCGTTCAATCTGGCCTCCTTAGAAAACTTACGGAGGTTCCTCCGTATTTTCTGGTTCTCACGTCAAATCCTTCAGAATTGATAACGTTCCCCGACGGATGCTCAATAACCATCATTCCTTTTTCCCCGACGATGTTTCGTATATCGCGGGCAACCTCATGCGGCCCCGTCTTTCCGTAAAACTCATACGGGGGATCGACGAAGACAAGATCAAACCCACAATTTTCCGCACTTAACATACTCAATGCTTTTCTGAAATCAAAATTGAGTATTCTCGATTGTTCTGTGTATCCCACGGAACGCAGATTCCGGGCGATTATCCCCGCCGTGGCGGGATCTTTCTCAACGAAGACGCAAAATGCGGCTCCCAAGCTCAGAGCCTCGATCCCCAGATTCCCCGAGCCTGAGAAAAGATCAAGAACCTTTGTCCCCGCCACTTCGGGACCCAGGATATCAAAAATGGATTTTTTTATTCTGGACGCCGTGGGTCTGAGCGATTTCCCCCTCGGAACTTTCAGTCTTTTGCCCTTTGATTGTCCTGTAAGTACACGCATGTTGGTTATGCCGGTTTTCTCGGTGAAGCCGGATTTGTAATCAGATTACAGTATTTATGCATTTTAATTAGCTTTTTGTTCCTTTCCCCTGATTATATCAGGAATTACGTCTGTTGAAATTGATAGGCTGATGCGCCTTTACCTAACACACTTCAGAACTTTAATGCGCTGCTTAAAGTTCTGGGTCACTGATCGATCGAACTTGATTGCCGTTTTTTTTGAAAAGTGGTATGGGCTGGTAGTTAAGGATTGTTCCTTATATGCATTTGCTCATTCTCCAAGGCCATACGCGTGCGTATATGGATCTCTCTAATTTTTGTCTTAAGAACTATTAACGGGTAGAAATCGGTATTCATTTCTTCCCTTCTAACCAATTGAGTATTATCTCCTGATGGCCGATAATGGGGCTTTCTCCAACAGACGCCGGGCCAACTTCAAAATAGGGGCTCTCCAGTGATTTCTGCTGCTGCTCGCAGGCGTAAATATCTTCAGCGACGAAGTCGCCACTGGTCATAGGGTCGTCTTTGTTTTCTGGATCAGGTTTGTATTTGCCAGTAAAACTGCTGGACCAAAACGAGCTGGATCGTAGAGCCTGCTTCCCAAATTCCCAGATCGAAGCACTTGCAACCCGAACTCGATTTTCAACCCTAGTAAGGTCCGGAGCGAGCGGCTTTATGATGAATGTTGACCAAATGCTTTCTGTTTCTGCTAACCCAATGCCGGGAAACAACATTGGAACCCATGCACCCGCCTGTTCGCTGGGTATAACTAGCGGGTAGGGTGCGTTAGCCTTAATATTCGCGCCATATCGCTCGGAAGGAGGTTCCCAGAAAGCATAGTGAGGACCAACAAATTCGTACTTTGCTTTAGCGTGGTCATACATACTAAGGGTTCCGGAGTGCAGGTGTGACAAGTGATACACGTCAATGTAGTTCTCAACCACAATTTTCCAGTTTGCTTTGATTTCATAGCTGATGCGCGCATCTTTATACTCAGGAAGTTTATCTACGGCATGTGGCCCGAGTTTAGGCTCAAGATCGCCAACCCACTCCGTAATAGATCCGGCATCTGGGTCCGGATGGATAAATATCATGCCTCGCCAAACATCGACAGCAGCTGGCTTAAGCCCCAGGCATGACTTATCTATTTCTTCGAATTCCCGTTTTTCATCGGGCACCGAAATAAGGTTGCCATCTAGATCATATGTCCAGTCATGGTATGGACAAGTCAATACTTTTTTGGTTTTACCGACTGCTCTGATCAGTTGCGTTCCGCGGTGACGACAAATATTGTGAAACGCGCGCAGGCGTCGGTCGTGCCCCATTACAATAAAAATATTGTTAAGACCGGCTTGCACGGAGATATAATTACCAGGCTCTGCAACATCTTCAATAAAGCCAGCATATCGCCATGTTTTGGAGAATATTTCTTTCTGTTCTCCATCAAACCAGTCCTGACTCGTATATGCGGATATCGGTAGTTTGTGCATCATTCTGGTCATATCGGTTCCTGATTTGAAGCTAGGAAAAATCCCCGGCAATCATTATTAGACCTAAAGTCACCCAAGCGATTTGAATTACCCAAAAGAGAAAAGGGTCGGCCTTGCGAGTAACGTAGGTTAGCAAAAAAGTATTTCCTGAACGGAAACTAAGAATCGTCCAGAACAGGAACAATATCCCCCAGAATAATTGATATCCCAAAGCAGTGGATATCATCAAGATTGCAAAAGTGACATAGTTTAAGATGCGTGAATTATTCATATTGCGGTGTTTTCTTTAACGAATTAACAAGTTTTTCCATTGCAAGACGTGAACGCTGATAGAAGTTTTTTGAAAAGGACAATGATTCAAGCGACACTACATTGAAGTAGATAGATACTAATCCGTTTGAGACGGCTTCAATGCTTCCTTTGTCATTTTCTGGATATTCGGTCTTAATGAGTTGACAGAGCGTATGCTCAAATCTTTCAATTGATGTTCTAATCCTTTCAGCCAGTCTAGGGTCGTTGCCGCACTTCATTGTTAGCGCTGCAAAAGCAAGAATAAGTTCTGGATCGGAATCTTCATAAGGCGTTGTCATAAACTTAATCAATGTTTCTAAGCCCCTCTTCTCGGGTAAAGATGTAATTAATTGCGAAGTCGCTTCGTCGAACTCACCCAACACATGAGACGTTAACATCTCACTCATCTCAGCCTTGTTGCCGAGGTGATGCCGAATGAGCGATCGAGAAAGCCCAGCTGTTTTCGCGATAATTTCCAGTGTTGCCCCGTCGAGACCGTACTTAGCGACGGCCGAAACGTAGGCCTTCATCACTTCTGATTGTCGTTGATCTCTGTTAGACGGTCGTGCGGCCATGATTCTTCTGGTTATTGTTCGAGGGGTACAATACATAAGCTCAAATATATTGTCAATTATGACAATATATTTGAGCTATCTACCAAAATGTTTGAGCGGGTCGTGGTGCGCTGAGCCTTGAAATCGATTCATCGGTGTATTCAAGCTCTGCCACATCTTGTCGATGCAGTAATTCAACTACATCTTTCCACGACTTTCTTCATAACCTAAACAATTTAGTGACAAAGCCTGCGTTTTGTTCTGGAAGACATGGATTTATTCATGTAGAATATCATCCTAACTGGTTTATTTCACAACCATTCTTTTTCTTTTCTCCGGAGGGCTTTTTCAAGAATGGACACTTCATCCAGAGTGCAGACTGTAAACATTGAAGATGAGATGAAGGAGTCCTATCTCAGCTACTCAATGAGCGTGATAGTCGGAAGGGCTCTTCCAGACGTGCGCGACGGACTCAAGCCCGTTCACAGAAGAATTCTCTACGGAATGAACGAGGTTGGAAACGTCTGGAATCGTCCCTACAAGAAATCCGCCAGAGTGGTGGGGGATGTCATGGGTAAATACCACCCTCACGGAGACTCGGCGATCTACGACTCCCTTGTCCGAATGGCCCAGGATTTTTCCATGAGAATTCCCCTTGTCGACGGACAGGGCAACTTCGGTTCCGTTGACGGGGACAGTCCGGCGGCCATGCGCTACACGGAAGTAAGGCTCTCGAGAATCTCTTCTGAGATGCTTGAGGACCTGGATAAGGAAACAGTCGAGTTTTATCCCAACTACGATGGGGGAGAACTTGAACCAAGCGTACTGCCGACCAAGGTGCCCAACCTGCTTCTAAACGGTTCTTCGGGAATCGCGGTGGGCATGTCGACCAATATTCCTCCCCATAACCTTGGGGAGCTTCTCGACGCCGTGGTGGCGCAGATACGCGACCCCAAAATTACTGTGGATAGGCTGCTCGAGATCATACCGGGACCGGATTTCCCGACGGGGGGGTTCGTAAGCGGCCGGGATGACATCCGCACCGCCTACGCCACCGGCCGCGGAATAGTAAGGATGAGGGCCAGGGTGCGGATAGAGAAGCAGAAAAAAGGGGGCAGGGAAGTGATAATCGTCACCGAACTCCCCTACCAGGTTAACAAGGCCCGGCTTGCCCAGAAGATCGCAGAGCTTGTGAGAGAGGAGAAAATAAAGGGCATCTCCGATATAAGGGATGAATCCGACAGGGAAGGAATAAGGCTTGTTATCGACGTGAAAAGCGGAGAGCATGCCCAGGTGGTTTTAAACCAGCTCTACAAGCATACGCAGATGTACACTTCTTTCGGCATCATAATGCTCGCGCTTGTGAGAAACCAGCCGAAGGTTCTTAGCTTAAAGGAACTTCTGGCCCACTTCATAGAGCACAGAAAGGAAGTAATTACCCGCAGAACCCAGTACGAGCTTAGAAAGGCTGAAGAGCGTCTTCACATCCTTGAAGGGTTCAAGATCGCTCTTGATAACCTCGATGAAATCGTGGAACTCATAAAAGGTTCAGAAAGCCCGGCGGCCGCCAAAGCTGGTCTTGTGAGTACGTTTGCGCTTTCCGAGCGCCAGGCCCAGGCCATTTTGGAGATGCGTCTTCAGAGGCTCACGGCACTTGAGAGGGACAAGATACTCGAGGAAAGGCGAGAACTTATAGAAACCGTGGCAAAGCTAAGGGAGATACTGGGAAGCGAAAAGCTTATACTCGATCTCGCGGTGGAGGAACTCACCGAACTCAGGGAAAAATTCGGGGACACGAGGAGAACCGAGATCGTGGAGGATGTCGGGGAGATATCCATCGAGGATCTTATAACTGACGAGGAGATGGTGGTTACCACTACCTACGGAGGTTACATAAAGAGCATACCGCTTAGCGTTTACAGGAACCAGAGAAGGGGCGGACGGGGAAGAACCGGAATGAGTACAAGGGATACCGATTTCGTTAACGATTTGTTCACGGCGTCGAGGCATAACAGCATTCTGTTTTTCTCAAGCCTCGGGAGATGCTACTGGCTCAAGGTCTACGAGATTCCCGAGGCTACCCCTGCGGCACGGGGAAGGGCAATGGTTAACCTGCTTAATCTTGATAAAGGGGAATCCGTGGCGGCCGTTCTGCCCGTAAAGGACTTTTCAGAGGATGTCTCCATAGTCATGGCGACTCGAAACGGGGTCGTCAAGAAAACGAAGCTGAAGGCCTATTCCCACCCTCGCGTAGGGGGAATAATCGCCCTTAACATACTCGAGGGAGATGAGCTTGTGGGGGCAGAGCTTGCGTCTGAAGAAGACGAGGTGCTTCTTACGTCAAGGGGTGGGCAGGCGATCAGGTTCAAGGGCACTGATGTAAGGAACATGGGCAGGGTGTCAACTGGAGTCAAGGGCATAAATCTCAGAAAAGGTGACAAGGTAGTGAGCCTTGAGGTCATAAAGAACCAGAATGCGCAGATACTTACCATAACGGAAATGGGCTATGGCAAGCGCACCAGCATCTCCGAGTACAGGCTTACTAGAAGGGGAGGGTTGGGGGTAAAGACTGTCAACATAACCGAGAAAAACGGAGATGTGGTCGGAGCGTTTCAAGTGAATGACGACACGGAGATAATGCTTATAAGTAACCAAGGTGGCAAGATTATAAGAACTAGCGTTTCCGAAATACGCAATACGGGTCGGGCCGCCGTCGGGGTAAAGGTCATAAATCTTGAGCCTGACGAACTCGTGGCCGCGGTGGCGAAAGTCGCGGAGGGTGACTGATGATAAAGGAAATCAAAAACGTGCTCTCCGGTTTTCCCGGCTATAACTGCTTTGCCTGCGGTCCGCACAACGAGCATGGCCTCCGGCTCAAGTTTTTTCATGATGAGGAAACCGGCGAGGTATTCACTACCTTCCGCCCCGAGGAGCATTTCTGCGGCTGGCCGGGGATAGTCCACGGGGGAGTGCAGTGCGCTCTTGTAGACGAGGTTTCTTTCTGGGCCATGTTCAATGAGACCCGCAAGATTGCTCTTACGGCGAAGATAGACATGGTTTACATGAAGAAGGTTCCAAGCGGCAGGACTCTGAACGTGAGAGCGAAGATAAGGGAAATCAGGGGAAGGCGGGTCGAGGTGGATTCGGTCATAAGGGATGAGGATGGAACCGATCTTGCGAGCGCCGCCGTTACCTACGTGTTTCCCCGGAAGAAAGCCCTGCGCGAGATGCTGGGACCTGAACGCATGAGCGAAGAATTTTTACAGTACGTGAGGGATTAGAATGATAAAATTGTATGAACATCCGCTTTCCGGCAATGCCTACAAAGCAAAGCTTCTCCTGCACCAGCTTTCGGTCGAATACGAGGGAGTGACGGTGGACATATTCGCGGGGGAGCATAAGAAGGAAGAATTCTCCGCACTTAATCCCAACTGCAAGATTCCGGTTCTCTCGGACGGAGATTTCGTCATGTGGGAATCAAACGCGATACTTTTCTATCTGGCGAACAAGTTCTCTCCGAATCCTTACCTGTCAGACGATCCGGAGACTTACGGTCTTATTGCGCAGTGGACTTTTTTCGGAAAGACGACCGTAGATCCCAACCTTGCGGTTGCGAGGTATTTTGCGAAATTCCTGCCGCCTGACCAGGTGCCGCCCGGGGCGATGGAGAAGCTTCATGCGCAGGGAAACGTAGCGCTTTCGATACTTAATGATCATCTCTCCCGAACTGAGTTTCTCTGCGGGGCTTACTCAATAGCCGACATCGCGTGTTATCCCTACACCATGCTTTGCGAGGAAGGGGGTTTTGACTTGGAGATGTACGCATCGGTCAGGAGATGGTGCGAAAGCGTCGAGGGAACTCCCGGCTTCATTGCTTTTGCTGGTTAGCGCCAAGCGTATTTTATGGAAAAGGAAGTTGAGCTTTTTTTGGAACTGCTGGAGAAGACCCAAGGAGGGGTTGCCTTCACTGGAGCTGGAATAAGCACCGAATCTGGGATACCCGACTACCGTTCTCCAGGGACGGGTATGTGGGAGAAGATGGATCAGTCGGTGGTCTCGCTTTCCGGGTTTTTGAGAAATCCCGAGAATTACTATTCATACGCCATGGAATCCTATCCTGTGAGAGCCGCTGCCGAACCCAACGCGGGCCATTATGCGCTTGCGCGTCTTGAGAAAAGGGGCTGGCTCAGGGGTGTTATAACGCAGAACGTGGATGGCCTCCACACAATGGCGGGTTCTGAGAATGTGTTTGAACTCCACGGTTCCGTGAGGCGCGTTGTCTGCCTCCAGTGCCGGGAATACTATCCGATGGCTGACACGATGAACAGGGTTGCCGAAGGGGAGAATCCTCCTTTTTGCCTGCAGTGCGGGGGGATTCTGAAGCCCGATGCCGTTTTTTTCGGAGAAGCCCTTCCCGAAGAGCCATGGGAAAAATCGATTGATCTCGTAGCAGACTCTGAGGTGCTCATCGTTATGGGTTCTTCTCTTCTGGTTGCTCCGGCAAGCGGACTTCCCCGTCTGGCTCTTTCCAAGGGGGCCGCGCTTGTGATCATAAATCTGATGGAGACTCCTTTTGACGATGAGGCTGATATGGTGATCCGTCGGAAAATCGGCGAATTTTTCGAAGAAACCGGAATATGAACGGAACAGTGTGTGGGGAGTTGAGCGGGAAACGGGATTCGAACCCGCGACCTTCTCCTTGGCAAGGAGACGCTCTAGCCAACTGAGCTATTCCCGCAACAAAAGAGAACTGAAAAGATATCAAGAGCCTACTTTATTGTCAAATAGAATGGGTTTCCGTATTTTGGGTACAATAGAACCGCCATGAGTGAGCAGCAGAGAAAAAATCTCATTAAGAAGGTAAAGATCGCTGTCGTCAAGATAGGAAGCAGCGTGCTTACCCACGACGATGGATCTCTTGACGAATCCGTTTTTAAGGAAATAGCAAAGCAGATCTTTAGCCTTAAGCAGAGGGGAGTGAGGACAATAATAGTTTCTTCGGGAGCCATAGCGTCGGGGATGAAGAAACTGGGTCTTTCGAGCAAGCCCGTGGAGATAGACGTAAAACAGGCAATCTCCGCCTGCGGTCAGACCGAGCTTATCAGGAGTTACGAAGAGGCTTTTTCCGAGTTTGGCCTTAATGTCGCCCAGATTCTGCTTACCCGTGACGGGTTCTCCGACAGGAAAAGGTTTCTTAACTCTAGAAAGACCATTCGGCGGCTGCTTGAGATGGAGATAATTCCCGTCATAAACGAAAACGACACAGTTGCTTTTGAGGAGATCATGTTCGGGGATAACGACAACCTTGCGGCGCTTGTGATTTCTCTTACGGAGGCGGATATTCTTGTGCTGCTAAGCAACGTGGAGGGTTTCTTTGACAAAGATCCGGCGAAAGACGAAAACGCCAAACTGCTTTCCACAATCGCGGAGATAGATTCGAGAATAGAGTCCTTTGCCGGAGACACTTTCGGCAAAACCACTTCCGGGGGAATGAGAACCAAGATCCAGGCGGCGAGATCCGCCGCCGCCTTCGGGGTGCCTACTATAATTGCAAACGGGAAAAGAAAAGATTCTCTTCTGAGTATCTTTGACGGCCACGAGTACGGAACCGTGATACTCCCGACAAGGGAAAGACTCACAGGGAAAAAACACTGGATTGCCTATACGCTTAAGCCTCAAGGAAAACTTATACTGGACGAGGGTGCGGCCGAGGCTATTACCAAAAAAGGCAGAAGTCTTCTTCCTTCTGGAATAAAAGAAGTTCAGGGGGAATTCGGGATAGGAGAGCTTGTGAGTTGCTTTGATTCCTCTGAGGTTGAGATATCAAGAGGACTTTGTTCCTACGGTTCTTCAGAGGTAAGAAAGATTCTCGGAAAGAAATCATCTGAAATAGAGAATGTGCTCGGGTACAGATACAGCGACGAGATAATCCATCGAAACGAGATGGTGATACTTTCCAGATGAGTGAGACTTGTGGATTCAACCGGCTCTTAAAGGGACTTGCGATTTTTGTTTTCCTTCTGTTGGCTTTGTCTGCCTGGCTTTATTTCTTAGACGGTTTTTCAACTGAGACAAAAGTTATCGAGATACCGCAGGGCCTCGGCCTGTCCGCTATAGCGGAGAAGCTTGAGGGAGAAGGGGTGATAAGAAAAGCGGAGATTCTTTTTCTTTCGGCTTTTTTAAGCGGAACCCAGCGGAACCTTAAGCACGGCGAATATGTGTTTTCGGCCGGCGAGGCGCCTTATGCTGTTCATAGAAGGCTGCGTCGCGGCGAAGTGTCTTTAAGAAAAGTTACTTTTCCCGAGGGAATTACTCTTGTGCAGATGGCCGGGATTCTCGATTCCTCGCGGATAGTTTCCCGGGAAGAGTTTCTCTCGCTTGCGGAAGACGGTGAGTATTCTAGGAAAAAACTTGGCGTGGCTGTTTCGAGTCTTGAGGGATTCCTTTTTCCCGATACTTATTTCTTCGCGCGCGACTCTTCTGCGGAGAAGGTAATTGAAACAATGCTCGACAGGTTTCGGGAAGCCTGCGCGACGCTTGGTATCGCGAATACGCAACCCGATATCAAGGAGATTGTGACTATCGCCTCACTAATAGAAAAAGAAACGGCTTTCTCTCTGGAGAAGCCTCTTGTCTCTGCCGTAATACGCAACCGGCTTCGCAAAGGGATGAAGCTTGAGTTCGACCCGACGGTGATTTACGCTCTTGGCGAGAAATTCGACGGCGATATTAGAAAAAAAGACCTGAGTTTTCCTTCTCCCTATAATACCTACGTGGTTTGGGGACTCCCTCCGGGTCCGATAACAGCCCCCGGCCTTGACTCAATCCGTGCGGCCCTTGAACCGGCGGATGTGGACTATCTTTACTTCGTTTCAAACGGAGACGGAGTCCATATTTTCTCAAGCACATACGGAGATCATGTAAATGCCGTGAAGAGGCTTCTAAAGAAGGAAAAACAGTGACTTTATGCGTCCTGAGAAAGCACCTTTGACCGGGCCGCTAGAACTCTCCTCTGAACGCTTTTGCGAAGCCGTCATGCTGCGATCTGGCAATCTTCTCCTGCTCGGCCTGCAGATAAGCTCGGTCCTTTCTCTCTATACGTATTATTTCGTCCCGGCCCTTGGATGCCATGAACTGTGTTCCGACCGTTTCTTTTGAAATTATTTCAAGTATTGGCGGGTAGTTCTTCGATCCGATGAATATGGAATGTATGCAGACGCCTATGCTCTTTGCGCGCACTCTCTGCGCTTCGACATTGGGATCGCCGGAAGTTGGAATCCCATCGGTTATAAAGAGTATGTGCTTGTTTCTAAGCCCTCTGCCTCGGAATTCCTTAAGCGCCTCTCCCAGCGCTTCTTCGTAGTTGGTATTGCCGGAGCAGTCCGTGCTTTCTGCCAGTCTTTCTATCCATCTGTAGTCCCTGGTGAAAAAGCGGGAGTTTTTCGTGTGTTTTCTTGAACGGTGGTTAAATTCCAGATAACCGATTCGCATTCTCTTTTTTCTCGCAAGCTCTATTACTCCCTTCACGACGGATGAAGACCACTCGCTGTACACTCCCATCATCGAAGTGCTTATGTCCCTGAGAATTGCTATTTCCCCTCCGAGTGTTTCCTTCTCGCGAAGGTGAACTCTAGGCAGCTTGGGAGAAGTGTGCTCGGACCATATGAATGCCTCGACGGGGTCTATATCCTCGATCTCGTCAAAAGAGGACATGCGCTTCCATTTCCTTGGAGACCCTCCCGGGTGGGAGGTTTTTTTGGCCATGCTCTTCTGGAAATTGCCTTCGAGCACTCTCATGATGCGTTTTATGTTCTCGGCGGTTTCCATATTTCCCCTTCCCGGGATTACCGTTTCGTCGTCTTCCCCGGCCTTGGATGACTTGCTGCTCATGTATGCGCGCGCGGACTTGTCCTCCCTCTCCGTATTCCCGCTGTCCTGCGGATTTCCGGTGGGGTCGCTCGGTACGTCCTGGCCCTCTGGAGGAGCCATTTCGCTCTGATTGTTGTCGAGGTTCTGCTTCAGGTCACGAAGCGCGTCAAAGAAGGTTTTCTGGGCCTCGGCGAGCGGATTCTCTGTTTCCTTGTCCGCCTCCTCGTCGGGAATTTCCCCCTTGGGTTCCTGAGAGAAATCCTGATCGAATTCCGAATCAGGCATCTGATCCGGATCCGGGGTCAGCTTGTCATCTGGCTTTTTTTTTTATCCTGAACGATATTCTGAAGAATATTGTCCATCTGTTCATAGACGTCGGGGGGAACACGGAAAGCAGTCATGTATCTTAAAACGTCGAGGTCTTCTTTCGAGCAGACATCCCTTTCGTTAAGAAGTGCGTGGGAACGGATAAGCTTAAGTGCTTTTACGAAAAATGTCCTGTCAGAAATAAGCGAGTTGGTCTCGTTAAGACCGAAGTCCTCGATCATTATGGACGCAAAATTCGCAAGACCTTCCTGCACGTCGGGTGGAATCGGAATCTTTTCGAGTGTTTTGTAGCTTTTGTCGAAAAGTTTTTTGCTTACCCTTTTCGGTATCTTCTCTTCAAACGGCCTTTCGGAGTAAAGCTCAATCACCTTTCTGGCCTCGTCCCATTTTCTTCCGTAGGAGATTCCCAGAGCCTTTACCTGAAGAATGAAACGGTCAAGGTTGGCCGGATCAAGGGGTTCATTGTAGTATTCGTCAGCCGTTGGATTGCTCGTCGCTATAGCGGTCAGAAGGGGAATGGGTTCGTTGAAGAATTTTCTTTCGTTAAGTATTCGAAGAAGTATGTTGAGAGATTCCCCTGGCGCGCGCGATATGTCGTCTAAAAGGCAGATCTCAGATGTCAGTATTCCGCCTTTTACTATATCCTGCTTTATCCTCTCCCCGAGCTCGGTTTCCTCCTTCACTATGGTCAGGTCTCCGACTAGCTCTGAGAGCCTGGTGTCTCTGTGAAGCTGGTAGAAAAAAAAGTTAAGCTGAGCCGCTTTGGAAACGATTTCCGAAAGCATGGTCTTCGCCGTACCCGGAGGTCCTTCGATATAAATGTGTTCTCTTGAGATTATTCCGAGAAGAAGAGCGGTTTTCACCTCATCGTGTCCGACGACATGCTTATCCATTTCTTCCCGAAGGGACGCAAAAGGGTTGGCGGGGTTCATTCATCCACTCCTGAAAAAGGCAATGAGCGTTATTATTACATAAAGGGATATTTTTTTCAATCTGTTTCGGGGGAACCAGTCTTTATATATCTGGAGATATCTAGTGTGTCTTTCTGACGGTTTTAAGTATCAGCCACTTCTTCGAGTTCTGAGGCATCACTAATAGTTTCAGCCCTTCTGATCACCCGTTCCGTGATGTCTTGGAGCATAACTATGCACGGTCTTGGAAAGGGGCTTCTCTGAGGAATATTGTATGCTCCTACCTTCGTTCCAGTTCGTTTATGAGGGTTTTGGCAATGATATCCGTTTGAAGACATAACTGGAAAACAGAGGGAGCGGACATTTCCAGAGAAATTAAAGGAGAATATCTTCTGGAATAATGCCGAGAAGCTTTGGTAAGGCGAGAACCGACTCAGAAGTATAAAACGACCCCAAGGGAAAAATCGGTTTCGCTTCCATCAAGCGATATGGGAACCTTGACAACTTCCCCCGAGAAGGTTCCCCGGTCTTCTTTCCCGTACTGCGTGTAGCGAACCTCGGCCCGGATTCCTACCTTGTCTCCGATCATTTTCTCAAGGCCTCCTCCGGCAGTCCATCCGTAGAAAGTTTCGTCGTGGGAATCCGTTCCTGAAACAAATTCGTCTGACTCGCAAAGCTCGCGGGGGTTCAAGCAGCCATTGTAATCAACCTTTAACTCCGCGTCCATGCGGCGCAGGCCGCCAAGTGCGTAGACGCCCGCCCCCGGACCCAGAAGCGAGATCAGGAAGGGGGGATTTGCCCCGAGCATCAACGTTACTCCATAGCTGTTTTTTCTCTCAACGCTCCACTCATCGGGCCAATTCTCTCCGTATTGGTTTCGACCATCGGATTGTCCGTCTCCGGGGAGCGTTCCGTTCGTCTTGCCGCCGTGCAAACGCCCGTCAATCTCGGCACTTAAGTAGAAGGTACCGCTTGGGTCGAGATTGAACCTGTAGCCGGCAAGCAGGCCGCCGCCAAAACCCGTTTTGCTTGCGGAGTCGCTTGAGTGATAAATTTTTCCGCTCTGCAGATAATCGTTTGGCACGTTGCTGCTGTCAACGGTTTTTGCATATTCGAAGTCTGCGCGTTCAGCCCCGGCCGAAGCACCGACGTAAAAACTGCCGCTTTGGGCAAACGCATTGCCGGTGACGCCGAAAATCATCGCTACGGCAATCATTAACCCCCAAAACCCTGTCTTCTGATTCTTAGACATTCTGTTCATGGTTCTTTCTCCCGATAAGTTCTTATTCTGAGGTTAAATTCTTACTCCGGACAGAACTTGTAGCCCTGCCCGCTTAATATTTATAACTTGAAGAATACTCGTTGTAAAATCAAGCAGTTAAGGGACTTGGGTGATGATTCGTACCGCATTTGCGAGTGGGAACTCCGCTTGTGGGAAAAGCGGATATTGCGGTTATAATCTGCCTGCGAAGGCAGTTCTTTGCCCCCATTGCAGGTTCTTTATCTCCGGGACGGGACTTATGGACGCGGAAAAGATATTTTACGGGATAGATAAAGGAAAAAAGAGAAAATACCCGCGCGGGTTTATCCTTATAGCGGTTGTTTTCGTACTCGGTCTTGGAGCTTTTAAGTTCGGGTTCTACTCAGAGCGATGGTTCTGGGAAAGCGATGATATTTCTCGGAAACTGATCGTGAGGAACACAGAGTCCCGGTGGATAACTACCAAAAAAGGATATCTTTTTTTCGTCCGCGGGGAGATCATGAACGAAAGCGACGTTCCCGTCAGCTACATAAAGCTCAGAAGCAGTTTTCAGGTATCGGGACAGACCGTTTACGTTCAGGACTTTTATTCGGGCAATACCCTTTCGATGCGGGACCTTAGAAACGCCGACACGGACCATCCTCTTCAAAAGCTGAGCAGAAAAAGCGGGGATGACCTCTCGGTGCTTACCGGGACCGAAGCCTCGGCCAATTTCAATATAAAGCCCGGCAACACAGTCTTTTTCAACACTTTTTACCTTTCCGTGAACAAGATACTTGGTCTTAAATACCAGATCGAGATTACGGATTTCGAAATCATGCCGGAGGGCTAGAGGGGCTGTCGGGCGTTTTGGGTGAGAGGCTCAAATTGCTTTATTAAGCCGTTTTTAGTAAAATACACCCCTTTATAGAAATAATCCGGTGGGTAAGCGATGAAATCTACACGAATAAAGATAAGCATAAGTCAGGACGGTTCGCTTTCCAAAGAATCCGTTGAGACTGTTGTTTTCGATTTTCCACTCATTCCGAGAAAGCTTCTGAAATCCATGGGATTTGAAAAAGTGGATGACACGACTTACGTGGGTATCGTGTCAGTTTTCCTGAATCTTCTGGAAAAGGAGCAGGAAATAGAGATTGAACTAGGGGTGGAGGCTTCAGACGTGAGAAAGAAAATTCTGGATCTTTTCGCTAAGGGTTTTCAAAGTATGAGCGGGAGCGAGACTCCTGAGGCTGAAAGAAAACCGAAACCCGCGCCGAAAACAAAAAAACCGAGGGCAAAGAAAGTTTCCGCCGCGAAGAAGGCCAGCTAGCTGCTATGCAGGATTTTGTTTTTGAAGAATCGCTCACCTTTGACGACGTAATACTATCCCCGTGCTACTCCGAAGTTTTGCCCAGCGAAGTTGACGTCTCGGTAAAGCTTACCCGGCGCATAAACCTTAATATTCCCATACTGAGTGCGGCCATGGATACCGTAACGGAATTCCGCACATCAATTGCCATGGCGCAGGAAGGCGGTATAGGAATAATCCACAGAAATCTCTCCATACCGGCACAGGCAGGCGAAGTCGAGAGGGTGAAGAAATACGAAAGCGGAATGATAGTCAATCCGCTGACCGTTAGTCCCGGAACCCGGGTTAGCGAAGCCCTCGAGATAATGGTCGAAAACGACATCTCGGGTCTTCCCGTCGTAAAGTCCGATAATACCCTTCACGGAATAATCACCAATAGGGACATAAGATTCGAAAAGAATATGGACCTTAAGATCGACAAGGTCATGACTCCCAGAAAAGAGCTTGTCACCGTCAAAGAAGGCACTACTCTTCTTGAAGCCAAAGAGCTTCTTCACAAGTTCAAGATAGAGAAACTCCCGGTCGTTGACGGCCGCTTCAAGCTTCGCGGCCTTATAACCATGAAGGATATAGAGAAAATAGAAAAGTTTCCCAAGGCGTCTAAGGACGCGATGGGAAGGCTTCTCGTGGGAGCTGCGGTCGGGGTTGACAAGCACAGTCAGGAGAGGGTGGACGAGCTTGTTGCGGCAGGTTGTGACGTAATAGTGGTTGATACTGCACACGGACATTCGAAAAGGGTGCTCGACGGCTTGGCTGGTATAAGAAAAAAGTACCCGGATATAGCTCTGGTGGCCGGCAACATAGCCACATCTGAAGCCGCCGGGGATCTTATAAAAGCCGGTGCGGATTGTCTTAAGGTGGGGGTCGGTCCCGGATCGATATGCACGACACGTGTGATAGCCGGTATAGGAGTACCGCAGATAACAGCTATAAGAAAAGTCTGTTCTGTGGCGAAAAAGCACGATATACCCGTAATAGCCGACGGAGGGATAAAGTACTCGGGAGATATAACAAAGGCGCTTGCCGCTGGAGCGGATTCTGTGATGATAGGAAACCTGCTCGCCGGGTCGGACGAAGCCCCTGGGGAGGTCGTTCTCTATCAGGGGAGAACCTACAAAGTCTACCGTGGCATGGGTTCCATTGAAGCGATGAGGGCCGGGAGCAGGGACCGTTACGCCCAGGACGATGAGATGATGGATGCCAAACTTGTTCCCGAAGGAATAGAGGGAAGGGTTCCTTACAGGGGCAATATAGGGGCCATAATTTACCAGCTTGTCGGGGGACTTCGCGCGGGAATGGGCTACACTGGTTCCGCCACTATAAAGCAGCTTCAGGAAAACGCGAAGTTCGTAAAGATTACCAATGCCGGGCTTCAGGAAAGTCACGTTCACGATATCGTAATTACCAAGGAATCTCCCAACTACAGGATCGGGTGATAACGGTTTTCTTATCTCGTAAAGTCAGCCTCAGAAAGTGCAGGTTGCCCTTCAGGGTTCTTCGGATCTTATCGCAACGGGGGAGGCTTTCGTAAGATGCGGGAAAAAGTTCTTGTTCTTGATTTCGGTTCCCAGTATACGCAGCTTATCGCCAGGCGCACTAGGGAACTTGGGGTCTATTCCGAAATAAAACCCTATAACACTGCCGCAGACGAAATAAGGAAAGATCCTCCGGGGGCGATAGTACTCTCCGGGGGCCCCTCAAGCGTATGGGAGGATGGTTCTCCCAGAGTGGACGGGGAAATACTGTCTTTGGGAATACCGGTTCTGGGTATCTGTTACGGACTCCAGGTACTGGTCTTTCAGCTCGGTGGGGAAGTTGAGCGCTCTGAGAAGAGGGAATATGGTCCCGCGGTCTTGAACTTGGTAGCGGAAGACCCGCTCTTCTCGGGCGTGGAGAAGACCTCGGGAGTCTGGATGTCTCACGGCGACAGGGTTTTGAGGGTGCCCGAGGGCTTTACGGCAATAGCTGATACCGAGAACACCGAGTGCGCGGTTGTAAAAAACGGGGGCGGAAACATCTACGGGGTTCAGTTCCACCCGGAAGTTGTGCATACGGAATTCGGAACCCGGATACTCTCCAATTTTCTTTTTCAGGTGGCGGGGCTTGATGGGAACTGGACGGCGGGCTCGTTCATAGAGCATTCAATCCATGATATAAGGGAAAGGGTCGGGAACGGCAAGATCATATGCGGGCTCTCGGGGGGAGTGGACTCCTCGGTCGCGGCGGCTCTTATTAACGAGGCTGTGGGCCGCAGGCTTTACTGTATTTTTGTTGATACAGGGTGCATGAGGCTTGATGAGGCTCAGGAGGTCTGTGACGCTTTCTCCGAGTTTGAAATGAATTTCATTCATGTGGATGCGTCTGAGAGATTTCTCTCTCATCTTGAGGGCATTGAGGATCCCGAAACAAAGAGAAAGATTATGGGCGAGCAGTTCGTGAGGGTCTTTGAGGAAGAGGCTGAGAAGATCTCCGATGTCCGTTTTCTGGCCCAGGGAACCCTCTATCCCGACGTTATCGAGAGCGTGAGCGTCAAGGGCCCCTCGGCCGTCATAAAGTCCCACCACAATGTCGGAGGTCTTCCGGAAAAAATGAACTTGGAGATAGTAGAGCCTCTTCGGGAACTTTTCAAAGACGAGGTGAGAAGCGTTGGCAAAGCCCTCGGACTTCCACCTTCTCTCATAGGCCGCCATCCCTTTCCCGGTCCGGGTCTTGCGATCAGGATAATGGGAGAAGTAACGCGCGAGAGACTCTCCATACTGAGGCATGCGGACAGCATCTTTATAGACGAGCTTAAAAAATCGGAGGCCTATGATGAAATATGGCAGGCCTTCTGCGTTTTTATCCCTGTAAAGACTGTGGGAGTGATGGGTGATGAGCGTACCTATGAAAACGTCTGCGCCCTGAGGGCTGTGAGCAGTACGGATGGAATGACCGCCGACTGGTCGAAGATATCCTATGATCTGCTCGGGAAAATCTCAGTACGGATCATAAACGAGGTAAAGGGTATAAACCGGGTCGTATACGATATATCCACGAAACCTCCCGGCACCATAGAGTGGCAGTGAAATCTAGCTGACTCTTTTTTTGAATATGGCGAACTCACCCGTAATGGTGACAAGTTCCCAGCCGTCCTTGCCAAGCGAGACAAGAGAATCTTCAAGGTTTTCTCTGGCGTTCTCCCTTCTGGAATCGGCCTCTTCCTTGTAGACGGCTATATCGTGGTCCTGGGGCCTTTTAACAAGCACGTCGGTCGAGACCACCTTGTAATCCCAGCGTTCCATTATTCTTCTTGCTCTCCGGTTTCCTCTTCTTCGTCGATGACAAGGGATGCCGCCTTGTCACTTACATCGGGCAGGGATTTTACGTGTTTTTCGTAATCCTTCTGGGTGATATGCCCTTCCTTTATATATCTTTCGTAAATCCTTACATCAAAAAACTCTTCGTTATCCTGCATTATCCCTCCTCCGAAAGAAAGACAATTCTAACCACGAGCGAGGTTTTTTCAAAGACAGAAATTTCAGACTGCCGTTAATTTCTTTGCTGCAAAAACCAGTTCCATGTTCTAAAGAGGCCTTCGCGCAAGGTCACCTGCGCGTTCCATCCGAGCTTCTCGGCCGCGAGGGAGCAGTCAAGACTTATCCTTCTCACTTCTCCTGGGCGCTCTTTTTCGTGGATGGTGGTGAATTCGGTCTTAGTTGCTTCCCCAAGTATGCGCACTATGTCATTTACAGAGTTCTCGATCGAGGTTCCTATGTTAAAAGTTCCTTCTTCCTTGATGGTCGCGGCGAGCAGGTTTGCCCGCGAAACATCGGAGACGTGCACGTAATCCCTTGTCTGTTCTCCGTCTCCGAATATGAGGCAGGTTTCTCCGCTGATTATTTTCTCGCAGAAAATCCCTATCACGCCGGCTTCTCCCTCGGGGTTCTGTCTTTCTCCGTACACGTTTGAGTATCTCAGGATCACGTGTCCGAAACCATGGTTCCTTGAATGGTATCTTACGTAATTTTCCGTTGAGAGTTTCGAGATTCCATAGGGGGAAAGAGGAAGAGCAGGGGTTGACTCACTCGCCGGAAGTTTCTTTGGTTCTCCGTAAAGAGCGCCTCCAGTGGATGAGAAAATGAATTTTTTGGTTTTGTATTCTGCGCAGAGTCTAAGAACGTTAAGGGAACCGCCTATGTTTACGTCAGCGTCAAAGCCGGGGTCTTCGACGGAATTTCTTACGTTTATCTGTGCTGCGTGGTGGTTGACGACTTCGGGGCGGAATTGGCGGAACGCCTTTTCAAGTCGGGCGGAATCCCTTACATCGCACTCAATGAATTCAGCTTCGGGAGAGATGTTGTCCTCAGATCCCGTTGAGAGGTTGTCGATCACTAAAACCTCGTGGCCCTCGGAAATATACGCTTCGCATACCCAGGAGCCTATGAATCCTGCTCCGCCTGTGACTATTATTTTCACTTTTTTCCTTCCGGATGCCGTGAAATAATAGTTTTCCCCTAGGGTTTTGTCAAAAGGCAGCCTAGTGCGAAGCTTAGAACTGCTTTAATCGTTCAGCGGACAAAAAACAGGCATACAGGGTTTGTTGTTAACCTGATGCCCGTTTCTAAAATTATGCTCTGCCGTTTAGCGGTATTCCAATTACCGTTTTGCGGGAGACAGTATGCCCTGATCATCCAAAAGATTATGGCAGTCCCTCAGTCCGTCCCCATCTGTAAGATATTTGGCCAATGCTTAGTGCTTCGGTTTGTCTCGTTTTTAAGTTATACTCCCCTCGGAACCGGTTTACCTGCGTCCGAATTAACAATATCTTGTTGTTCTGGAAGCGACTGCGCCTGTAAATCAACAAGTCAGATCACGATAACCGGACTTGATTAGCCATGCTTCTCGCAATTGACGTCGGCAACACCAGCATAACGGTCGGAATATTTTCCGGAGAAGAACTCCTATACAGTTTCAAAGTGGATACGGACAGAACCAAAAGCCCGGATGATTACGGAATTATCTTTTTTGGCAAGATGAATGAAAAAGACATATCATCCTCTTCATTCGCCGGCGCCATACTCTCCTGCGTTGTTACCGATATGCAGGAGGGAATGGCAAAACTGGTGGAGAAATATTTCGGGCATCAGCCCATAATCGTGGGTGCTGATACGAGAACGGGAATGCCGCTTCGCGTTTACAGTCCCGAGGAACTCGGGGCCGACAGGATAGCAAACGCCGTTGCGGCTTACCACCGCTTGGGCACAAGCGTGATAGTGGTTGATCTTGGTACGGCGACCACTTTTGACTGCGTTTCCGAAAAAGGAGAATATCTGGGCGGAGCCATGGTTCCCGGGATCGAGCTTTCCACGGTAGCGCTTTACCACGGAACTTCCAAGCTTCCGAAGGTTGATCCCGAGAAGCCTGAGCAGGTGATCGGCAAAGACACCGTTGAGTGCATACAGTCGGGGCTGTTTTACGGTTACGCATCGATGATTGACGGGCTTTGCGCGAAACTCAAGGAGGAGATGGGTTCTTCTCCCGAAATCGTAATGACCGGGGGTTTCGCCGAAGCGATTTCTGAGGAGTGCACCTGCACAAACCGGGTTGACAAAAACCTTGCTCTACACGGCCTGAGACTGCTTTATGAACTCAACTCTCAGATACTCTGTTAGGAAAATCATCTCGGAAACCACCTCTTTTGTCCTTTCCCTTGAACTCAAAGATGGTTATCGCCACTGGGTTTTTCCAAACGCGGAATGGATGGACAAGAGAGAAAAGGCTCTGGGGATCGAATTTGAAAAAAATGACCTTTGGGCTTTTCTCTGTGGGCAGTGCTGCGCGGCGAAAGCCGATTTTTCAGTTTCCGGAAAGTACGTTTCGGATTACCAAGGTCCTTCAAAACTATCTTTTAATCTCGATGGTTCACCGCTCCTTCGGGGCAATTACGTTCTGCTTTCTCCAAGCTGGGGGCGCCACTCGAAAAGAAAGATGTGGCTTCTAATCCCCTCTTCGGGGCGGCAGCGCGGTCGGCAATAGGGTGGGGTTGTTTCAAGCCAGGTCTGAGGGCGCTTGCGTATGCATTCCCGTTTCGGGGAGAATTTTAACCCGCCCTTCAGATTCCTCTGGTTCAGGATCGTAAAAAATTTCCTTTTCGTTTGCCAGAGCCAGCGCTTTCCATAACGCGTATCCTTTTCTGTTCATGTGAAGGCCGTCTTCAGTGAACAGTTCCTCCCTTATGCCTCCATTCTCATTTAGCATGTAGTCGTAGACATTCAGGTAAAAGGTGTTGGGCTCTCTTGACAGAAACTGCCTTACGAGATCGTTTGACGCCTTGATTCTGTCAAGAAAATGGAACCTTACGGGACTCGGTTTTATTGAGACGAAGGTGAATTTCGTGTTGGGGTAGAATTCTCTGAAGCGGTGGTAAAAATCCACGAAAAAATTCAGTACCTGTCTTGGTATGCAGCCGTCTCCTATATCGTTATCGCCCGCATAGAAAACCAGTGATTTAACATCATTCGGTTTTATGAGCCGCTCGAAATAGTGCAGGCAGTAAGCTATCCTGGCGCCTCCGAAACCAAGATTCAAGACGTTGTAGTCGGAGAAATCTCTTGCCATTCCCCTCCAGAGGCGGAAACTTGAACTGCCGTAAAATACAGTTGCGTCACTCTTTTTCCCGACATGGCGTCTCTCAAGTATCCTTACGTCCTGTTCGAAGAGATTTTTATCGATTACCGGGAACTCTTTTTCGACCTGCTCGAAAGTTTTTAAGTTTATCTTGGTGGATTCCGCCCGCCTTGCTAGTCCCGCCGCCTCTTCCACGTATTCTCTGTACTCGTTTCCGTATTCCCTGACAAACTCAAAGAGTCTGTCTTTGTTCTCCTCCGGGCTTTTTACGTAATCGGATACCCTGAAGGGCTTTTTTATCACTAGGGAGAAAACGTTCTGGTTTATCCTTTTATCGAAGTTTGCCACGGCCACGGGAACGATATACGGTTCGGGTGAAACGGACGCGGCCAGAAGAAAGGCGCCAAGTTTGAAAGGGCCGGGCGATTCCTCCGTCGTCATGCTGGTTCCCTCGGGACTTATTACTATGTTAAGTCCTTTTCTTAGGTGATCCTTGGCTGTTTCATAGAATTTTTTCCTCCAGGCTTTTCTCCGCTCGGAAGTTCCCTTGGAGAGATCGGATTCATCGGTGTAGACGTTTATGTGCCCGAGCCTTTCATAGTAGTATTCATGTCCGTATTCTTCCGCCCTTGGAACGCGTACGACCCGGATTCCGGCTTCGCCGTACTTGGCGTAGAGAACCATTGAGCTTATGAAGTGGGAATCGAGCGTAATCTGAAAATGGTTTGGAAGGGTGTTATATGGATGGTTCAGCAGATGGTTGTATATGAAGATGTGCCCCGGTTCATCCGGCAGGTTCTCCCAGCCTCTGATTACGTAAGGAGTGCTGTTGAACACTCCCGCGAACTGCTTGGCCGCCATGGTTCTTATTTCGCTCGGAGAAAGCGACTTGGGCGCGGCGGTCACGGACTGATAGACGTTTTTTAGGCCCTCGAAAAAGTTGTACTCCTTGTAGATCTTTCCGAGAATATCGAGACTGAGACGCGAGAGCTCCCTCTCAAGACTTTCCCCTTCTTTTTCCAGTCTGAACAGAAGCCGGAAAGCGTCATCCAGCGTAAGCGGGCTGTTTAGCAGATGGGGAAGTTTATGAATGGGGGAGTTTACGCTTAACTGCATGGAGTTCTGCTCAATAAGGTTGCTTATAGCAAGTATTTCCCGTTCGTATCTTTGCGAAATGAGCCCCGCTCGGGCATTTCGAAGCCGTATTGACACCAGCCACAAAAGTCTTCTGGCAAGTGCAAGTGCCGAGCGGGGCTCATTATTCAGGATTTTATGAAGATTGCGGGTGCTTATGTGGTAGATTACCGAGTTTCTGCTTGCAACAGCAGTAACGTCGTTTGATCCGGAGGGAGCGGCGCCCATCCATCCGACCAGATATCCGGGCAGATTAATCAGATGAAGCGCGGCGGACTCCTCAATCCCTCCCTGCGCCCCGTCGGGAGAGAAACACAGCGCTGACTTTCCGTAAGCCAGTATGTCTATTCCTTTGGAGATATCCCCTTGGTTGAATATGGGCTCGTTGTTTAAATAGTATTTTTTCTGGGTCGCTTTTGCCAGTTGGCGCAGTGTCTTGTCGGGGAAAATCTCGAAAAAGGGAGATTGCCTCAGGAGCTGAAGCGGGTTAGGTACGGATATGTATTTTCCTTCCTGGGAAAAACCGCCCGTTTTCCCCGTTTCAATGTCCCAGTTGACGTTGTTGTATTCTGCAAGCTCGGTCCTTACATGCGTTAGAAGGTTTATACTTTTGCCGAGAACGAACAGCAGGAATTCGCGTCCCAGAAGCGGTTCCTGGTCAAAGAATTTTTCAAGGTTCTGGTGACTCCACTTTAGCAGAACGCAGGGCCTCTCGCATGTAATCGTTGTGTAGTAGCGTTTGGGAGAGCGAAAGCCCGACCAGCCTACGGGAGTGAATTTCTCGTCACTTTTCCCTACCGAGAATTCATCGGTCCTGTCTTCGACACTGATTGAGAAATTCACCAGGCCCTCTACGAGGAAATAGAAAGAATGGCTTGGTTCGAACTGTTTGGTGAGAACGTAGCGCTCAGGTACTTCTACCAGTTCGCCTATTTTAAGCAGGAAATCAGTTTTGTCTTTCTCGAAATTCGAAAGGAATGGAAGTTCGCTGAATATCTCTTTTTTTTCCCGCATAAAAATAAATCATACCTTTTTTATCGGCATAATATACTTTGTAGCAAAAGGCGGATAGCCGTCTTGAAGATGGAGGATTTTCGTAATTTTGTTGAAAACAATTTACACTGCTTGAAAAAACTACAGAAAATTTTCCAAGGAGAATCAGGTGATAAAACGTATAGTGCTGTGGAAACTGAAGGATTCGCACGAAGGAATGAGCAAGGATGAGCTTATTGCCAAGTTCGAACAGGAATTAGAGGGACTGAGAAGCGCCATTCCGGAGATAAAGACTATGGAACTTGGCAAGAGTTTTAGTGAGCTTCCCGTCGCCTACGATATAGCCCTCTCTTTTGAGTTTGACTCGAAGGAAGATTTCGAAGTTTACCTGAATCATCCCGAGCACGTGAAGGTCGGGAAGTTTATCCGGCAGATAAGAACGGATGTGGCTCTTGTCGAATACAAAACGTGACTTTCCTAGTTCCACCTTGCTGTTAAACAAGGGGATATATCAAGCACAGATATCCTGTTATCTGCTTTTATCGGCATAATATACTCTGTAGCAAAAGCCGGATAGCTGCTGGATAGGATGGAGGTTTTTTCGCAATTTCACAAAAAATAATTTATCCTATTCAGGAGAACTATCGACACCCTTTCCAAAGGAGACTTGCAGTGATAAAGCACATGGTGATGTGGAAGATCAAGGATTCGGATGAAGGAGCGGGCAAGAATGAAATTATGGACAGGATCAAGGATGAGCTCGAGGGACTCAAAGATTCCATTCCTGAGATAAAGAGCCTAGAGATCGGCAGGAATTCCAACGAGCTTCCCACATCGTTTGATATTGCTCTTTATTCCGAGTTTGACTCGAAGAAAGATCTTGAGACCTACAAGGAGCATCCTGAGCACGTAAGGGTCGCACAGATCGTCCAGCAGCTAACGACAGAGGCAGTTGTTGTCGATTACGAAACGTGATTTTTCTGGTTCCGTCTAGCGGTTGAATAAGGAGATATATCAAGTCCAGACACCCTGTTGTCTGCGTACATGTGGTAGCCGAGCGTGGCTATCATGGCTGCGTTATCGGTGCAAAGAGCAGGCGATGGGATGAAAACCTTTATTCCTTCGCTTCTTATTTTCTCCTCGCTTAACTGTCTTAGCCTTGAGTTGCAGGCTACCCCGCCTGCTAAAACAACGCTTCCAACTCCGTTTTTCCTTGCGGCGTTAAGCGTTTTATCAATAAGGGTTTCCACTATGGCTTCCTGATACCCGGCGCATACGTCAAATAGATTCTCTTCGCTTTCGACCGGGTTTTTCCTTATGTGATTAAGAAGAGATGTTTTAAGCCCGCTGAAACTGAAATCAGGGGATTGATTGTTAAACGGTCTTGGGAAACTGATGGCGTCGGGATCGCCGTTTTTTGAAAGCCTGTCTATTTCAACTCCTCCGGGATACCCGAGCCCGAGGGCCTTCGCTCCCTTGTCAAAAGCCTCGCCCGCGGCATCGTCTCTCGTGCTTCCGAGCAGTTCGAAGTCAAGAAACCCCCTTACCATGTAGAGATTCGTGTGCCCTCCGGAAACTATGAGTGCGACAAAAGGAAAATCGATTTCGTTTTCAAGATGCGCTACCGCTATGTGCGATTCAAGGTGGTTTACTCCCACAAGGGGTTTTCCGTGGGAGAACGCAAGTGCTTTCGCGGTTGAAATTCCGACCATGAGCGAGCCTATGAGTCCGGGCCCCTGGGTTACCGCTATGGCATCCACTTCCCCCGCTGAAGTCTCGGCGGTCTCGAATGCCTGATTGATTACCTGGAGGATTATTTCCGTGTGCATGCGTGACGCTATCTCCGGGACGACCCCGCCGAAGGCGTTATGAACGTCGATTTGCGAAGAAACCACGTTTGAGAGCATCTGTTCTCCGCCTCTTACCACCGCTGCGGAAGTCTCGTCGCATGACGTCTCAATACCCAGAATGAGATAAGACATAAACCGAACCTCTTTGATGAACTGTTAATAACTTTACCCAAGCACTCGATTTAGTGAACGGTGTGCAGAGGAAGGGCTTTCGGTTTTGTCCGGTTTCCATCCAAACGTGTTCCGGTTAACATTCGGTGCGCTGTGAGCACTTTGCTGTATTTTAGGAGCTTGTGATGCCGAAGACCTTTAGGTTGCTGATTCCATCTCTTTTTCTTTTTCTGGTTTCCTCCTGTGGCTGCGGGGAAAAAACCGTCCCGAACGAGCGTGTTGAAGCTCTATCGGAATCGATGCCTGCTGAAACTCCCGGGGAGCCTGCGCCTTCGGAGATTCCCGTTGACCCAATGCTCTCGCGCATATCTCTTCCCGAGGGTTTTTCGATTTCCCTTTATTCAGGCCAGGTGCCTGGCGCTCGCTCGCTTGCACTTGGAACCAATGGCACATTGTTTGTCGGCACTAGATCCAGAACTGTGTACGCCCTCAGCGATACCGACGGCGACAACTACGCCGAAACTGTCCGTATAATTGCGGATGATCTTAATACTCCAAACGGCGTTGCATTTCGGGACGGAGCCCTTTATGTCGCGGAGATAAACCGAGTTCTTCGCTATGACGGAATAGAAAGTCGTCTCTCATCTCCTCCTGATCCGGTAGTTGTAATTGATACGCTTCCCAGGGATACGCATCATGGGTGGAAGTTCATCCGGTTCGGACCGGACGGAAAGCTCTATGTTCCGGTAGGAGCGCCGTGCAATGTTTGCAAGAGGAACGACCAGCGCTACGCGACGATCCTCAGGGTCAATCCCGACGGAACGAATCTTGAGGTTTTCGCCCATGGAGTGAGAAACACCGTGGGTTTTGACTGGCATCCGGAATCTGGTGTGCTCTGGTTTACGGATAACGGAAGGGACAATATCAGCAGAGACCAGCAAGTTAATGATAACAGCCCCCCGGACGAACTTAACCGTGCCGGGGAAGCCGGACTTCATTTCGGTTTTCCTTACTGCCACGGGGCGGATGTCCGGGACCCGCAGTTCGGCTCGGAACGCGGCTGCAACGAATTTACTCCTCCCCAGTGGGAGCTTCCCGCACACGTCGCGGCGCTCGGCATGCGGTTCTATACGGGTTCCATGTTCCCCGCATCCTGGAAAAGCGCGGTTTTCATCGCGGAGCACGGCTCGTGGAACAGAAGCGTACCCACAGGTTACAGGGTGACCTCAGTGCGTCTTGACGAATCGGGGAATGCGGCTTCATACGATGTGTTTGCGCACGGCTGGCTTGGGAGCGGTGGGACTGCTTGGGGAAGACCGGTTGACGTTCTGGTCGCCCCCGACGGAGCGCTGCTCGTATCAGATGACCTCAGGGGAGCCGTTTACAGGATTTCCCGCTGACAGACCATAGCACTGCCGGGGCGTTTTTGTTATCCAAAATATTTGTAAAGGAACCTATAATCCCCTAAACTAATCAATGTCCGAAGCGTCTTTGCCAGGGAGCCTTTACTCATGAGTTCTTCTCGGAAAAGAGAGAAAATACCTACCGGGTCCGCGATAACCAGAGACCCTTTTCCTAAGTCGAAAAAGATATATGTGGACGGGAGAATCCACGACATAAAAGTGGCTATGAGAGAGGTTGAAACCGACGATCTTCTCTCGGATGCTCCAGATGCTGACCGCTTCAGGATAACCCTTTACGACACAAGCGGTCCCTATACGGACCCCGAAGCCGACATTGATGTTCACAGCGGCCTGCCGCCGCTTCGTGAAAAGTGGATAAGGGAACGGGAAGATGTCTCGGAACTGCCCGATTTCTCCTCGGAATTCGCCAGAAAAAGGCTTGAGGGCGCAAACGGGATAACCTTCGGGAACATAAGGAAGCCCCTTCGCGCCTCGCCCTTGCGAAACGTAACCCAGATGCACTACGCGAAAAAGGGAATCATAACGCCCGAGATGGAGTATATCGCCATAAGGGAGAACCAGAGAATCGACGAGCTTGGGGATGTCTACGGACAACTCGGAGCTTACCACGAAGGAGTAGATTTCGACGCGCGCATTCAGACCGGATGCATCACCCCCGAGTTTGTCAGGGAGGAAGTCGCCGCGGGGCGCGCCATAATTCCGAACAACATAAACCATCCCGAAAGCGAACCCATGATAATAGGGCGTAATTTCCTCGTGAAAATAAACGCGAACATCGGAAACTCCGCCGTTACCTCAAGCATTGAGGAGGAGGTCGAAAAAGCGGTCTGGGCGTGCCGGTGGGGAGCCGACACCATAATGGACCTCTCGACCGGGGACAACATTCACGAAACCAGGGAGTGGATAATAAGAAATTCCCCGGTTCCCGTGGGAACCGTTCCCATATACCAGGCTCTTGAAAAGGTTAACGGAAAACCGGAGGAACTTACCTGGGAAATTTTCAGGGATACCCTTATAGAGCAGGCGGAGCAGGGGGTTGACTACTTCACCATACACGCGGGAGTGCTCCTTCGCTACATCCCGCTTACCGTGGACAGGGTTACCGGGATAGTTTCAAGGGGCGGATCGATAATGGCTAAGTGGTGTCTTGCGCATCACAAAGAGAGCTTTCTCTACACCAATTTCGAAGAGATCTGCGAGATAATGAAGGCTTACGACATAGCGTTTTCTCTTGGCGACGGCCTGCGGCCGGGTTCCATAGCCGATGCGAACGACGCCGCGCAGTTCGCCGAGCTTGACACCCTGGGGGAACTTACCCAGATAGCCTGGAAGCACGACGTTCAGGTTATGATAGAAGGTCCGGGGCACATTCCCATGCAGATGATAAGGGAGAACGTGACCAAGCAGCTTGAAATATGCGGAGAAGCTCCCTTCTACACTCTTGGGCCCCTGACTACCGATGTAGCACCCGGTTACGACCACATAACTTCTGCCATAGGGGCGGCGATGATAGGCTGGTACGGAACCGCGATGCTCTGTTACGTCACACCGAAGGAGCATCTCGGCCTTCCCAATAAAAAGGACGTTAAGGACGGGGTTATAACCTACAAGATCGCCGCGCACGCGGCTGATCTTGCAAAGGGCCATCCCACTGCGCAGCTTCGCGACAACGTGCTGAGCAAGGCCAGGTTTGAATTCCGGTGGAATGATCAGTTCAATCTTTCTCTTGATCCGGATACGGCGCGCGAGTTTCACGATGAGACCCTCCCTGCCGAAGGGGCCAAGGTTGCGCATTTCTGCTCCATGTGCGGTCCCAAATTCTGCTCGATGAAAATCACGCAGGATATAAGGGATTACGCAAAAGAACATGGTCTCTCGGAAATGGACGCCGTTCAGGAAGGGCTTGATTCCAAGGCCAGAGAATTTGTGGATAAGGGGAAAGAGATATACGTTGAGCGTCCGGATTAGGCTTTAATGGATAGTGCTTCAGGGTTGAAGGTAATGTGGTATGAGGGCATGTGGGCTACGACCAGTGATGATATATCCGGATCATCCAGGATTTCTCACAAAGATAGAAGAGGGAAGGATTTTCAGGGATCAGTTTCTGTATTTCATCTGGAATCGCTCTGGACAGGAGTTTTTCCCGGATAAAGTGCTGCTAATTCGGGGGGATGGAGAACAGGGAGTGGATTGTATAACGGGCGTCGCGGTGGTCGGTGAAGCATTCGCTTGATTCGGCAAAACAATTTAAATCGTAATTAACTCTGGGGGGATTGGTGCGTCCTGTGGTTGCTCAGGAGCGGTGATTCCGTGGGGATCAGTACCGTATTGTGCCTGTAGCGCTTAAGATGACCGTCGGATTGCCGCAATGCCGCGCTGGCCCTGTGCCCGTTACGGAAACCTGAACCCCAGAAGACCCTACAGCGCAAATGCCTCAAAAACCCTTAGAAGGGTAGAAATTCAAGCTGGTTTGTGTTAGGATGGAGGGTCGTAACTTCATCCATATGCGGTTGTAATATATCGCAATCACTCAATTATAATGCAAACAGTTTTTTCTAATTGCCGTTTTGTGTGTCGAAAAACGATTAAGCTTGGGCCGATACGCAAACCTGACGGCACACTCATCAGAGCTTTGGGCAATTTTGCAAGAAGCCTTCTGATCTTGTTCTGCCTGGTTGCCTGGATGCCCTATCAGGCAACAGCGGCTAATCCTGCCTTTGCGAACAACGCGTCCATTGGCAATGAGAGGTTGGTGCAGAACTGGGCGATGGATTCGGTGACGCTGCCTGAGGCCACCGGAGGAAACGGCACGCTTACCTATTCGATTTCACCGGCCCTGCCGGCGGGGTTGAGTTTCGATGCCACCACGCGGGTGCTCTCAGGCACCCCGACGGGGGCATCGCCGAGCGCGACCTACACCTACACGGTGACGGACGCAGATAACGCCACGGCAAGACTGACCTTCAAAATCAAGTGGAGGCGGATACCGAACCGTCGTTTCCCGAGAACGCCTCTATTCCTGACCAGATCTGGACGCAGTGGGAGACAATCTCGCTGACACTGCCTAGGCCCATCGGAGGAAACTTCCCATACAGCTACGGCAACACGCCCTCCTGGCCGACCGGGGTGGATTTCACCTCAACCAAGACTCCTCGATGACGCTGTTTGGAGCGCCGAGCGTTGCGAAACCAGAGACCGAATACCCCTACACGGTGGCGGACAAAGACGGCGACGGGATAACCCTGACTTTCAAAATCACTGTCGTGGCGGCGCCGGACACTGCGCCGGCGTTTGCGAGCAACGCGTCCATCGCCAATCAGAGCCTGACACAGTGGGTGACGCTGCCCGCGGTGACGCTGCCTGCGGCCACCGGAGGAAACGGCACCCTCAGCTATTCGATTTCACCGGCCCTGCCGGCGGGGCTCTCCTTCAACGTCGGCACGCGGGTGCTCTCTGGCACCCCGACGGGGGCATCGGCGAGCGCAACCTATACCTACACGGTGTCTGACGTAGACGACAATACCGCCAATACCGACGAGGACACGCTGACTTTCACAATCGTTGTCGCGGCGGCGCAGGACACTGCGCCGGTGTTTGCGGACGATGCGTCCATTGCCAATCTGAGCCTGACGCAGAACTCGGCGATGACGGTGACGCTGCCCGCAGCCACCGGAGGAAACGGCACGCTCAGCTATTCGATTTCACCGGCCCTGCCGACGGGGTTGAGGTTCAATACCACCACGCGGGTGCTCTCGGGCACCCCGACCGGGACTTCGGCGAGCGTGGAATATACCTACACGGTATCTGACGCGGACAACAACACCGACTCCACCGACAAAGACACGATCACATTCACTATCGCCGTTGCGCCGCCGCCGGACACTGCGCCGGCGTTTGCGAGCAACGCGTCCATCGCCAATCTGAGCCTGACGCAGAACACGGTAATGACCGCGGTGACGCTGCCTGCGGCCAGCGGAGGAGATGGCGCGCTTAGGTATTCGATTTCACCGTCCCCGCCGACTGGAGTAAACTTTAGCTCCTGGACGCGGACGCTGTGGGGAACGCCGACCGCTGCGCAGGGGGAAACCACCTATACTTACACGGTATCGGACAGAGACAACGACACGGCAAGCTTGACTTTCACCATCACGGTTATCGCAGAAAAATGTTCTGTTTCCAACGTGAAAGATGAAGATGAAGACAGTCTCAGGATGTTTGTCGAGTGCGCGGCGCGGGCAATTGCGGATTCGGATACCTTCGGGGATACGCTCGAACTGCTTGAGAGTTTCAGGGAAGACGGGGGTAGCTGGAGAGACGGTTCCACTCACCTTGTTCTTCTCACCGCGGGAGGCGGAGTGTACTTTAACGCCGAAGACAGGGAGACAGAAGACCTTGACTGGTCCGAGGCCGTTTCGTGCGAGGGAGGGGAATCTGTGCTTAAGAGCAAGCAGGGGTGCTTCATTGAGTACGAGGGAAAGAAAAACGGTTACGCGCATCGGTTTACGGCTTCTCAGATTCCTCTGGTGCAGGGAAGTGGGGAATTTGTTCTGCTTGGGGGTTCCTATGGAAGTCCCGAGGGGGAGGCTTTCAGCGGGGAGATTGACGGACCTATGACGGAAGCTTCTGATGTGGATAGGGATGAAGACCTCACAGAGTTTGTTGAGGAAGCGGGAAGAGCCGTTAAGGAAGGGATTGAGGACACAGATATCGACCCTGCGGAGCTGCGCGGGATACTGAGGGGCGAAGGAGAGTGGAGAGAGGGTGAGGTCAGTGTCTACATACTTGAGGAGAACGGCAGGGTGATATTTCATGGGGGAGACAGGGAGAGGGAGCAGAAGGACGAATACGTAAAGTACAAGGATATTATAGAGGGTGCGGGAGTGAGTGTTGTGGAATACATGGAAGGGAGTGAGCTCATGAGAGGTTACGCGGAAAAGGTGGAGATAAGCGCCGGGGGAAGTGACTCTTCAGATGTATATCTTGTGGGTTCTGGGTACCGGGTTGATAGCGGGGGAGGCTGTGGGGTAGGAGGTATCGGCAAAGGGGTGTCAGTGTTTTCCTTGGGTGCTTTGGTTCTGTTTGCCATGGTCTTGCTTAGAAGAAGACGCTCGGCGCAATGCGGTATGCGCTGAGGCGAAGCGGCACGGAATAAGGGCTGTACTAGTCATGATAATTTGATCTCCTTGTTATTTCGAGCAGTTGTGTAGCAGAAGAAAATTCCTGACATCCTGACTGCATAAGAGTTCTTTCCGTTTCAGTAGTTCGATCTTGTGTTTTAACGGTCTATGACTCGTGAATGCGACTGACATCGCCAAGCTTTATACTGAAAACTTGGTGTACGTACCCTAGCTAGCTCGACCATCAAGGCGGCGACGCAAATTCTATGCGGGAAGCTGCGGCCTCTCCGTATTGCCTGCCGACGCGTTATTAAGTATATATTTGCAACCCGTTGCAAGATTTTCCGGTCCATGCCCAAGCGAACTGACATAAAAACCATAATGGTTATCGGCTCCGGTCCGATAGTAATAGGACAGGCCTGCGAGTTTGACTATTCAGGTACCCAGGCGTGCAAAGTCCTGAAAGAAGAGGGCTACAGGGTGGTTCTGGTAAACAGCAATCCGGCCACCATAATGACCGACCCGGACTTTGCTGACAGGACTTACGTGGAACCGCTCGTTCCCGAAATACTGGAAAAAATAATAGAGAAGGAAAAGCCCGAAGCCCTTCTGCCCACTATAGGAGGACAGACGGCTCTTAACCTTGCCATTTCGCTTGCCGAGTCGGGCGTGCTCGAGCGCCACAATGTGGAACTCATAGGGGCAAAAGTACCTGCGATAAAAAAAGCTGAGAACAGGGATCTTTTTAAAAAGGCCATAGCAGACATAGGTCTTGAGGTGCCGAAAAGCGGCATCGCTCATAACATGAAAGAGGCCTGGGATGTCGTGGAGGAAATAGGGTTTCCGGTCATCATACGGCCTTCTTTTACCCTTGGAGGAACCGGCGGAAGCGTTGCGTACAACAGGGAGGAATTTCAGGAATTCGCCAGGGCGGGAATCGAAAGTTCTCCGGCAAGCGAGATACTCATAGAGGAGTCCATAGTGGGATGGAAGGAATTTGAGTACGAGGTGATGCGGGACCACATGGATAACGTCGTCATAATCTGCTCCATAGAGAATTTCGATGCCATGGGTGTCCACACGGGAGACAGCATAACCGTAGCCCCTGCGCAGACCCTTACCGACAAGGAATATCAGCATATGCGCGACGCGTCCATAGCGATAATAAGGGAAATCGGCGTTGAAACCGGCGGCTCTAACATCCAGTTCGCCGTTAATCCCAAGGACGGGCGGATGATGGTAATAGAGATGAATCCGAGGGTTTCGCGAAGCTCGGCGCTTGCCTCAAAAGCCACCGGGTTTCCAATTGCCAAGATAGCCGCAAAGCTTGCGATCGGCTATTCGCTCGATGAGATCTCAAACGATATAACGAAGTACACACCAGCGTCTTTTGAACCGACAATAGATTACGTTGTGGTGAAAATACCGAGATTCGCGTTTGAGAAGTTTCCGCAGACGAGCCCGACTCTCACCACGCAGATGAAATCCGTGGGGGAAGCCATGTCCATCGGAAGGACTTTCAAGGAGTCCCTGCAGAAGGCGATGAGATCTCTTGAGATAGATTCCTACGGTTTCGAGAAGGTGTCCGATGACCCCGAAGAGGTGAGGGAAGAACTCAGAGTTCCCTCTCCCCGGCGGCTCTGGTCCATAGCCGACGCGTTTCGTCTGGGTTTGGACTTGGAAGAAGTCTACTCGATTTCTCACGTAGATCCGTGGTTTCTTCAAAATATAAAGCAGATTGTTGATTTCGAATCGGAGATCGCAAAGGACGGGCTTAACCGCGAGACCATACTCCAGGCTAAACGCCACGGTTTTTCCGACATTGAGATCGCAAATATTCTTTCCATGAAAGAGGGGGAAGTAAGGGGTTTCCGCCTGCGCGAGGGAATTGAGCCTGCTTTTAAGATGGTTGATACCTGCGCCGCCGAATTCGAAGCTTACACCCCTTATCTCTACTCGACTTTTGAGAGCGAAAGCGAAGCGCTTCCCACGAACAGGAAAAAAGTTGTGATACTCGGCGGGGGACCGAATCGCATAGGCCAGGGCATAGAGTTTGACTACTGCTGCGTGCACGCGTCTTTTGCGCTCCGGGAAGAAGGGTACGAGGCCGTTATGGTTAACTGCAATCCCGAGACCGTGAGCACGGATTACGATACCTCGGACAGGCTTTATTTCGAGCCGCTTACGCTAGAAGACACCTTGGCTCTTATAAGAAGGGAGGACCCATGGGGAGTCATAGTTCACCTTGGAGGCCAGACCCCGCTTCGCCTAGCCCTAGCGCTTGAGGAGGAGGGGGTAAAAATAATAGGGACTTCCCCAGAGAGCATAGACCTTGCCGAGGACAGAGACAGGTTCAGAAAGCTCGTTTTGGATCTGGGGCTCCTCCAGCCCCAAAGCGATACCGCGAGAAGCGAGGGGGAAGCCATTGGCATAGCCCGCGAAATAGGATATCCGGTCATGGTCCGCCCGTCTTACGTTCTGGGCGGTCGCGCCATGGAGATAGTTTACGACGAGGAATCTCTCCGTACTTACATACGGGAAGCCGCAAGCGTTTCGCCCAACCACCCCATATTGATAGACAAGTTTCTCAAGGACGCAAAGGAAGTCGACGTGGATGCTGTTTGCGACGGGAAAACCGTTGTTGTGGGCGGGGTGCTCGAGCACATCGAGGAAGCGGGGGTTCATTCCGGAGACAGCGCGGCGATTCTGCCCCCGTTTTCAATGGAACCTGAAATTGTGGAGGAAATAAAATCCCAGACGGAAAAACTCGCACTTTCTCTGGATGTAAGAGGGCTTGTTAACATCCAGTTCGCCGTAAAAGACCGAAAGGTTTACATAATTGAGGTAAACCCCAGAGCGAGTCGCACCGTTCCTTTCGTGAGCAAGGCCATAGGGGTTCAGCTGGCCAAGATAGGGACCAAGGTGATGACCGGAAAATCTCTTGAGGAACTCGGCTACACGGAGGAGATCGTCCCGGGGCACTATTGTGTAAAGGAGTCGGTCTTTCCTTTCGTCAAATTCCCGGAGGTTGATACGATTCTGGGCCCGGAAATGAAATCCACCGGCGAGGTCATGGGAATCGCTCCCGACCTTGACCAGGCGTTTGCCAAATCCCAGATTGCGGCCGGCAACAGCCTTCCCTCCGGCGGGGTGGCCTTCATAAGCGTAAAAGACGAGGACAAGTCCGACAAGATGCTTGATATAGCCCAGAGGTTGAGCCATACCGGTTTTGATATAATAGCTACCGGGGGCACATCTGAATTTCTTAATAAAAATGGTATATTTTCCCGAACGGTGAACAAGGTTAAGCAGGGCCGTCCCCACATAGTCGATCACCTTAAAAATGGAGAGGTGCAGTTGGTTATAAATACCACTTTCGGGAAAAAGGAGATCGCGCAGTCATATTCGATAAGAAGGACCGCACTTGTAAACAACGTTCCTTATTTCACCACTCTTGCCGGCGCTGCCGCCGGAATCGGTGCTGTTGAGGCCTTGGGGAGAATTGGTCTCGATGTAAGGGCTTTGCAAACCTATTATTAACCCGGCTGGGGTATGGTTGAAGCGAGGAGGAGATATTAATGAGTGTCCAGAGAGTTCTAATTACTCCCGATGGATGGAAAAAGCTTCGGGATGAACTTCACAGATTAAAGACCGTCGAAAGACAGGAAGTAATCAGGCTTATAGAGTATGCGAGATCCCTGGGGGATCTTTCCGAAAACGCCGAGTACGAGACCGCCAAGCAGAAACAGTCGTTCATAGAGGGAAGGATACAGGAATTAGAAGACCGCCTTGGCCGCGCGGAAGTAATTGATCCCGAGAAAATCACTGCCCGGGACAGGGTGGTTTTCGGTCTTACGGTTACGGTGGAGGATATTGATTCCGGGGACGTAAAAAAGTACAAGCTTGTGGGAGAGGATGAATCCGAGCCTGAAAATGGCTTTATATCCGTTACCTCTCCGGTCGGCAGCGCGCTTATCGGAAAAAGAGTCGATGACGAGATACAGGTCAGGGCTCCCGGAGGAATTAAGGAATTTCTTATTCTTGATATAGAATAATCTTTTGGTATGTTCAGGCCGGTTGACAATCTCAAGAGATTCATACTGTTTTCAATTGTCTTCCATGTTCTTATATCTTTTGCTTGGGGGCACATTGTCGTGCAGAAGAGCGTTCCCGTGTACGGCGACCACATAGAGGTTTCCCTGAGGGCTTATGAGTTCAAAAAACCCGCGCCCGCAAAAAAAGTCGTAAAGAAAAAAAAGGTTGCTGAGAAGAAGAAAGAAAAAGTTGTAGAGAAGGTGAAGAAGCGGGATGACTCCCTGGCATTTAAAAAGAAAGAAGAATCCGCCCCGGAGGAGGAGCAGTTCGAAGAGAGCTCTGCCACCGCGAGGCCGTCTTACGGTTTTACCCCCAGACCTAGCTATCCCACGGTTGCCATAAGACGCGGTTACGAGGGCAGCGTGATACTTAATGTGCGTGTGCTTCCGAACGGGAGGCCCGATGAAATAAACATCTTCAAGTCTTCCGGCCACAAGGTTCTTGATAATGCCGCTTTGAAGGCTGTAAAAAAGTGGAAATTCGTTCCGGCGCAAAAAGGCTTCAAGGCGGTTGCAAGCTGGGTCAAGGTTCCGGTAGAGTTTCGGCTGGAATGAGGCTTAGCCATCTGCCGGGGTTTGCGGGATTTTCTTTCGGGGGTCGGAATTTCTTATTCTTGATATAGAATAATCTTTTGGTATGTTCAGGCCGGTTGACAATCTCAAGAGATTCATACTGTTTTCAATTGTCTTCCATGTTCTTATATCTTTTGCTTGGGGGCACATTGTCGTGCAGAAGAGCGTTCCCGTGTACGGCGACCACATAGAGGTTTCCCTGAGGGCTTATGAGTTCAAAAAACCCGCGCCCGCAAAAAAAGTCGTAAAGAAAAAAAAGGTTGCTGAGAAGAAGAAAGAAAAAGTTGTAGAGAAGGTGAAGAAGCGGGATGACTCCCTGGCATTTAAAAAGAAAGAAGAATCCGCCCCGGAGGAGGAGCAGTTCGAAGAGAGCTCTGCCACCGCGAGGCCGTCTTACGGTTTTACCCCCAGACCTAGCTATCCCACGGTTGCCATAAGACGCGGTTACGAGGGCAGCGTGATACTTAATGTGCGTGTGCTTCCGAACGGGAGGCCCGATGAAATAAACATCTTCAAGTCTTCCGGCCACAAGGTTCTTGATAATGCCGCTTTGAAGGCTGTAAAAAAGTGGAAATTCGTTCCGGCGCAAAAAGGCTTCAAGGCGGTTGCAAGCTGGGTCAAGGTTCCGGTAGAGTTTCGGCTGGAATAAGGTTTAGCCATCTGCCGGGGTTTGCGGGATTTTCTTTCGGGGGTCGGAATTTCTTATTCTTCTCATGAGAAATTATCTGGGCGTATTTGTTATATCTTTTCTGATAGTATTCCTTGATCAGCTGACCAAGTGGCTCGTTAAGGCCCACGTGCCGTTTCTTTCGAGGATAAACGTGTTTTCGTGGTTCGATATAACGCATTTGCGAAATCCGGGAATCGCGTTTGGCATGTTAAGAAACATGTCAGAAGATCTAAGACTTTACTTCTATATAGTTATTTTCATTTTGGTGCTGGTCGCGATTTTCTTCTTTCTTCGCGGACTTGAAGAAGAGCAGAGGGTTTTTCGATATGCGCTTGCTTTTGTGCTGGGAGGAGCTATCGGAAACTCAATAGACAGGTTTACCTACGGATACGTGACCGATTTTATTGCGGTTTACTGGCCGGGGAACCCGGGCCTGCTCTGGCCTCCTTTTAACGTGGCTGACTCTGCGATTACTGTCGGGGCGATTTCGATCCTGATTTCCGGAGTCGTGGGACGGAGCAAGGAGAGTTAGATGTTTAGCGGTATAGTTGAAGATATTGGAGCGGTCCAGGCGCTTGAGAAAAAAGAAAAGGGCATTGTTTTAAGAATCGGGGTTAGGAAGATCGATGCCGGGAAACTGGATCTGGGAGAAAGCGTGGCCGTGAACGGCGTATGCCTTACAGTAGTTTCCGCCGGAGACAGCAGTTTTTCCGTTGACGCATCCCACGAAACCCTTTCCAGAACGAACCTCTCCGGCCTCCGGACGGGAAGCGGAGTGAATCTCGAGAGATCTCTTCGGGTCGGAGACAGGCTGGGCGGGCATATTGTCACGGGCCATGTGGACGGAGTCGGGGCAGTTCAGTCCGTTACTCCCGTGGGAGAATCCAAGGTTTTTTCTTTCTCGATTCCCGCATCGCTTGCGAAATATGTGGTCGAAAAAGGATCGGTCGCCGTTGACGGCGTAAGCCTCACCGTCAATTCGGTAAAGGACACTCAGTTTTCGGTAAACATAATTCCCTACACGCTTCGGGAGACTACTTTTTCCGAATTTCGCAGAGGGAGAGAAGTTAACATAGAGTGCGACATAATAGGCAAGTATGTTGAGAAAATGCTCTCCGGCAAAGACGCCCCCGCAGAGGGTTCTCCCGTCGGAAGAAAATTGTAGGTTGATTTGAGCGAGAAAGGACATATTTTTCTTACGGGGTTTATGGGAGCGGGCAAAACAAGCGTCGGCAGGGATCTTTCCAGAAAACTGCGAATGGATTTTTATGATCTTGACAGTGAAGTGGAACGGGCCGAAGGCACTTCCGTGACCGAGATTTTTGAAGCGGAGGGAGAGGAAAGTTTCAGACGGAAGGAAACAGAGATGCTCGCCGCTCTTTCGCGGAAAACACCCCCGGCTGTGATCTCAACCGGGGGAGGAGCAGTTCTGCGACAGCAGAATCGCGAGATAATGGAGGCATCAGGTGAGGTTTTCTATCTGCGGGCGGATATCGATACTCTTTGGAACAGGGTGAGGAGCAAAAAGGGAAGACCACTTCTTGACGTCAAGGACCCTCGCGTCGAGTTTCACGAGCTTTTTATGAGAAGAAAGGATATTTACGAACTCTCCCCCCATGTCGTTTTTACGGATGATATTAGCATTTCTGAAGTTGCCGATAAAATAGTCGGAATGCTCGAATGAAGCTGGAGGCTTTAACTATGAAAAAAACCGTTTTCTTGTTTTTTGTCGCCTGTTTTTTGCTTGCGGGTTCCCTTTCGTGCGCTAAAGTAGAGGAAGACGAAGAAAGCTCTGAATCACTGTTGAGCGAAGACGTGCCGGAACTTCTTTCTTCTCCCGGTTCTTCTGAAAAATTTCCCTCTCTGGCGGGTCTCGTCGAGAAACAGAAACATTCTGTTGTGAACATAAGCACCACGAGTGTCGTAAAGCGGGGCAAGGCGTTTCCTGATTTCGGCGAAGGAGACCCTTTCGAGGAGTTTTTCAAGAGATTTTTTCCGAACGACCGGGAACGGGAGTTCAGACAGAAGGGCTTGGGCTCCGGGTTCGTAGTCAGCAAGGACGGCTACATAGTTACCAACAACCACGTAATCAGCAGAGCAGAAGATATACAGGTCGTTCTCTACGACGGATCGAGGTATACGGCCGAGATTGTGGGGCAGGACGCAAAAACGGATCTTGCGGTCCTTAAGATAAAGCCTGAAAAAAAGCTGAAGCCCGTTGTTTTCGGAGATTCGGACAAACTTAGAATCGGCGACTGGGTTATGGCGGTCGGAAACCCCTTCGGACTTGGCTACACCGTAACAGTTGGAATAGTAAGCGCCAAGGGGAGGTCTCTGGGTCTCGGGGCCTACGATGATTTCATTCAGACCGACGCGTCCCTTAACCCCGGAAACAGCGGAGGCCCGCTCTTTAACCTCGGAGGGGATGTGGTCGGTGTTAACACCGCGATAGCGGCAAGGGGTCAGGGAATAGGTTTTTCTATCCCAACCAATATGGCCAAGGGGATCATATCCCAGCTCATGGAAAAAGGCAAGGTGGTCAGGGGATGGCTGGGAGTCGTTATTCAGCCTATAACGCAGGAGATAGCCGAGAGCATGGGACACGAGAGCACCGACGGGGCTCTTATATCCGATATAAGCCCGGAAAGCCCCGCGGAGAAAGCGGGCCTGCGGAGGGGAGACGTGGTAGTGAAGTTTGACGGAGAACCTATAAGGGAGTTTACGTCTTTATCCAAACTCGTGGGAATGAAATCTCCGGGTACTTCCTCTAAAATCACGATTCTCCGCGACGGCAAACTCAAGGAGATTTCCGTTGTTCTCGGCAAAATGCCGGATGAAAAGACTCCTGCGGAGTCCCGGCAGGACGAAGATATTGAATTAAGCGATATTAACCCGGATATCGCCGCGCGGTTCGGCGTTGAGGATAAAGCCGGAGTGCTGGTTACGAATGTGGAACGTGGAAGTTCCGCCTGGGAGGCGGGATTTCGTCCCGGGGACGTGATACTGGAGGTTGACAAAAACCCTGTGGCGAACCTAGGAGATTACAACAAGATCATAAGCGGCCTGGAACCCGGAAAGCAGTATCTTTTTCTGGTAAAGAAACGTAAAAACACGATTTACATCGGCTACGCTCCAAAAAATGAACAGTAGCGGAGTACTCCAAACGATTACTCTCCGCGGATGATTTTCCTTCGGAATTCCTCCGGCATCCGCGCGGTTTTTCTCTCTTTGTAGTCAAAGAATACGAGAGAGGTTTTAACCTTGGCGATCTCCTTGCCGCTTTTCTTATTCACAAGTGCGTAGATAAGCTCGAGAAAATGGTTGCCATACTCGCCGATGCCGATGCTTATTTCCATTACGTCTCCGTAAAATGCCTCCGAGCTGTAGGTGATTCCGACGTCTCCCATTATAATTCCCACTCCCTCTATATCGGCTTCGGTGTAGCCGTGTGTTGCGAGGAACCTTACACGAGCCTCGTGCGCCAGAGTTAACACCGAGTCGTGTCCAAGATGAGAACCGTAATTTATGTCGTCTATTCTTATCGGAATTTGCGTTGAAAAGACGAATCTGCTCGGTAGATCTATTTTTATTCTTGCCATTTTCGGGGGTTTACTACCTGAATATATCTGTATTTTCGGGGCTATAAAAGAATAGTTTGCTTTTTACTTTTCAGGGGTTATAGTCATGCCTCAATAATTGTTCCAATAAATTTTTCTAGGAGGCAGGATCAGATGGAAGAAAGGACAGAAAAGGAGCATGTAAGTAACCACGTTGATATTGAATCCAAAAGGTTTTTCTTTGATGTCAAGGAAAACCACAAGGGTCAGTACCTTAGGATCACTGAACTAAGCGGCGGCAGGTCAAGCATAGTTGTTCCCTTTGAAGGAATAGAGCAGTTCAGAGACAAGCTGGTCGAAACGATAAAACAGTCCCTAGAACTAGTTGGAAACTAAGAGAAAATCCCCGGAGTTTTAATCCCTTCCAATCCCCGCACAAGCTTTAAGATCATCTACATGATCGCTTTTGCTTTTATCACTCTGAGTTTTATATGATTCGGGTCGGGGAGCTTGCTTATAAATCCGACCTGAACATTCCTGAGCCACATCACCTGTTTCGGAGCTAGGACTTCTTTTATCTTGAAGCGGTTTGATCCGGAAGGGGTGTTCGAGGATTTGAAAAACTCTATTTCAAGCTCTATTTTTTCGTAAGTGATATCGCTTATGTTCTCGATGACTAGCTTGCTGAGCGTTGCGGTCGCCCCGGGGATTCCGCTTCCCCATTCAAACTCCCTTATTACTATATCGTGTTTGGGGAAAGCTTCTCTGGGCTGTTTTTGGGAAAATTCCGTGTCCTCGTCTGCAGCCGAACCGGCAGAGCCGACCGAGCTGGCCGGAGGAGAGACGCTTTCGGTTTCTCCGCCGTAAGAGCTTTCGGATTCATCCGAGGACGGCGCCTGTTGGGGCGGTTCGGCTTTTTTCTCCCCGTCTTTTTTCCTGAATATGCTGACGGAGCTGATTTTCTCCTTTATCTTCTCCCCAAGACTTCCCCCGCCGGAAAGGATGTAATTGAGTTCCTTTGTCGTTATTATCTCGGCTCCAGAGACGGCTATAGATCTTTCGACAGCTTTCGGACTCGAGAAACCGACGTTTATCCCCGTAAAAGTTCTTTCCTCTCCGGCGGGGAGTACGTCGTGTATAGTCACCGAGGACAGATGAGTGTTCCCTGCTCCGGTTCCGCCGTCTTTTTCCGTTAAAAGTAACTTCATGTTCTTAAAGTGGGTTTTTCCTGTGTTCTCAAGGGTGATTCTCGTTATGAAACCCTCCGTTCCGAAACTCGCGCCTTCAAAATCCCAGTTCTTTACGAAGATCACGTTCTCAGCGCCTGCGGACGAAGAATTTCCCGATACCTCGGCGCCGGTCACCATCGCTTCGGAGTCTTCAAGGTCCGAGTTCATGAATCCCAGGTCCAGATTGGAGAAGGTTTTTTGGCTTCCTGCGGGCAGTTCCTCGGGTATCTTTGCTTGAAGCGAGCCCAGGAGCTTGCCGTTTCTCGTAAACAGGTCAACCCTGATTTTGATATTCTTGTAGCTGGTTTTGCCGGAGTTTGCTATGGTTATTTCTCCAAGCGTTGCAATGCGCCCCACTCCGTAGGATTTCCATGAGTAGTCCGTTACTGTTAGATCTTCCCGTGGATTTGGCTGCGCATAAGCGACCTCCGCTTGCGGAGAGAAAAGAAACAGAAGGAGAACTGCTACTGTAGCGACGGGAATTATGCTTTTCATCAGGGCCTAAGAAACTCTTTAATAGTATACCGGAGAGTTCTTGTTATGGAAGCTCCGGAAGAGGGCTTTTTCCCTTGAGATATATTATAGAAAAGTTATAAATCTAGGATAGTCAGGCCGGCAACCGACGGTTTTTTCGGTGTACGATCCGACGCAACTCATAGAAACAGCGGGTTCTTTTAATGGCAATTTACATATTACTCAGCAGGCTTACTCCCGAGGGCAGAAAAACCGTTAAGGAACGGCCCGGGAGAATAAAGGAAGTCGACAAGGAGCTTGAGGACATAGGCGTCAGGGTTATCGAGCAGTATGCGACTCTGGGCAGATACGATTTTGTAAACATAGTGGAGGCACCCGATAACGAAACCATAGGGAAGGTCTCGGTTGACCTTTGCTCAAGGGGAACGGTCGAGCTGGTAACTCTTCCGGCGGTCTCGGTCGAATCTCTGGTTAAATTGCTTAACAGGGCGAGAGCGGAGAAGACGCCCCAAACGCCATCCGGGGAAGATTGAAGATGTTTAAAAGATATTTTGGCGTAGTGGAAGAACAGTCACGGGACGTTTTCGGGACGCATCCGAAGAAAACCCTCTCGGCTTTTTCCTTTTTTTCGGTTGCCGCGGTCATCCTGCCCCTGGCCATACTCATCCTCTTCATTCTGCTTAAGCTTTTCTAAGGTATTAATGGCTAAAATCAGAACACTTCCTGATGTCCTTGTCTCTAAGATAGCCGCCGGAGAAATAGTCGAAAGACCGGCTTCCGTAGTAAAAGAACTTGTTGAGAACTCAATTGACGCCGGTGCGACCAGAATATCCATACACCTCGAAGCCGGAGGCAAACGGCTTGTGAGGGTGGTTGATAACGGCCACGGAATGTCCCGTGACGATGCCCTCATGAGTATTGAACGTCACGCCACGAGCAAGATAAGGGACATTGACGATCTTTTCTCGATAGGGACTCTCGGTTTTCGCGGTGAGGCTCTTCCGAGCATAGCCAGCGTTTCAAGGTTCAGGATGATAACCGCCTTCGAGGGGTCGAAATCCGGTACCGAAATCTACATTGAAGGCGGGGTCGTAAGGAAGATAAAGGACGCAGGGTCTCCCGTGGGTTCCTCAGTTGAGGTTAAGAACCTGTTTTTCAACACGCCCCCGCGGCTTAAGTTCCTGAAAAGGCCGGAGACCGAGCTTGGCAGAGTTCTTGAGGCGATCCAGCGCGAGGCCCTTTCACGACCTGGGGTGTCTTTTGAGGTTTCCTCGGATGGAAGAACCATCCATCGCTACGGCGCAAGCGACTCGCTTGCGCAGCGGGTAGCTCAGATAATTCCCGGCACGTCGCTTTACCCTGTAGATTTTGAAGACGAGACACTGGTGCTGCGCGGCCTCCTGGGAAGTCCTCTTGATCCACGCTCCTCGATGCGCAGGCTCTTTACTTACGTAAATGCAAGACCTGTGAGGGACCGTTTTATAAACAGGATTATAATGGATTGCTACGGAAGGATGGTTGAAAAGGGGAAATATCCTCAAGGGGCGATTTTTATTGAAAGAGATCCCGCTTTGGTAGACGTGAACGTACATCCGACCAAAAACGAGGTGATGTTCGAGAACCAGTACGAAGTTGGCCAGAGCATTCGTCGCGCGATAGGAGGTATGCTTGCCGATGCTCCTTGGATGAAGGGCCACAGGGAAAGAACCCAGAAGGCCCTTGAAGATTTCTACGAGGGGCAGAAAGATCCTGGACTCTCTCGGAACAGGGGCTATTCCACCGCAGTGCCTTCGGCAAAAGCAGCTTTCACCCAGGCCGCTCACAAGCCTGAGTCGCAGGGATCTCCGCGTTCTCACGACGGTGAGTTCCCTATATCCGAGAAATCTCCAGGGCCCCCAGGAGAAGATATGTTCTCTGAAGGCTTTTATTCAAGCCTCAAGTTCCTCGGACAGGTAGGAAAGCTTTATCTAGTATGCGAGGATCCGGATGGTATCATTCTTATTGACCAGCACGCGGCCCATGAGCGGGTTAACTTCGAGAGAATAAAGAAATCCTATCTCGAAAAAGCTTTTTCCTGTTCCCAGAAACTTCTCATTCCCGAAGTCATCGAACTTACGGTCCGGGAAATCAATACGGCGCGGCAGTTTGCAGACGAAATGGAGAAACTCGGCTTTGATTTTGAGGTTTTCGGGGAAAACGCGGTGAGGGTGAAGTCTGTCCCGGGGTTTTTAAGGGACTCCGATTACTCGCGGGTTTTTGCCGACCTGTTTGATGAGCTTGACGGCCTGGGTGATCCCAAGAGCTTGGAGCAGCATCTTGATGCCGTGTGTGCTACCATGGCGTGCCACAGTTCAATAACCGCAAACCGAACGCTCTCGGAGCGGGAAGCGCGGACCCTTTTTGCAGATATGGATGCTTCTGAAAATCCGCACGCCTGCCCTCACGGCCGGCCGGTGGCGACCCGGATATCGTACAATATGCTTGAAAAGATGTTTAAGAGAACCTGATTCTTAAAGTTGATACATGGTGATGACAAGCGAAAATTTCCGGGAAAAATTATTTTTTGCGAATTCATAAAGGAGGACCGATTCCGAGATGGCTGTTGTCGACACGAGTGGTTTTCACAAGGGCATGAAGATCGAGACCGAAGGGGCGATCTGGGAGATAGTTGAGTACAAGCATTCAAAGATGGCGCAGAGAAGCCCGATAGTTACAGCGAGGCTTAAAAATATCGCCACGGGAGCCGTGCGGGAAATGAAATTCCGCGCTGGAGACACGTTTAACGTTCCCGATATCCAGAAAAGAACCATGCAGTATCTCTACAGGGACAATGAAATGTTTTACTTCATGGATTCCGAGACTTTCGACCAGTTTCCTTTCGGGGCGGATGCAATAGGGGATACCGCAAAATTTCTCAAGGAACAGCAGGAAGTCACTGTGCAGATGCATGAAGGAGAGCTTATAGGAGTGGAACTTCCCACAGCCGTTGTCTTCGAGGTTGCCCACACGGAACCCGGAGTGAAGGGAGATACTGTTTCAAGTACCACGAAGCCGGCGACCATAGAAACCGGAGCGGTGATAGCCGTCCCTCTTTTTATTAATATCGGGGATATGATAAAGGTCGATACCAGGAACGGAAACTATCTCGAAAGGGCGAAATCCTGAGCGAAGACCGCCTAACTGCTGACCGGGGCCTATTTCCCGAAAGGATCCTCCATATCCGGATGCCAGAGTCTGAAGTGTTCCCTGTGCAGGTCGTGGTATGAATCTTTCTCGAAATACTTGTCATAGAATTCAAGATCGAGATGGTGGGCCTGAAATACCAGCCGCACGAACATTGGGTCCAGAAAAGCCGGAAATCTCCCGTAGTTTTCATACACGTAGGTGCAGAAATCCTTTACTATCTGTATCCTGACCTCGGAAGGATGGTATTCGTCACGCAGGATTGATGCGGGGTCTTTGTAGGGAAACGGATTGTCCTCCTTCCAGAATTCCCCTCTTACTTCGAGAAACCTGTCGACCGCTTCACCCATGTCCGCCACGTAGGGAGGGCAGAGGGATTCAAACACCCCGTCTCTTCCGACTGGATAGGGCGGATTAGTGCTCCTGAGGCTTTCATCCGGCTGGACGAACCGGAACCCGAGTCCCTTGTGGGAAGGGTCGACCCCGAGCGCGTAATGGGGAAGCAGTCCCGTAAAAGTCCAGCCCCCGAGACCCAGGGCCTGCAGCGCGAGATTCATGTTCTGGCTTATGAAGGCCTGCTCCACGTTAAGCGTGGTCAGCACCCTTAACTCCAGGTCAAACAGTGAAAGCCTGACGTCGTTTCTTATGTAGCCTTTCTCTATCCACTTATCAAGACCGCACGACCTTCCCCCGTTGAGTTCGTCAATAATGTTGAATCCGTACTTGGCTCCGAAGTATATGAACAGAAGCACCATGTACTCGACGGTGGTGTTGGTTACCGGGATGAAGAAAGTCGTTCCCGGCTTGTTTGTATTCCACGCGTTAAAGTCGAAAAGGCCGGGTTCTCCCTTCGGGAGATCGGCTCTTTGGTTCTCAAGGGTAACTCTGCTTGCCCTGAAAAGCTCAAGTATTTTTTCAAGTTGCTTTCCCCTGTCAAGCGACATGAAGATGGATGTGTCTGGGGGCACAAGGTCAAAAAGCCGTACCATGTAGACTCCTTCGTCGTTTGTGTAGAAAAGCTCGGTCGAGTGGGAGTTGCAGGAGCACGGCCAGCTTCTTCCGGTCCACTGGAAAAGCCATGATATGCCGGTTCTCGGAAGATCCCCAAGGGAGAGACCCGTGGTTCCCGTGCCCGCCCAGATCAGGAATGCCTCTTCGAGTTCGGAAAGGGGAACGGGGTCGTGAGCGGAACTGTAAGCAAGGTTCCCTTCGGGAATTTCCATGCCGAGGCCGAAGCGGCGCGACCTTCTTGAGAATATGGAGTCCAGAAGACTGAAGTTTATGGCTTTTTCAAAGCCTGGGGGGATTTTCATTTTTCCGCTCTTTTTAGGCGGTTTCGCAGGAAACGGCCCGTTTCCGGTCAGTTCTTAAGGGCTTTGCACTCCTCGCAGATTCCGCTGAAAAGCACCGAGTATCCAAGAATTTTGTAATTGTCTATTTGCGGATCAAGTTCCGAGTAGGCTATGGAATCGTCGTAGATATCCTCTATCTTTTTACATTTGACGCATACGACGTGGTGGTGAGGTTCCATGTTGGCGTCGTATCTTGCAGCGTGATACAGGGTGTTTACTACCGATATGAGTCCCATTCTCTCGAATGTCTCGAGCGTTCTGTACACGGTGGTAAGGGATATATTCGGATAGTAGTCCTTTATGTTCTTGTAGATCATCTCGGTGCTCGGGTGTTCCATGCTTCTCGCAAGCTCCCTGTATATCGCTATTCTCTGAGGAGTTACCTTAAGCCCCAGGTCTTTGCTTCTTTTTATGAATTGCGATATCTTGTTTTCGGTTCTAAGTTCCGAATTCTTCATGATCTGTCCCTTCAGTGGGATTAAAACAGGCCAGTCTCAGTGTACCTTAAAAGTGTTTAAGTCTCAAACCGTGCGCCATGGAGAAAACCGCAATTGAGTTTATGAAGAAAAACAGGGTCGTGGCCGTTATCAGGTCCGCAAGTTACGAAAAATCTCTTGAGTTCGCAAGGGGATGCGTTGACGGCGGGATAAGAATCATAGAAATCATATCAATCTCTCCGGGTTCTGAAAGGCTTCTTCGGGAGCTTGCCTCGGAGGATGGAATATGCGTCGGGGCGGGTACGGTTCTTGACAGTGATTCCGCCGAGCGGATGTTTGATTGCGGGGCCCGCTTCATAGTTTCTCCCCACACCGATCCCGAGATAATCAACTATTGCCGGAAAAACAGCATCACGGTGATCTCAGGCGCCTTCACGTCCTCTGAAATGGTTAACGCCCGCAATATAGGAGCGGACTTCGTAAAGATATTCCCCGCTTCAAGCTTCGGTCCAGGTTACGTGAAGGCCATAAAGGAGCCCCTCGGATTTATGGATATCATGGTTACCGGAGGAATTACCGCGGATAACATCCGGGATTATCTCTCGGCGGGAGCCACGCTTGCCGGAGTGTCTACCGCGCTTTTGGGCGGGGGAGATGACTATCAGTCCATAAAACAAAGGGCCGAGGAGTTCTCCCGGCTCTCCGGGTGAAAATGGATACAAAGCCGCAGGCAAGGGAGTTTTATCTTGACTTAATAGACGAGGTGTTTGCCGAGGTCTTTTTTCTTTTCGGCGGTGGCTTTGACGTCCGGATGGAAATTGCCTCAGAAACTTCTCTTATAAGCGCTTCTTTTTCCCCCGGCATCTCGACGCCTGATCGAGAGGGGGCGGTTGATTTTGAGCTTTGTGCCTTTGAGTGTTCGGGTGTTTCTGCGGAGAATTTAGAGGAGTACCTCGGGGTTGCGGTGCACACAAGCAGCGCGCTTGAGTTTTTTGACTATGTTTTTTCCCAAAGATCTAAAGTTGTCTGCGGTGTGGATTTCGCAGGAAACAGCTGGATAATAGCCGTTGATTTTTAAAAATGCTGCTTTAAGGTGAACAGTTTTTTCAGCGGATAACAGATAGGGTGCGGCCAAGCTTCTGATTCAGCGCAAAGAACCGCATTCTCAAGGGATTGGATGAACTGAATTCCGCGGATGTTCTTTCTGCTCAGGCAATTATCGTTTGTAATGAACAAATCCGCTTGTGCGATAGCCGCGCATGCTAGCTGTATGGCGTCCGGTGCCTGAATTGAACGGTCCTGACGGATTGCAGCAAATTTGAGAGCGGCATGAGAGTCAAACGGCAGCACCGTCGCAGCCGCGGAAATCGCAAGTTCGTCGTTGCCTGTCTCCCTGGGTCTGACAAGGATTTCACCGAGCGTGAGCGCCGAGGTGAGCAGTTGATCTTCGCGTTCAATCATCCGTTGGCGCAATGCCGCGACCCGATCGCTCCGTTCGCTTTGTCTTCGAAGAGATATATAAAAAGCTATGTGCAGACATGTTATTTGGGAGGCGTGCTGAATGGTCCCATGGGCAGGGGCAATCAATGAGCAAGCCGTTCACTTTGGGAGTGGACAGAAAGGGGAGACTCGGGTCAACGAGGCAGGCTTGGAGAATAACTCCTAGAACCGTTCCAGAATTTCGTAATAGGTATTTCTCTGTGCTGGGCTAAACCCGGCGCTTTTTATCATATGAACGAGTTCGTCGACAGTTGAGCGAATCTTGTTCTCAGCGCACCCTAATACGTTTTCATCGTAAAGGGTTCCGCCGAGGTCGCTTGCGCCGTAGTGCAGGGATATTGAACCCATCTTCTTTCCCTGGGTAAACCACGAGCCCTGTACATGCTTGAAGTTATCAAGGAATATCCTGCATACCGAGAGAACCCTAAGATATCTTTCCCCGCCGACCTCGTTCTTTATTCTTTTTTCAAGCAGGGTGTTCTTTGGCTTGAATGTCCAGGGGATAAACGCCAGGAAATTCCCCGTTTCATCCTGAAGATCTCTTATCCTGAGGAGGTGCTCGATGATGTCCTCGTCCTCCTCAAGGTGGCCGAACATCATGGTTGCGGTTGTCTTAAAGCCCGTCAGGTGAGCTTCCCTGGTGATTCTCATCCACGTGTCGGCATCTATCTTGAGGGGACTTATCGCTCTTCTCGCCCTGTTGGTCAGCACCTCGGCTCCTCCTCCCGGTATTGTTCTTAACCCTGCATCCCAGAGGGTCTGCAGCACGTATCTGGTGTCAAGGTCTTCATAGTTGGCAATGGCGGCTATCTCCGGGGCGGAGAAGGCGTGGAGATGAAGATCCGGTATCTCCTTCGTGGCCCTTTTTACGATTTCAATGTAGTAGTCAAGTTTCAGTTCCGGGTTGTGACCTCCCTGCAAAAGGACTGTAGTAGCGCCGTTATGATACGAAGTGCGCATTATTTCAATTACTTTGTCGACACTCAGGGTGTAGGCGTCGTAGGCGCCCGGCGGTCTCCAGAAGGCGCAGAAAAGACACTCCGTGTCGCAGACGTTCGTGTAGTTGGGGTTTGTGTCCGCAACGAAGGTCACTATGTTCTCCGGATTAAATCTCTTCCTTACTATGTCAGCCAGGGACCCGAGCTGGAGGAGGTCGGCCTTTCCGAGAAGCTGGGCGGCTTCGTCGGTCGATATACGCTTACCTTCAAAAACCTTTGCGTAAATATTTTCAAGCGAACTCATAGAGAAAATTAATAAAGCTAATAGCGGGGGCAAAGTCAATTCCGCATGCGGTGTTCCTGAAGTTACATTCGAAACAGGCGTGAACGGAAGGTTTTCCGCAGTTAAGAAAAAGCGTATAGTTTAGAGGTGTGGCGTCCGGTACCTGCGGGTTGGCGACGTGATAAGAGGTTAACACTTTATTTGCGCGTAATTTTAAGATCTTATCTAGGCGTGAAATAACTCTTTGTGACTTGAAAAATATATGATGACTGTATCTGCTAAGAGGTTTTGGATATTCATGGTCAAGACTTCAATCATTGCTGTTTTGTGGATGCTGATGACGGCATGCTTCACTGATTCTCCTGCGTGCGGCGACAAGGCACCGGTTGTCACTCGCGGAACTCTTGGACAGACTAGCGAGACTGATCCTGTGATTCTAGCCCGCCACCTCATCGCTCGGTCCGCCGATGAACCGAGCTTGGAAATCCCTGATTTTTCTGGACACGATCTGACCGACGAAATAGCGCGGGTCTTGAGGATGATACGTTCTACATGGCCGGAGATGGCCGAGATAAATGCGCGTCCACTATGGGAACCTGGGACGTTGATTTTGCATTTGGAGCCATTTTTATTTGAGGCCGTGTCTCTGGGTTTGCCCGAAGAGGAGGGTGTTTCCGCTCCCTTCTGCACGGGGCATCCCGGATTTGACGCTCTTAATGCCGCAGTCGGCCTGCGAGGCGTGGAGATTCTTTCTTTTGGTGTGCGGATCATCGTGATCAAATTTGACCCGGACGAGAATGTTCATTCCGCGTCAGTATCGTATGAGGATGTAGAGGGAGTCATTTTCGCTGAGCCCGATATCGTGTTGGGAGATGGTTCCAATATTGAGATGCTGTGGTCGGACGGAAAATGGTACGTGGTGTTTCGCAAGGCGTGGGGCGATTGTCCGTCTGGCTGTATTTTTTCAGAACTCTACTTCTTTGTCGAACACGAAGGTGACGTCAAACGGATTGATCTGGAGCGCGCAGCGGAAATCGAGGAGTTTGCCAAGATCCTTGCGGTGCACGGCTGGATGCAGCGGCCCGAAAAACAATAGCTGTTGACCGACTGACCTGCTGGGCAGAAGAAGTCGGTGCTGTTTTCCTTTGCTGTATTTTCATTCATTTTTGTTATTCTGTTTGAGAAGGTTCTGCTTGGTGGTATCGCGGCGGTCTTTCCTTTCATAACTGGTACGCACTGGGGTTTCAGAACTGAGGATTAATATGTGCTTGGGTGTGTGGTTTGAAGAGATTTTCTGAAAAAAAACTTTTTCTTCTGTCTTTTGTCTTCCTTTGTCTTTCCTGTAGCGGCGTGGGACTCTCTGTTGACTCCGACAGGAGTCTTGAGAGCGTAGACAGAGAAAATGCATATTATCATTTTGCACTTTCAGCGCTTTATCTGGAACAGGGAGATCTTCCGCGCGCTCTGGAGAGCCTTGAAGAGGCAGAACGGATTGATCCCGAGTCTTCTGAAATAAAATACCGTCTCGCTCTGATTTACACGGTTCTTAATATGCGCGAGAAGGCCATTGCCAAGTTTACCCAGTCCATCGTTCTTGATCCGTCAAATTCCCCGGCATACAGGGATCTTGCCCGCATCTACCTCGCATATCCAGACGAGGCCATGAAGAAAAGGGGTAGGGATTTTCTGCTCAAGGCAGCCGAAATCAATCCCGGGGACAAGGAAATCTATCTGCTTCTTTGTGCGACTGAACTGTATTCCGGAAATCTTGAAAAGGCCCAGCAGTACGCCGAAAAAAGCCTTTCGATAAGTCCTGCGGATGTCACGGGTTACTTCTACCTTGGAAGTATCGCCTCCAGAAGAAACGATCTGGATGCCGCGGTAGGGCACTACAAAAGGGCCCTTGAAATTCAACAGACATACTACCCAGCTTTCGCCGGGCTCGTTGAAATCCTCGAGAAAGCGAAAAGAATCGAAGAGGCGATAGAGCAGTATGAGTCAGCGATCAGGAAATTTGCTCCTTATCGCGATGTCTTTATTTCCTACGGGAACATGCTTTACCGCCAGCGCAGATTTGAAGGGGCCATCAAGCAGTACCGCAACGCGGAGGCCGCGGACCCGGAGAATCCCGAGATCAGCTTCAGAATCGGTCTCCTGTATCTTGAAAGCGGGAGTTACGAGGAAGCTATCGGAGAACTAACCCATGTTTTCGAACGCCTGCCTGCACATTTTGGTGCAAAATACTACTCCGCCGTCGCCCACACCAAACTCGGGCGGTATTCCCAGTCAAGGATGCTTCTCGATTCCATACCCCAAAGCTCTGATTTCCACATGGATGCGGTCATTCATGGGGCATACATACATGAACTTGAGGGTTCAGCGCAGAAGGCGATCAAGATACTGAGAGCGCTTCATGAGGAGAACCCGTACAATCCCAAGGCCGTGAATTCTCTTGGTGAAATCTACGGAAGGCAGGGAAGGCAGGAGGATTCGATCTCTTTGTACGGCAGGTATCTTGAAAAGCACCCCGATGACGAATCCGTTCTGTATTCTCTTGCCGTTTCGTATTACTACAGCGACCGCATACCGCAAGCGCTTTCGGTAATGGAGGATATAATAGGCAGGAATCCGCAGAATTTCGACGCGATGAATTTCATCGGGTACACATACGCCGAGCGGGGAGAAAAACTCGATTATGCCGAAGAACTCATCAGCAAGGCTCTTGAGCTTGCTCCCGGTCGGGGCTACATAATCGACAGCCTGGGCTGGGTTTACTACCAGAAGGGCGATTTCACCAGAGCCCTCGAGTATCTGCTTCGCGCCTCGGAGATACCTCCTCCCGATGCGGCCATTCTGGAGCACGTGGGCGATGTGTATGAAAAACTCGGCAAAAAAGAACTCGCGACAGAGAATTATGCAAAAGCCCTTGAACTCCTGGATTCCAAGAAGCTTGTTACGGTTGAAGACAGGAAGATTCGTGCAAGGCTTGAAGAAAAGCTAAGGGAATTCAGACGCGATGAGGCATAGCTGGGTTCTTATTCCGTTTGTTTTTCTCTTTTTTTCCTGCACCGGCAAGCTTCCGCCCTTTACTGCCGAACGCTCTGATCTTTCCGCCATATTGGCAAAAGCAAAACGCACTCAGATGGACTTTACTTCGATAAAAGCCAGGGCGAGAGTGTCGATAAAATCCCCACAGGGGAAAATTGTTTTCGATCAGGTGGGTACCGCCGTCCGCCCGGAGTTTCTGAGAGTTTCGGTTTTCGCTCCTTTCGGTGAGATGCTCGCAAGGGTGGTTTCCGACGGAGAAAGCGTGAGAATGAAGACCAACTGGGAAGAGTTGATCTTTGAGAATCCGGAGGATTTCAGACTTTCCTATCTTTATCCGGGACTCCCGCCCCAGCTCGGAGTCGAGGACATAGTAAATTTTCTGCTGGGGGGGTCCCCATTTGCCATTCCCCAGAAGAATTACTCTGTGCGGGCTGGGGAGAAGGAGGGGGAGATAGTTTTCGTGTTTTCGGGAAGCACCCCTCTCCGGGTTACGGTCGATTCCCGGAGAAACTTTATAACCAGGGTAGAAGGTATGCTTTCTGACGGAAAGAGAGCCAGAATTGAGTTCTCGCTTCTGAAACGGATTGCTTCGGATACCTATTTCCCGAGAAAGCTGCTTTTTGAGACCGCCGATTACAGTCTCAACGTGAATTATGACGAGAATTTACGGGTAAACTCAAAGACAGATATTTCTTTTTTCCGGTCTGCGGAGGAGCGCTGAGTTGTCGCAGGAACCGCTTGTAAGAAACTTTGTAATAAGAAACCGCTTGGGTCTTCACGCCAGGGCGGCCGCGGTTCTCGTCGCCCTGACCAGCAGATTCAGTTCCAGTATAATGATAAGGAAAGACAGTTTCGAGATAGACGGGAAAAGCATACTGGGCGTTCTGTCTCTTGCGGCCATTTGTGGCACTGAAGTTGCCGTTACGATAGAGGGAGAAGACTCAGAGCTTGCAATGGAGGAAGTTTCCCGTCTGATTGAAAACGGGTTTGGAGAAGGGATCGATCCGGAGAACTGAATTCGGGATATTCTGAAACAAGATAAACTGAATCTCGATTTCTAAGGGAAAAGCACTGCTGCAACCATGAAGATTATAAGGATCAATTCGAAAAATCTGGAAAGAAGATCGAGAGAAATAGAGAAAGCTGCCTCACATTTCGACCCGGAGCTCGTTTCTCAGACGGAAAAGATCGTAGAGGATGTCAGAAAGCAGGGAGACCCGGCGCTTTTTCGCTACGCGAAGAAATTTGACGGATTGCATGTAACCGCGAAAAACGTAAAGGTCACTGATCGCGAGTTTGAAGAGGCGAGGGCAGCTGTTGCGCCTAGCATCGCGAGAGATCTTAAGAAGGCCGCTTCGCGGATTCGCTCCTACCAGAAAAAAAAGCTTCCGAGGGCCGGAGCCTACAAGGATTCGCTCGGAAACGAACTTGGCTGGCTGATAAGGCCTATTGAGAAGGTGGGCGTGTATGTTCCGGGAGGTAAGGCTTCGTACCCTTCGACCGTGCTTATGACCGTCATCCCGGCGCGGGTTGCCGGAGCGATCGAGATAAGCGTTGTCACGCCGTGTTCCGGGAAACGGGTGAGTCCCGAGATTCTTGTGGCGTGCGAGATCGCCGGGGTGAGCAACGTCTACAAAATAGGCGGGGCTCACGCCATAGCGGCCATGGCCTTTGGAACCAGGAGCATACCGAAAGTGGACAAGGTAGTAGGTCCGGGGAATATCTACGTTACGATAGCCAAAAAACTGGTTTATGGTTTCTGCGACATTGACATGCTGGCGGGACCGACCGAGGTTCTGATTATCGCCGATGGTTCGTGTCCGCCGGGATGGGTGGCTGCAGACCTGCTTGCCCAGGCCGAGCATGATGAAATGTCAATACCGATTCTCGCGACCACCAGCTACGATTACGCCAAAAAGGTGAAAAAGGAAGTGCTCGCACAGCTGAGGGAGCTTGACAGAGAAGAAATCGCGGGCGCCGCGGTCTCAAACAACGGAAGAATCTACGTAACCGAGAACATGGAGCAGGCAGTGGTGCTTTCAAACGCTGTTGCTCCCGAGCACCTTGAACTCTGCGTGCGCGCACCCAAATCTCTTCTCAAGGGCATAAAACACGCGGGCGCCGTGTTTCTGGGCTCTCTCTCGACCGAGCCTTTCGGCGATTACGTCTCGGGTCCGAGTCACGTTCTTCCGACAGGAGGAGCGGCGAGGTTTTCTTCTCCTCTTAGCGTTTATGATTTCCTGAGGATGCCGAGCACCATATCGATGTCGAAAAAAGGCTTTTCGTCTCTCGGCGCGACAGTTATGAACCTTGCCCACGCCGAGGGGCTTTCGGGTCACGCGTTTTCGGTAAAAAAACGGATTGAGGATTCCTGAGTAATGTTCAGGTTACTGTTTAGAGCGGGAGACTCCAGTGTCTGACGCAGCTTCAATTAAAAGCAGGATTTCTAAGAGCGTAAGGTCAATATCTGCTTACTCGGTGCCGAGCATTGATTGCTCGGTGAAACTTGATGGAAACGAAAGTCCTTACGATCTTGAGGGAGAAGAGAAGCTTGCGTTTTGCGAACAGCTGGCGGGGCTTTCCGTAAATCGTTATCCGGACCCTGAGGCTCTGGGAGTAAGAACTTCTCTCTCCCGCGCTGTGGGATTCCCCGTGGATGGCATATTGCTAGGCAACGGCTCAGACGAGATCATACAGATGATCGTCGAGGTGTTCGGGGGGAAAAGCGGCCGCGTGCTCGTTCCGTCCCCGACTTTCTCAATGTACAGGATCACGTCGCTTATTCTTGGAAAACAGGTGACGGAGATTGAGCTTGATGAGAACTTTGACATAGATCTCGAACAGACCCTGGAGGCGATTCACAAGCAGGATCCTGACATCGTTTTTCTTGCAACTCCGAACAATCCTACCGGGAACTCTTTTTCGGAAGAAAAAGTGCTTGAGATCCTGGAGGCAAGCGGGGGCGCGGTGGTTGTCGATGAGGCCTACTGCGATTTTTCGAAAAAAAGCTATATTCCTCATATAGATAAATATGAAAATCTGCTGGTACTGAGAACAATGTCCAAGATAGGGTTTGCGGGGGCGAGACTAGGAATGTTTTTTGCGCGGCCGCAGATCGCAGACGAAGTGAACAAGGCGCGTCTTCCCTACAACATAAATTCTTTTAGTCAGCATGTGATGTCTTTTGCTCTTGAAAATCCCGAGGTTATTGAACGGAAGGTAAGCCTCATATTGAGCGAGAGAGAAAGGGTCCGTGTGTCGCTTGAGCGGATTGAGGAGATTCATGTTTATCCGACAGACGCGAATTTTTTCTTGGTACGGGTTCCGGACGCGGATTTTCTTTTCGAAGAGCTGGTTAAAAACGATATTCTGGTCCGTCGCTTCAAGGGAGAGGAACGCCTTGCAAACTGCCTCAGGATCACTGTTGGAACCAGAGAGGAAAACGACCGGCTCACCCAAGCCCTAGTCGGCATATTTTCTTCCTAAGTAGCTTTTAAAGACGAAGAGAATTGTCGCCGCAAGTGCTGCCCATGCAAAGATGTCTCCTACCCTTGAGTAGAGAGTTTCAAGCGAATCGATCAGAACTACCTCTCCCTTCAGATTTTCCGTAGTGAATATGCCCGTGCGGGCCTCGATCTTTCCGGTGGGAGATACGATCGCGCTTACGCCGCTGTTTGTTGATCTTACCAGGTAACGGCGTGTTTCAACTGCCCTTGGAATTGAGAGGAGCAGATGCTGGTAGGGAGCGATGCTCCTCCCGAACCACGCGTCGTTTGTGAGGTTAACGAGCAGGTTGGCTCCCATTTTCACGTAGTCACTCGAAATTTTCGCCACTATGTCCTCGTAGCATATAAGAGGTCCTATTCTCATGTTCTTTTCCGGAATCTCAAGCATTCCGAGGCTTTCTCCAGGGGTGAGGTCTCCCATCATGGGGAAGACCCTTTTGAGGAACTTAAGCTCTTCGTTTATCCAGGGAAAATATTCGCCCAGAAGAAAAAGCCGGGTCTTACTGTAGTGGGCGAGGATATTGCTTTGGGAGTCGACTAGGAAGGCCGTGTTGTATTTTCTGTGGTCCTCTTCGTCCCAGCCGTCTTCAAGCAGGGCGGGGTCCTGAGTAAAGGAGAGCCCCCCGATTAGAAAGTGCGCTGAGTGCCCCGTCGGCACTACGTCTGTCTGGTCTTCAATTCTGTATGACGATCTGTCTTTGGGAAACCAGTACTGAACCGATGTCTCTGGCCAGATTACTAGGTCTGCCTCAGGGAGTCTTCGCGACATCTCCCTGTGTTTTTCCGTTATAACCGGTTCATTGTCGAGGTTTTTTTCCGCGTAATCAAAATTCGCCTGAACCATCCCGATTTTCACCCGGGATTCTGTCTTAAGGAAAGTCTCAATTTCGTTTATCCTGAAGGATCCGTAGCCGAGCACGATTGCGATTGTGGCAATGGAGATTGCGGGCGCGGCAAGTGCAGGTTTTCTTCTATGTCGCAAGTCGTCGGCGAGGTAGAAGACCGATACATTTGCAAAAAACATCAGGAATCCCAGAAAGTTCACCCCGAGCGTGTCAACCACCTGTATTACCTTCGGATAGTAGCCTTGGGAAACTCCTATTCCGTAGGGAAAGAGAACCGGGAAGAAAAACTCTGCAACCACCCAGGCAAAAGAAATCATGAGCGCGTTTGAGACACTTTTTTTTCGGCAGAGTCCAAATCTCGATATATACCAGGTGAAAATTCCGAACTGAAGCGATGAGTACACGCAGAACACAAACACGGCCGCCATGCTTGGGACCAAGGGGATTTCACCGAATCTGTTAAGAGTCCCGACTAGCCAGTAAAGCGAGACGAGATTCATGCATGTCCCGGATATCATGCCCAGTCGAAGTGACTGCGAAGCGCTTTTCCCCTGAAGCGCCAAAAGCATTGGGGCAAAGCATATCCAGCCCAGTACGCCGAAAGTGCTTGAAAAAAGAGATAGGGAAAAAAGCACCCCGGACACTGCGGCCAGAATTTCGTTTCCGGTCGGTCTGGTTATCCGGATCGTTTTCATGCGTAGGAGTGAAATTCTGGGTTCAGGACGCTTCGTTATGTTTGCGTAAAGATGTGTATTTAAGCGCTCCAATGAGAATCAGTGCAAGCGCCATTACCTGCGCTACAGAAAGGCCAGGTATCGGGCTTTCTGTAGTATTTCTTACGAACTCGACAAAAAACCTTTCAAGACCCGCTAGTCCCAGATATATGCTGGCGAGCCAGCCGACAGGCTTGTCCTTCTTTCTTATCTTCCAAAGCGCTAAGAACACAAGCGACATTATGATCGTTTCATAAATCTGAGTCGGATGAACCGCCTCAAGTGTCGGGGGGGAACCTTTCGGAAACGGCATCGCCCAGGGAAGAGAGGAGGCGATTCCGTAATCATCTCCAACTAGAAGACAGCCGACCCTTCCGAGCGCATAGCCTATTGCGAGAGCCGGGGCGGTGGCGTCAAGAACTTTCCAGAAACTTTCTTTATGCTTTTTTGTCAGTACGAAAAAGGCGAAGAGGGCCAGAAAAAATCCCCCGTAGAAGGTAAGTCCTCCTCTTAGGAGAAGATAGTGCATGGGGTAGGAGATAAGGTCGCTTAGTGGAACGTTCTCGATCAGGAAAAGAAGTTTGGCGCCGAGTATGCCTCCCACAAGAGATCCAATAAAACCCTGTTCGTGAAGTCGCTTGGACATTCCTTTTCTCTCAAACTCCATTCCGGAAACCCAGAAAGCGACGAGAAAGGAGACGGCGACCATTGCTCCGAAGGATGTAATCTGAAAATCGCCTATTCTGAGAAGTTCAGGGAACATCTACTTTTTCTCTCCTGCGGATTCAATTTTCTTTTCCGCTTCGGAGTTTGATTTCACGAGAAGAAATATGGACAAAAAAAGTGCTGCGCAGAGGATCATTTGAATCAGCAGGTTGGTTTTCATTTCCATGTTAAGGGACTTCCTTTTGGCTTGGCGGTGACAATTTTAACGAACAATTAAGGAAAATAAAAGTGTCGTTACGTGCTTGAATAACCCCCGCAAGCCGGTAAATTAGTCGGCTAATATGCTTCAGTCACCAGTACTGGTTTTGAACAGGTTTTTCGTCCCTGTCTCTGTAACGAGCCTGAAAAGGGCCTTTATCCTTCTTTACGGTGGTGCTGCAAAGGCTGTAAACAGGGAGTATGAGACCTTTGATTTCGATTCGTGGAAGGATATCCGTTCGGTCGACGCTGACGACTGCGTGAGGACCGTTACCAACGTTATAAAAGCTCCCCGGGTGATAATTCTCGTTAGGTATGAGGGGTATCACAGAAAACAGCCTAAATTCAACAGGATAAACATTTTCAGAAGGGACGCGGACAAGTGCCAGTACTGCGCGAAGGCTTTTCCGAAAAGAGATCTTACCCTTGATCATGTGATTCCGCGGTCAATGGGCGGAAGAAGCACCTGGGACAACATAGTGTGCTGCTGTGTTAAGTGCAACAGGAAAAAGGGAGGAAAGACTCCCGAGCAGGCCAACATGAAACTGCTCGCCAAACCTGTGAAGCCCGCTGCCAGCATTTTTTCCAACCTCCATTTCAGAACCGTGAGGTATGAGGAGTGGGAGCCTTTTCTGAACTTTGTCGATATGTCTTACTGGAACGTTGAACTGGTTGACTGAGGGTTTATCTCAGGACGTGTTTTTGTCGCGAGATCATTTTCCGTTCGCGGCCTTGGGGCTTGGAAAGAAATAAAGATGAGATCAGCGCTTGCGATTTTCTTTACCCTCTTGTTGTTGCCCTACCTGGCGACTGCGCAGATACAGCTTCCCCCCGTCGCTTCTCCGATAAAAAAAATACCGGTCGCCGTCGCGGTGCTTAAAGCCAAAGGGGATTTAAGCGTATACGGAAAAAATTTCACTGATGTCCTGAAGAACGATCTTACTAATGCGGCCCTTTTTGATGTCCGCCAAGTGAACATCCTGTTTTCATCTCCCTTTGAGGATATAGATTTCGAATATCTGGATGCTCAGAAAACCAGATATCTGGTGAGCGGAAATTTCGATGTCTCGCCTCAGGAGGTCTCTTACGATCTGATAGTTTATGATGTGCCCGGCAGGCAGGAGCGCATGAGAAAGAAATACGTGGCGTCTCCGCGCCACATAAGGAATGTGGTGCACGAGTTTGCGGGCGAACTTATGAAGGAACTTGCCGGCCTCGAGGGGTTTTTTGACTCCGAGATCGTGTTTGTCAGAAGGGACGGCCATGAGAGTGATCTCTTTATCATGGATTACGACGGACACAACACAAAAAGGCTTACCAATCACGGATCTTCGGTTCTCTCTCCTGACTGTTCACCTGGCGGAAGCCAAGTGGTTTTCACTTCCGACAGAAACTGGGACCATGACGTCTACTTGCTTAATTTCAAGGCCACCCGTCTTCCCGCCGAGGGCGAGAGAATAACCCGCGGCATTCACCTCGACAATTCTCCGAGCTGGTCTCCAGACGGCAGGCGTATGGCGTTTAGCCGTAACGGAGACATATACATAGCTTCGCCCTCAGGGGAGATACTCAAGCGGCTTACTAGGTCTCCCGCCATAGATATCTCTCCCACCTGGTCTCCAGACGGCGCAAAGATTGCCTTTGTGTCGGATCGGACGGGAGCGCCGAACATATACGTAATAAGTTCCGAGGGGGGACGAGCGGTAAGAATTACCTCGGAGGGCTACAATACCGACCCGGTGTGGTCTCCGAGTCCTTTGGTTAACCGTATAGCGTTTGTGAAAGTAAAAAAATCCGAGGCCGACATCTACGCCGTAGGGCCTGACGGCCGGGGTCAGCAGAGGCTTACCTCTTCTGGAAGAAATGAACATCCCTCGTGGTCTCCCGACGGTCACTACATCACTTTCTCCTCAAAGAAGCTTGGGAAAAGGCAGATATATATCATGTACTTAAACGGTGAGAACAAGCTTCCGCTTTCCCGGGGCAAAAATGATTCGTTTTCCACTTGGTGCGTGAAGTAGCGGACTGGGGAGACTTTGCTCTTGAGACTCTTTATCGCGGCCTTTCTTCCCGAGGAAACAAAAGACGCACTTTATCTCTACATTAAATCGCTTAGAAGTTCTCTTCAAGGCGTAAGGTGGGAGCCGAGGGAGAAACTCCACGTCACGCTCAGGTTTCTCGGAGATGTTGATGAATCATGCCTTGAGAACATATCAGCCGATGTCGGTTCTGCGGTTTGCGGTTCGGGCAGCGTTGAGTGTGGATTTAACGATTTCTGCCTGTTTCCGGGCCCGAGAAAGCCCAGAGTGCTGGCTTTGGGCCTTGTGAAAAGCGAGCAGTTCCAGTCTCTTTTTGACAAAGTGCAGATTGCGCTCCTTCAGAACGGGTTTGAAATGGAGAAAAGAAAATTCATCCCCCACGTGACTCTGGGCAGGATCAAAGGGAATTTCGAGGGAATCAGGGAAATTCCTCGACCGGACGAAACGGAATTCTCTATTACGAGAATAGGGATTGTTCAAAGTGAGCTTGGATCCAGGGGGTCCCGCTACACCAGCCTCAGGACGTGGAATCTTCAGGGCGGCATTTGACAAAAGAATTTTTTAACAGGCAAAATAGTGCTTCTATAAAGTGCGGAGGATGTTATGCACGCTGTTATAAAAACCGGTGGAAAACAGTATATAGTCAAGCCGGGTGACGTTATTGATATAGAAAAAATCTCCGGCGAACCCGGCGAAGAAGTGAACTTTGAGGAAGTCCTGCTTGTGTCCGCTGATGGAGAGGACGTCAAGGTGGGCAGCCCTGTTGTTGAAAGTGCCAGGGTTGAGGGTAGAGTAGTAAGACAGAAAAAGGGCGAGAAAATAGTAGTCTTCAAGTTCAAAAGAAGGAAAGGGTACAGGAAGAAGGCGGGCCATCGCCAGAGCCTTACCAGCGTCGAGATTACTAACATAAGCGCTTGATTCGCGGAGGCGAGTAAGCATGTCAACCAAAAAAGGCGGCGGAAGTTCCAAAAACGGAAGAGATTCAATAGGCAGAAGGCTTGGCGTAAAGAAATTCGGGGGCCAGCCGGTTGTCAAGGGGAACATAATAGTAAGGCAGCGTGGTACCAGCATTAAGCCTGGTCTGAACGTGGGGCTTGGAAAGGATTACACGATATTCGCAATGTCTGACGGGGTTGTGAAATTTCAGAAATCCGGAAAGGGCAGAACAAAGGTTTCCGTAGTTCCCGCCTGAGCGGTTCCCCGTAAAACTAGTTTTTTATTTTTCTCCTATTATAATTACTGAATACCTTTTGCCGGCATGTTGTCCTTCTGGATAAGTTAGACGGAAATTTAACTTGAGTCCTTTGAAAAACCGGAAAAAATCTTTCAATCTAGTTCCATTCTTTCCCGTATTTCTTTTTTGTCTTTTGCTTTCATTTCTGGCGGTTTTTGCGTTCCAGTATTTTTATTTTCCGGAGAGGTACGCCAACCTCAGGGTTGCGGAGATGGAAGAAGTGTTCAGCGAGGAGGAATTTTTCGCCGACCGCGCAAGAAGCGTTCTTGATACGAGAAACGATATAGGGTACGTAAGGCTCCTTGATCATAACGGAGTGCTTGAGAAGAGTTTTGGTTTTCAGGATGACAAGGGTTTTGAGAAGATCGCCCTCAAGGGCCCCGAGGGAAAAACTGTTCTTTTGGGGCTGAAAAACTCTGCCGGCGGGAAGTTCCACCTTGACGCTTTGCTCTGGAGCCTCGTTTTTGCTTCCTTGATGGCAGTTATCTTTACTTTCCTGATACGTTTTATAAGTGATAGGGCATTTCGGTTCATGGGGGAACTTTCTGAAGCTGTAGGTTCTGTCGCCGGCGGAGATTACTCGGTTCGTCTGGATGGGCGATCCTCGCTCATTGCGGGGGCAGGGGTTCAGTGGCTCTGCCGTGAATTCAACGAAATGGCCTCTTCGCTTGAAGGCGGATCGGCCGACCGGGACGACGCGGAGAATTTGGAGAATGCGGACTTTGACCGTTCGGATGAACTGCCGACGGACTTCCGTCCGAAGATAGTCTTAAGCCCGGAGCCACCTTCTGATGTTTCTTCATTTCAGGCTCCCCAGGATTCGCTTGAAGAGGATCTGGTGGAAATAGTGCATGTTGAAGAAGGGGATATCGAACCCGAACAAGAAGCTCCCTCTGCCGTTACCGAAATTGTGGATTCCGAGGGAAAGAAGGCAGATATCAGCATACTCGTCGTAAAGATCGCGGATTTTGAAACCCTGATTGAAGATGTTTCGCCAGCCAGTGTCAACGCTCTTACGGCCGATTATAGAAGATCCGTTTCAACCACTATAGGCTCCTTCGGAGGAACCGTAGAAACCATACTTCGCGATGAGGTGGTAGCTTTTTTCACCAGCTCTGATTCCGGACCCGCTGCAAGGCTCAGTTGCGTATGCTGCGCGGTTGAGATGATGCAGCTTTTCGCCGGGGTCGTCAATGGTCAGAAAGTCTCTACCCGGTCGGACATAAAGCTTAAGATGGGGATTTCCTCGGCTGATTTGCCGGTGTCAGATGAATCGGACGTTTTCGCACTTGCAAAACCTTTTGTGGACGAGGCCAAAGCTCTTTGCGATGGAGCGAAGGCTTGGAGTGTGTTTGTTACGACCAGTTTCCGCGAGGGCGCAAGCGATTATCTCGAAGTGAGACGAGAGAAGGTTGATGGGAATCTCTGTTACGCCGTTACCGGGGTTGAGGAAGAAGCGTTGCAGCGGACCGTAAGATAGCGCATTTTCCTTGCTTTTCTTTGCTCTTTTAATTCAGTTTTTTACCATTCCTGTTATATTTTCTCATCCAGGCTGAAAACAGTTTTCTTACCCAGTAGCGGTTCGCCGTACTGTGTGCCTGGGGGCTTTGTTAGATGAAAGGATACGAGGTTAGAAGAGAATTTATCGAGTATTTCTCCGAGAGGGGGCACGAACCGGTGCGCAGTTCCACTCTTGTACCGGACAACGATCCGACTCTGCTCTTTACCAACGCCGGGATGGTTCAGTTCAAAAATGTTTTCACTGGGAATGAGACCAGGGATTTCAAAAGAGCGGTTTCTTCCCAGAAATGTCTCAGGGCCGGAGGCAAGCACAACGATCTTGACAATGTCGGGTATACGGCGAGACACCACACTTTTTTTGAAATGCTCGGGAATTTTTCCTTTGGCGATTATTTCAAGGAAGGAGCCATCAATTATGGATGGGATCTTATTACCAATGTTTACGGGCTTCCCAAGGAAAAACTCTGGGTCACCGTTTATAAAGACGACGACGAGGCTTTTGAAATCTGGAACAAAGATATCGGTGTTGCCAAAAAAAGGATCGTGAGGATGGGGGAGAAAGACAATTTCTGGTCAATGGGGGATACGGGTCCGTGCGGTCCGTGTTCCGAGATACTGATAGATCAGGGAGAATCGCTTGGCTGCGGGAAAGCGGGATGCGCAGTCGGATGCGAGTGCGATCGTTACCTTGAGCTCTGGAATCTCGTGTTCATGCAGTTTGAGAGAAACCAGAAAGGAGAGATGACTCCTCTTCCTCGCCCCAGCATCGACACGGGGCTTGGACTTGAAAGACTTGCAGCGGTTCTTCAGGGAGTGCGGAGCAACTATGAGACTGACCTTTTAAGGGGGATAATAAGCGAGATAGAGGAACTTTCCGGAATAGACTATTCTGCCGACCGCTCGACCGAGGTTGCGATGAGGGTTATAGCGGATCACTCAAGAGCGGTTGCCTTTCTCATCTCGGACGGAGTATTCCCGTCAAATGAAGGCAGGGGATATGTTCTTAGGAGAATACTCAGAAGAGCCGTCCGCCACTCCAAGTTTCTGGGGATAGACGAACCCTTTATCTACAGGGTTCTGCCCGCTGTTGAGAGGATCATGGCGGATGCCTATACTGAGATCAGGGAAAAGGGGGATTTTGTATCCCAGGTTGTAAAAAGCGAGGAGGAGAGATTCCTCGAGACGGTGGACAGAGGCCTCGAACTTCTTAACCAGGAAATCGCAAAGCTCGGGAAAAAGAAGAAGCTCTCTGGCAAGGTGGTTTTCAGTCTCTACGATACATACGGGTTTCCGGTTGACCTAACCGAAGACATAACTAGAAACGAGGGTGTAGATATTGACCTCCAGGGTTTTGAGAAGGAAATGGAGAGACAGAGAACCAAATCAAGAAAAGCCCGTGGAGGAGGAGAAAACGGCCTTACATCTGTTTTGCTTGAACTCGCCGGAGAGATGACAACAGAATTTGTTGGCTACAAGACTATCTCTTCTGAAGGTGCGGTTACTGCACTAATAAGCCAGGGAGAGATTTCCGACACAGCCAGGGAGGGTCAGGATGCCCAGATAATTACCGATATCACCCCTTTTTACGGGGAGTCTGGCGGCCAGATTGGAGACAGGGGCGAAATTGCCGGGCCGGGATTTCACGCGAAAGTCCTTGATACGAGAAAACTCACCCCCACGTTTTTCATTCACAATGCCGTTATTGAGAAGGGAAATGTGCAGGTCGGTGACGCGGTACACATGAAGGTTGATCCCGTGTTCAGACAGGGGGTTACGGCTCACCATACCTCAACACATGTGCTTCACGCCGTTTTAAAGGAAGTCCTCGGCAATCACGTCAACCAGGCGGGATCGTTCGTCGGGCCAGACAGACTCAGGTTTGATTTCAGCCACTATTCCTCGATTGAGAAACAGCAGCTCGATTCCATAGAGCAGCTCATTAACGAGAGAATAAGGCGTGACGACGAGGTTGTGACAAAAGAAGATGTTTCATACGACGAGGCCATAAAGGACGGAGCCACCGCTATATTCGAAGAGAAATACGGCGACAGGGTGAGGGTGGTAATGATAGGGGACTACAGCAAGGAACTTTGTGGCGGCACCCATGTCGGGGCCTCGGGTGAGATAGGAATGGTGAAGATAGTGTCTGAGAGCGCGTCTTCTGCGGGAGTAAGGAGGATTGAGGCCGTAAGCGGCCAGGCGGCATGGAATTACATGAAAGGGCAGGAAGATATCCTGTACGAATTCTCCACCGCCCTTAGATCTCCCCGCTCCGAGCTCCTTTCCAGACTTGCCGGAATGATTGATGAGAATGCCCGACTCCAGTCGGAAATCGAATCTTTCAGGGCGAGAACTCTTGTGGAAACGGCCGCCGGGCTGATTGATAAAGTTGAGGACTTGGGAGGAGTTAATCTGCTTCGGGTAAAAGTTTCCGTTTCAAAACCTGCGGAACTGCGTTCTCTTTGGGATTACCTAAAGGGGAAAATGAATAATGGAATTGCTGTGCTTGTCGCTGAGAACGGAGATCAGGTTTTTATCCTTGTGGGTATTACCAAGGATCTTGTTGGCAGATATCATGCTGGAAAAATCGTAAAGGAGCTTGCCGGGATTGTCGGTGGAAAAGGGGGTGGGGGCGGCGAGATGGCACAGGCGGGCGGAAACATGCCTGGAAATATACCGAAGATGCTCGGTCACTTGGGAGATCTTGTATAATATGGAAACAATTAATTTTTTTGTAAATCTTGTTTTGATGGAAAATTGTAGAGCAAAGTTTTTGGCCACCAGTTTAGCAGTCTTTCTGCTGGCTTTTTTGATCATTCCGGACACCGGTTTTGCAGGTGCCGCGCCGGATAGTTCCCCACAGAACGAAACAGAGAATATACGCTTCGACAAATACGCTGGGATCTTCATCGGTCCCGGTTTTACCAAGAACCGGATAATAGATGTTGATGGCTTTGCTGATTGGGGGAATCCCGGTTCGGTTTCCAAGTATGACGATACGGGTTTTGTCGGTGGCGTTCTTCTAGGGAGAAAATTCGATGCAGGTGGCTTAACCTTGAGAATGGAGCTTGACGGGGCGTTGACCAACGTGTCAGCATCAACCAACAAGCTTGATCCTGAAGGTTTGGATGAAACTGCCGAGTCGGAATTTTCATGGATCGTTTCTGTGCGCGGGGGAGTTGAACAAGCGGTTGGTCGCGTAACGGTCTTTGGCACGACCGGACTGGCTTTTGCGGGCATCAGCAACTCGGTAACCGATATTGATTCCAGTGATTCTGGTTCCATGGTGGATCCCGATGATTCTTTCAGTAAGGATTCAACGGAAGTTGGCTGGGTGATCGGAGCTGGTGCGGAAGCCGCGTTGTCCGACGCCTGGACCTTGAGGTTAGAAGGCCTGTATCTGGATTTTGGAGAGAGCACTCATCTTGTCAACCGCTCTGCGAATAACCGCTGCTGCGGAGCCGAAACTCCCAGAAGGGCGGCATCCTACGAAGTTGAAAACACAATTTCCACTGCCCGCCTGGCAATAATTCGCCGGTTCTGAGTTCAATAAATCCATCAGATCAGAAAATTCATGGAAGGGGATGAATGCGGGGTGTTTAAAGGCCCTGTGGAAGGGTTGTAAGAGCGGAACTCAGATTTCCTGCTCAAGCGGGGTCGAGGATCCCCATGAGTTCACGGTGACCGGCCCTATATCTTCACTTCTACATGAGGTCACCGCCATGTCCCACAAACCATAAGGGATCTCGATCCGCTAGACTTTTTCCGCTTCGCTTGGGGAAAACGGAAGTCAGAACGCGTATTTCATTACCAGACTGACTCCAAATGCGCTTAAGTCATCAGTTTCAATTGTATACTCGACTGTATTCGTTCCCGGACCATTATTTGGAGCGTGACTGCGCAACTGGTCCCATTCATCTCCGTCGCTGAACTTGGCGTACTTGACCCAGCGTCCCTTGACTCCGATTGAAGCATTATCAGTCAGCATATAATCCACTCCGACCACTGCCTGATAACCGAACAGGGTGTCCTCAAGAGTATGACTTTCCGTGGTTGAGGTGCCGGCAATCCTCTCGTGCAGAGCTTGGCGATCCTCTTCTTCATTGCCGGAACCCAGATATTCCGCATCGTTCGCCGTCGTAATTACATCCGGGTTTATATTACGGGCCCAAACAGAGTCAAATTCCACTTCGGCCATTCCGAAACCCACCCCGCCTCCGACGTAAGGACGGAGCTGCCCGGAGACCGGAAGATCGTAGTAAACGTTTACGAACAGACTGTTTATGTTTACCGCCCCTATGCGCTCATCAGAACGGACAAGCTCCTGATTTGCTTTATCCTCAACATCCTGGCCTGCCCCAACAACCGAGGATGTCGTATCGTATTTTGCGCCGAAGTTGAAATACTCGGCTTCAATTCTCGCGCCAAAATCTGTGCTGACGCCTAAAGCGGCGCCGGCGATTATTCCCGTTGAACCGTCAAAGCTGTTATTCCAGACTGATGTCTCGGAAGAACATACACCAGATGCAAAATGATTATCGTCCGCCGGATTATTTAAGTATTGATCGCACAGCGTGCCGAAATCAGTATCGCTGGCGTCGGTGTCAAGAGAATTCCCGATACCAAGTCCCAGTTCAGTACTTATATACAACTGCTGGGCGTTTGATGAAAAAGGAACTAGCATCAGGAAAAGCAAGAAGAAGGGAAGGATTGTAAATCTATTCATTATTATTTCTCCTTATAAGTTACTACTGCGAGTATATACAGAACATACTACAATGCGGGTGTTAACTCAATTAAGATTCGTGAATTCAGGTTGCAACTGAAAAGCGAAAGATTCGTAAATAGTTAGAGATTCCAGCCTATTATAGGCAAGAGTCCTTTCCGGCTTATGCCTGCTCGGGAATTCTATACGTGAAAATGCTCTTTTTGAAACTCCTTCCTGATCTTGTTAAGAGCGTTCTTTTCTATCTGTCTTACACGTTCTCTTGAGATGCCGAATTTACGGGAAAGCTTTTCAAGAGTTTCGGGAGAATCGGTGAGAACCCGTCTTTCGATAATGTACCTTTCCCTGTCTTTCAGGTTTGCCAGGACTTCTTTTATCTTCTTGGCCACAAGCGGGCGAGTCTGGGAATCTTCGAGGAAACTTTCCTGATCAAATGTGTCCCCCAGCATGTCAACGTAGGTACGTTCCGTACTGCCTTCTATGTTTGCGTCAAGAGACAGGTCTTTTCCAGACATTATCCGGTCCATCTCAATTACCTGGCTGTCCGGCACGTCAAGTTCCTTGGCTATCTCGGAGTAAATATCCTTCTCCATTTCAGACCCTGTGGCTTCGATTTTGCTCTTCGTTGACCTAAGTTTGTAGAACAGCTTTCTTTGCGACTGGTTCGTCCCGACTTTTACCAGGCTCCAGGTTGTCATTATGTGGTTCTGTATGTAAGCCCTTATCCACCAGACCGCGTATGAGATGAGCCTGTATCCCTTGGTAGGATCAAAGCCTCTTACGGCCTTCATGAGTCCTATGTTGCCTTCCTGGATAAGATCCAAGGTGTTTACGTTGTAGTTTTTGTATTCGTTTGCAATACGCACGACGAACTTCAGGTTTGATACTATCAGTTTTCTAGCGGCCTCAAGATCACCCGTTTCCCTGTGCCTCATTGCGAGTTCGTATTCTTCTTCTCTGCTCAAAACAGGGTAGTCTCTGATCTGTGCCAGATAGCTTTGCAGTGAGTTTGAAAGTGCGGGAAGAGATGAACTCACTTCCTCCGGCTTCTTTTCTTTTTCCTTTTTTCGGGCCATTTTTGCTCGGTATTGGATTTGTTGACTGTTTTTCTTATCTATATAAAATTAACTACTCTTTGGCTTTTTCCTATTTTCTACAGTTCCGGCGTAGCTCAGTTGGCAGAGCAGATGACTGTTAATCATCGGGTCGCAGGTTCGAGCCCTGCCGCCGGAGCCACAATAAAATTGTAACTGTTCTATATAGTTAAACTTTCTGCATGCGGGGAGCCAATTCCCATTCCTAAAAATCTATTTCATGCAGTTTATGCCAAGGCACGATATCCCCGTCCGTACGTTGCTGAAATTGATTTCCTCCATAGGCTATGACCATACTACACGGACGGGATAATTCGGTTAGGTGCTGGCGGACACGCCGTACCCCGCTGAACAGACCCGAAGATCCTGTTGCCGTGGACTTGGCGTCGACAAGCGTAATGCGGGACGGGTCCTCGACGATAATATCTACCTCGGCTCCATTGCGGTCGCGGTAAAATGAGAGACCCCCCGCCTTGCCACTGTTGCTTCGGTGTTTTGTTATCTCCGAGACTACCCAGGTTTCGAAGATCGGGCCGCGAAGCGGATGAGAGTTTAACTGTTCGGGTGTCCGGATACCCAGGAGCCAACAGACTAGTCCTGTGTCGTAGAAATGCAGCTTCGGCATCTTTACGAGTCTCTTGCGCAGGTTCGAGTGAAAAGTCGGAAGGCGGAAAACGATAAAGCTCGTCTCAAGTATGTTAATCCAAGCTTTCGCACTCGGCTGCGATATGCCACAGTCATCAGCCAGTGACGAATAGTTGAGCAACTGGGCCGTACGCCCGGCACACAGTTGGACAAACCGTTGGAATGTAGCTATATCAGCTACATTGCTGACTGTTCGCACATCGCGTTCTACGTAAGTGGTGACATAAGAGCGAAACCAGTCAGACGGATCAAGATCAAGATCGAATATGCGTGGGTATCCGCCGGCAAAAAGGGTCTCCTCAAGATTCAGGGGATGTCTGTCGAATTGCGTAATCTCGTTGCGCGCGAGAGGAAACAGGTTATACACTGCCGTCCTTCCGGCTAAAGACTGGCTGACCGATTTGAGTAGAGAAAAATTCTGTGACCCCGTAAGTATCCAGCGTCCTGGCGCAGGATCTTCGTCGATTATGCCCTGCAGGTAGGAGAGAAGGTCGGGCGCACGCTGCACCTCGTCGATTACGCAGCCTTTTGGAAATTGAGCCAGAAACCCTCTGGGATCCTCAGTTGCGAAAGCCCGTATATCCGGAGCCTCAAGGCTTGCGTACGGATGGTGAGAGAATAAGGCCCTGCATAATGTTGTCTTACCGCTTTGCCGGGGTCCCGTAAGCGTGATAGAGGGAAACTTCCGTGCTGCTTCGATAAGTTTTGGTGCTAGGTTGCGATTGATCATAGTCAGCCGCAGTCTAACTGATAAGCTAGGCTATTTCAAAAAAGGAATTTGAAATAGCCTAGATCCTGCTTCGGGGGGTTCTTTAAATCAGATAGTAAATCAACATAAAGAGATACCGCATGTTCGGGCTCGACTTGTGAGTCTCGAGCCTTGCGGAGAGATCCCCTATGCCGCCGAAGAATGAATCATTATAAATTTCCGCCACTCTTTTGAACTCATCGAACTTGATAAGCGGTGGTTCGCGAACGGCAAGCGGCCGCACGTTTTTCTCGGCGGAAGTTATCCTGATTCCGTCACCTTCTGTAGTGGCCAGGAACCATCGCTGGGAGTCTTCGAGCATAAGCTCTATGCCGCCTTCGGTCTTTTGTCTAAGAATTTCCCACTCTTCTTCCTTGGATTCGCTGAAAGGTATTTTTCTGTCTGCAAGCATTTTTTCTCTCCGGCAAGATTATTTTTAAGGTTCTATTCTACCCCATGTCGAAAAAATATATAATCCGGCTAACCGAGAAGGGGCCTCAGGTGCTCTCCGGTGTAAGAGTTCTCTACCGAAGCGACCTGTTCCGGGGTACCGGAGACCACTATGTTTCCCCCGTTGTCTCCTCCCTCAGGTCCGAGGTCCACTACATAATCCGCGCATTTTACAATCTCAAGGTTGTGCTCTATGACTATTACGCTGTTGCCGGCATCGACAAGCCTGTTAAGAACATCGAGGAGTTTTCCTATGTCGTCGATGTGAAGTCCGACCGTGGGTTCGTCAAGAATGTAGAGGATATTGTTTTTTTCTTTTTTCGAGAGCTCCCTGGCTATCTTTATCCTCTGCGCCTCTCCTCCCGACAGCGTCGTTGCGGGCTGTCCGAGCCTCAGGTAACCGCATCCGACATCCTTTAGAACCTTGAGTTTCCTGGTAACGGTCGTGCTTCCCGAGAAAAAAGTCATAGCCTGATCAACGGTGAGGTTAAGTATGTCATCTATGTTTTTCCCGTTGTATCTGTAGCCTAGGACTTCTTTTCCGAACCTTTTGCCCCCGCATTCCTCGCACGTCACCATAACGTCGGCAAGAAAGTGCATCTCGACCCTGTGGCTTCCCTCACCCGTACATTTCTCGCAGCGGCCTCCCCTCACGTTGAAGGAAAAATGCGAGGGGGTGAGCTTGCGGAGCTTCGCCTGGTAGTGTCCGGCGAGGATTTTGCGTATATCGTCGTAAACCTTTATGTAAGTGACGGGGTTTGATCTCGAGGTTCTTCCTATGCTCGCCTGATCAAGAATTATCACGTCGTCTATATATTCTGTGCCTTCTATGCGTTCGTGTTTTCCGACCCTTTCAGCTTTCCTTCTGAGTTTTCTTAGAAGCGCGTTGTAAAGAATGTCGTTTACAAGCGAGCTTTTCCCCGAACCCGATACCCCGGTTACGCACGTGAGAGTTCCAAGGGGGAAACGGACGTCTATGTTCTTAAGATTGTTCTCGCTCGCGCCAATTACGTTTATTGAATCGCCTGTGGTCTTTCTGCGGGAACCGGGAATTTCTATTTTCTTTTCGCTTGCGAGGTATTTTTTCGTGGTCGAGTTTTTCGCCGAACGCAGAAAACTCTTCAGGGTCCCCTGATACACGACCTCCCCACCGCTGTTTCCCGCCCTGGGACCCAGCTCCACTATGTAGTCGGCGGACTTTACGGTGTCAAGATCGTGTTCTATGAGTATGATGGTATTGTTTCTTCCACGGAGTTCTCTTATCAGCGAATTGAGCCGGCTCATGTCCCTTGCGTGCAGACCGATCGAGGGCTCATCCAAAATATACAGTGTCTCAGTAAGCCGCGAACTCATCTGGCAGGCAAGGTTTATCCTCTGTGCTTCTCCGCCCGAGAGGGTGCGGGTGAGCCTCGAGAGGGTCAGGTAATCGAGTCCCACATGGATAAGAAAATCCAGCCGTGAGTTTATTTCCTTCATTATGTCGGAGGCGATCTCCAGTTCATGAGCGGACAGGACCAGGCAGTCAGACCAGGATTTCAGATCCTTTACGGACATCTGGGAGAGATGGAATATGCTTTTTCCCCCTATCTGCACGTTAAGCGCTTTTTCCTTGAGCCTGCTTCCCCCGCAGTCCTCGCAGGTAAAGGCGGAGCGGTATCTCGAGAGAAAAACCCTTATGTGGGTTTTGTAATTTTTCCGCTCAAGCCTTTTGAAGTACCCTTTCACGCCGTGGTAGTGCTCGTTTCCGTTTAAGACCAGGTCTTTCTCCCTTGCCGAAAGTTCTGAGAAGGGCTTTTCCGTATCTATTTCCGTGTCCTCGGCGAAGGCAAGCAGCTTTCTCATCTGCCTTCTGTAGGAAGTTTTCGTGAAAGGCTCTATCGCCCCTTCGGCGAGGCTGAGACCGGGGTCCGGAACAAGGAGTTCGGGGTCGATTTCGAGGTTTCTTCCGAATCCGCTGCATCGCTCGCAAGCCCCATGGGGACTGTTAAAGGAGAACGTGTTCGGGATGGGTTTTTCAAACGCAATGTCGCAGACATCACAGCGGAGTTCTCTTGAGAAACGCAGGCTCTGCCCCGAAACTATATGTACAAGCGCCCGGCTGCTCTCGGAAAAAGCGGCCTCGAGCGCTTCTGTAATCCTTGATTTCGACTGCTTGCCTATAACGGTTCTCGCGGTAACTATCTGGGTCTTTGCGTCGGGGTCTCCCGTGCTTTCTTCCATGTCCCGGGTCTTTCCGTCGCGGTAGGTACGGGAATAGCCTTTTTTCATGTACTGCGAAAGGTCTGCATCCTCTTCGGTCTCAAAGCAGATAACGGCTCTTTCCCCCGGGAATTTTTCGAGCAGCAGCCGGGTGAGGGACTGAGGGGAGTGCTCCATTACTTCCTCTCCGCATCCGGGGCAGCGGGTTTTTCCGATTTTCGCGAACAGAAGTCTCATGTAGTCGTATATTTCGGTTGTGGTGCCTACTGTGGAACGGGAATTTATGACATTGTTTCGGCTTTCGATGGCTATCGGTGTCGGAAGACCTTCTATGTCGTCCATCGCGGGGCGCTCGACTTTCTCTATGAACTGTCTCGCGTAGGTTGAAAGGCAGTCGATGTACCTTCTGAGTCCTTCCTTGTAAACGGTGTCAAGCACGAGGGATGACTTGCCCGAACCGCTGAGACCGGTAACCACTGTGAACCTGTTTTGGGGGATCAGGACGTCTATGTTCTTAAGGTTGTTTTCCCTGGCGCCTTTTATCTCTATGTATCCGTTTCGTTTAGCGGTCTTCGCCATGCGATTTCCCCGTCCCGGCTTATCCGTTCCCAAGGGCTTTTCTGTTTCCCCGAGCGGCATTTACAACGAAATTGAGGTTTGCCGGGGCATTCGGTATTCTTTTCTTCGGGAAAGATGAATATCCCGTGGTTTCTCACTTTAACTTTACACAATTATCGTGCAGCTTTTTTCAGGATGCGCCATTATTCCGTGGGCATTGTGCAGGACAGCACTTGGTGCTGTAGGGGCGGTATCACAACTTTTTGTTTCGAGGTGGGCAGATGATGCGTCTAAGGACGGTTGATGAGCAGATAGCGGAAGTTATCCGCATGGAAACACAGCGCCAGGAATGGAAACTCGAGATGATAGCGTCTGAGAACTACGTGAGTGACGCCGTCATGGAAGCCATGGGGTCTGTGCTTACTAACAAGTATGCCGAAGGTCTCCCCGGAAAGCGTTATTACGGGGGGTGTGAATTCGTTGACGTGGCTGAGGATCTGGCGAGAGAGAGGGCCCTTGAGCTTTTCGGGGCGGACGCCGTTAATGTGCAGCCGCACTCGGGAGCCCAGGCGAACATGGCCGTGTTTTTCGCCGCGCTTGATCCCGGAATGACTGTTCTTGGGATGAGACTTGATCACGGAGGGCATCTTACCCACGGACACCCCGTTAATTTCTCGGGACGGCTCTACAACGTCGTTGCCTACGGGGTTTCAAAAGAAACGGGAACGATTGATTATGATGAGGTGAGGGAGCTTGCGCTCGAACACTCCCCGGGACTCATAATCGCTGGCTGGAGCGCTTACCCGAGGGATGTGGACTACGCAAAATTCAGAAGTATAGCGGATGAGTGCGGGGCGCTTTTGATGGCCGACATAGCGCATCCGGCGGGACTTGTGGTCGCCGGACTTCACTCAGACCCCGTGCCCCACTGCGATTTCGTGACTACTACCACCCATAAAACCCTTCGGGGACCGCGAGGCGGCATGGTGATGATGAAGGAAAAGCATGCGAAGACCGTAAACAGCAGGGTTTTTCCCGGAACCCAAGGCGGCCCGCTTATGCATGTCATAGCGGCCAAGGCCGTTGCGTTCAAGGAGGCTCTTGCGCCCGAGTTCCTGGAGTACCAGCGCCAGACGGTGAAAAACGCGCAGCGTCTCGGGGAGAATCTCGTAAATGCGGGTCTTAAGCTTGTCTCGGGTGGAACCGATAACCACCTGGTGCTGGTTGATCTCACGGAAACGGAGTTTACAGGTCAGATTGTTGAACAGACGCTTGAGCGGGCGGGCATAACGGTCAATAAAAACGCTATTCCCTTTGATCCCCGTCCTCCCATGGTTACAAGCGGCGTAAGAATCGGAACCCCCGCAATTACCACAAGGGGGATGAAGGAACCGGAAATCGATGCGATATCGGGTTTCATAATGGAAGCTTTTAACAATCATGAGAACGAAAAGGTTCTTGGCAGAATAAAGGAAGATGTTAAGGAGCTATGCCTGCGTTTTCCCGTCTACGGTCACAGGCTGGGCGGATAAGAAATGAAGTGTCCTTTCTGCAAATCTGATGACACCAGAGTAGTTGATTCAAGAGAAGGAAAAGACGGTTTTTCCGTCAGAAGACGCAGGGAGTGCAACGACTGCCAGGAGAGATTTACCACCTACGAAAGAATCCACCACGCCGAGGTGATGGTGGTGAAAAAGGACGGTCGCAGGGAAGAGTTTGACCGCAACAAGATAATAGCCGGGATGCGCAAGGCGTGCGAGAAAAGGCCTGTAAGCATCGAGATCATAGAGGATTTTGTTTCCGGTCTCGAAAAGGAACTTCTCGAGAGGGGAGAGCGGGAGATATCGAGCGAAGAAGTAGGAGAGAGACTGATAGACAAGCTTTATGATATCGATCAGGTCGCGTACGTAAGGTTCGCTTCGGTCTACAGATCATTTAAGGACGTAAACGAGTTTCTAAATGAGGTAACGGGTCTTCTTAAGGAGAAGAAATAGGGACGCATGCTGGTTGATTCCCACGCTCATCTGCTTAGCCTTGAAGACCCAGAGGGCTCCGTGTCAAGGGCTGCGGCCGAGGGAGTCGGGAAGATCATATCCATCGGAACTGGAATTGATTCCTCGCTTGCGACCATAGGGCTTTCAAGAAAATACAGGGGAGTCTACGTGTCGGTCGGAATTCACCCGCACTCCGCTTCCAGTTTCAGTGAAGAGGTGATGCGGGAGTTTGAGGGAATGACCGAAGACCCGAAGGTAGTGGCGATCGGGGAAACCGGACTTGATTATCACTACATGAATTCCCCCAGGGAAGATCAGATAAGGTCGTTTGAGGCGCACATGGATCTTGCGAGGAGGCGCGACCTTCCTTTCGTGGTTCATGTAAGGGATGCGGATGAGGAACTGCTTTCGATGCTCCGGGGGACTGATCTTGGTCCGAGGCCCGGGGTTATTCACTGTTTTTCGGGAGATTACGAAACGGCGAAGAAATATCTTGATCTCGGTTTTTTCATTTCCTTTTCGGGCATAGTGACTTTCAAGAGGGCCGAGGAGGTAAGGGACGCGGCGGCCAGAATTCCCATTGAAAGGCTTCTTTACGAGACGGACTCTCCTTACCTGGCGCCGGTGCCCCGGAGGGGAAAACCGAACGAGCCGGGCAATGTAGTTTATGTGGCCAGGCTTATCTCTGAGCTCAGGGGACTCTCTCTTGAGGAGTTTACCCAGGCGGTTTTTGAGAACGTGACGGAGCTTTTCCCAAAAGTATCGAAGGACAAAGACGGTCTTATCTAACTGAAGAAAAATCAAGAGGAGTTTTCGTGAGCGGAAAATCAAAAATAGCTGTAACGATGGGAGACCCGAACGGGATAGGTCCGGAGGTCTGCATAAGGGCTTTTTACGACGGTTTCTTCGAGGATATATACGATATCGTGTTTATCGGAAGCGAACCGGTGCTGCACAGGGCTAACGGAGAGTTCGGAAAGGGCGGCCCCCTGTCGGTTATAGACCCCACGGATTTTTCTCTGGGGGATATTGAGGCGGGAGTGAAGTCTGAAAAAGCGGGGAAGGCATCTGTCGCGTGCATAGAGAAGGCCGTGGCCATGGCCATTGCCGGAGAGGTTGACGCTGTAGTTACTGCCCCCATAAGCAAGAAATCCATACACATGGCCGGTTCTCCTTACCCGGGACACACGGAGATGCTTATGGACCTTACGGGTTCTGAAAACGTGGTAATGCTTTTTGAAGGAACGAGATTCCGCGTCGCGCCCGTGACGATACATGTTCCCCTTCGCGAAGTTCCGGACATGATTACGGAAGAAAGCGTTTATGTGACCGTCTCCATATCCGCCCGGGAACTCAAAAAAAGATTCGGCGTCGAAGATCCCAAGATAGTTGTCTGCGGGCTTAACCCGCACGCCGGAGAGTCGGGATCTTTCGGAAATGAGGAGCAGGAGCATATCATTCCGGCTCTTGAGAGGGCAAGGGCCGAAGGAATATCGGTCGAGGGTCCCCTTCCCGCGGACACTCTTTTCTACGATGCTCTTCGCGGCAAGTGGGACCTTGTGGTCGCCATGTACCACGACCAGGGTTTCGTGCCATTCAAGATGCTTTCTTTTGATACAGGGGTCAACGTAACTCTGGGACTGCCCATACTGCGGACCTCTCCTGACCACGGAACCGCTTTTGACATAGCATGGAAAGGTGCGGCGCGCCCCGAGAGCATGATTCAGGCGATAAAAGTAGCCATGGAGATATGCGACGCAAGGCAGTAATGCCCATCATCAGCCGTATTGATAAACAGAGGGTCTGTTCAAAAGCTTACCGATCGAGAATCAGCCCGGGAAAACTGGAATATGCCGAGGGAACAGGATCGATTGACAGCGATTTTTCTTGGAAACTTTTTATCGCGGCCCCTCTGACTTGAGCTGAATTTGAAGAAGGACATGCATCATCGGCCTGATAGGCGAGAGCCGTTTTAAGAAGGCTTTCCTCCGGGTCGCCGAGAGGGTGGTCGTAGTCGTTATCCGCAACGGAGCAGGTTGGCGGGAAACCGTCGTCATAATAGGCAATTCCCTTGTTATTAACCGTCCTTAGCTGGATAGTGGAATAAGTCGTGCCGCAGTTGTCTGTCGAAATAAAACCGTAGTACTTGCCGCACGTGGTCGAGCCGACCAATATTACTTCTATGTCAATACCGCGCAAGCTGTTGATGATCAGTTCACTTGCTGAACAGGTGCTGGAAGTGGTCAGGACAAACAGGCGCGTAAGGTTAAGGGCCGGCAGTTCCTGCACAGCGCCGTTTTGATCTTCAAACGCATTGGCAAACGGACGGAAGACACTGTCTTTTTTGTCATTGTACTGGACTTCGATGAAGTTCTTCCCGTTACCCGCAGACCCCGCTATTATCGATGCTATGATCTGCGAGATGTAGATGAATCCGCCTCTATTATAACGAAGATCAAGCACGAGATCATCGATGCCGCCTGCCCCAAGAAACTTGTTGCCGGCGTCTATCAGCGGTTGGGCAGCGGTGTCGATGTGGCTGTTAAACAACATGTAACCTACCCGGTCGCTTTTGGAAGTGACTATAACTCTTACATTCTGTACCGGATGCACTGTTATCTCTCTGGCGGTCATTGTCACGGAACGCTCCTTTGAAGATGAACCGGGATCTTTAACCGTAAATGTGTGCGTATCACCGGCAGATGGACTCAAGGCGGCGTTTATTTTTTTTATATCATCCTCGTTACTGGAATTTACGACGTCAATGCCGTCAACGCTGAGAATCTGCGTGCCGCGCACAAGACCGGCGCTGGCCGCGGGCGAACCGGGTTCGGTATATTGCACTACTACATTTCGCGGAGGCGAGCGTTGCAGAACCTTGAACCTGACGCCATATCCAGCCACAATACCCTCGTTGGATAGTTGGCGGTATTCTCTGGTGGGCTGTGAGAAATGGAATCTGTCCTTTGGCTCCCCGGAAGATGTCGTCTCGTTTGTTTTCATCAGCTTAAAGTATTCCGGCGTAGTGCAGCAGGCCGGATCCATATCTTCTATTTCATCGTACCAGAGATAAGTCTCGTTACTCCAGGATCGAAGCCAGTTGTTTTCATCCACATATGTGCCTTGTCTGGCATCTGTGCTGAAGGCTTTGCTCGGATCCGCGCAGTATTGGTAAAAATTGTTGCTGGGACAAAACACATCTTCTCGCCATGGTTCATCCCTTGTACTGCAGTGCAGTGGAGACGGCGTTGTCTCAGTTGGTTCAGGCAGCGAGGTTCCGGTTGAACTTGCTGAAGATGAATTCTCGTCGCCGCAGCCCGTAGAACCGAGTACCGCAATTAGTGCCAGGAATACCCAAAGGCATCGTGATGTTAATTCACTCGTAAAACAGCCGGTTTTTTCTTTGTTAAAGATAAGCCTTCTCCGTGTTGTACTAGCAGTAAAAAGTACTCAATGCGAATGCTCTATCAAGCTTAACCACTACCTCGTAATGGCAGCTGCGACTGGATGGTGCGATGTGCCGGAGGGCCTAATCTTTTTACGCTCTCTCGAATTTTTCTGGATGGATTCTCTCATCCGGAACCTGGAGACCCTGCCTGATTTTCGTTACATGCGGTTTCGGGAGGTTTCGGATTCTACAAGCAGGGGAAGTATTTCTCCCGATTTTCCGATTACGCTTGCGTCGTAAAGACCCGTGCCCGGGGTTATTTCGATGTTGATTTCGACAACGGGTTTATCGCTTTTTTTCGCTATAAGTCCCATTGATGCTGTCGGTTCGACCACTCCAGAGGTTCCCACTATCAGCAGAAGATCACATTGCTCTATGGCGAACAGGCACCTGTCTATTCTCTCCATCGGGATGATTTCTCCGAACCACACGGTGTTCGGCCTCATTACCGCGTCACAGGCGTCGCATTTGGGTGGAAGTTCCGGAATAGGTACCTGGTAGTTTTTTTCTACTTTTTCACATTCCGTGCATTTGATTTCCCAGAGACTTCCGTGAATTTCTATTACATTTCGGGTTCCGGCCGCGAAGTGAAGACCGTCCACATTCTGCGTTATAAGCGTGAAATCCCTTTTTTCTTTTTCAAGCGCGGTTATCGCGAAGTGACCCGGATTGGGCTTGGCGTTTTTCATTATGGCTCTTCTCGAGTCATACCACTCCCATACGAGTTTGGGATTCTTGAAAAAGGCCTCGGGTGTCGCAAGCTCGTGGGGGTCGTAGTTCCTCCAGAGCCCTTCTTGCCCCCTGTATGTAGGAATGCCGCTTTCAGCCGAGATTCCGGCCCCTGTAATAACGACGATTTCGTTTGAACTGCTTATAAGTTCGTATGCTTTCGCGATATCTTTTTCCATGTCCGGACAACCCGGGATATGTTAACTGTTTTGCGGGTTTTTCCCATTGCTGGCCGTAAAACCATGGTTGGGGGAACGGGAGATTTTCTTGACAATTCATCCCCTGATACTAACCTTCTGTGTGTTGTGTTAGAGCAGTATGTTCCCATCCTTCTGATAATAGTAATAGCGATCGTTCTGGCTGCGGCGCTTCTGTCTGTTTCCTATCTGTTCGGCCCGAAAAGATACGGAAGCTGGCGCAAGCAGATTCCGTACGAATCGGGAATGATTCCCAAGGGAGACGCGAGGGAGAAGGTTTCGCTCAAATATTATCTCATAGGAGCCCTTTTTATACTGTTTGACATAGAAATCGTGTTCCTTGTAGCTTGGGCGGTCGTGTTCAGGGAGCTTGGGATGGTGGCGCTTATTGAGGTGCTGGCATTCCTTGTTGTTGTAATCGGCGGGTACTTTTACGTTCTCAAAAAAGGAGCTTTGGAATGGGAGTAAGCAGCGGACCACTTCTAGGCGGAGACGGTTTTCTCACGACCAAGATCTCCGCGGTTGCCAACTGGGGGAGGAAACACAGCCTGTGGCCAATGGCTTTCGGAACCGCATGCTGCGCGATTGAGATGATGGGGACTTTTTCCTCGAGGTTTGATATCGCGAGGTTCGGGGCCGAAGCCGTGAGGTTTTCGCCGAGACAGGCGGATCTGATGATAGTTTCCGGGACAATAACTTACAAGATGGCGTCGGTCTGCAGAAGGATCTACGAGCAGATGCCCGAGCCCAAGTGGGTAATAGCGATGGGGTCATGTACATGCGGCGGCGGACCTTTTGACAGTTACGCTGTTGTTCAGGGAATAGACGAATTTCTTCCCGTGGATGTTTACGTTGGCGGCTGTCCCCCGAGACCCGAGGCCCTTATTGACGCCGTCATGAAAATTCAGAACAAAATAGATAACGAGGGACCCCCGATCGTATGACCTCCCAACCTGACCCTGTCGATCAGATAAGGGAAAAAATAAGCGGGTACATACTCTCGGAGAGCACATTCCGTGAAGAGACCACCTTTACCGTAAAGGCAGAATCCATAGTCGAGTGCTGTTCGTTTCTTAAAAACACGCTCGGTTTTACTTACCTTGTGGACGTTACGGTTGTTGACTACCTGACCGTTAAATTCCCGAGGTACGAGGTTGTCTACCTCCTTCACCGCTTCGGTGAGAACTACGAAGAGAATCTGAGGATAAGGCTCAAGGTCGCGCTTGAGCAGGATAACCCCGCAATCGATTCCGTAACGTCGGTGTGGTCAGGGGCTAACTGGCTTGAAAGAGAGGCTTACGATATGTTCGGGATAACTTTCAGAGGACATCCCGACCCGAGAAGAATACTGATGCCTGAGGATTACGACCAGTTCCCGCTGAGAAAGGATTTCGACGTGAGAGACAGGGAATCTTCAAAGAGGTCTTTTGAGCGGGCTCTTGATGAAGGGCTTGAGTGATGGAAAGAGTAGAGATTGTTACAGAAGAACTTGGTACTGAGGCCGACGGCACTAGAAAGCAGACCATGATGCTTAACATGGGGCCGCAGCATCCGTCAACCCACGGGGTTCTGCGGGTGGTTCTTTATCTTGACGGGGAGATAGTCAAGGAGGCCGTTCCTCACATCGGCTACCTGCACAGGGGAATAGAGAAGCTCTGCGAGGACATCAGCTACCAGAAATGTCTTCCGTACACAGACAGGATGGATTATCTGGCCTCGATATGCAATAACATAGGCTTCATACTGGCTGTTGAGAAGCTCCTTGGGATTGAGGATGAGATTCCCCCGAGGGCCAAGGTGGCCGAGGTGATAATGTTTGAGCTCGGCAGAATCGAGTCCCATCTCATAGGCATAGGCGCAAACGCCATGGATCTCGGTGCGATGAGCGCTTTTCTTTTCTGCTTCAAGGAGAGGGAGCGTATCTACGAGATTCTCGAGATGGTGTGCGGAGCGAGACTCACGACTTCATACCCCAGGGTGGGGGGCCTTCCAATGGATCTTCCCGAAGATTTCTCAGACACCATAAGGAATTTTCTTAAGATATTTCCCGAGACCTTAAGCGAGATAGACAGGCTTCTTACGAGAAACAGGATATGGATCGATCGCACCAAGGGAGTGGCGGTCATAAGCAAGGAACAGGCGATTGATCTCGGGATTACCGGCCCCATACTGAGAGGAAGCGGCGTTCCCTATGATATAAGAAAGGCTGTTCCCTACCTTGATTACGAAAACTACGAGTTCGACATACCGGTTGCCAATGAAGGGGACGCGTACGCCAGGTATCTATGCAGGATGGAGGAGATGAGGCAGAGTCTTCGCATAATCGAGCAGGCTCTTGACAATCTTCCCGACGGCCCCTACATAGCCGACCTTCCCGATATTGTCTTGCCCGAAAAAGAACTTGTCTACACTAAAATGGAATCCCTGATCAGGCATTTCGTGCTGGTCTACAACGGTTTTGAGACTCCTCCGGGGGAAATATACCACGCCGTGGAGAACCCCAAGGGGGAGCTTGGTTACTACATAGTAAGCGACGGTACGGGAAAACCCTACAGGATGCGGGTTCGCGGGCCGTCGTTTGTGAATCTCCAGGCCCTCCCGGATATGGTAAAGGGGGGATTTGTCTCCGATGTCGTTGCCGCGATAGGAAGCATTGACATAGTGCTCGGGGAAGTCGACAGGTAGGAGTGAGGAGAAAAGACCTATTTCTTCGGTCTTCTTGATTTTTCCGAAGTGCCTTGACATGACATGACCGGTCATGAATACTGGTCATATGACGAGGATTAATGCATCCGATTTCAAGGCGCGGTGCCTAGCCATCCTCGACCGCGTTCACGAGACCGGCGAACGGGTGGTTATCCTGAAGCGTGGGAAGCCGGTTGCAGAGCTGTCACGCGTGGTCAGCGAGGGGAACCTGTATCCCCAGAGTGAACTGGAGGGGACGGTCATCATAGCTGGCGATGTAATGGAACCGGTGTTTCCAGAGGAGCAGTGGGACAGCCTGAAGTGAAGAATGTGTTGCTCGACACGCATATCCTGCTGTGGTGGCATGGGGACCGCCGTCGGCTGTCTCGGGATCAGCGGGACGTTATTGCGTCTGCCGACGCGGACTCGCCGTTGCAGGTATCCGATATTTCGCTTTGGGAAGTGGCGATGCTGCACAGCCTGGGTCGTATTCGCCTGAAGATTCCTCTCCGGGAGTGGTTGGAGAAGGCGGTTGCACCTCCGCTGGTGCGGCGACATGGCATCTCTCCGGCGGTAGCGACCGAGTTAGTGTCATTGCCGGATTCTTTTCATCGTGATCCGGCGGACCGCATTCTCGTGGCGACAGCCCGTGTGCTAGGTGCGACACTTCTGACTCAGGATCACAGAATCGTTGAAGCTAAACTGGTTGACACGCTGAGCTGATATTGACGCAATCTCAGAATACCAGCTATTCTTTACGCCGGCGATGAACCCTGATTGGGAGGCTCAACTTGGCGCCAACCCCTGTAAATGACCACATCCTCTACGAGCCGGACGAGAAGTGCTCGCCACTCTCGTCTTTCGGCGTCGCCATACAGGGTATCGTGCTTGTGCTGCCGCTCGCAGTTTCGATAGTGGTTATCAATGTCCTAGCGACCGGCCAGGACGAAGCATATCTGACCTGGGCCGTATCCTCGGCGCTGATAATCGTCGGGATAGTCACTGCATTGCAAGCCTCCAAGATAAGTCGATTGGGCGCGGGGCATCTGGTCGTCGTGGGAGTGACGCCCAACTATATCCCGCTGTCGGTACTTGCCTTGGATGAGGGAGGACCAGCGATGCTGGCCAGCCTGATGGTTGTGTCTGGGCTCTTTTTCTTTGCGATAACGACAAGGCTTCCGCAACTGCGGCGTGTGATAACGCCGACCGTGTCAGGCACAGTGCTTATGCTGATAGCTGTAATGGTGCTGCCCATCTGTTTGAATCGATTCGGGGAAGTGCCGGAGGGGGCGCCGGCATTTGCTGGGCTGTGCGTAGCTGCGGTAACGCTGATTGTATCCACTGTGTTGATACTGCGTGCCCCGCGACGCTGGCGTCCGTGGTCCATACTGATCGGATTCGCGTCCGGCTGCATGGCAGCTGTCCTGCTGGGAGTGTATGACCTGGAGCCACTGTACACAGCACCGTGGGTTGGCATCCCCCAAGTCGGTTTCCAAGGGTTGGACTTTACACCGGTTGCCGGATTCTGGGCGCTGCTGCCGATGTTCTTGATTGTCACTCTGGTGCAGGCGATCAAGGGCATTGGAGACAATGTGGTGATTCAACGGGTGTCGTGGCGCAGACCGAGGACGACCAATTTTCGGTTGCTGCAAGGCTCGCTCTACTCAAATGGGCTGGGTGTTTTGCTATCGGGTCTTGCCGGAACGCCTCCTGCATCGCCATATTCGTCATTCACGGCATCGGTCGTGAACATGACTGGAGTTGCTGCCCGCAATGTTGGATACGCCATAGCGATCATGCTTCTGGGACTGGCATTGCTGCCAAAGTTCACGGGCGCGTTGCTTACCATACCCAGTCCGGTGATGGGGGCATTTCTCTTACTTGCTGTGGGAATATTTTTTGTCGAGGGAGTACAGACTATCGTGCGGGACGGGCTCGATTTTCAAAAAACCGTTGTGGTAGGCGTGTCGTTCGCGCTTGGTGCCGGGTTCGAGCAACAAAACATTCTTGAGAACTTATTGGTGCACCCGTGGGGCACACTGCTTGGCAATGGCATCACAGTGGGCGCGGTAACGGCGATTGCTCTCAATGTCTTCCTGAATCTGACCAGTCCACGTTCTAGGCAGCTGGAGGTTCGACTGGACTTTTCTGACTTACCACGAATTGATGCTTTTATGCAGGAAGTTGCCGCCGATATGCACTGGAGCGAGGAGGCGACCCAGCGGCTGCGTTCGGTGGGCGAGGAGACGCTGTCGAGTCTGTTGCAGCTGGACAGCGAATATCCCGCAGATAGTAGGACAGACAAGACACCGCGCCTGATCATAGCCGTGCGTTCCGACGGCGGGGCAGTGGAAATGGAATTCACCTCGACGCTGGAGGACGAGGAGAACCTGGAGGACCGTCTTGCGTATCTTAACGAAGAGGAGGAAATCGTGGATGAGAGGGAAGTATCATTCCGCCTGCTGCGTCATTATGCCTCATCTTTGGGCCACCGAAAATATCAGGGGATGGATATCGTTACGGTGCGGGTTGAAGCGTAACCATGGCTTGGATTGGCGAGCCAACGCAAGGGAACGGTCGAATTTACGTAGTGATAATCCGCTCGATGAACTCAAGCATGAACTTGACGCATTCCTGAGGTTGTTCCAAAAGAAGAAAGTGCGTAGTGTCAGGCAAGAAATCGTAATCCACGGTGGAGATCTCATGCAGGTCGAGCGTCGGCAGGTATGAGTATGGCAAGGTGGGGTCAGCCCCGATGACCTTTGTGGGGCAGAGGAGTGACTGAAAGTCCACGAGTACGGCATAGATGCTGGCGTACTCTATTATTTGTGCCTGGTACTCACGAGGACAGCAAGGTTCATACCCCTCTCCATTCGCGCACTTACGCAGGGTTGTTCTCGCATAAAGATCGAATACCCCCGGCACCATGTTCTCGAAACCTGGAATGTAAAGAAGAATTTCCGCAAATTGTTGCATGCTTTTAAATCGGTTCGTGCCTTGACGGATCCTTTTGGCCATACGAGTTGCGGCATCTTCAAAGTCCTTAAAGTTCCGGCCAGGCTTGCAGAGAGGTGGGTCGAACAGAACCCGAGCCGCAAAGTCGTTGCCTTTTTTGGGCGATAGCAGAGCCGCCAAAGCCGCAACTGAGTGGAACACACCTATTCTGGGCTTTGTCCCATAGTGGCGGTCGATAGCCTCAAGAATGAGGTCATTGTCCCGAACCAATACAGGAATATTATGGTTTCGAAGATCGCTTACCGGATTCCAGCCATGGTTTCTGAGATCGTAAATTATCAGGTCGAAATCGTCGGTCAGGAGCGACCAGAACGGATAATAAAGGTCGATTGCGAGACCATTGCCGTGGCTCAGAACGAGTCGCGGTCCTGACGGGTTTCCATGTTGCCGCAGCGTAATGACGGTGTCGTCGTCCATGCGGACATCGTGAGTGGAAAGCGGCTCAGGCACCTCCCATACGATTTCTGAAGTCACTGGGAAATCCCTCGTTTTCCTGACACGTTAGCGTTCAGCCGCTGTAATGACTGGTCGGCCAACTGGGACGGGAAAAGCTCGTGCGCTATGGCTGCTGAGAAATCCTCGTTGCCAATGTATTCGACGCGCCAGTGTACTTCCGGCAGCTGCGGGAAGCGGAATATGCTCATTTTCCCCTGATGCAAGGCTGGCGGCACTTCAAACTGAGATACATCAAGGGTAAAACCTAGGCCAAGAGCCTTGATCAGGGCTTCCTTGATGGTCCAGAGTCTGAAGAATAGCTGAACCCTGTCGCGTCCATGTACGCATGCAAGGGCAGACTGCTCGTGAGGACCGAACACGGCTTCGCTCAATTCGTCAAAATCCCTTCGGGGTACACACTCCTCCACATCTACGCCCAGCCGTCCATGGGGAACAAGAGCTATCAAGCCGTGCTTTCCGCTGTGGCTGAGGTTGAAGCTGACGGCTGCCGGTTCCTCGTCTACTAGTGCGAACGGCTTTCCATGGTCAGATGAGCCGAAGCTGAGGCGTTCATTGCTGCAACCGAGCTGGCGACAGAGGATAGCCCGAAGCGCAGCACGACATAGAGCAAACCTGCGACGAGGACCTGGGAGCGGATATTGGCGACGGCGCATCTGCTCTTCCTCGTTCAGCCATAGTAAAGATGATGCCTCACAACTGGCGTCAGGCATCAGGTCTACATGCATGACGGTAACGGGACCAGCTTTACGGAAGGAGCCCCACCAGCGCCTTGCAGCAGAAACGGACATCAGATGCGGTTACCTTTGCAGCAGAGAGGTGTTAAGAAGCGTTGGCCTCTAGGTACGCTATCAACTCTCCAATCGTCTTGATCTCGCCGGCCTTTCCGGGAAGGAGGGAGACGTTGAACTCCGATTCAAGCACTTTGGCGAATGACACTGCATCCATAGAGGAAACACCTATATCAGCAAGACCCTTGTCCGGATCCAGCAACTTGCCTACCGGCTGCCCGTCTACTTCCAGGTTTTCGTCCGCAAGTTGTCTCAGTCTTTCTTCAGTTGAAGCCATAATTACGGCCCTCCTTTTAGGAATCTAAGATATTAAGACTCAATGGTATAACATATAGGCGTTTAGGTCAATCGATTTTCCTGAAATTTTCTCCATGACGCGGCACCCAAATTACACCCAGTGACGTCTGCGCTGGAACGGATAGCTCGGCAGCGAGATGCGGCGGCGCGACTCCCCGGCGAACATGCCCTCAAAGGAAAGTGCCAGTCCCGCATCGTATGCCCCTGCAACCGCCTCCGCAAAACCGGTACCCCGCTCCTCTGAATCCTCGTCGGATGGTCGCATCAGGCTCGCAAGCACGAGTGGTGAAGTGGTGGCTTCCTCTCCGTTTGACGAGTCCGGCCACTCGAGACTCACCTGCGGTCCCAGTACCGCGCCGGGGCCAATTTCTACCACTGCATCCACCCCCAACTCGGCAAGCGTAGAGACACCTGCGCTGAACGCCGCAGTCTCGCACGCCTGCATACGCCAGTACGCCCCGTCTAGTGGGCTGTCCGCATCCACAACTTGCCCCGTAACGCCGCTCACCAGAGTCAGGGATGGAGGTGAGACCGCACTCTCTGCAAATGCCACTTCCAGACCGTTCAGAGATTGGTTCGGGTCCACTCCCGGCAACGCCGCCATCAGCGTGCCACGAGTCAAGGCAAAACGCAATCCGTCCTCTAAGGTGAAGACTCCCGCAGCCTGCGCCGCGGCAATCTCACCCGTGCCATGTCCCAGTGCGACGTTCGGGTGGACTCCAACGCTCGCCCAAAGCGCCGTCAGCGCGCACTCCAACGCGTAGAGAGCTGGCTGTGCCCAATCGGCATCATTCAAATCGCCCGTTGCTTCGGTGCGCCCGAACATCACATCGAGCAGCGATGCTCCTCTCTCTGCACGCACCACGGCGTCACAGTGGTCCAAAACAGCGCGTACGACCGGCTCACTGTTGTACAGCGCCTCGCCCATGCCAACCCACTGGCTGCCCTCGCCTGTGTACACGAATGCCACCCTTATTACGGGTTGTGGATCTGGCTTATCAGGCGTGGCGTCGGTCTCCGCGAGTTTCGTCAGCCCTGCACGCAGAGACTGCGTATCCCCGAACACTAAAGCGGCTCGATGGTCAAAATGGCTGCGTCCGACACTCGCCGTCCACGCTATGTCAGCAAGTGCGGGCGCTTCGGGCGACGACTCAGCAATATGCTTGTCGAACCACGACAGGTACCGTCCTGCCATGTCCCGCAGGGCGCCGTCTGACTTGCCCGATAGCGGCAGGAAACGCGCTGTGCGTTCCGTTAGTCCGTCCATGGTCAGCGGCAGATTCGCAACCGGCTCTGGCAGAGAAACGGGCACCTCCCGTGCGGCGCCCCTAAGCGACTGCACTCCAGCACTTCCGCTGTTATCCTCTGTCGCGATTCCGTAGCCTTCCACCACCATATGCGCGTTTGTGCCCGATATACCGAACGCGCTTACTGCTGCGCGTGGCGGCCTGTCAGGATGGGGCGGCCAGTCGGTCTTTTCAGAAGTCACCCGCACGGGAAGTCGGTCCCAGTCGATTTGTGGATTCGGCTCCTTGAAGTGCAGATGTTTCGGAATGACACCCTGTTTCATCGCCAGCACAGCCTTTATCAGGCCGGCAACTCCCGCCGCCGTCTCCAGATATCCGATGTTTGACTTTACGGTGCCTATCAGCAGCGGTCGGTCGGCGTCGCGCCCTCTACCGTACACCGAGCCTGCCGCGTGTACTTCAATTGCGTCGCCCAACTGGGAAGCTGTCGCGTGTGCTTCGAGATAGTCAACATCCCTTCCGGTGAGGCCCGCCTTAACAAGTGTCTCCTCTATAACACGCTCCTGTGCCGGGCCGTTCGGAACGGTCAATCCCGCGCTTGCCCCGTTCTGGTTAATGGCAGAACCCTTGATAACGCCCCATATCCGGTCACCGTCAACCTCCGCCTCATTCAGCCGTTTCAAAATGAGCATTCCGCAGCCCTCGCCGCGTACATAGCCGTCCGCAGACGCATCAAAGGGGTGGCACTGCCCGCTCGGCGACAGCATTCCTACATCCAGCATAAGTTTGGAAATGTCGCGCGACAGCGCCGCATGCACGCCTCCGGCGAGGGCTAGGTCCACCTCGCCCCGCTGTAGCCCAACGACGGCTTGATGCACCGCAACCAATGCCGAGGCGCAGGCCATATCGATGGCCATTGCCGGGCCCTCAAGACCCAGTACGGATGCGACCCGGCCGGCAGTGACGCTGGCCATTAGGCCGAGAAAAGTGCCAGCTTTACCGCTGGCTTCAATCACATGTTGGTATTCGCTGTGGCTGACTCCGGCATACACTCCGGTGCGACTGCCTCGCAGGCTGTCGGGAGCGATTCCGGCGTCTTCGATAGCCTCCCAACTTGTCTCCAACATCATTCTCTGTCGTGGGTCCATCATCCGCGCTTCTATCGGCGCGATGCGGAAGAAGCGTGAGTCAAACCACTCGATACCCTCAACAAACGCGCCGTGCAGGTGGGTGGTGCTCTCGGCGTTCGAGTCTCCAAATGTGTCCCTAGGCGAATCGCCAGCTTGGCGTCCGTCGGTCACTGCGTCAGTGCCCGATTCCAAAAGATGCCAGTATTCCGAAAGGTTTTTCGCGCTTGGAAAGCGGCAAGCCATGCCGACTATCGCTATGTCGTCATCCTCAGTAGCGACGGACGGGCGCGGTGGGGGTGCGCCTGTCTCGGGCGCTGAAGCCGTCTCACTGTCCCCGCCCAGTTGACCGAGTTCACCCCCCAGATAGTGGGCTAAGGTCGTGATGTCGGGGTAGTCGAAGACAGCTGTGTTCGAGACGACATATTCGCCCGCGAATGCTCGGTTGAGCCGGTTTCTCAGTTCTACTGCCATCAATGAGTCCATCCCCAGATCGAAGAATCCCACCGTTGGCGTTGGCGTCGACGGCAGCCGCAGAACTGCCTGCACCTCCCCCTGTAGGAATGACACCAGCATACCCTCGCGTTCCGCCACAGTCGTCTTTCGCACCCTGGACATCAGGTCGTCCGCCTGAGCAGGCGAGTCGGCGTCGGCCTTGGAACTGGTTGACAGCAGGTCCTCTAGCAGGGAAGGACGGTCTTCGACAGCCTCCTCAAAAACTTCCCAGTCCATAGACATCACCACGGAATTCGTTACGTCCTGGCGCACCAGCCTGTCGAGTGCCCTGAGACCTTGCTGCGGTGTAAACCAGCGGCCGCCGAGCGCTGATCGTTGCCGTTCAATCCGGTCTCGTTGTTCCGCCGCTTCGCCGATCTCTGACCACGCCCCCCAGGCGATGGCCTGTCCCGGAAGCCCCACCGCCCGCCGGTGGGCGGCGAGCTGGTCCAGGAACGCATTGGCCGCGGCGTGGTTCGCCTGGCCCGGATTGCCCATGACGCCTACTCGGCTCGAAAAGAGAATGAAGAGATCCAGATCGCGGTCCGCCGTCGCACGGTGCAGGTGCCAAGCGCCCAGTACCTTCGGCCACAGCACCTGCTCGAACCTCTCCCAATTCTGGTTTGACAGCGAAGCATCCGACAACACTCCCACGCTGTGAATCACTCCGCCAAGCGGCGGCAGTTCCCGATCCATCCGCGCCAGCATGTCGTCCACAGCGGCGGCATCCGTCACATCCGCCAGTTCCACCCTCACCGTGGACCCGCGTTCACGCAACGAGTCGATCTCTTTTTCAACCTCGGGGTCCGGTGGCCGTCGTCCATTCAACACGATTGTCCCCGCACCGTGGTCCGCCAACCAGCCGGCCACGGCGCACCCGATACCGCCCAGACCGCCGGTCACCAGGTAGGTTCTGTCCTCCCGCAGCTGTCCCGTCTGTAGCGGCGAATTTGTAAGAACGATCTTGCCTATGTGCCGGGCCGATCGCATGAATCTCAACGCAGCCGCCGCTTCGGCCAGGGGCCAGCTGCTGTGGATAAGCGGTTTCAGTTCTCCCGCCGCAATGCGCTCCATCACTTCCCGGAAAACCCTTCCGACGCAAGCCGGCTCAGTCTTCTTCAAAACATCCAGTTCCAGGATGGAGTAGGCAACGTCGGGACGAACTTCCGCCATCTCCTCCTCGCTCAGAATGTCCCGCCTGGCCAATTCCACAAACCGGCCACCCCGTGCCAGGCATGACAGACTCGCCTCGATGAATCCCTCTCCCGTCAGGCTGTTCAGCACCACGTCGACTCCTGCGCCGTCCGTGGTCTCGAGGATATCTTCCCCGAACTTTGTCGTACGGCTATCGAACACATGCTCCACGCCGATGGAGCGGAGATAGGGCCGCTTCGACGCACTCGCCGTGGCGTACACCTCGGCGCCTGCAGCGCGCGCCAACTGGATGGCAGCGAGTCCCACACCGCCGGCGCCCGCGTGAATCAGCACCCGTTCGCCGGCGTTTAGCCCTGAGAGCTCATACGAAAACGCGGCTGAGACGAACACATTCGGCACCGTGGCGAGACCCGTCGCCGAGATTCCCGATGGCGCGGGCGCCACCAATTCCTCCCGTATGATCGTTTCGGCCGCGAACGCACCACCGAACCCCAATCCAACCACATGGTCGCCCACCGAGACGGTCGACACCTCGGAACCCACATCGAGCACATAGCCACACATCTCCTTGCCTAAATTCTCCTCTTCGATGAAGCCAAGTGAACGAAATACGTCCCAGAAGTTCATCCCGGCAGCCTTGACCGCGATGCGGACTTCTTTTGGCTCTAGGGAACGCTCCGGCAGCGGCTTGACGTAAGGCTTATCGAATATGCCGTCCGGGTCCGGGGCCAGCGCCCAGGCCGACTGCTCCGGAAATGTCAACCGCTCCGTGTTGGTCCCGGCCCGGCCCAGGCGGGCCACCATGCGTCGGCCATAGCGATGCGCGATGTGATTCTCGTGATCGGGATACAGCAGTTCGTCGAGGAGTTCAGGCGACTGCGTTTCTGCGGGATCGAGGTCAATCATCCTCGGCTTTAGATGCGCCGCTTCGCGGGATACGGTCTTCCCGAAACCCCATAGCGTCGCGCCGGCAAGTTCTCCCCCAAGCTCCTTCTCCAGCACCTGCGCGCCCCGCGTAAGAAACCACACTCCGTTCTCGGGTACCGCATCGGAGTCAATCAGTCCCTGCGTCAACGCCAGTGCGCTCGCCACCGCTCGCCTCGTGTCCTCCGCCATCTCTTCGGTTGTCGCATTCAGGCCGTGGCCGCCCAGCGCCACGAGGTGCACGACACCGCTCAGAGGCGTATCCCCTGGCAGGCTCTCCAGCAGCGATTGCCACGACTCGCGTCGCTCTATGTCCACCGTTGACCGCACAATGCCGGATCCGTCTGATTCTGAATACCCGTTTTCCGGGAGTTGACGGTCCGCCAGCACGACTGTCTGGTTGCGCGCGGCCAACTCTGCTGCCAGTTCCTCGGCCACGCCGGCGCTATCCGCCGCCAGAACCCAGACGCCCGGTCTTTCGGTTATCTCAGCCGGACCCCGCGCCACGATCACACCCTTATCCGGCATCTCGGTCGAGTCGGACTCTTTCACCCCCAGCACTTCTATTTCCTCGAAACCCACGTCAGCGAGTATGCGACGCCACACAGCAGGATCTACCAGGGCGTGATGCGGCCGGTAGGCATCGGCGAACCGCCACCAGCCGTCCAGTGGCCCGAAAGTCAGGTCCATCCAACCCATCCCCCTCAGGTTCTCGAGCGCGACCATCTGTCCTGATGGCGCGAGAAGCCGCCGGCAGTGCGCAAGCGTCTCATCCAGGTATCGCGTGGCGTGCAGCACATTGGACGCAATCACCAGGTCATAACCGTGGGAGTCGAATCCCTGCTCCACCGGATCCTTCTCGATATCCAGCATACGGTAGTCTATCGACGCTTCCTCTCCTCCGAAACGCGCCTCCGCTTCCGCAAAGAAGCCCGCCGAGATATCCGTGTACATGTAGTCGAACCGTCCCTTCCGGGAGTTCCGGCAGGATGGCCGCGGTCGCCGACCCTGTGCCCGCCCCGACTTCGATCACCCTGAGGTGTCGGCCGTCGGGCAGCCCCGCCACGAGAGTCTGAACCGTTTCTCGCAGTAGACGGTTCGCCGCACGCGCCACCGGGGCTTTTAGATACAGATCGCCCGGGGTCGGGTCTCCGCTGCTGAACAGGACCGTCAACGGGTCCGCTCGGCCCAGCAGGATGTCTGCCAGGGCGTTGCCGGACCGTTGAAAAAGCCCGATCTCGGTTAAGCCGTGGGGATACAGCTCAGCCATTCGGGTAGCGAATTCCTCGGTGTCAGGCGGCATTTCATCCGGCAAGGGATCCCCGGGTCCGATCCTCACGACGAAGTCGCCGTCCACCTCCTCCAACACCCCGGACTTGGCCAGCATCTCGAGCATCCGGCGGAATAACTTCTTATGCTCCTCTACGACGTTCAAGCGCTGCCGCAAGTCCTCTGAATCCACGGTCACGCCCACCTCGCGTTCCCACCCCAGCTTCTCCAAGGTCTTGAGCGCGCAGGATCGAGACCACCGCTCCAGGTCGGTCAGAAGAGCGTTTCTGTCTTTGGGCGTGACTCCTTCGTCGGCCAAATAATCTGAGAGCAATCCCGAGCGCGTTGCAACCGTCGCCTGAGATGCGAGAAAATCTGCGGACAGCATTCCGGGCGGGAGAGCCTTTTCGCGCCACACAATCTCATACAGCAGTTCATTCACCCCTTCGCCTGCAGAGAGCAGCGCCGCCCGCGTCGCGCGTTTCACCATGTATCCGCTCAACCCGCCAAGCAGAGCCCCATTGGGATCGTAGATGCGCAATTCTCCGTTCCAGACCTCAGGCGGCTCGTCCTGTTCCGTTTCTGTCCCTTGGGAAACCTCACTCATGCGCACATGACAGAACAAGCGATCCGGCAGCCGGTCCGCCAGCCACAGTCGCTCCCAGCCAAATGGCAGATAGGTGGTTTCCTCTTCTATCCCGCCTGGATTGCGCGCCGCGGCCACAACCTGAAAGCAACCGTCCAGCAGGAGCGGATGAACGTCCAGCTCATTGCGGCCGAGAGCTTCAGGGAAAGAAATCTCGCCTAACGCCTCGCCTGACCCAGACCAAGCCCTTTCGAGCGTGCGGAAGAACGGGCCGAGATTGATTCCCGTACCGGCCCGGGCGCGGTAGTAGGCTGCCACGTCTATTGGCGACAGAGGGGCCTTGAGGCTTTCAAGATCGATGCGGCTTCCGGCTTCCGGCATGGGGGTGCCCGACGATATGTGGCCTTCCACATGCGCCGTCCAGTCCTCTCCGCTCCCCTTGCTGAATATCTGGACACGACGCGAATTTGGTCGCTCGGAAGAATCAAGCACAACCTGCACCTTCCGGCCCTCGTCACCGGTACCGTCCTCGGAACCTTCCTCCGGGAAAATCAGTGCGTTGAGCAGTTGCATGTCTTCCACAACCACTGCGCCGGTTTCTTCTGTAAGGGATACCGATGCCGCCATGGCCCCGTAGAGTGCCCCCGGAGCTATAACCCGGCCAAACACCCGGTGGTCGCTCAACCACTCCGGATCCGACTGGAACACTTCTGTCTCGAATGTGACTTCGCCTGTGGCGGATTCGTGCCTGCCCCCCAGTAAGGGGTGGCCGACGCCCGAGCGCTGTTTTCTCTTCGAATCGAGCCAATGGCGTTCGCGTTGGAATGGATAGCTTGGCAACGAGATGCGATGGCGCGCCTCCCCCGCAAAGAGCCCTTCAAAACGAATCGGGAGCCCCGCCTGATAAGCTTCCGCGACGGCCTGCGTGAAATCGGCGCCATCCGCGGACGCTGAGGATTCACCAGACGGTGGGCGCAGGCTCGACAGCACCATGGGCGCCGGTGTCTGTACCGAGTCCGGCCAGGCCGAGCGAGTCATCGTGGCCAGAATCGGTCTCGGCCCTATCTCCAACACCGAGTCCACCCCGAGTTCCGCCAACGTCTGGACACCGCGGGCAAATGCCACTTTCTCGCGGGCATGCTGCCTCCAGTAGGCGCCGTCCAGCGCTTGGCCAGGCTCCACCACTTGGCCAGTCAGGTTGCTGACCACGGTGAGGGAGGGTGGCTCGATCGCCGCACTATCCAAGGAAGCCTCCAGCATGTCCAGAGCCGGCTCCACCAAGGCGCTGTGGAACGCGCGGGTCGTGTTCAACCGTCTTACCCGGACTCCTTCCGATTCGAAACGCTTCGAGATGGCTTCAATTTCCGCAACCGGGCCGCTCACCACTTGGTGGCCGCCGTTGTCCGCCGAGATGCTCAGCCCAACACTGGCAGATGATTCGTTCAGTTCCCCGACCGTCGACGCCACTCGTGCCGGAGTGGCAAAAACCGCTGCCATTGCGCCCGGTTCGGTTTCCGACAGCAGGGTGCCTCGTGCCGCGGCAAACCGCATTCCATCCTCCAGGCTAAACACTCCCGCTGCCTGCGCCGCCGCCAGTTCCCCGACGCTGTGCCCCAGCACCACGCTGGGACGAACCCCTACACTCGACCAGAGCGCCGTGAGTGCGCACTCGAGGGCATAGAGTGCCGGCTGCTCCCACGCCGTATCGCCCAGATCGCCTTCGCCGCCTCCGAACATCACGTCAAGCAACGAAGCGCCCATTTCGGCCCGAAACACCTCCTCACAGCGGTCGAGAATCGCCCGCGCCACCGGCTCACGTTCGTAGAGCGCCTTTCCCATGCCGGCCCATTGGCTTCCTTGCCCGGTATAAGCGAACGCTATCTTCGTCGGTGCTTGCGGGCCTGGACTCTCGCCCACATTCTCCAGTGCTTTCAGCCCCTCCCGCAGCGACCCGGTATCCCGGAACACCACGCCCGCACGGTGATCAAAATGGCTCCTCCCTACGCCTGCAGTCCACGCCATGTCCGAGAGCAAGAATTCTACCGAGGCGCTTTGGGAAGCGAGATCCTCTGGATGCTCGTCCAGCCATGAGAGGTAACGCTCCGCAAGTTCCCGGAGTGCGTTCACCGATTTGCCGGAAAGCGGCAGCAACCGGGTTTCGCGCCCCCTTAACTCTTGCTCCGGCAACGGCAAACTCGCCACGGCCTCCGACAGAGAGACTGTCACCGCCTGGGCTGAGCCCGCAAGCAGACGCTTTCCGTAGGGCAATCCCCCCGGGGCGATGTATTCTTCCACCACTATGTGGGCGTTCGTCCCGGATATCCCGAAGGAGTTTACTCCTGCCAGTCGCGGCCGTCCGCCGCGCTTAGGCAGGTCCATCATGGACGAAGTAACCTTCAAAGGCAGTCGGTCCCAATCGAGGGCGGGGTTGGGAACCTGGAAATGCAGATGCTTCGGAATCACGCCGCGCTGCATCACCAGCACTGCCTTGATCAGACCGGCGATTCCGGCAGCCGACTCGAGGTGGCCGATATTGGTCTTTACGGAACCGATCAAAAGAGGGCGATCGGCTTTGCGTCCTTTGCCGTAGACAGCGGAGACGGCCTCGATCTCAATCGGGTCGCCTACAGCTGTTCCAGTCCCGTGTGCCTCTAGGTAATCCACATCCGAAGCGGAAACTCCGGCGTCGGACAGGGCCGCTTCCATCACCTGTTCCAGTGCGGGGATGTGCGGTACGGTCAGTCCGGTACTGGCCCCGCCATTGTTCACCGCCGAGCCTCGGATCACCCCCCAGATCCGATCGCCATCCTCCTCGGCCTCGCTGAGGCGCTTCAGGATAACGACGCCGCAGCCTTCGCCGCGCACGTAACCGTTCGCAGACGCGTCGAACGTCTTGCACTGCCCGTCCGGAGACAGCATCATCGCATCCGCACGGAGTTCAAATATGCGACTGTTCAGGATGGCCTGCACGCCGCCCGCAATGGCCAGGTCCGCCTTGCCCTGCTGCAGGTCCGCCACCGCGTCGTGGACCGACACCATGGACGACGCGCACGCGGCGTCCACTGCCTTCGCCGGTCCCATGAGGCCCAGCACGAAAGAGACCCGTCCGCTGGTACCGTTGAGGTTCGTGCCGCTCAGAGCATAAAGACATGAGGCGGCCTCGGCAGGTTTCCTTGACTCCACTACCAGCATCCTGTATTCGTCGTTGCTGATCCCGGTGTATACCCCGGTGCGGCTGCCCCTCAGCCGACCCGGGTCCATGCCCGCATCCTCGAGAGCCTCCCAGGTGGTTTCCAGCATCATCCGCTGCTGCGGATCCAGCAACTGGGCCTCGACCGGAGAAATGCGAAAGAACCCCGCGTCGAACTGCTCGATTCCGTCGACATAGCCACAGAAACGACAGGCTTTGCTCGGGATCTGTCCGTCGGGGAAAAGCTCGTCCATACGCCCGACGCCGGAACCTGGGACGCCCTCCGTCACCGTATTCTGGCCGGCTTCGAGCAGGCGCCAAAAGGCCTGTATACTCGGCGCGCCGGGGAACCGGCACCCCATGCCCACGATCGCTATCGGTGGACCGAATCCAGATTTTTCCTGTTTCTGAGTTTCAGAGCGGGGCGGCGATTCCCCAGAGGAATTGCCAGACTTGTTTGACTTCGTCATCGAGATCTCCTTCCCAAAATTATGAACTGATGGCTCTGTCTGTTCCCTAAATCTGAACTGTTTCCGTCTTGCAAAACGGTTTTCAGTTCCCCACTGACTTTGATAATTCTCTTTCGGAAAAGTTTAGCACAGGGAAACAGGGACAAAGCCCTTCTTCGCCCGGGCCACGACTATAGCTGAATACAGGCGGCATTTTATTTAAGATTTGCGGCCGGGGCTAGGGGCGGACGACGCGCTTGACGCCCTTGCCTGCCGCGTAGACGAGCGTAACGTCAACTGGATAATGGACGCCGACATTCAGAAGTTCTTCGACCGGATAGACAGGGACTGGATGATACGGTTTTGAACACCGGGTAGTGGACAGTAAGGATAATACGGCTGATATCGGCATGGACTGCATCCTTCACGAAATCTTAAATAAAACTGGTGCCTGCATGTGGCGTCAGGTCGCCTAGGGTGATTGAAAAACTCCTTGATTTTAACATCCCGTTTTTAAAGCCCCAAAAAAGCAAGTAATCTACATTGCTGCATGACGGTCTACGCGAAAACGCGCTCCCGGCTTGCAGCCGTGGTGCTGCGTCAGGACACAAAAGCCGGCTTAGCATTCGATTACGTCGTCCAGTTTCTGGTCCTGACGGCCCTTGCGGTTTTTTCAATCGGAACGTTGCCGGACCTGGACCCCGCCGACCGGCGGTGGCTGGAAATGGTGGAAATGGTGATTCTGGCTGTTTTCACCTTTGAATACGCGCTTCGTATCTGGGTCAGCGAAAACAGGTGGGGGTACGTGTTCAGCTTCTTCGGGATCGTGGACCTTGTCGCCATTCTGCCCGTTTTCTGGTTCGCAAAGGGGACGGACTTGGTGTTCGTGCGCTCCTTCCGTCTGCTGCGCCTGCTGCTGATAATCAAGGTGGTACAGTCCTCAGAGGTGGTGTCTAGGCTTAAGCAGGCATGGGAACAGATCAGGGACGAACTGATGCTCTACGGAGCGGCAAGCGTCATAGTCCTGTTCACTGCGGCGGCCGGGATTCACCACTTTGAGCACAATGCCCAGCCCGAAGCGTTCAGAAGCGTGTTCCACAGCCTCTGGTGGGCGATCACGACCCTTGCCTCGGTTGAGTACGGAGACGTCTACCCCATTACCACGGGCGGAAAGATATTCACTTTTTTCGTTGCGGTAACGGGACTCGGAGTGGTGGCGGTTCCCACCGCTCTGCTGGCCTCGGCGCTCACGAAAACAAAAAGACCGAAAAATCCGTAGCCAGTTTCCGGTTCCACCCCGCTCACTGCGCCAGGAATTGACCGCTTCCCCGGATGCAAGCCTCCTGCTTCTGCAGTTTGGAACAGCAGACGAGACTTTCGACGCTTTTGGAGAGAACACCGTCGCATGGTAGAGTTATCAGCGGTTTATGAGCAGTTTGCCCGAATATCTTAAACGCGGAGAAAAAGCACGTCTTTTTCCAGTGCTGGCGGACACTTCAAAGGAGGGCCGCAGCACTTCAATTCTTCTTTCCTGCCTTGTGCATGTGCGCGAATTCAGTCAGGCGATGCTGGGTTCCGTCAACCAGCGTGTCGGGAAGATTGCGAGTCTCGCGGCGTACACCGAAGTCACCTTTGCGGACCAGGGGGAGGAAAAAGCACACAGGCCGGACGGGCTGATCGTGCTCAGGGTCGGCAGGCGCCAATGGAAAGCGCTGGTCGAAACGAAGGTCGGCAACACTAGGCTTGATGAGGAGCAACTCGCCGCCTACACGCGCTTGGCCAGGGAACATAACATTGATGCCGTGATAACCGTCTCAAACCAGTTCACCTCGAGACCGGATCATCACCCGGTCAAGCTCTCCGCCAAAACGCGCTCAAGGGTGAAAATTTATCACTGGTCGTGGATGTACATCATTACGCAGGCCGACCTGCTGATTTCCAATGACGGCATTGAAGACGAGGACCAGCATTTTGTTCTCTCCGAGATGCTGAGGTTCCTGACGCATGCGAGCACGGGGGTAAAAAGCTTTGACCGCATGCCCGAGGCATGGACTGGTATCGTACAGAAAATCGCCGACGGAGCTTCGCTCCATACAAAAAGTGAAGAGGTGCAGGATGTAGTGGCCGCCTGGCATCAGGAAGTGAGGGACATCTCTCTTCTGCTAACGCGCAAGGTCAATGTGAAAGTTGAAGTCAGGCTGTCGCGTTCCCATGTTCTAGATCCGTCGGCACGCGCAAAGAAAGACGCCCATGAACTTGCCGGGAAACAGACGCTTTCGGCCGGACTTAAGATTCAGGATGCGGCGGCGCCAATTGAATTGGTCGTCGATATTGGAAAACGGACGATCAGCGCGTCAATGACGCTTGAAGCCCCCGGCAACAGAAAAACCACCCCGGCCCGTCTCAACTGGCTGCTTCGCCAGCTGCGAAAAACCTCCGAAACGGATATCCATATTAGACTGATCTGGCTTGGACGAAGACCCCGCACGCAGCATACGCTTGGGGAACTGAGAGAGAATTCGGCGATAGCTTCCGCAAGCGGTCAGGACCTTCCCGTCGCCAGATTCGAAGTATGCATGATTCGTCAGTTGGGCAGACGTTTCGGTCAGCGCAAAAGATTCATTGACGAACTGGAGCAGATGGTGTCCGGGTTTTACGAAACCGCCGGCCAGCACCTGCGCACATATCAGCCGCCCGCTCCCAAGGTCAGCGAAGACAAAACCGCCCCACAAAGCGTTACTCCCGAAGGATTGCAGCGCACTGAAGAATAAAAGCCCGGTCGCTTTGAACCTCGAAATTTAAAAATAGGTTCTGTCTAGTTATAGCTATAATCCCCAAATGAATGAATGCAGAATCTCAGGGAAAAGTAACTGTCCTAGCTTCTTTTGGTTTTCTAAACGTAAAAAACGAATCGGGAATGCCGAGGTTAACTTCCGCGGTGCCCAGTTTTATGACCGTCGTGTTCCCGAATATGTCGCCGATTATGATTTCCCTTAGCATGTAGGTTTGGGGGTCGACCGCTATAGTCACCTGCTTTGACTGCTCCTGGTTTTTCTGTTTTAGGTCAAGGAGGATATTCCCCCGCTCGTCCGTGCCTCCGGCGCCCGGGCGGACATCGAAAAGACGTTCAAGATCCTCCAGTATGGAAATGACGGTTAGGAACCAAGAGAGTCTTCCCAGACGCTTTCAAGTTCCATTTCGGTTACCGCTCCCTGCTGTCAAAATACCAGACCTTCTTTCCGTCAGAAACAATCGTGTCTTTCCACGGCTCTTCGTACTGCCATTTCATCATCCCGGGTTTTTTGAACCATACCTTGCCCGAGGAAGCGATTTTCTCATCGAATCCTTTATCCGGGTTACCTGGGTGAATGTAGAGCTAAGGTCGTTTATCGAGGCGTATTTTTTCTGGATGCCGCTTACAACGGCGGTTGCTTCAAAGAATAAGGACGTGGCAAAAACCGCTGCCGCAAGCGCGATTTTTCTCAATCCGAGTTTCCCCTGTCCGCTTTAATCATGTCCACGTAGACTTCTCTCGGTTTCCCGGCAGCTCCCTGAGGGCCTATAAGACCTTCTTTTTCCATTGTCTCAACGATCCTGGCCGCGCGGTTATACCCTATCTTGAGCCTTCTCTGTATCATGGAGATGGATGCCTGCCCCGTTTCGGCTATTATGCCGAGCGCGGTTTCGTAAAGCTCGTCTTTTTCGTCTTCGCTGACTCCCGCGTTCTCATCGTCTGAGTCGTCTTTCGTTATTTCTTCTATGTAGATCGGGTTTGCCTGGGATCTTAGAAAATCGGTTACCCGTTTTCTTTCATCGTCGGATATAAGCGCGCCCTGGAGTCTTAACAGGTTGCCCCCACCGGATGTGAGAAAGAGCATGTCCCCTTTCCCGAGCAGCGTCTCGGCTCCCCCGGTGTCAAGGATGATTCTTGAATCCACTTTTGAAGATACGAGAAAGGATATGCGCGCCGGGAAATTGGCCTTTATGAGTCCCGCCACCACGTCTGCCGAGGGGCGCTGCGTGGAGACTATTATATGAATTCCGGCCGCCCTGGCTTTCTGCGCGAGCCTTATTATGGAATCCTTGACGTCACTCGGGGAAACCATCATCAGGTCGGCAAGCTCATCTATGATAATAACTATGTAGGGAAGCCATCTGAGTTGTTTTTCCTCAACTTCAAGCTCCTCAAGCTTCCTGTTATAGCTGTCTATGTCCCTTACTCCTTCTTCAGAGAGCATTCTGTATCTGGAATCCATTTCCCCGACCAGCCACTTAAGGGCTGCCACGGCTTTTTTCGATTCGGTTACCACCGGGTGGAGCAGGTGGGGAATGTCTTCGTATATGGAGAGCTCGAGCATTTTCGGATCTATCATTATCATCTTGAGCTCATAAGGGGTTGCCCTGTAGAGCAGGCTTGTGATTGCGGCGTTTAGGAGCACGCTTTTTCCCGAACCCGTAGTTCCGGCGATCATGAGGTGCGGGGCGGTCTGAAGATTCATGTAGCGCGGTTTTCCGGATATGTCTTTTCCGAGAGCGACGGTGAGCATCGATTTTTTCTCCGCAAACGAGCTGCTCTCGAAAAGTTCCCGCAGTACCACTATCTCCCTGCTTTCATTCGGCACCTCTATTCCGACCACGTCCTTTCCCGGTATGGGAGCTATGATTCTTATGCTCAGCGCCTTAAGTCCCATTGCCAGATCACCTTCAAGGGACGCTATCTTGTTTATTTTTATTCCCGGGGCGGGCTTGTACTCGAACATCGTGATAACCGGGCCGGGACGTATCTCCATGACCTTTCCGGTTACTCCGAAGTCCGCAAGCTTTTCCTCGATCAAGGTGGCCTTCTGGTACATGGATTCCTTGTCTATCTCTACCGACGTGTCGATTTTCGGGTCAAGCAGATCAATTGAGGGAAGAGGGAAGTCAAGCCATTTGCTCTCGGGCGCTGCATGTGCAGGCTCGGTTTTCTCGTCCGGGGCGGGAGGAGTGAAGACTATCTGCGGTTCCGTGCCGGCTTGCTGTTTGTGTTCCGCGGTCGGGGTTTTTGCCGCGCTGGGGGTCGCCTTCGGTGCACCTTGCTTCTTTTTTCTTCGGGTGCTCCTTCGTGCGGCGGTGCGTCTTAGCGCACCGATCGGTGCAGAGATTCCTTTTAACGCGCTTGAGAACAGCAGGCGGATGATTTTCGCTACGGCGGCAATCTTGGTTTCCGTTGTTATTATCACGGAGAGGAATATGACGATTATGGCGATAATGTATGTTCCAAGAGTTCCCAGGATGTTCTGCGCAAATTCCCTGGAGATTGCAAGACCCAGCCACCCTCCGGCTGGCGAGTAGCCCAGAAGGGAATTTTTTCCGTAAACAAGCCCCAGCAGGGTGGCTGAGGAGAGAAGGAAAATAATCGTGGAGAAAAGCTTCCAGTATATTTTCTGGGCGGGATGCTTTCTCAGAATCACATATGATGCATAGAACATCAACACTGGAAATACGAAGCAAAGCGTGCCGAAGGAACTTCCAAGGGAGTGGGACACGTAGAGGCCCGCGCCTCCCATTGCGCCTTTTACATCGATCTCAAAAAGGTTGCTGAAGATCAGAAGGCTTGCGAAGGTGAATACGCCGAGGGCGAAGAAAAGAACCGCCATCACATCTACGAATATCCCTTGAGTGTCCTTGCCTTTCTTCATTTCCTAGATTCTGAAATAAAACCCCTTCGCACTCGGGCGAAATAAAAACCCCCTGCAGTCTAAAATGCGATTGCGGCGAGAAGAGTGTTTGAGGCCTGAGCTGCTAGATCCCATGACAAGAAGGGAAATATACCGAAAAAAACCGTGACTGCGGTAAGCACGGCGATTGTAGCTCCCGAAAGCGGTTTGTTTGCGCTTGCCCCGTAGCTGTCTTCCCTCATAAACGCGTAGACGAGCACCTTGAGGTAGTAATACGCGGAGATTACGCTTGTTATTATCCCTATTACTGCAAGCGGCGTCAGATTGGCGTCAACCGCAGCTAGAAATACCCTGTATTTCCCGAAAAATCCTATAGTTGGCGGTATTCCCGCAAGCGAGAACATAAATACTCCAAGTGCGAGCGATGCCGCCGGTTTTCTGCTCCAGAGTCCCGATATTCTCTCGAAAGTGTCACAGTCGTCCCCCTCCCTGCTCGCGTAGGCGAGAATTCCAAAAGCTCCGAGGTTCATAAAAGTGTAGGCAAACAGATAGTAAAGAACGCTTCCGCTTCCGACCGAAGGGTCTGAGAGAACCGCTGCCACCCCGACCAGGGCGTATCCCGCATGTGCCACACTTGAGTATGCAAGCATCCTCTTCACGCTTTTTTGATATATGGCCGCTATGTTTCCTACTATCATGGTCAGCACCGCCGCGATCTGTACGGCAACCGTCATATAGTTTTCAAACCCCGGGGCGGAACCGAGAAATATCCTAAGCAGCAGCACGAAAGCCGCCGCTTTTACCGCAACGGACATGTATCCCGTAACGGTGAGGGGAGCTCCGTCGTAGATGTCGGGTACCCACTGGTGAAGCGGCACGGCTCCTATCTTGAAAATGACTCCCACTGCCACAAAAGCGGCTCCGCAGATGTACATCGGGAGATTCCCCTGATTTCTTAGAATTTCATCCAGAAAAGTGGAACCGGTAGCTCCGTAGAGAAGGGCAATTCCGAAAAGCAGCACCGCGGAAGAAAATCCCCCCAGAACAAGGTATTTCACGCCCGATTCTGTCGAGTCGAGGGACCTGCTTCTGAACCCCGCGAGTATGTAGACGGCGATTGACATGATTTCGAACCCGACGAAAAGCGTCATGAGTTCGACCGAGGAGGCGAGAACCATCATCCCGCTCGTGCAGAAAAGCACAAGCGCGTAGAACTCCTCAAGCCATTGCGTGCGTTTCTCGAGGTGATCTTTTGAAAAAAGGATAGTCGCAAGCGCCGCCAGGAGAAAAAGGGAGTTGAAATAGGCGGAGAAGGAATCGATTACCAGCGCGCCGGAGAACGCGGAGCTTTCGCCGGAGAACCTGGAGAAGTTAAGGACGAGGGAGAGTACGGTTCCTGAGATCGCGAGGAGAAAAAGCGACCCCGTCCATCTTTTTTTCAGAATCGGGGCGCAGATGAGTATGAGCAGGGCAGTGAGTATGAGTACGCACTCGGGAAGAATAGCCAGCGTACTTTCAAATAGAACCTGCATACTCATAGCCGCGTTTCTCCCGGTATCTGCAGCCTCTTTCGGGTCTCAGTCGTTTTTTCCATTACATCAGATCGGGGTCTTTAACTACTTCGAACTTTCTTTCTTCAAACTGGAAATCCTGCTCGTCAATGTACCATATTCTCGCATCGGCGAGTTTCCCGCGGTTTACCGAGAAAATTATATACGCCCATCCGGGGGATGCCACCTGTCTGTCCGTTTCCGAAGGCACCGAAGGGTGGTCCGGATGCGAGTGGTATATGCCGAGAATCTCAAGACCGTTCTCCCTCGCCCACGAATCCGCCTCTATGTAGGAACGCGGATCAAGCTCAAAGCGATCCTTTAACCGCCTGCTGTCAACGTTCGCTGTTTCCTTAAACGCCGTTTCAGATTCGTCGTCAGCGACCAGATTGGCGCATTTGCGAAAGTGGGTGATGGTATTTCCTTTTCCGATCATCACTCCGCATACCTCGTAAGGATAACCGGATTCAGCATCCCGTGTCATGCCTGCATAGGCCGATCTGTATATCTTCACCACCAGAGTCCTTCGCTCAGGTACCTTCTGCCCGAGTCGGGAAGAATCGTCACGAGCACTCCTTCTTTCAGTTTTTTCGCGTACTCAAGCGTTACGCAGACCGCGGCTCCTCCCGAGTGGCCCACGAATATCCCCTCGGTATCCATCAGCCGCTCCATCATCTCATACGCTTTCTCAGTCGAGATAAAGATAACTTCGTCGGCCGCTTCCTCGTTGTATATGCCGGGGACTATTGAAGTGGGCATATGTTTCATACCCTCAAGTCCGTGAAGACTTTCTTCGGGCTGAATCGCGATTGTCTTTATATCGGGATTATATTCCTTAAGCCTTTTCCCGGTTCCCATGAAGGTTCCCGAAGTGCCGAGTCCCGCAAGAAAATGGGTCACGGCACCCTTTGTCTGCTCCCAGATCTCGGGCGCAGTCGTCTCGTAGTGAGCCAGGAGGTTGTTGGCGTTGTTGTACTGGTCCGGCATGAAATATTTCTCTGGATTATCCGCTTTTAGCCTGTGAGCCATTCTTATCGCTCCGTCGGAACCTTCAAGGGGGCTTGAGAAGGTTATTCTCGCCCCGTAGGCTTCAACCGCTTTTTTTCTCTCGGTGTTTACGTTTTTAGGCGTTACGATCTCAACCTCATACCCGAGCGCGGCGCCAAGCATAGCGTAGGCGATCGCTGTATTTCCGGAAGAGGAGTCCATAATGACCTTGTCTTTCGTGAGTTCGCCGGAGCGGATGGCTTCCAGGATCATTCTGCGGGCGGGGCGGTCTTTTATTGAACCTCCCGGGTTGAACCACTCGGCTTTTGCGTAAATACTGACTCCGGGAGAGCATTCCTTTGCTGTCTCGGAAAGTTCCAAAAGAGGGGTGTTGCCTATAAGATCAACCACCGATTCGACTCTTGAACCTCCGGCAGTGGAGGTTCCGGCTTCGGATCTATACATTAGCAGCGCTCGATGATTACCTTGTGGTAGCGGCCTTCTTCTTTCTCTATGGAGAGAACCCTGTGGCCTTCCTGTTCCACGCTTCTCGGGAGATTGGAGAGAGGTTCTCCTTCGCAGAGCCTTACTTCAAGGACTTCCCCGCGTTCCATTTGCTCAAGCTTGAGCTTGGTTTTGACAAACGTCATCGGGCAGATGTAATCCGTTATGTCTATTTTTTCCTTGCTCTGCGTATTATCCATGTTAAGACCTCATGCGCGTGATTTCCCGTTAAGACTAACACAGTCTATGTTTTACTCAAACCGCCCCGCTCTGACTTGACTTCCGTCCGCCCGACTCTATCCAAGACACTACGCTCTCAAACATTCTTCTGCCGTCCTCGGAGCCGAAGACCCTCTCGACGCCGCGCTCGGGGTGAGGCATCATTCCCAGCACATTTCCCCGGCTGTTTGCGATTCCGGCTATATTGTCCTCGGCGCCGCTTGGGTTGGCCTCCGCGGTCAGTTCTCCGCCATTCCCGCAGTAGCGCAGAACTACTCTCTGTTCCCGGACTTCGTTTTCCCCCGGAGGCAGCAAGAAGTTGCCTTGCGCGTTTGCGACCGGCAGTTTCAGCACCTCTTCCTTGCTGAGAAGGCAGGTAAAAGGGGTATTCGTATCCTCGACCCTCACGTTTGTCCATCTGCAGACGAATTTCAGCGAGGAATTGTGTATGAAAGCCCCGGGAAGAAGTCCCGATTCAACGAGAATCTGGAACCCGTTGCATATTCCTATTACCGGAACTCCGCTTGCGGCGAGTTCCCTGAGCGGATTTATCACCGGAGAGAACCGCGATATCGCTCCCGCGCGCAGATAGTCTCCGTAGGAAAACCCCCCTGGTATCACGATACAATCGATTCCCTCAAGAGAAGTTTCCTCGTGCCATATGAGCTCGCAGGGCTGGCCCAGAATTTTTTTTATGGCGTGATAGCAATCGTGGTCGCAGTTAGACCCCGGAAAGAACAGAACTCCGAAACTTGGCATATTATTTTTCCGCTACCTCTACCGAAGAATCTTCGATTACCGGGTTGGAAAGAAGTTTCCGGCACATCTCGTCCGCTTTGCGGCTTACCTCCTCGGCGGATTCGCCCTCCATGGTGAGTTCCACTATTTTGCCCACTCTTGCGTCTGAGACCCCGTTGAACCCGAGACCGCAAAGAGCGTTAAGCACCGCCTTGCCCTGGGGATCAAGCACCACGGGCTTGAGCTTAACCTCTATTTTGACGGAAAACTGTTTCATCGCTGATTTTCTTGCTCCGGCGCGGTTTCCGCGGGATATTACCCGCGCGAGAGCAGCATGCCAACAATCCTCTCAAGCTCCTCGGGAGAATAGTACTCTATTTCTATTTTCCCTTTTGTCTTGTTGCGGCTTATTGTTACTTTAGTTGAGAATTTCCCGGCAAGCTCTTCGGTAAGTTCCCTGGTGAATATATCCTCTTCTGCCTCATTTGAAACTGGTTCGGCGGGCAGTCCGGCGTCTCTGCTTTTCTTTTTTACAAGCGCTTCGGTTTGCCTTACCGTGAGATCCTTTTCGAGTACTTCCCCGAGAAGGGAATCCATTTCCTTGGGGGAGGATGCCCCGAGAAGCGCTCTTGCGTGCCCTGCGGTTATCGCGCCCGAAACAAGCGCTTCCTTAACTTTATCTGAAAGCTTGAGAAGCCTCAGCTGGTTCGTGATGACAGAGCGGTTTTTCCCCGTTTTCCTGGCTATCTCGTCGTGGGTAAGCCCGAAGCGTTCCGAGAGCTTTTCATAAGCCTCGGCCTCTTCAATGGGGTTTAAGTCCTCTCTTTGTATGTTTTCTATTAATGTGAGTTCCGCCACGTCCTGATCGGTAGCGGTTCTTATCACTACGGGCAGTTTCTCGAGCTTGGCTATTTTTGCCGCTCTCCACCTGCGTTCCCCGGCCACTATTTCAAAGCCGCCGTTTTCTTTGCGGACGATAAGAGGCTGTATGACCCCATTTTGCCTTATGGACTCCGCGAGTTCCTCAAGTGCGCCCTGTTCAAACTGCTTTCTCGGCTGCGAGGGGTTCGGCCTAAGCAGGTCCGTGCTTACCATCTGGTACCCGGTGGACTCCGTTTCCAGGTTCTTTGGAATAAGGGAGTCAAGTCCTCTTCCCAGACTCTGTCTTTTCACGTCAGTCAATCTCCGCCGCCCTGCTTATTATCTCATTTGCGAGTTTCATGTAATTCTGAGCTCCGCTCGACTTGATTTCGTAGAGCAGAAGCGGTTTTCCGTGGCTTGGCGCTTCGGCGAGTTTCACGTTTCTGCTTATTACGGTGTCGAAGGTTTGTTCGCCGAAGTGGTTCCTCACGTCCTCGGCCACTGAATGACATATGTTATTACGGGAATCGAACATCGTCAAAAGATAACCCTCCACCTCGAGCGAAGGATTGAGTCTCTGCTTCGCGAGGGATATGGTTGTCTGCAGCTGGCCTATTCCCTCAAGGGCGTAGTATTCGCACTGAACGGGTATTAGCACCCGGTCGGCCGCGGCGAGCGCGTTTATAGTGAGCAGACTGAGAGACGGCGGGGCGTCTATGAATATGTAATCGTACTCGGTCCTTATCTCGTCAATAACCTTTTTGAGACGGTATTCCCTGTTTTCAGTTTCTATAAGGTGTATCTCGGCCCCGGTGAGTTCGTGGTTCGCCGGACATAGGTGCAGGTAACCGTTTAGAAGCTCAGGATAGATGTCAATTACGGTGTCCGCAAGGTTTGCTTCTCCCAGTATGACGCTGCAGACGTTTTTCGAATTAACCGATTCCTTGTCAATGCCGAGCCCTCCGGTTGCGTTTCCCTGCGAGTCAAGATCTATGAGAAGCGTTCGGCGGTTTGCCACCGCCAGAGAGGCCGAAAGGTTGACTGCGGTTGTGGTTTTACCGACTCCCCCTTTCTGATTTACCACGCATATTACTTTTGACATTTGGTTATGAAAAAATGATAAACTTGGCGATGTTATCAGTCAAATGAGTTTTGCTGAAGATACGCCTCCGCGGGCGAGGTTTCTGGAGGGTTAACCTTGATAGACAGGATATGCGTTGTTTTTTCGACTTTTTTCGGGCTGGGATTTGTTCCCGGGGCCCCTGGAACGGTCGGGACCCTTGGGGCGGTCGGTGTCGTGTACCTGCTCAGCCTCTCAGTGGGCTCGGTTTTTTATTCGATATTCACGTTGGGACTGATCCTTGTCTCTTTTATCGCCGCTGGCCGTTGCGTGCGGATTTTTAAAAGGGAAGACCCGCCCGAGGTCGTTGTTGACGAAGTATGCGGATTCTTGGTGTGCATGCTTTTCATCACCCCGAACCCGCTTAACCTGGCTATCGGCTTTTTTCTGTTCAGGTTCTTCGATATAGCAAAGCCGTTTCCGATACGAAGAGTCGAGAAGCTCCCGGGGGGATACGGTATCGTTATGGATGACATCTTGGCCGGGGTGTACGCGAATTTTTGTCTTCAGGTGCTTGTGCGGATTTATTGATCTTAATTATCTGAGTGTCTCTGTTCTTTTCTCTCACACAAACCATAACGACAACCCAGCATCTTGTTGTCAATTAGTATCCAACCCAGCTCGTGTGTAAAGTTTATCCCGTGTCTAATCCCGTGTACTTGTACGGGGTTCCAAACAACTATTTGGCTTCGCAGATTCGCGGGACTGTTCTCGTATGGTTGCGGCATCAAACAAGTCCACTCCTGCTTCTTCACGGAACCGAATTTCGTAATTCACAGTTTTTTGCGGATTTCCGAAATGACTTCATCCGCGGGTTGCCCCGGATATTTAGTTGCTTCGTACGCATCAAGCCTTTTGTCAAGTTCGGCTTTCTGTGCTGATGAAAGAGAAATGGAGTTCTGATCAGATGCGATGCTGTCCCATAGATCCTCTACAAGACGAATCCGTTCGTGGACCGGTAGATTTTTCAAACTGTAATCCATGAGAGGTAAAATACCTTGAATTTGCTGATTTGAAAAAGCCAGGCACTCGTCCCGCTCGCTTTGTTTTTTAAGGAACTTGCTTTCCTGCGGGGTTCTCTTTCCAGTTAGAATTACCCGGCAATGTGCGTTGAAATAATCACGACCGGAAACGAGATAATGAGCGGTCTCACCCGGGATACCAATTTCAGCTGGGTAGCCGCGGAACTGTCTTCATCCGGGATTGAGGTCAAGCACCACTGCGCGGTCGCCGATGATCTTGACGATCTTCTCACTTCTTTTGCCACGGCCTCAAAGAGATCCAGATTTGTCATAGTCACGGGAGGGCTAGGCCCCACTGAGGATGATCTGAGCGCGCTCGCTGCCTCGAAGTTTCTGGGAACTTCTCTTGTTTTCGACCAAGCGGTCTACGAAGACATCGCTTTAAAACTAAGGAAAAGAGGAAGGGAGCCCAACATCCATCATGAAAAACAAGCCATGTTCCCTGAAAAAACGGCGGTTATCGAAAATCCCGTCGGTACGGCTGCCGGCTTCAGCTTTGTTTCCGGCAACTCGAAATTCTTCTTTCTTCCCGGTGTCCCAAGGGAATTCAGGCGGATGTTCTCAGAACATGTTTTTCCGGATATAAGTGGCGTTGCGGAAAAGGGAATCATCCTGCGGATAAGAGTGCTCAGGACATTCGGGCTGGGCGAATCCGAGGTGGCGGAAAAACTGGGGGGCTTCTCCCCCGAAGGGGTGGATGTCGGATACAGGATCCGCCTGCCCGAGATTCATCTCCGGCTCACGGCCTCTGGACATGACGGCGAGGTGCTGGATTCGTTGCTCCGCGACGCCTGCTCGCAGGCCAAGGAAAGACTTGGGAATTTTCTCTTTTCCGAGGAGGATGAACCCCTTGAGGAAGTGACTGCGGCTTTATTGCTTGAAAAAGACCTGACCCTTTCCGTTGCGGAGTCCTGCACGGGAGGGCTTTGCTCAAGCCGGTTTACTGACATTGCGGGAAGTTCAGCTTATTTTCTGGGCGGAGCGGTGGTCTACAGCAACGATTCCAAGGAAAAACTTCTGGGGGTAAGAACGGATACTCTTACGCGGTTCGGCGCAGTAAGCGAGGAGGTGGTTTTCGAAATGGCCCGTGGGGCGAGAGAGCTTTTCGGAACCGATATAGGGATTTCCATATCCGGGATTGCGGGTCCGGGAGGAGGAACCGCGGAGAAGCCCGTGGGTACTGTGTGGTTCGGATTCAGTCACGAGGCCGCGGGGACTTTCTGCGAGAAACGGAATTTTACCGGAACGAGGGATGAGATAAAAAACTTTGCCGCTTCCACCGCCATTGATATGGTTAGGAAGTTCTGCCTCGATTATGTAGGATAGTAGCTTCAGAACCCCAAAAAAACCGAAACGGAGATTAAGACGGAATGAGCGAGACTGACGAGAAGAACAAGAATATAGACGTAGCCATAAGCACAATAGAGAAGCAGTTCGGAAAAGGTTCCATAATGAGACTGGGGCAGGATGCTTCCCTCTCGGATATTCCGGTTATCACCTCGGGTTCCCTGGGACTTGATATAGCGCTTGGAGTCGGGGGCTTTCCCAGGGGCAGGATCGTCGAGGTTTACGGTCCTGAGGCCTCGGGTAAGACCACCATAGCGCTCCACGCCATAGCGGAGGCACAGAAAGCTGGCGGAATAACCGCATTTGTCGATGCCGAACACGCTCTTTCAACAAGCTACGCGGCGGCACTTGGGATCAAGGTGGAGGATCTTCTTATCTCCCAGCCCGATTTTGGAGAACAGGCCCTTGAGATCGTTGACACCCTCATAAGGAGCAACGCGGTCGATCTCATAGTGCTTGACTCGGTCGCGGCCCTTACCCCCCGCGCTGAAATCGAGGGGGAGATGGGAGACACTCACGTGGGTCTTCAGGCGAGACTGATGTCGCAGGCGCTTCGCAAGATAACGGCTAACGTGAGCCGTTCCAAGACCATAGTGATCTTTGTTAACCAGCTTCGCATGAAAATTGGGGTTCCGGCTTACATGAACCCCGAGACCACCACCGGGGGTAATGCGCTTCGGTTCTATTCGTCGGTGAGAATTGACATAAGGCGCATCGGGTCGCTTAAAGACGGCGACCGCATCGTGGGTAACAGGGTCAGGGCGAAGCTTGTCAAGAACAAGGTCGCTCCGCCTTTTAGGGAAGCGGAATTCGAGGTGTTTTTCGGAAGGGGAATATCAAAACTCGGTGAACTTGTGGACCTGGGAAGCAAGTTCAATGTGATAAAGAAAAGTGGCACCTGGTATTCCTACGAGGGGGAGAGGATAGGACAGGGAAGGGAGAATTCCAAGAAGTTTCTCCATGAAAATCCGGAAATCCGCGAAAAAATAAGAAATCAGATCATAGAGGCCTCGGGAATGGGTTCTTCTGAGGAAGCGGAGTAAGGAAACCCCCCGAGGGAAACAGTCTCTGGTATATAACTCACTCAATCTTAACGTGTAAATATCACGCCTTAATGCCTCGTTTGCGGCTAAGAATATAGATATGAAAGTTCTGGGCATTGAAACTTCTACTTTTTCGGGAAGCGTGTCAGTATCCGATGATGAAACCCTTCTTTGCGAATATGTCTTCAACACCGGTCCAAGGCATAACGAGGTGCTTATTCCCACGATCGAGCGGCTTCTTTCGGATTGCGGGCTCGGAAAAAATGATCTGGATGCGGTCTGCGTTTCAACAGGGCCGGGTTCTTTCACCTCTCTTCGCATAGGTGTTTCCACCGCCAAGACTCTTTGCTATTGCCTGGGAGCGGACCTCGCGGGAGTTCCATCCCTTGAGATTCTCGCCTCAAACGCGTTTTGGTGCGGAGATGACGTGTGCGCCATGATCGACGCTGGCAGAGGGGAGATTTTCTTTTCGTTTTATGATCCCGAGATCGAAGAAATGACACCAGCGGAAATCGCCACACCGGAATCTGTGTGCGCAGGGGTGAGAAGAAAGACCGTTTTTGTGGGAAGCGGGGCCATACTCCACGCAAATCTTATACGGGATTCCATTGGAGAGAGAGCCGTGTTTTTGCCCGCGAATCTTAACACCCCGAGGGCGTCTGGTTGCGCGCTTTTGGGGAGAAAAAAAATCCTTTCCGGACAGAAGGACGATCCCTTTACTTTAATTCCCTTCTATCTTCGCCGCTCCGCTGCGGAACGCGAAGCGGTATCGGCGGATAGAGGGTAAAATCTTTTTTTATAATGACCTTGAAGTTGCCCGTGCGCGGTGATAGATTAAGCGGTGCGGGTTTTTTCGGTGTTCCGCGTTTTAAAAATAATCAGGGAGACAGGATAAAATGGCCAAGATGCTCGGTGCGCAGATGTTCTTTGAGACGCTTCTTCACCAAGGTATTGACGTGGTCTTCGGACTGCCGGGAGGTTACGTTCTCAAGGTCTATGACGTGATGACCGATTACACCGACAAGATAAATCACGTGCTCGTGAGGCATGAGCAGGGAGCTACGCATATGGCCGACGGGTACGCAAGGGCCTCCGGAAAACCGGGAGTTGTGCTTTGCACCTCGGGTCCTGCGGCAACCAACACCGTTACCGGCATTGCGACGGCGCAGATGGATTCATCTCCCATAGTTATCTTTACGGGGCAGGTTCCCACGCAGTACCTCGGAAGCGACGCTTTTCAGGAAGCCGACCATATCGGCATAACAAGGCCCTGCACGAAACATAACTACCTTGTGCGGGAAACCCGGGATCTTCCGAGAGCGATGAAAGAGGCTTTTCACATAGCCGGCACCGGAAGACCCAGCCCTGTTCTGGTTGATATGCCCAAGGACGTTCTCATAGGGGAAGACGAGCTTGTAATCCCCGAGGATCGTGAGATAGATATCAAAGGTTACAAGCCCACTACGAAGGGGAATCCTTCGCAGATAAAAAGGGCTGTGGAGATGCTGCTTGCCTCAAAACGGCCGGTTATTTATTCCGGGGGAGGAGTTATCTGGTCCGGAGCTACGGATGAACTGCTTGAGTTCTGCCACCGGCTTCAGATACCTGTAGCTTCAACCCTTATGGGCCTGGGGGGTTATCCGGCAAGCGACCCGCTTTTCATAAGCATGCTCGGGATGCACGGTTCCTACGCGGCTAATATGACCGTTACCGAATCGGATCTCGTTATCTCGATCGGCGGGCGGTTCGATGACAGGGCTACGGGCGGAAACTTTGATGAGTTTGCTCCCAACGCGGAGATTATCCATATAGACATAGACCCCTCCTCGATAGACAAGAACATAACGGTTGATTGTCCGATAGTGGGAGACGCCAAGATGGTGCTGCGCCAGATACTCGATGCTCTCCCCGGGGAGATTGACCTCGAGGGAAGGGAATCCTGGCTCAGGCGGATACGGGACTGGAACGAGAAGCATCCGCTTACCTATTGTCAGGGAAGCGAGAAAATTCTAACTACGTACGCTATAGACATGCTTTACAAGCTCACGAAAGGAGACGCCATAATAGTTTCCGACGTGGGTCAGCACCAGATGTGGGTAGCCCAGTTCTACAAGTTCGAAAGACCGAGAACCCATCTTACCTCGGGGGGCCTGGGAACCATGGGATTCAGCTTCCCCGCGGCTATGGGAGCGAAATACGCAAGACCTGATGAGCAGGTTATATGCGTTGCCGGCGACGGGAGCTTCCAGATGAATTTCCAGGAGCTTGCGACTGCGGTTGAAAACAATATGGATCTCAAGATTATCGTTTTCAACAACCGTCATCACGGAATGGTAAGGCAGTGGCAGACGATGTTTTTTGAGGGTAATTACTCGGCATCCAGATTTGAAGTGCTGCCGGATTTCGTGAAGCTCGCGGAAGCGTTCGGAGCCCGCGGCCTTCGGGCGGTGAGGCCCGAGGAGCTTGAGCCCACTCTCAGGGAAGGCCTCAACACTCCGGGAGTTGTACTCATGGAGATAGAAGTCGATTGTACGGAGATGGTGTATCCGATGATAGCCCCTGGTGCATCGATGGACAACATGATAATGATGCCTGCGGATCTTGCCTGATGCCGCGCGAGGCTTTCCGGGCCGGGCGCAAGGTTTTTTCCCGCTGTCATATATGCTTTTCTGACTGCTGCCATTACTAAGCCGGCCGAAGCTGTTGGGTCCTGAGAACGTCTTCGATGTCCGAAAGAATCCTTGAAACAGGCTCAATCTGGATGGCGGTTGAAATTTAATTCCTTTCTGCGCGTTCTTCCTGTTTCTTGAACTGTCCGTTCTCGCGTGCCATAATAGTGAAACAGTTTCTTTAGAACCCTGAAATGAAAAATATCCACCCGGTTCTGTATGTCTTTATCCTGATCTGCATTCTGGCTTCCTCAGGTTGCCGAAGCAATGACTGTGCGGACGCTTCTCTCTGCATAGGGGTGCTCATCCCCGAGAGGATTTTTGACGGCAGTTATGACAGCAGACGACAGGCGGTAGTTTCGGCCGTAGAGGATATCAATGCCGCAGGCGGTGATATAGAGCTTGTTTTTGGCCGCGACACTGACCGTTCCTTTGATTCTGATGCTCTGAGGAATGTTCTGGACAGGGGGGTCGACGGAATAATAGGTCCGACTACTTCTGCCGATTCTGTGGGTCTTGTGGATGATCTTGCCAGAGCGAAGATGGTCGCGATATCACCCTCGGCCAGTTCGGTTGAAATAAGCACTTTCGCTGATGACGGCTACTTCTTCAGAGCTATTCCATCGGACGCATTCCAAGCACCCATACTTGCGAAACTGATAAAGCGGGCCGGAGGGGAACGCGCGGCCATACTGTTTCGTGACGACAGTTACGGAAGAAACCTTAAGGATGGTCTTGTCGAATCCCTTAAACAGATGGGAGTGAGCTCACTTGAGCCTATTGAGTACGGGGAAGGTCCCGAGGCGGCGGTAAATGCCGTGGTCAGCGCGGTAAATGCTGAGGATAATCCTGTAGACTCCGTGGTTCTTGTGCTGTTCCATGAAGGGGGAGCGAACTTTATGGCAAGCATGCTAAAGAGAAAGGAACTGAATGGAAAGGTGAAATACTACGGGCCGGATTCACTGTCAATTGAGGGCTTTGCAGAGACAGTAGTCGCCCTTGACCCCGAAGCGCTTTCGCTTGAGGACATGGAAGGTTTTGTGACCACCATTGCGGGTCCTGATCCCTGCAGGCTTGAAGACAGGAAGGAAATTTTTGATGAAGCGGGGAGATACGCAAGGCAGATATACGATGCTGTTGCGCTGATGAAGCTTGCATCCATTAAAAGCGCGTCTTCTGATCCCGCCGTGTATGTCAGGGAAATGATAGGGATAAGCAGGGACGGGACAAAATGCAGGACTTATGCCGAATGTGCGGGGTTTCTCACCGACGGCGACAGCACCAACGATGATATCGATTATTACGGTTTTTCAGGTGAGATCGATTTCGATGCTAATGGCGATGTAACAAAGGCTTTTTACTACATACACACTTATGATGACATGGGTGGAAGGCCTGACCCTGTTCTCGTTGACTTGGAAGGGAATCCCGCAGGCGAATGCAGCGTGGACAACTGATCGGGTTTTCCTAATATCGTTATGGCTTCAGGAAAAATTGTTCAGGTAGCTTTGCCGATTCATTCCGAACAGCTTTTTCTGTATTCGGTTCCGAAGCGTCTCCGGGAAGGGACCGCTACTGGGAAGAGGGTGTTTGTCCCTCTCGGAAACCGCAAGGCCATAGGATATGTGGTGGGAGATGCGGGAAAGCGGGAAGTCAATTTCGAACTGAAGGATATAATCGATATCCTCGATGAACTGCCGCTTTTTAACGAGAAGCGCTTGGAATTTTTCCGCTGGCTTTCTGAGTACTACATGGCGCCTCTCGGGATCGTGCTTAAGTTCGCCCACCCTATGGGACTTGGTAAAAGCGTCGGGAAAACCGTACGGATCACGGAGGAGGGAAAAAGCCGCCTCGAGCAAGCGGGTCCTGACCCTCTTGAGCAAAGAATCCTGGAGACTCTTCTGCTCGAAGGGGAACTCGCCTCGGAGAAGCTTGTTGAACTCAGCGGAGGGGCCTCGCTTGAGAACCTTAACTCTCTCAAAAGAAAAGGGCATGTGGAATTTGACTACAGGGTCATAAGAGATGAGAAGGTAAAGTACGAGAAGGTCTATGGAATCTCCTGCGATCCCGACACCGTCTCGGAGATTAAGCGGAAAAAACCAGCCAAGGGCGCCATACTTGAGTTTATAAACCTCCGCGGTTCCGTCCCCCGCTCGGAACTAAGGGAGATATTCGGCAATTTCACAGCTCACGTAAAGTGGCTTGTGGATAACGCTCTGATCTCCGTGGAGCAAAGAGAGATCGGAAGGGATCCCTACGGCGTGCTTGATTCCGAAGAGAAGGCTCCAGAGAAACTTACCCAGGATCAGCGTATGGCGATGGAGAAAATCCTGCCTTACGTCAAGAGGGGGGAATATCGCTGTTTTCTTCTTCACGGTGTTACGGGAAGCGGTAAGACCGAGGTTTACTTAAGGATTGTCAGCGAAGTCATAGCCAGAGGGAAACAGGCGATTGTTCTCGTTCCCGAAATAGCGCTCACCCCGCTTCTGGTGAAAAGATTCCGTTCACGTTTCGCCGACTCTGTATCGGTGATTCACAGCGCTCTCAGCGAGGGTGAGAGGTTTGATGCGTGGAGGAGGGCCCGCAGCGGAGACCTGAGCGTGGTGATAGGTGCCCGCTCTGCGGTTTTCGCTCCGCTTGAGAATCTTGGCCTTGTGGTAGTTGACGAGGAGCACGAGTCCTCCTACAAGCAGAACGAGGCGCCATGTTACAACGCCCGCGATGCCGCGGTCATGCTTGGAAACATATACGGCTGTCCGGTGCTGCTGGGTTCCGCTACCCCTTCGCTTGAATCCTACGCAAACTCGATCAGGGGCAAATACGAATATCTTTCTCTTCCCGTACGGGTGGGGACCAGCAGGCTTCCCGATGTTGAACTCGTGGATATGAAAAACGTGAATGAAACTGTTTTCTCCCCGCGCCTGAGGGATGCCCTGGTGGAGAATTTCAGCCGCGGAGAACAATCGATTCTTTTTATTAACAGGAGAGGTTTTTCAAGCTTTCTGGTCTGCGGGGATTGCGGCGAGATCTTCAGGTGCCCCAACTGCTCCATAACCCTTACCTTTCACAAAAAAGATAATTCAATTAAGTGCCATTACTGCGGAATTATGCAGGAATTCGAGAATATCTGCTCAAGCTGCGGGGCCCGATACATGGGTAAGGGGCTTGGGACCCAGAAAGTGGAGGAGCAGGTAAAGAGCATGCTTCCCGATGCCAGGGTTTTCGTTATGGACAGGGATTACACCCGCGGAAAAACCAAGCTTCTTGAACTCTACAAGAAACTTGAGTCCGGGGAGGTGGACGTTCTTATCGGGACCCAGATGGTAGCCAAGGGACATGATCTGCCTGGGGTTACGCTTGTCGGCGTTCTCTCGGCCGATCATATGCTGGGGATTCCCGACTTCCGCTCGGGAGAAAGAACTTTCCAGATCCTTACGCAGGTAGCCGGAAGAACAGGCAGGGGAATAAAACCCGGGACGGTCATTCTGCAGACATATAACCCCGAACATCCTTCGGTAAATTTTGCCGTTTCCCATAACAGTTCCGGGTTTCTGGATGAAGAGCTGGAGCTTAGGAAGTCTCTTGATCAGCCTCCTTTTTCAAGGTTCATATCCTTCAGAGCAAACGGACTTGATGAGGAGAAAACGCGAGATTTCGCCGAAAGAATGAAACGCACGGCCGAGAGATTTCTTCTCAAGCTTCCGCCCGGATCGCTCCGGGTGCTCGGCCCCTCCGAGGCTCCCATATACAAACTCAGGAACAGGTTCAGATGGCAGATCATTATCGTGTCAAGAGATCTGGGGCTGCTTCGGAACTACGCCTCGGCGCTTTACGATTTGTTGAAAAAGCACGCCTCGGGAATTAAGCTTGTAGTTGATGTTGATCCCTATGATTTCATGTGACCCGGCTTGATGAAAAGGAAAGTCCTTCTTCCCGACGAGGAAAACGCGTGCTTGACCGTTGAGAGGTTCCGGGAGATAAACGGCAAGCTCTCCGCGGAAAAGGAAAGAGCCCTCCGCGTCATCTCTTCGCACAGCAGATTCCTCGGCAATTCAATCATAAGAAATCCACGTGCGCTAAATGTACTTACTAATGAAAAAGCCCTCGGGAGAAAAAAAACGCTTTCTTCCCACCGGGCTCCGCTTGCCTCGATTGTGAGGAATTCGAAGGATTCAGAACGGCTCTCAGAAAGGCTCAAGGAGTACAAGTACACGGAATTCTCGAGAATAATCTACAGAGAAGTCCTGGGTCTCTGCACGTTTCGCCAGACCATGGAGGAGATTTCCGATCTGGCCGGTTCCGTGGTCAGGGCGGTGCTTGATTTCTACAGGTCCCGAATCGATGGCGGAGACCAATTTGAGTTCGTGGTGCTTGGCATGGGGAAACTGGGCGGAAGGCTTCTTAACCTCAGTTCCGATATAGACCTCATTTATCTCTACAGAAGCGACGATTACGCCGAACAGATATTCACGCTTTCCTCATCGGTTACCAGAACGATAAGCTCCGTCACCCCAGGCGGTTTTCTCTACAGAGTCGATTTGGGTCTGCGTCCCGGGGGCAGCAGGAGTCCGGTCGCGGTGTCAGTTGACGCGGCACTTGAACATTATTACCACTGGGCCGAGACCTGGGAGAGAGCGGTTCTGCTCAAGGCCTCCCCTGTTGCCGGGGATCTTGAACTCGGTCGCGAATTTCTCAGGGATCTTGAACCGGTAATATACCGCAAACTGCTTGATTATGAGTCCATAGAGGATCTCAAGGACATGAAGATTCGTCTCGAGGGCATCCGGAAGGAAAACGACGTGAAACTCGGCAGGGGGGGGATAAGGGATATTGAGTTTTTCGTACAGGCCACCCAGCTTATGAGCGGCGGGGCGGTGAAAAAGCTCAGGGGACTCATGAACACTCTTGACGGCCTTTCCGCCATGGCGACAACGGGTTTCATAACGAAACAGGTAAAGGAAGAGATGGAGCATTGCTATCTTTTTCTTAGAAAAGTGGAGCATTCAATTCAGCTCTGGGACGAACTTCAGACGCACAGCATTCCCACGGAGGAGAATTCACTTGCCAGACTCTCAAGGAGGATGGGCTTTGAAATGGCGCACGACTTCAAGGCTGCTTACGAAGAGATAACCTCGCTTGTCGTGAAGAATTGCGGGAACCTGTTCTTCGATCCAGGGGTGGAGCTTGAGGAAAAAGGCAGGGAATTCTGGGAGGTGGCGGATTTTATGGCCGAGGGAAATGTAAACCGCGAGGAAGCGATTTCAACCCTCGGAAATCTCGGGTTCTCGGCTCCGGACGACGCGATCGAAATCATATCGAGCCTCATGAACCCCCAAAGGGCCGGACTCACGGAAAAGGGAAGGGTGCTTTCGAGAAAAGTGATACCGGCTTTTCTCTCAAACATAATCAACCTCAGCGATCAGGACTCCGCGCTCTTGAATCTTGAAAGATTCATCTCCGGTCTAGGCTCCAGGATGTCGGTTTACTTCCTTCTGACTGAAAACCCAAAAATCATTCCTATGCTCTCAAGACTCTTTTCAAGAGGCGGCATGCTGTCTAATTTTCTTATCAGGCACCCCGAGTATCTTGACTCCATCATACTGAAGGACGTGACGCAGTTTTACGATTCGGAAGATGCCATGGCGCAGGCCCTGGGGGAAGCCGTCTCTGAAGAGGAATTCTTTGAGGACAAACTCAACACTCTTCGAAGCTTCAAGCACATTGAGTCCCTTAAGCTTTGCTTCAAGGAGCTTTCCGAGGACTTGGAGCCGATCTACGTGGGGAAATATCTGTCGATGGTTGCAGACGTTGTAATGGACTCAAGCCTCGAACTTGCCAAGGATGCCCTTAAGTGTTCTCCGAGAGAGAGAAAACTTCTTGATAACATGGTCATTCTGGGGCTTGGCAAGCTCGGAGGAAGGGAAATGAGCTACGCTTCAGACCTGGACATAGTCTTCATTTACGAGGGAGATGACCACGAGCTTTTTTCCAAGTACGGTCAGAGATTTATATCCAATCTTTCTGTTTACACTTCCGAGAGCTTCTGTTACAAGGTGGATGTGGAACTGCGCCCGTCGGGCAATTCGGGCGCCCTCGTCGCCTCGCTTGAGGCCTTTGAAGAATATCATAACTCAAGTGCTCTTATCTGGGAGAGGCAGGCTCTTATAAAAGCCCGGGCAGTTGCGGGAAACTGCGCGCTCGGCGAGAAGGTCATGAAAGTCATAGAGAATTTCGTTTATGCGAAAGAGATCGCTCCGGATTTTCACGAGGAAATCCACAGGCTGCGCGGGAGGATAGAAAAAGAACTCGCAAACGAGACGGAATCCAGGTTTAACCTGAAGATGGGAAGGGGGGGATTGGTTGACATTGAGTTCCTCATCCAGATGCTTCAGCTTGCCCATGGCCCCGCGAATCCCGAGCTGAGAACGGCAACCACCATGGAGGCTATCGGGGTGCTCTACAAGGTCGGGTTAATTAAAAGCGAGGAAGCCCTGACGCTTAGCGAAGGCTATCTATTTTTAAGAAAAATGGGAAACCTGCTGAGTCTTTTCAACGACAGAAGCAAAAACGAAGTCACGCGGGACGATTTTGACCGAATGGCGCCTGAGTTCGGTGGCTCCGGTGGAGAGGGGGGTTTTCTCATGTCTGAATACGCGCGCGTGACCGGGAATATCAGGGAAGTTTATGACAGGTATTTTCTGGGAAGCGCTTGATGAATAGAAGAAAATGCGTTTTCTTTCTTGCCGATGGCGCAAGAGTCGATGTCTTCGCCGAACTTCTAAAAAGAGGCGACCTTGAGAATATACACAAGTACGTCGTTGAGCCCGGAGAGTTCCTTAAAGGAATCACGGTTTTTCCATCCACAACGGGTCCGGCTTATACCCCTTATCTTCTCGGCAAGTTCCCAGGCAGGTGCAACCTCCCCGGCATAAGGTGGTTTGACAGACGGTATTACGACGGGGTCCCGTTCTCCCTGCGAAGATTCAGAAGCTACGCCGGCCCCCAGTCTTTTCTTATTAATCGTGACATAGAGAGCGACTCCCCAACGCTTTTCGGCCTGATCCCCGGAAGTATCAGCATACTAAACGAGATAACCAAGGGTATAGGCCCCTCGGGGAAGAACAGGACCAAGTATCTTAAGTACTACCTGGTCGTGAAAAGCCACTTCACGGACAAAAGCGACAGTGTTGAAGAGGCCGCGGGAAGAATTCTGATTGATTCTCTTAGTGATTCTCCGCGTTTTATTTTTTGTGTTTTTCCCGGGATAGATGCCTACTCTCACCGTTACCATCCATTTCACAGCAAGGTTCTGGAATCCTACAGAAGGCTTGACCGGTACGTGGGGATGGTAGGTGAGAGGCTTGCGGAGCGGGGGGAGCTTGACGATACGCTTTTCGTCGTTGGAAGCGATCACGGCCTTACGTCCACACACTCTCATTTCGACTCCCTGGACTTTCTTCGCAGACGGGGCTTCAAACCGCTTTACTACACCAATGTGTTCAGGCATTACCTTGGCGCCGATTCATCCGTCATGGTTTCTGGAAACTCCATGGCGCATTACTATTTCAAAAATTCCGATGGATGGAAAAGACATACCCTCTCAGAAGAGGTATCGGATATAGTGGACGAACTCTCCGGGCGGCCGGAAGTGGATGTTGTCTGCACCAGAACCGGCGGGGCGGGAGGGGAGGTGAAAATAACTAACCCCAGGGGAGAGGCTCTGGTGAGCGCGGATGGAGAAGGTCTGATCTGCTACAATAATGTTTCGGGCGACCCTCTCGGCTACGGCTTTTCCTCAAAAAAGATGAGCTCCCTGGAGTCGCTACGGCTCACGATCGATTCTGACTATCCGGACGCCCCTCTCCAGATTCTCCAGCTCTTCGAATCGCCTCGAACCGGCGATGTGGTAATGAGTTCAAAACCGGGCTATGACCTTCGGGCCACGCACGAGAACCCTGAACATCACGGTTCACACGGCTCCCTGCACAAAGACCACATGGTGGTTCCCATCCTTATAAGCCGTCCGGCCCGATACGACTGCGTACGAACCGCAGATATCTTCTCGAGCATCGTCCGTTATCTCGGGCTTGATGTTCCCAGGGGCGTTGACGGAAGGGATATTCTTGAGTGAGCGGTTTTAGGAGAAGATTTCCTCTATCTGGCTGCTGACTTCTCCCTCTTTTTTCCTGAGCGCTATGGAAAGTTCCTTGACTACGTGGGAAAGGGCGTTTTCCATTATTCTTTTCTCGCCGAAAGAGAGGTTTTTTACCTTTCTCAGGTGGTGTATATCCCTTAGTACCCTGGCTATTTCGTATATGTCGCCGCTTTTAACCTTGTCAGCGTATTCCTTGTACCTTTTGTTCCAGCTCTGAACTCCCAGCTTGGGTATTTCGCCGTTTTCTTCCTTCAGTATGTCAAGGATTTTCTTTACTTCCTTCTTGGGCACTACGGGCCTTAGGCCCACGGACTCTATGTTATCCGTGGGAACCATGAGCTTCACGTTACTTTCAAGAACGTTAAGTATATAAAAGGCTTTTTTCGAACCCAGTATCTCCTTTTCCTCAACCCCCTGAACCTCAACCACACCGTGAACTGGGTACACGGCATTCTGCCCTGCTTTAAATTTTTTGCTCATTTTATTAAGTTATACAAAAGGGATACTATACCTGATTTACACCTGGGTTACCAGAAAACGGACGAGAAGGGTCGGAATAATGGAGAAAAGTTGCGATTTCCTTGTTATTGGCGGAGGAATTTTAGGTCTTGCCATCACAAACGAGCTTCTTCTGCGCGGCTGTAACAACATCATTATTCTGGAAAAAGAGAAAAGCCTGGGTGCGCACTCAAGCGGCCGAAACAGCGGAGTTCTCCACGCCGGGATCTATTACACGCCCGATTCTCTGAAAGCGCGGTACTGCATTGAGGGAAACCGGCTGATGAAAGATTTCTGCCGCGAAAACGGAGTCGCTATATCCGAATGCGGCAAGGTCATCGTGGCGGACTCCGAGAAGAAGCTTGAAGGGCTCCAGGCGCTTCAGCGCAGGGCGCGGAGAAACGGAGTGGAGTCGCATCTTATCGATGAAAGAGAGCTTTCAGAGATAGAGCCGCACGCCGCTACGTTTGAGAAAGCCATATATTCCCCCGCGACATCGGTGTTTGACCCTCTGGGCGTTCTGGATGCTCTTTGCTCGAGGGTTCAGAGAACCGGGAAAGTCAGCGTGCTTTTTGATACGGCCTTTATCGGAAAAAAAAAGGACCGCGTTGCCCTTACGAGCCGTGGGGAGATAGGTTACGGAAAACTCATAAACGCTGCCGGACTCCATGCGGACGTGGTGGCGCGCCAGTTTGAAGTAGGTCTTAGGTACAGACCCATACCTTTTATGGGTTCCTACAGGGAACTTACGAAGAAAAGCGCTTACCTTGTCCGCGGCAATATATATCCGGTTCCCGACCCGAGAATGCCTTTTCTGGGGGTGCACTTTACGAAGAGCACTTCGGGGCGGGTCTTTATCGGCCCTACCGCCGTTCCGGTCCTGGGGAGGGAGAGCTACGGACTTCTTGAGGATCTGGGGCTTGAGTCGTTCCGGTTTCTTTACAGAAACGCGTCGATGTTGGTAAGTGACAGCGGGTTCAGGGCAAATGCGCTCTCCGAGGTGAAAAAATATCTGGGATCCCATTTCTACTCAGAAGCCAGAAAGCTGGTTCCAGGCCTCCTGCCCGGTCATCTTGTCTCTTCCGCGAAAACCGGCATCCGCTCACAGCTTGTGGACTGGAAGGAGAAGAAACTTGTTATGGACTATGTTGTCTGCAAGGAGGGAGACAGTGTTCACGTTCTGAACGCCATATCGCCCGCTTTTACCTCCTCGATGTCCTTTGCCAGGTATGTGGCGGACATGCTGCTTGAGTAAGAAGCTCCTCCAGGCCGGTGAACGCGAGGCTTTTTTGCGTCCGGTCCTGGTTTTTTCCGTTTTTTCTTGAAAAATTCCCGCAATCGCATTTAATATTTATCTGCATTTATCCTTTTTCCGTTAAGAAGTTGCTTTACCCGGATTCGAAAATGCCCGAGCAGAGAATCATAAGAAATTACGTCGACAGGCCCAATTCCTACACCATCGGATCGTATCTGTCCTCGGGGGGATATTCGGCGCTGGGAAAGGCCCTTGGCATGGCTCCGGGAGAGATAACCGACACCGTCAAGAAATCGGGTCTCCGGGGAAGGGGAGGGGCTGGCTTCCCGGCGGGGATAAAGTGGAGCTTCATACCGCCCGATTCCAAAAAACCGGTTTATCTCTGTTGCAACGCCGATGAGAGCGAACCCGGAAGCTTCAAGGACAGGGAGATTCTGGAGAAAGATCCCCATCAGATGATAGAAGGCATAATAATCGCCTGCTACGCTATCCGCTCCCACAAGGCTTACATATACATAAGAGGGGAGATGCCGTACGGAGCCAAGAGGATACAGCAGGCCATAGAGGAAGCTTACGAGCACGGCTATCTCGGCAAGAACATACTCCTAAGCGGTTTCGATCTCGATATGAAGCTCTACATAGGTGCCGGTGCTTACATATGCGGTGAGGAAACCGGTCTTCTCGAGTCGATAGAGGGAAAAAAGGGAGAACCGAGACCCAAGCCTCCTTTCCCGGCGCAGGTGGGCCTTTTCGGCTGTCCCACCATAGTCAATAACGTGGAGACGCTTGCATGCGTTCCCCATATAATAAACAACGGGGCGGACTGGTTTGCATCGATAGGGACTCCCAGGAATACCGGAACCAAGATTTTCGGGCTGAGCGGACACGTCAACAAGCCCGGGCTTTATGAGCTTCCCCTCGGAATAAATCTTCTTGAGCTGATTGAACAGTACGGCGGAGGAATTATCGGAGGAAGAAAAATAAAGGCGGTTTCTCCCGGCGGTTCTTCTTCCGCGGTTTTCTCCGCGGATGAACTGGACATTGCTATGGATTTCGATACCGTGGCGGCCGCAGGCTCCATGCTCGGAACGGCCGGAGTAACGGTGATGGATGAAACGGTGAGCATGATCAAGGTAGCTCAGAACCTTGCCCATTTCTACAGGGATGAGTCATGCGGGCAGTGCGTTCAGTGCAGGGAAGGAACGTGGTGGCTTGAAAAGATACTGAGAGAGATTGATGAAGGTAAAGGATCTATTGAGTACCTCGATATAATACTTGACGCGTGCTCGCAGATGAGGGGGACGACCATATGCGCTCTTGCAGACGGCTGTGCCATGCCCATTGAATCGATAGTGAAAAAATTCAGAGACGAGTTCGAAGATCATATAAAAAGAGGATATTCCTGACACTCGCAGTTTAGATACGAAGGCTTACCGTGTCATAAGGGGACATTTAGAATTGCTCGGAAAGAAAAAGAGAAATTTTTCCTTCGCATTGAATGGGTCTGTTCTTGCAGGTGACGTATTCGGCGGTGTCACCTCCGCGATCGTCATGCTGCCGATGGCGTTAGCCTTTGGTGTCGCCTCGGGGCTGGGGCCAGTTGCTGGAATTTACGGTGCCGTCGCGGTGGGATTTTTCGCTGCCGTGTTCGGCGGCACGCCTTCGCAGATCTCCGGCCCCACGGGCCCGATGACTATTGCCATGGCTGCAATCGTCACCATGTATGCCCACGATCTGGCGACCGCCTTCACCATTGTCATGCTGGGTGGTCTGCTGCAGATATCCCTCGGGTTTCTCCGGATCGGCACCTTTGTGAGTTACACTCCCTACTCCGTGATTTCAGGCTTCATGACCGGGATCGGCATAATCATCATAATTCTGCAGGTCCTGACCATCCTCGGTGCCGACCCGGTTCCGGGAGGGCCTTTTGTCCAGATTGCTGCTTGGCCGGATGCCTTCGTTAACCCAAATTCTCACGATGTTGCTGTCGGGTTGACTGCCCTGGCGATCTGCCTCTTCTGGCCCCGCCGGATACGACGCTTCCTGCCTTCACCGCTGGCTGCCTTGGCGGTCGGCACCTGTATTGCGTTATTCGGGCTCACCGAGGCACGAACCATAGGCGCGATTCCTTCGGGTCTGCCCGCGTTGCAGATACCACACTTGGAGTGGAGTTCGATCGGGGGCTTCGTGGAGCCGGCGCTGATACTAGCGCTTCTTGGTTCTATCGACAGCCTGCTGACTTCGTTGGTAGCGGATTCGCAAACCCGCACCCGCCACGACCCCAACCGGGAGCTTGTTGGGCAAGGTCTCGGCAATCTGGCGGCCGGTGTCCTGGGTGCGTTGCCAGGTGCAGGAGCCACTATGGGCACCGTCACCAACATCCGGGCGGGAGGGCGCAGCCCGCTGGCGGGTGCCCTAACAGCGATTTTGCTGCTTGGTCTGCTGCTTGGTTTTAGCTGGATTGCCGAACCAATCCCTCTTGCCGTTCTGGCCGGCATTCTCATCAAGGTCGGCTGGGATATTATTGATTGGCGCTTCATCACCCGCCTGCGGGTGATCCGCCTTGAGTACGTTCTTATAATGCTCCTCACCTTCCTTGTTACCGTGTTAATCAATCTGGTAACCGCCGTCGCGCTCGGGTTGATCGTAGCAGGCGTGGTGCGTTCAAGGGACTTGACGCGAAACGAACTGGAAAACGTGTTCTCCGTGCCAGTCTTGGATATCGATTCTCCAGAATTCCTGAAAGGTCTTGATCCCTACAACCTGCCCGTCGGATTGATCAAGTTAAGGGGAAGTTTCTCAATTGCTTCCGCAAATGAACTGACCCGAGCGATTTCCGCTGACATCGAGGACCATCATGTCATCATCCTCGACTTTTCCGATACTACCAGAGTGGACGATAGCGCTGCACTGGCGATTGAGGAACTCGTCTATTCTGCCATCGACGACGACTCCGCCTGCATCGTGCTGGGCCTGTCTGGTGACGTGGCCAAGATACTGCAATCTCTCAAGGTCTTCCGCCATGTCCCCGCCGGGAATTTCGTGGACACTTTGGACGAGGCGAAAGAGTTGTCTAAGAGTCTTCTCCTTGACCTTGAGCGCAGTGCCGATGGAACAGAGTCCGGCGACGAGGCAGGATGAACGGTGTTGCGCGAACACGTTGGCGTATTTTTATGCGCACCTATGTCCGCTAAGGGGAGTTTCAAAGGCGAAATTCTCCTGAAATAAGATTATCTGAGTCAGGTAGTGTACTTCGAAGTTCAAGTGTGTACAGCTAAGATTCTTAGAATTATCCCTCAGTATCCATTACTTTTTTCCGAGGAATTCTCTTAGTGTTTGATTTACGATCGTGGGATCGGCTTTTCCCCTTGTCGCTTTCATTACCTGACCCACGAAAAAGCCGAGAAGTTTCGTCTCTCCACCCCTGTACCTCCCGACTTCTTTCGGATTTTCTTCGATTATCTTGCTTATAATGGAAGAGATCGCGTCTTCATCGGTAATCTGGGTAAGCCCCTTTTCGGTTACTATTTCTTCTGCGCGTTTTCCATCGCTTATCATCTCGGAGAATATTTCCTTGGCGGTCTTGCGGTTTATTTTCCCTTCCCCTACAAAGTTCAGCAGTTCAGCGAGGTTCTCAGGGGGAACCGGAAATTCGGCTATGCTGTCTTCGTTTTCGACTTCTCTCAGCATCTCGTTTAAGATCCAGTTGCTCGCCGCTTTCCTGTCCTTTACGTGTTTTGTGCACTCTTCAAAGTATTCGGCAAGCGGTCTTGAAGATGAAAGCGTCTCGGCGTCGTTTCTCGGTATATTGAATTCACCCACGAACCTGCTGAGCTTTTCTTCAGGAAGTTCAGGGAGAGACAGGCGGATTTTCTCAAGATAATTCTCCTCCACCAAAACCGGCAGAAGGTCCGGGTCCGGGAAGTACCTGTAATCGTGGGCCTCTTCTTTTGATCTCATCGCAAACGTGACCCCTTTTTGGGGGTCGAAGAGCCTTGTTTCCTGGACCACCCTCCCTCCGCTTCGCAGAACCGCTTCCTGCCTTTTTGTTTCGTATTCTATGGCTCTCTGTATGAAGCGAAAGGAATTAAGGTTCTTGATTTCGGTTTTAGTTCCGAGTTCGCTCTGCCCTGCCGGCCGCATGGAGACGTTTGCGTCGCAGCGCAGGCTCCCTTCCTCCATGTTCCCGTTGCAAACCTCGATATACCTGAGGATTGTTCTAAGCTTCTTTACGTATTCAACCGCTTCTTCGGCGGTTGAGATATCGGGTTCGCTGACTATTTCCACAAGCGGCACTCCTGCCCTGTTGAGATCGACGTGGCTTTCAAAGTCGGAGTATTCGTGCACAAGTTTCCCCGCGTCTTCTTCAAGGTGTATTCGTGTTATTCTGATCTTTTTTTTGCCGCCTCCCGAATCTATCTCGAGATGTCCTCTGAGGCAAAGCGGTTCGTCGTACTGCGAAATCTGGTAGCCCTTCGGAAGATCCGGGTAGAAATAGTTCTTCCTCGCGAATCTGGACTTCCGGGCGATTTCGCAGTTGGTCGCCAGTCCGGCTTTTATGGCGTACTCAAGAACCCTTTCGTTAAAAACCGGCAACACCCCCGGCATGCCCAGACAGACCGGATTCACCTGGGAGTTGGGGGGACTTCCGAATTTGGTTGAGGAAGAAGAAAATATCTTGGATTCAGTTGCGAGCTGTGCGTGCACTTCAAGACCGATTACCGCTTCGTATTGCATTGATAGTTCCTTTGGGAGAAATTTGATAAAGCAGCCGAGCGAAAATTATATATGTCCTTGACCAGCAGGCAACATCTGGTTCGTGTATTTCTGTCCAGGATTTTGAACACAGACACGAAACTGATGAGTAGGGTGGTCGGGGGATAAGCGTGCGGTTTCAAATCGGACTTTCCGGAGAATTTAATTTATTTCCTAAATTCTTTGACCTTTCGGTTTAAATATTTTATTCTTACGCCCTAATTTAGTGGTGTATCCTTGCTGTTGATTAGTTTGGGTGAATTCAAACCAACAGGGTATGCCGCTTTTTTTTTAAACTCTCTATACACCAGATTTGGATGTAACTTGGAGGAATACGCGAGATGAGAATTTTAGCAGTTTTAGCTGTTTCTTTGTTTCACTCTGCTTCCCTTTATGTCACTTCCCGCCCAGGCCGGCGAGGACGAGAGCATCAGGGAACAGATCAAGGAACTCAAGCAGCAGATAGAAAAGCTTGAGCAGCAGATGAACATCAAGGCATACGAGGCCACGGCGAAAGATTCTAAGTCTTGGTACAACAAGATAAAGGTCAAAACCAAGAAAGGTTCGGGTCTTACTTTCCAGACTGCGGACAAGAACTACAAGCTCAGAATGCGCTTTTTTGGTCAGTTTCTGGCCGACTACACAGATCCTGACACTGACAAAGAGAGTTTTGGTTTCAGCGTAAGAAACCTCTGGTTGATGTTGAACGGTAACGCTTTTGCTCCCTGGATGAAATACACGATTCAGTATGATCTTTCAGGTGGTGGAGCGCTAAAGGACATGAGGCTTTCGTTTGCCAAGAACAAGGCTTTTATTCCCACGGTGGGTCAGTACAAGGTTCCGTTTAACAGAGAGTTTCTTACCTCAGTTACCGCCCAGCAGCTTGTGGGAACCTCGATCGCAGACGGTTACTTTCGATATGGCAGGGATATCGGTGGTGGTGTTTACGGTCTTCTCGGCGGCGGAATGGTCCGGTATGACTTAGGTGTTTTCCAGGGAGAGGGTGCGAACCAGAAAAACGACAAGGGTGACACAGGTATGCTCTGGGCTGGAAGAGTGCAGGCATCCGTTATCGGTGGAAAAGCCAAGAGCGTAAAAGAGAATTTCGCCAAGAGGCCCACGCTCATGGTTGGAGCCGCTGTTGCGGGCATAGATGTAGAGGATGGGAGTGATGGCAATATAGGGATTCCATCCGGGGAGAGAGAGCTTGAGAGCGGTACGGTAACTTCCTTTACGGCGGACGTAAACTACAGGGACCCGAGGTTCAATCTTACGGGTGAGTATATCGGAAGGTGGGCCAATTCTGATGAGGGCGGTGTGGACACAGCCTATGATCAGGGTTTCAGGGTTCAGGGAGGTTTTTTCCTTCTTCCGAAAAGAGTAGAGCTTGCCTCAAGGTACGCGATGGTAGTGTTTGATGATGGGGCGAATGTAGTAGGAGGGAATGACCTTGACAATGTATGGGCGTTTACGCAGGGACTTAACTACTACTTCAGCGGCAATCACAAGTGGAAGGTACAGCTTGACTACACGTTCCAGAGGGAAGAGGATCTCGCTGGTGCGGAGTCTGATGAGTCGATAGTAAGAGCGCAGATCCAAACCTACTTCTAGGGATGCATTCAGAGACATAGTCAAATCTGGCGTATAGGAGCATAATCGAGCTGCGGTCTGGTTGTCTGCTTTTACCTCTAATGTAGATTCCAGTACTTTTTTCACTGAGAAGGACCGATATGCAAGAGACAAAAGCTCTTATAATTTCTCCCCACCCCGACGATCTTGAAATAGGCATGGGAGGAACCGTCTGCCTGCTTCTGGAAAAAGGTATAGACGTGATCTCCGTCGTCGTTACGGATGGAAGAAGAAGCGCGAATCCCCTTGGTATTACGCAGGAGCAACTTGTGCGGACGAGGGAACGGGAAGTCAGGGAATCATCAGAGATACTCGGAGTGGAGCTTTTTCTTCTGGGGTTTTCCGACATGGAATCCGATTCGAACAAACTTGAATTCAGTTCCAGAATGAGGGAAATAATAACAAATCTCCGCCCGGGGGAGATATACCTCCCGCACCCAGAGATTGACAAGCACAGAACCCACAGGACAGTCTCCCGCCTGACGCTTGATTGCCTTAAGGCGGTTTCTTTAAAGTGCGAATCTTGGTTTTATGAGGTGTGGACGCCTTTTCCCTCATACGACCGTATCGAGGATATAACATCTTTTGCCGACCGCAAGCGTCAGGCGATCGAGGCGCACAGAAGCCAGACGGCCTACAAGGACTACACAGATGGCATAATGGGCCTTAACAGGTACAGGGGGGCTTTTCACGACACTGCGGACGGATTTGCGCCGCTTTGGGCCGAGGTTTTCATAAAGCACGACTCCGGGTGATCTTATCTCGGAACGTATTTTCTTTTCCTTGACCAAAGGAGCAGATCAAATTCATCAAGACTGATTCCCAGTTCGTGAGCAGCTTCCTCCATAAGACTTTCAGTTTCAAGGTATCTTTTTCTTGTCAGGGGATATTTTATTTCGCCTATGATTCCCAGTTCGGAAAGGGACGCTAGATTGTTGCGGTCAAGAATCGCATAGCCGGAGAATCCCAGATTCCTCAGAAAATGGCTTGCCTGCGTGTATCCGAGTCCTTTTATTCCGGGGTTTTTCGCGAAGAAATCTCTTCTCTCCGCTCTGTCTTCAAAAGAGCTGACAAGTGATTTCAGAAGAAATCCGTGTTTTTCCTTAAGATATTCCCTGGTGAAAACAATATAGCGAGACGCGTTCTCGGCGTATTTATGAATTGCTCCAATGCGTCCCAGGAGTTCGTTTTCTTCTCCGTCCACAAGTTTTTCTCCTATGGCGTCCATGCATTGGCTGGCTACTTTGGGGCCAACCCCGGAACTCAGTATGCAGAATGAGAGTTCACGGAAGATATGGCGGTCGTCGGCTTCCTGGAAAGCCTGTCTGAATTCCAGAAGGCGGTTCTGTATCTCTTCTTTTTTAAGCTCGTAGAGTTCTAGAAGCTCCCGTCTTTGTTTTTCCGTCATCCGTGGAACCTTTTTCCGAGGCGTCATTTCAGTATTTCGCCCGTTTTCTCGCTCCAGAGAAACAGATCCATCTCATCAAAATCGAATCCGTTTTTTTCCGTGAATCTCTTAAACTTGGTCTCAATCTCAATGTATTTTGATCTTGAGTGCGGTGCCCGGGCGGACTCCGTTATGCCGAGTTCGAAGAGACACTGAAGTATGTGCTTGTCAAGTATCGCGTAACCGCGAAAACCGATGTTTCTTAGAAAATGGCTTGCTTCCTTGTATCCGAGCCCTTTTATATCCTTGTTAAGCGCGAGGAAGTCTCGTCGCTCGGCCGGATCTTCAAAGGAGAGAAGAAGCGGCCTCAGTCTGAGTCCGTACCTGCTGGCCAAATAGTCTCTTGTGTGGACTATGTGTTTTGAGCGCACGTTTGGAAATCTGTAAACTCCCTGCAACTTTGCCCTCAGTTCGTTCTCGTTTGCCCCCGGAAGTATGCTCCTTACGGCGCGAAGCGCGCTTAACCCCATTTTCGCACTCGTTCCGGCCGTGAATATGCAGAAGACAAGTTCCTCGAAGATTGCTTCCTCGGAAGCCTTTTTGATTATATTCTCAAATTCCCCGAGTTTCTTTCTTATTTCCGGGGCTTTGCTCGGAAGGTCTTCTCGTATTGACCGTACTGTCAGCATACGGGGTTTATTTGTAGATGACGAGGTCTCTTCCGGCGATCAGCGTGGTTGAAGACATATTGTTCCACCTCTTGATCTGGGAAACCGACACCCTGTAGCGAAGCGCCAGCTCGCTCAGTGTGTCGCCGGGGATTATCCTGTGATGCACTTTCCTCGGAACGTCCCGCTGCGAATAAGTGTAGGAAAGTCTCTGGGGAATGGAAAGGGTCTTTCCCGCTATTATAAGGGAACCCTTGAGATTGTTAGCCCTTTTTATCTCGTCGATTGAAGTTCCGTATCTTTTCGCGAGAACGTAAATGTTCTCCCCTGGGCGTATCTTGTGCTTTACGTATATTACGTTTCCTCTTGTGGGTATCTTAAGCCTCTGCCCGGGGCGTATGATCGAACCCGAGAGATTGTTTGCGTACTTGAGCTTCTCGACCGAAGTTCCGAATTCTTTGGCTATCTTCCAGAGGCTGTCTTCAGGCTTTACAGTGTATCTTACAGGCCTTGTCCTAAACGGAGTCTGAACATCCTTGAGGGTCTCCACTTCATCTTTGACGGCAAGGAGTTTTTCTCCGTAGCCCTTGGGAACCTTAAGTCGATAGTTTTCTCCGGGGGGAGTGGAAAGTCCGATGAGCGAAGGGTTGTAATTGGAAAGCTCCTTGTATCCCATATCAAGGAGGTTGGCGATTTCCGCAAGACTTCTTCTGGGCGGAACGCTCACGACTTCATAATCTTTCCCCGTTTCCGTAATCCTGAGACCGTATTTCTCAGGGTTTTTGGCCATTATCAGGGCAGCGTTGAATTTTGGCACGTAGTTTCTTGTTTCCTTGGGAAGCCTTCTTGATACTGTCCAGAAATCGGTTGAACCTGTTCTCCTGATAGCCTTCGCCACTCTTTTCTCTCCGCAGTTGTAGGCGGCGAGGGCAAGTTCCCACGAACCGAATTCGTCAAACAATTTCCTTAGATACTTGGCCGCTGCCAAAGTCGATTTCTCGGCGTCCATTCTCTCGTCTACCCAGTAGTTTATTTTCAGTCCGTATTTTAACCCGGTAGGCCTTATGAATTGCCATAGCCCGACGGCATTCTTTTTTGAGACGGCGCGGGGGTTAAACCCGCTTTCTATAATAGGCAGATAGGCGATCTCTTGGGGGACACCCTGAGAGCGAAGCGTTTCCCTGATATCCGGAAGGTATTTCCCGGAGCGTCTGAAAATCACGGCGAAAGTTTTCTTTCCTTTCCCTGAAAACCGCCGGATATAGCGATCAACCTTTGAGTTCCTTTGTATCTCGAATTTTATGTCTTCGTAACCCTGCAAAGTGTCTGTGGATTCGACCTCCGAGGTCTCTTCGGTTCTGGGTTCCTCCTGCCGGGCCTCAAGGGTTTGTTTGTCAGAACTAATAGGTAATAGGACTGCAGCATAGGGATCTGTGTTCGCAGTTTCTTCAGCTTGCGAGGGCTCAGGGGGTTGCGCTAGGCTTGAGGCAGTAACGGATGCCCACGGAAGAAAAACGGCGAAGAGGATGGAAAGTATGATTGTTGAATTCATGTTAGTTTTTGCTTGTGGAAACCCCATCCGCCTTAACTCTTGTGGTTCTTAAGTCAAAGATTTGGGACGGCTATATCCTGAGGAGAGAATTCCGGTTTATTTTCCCATCGGTTCTTTGTACAATAATTCTAACCACGCAGTTCCAACAGTCAAAGCGTATTATGGGGAATCTGGTAAGAACAGTCCTTCTCGGATTGTTGTTTTTCTGGGGTTCTTATAAAATCTTCCCTTAAGCACGTCGGGGGTTACAATTTGAGCAGAAAAACAATTGCGGTTCTTTTCGGCGGCGTTTCGGTTGAGCATGAGGTGTCTCTTGTTTCCTCAAAATTTATCATCGACAACCTTGATCCTTCAAAATTTTCTCTGCTGCCGGTCTTTATTTCGAAGGATGGCAGATGGCAGAGGGCCGTTCTTGAGAACTGGCAGGAGGGGCATCCTCCCGCTCTGGTTCCTGACTCCGAAATCCTTCCCATGCTCTACGGCTCTCCCCCCGGTCGTTTTGTTGAAATAGTTAAGGAAAAGGTAAAAGAGATTTTTTCCGTGGATGCAGTTTTTCCTGTTCTCCACGGAACTTTCGGCGAGGACGGGTCAGTACAGGGTCTCATCGATCTTATGGGTGTTCCCTGCGTGGGGGTGGATCTGCTTGGCTCTTCGCTCTGCATTGACAAGATAGTCTCGAAAACCATCCTCAGGGATAACGGTATTCCGGTTGTCCCGTTTTTCGGTTTCGCAAGAGCGGACTGGCAAAACGACAAGGAGACAGTTCTTCGCCGCATAGAAGACGAAATAGGCTTTCCCTGCTTCGTTAAATCCTCAAATCTGGGTTCAAGCGTGGGAGTCTCAAGGGTGAGTTCTCCTGGGGCGGTTGCGAATGCCGTTGATGCCTCTTTTGATTTCTCTGAAAGGGTGATCGTTGAGAGGGCCGTGGTGAATCTGAGGGAGGTGGAGGTAAGCGTAATAGGGAATCAGGACCCGCGGGCATCAGTTCCGGGGGAACTGATTGTTGAAGGAGGTTTTTACGATTACGAAAAGAAATACCACGACGAGTCAACGCAATTCCGGATTCCCTGCGACCTTAGCCACGATACTCAGGAGAGGGTTAGAGCCCTCGCTCTTGCTTCCTATACTGTCCTTTGCTGCACCGGTATGGCGAGGGTGGATTTTCTTGTTGACTCCGATACGGATCAAATATTTGTAAACGAGATAAACACAATCCCCGGTTTTACTCCCATAAGCATGTACCCGAAACTGTGGGAAGCAAGCGGGCTTCGCGTCGGCGAGATGCTCGAGATGCTGGTTGATCTGGCCGAGCGGAGACACAAGATGAAAAGGGAGTTCAGAACGGACTTCTCCGGCTCCTTCTAGGATTCACTTGCCGAGAATATCGTTTTTCTGTCCCCGGAAAAGCACGAGGAAAACGACTCCGGCGATTATTGAGGCTCCGCCGAGAAGTTTCGTAACCGACGGCAGATCATCAAAGAAGACATGCGCGAGAATCAGCACGAAGATTGATTCCATCGGCATGACGGCGGTTGTTCGCGAGATATCGAGAAGCTTTATGGCGTGGAACTGGCTTCCTTTGGCTATGTACGCTCCGCACGCCCCTCCGCCTGCCATTACAAGCGCCTGTTTTAGACTCGGGGGCTCGAAGGTTCCGGTGGCTATAAGATAGAGGAAAAGAACAATCGAGACCCCGAGGGTTCTTAGAGTCGCGACTGTGAGCATGTTGAGGTCCTGCGCTATCTTCTTTACCATGAAAGAGAGAAAGGAATATAAAAACGCAGCCCCGAGAGCCATTGCTGTTCCGAAGATGAGGTAATCTTCTCTCTGGTAGGCGACTACCGCTCCGCCCGCCACCGTCATCGCTATTCCTATGCTCTCTCCCTTGTTAAGCCTTTCACCGAGGAAGATTATGCCGAGCAGAAGCGCGAAGAGCGTCTGGGCCTTCATCAGGAACGACGTAAGGGCAGGTCCGATAGTCCAGAGCGCGACCATCCACAAGGCGGCCCCTGCCGAGGTTATAACGGAACTCCAGATGAAAATGGCGCGGTACTCGCGGATTCTCCTGAGTTCCTTTCTCTGGGAGCGAAGAAACGGAAACAGGATTAAGGCGACTATAAAAGCTCCGAAGAACCAGAAAAAAGTGGTAGTCTCGGGGTGAAGGTCGCTTCGCTCAAGCGCCTTTCCTATTGCGTAGGAAAGCGCCGTGAAAAAAGCGGTAGCTATCAGAAAAAGATAGCCCTTTATGGGAAGCTTTTCTTCTTTATTCCTTTTACTCATCAATCTTTCTGTTTCTCCATAACCAGGCTATAGCCCCGCCCGAGATATTATGCCAGATGCTGAAGAGCGCGGCGGGAAGGGCGGAAAGATAGCCGAAATGCAGATGGGAAAGCGCCGCCGCGAGTCCCGAGTTCTGCATCCCCACCTCAACGGATATCGCCCTGGCGCTGCTTTCTCCGAGACCCAGTGCTTTCGCTATAAGATAACCGCATGTGAGGCCAAGAGCGTTGTGGATTATTACTATGAGAAAAAGCACCGCGCCGATGGTTTTTATGGACTCCGCATTCAAAGCCACTATTATTCCCACCACAAGAGCTATAACAAGAGACGATACTGAAGGTAAAAATGGCAAAATGGCCTCTGATTTTCTCCCGAGCAGTTTCCTCAAACTCACTCCGAGAAGTACCGGTAGTAGGACTATCTGAAGCGCGGAGATAAAAAGATCAGCGACCAGAACGTCTATCCACCTTCCCGCGTAGATGTACATGAGCGCGGGCAGCAAAATCGGGCAAAGAAGCGTCGAGACCGAAGTGAGCGTTACAGAAAGTGCAAGATCGCCCCTTGCCAGATAGGTGATCACGTTCGATGCCGTTCCCCCCGGGCATGAACCTACGAGAACGACCCCTGCGGCGACGAGGGGGGTTGTACCGAAGGCGAAGACAAGCAGGAAACCCAAAAGAGGCATCACGGCGTATTGAGCGAAAACGCCTGTCAGTATCTCAAGGGGTCTTGAAAAGACTCTCCTGAAATCATCCGTTTCGAGCGTTATGCCCATAGCGAACATTATCACCGCGAGCATGGGCACTATGAGGAATCCGAGATTTTGAAAAACGGAGGGGAAAAAGTACGCTACGGCCGAGAACAGAATTATCCAGAGGATGAAAAATCTTGTTACAAGGTCTGTAAGCGAAGCTAAAGCGCTTTTTGTTAAATTCAATTTTGTTTGTTACCGTCGGGGCGGCCGTGGAAGTGATTGCAGGGGAGCTTTACTGTTTCGGCTCAACTGCAATTGCTATTTTCGAGAACCCTTGGGTTTTCGCCAGGTCCATGGTGTTTACCACCGGGCCGTGCAGGGCTTCGGAATCCGCCCTGATTATTACAAGGGTGTCTTTGTCGGGTATTCTCTCAAACTCCCGCTTCAAGGATCTTTCGGAGCGCATAGGCACGTCGTTGAAGTAAACTTTTCCATCTTTCGAAATGTGTATGTTTACATCTTTTATCTCAACGATTTCACCTGTTGCTTTCGGAAGATTGACTTTTATACCGCTTGATATGGCGAAATTGAGCGTAAGAGCAAAGAAAATGAGGAGGTTGAAAACCACGTCCACTATAGGGGCGAGATCTATGCCTTGCCTGCTAGAATCCTTTCTCTGCGTGAATCTCATAGGGATGCCTTATGCTTTTGCGGAAAAAACTTCAAGTATTTTCTTGCCTTCATGCTCGAGCTCAGAGATTAGTTCCTTGAATTTCCCATCGGTGTACTTGTAGGCTATGAGTGCCGGAATCGCTATCGTGAGTCCTAGTGCCGTCGTGTAGAGGGCTTCCGAGATACCTCCTGCCAGGGCAGGCGGATCCACTATGTCTTTCTCCGATATGACGGCGAACACCTTTATCATTCCCGATATCGTTCCGAGAAGCCCGATAAGGGTGCTTATGCTGCTTATGGTAAGCAGAGTCTCAATGTACTTTTGAAGACCCTGCGCCTCAGCCTGTCCGACAGCTTCAATGGCTTCCTGGATCTCTTCCTTCGATTTGCCTGAGTTCTGTGCGGCCGCGAGAGCCATCCTGGCTACCGCAGAATCATCTGATGCTGAAAGCGATTTTGCCTCTTCAAGCCCCTTTGTTTCGACAGTCTCATACAGGCTTGAAAGAAATTCTTCGGGGAGAAGCTTTTTCCTCTGAAGGAGATGAAGCTTCTGAAGAAAAATCGCAAATCCGAATATGGAACATAAAATCAGGGGGAAAATATATATTCCGCCCTTGGTAAACAGGTCAACAATTACTTCCATGGGGGCTCATCCTTGAATAGAGAAATTTTTGTTCCGAAGTCTGGGTTCTCGATATAATGAGGCTATTATAAAGCAAATTCGGGCTTTGTTCAATAAAATTTGTACAATCGCTTGATTCCTTGGTCATAATTAGCGTCTCAAGCTTGCGGAGCTTCCTCTGGTTTCGGACCGCGTAATTGTTTCCCGTCATTTTTTTCGGGTAGATTTTCTAGCTTCAAGCCCGTGGGGACTTACATGATGACTTCCGATTTTGAATATATTGACGGTGAACTTTGCGTGGAGAAAGTTCCCGTGAGCAAGATATGCGAGGACTTTGGAACTCCGGTCTATATCTACAGCTACAACTCTATCCGTTCAAGCTTCCTTGAGTATAAGGAGGCGTTTTCCGAGATCGATCCCCTGATCTGCTATTCCGTAAAGGCTAACTCGAACATATCCGTGCTCAAGGTTTTTTCCTCCATGGACTCAGGTTTCGATATAGTATCGTCGGGGGAGCTGCAGAGGGTTGTTGCCGCCGGGGGAGACACCTCGAAAGTGGTGTTCTCGGGAGTCGGAAAGACCGAAGAGGAGATAGAGGCCGCAATTCGCTCCCGGATACTTTTTTTCAACGTGGAATCAGAAGCGGAGCTTCAGAAGATAAACGATGTAGCCGTCTCGCTCGGAGAGAGGGCCCCGGTCGCGATAAGGGTTAATCCTGATGTTGATCCCGACACCCATCCGTACATATCGACGGGTTTTGAGAAAAGCAAGTTCGGGATCGGGATTGCAAAAGCGGTGGATGTATACAGAAACGCCTCGCGGATGGATGGAATAGAGATAAGGGGAATTGACGCCCATATAGGTTCCCAGATATTCGATCTTTCCTCCTTTTCCGAGTCCATATCGAAACTCGTCTACCTGGCTGACAGGCTCGGGAGCGACGGGATTGAAATTTCCTACATAGATATAGGAGGGGGTCTAGCGATAAGCTACGAAAGCGAGGAAGAGCCTCCGCCGAAATCCGAGTACGCGCGGGTTTTCGAGGAACACCTTCGCAATACCAGTTACGGACTGGTGCTTGAGCCCGGAAGATCAATGGTGGGCAACGCGGGGATAATGTCTACCAGGGTGCTTTATGTTAAGGAGGGAACCTCGAAGAAGTTTGTAATAGTTGATGCCGCGATGAACGACCTTGTAAGACCAGCGTTTTACGATTCGTTCCACCGAATAGAGCCGGTGCGTGTGGGAGGTTCTGAATCCCGCGAGGTGGTGGACATAGTCGGCCCGATATGCGAATCGGGCGATTTTCTGGCCAGAGACAGGGATTTTCCCGAAGTCTCCGCGGGTGAATTGCTTGCGGTTTTCAGCGCGGGGGCGTACGGTTTCGTGATGTCGTCTAATTACAATACAAGACCTCGGGCTGCTGAGGTTCTTGTAAGTGGTGAGAGGTACTGCGAGATAAGGGCCAGGGAAACTCTCGAGGATCTGCTGAAAGCCGAGAGCATTGCGGAATTTCTTTAGTATCGAAACGGCGCTTGATCGCTTGATAATTAATTCATGAAACAGGATTTTAACGGGCTTAGGGTAACGTCTTTTGAAAGTCGCCGTTGCGAAGAGATGAAAAAACTTATCTCTTATCATGGCGGTGTGCCCAGGGTCGCGCCCTCGATGAGAGAAGTGCCCGATCTTAAAAGTCCTTACGTTGCCGGGTTTGCCCATGATCTCTTCTCGGACAACGTCGATCTTCTTGTTCTCATGACAGGGGTGGGGACGAGGATACTCTCCGACATTGTAATAGCTGAGTCGGGAGAAGAGAAATATGTGGATGCCCTGCGCGCGACGACGATTCTCGCCAGAGGCCCTAAACCCGTCGCGGCCCTCCGCAAATTCGGGATAAGACCGGATATAACCGTTTCCGAGCCGAACACATGGAGGGACATACTTTCCACTTTCGACCAGAGGGAGATGTCGCTTGAAAACATGGTCGTGTACGTTCAGGAATACGGGGTTTCCAACGAGGAGTTCCTCGCTTCTCTTGAAAAAAGAGGGGCTGACGTAAGAAGAATTCCCATTTACAGGTGGGCGTTGCCGGAGGATCTGGGTCCCCTGCGCGATGCTGTAAGATCCGTATCCGAGGGGGAGGAGGACTGCCTCCTGTTCACAAGTTCCCGGCAGGTATCCAACCTCTTTGATGTGGCGGCCGGGGAGAGATGTGCCGATGACTTCATTGAAGGAATGAAAAAAGCGCTTGTATGCTCGATCGGGCCGACCACCACTGAGACTCTCAGGGAGAACGGAATATCCGTTGACTATGAGCCCGACAGCCCGAAAATGGGAAATCTGGTGAGAGAGGTAGCCAGAAGGTCAGCAGTGCTTCTCGCCAAAAAAAGAACAGCTTTTCAAAACGGGGTGGATACCCGGAACTGGAACCGCACGCAGATGGTCTGGTCTGAGGACAGCGCGCAGATCCAAAGAAAAGAAATCACATCTGCGGGGGCATTTATGAAAGCGTGTCGGCTTGAAAAAACCGATTATACTCCCATCTGGCTTATGCGCCAGGCCGGCAGATTTCTTCGGGAGTACAGGGAGGTCCGGTCCCGCGTTTCTTTTAAGGAGTTCTGCAAAACCCCGGATATGGCCTCGGAAATCACACTGATGGTGGTTGACCGCTTCGGCGTGGACGCGGCCATCATTTTCTCAGACATACTGCTCATACTGGAACCCCTGGGACTTTCCCTTGAGTATTCAAGCGTTGACGGTCCCGTGATAGCAAAGCCTCTTAGGACCCAAAAGCGCATAGAGGCCCTGAGGGACTTTGATCCGGAAAGCATGGATTTTGTCTACGAGGCTCTGCGTATCACTAGAAAGGCGCTTGCCCCTGAAGTTTCGCTTATTGGTTTTAGCGGCGCTCCGTTTACCGTGGCTTCCTACGCGGTTGAGGGGAGTGGTTCGAAAAACTACGTCAACACGAAGAAACTGATGTACGGTGATTCTTCCCTGTGGGAGAGGCTTATGGAGATTCTGACCGAGAGCATTTCGGATTATCTCTGCGCCCAGGTGGATGCCGGGGCCGATGCCGTACAGATTTTCGATAGCTGGGTCGGTTGTCTTTCTCCGTCAGATTACGAAAGATTCGTCTTTCCGCACGTAAAGAAACTTATCTCGGCACTTCCGCCGGAAGTCCCGGTAATATTGTTTGGGACCGGAACCGGTTCCTTGCTCGAAATCATGGGAAAGACCGGGGCTAGTGTTATCGGTCTTGACTGGAGGGTAGATATTCTTGATGGCTGGCAGAGGGCCGGAAGCTCTCTTGCGGTTCAGGGGAATCTTGATCCGGTCTCAATGCTCTCAACCTCGTCTCATGTCGTTGGGGAGGCGAGGAAGATACTGGACAGAGTGGGGGGGAGACCCGGGCATATATTCAACCTGGGTCACGGAGTACTTCCACAGACGCCGGTTGATAATGTTCTCAAGCTGATTGATGAAGTTCACGAGTATCCCGCGCGAAGAGAGGTTTAAAAAGTTCCATGCAAAATGATTTTGACGCCGTAATGATGATTGGATACGGGGCTCCCGAGAAAAAAGAGGACATAATGCCATTCCTTAGAAATGTGGCCAGCGGGAGACCCATACCCGAGGACAGGCTGCGGGAAGTGGCCCATCACTACGAAATCTTTGACGGCAGGTCTCCGCTCAACGAATTCACTTACAAACAGGCCCAAAAACTTGAGAAGCTTCTTTCCGGATGGGGGTACGATCTTCCGGTTTATGTCGGGATGAGAAACTGGCACCCGTTCATTAAGGATTCGCTTGAGCAGATGCGGGAAAATGGTGTGAAGAACTTGGTGGGACTGATAATGGCTGTTTACCGCTCCGATGCGAGCTGGGAGAGGTACATGAGGGATGTAAGCGAAGCCTGCGAAGATCTCAGGATGGAGCTTCAAGTGGAGTATGTTCCTCCGCTTTTTAATCATCCGCTTTTCATAGAAGGCTCGGCGTCCAAGGTGACGGAGCGAATGAGCGAAATTCCCGAGAGCAGGCTCGATACCACCATGCTGGTCTTTACGGCTCACAGCATTCCCGAGAGAATGTCGGAGGCGTCTCCCTATGTGCTGCAGTTTGAGACTTCCTCCATGCTGGTGGCGGACAGAGTCGGACACAAAAAATGGATGATCGCCTATCAGAGCAGAAGCGGCTCTCCGAATGAAAAATGGCTTGAACCGGACATATGCGATGTTATAGGGAACCTTGCCGACCAGGGCTTCACGGATATCGTGATTCAGCCGATAGGATTTGTCTGCGATCATATCGAGGTGCTTTTCGATATAGGGGTTGAGGCAGCCGAGGCCGCGGGCGAGTGCGGGGTGAACCTCTACAGGGCCGAGACCGTAAACGACGATGACCGCTACATAATGGCTCTGGGCGACGGGGTGTTGAGGCTCATCGATTCAGAAAATTCCCGGCAATAAGTAAGATAATTTGTTATGAAAGTCGCGATTGTCGGTGCGGGGGTCTCGGGTCTTTCCTCGGCCCACTACCTGAGAAGGCTTTGCCGTGAGGGTAATGTTCCCCTTCAACTTGTTCTTTTCGAGTCCTCCGCGCGTGCGGGCGGGGTTCTTGATACCGTAAAAACGGGGGACATGGTTCTTGAACTCGGGCCTGATTCCTTTATAACTTCAAAGCCTTGGGCGCTTGCCCTTGCAAGAGAGCTTGGACTTGAGGATTCGCTCCTTGGGGTAGGATACGGCAAGGGGAAAACCACGTTCGTCTATCAGGCGGGAAGCCTTCGTGCTCTTCCCGAAGGCTTTTTCCTGATGGCTCCCTCGAAGCTTCTGCCGTTTCTGCGCAGTGAGCTGTTCAGCGCCTGGGCCAAACTCAGGGTGCTCCTTGAGCCTCTGGTTCCGCGCGGTGGGGGAGGAGACGAAAGCATACGTTCTTTTGTGGAAAGGAGGTTCGGAAGGGAAATCTTCGATAAGGCTGCGCAGCCTCTTCTGGGGGGAATTTACATGGCCGATCCCGAAAAGCTGAGTCTTTCGGCCACAATGCCCCAGTTCCTCGAAATGGAGAAGAGAAGCGGAAGCGTTCTTCGGGACCTTCTTCGCAGTCCTCCGACGTCCCGCGGGGAAAGCGGTGCCAGATACGGTCTTTTTCTCACTCCGGCGGGAGGTATGTCCGTTATTATCGAAAGACTTTGCGAAAGCGCCGAATTTGCAAGGCAGGACTACAAGACCTCAGTCCTTTCCCTTAAAAAATCGGAGAGAGGATGGCTTGTCGGTTCTGACCATGGGGAAGAGGGGTTTGACGCTGTCATCCTGTCTGTCGGAGCCGATGCGGCCGGCCAACTGCTTTCCGATATAGATCCGCAGCTTGGAGCCGGACTCTCGAGTGTGCGCTATGTTTCTTCCGTTGTCGCGACTCTTGTTTTTGATGAGGAGGATTTCCGTGGTCTTCCCGACGGCTTGGGAATCATAATTCCTTCCAAGGAGGGAATGAATCTCGTGGCGTGTTCCCTTTACAGCAGCAAGTTTCCCGGAAAGTCCGGAAGCGGAAAAGTAGTGATAAGGTGTTTTCTCGGAGGAGAACTTAACCCCGATGCGGTACTTTGGGATGAGGAAGAGATAAAATCTGTCTTAAGGGAAGAACTTGCGAGAGTTTTCGGATTCGATAACCATCCGATGGAGATCTACATCAGAAAATACAGGATGTCCATGCCGCGTTTTGCGCTGGGACACAAGGAGAAGATCTCTGGCGTTATGCACCGACTTTCGCGTCATTCCGGGCTTGCGCTTTGCGGAGCGGCTTATTTTGGCGTTGGCATCCCTGATTGCGTGCGTTCAGCGGAATTTGCAGCCAGAAAAATTCACGTGGATATGGTACGCTGATGTAAAACAATATACGCCCGCCCATTCTAAATTATATGCTTTTGGATTCTACCAACTCAGTCCCCGGAGGGTATTAGGCTCCCGGATCTCCCTTTTTTCATGTTTACAAAGACTTTTACTGTGGCAAAATTAAAGCCTTATTACTGCCGATGTAGCTCAGTGGTAGAGCAGCTCACTCGTAATGAGCAGGTCAGGGGTTCGAATCCCCTCGTCGGCTGTATGTAACTTTTAGTCCACTTCGACAACTAACTACGTGATATAGCCAATGGCGAATTTTTTATCAAAAGAACGTATCGTTAGAGGTCCGGAATTCAACCGCTGGCTGGCTGTGCCTCCATCTATTGCGGTTCACCTGTGCATTGGTTCCGTTTACGCCTGGAGCATATATAATCCCGCGTTAATTGAGGTGCTTGGGGTTGCCACCAGTGCGGCGGATGATTGGACTCTGCGTCAGGTAGTGTGGATATTCAGCGTCGCGATCGCATTCACTGGGCTTACGGCGGCGTTTGCTGGCAAATGGGTTGAGGATGTGGGACCACGCATGGTCTGTGTGATGGCAGCGTGTTTCTGGGGTGGCGGCTATATGCTCAGCAGTCTCGGTGTTACTTTACATCAACTGTGGCTGATTTATCTGGGTTACGGCGTAATCGGCGGTATCGGTCTGGGTTTAGGTTATGTTTCTCCAGTCAGCAATTTAATTCGCTGGTTTCCAGACCGGCGCGGCTTGGCTGCCGGAATGGCGATAATGGGTTTCGGTGGCGGGGCGATCATCGCGGTACCCCTTAAGGAATTTTTCCTCCAGTACTTCTACAAGGCGCCTCAATACTTGGGGGCGGTCGACGCCGTTGATATGATCACTCATTCGGGCCGACGCTTTGTTGAAGTCGGCGGTCAGCTCAAAGAGGTTGTTGTCGCGGGGGCTGCCGAGGCGGCACATGTGTTGGGTCCCGGAACCGAAGCGGTCGGAGTGTATTTGGTTGGCACCGGTTCCTCGGGAGTCGCCCAGACCTTTCTTTTCTTCGGAGTGGTTTATTTTCTTGTGATAATGGTCTCGGCGTTTTTATATCGTGTCCCGGTTCCGGGGTATAAACCGCAGGGATGGGAGCCGCCGGCCGCCAAGGATTCCGCCAAGCGAATGATCAGTCAGAAAGATGTGCATCTCGATCAGGCGTTAAAAACACCTCAGTTCTACCAGGTGTGGGTTGTACTGTGCCTTAACGTTACGGCCGGCATCGGGATTATCTCTGTCGCCAAGACAATGATGACCGAGATATTCAGCAGCACGCTTCCGGATATTGTTGACGTTACCTTTGCCGCCACTTACGTCTTGATGATCGGTATGTTCAACATGCTAGGGCGCATTATGTGGGCAAGCGCCTCCGATAAACTAGGGCGACGCAATACATGTTCGATATTCTGCGCGGTCGGTTTTTTGTTGTATTTGTCCATTCCGGTTGCCGCCCATCAGGTGAATCTTAATCCTTCGATTTTCTGGCTGTTAATGTTCTACGCGGCTACGATGATAATTTTTACTTTCTACGGGGGGGTCTTCGCTACCGTTCCGGCATATCTTGCCGACCTGTTTGGCACTCGTTACGTCGGTGGCATTTATGGACGTTTGCTGACCGCTTGGAGCGTCGCCGGGGTGCTTGGTCCCTTGGCGGTCACTTCGCTTAGAGATCGTTCGCTTATGATCGAAATCAATCGCCTTGCCGAAAAGGTATCTCCAGATGAGTTCGCCAAGGCTTTCGGAGCCGGAATTAACGACCTCGAGATACTTGTGCAGAATAAAACCGTAACGCTTGCGAAACTCATGGATATCGCCCCTGAGGGGACGGTAGACCCGGCGGCTTCCTTGTACAATTCAACGATGTATGTGATGGCGGCATTATTAATAATCGCTTTAATAAGCAATCTCCTGATAAAACCGGTTGACGAAAAACACCACATAAAGGACTGATGTGCGCTTGAGTGGAATAAAAGCAGGATGTCATGAAAACCGCAACATTCTTTTTCCCGCACTTGGGTCCCGTCAGTTTCGCGGAGAAACCGCTTGTGCCGGAAACGAACGCAGCGTGCGGCGTCAGCGGAAGACTTTTGAGAAGTATTCCCTGAATTCGTCGCTGCTGAGGCTGGTCTGTTCTGAGAGTTTCTTAAGGGTTGCGGGCGTTTCAATATCCTCGCGTTTTAACTTGATCATGTATTTCTGCGAAACCTCGTAGGCTTCTGTGTTCTTATCAACATATCTTACTTTAATCTGGTTTGTTTCTTCATCTATGAGCTCCTGAAACGGGACCGCCTGCATCTTTCCGGTTCTTACGTATACAAGAGCCCCCTCTCCCTTTCCGTCTAGCAGGTACTTGACAGCACAGTATCCGAGCTTTCGCGTATAATCGACGTCAAACGGGATTGGGTTGGCCGAGCGCATTTCATAGCCAAGTCTCTTGTGCACCAGTTCCACCTCGACTCCTTTTTCGGAGAGTCTCTCGGCAAGGGTGTTTTTCAGAAGCTGACCGAAGTTAACGTCAACGTATCTTATCCTCCCCATGCCGTCCTTGTCCATGAGTCCCAAGTCAACGGGATCTATCTTGTCAAGCATCCCTTCGGCAAGTATAGCCACTCCGTATTCTCTCCCCATGCTCATTCTTTTTATTATTGACCCCTCAAGAATGGCTATGACCTCTTCAAGCGGTACCTTTTTCTTTTTAAAATCCTCGGGGATTATTGTTATCGTAGCCCCTGCGGACTGTCCTATTCCAAGAGCCAGATTACCCGTTTTCCTACCCATGGTTATAACCAGAAACCATCTGCACGTAGTTTTCGCCTCTTCCATTATGTAGTTCATTATCTTCGCCCCGACATCCCTCGCGGTCTCGAATCCGAAGGTGGATATATAGTCGGGGAGCGGGATGTTGTTATCTATGGTTTTGGGCAGATGCGCTATTTTCAATCTTCCCCCGAAGTGTTCGTAAAGCGTTTTTGCGAGAAACATTGTTCCGTCGCCGCCTATGGTTATCAGGTTGCCTATTCCGAGTTTTTCAATCGAGGAAACCGTGTTTTTAAAGGTTTGCTCAGTCGCAAGGGGGCTTTGTCTTGATATTCCGATAATAGAGCCGCCGGTCGTGTGAATCCTCGAAGTGTTCTGGATATCAAGATTCATGACTTTCGAGGTGTCTCCCATGGAGATCCATTTAAACCCGTCGAGAATTCCAATTACTTTTCTCCCCCTGTTTCTGGCTTCGATAGTGGCCGAGCTTATCACGCCGTTTATCCCGGGGGCAGGTCCTCCGGCGGCTATTATTCCCAGATTATCCATTGTCCTGCTAGTCATTTTCTCCATACCACCCCGTTCCGTAACCGGCTTTATGTTTTTTACTTCGGTATCCCCGGGTGTAAAGAAAACCCCCTCCGGCTATGGCTCCGCAGGCGAATCCGGACATGTGCGCCCACAGACCCTCGGCTCCCGCGTCACCAATATAGCCGATTCCGGTCAGAAACTGAACGACAAACCAGAAAATTATAAAAAGGTAAGCTCTTATGCGTATGAAGTAGACAAATACCAGGACTATGAGAAGCGTAAGAATCCTTGATCTTGGGAAAAAGAGCATGTACGCGCCCAGGACTCCGGAAATCGCCCCGCTTGCTCCTATTACCGGAACTGCAGAGTGGAAGTTTAAAGCCACTTGGATGAATACGGCTACCAGTCCGCACACGAGATAGAAAAGCAGGTATCTCGCATGGCCTAGCAGATCTTCGATCGCGTTTCCGAATATGTAGAGGAAAATCAGATTTCCGGCCATGTGTATCCAGTTCTCGTGGATGAACAGGGAACTGAAATATTTTGCCGTCCTGTCAAGGAATCCATAGGCCTCGAGGGTGGTTATCTTGCTGGGCACAATACCGTGCGTATGGTAGAACATCTGAAGCCCTTCCCCCGTAAGAGAAAGGGTATATACGAAGACCAGCACGTTTGCGGCGAGAAGCATGTAATTCACATAGGGGACGACTTCGGTTTTTATTGTGCTTCTAATTGGTATCATTATTGTGACAATTATACTTAAGGCAGTTGTGGGAGTTAGAGTAAATTGCGAAAACGTCGCACGGATATTCTGACAAGGATAAGAACGGACATGGAAAAGAGGTTTCGCGAGGCAACCTGCCTTCTGGTAAACATTGCTGTGTTCGAATCCGCCTCAGTCGGGGACCTCGGGATTCCTGAAAATCTGTCTCCGCCCGAACTTCTTCGGGAATTTTCTTCACTTGGAGCGGAAATCGTCTTTTACGGTTCCGGGGATGGGGACTTCGCCTCGACAATCGGGTTCAGGGGCCTGATCGAACAGAACGGTCACCGCATAACCGCCGACCGCGCTTATGTTCTTCACAAGACGGAGAAAAAGGACTGCGTGTTACTGGGTTCTGAGCTCTCCGACATTGATTTTTTTCTCTCCGGGGTTTTTTCCGTAGCTCCTGCCTCCGCTCCTTTTGACCTCAAAACGGTTTCAAGCTACGTATCGAACTTCGATGGAGAAGCGGTTTTCACGGAGCTTGGAAACCTGATCGTTAACTCAAAAAGGGGAGACTGGGAATAGTTTTTATGAAGGAAACTACGCGGCTCTCAATGCTTATAAAGAATCAAGCGTTTACCTTGGGCTTTGACCTCGTGGGGATAAGCCCGGCCGAGAGTCATTACACAGAAGCGGACCTGTTTGAGCGCTGGCTCGGGCGGGGTTACGCGGGAGAGATGGGCTATCTTGAGAGAGGGCTTCTTAAGAGAAAGGAAGTGGAGAGGGTTCTCCCCGGTGCCAGATCGGTCGTTTCCTGCGCCGTTAACTACAATACGGAGAATCCGCGCTCGACGGAAGTCTCGGACGGCGGCTGGATATCGAGGTACGCGTGGGGAGACGATTACCACGACGTGATGGGAGGGATGCTCGACGGGCTTGCGGACTACATAACGGGTCTTTTCCCCGAAGAAGCCGGCGTCAGGGCTTACGTGGATACGGGGCCGGTTCTTGAGAAAGTACACGCAAATCGCTCGGGAATAGGGTGGGTGGGTAAAAACACCTGTCTTATAAACCAGGGGGTCGGTTCCTGGCTTTTTCTCGGAGAGGTGATAACCGATATCGAGCTTGACTACGACTCGGCGGCTGAGGACCGCTGTGGCACCTGCACCAGGTGCATAGATGCCTGTCCCACCGATGCCATAGTTGAGCCTTACGTGCTTGACGCCAGGAAATGCATCTCCTATCTCACGATAGAGCTTAAAGGGAAAATGCCGCTTGAACTGAGAGAGGGGGTGGAAAACAATGTTTTCGGGTGCGATGTGTGTCAGGATGTGTGTCCGTGGAACCATGACGCTCTTTTTACTCTCAAGGAAAGCTTCAGGCCGCGGGAAAAACTGCTCAGTCCCGATTTTAAATGGCTTCTTGAGCTTGACGGGGACGGTTTCCGGGAGGTCTTCAGAAAGAGTCCGGTCAAGAGGGCCAAGCGCAGAGGTTTCATGAGAAATGTGCTTGTGGCTGTTGGAAATTCGGGAAATAAGGAGTATATAAAATATGCAAGGAGCCTTCTTGGAGATGATGAGCCGATCGTAAGGGCTCATGCGGTCTGGGCGCTGTGGAGGCTTGGGGGAGAGGATTGCCGGGGTGAGCTTGAGTGCCTGCTTGAGACCGAAACCGACGGGGAAGTGCTGGAAGAAATTCGCCATGCTGTTGGTTCCCCGCGAAACTGAGGTTTATTTCTCATGAGTTATGAAAAAGATGAAGTAATAAAGGCGAACAGAAAATTCTACGATGCCCGTAATCGCTACGATGTTGAACTCATAGAGCGGGTCTGGCTTACCGACGGGAGGGCCAAGTGCGTTCACGCGGGCTGGCCAATAATTCTCGGATGGGAAGCAATAAGGGAGAGCTGGAAGACCATTTTCGAGACGGGTGGATTTGACCGCGTTGATATTTCGAATTTCTTTGTTGATGTGAAGGGAAATTCGGCCTGGCTTAACTGCGTTGAGAGAGCGACTTACTCAATAGACGATCGCAGGGTGGTGGTGCTGGCCCAGGCGACCAACATATTCGAGCTTGCAGAAGGAGATTGGAAAATGGCGCTTCACCACGCTTCCCTGATGCCTATTCCTCGCAAGGAGATTGATTACGAGAATCTTCAGTAAGGAGACTGAGTCTCTCCCCGATTAAGTAGACCAGCTGCTGGGAACCTTCTCCCGTGACCGCGGATATGCTTAGAGTCTCGACATCCCTTTCCTTGAGCCGTCTTGCCGTTTCCACTTCTCTCTCTCTGGCTTCGGCGATATCGATTTTGTTGAGCACGACCAGCTGAGGCTTTTCGGCAAGCTTCGCTGAGTACTGCTTTAGCTCCGAGTTGATCTTGTCAAAATCTTCTACGGGATCCCTCTCCGAAATCGGGTCAAGATCAAGCATGTGAACCAGAAGACGGGTTCTCTCCACGTGTTTTAGAAACTGAATACCAAGCCCGAGTCCCTTGTGGGCTCCCTCGATGATTCCGGGGATGTCCGCGATTACGAAAGACTGGTGGTCTCCGTAGCTTACTACCCCGAGGTTGGGAACGAGAGTGGTAAAAGGATAGCCCGAGATTTTGGGTCTTGCGGCCGAGACTTTCGATATGAGGGTTGATTTGCCAGCGTTTGGAAACCCGAGGATGCCGACGTCGGCAAGCACCTTAAGTTCGAGTTTTATTTCCCTTTTCACTCCGAGGTGGCCGCTCTCTACTTGTCTCGGAGCACGGTTAGTCGGTGATACGAATCTTGAGTTTCCCCTGCCTCCGCCGCCTCCCTTGGCTACGATAAAGCGCTCGCCGTCCTCGGTCAGGTCGGCAAGCGGCTCACCGTCTTCGAAGGAAGTTATCTCGGTTCCCGTGGGAACCGGGATAATGAGGTCGGAACCCGATTTTCCGTGCTGGTCCTTGCCTCTTCCGGGCTGGCCGTTCTGGGCTCTGTATTCTTTTTTATACCTGTAGTCAAGAAGCGAGGACATGTTCGCATCCGCGACCACCACAACGTCTCCCCCCTTGCCGCCGTCGCCGCCGTTGGGGCCTCCCTTGGGAACGAATTTCTCCCTTCTGAAACTGACGCATCCGTCGCCGCCGTTACCTGATATAACGGTTATTTTCGCCTCGTCTATAAACTGCATTTTGGTTTGGGGGGCTGAGAATCATCTCGCCGGGGCTTCGGTCTTGCAGATGGTCTGGAGGTTTTTCGGACGACCCTGTCCGGGGCGAAGCCCTAAAGCTGTTTTTGATGCTCCGCCATATCCTTTCTTACGGTTTCCGCTATACCTTCCCAGTATCTCCACCAGTAGGAATCCGATTCGCGGTTTGCCTTCTGCTGTTCGGCCCAGATGAGAGCCTGCATGTGGTCTCCGTGATAGAGCACTAGTTTCTTCGCGGCGTCGGATACCCCTTCCTCGTTTATCGGAATTTTGTTGAGTTCGGCGTCAAAAATGGCCTTTATTTCCTTTATGTGGGGTGCCGCGGCACTTGAAATTTCCTTGATTCTCTCGGCCGGGGTTGCGACGTCTCCCGGAAAAGATTCCTTTATGTTTTTCATCAGATCTACGAAATCAAGAAGATTATCTAGAGAGTCCTGCGCCTTCTTCACGTCCTTGAGACATTTCGTGAGTTCCTGTACTCTTACATCTGAAGACATTAGCCTTCCTCCTTGACTGCAATCATGCCCCGTCCAAGGGTAGTTCTAATTCTAACACATAATTCATTGTTTTACCCTGTATACCAGAAGTCCGGGCTTGTTTTTCATGTAGGCGGCAAGCTCCTCGTCCAGAACTTTTCCGTGTACCGTGGAGGCGTGACGCAGGTAAACCACTCCGTTCTTTCTAACGGCTATTCCCGTGTGAGAGACGTCAAGGCCGTCTTTATCGGAGTAAATCCCGAGGAAATCCCCCGTTTTTATCCCCCGAAGCAAAGGCGGAGCTAATTTATCAGAGGGGACGTAGCTTACGTCCCTTTTTACTGCCGTAAGCCCAGGAAGCCAAGGGGAGCCATCTGTTTTTCTGTTGAGTTCCTTGGTAACCGTCACAGTGGCGTTGCCCCCGATTTCCCGGGTTACATCACCCGAGTTACTATCGTTTCCGCTTACCCAGTCGGAGAAAAAATGTCTCCTGTTCTCCCACCGCACCGCACCGTTTTTGTACCTGGTTTTCGCAAGTTTTTTCTTAAATTCCCCGAAGCTTCCGGAAAGCCTGAGCGACTCCACGTAGTCGATATAGGTAAAGCAGTCGACCCCCGAGAGATCCACCGTAAGTTGCTCCGTCTCGCCGCTTGCTCCCCCAAGGGTGTTTCCCGCGTATGGAGTTCCGAGAAATTTCTCAGAGAGAAATTCTATTTTGGCGGCAGAACCGTCTTTTAAAGCGGCCTGTTCCATCAGGGTTTCTATTTCCTGCTGCGTCCAGTCTCCAAGAATCACTTTTTCTGAGTGTGCGGTCGAGAGGTCTTTTCCGAAGACCGTGAGCAGGAATTTGGCAGCGACAACTATGACAACCAGAAAAAAGAGATTTTTTATTATTCTTTTCATGTCCCTACCCTGGCAACCCGATATTTATCCCAGCAAGGAGAAAAAGATTGTCTCCAAGCAGATAAATGGTGGCCGAAAGTGAAAGAAAGGGGCCGTAGGCTATGGCGTATCCCGGATCTTTCTTGTGCAGTATTATAACCGAGAGTCCGATCAGGGTTCCCAGTATGGAACTCAGAAATATTATGACCAGCACTCCCCACATTCCGAAAAAAGCTCCCAGCATTGCGACGAGTTTTACGTCGCCCATTCCCATTCCTTCTTTTTTTCTCAAGTTTCTGTATGCCATAGCGATCAGTAAAAAAGCTCCTCCTCCGAGCAGCGCTCCTCCTATTGAATCAAAAATGGCGATACTGGCCGTCGCGGGCAGAAAGTCCGAAAGTCCGGAGGAGAAAACCGCCCCAGCCGCAGCTCCCCAGTCAGTCCTGAACGCGTTTAACGCAACTCCGGCCGCTATTCCGGGAAGCGTTATCATGTCGGGAATAATGAGATGTTTTATGTCTATCAGTGTTATGGCTACAAGTCCCGTACAGAGCGCCAGGTAGAAAAGCAGTTCAAGCGACACTCCGAACTGCCTGTAGAGAAAAACGGCCAGGATGGCGCAGAGAAGTTCCACAAGCGGGTACTCGGCTGATATCCGCTCTTCGCAGTAGGCGCATTTGCCTCCGAGCAGTAGCCAGCTCAGAATCGGAATGTTGTGATAGGCCTTTATTGGGGTTTCGCAGTTTGTGCAGCGGGAACGGGGAGAAACTATGGATATCCCGGCTGGAATTCTCCTTATGCAGACATTCGCGAAGCTTCCAAGTGCCGCTCCCAGGATGAAGAAGCATATTTCGGGAACGATGTTATGAAGAAAGAGAAAAGAACTTTCCAAGTCGACTCCTGTCTCAGTTGCGGCTTTCGTTAAGCGTTTCTTTTCTGCAGTTCGGAAAGCGCCAGGTCAAAATGTCTTCTGCAGAGCTTGATAACTTTCCTGTTCTTTCCCAGATGTTCTTTTATCGCGTGCAAAGATGCCCTGTTGCATACTAGCCCTACATCCGCCCCGGTTCCACCCTCAAGCTGTTCTGCAAGCGTCTTGAGTTTCACGTCCGTTCCGAGAGGCTTTTTCTGGGTGTGGATTTTCAGGATCTCGAGAATCTCCTGTTTTGACGGAGTCGGAATCTCAACTATCAGATCGAATCTTCCCGGTCTCAGAAGCGCCGGTTCTATCATGTCAATCCTGTTTGTCGCGGCGAGCACCAGAACATCGGGGAGTTCCTCAACCCCGTCAATCTCAGCGAGCAGCTGACTTACCACTCTTTCGCTCACGCGGGTCGAGTTGGATTCGGAACGTTTCGGGCAAAGGGCGTCGAGCTCGTCGAAAAACACTATGCACGGAGAAACCTGCTTTGCCTTTTTGAAAACTTCCCTTACGGCGCGCTCCGATTCTCCGACATATTTGGAGAGAAGCTCCGCTCCCTTTATGGAAATGAAGTTGACTTCCGTTCGGTTGGCAAGAGCTTTTGCGAGGAGGGTCTTCCCCGTTCCCGGAGGGCCGTGAAGCAGTACCCCCTTGGGTGACTTTACGTCCAAGGCTTCGTAGAAATTTCTGTGCTTCATGGGCCATATAACGGATTCAATAAGGTTGTCTTTTACGGTCTCAAGCCCCCCGACATCATCCCAGGAGGTTTTCGGTATCTCAGCCACTATCTCCCTTATTGCGGAAGGATGGATATTTCGAAGTGCCTCAAGGAAATCTTCCATGCCGACTTCAATAAGGAAGCTGTGTGCGACATTGGAGACGAAATCCTGTTCCATGTCCGGCAGGATGTTAGCAAGAGAATTCATCGCCGCTTCCCTGCAGAGATTCTCTATGTCGGCCCCAACGTAGCCGCTTGAGAGCTCCGAGAGTCTTTGGAGATCAACGTCGTTTGAAAGCGGCATGCTCCTTGAATGAACCTGGAATATCTCTACACGGGCCTCGGTGTCGGGAACTGGAAGGTGGATTTCCCTGTCAAACCTGCCCGGGCGGCGAAGCGCGGGGTCGATCATATCCGGAAGATTAGTCGCTCCGATAACGGTGACGTTTCCTCTGTGCGTGAGTCCGTCCATGAGAGATAGAAGCTGGGCTACCACCCTTTTTTCAACGTCCCCAGTTACCTTGTCTCGGCGGGGAGCTAGGGCGTCTAGTTCATCTAGAAATATTATGGACGGCTGGTTCTTGGTAGCGTTCTCAAATATCTGGCGCAGCTTGGCTTCGCTCTCTCCGTAGAACCTGTGAATTATTTCGGGGCCGTTTATTACCTGGAAATTTGAATCCGTCTCAAATGCTATGGCTTTTGCAAGCAGGGTTTTTCCGCTTCCCGGAGGGCCTGTCAGAAGGATTCCCCTGGGCGGCTGAACCCCGAGCTTTTCAAAAAGCGATGGGAAGCGTATCGGAAGTTCGAGAATCTCCTTTATCCTTTTTATCTGGCTTGAAAGTCCCCCGATGTCTGTGTACGAGACTCTTTCTGCGTCCACCTTGGTTCTAGGCCTCTGTATCACGTCCATACGCGTTTTCTGACTTATGACAACCGAGTGCTCGGGCATCGTGGTGAGCACGTCGAAATCTTCTGTCTTGGCTGCTGACACTCTCACAGATACCCTGTCTCCGACCGTTACGGCGAGCCCTTCGAGTCTGTTGCAGAGACGCTTGCTTTTAGCCGGGTCGTAGAGAAAAGCCTTGTTTCTGGGACACAGGGTTATCCTGCTCGCTTTCTCAAGGTCGGCTTTCGTCACTATTACTATGTCGTCAAGCTCAACTCCCGCATTCTCTCTGGTTACGGTGTCTATTTCTATTACGGAATCCGTTTCGCATTCTTCCGCGTCAAGCGGCAGGGCTCTCACGACGGTTTTTTTCCTTCCGTCTATCTGTATCAGATCCCAGGACGTAAGGCCCAGCTCCTGCATGTCCACGGGGCTTATTCTTGCGTAACCCTTTCCCGAATCCCTGGAGTGGATTTCCGATATTTTAAGCGATATCATAAGTCAGTACCTTTCGAAAAAGATATTAACGCTTAAAATTTTATGGTCAAGAAAGCACCTTCGGGAAGGTGGAAAGCGGCTTTTTCCCGGGAAAAAACGGTTGACGAGTCAAGTGCAGCTTAAACATCTGAGCCTCAGGAACTACAGAAATTACGAAAATCTCTCTCTTCCGTTCCATAAGGGACTGAACGTAATCCACGGACGAAACGCCCAGGGGAAAACCAACCTTCTTGAGGCTATCTATCTTGTCTGCGGCATGCGGCCCTTTTCGGGCGCGAAAAACTCTGAACTAGTGCGCTTCGGCTGCGAGGCTTCGCTCGTTAAAGGAGAGATTCTTTCCGCAAACGGTCTAAATGAAGTACATATAACCATAAAAAAAGAGGGCCGTCACACGCGGCTTAACTCAAAGACCGTGCGGAGCATAAGTCAGCACTTCGGCCGCTTCAAGGTTGTTTTGTTCCTTCCATCGGACATAGAAATAGTGAAGGGGGGACTTCAGGCGAGGAGAAACTATCTTGATTCTGTCATAAGCGCTGTCCACCAGGCCCACATAAAGCAGATTCGCGAGTACCAGAGGGCCGTAAGCCAGAGAAATCACATGCTCGGATTAAAGGAGAAAGTGTCCCCGCTTTCCGTGGAACTCTGGGACGAGCAGATAGCAAGAATCGGAGCCGATATAGTGGGCAGACGCATCGAGATGATAAAAAGCTTTAACCGCAAGCTCGCCGAGGTCTACGGGGAGCACGGGGAATCGGACACGTCGGCGCGCGTTAGCTACGGGTTTTCTTTTGAACGCAGGGAGGATATTGCAGGGGCGATAAGGGAGGCGCTTTCCAGGAATTTTCCTTCTGACAGAAAAAGGGGTCACACGACGGTGGGTCCCCACAGGGACCGGGTCGGTTTTCTGCTTAACGGACAGGACGCTTCGCGTTTTGCCTCACAGGGGCAGTCGAAAAACCTGGTTTTGGCGCTTAAGGCCTCGGAGATAAAGCTCTTTAGGGAACACACCGGAACTAATCCCATACTTCTTCTCGATGACATAACGAGCGAACTTGACATGAAGCGCAGGAGTTTTCTTTTCAAAACTCTCTCGGAATTCACCGGGCAGGTGTTCGTTACCTCGACCGATAAGAACGAGATACCCCGGCGGGGGGAATTCCACTCGTTTCTCGTTGACTCAGGCCGGGTGAAAGCCGGTGCGTGAGAAGCTTCTATTTCTCTTCTTTACTCAAGCAAGTCGCTTGCTTTTTGTTGACATGGTTATGCTTTCCTGTGAGACTTAGCATATAGAAGTGTAGCCAGAACTGCTATATGGGTGATTGATTCTTTTCCTACTCTTTAGGAAGCAGAAAAACTTTTTAGGGGGAGAGGTTGAGGAACAGGAGGTGCTCTTATAAATAAATTATCAATCAAGTTCGAACCTGAGCGGGTAGAAGAAATTCTCATAATAAATTTATCCGGCGATGTTCGCGGCCTTGATGTACAGGAATTCCACAAGCAACTGTGGAAAGCGACTGGCAATCCCGAAAAATTTATAGTTCTTGACCTTGAGGGACTTGCCTACATCAACAGTGCGGGGTTGCGATCAATCCTGATGGTTGCGAAAAGGTTGCATGAAAGCGGAACTAAGTTTGCGATATGTTCTGCGCGCGGGGGGGTAAAGGGACTCTTCAGTATGGCGGCTTTCGACAAGGTAATTGATGTGTTCGAGTTTCGTTCCGAAGCCATAGAAGCAATAAGGAGCTAGTAGTCTACGGCAGAAACCCTTTCCAGTCTGTGTTTGTCCAAGATGCCGACCTCTTTTTCCACTCCTTTTTTCCATTCCTTCCAAAGTGTGTTGCAAGTCGCCGCAGTTCCTGCTAACTCTTAGACTTTGGTTAGAATTGTATGTTATCCCCAATGAAATGTATAAGATCAATCTGATTTTGATAGCGGGCTTAATAGCTGCTATGCCGATGCTGGGGATTGCCAGAACAGCTACATAATAGACTCGTTGTCAATCGACAATACTCCTTTTCACGCGGGGTTACGTTTTGGATTCTAAGAATAGATATAGACGCAGGAGGACATAACTAAATGGACTTAAAGATCATTGACGTTAATTTCTTTATGACAGAGACGATAGCATCTTATCTCATAGAGACCGGAGAAGGGCCGATACTCATAGAAACCGGTCCTGACACATCGTTTGAGAACCTTAAAACCGGTCTTTCTGACCTTGGCTACGTGCCCTCTGATGTAAAACATGTGTTCGTAACCCACATTCACCTTGACCACTCGGGAGCCGCCTGGCATTTCGCCGAGGCAGGATCCACCATATACGTTCACCCGGTAGGAGCTCCCCACCTTGTTGACCCCGAGAAACTCATGAAGTCCGCCACAAGGATATATGGAGACAAAATGGATGAGCTTTGGGGCGAGGTAAGGGGAATGGATCAAAGCAGAGTGGTTGCCATTGAGGACGGTCAGGTAATTAACATAGGAGGCGTTGAAGTGAAGGTTGTCGAGACAGCCGGACATGCCGGGCATCATCACTGCTACCTTATTGAAAATGCACTTTTTACCGGAGATACCGCTGGATGCCTGATGGCGGGGGGTCCTATGGTTCCCGCGACTCCTCCTCCTGAAATACACATTGAGAAGTGGAATGCCTCTATTGAGAAGATGAAGGAGATATCTCCGGACATTATTTATCTAACCCATTTCGGGGGATACACGGATGTAGGCCCCATGCTTGATGCCGCCTCTAAGAAGCTCGAAGAATGGTCTGAGTGGATTGGCGAGAGAGTGTCGGCTGGAAAGAGCGACGAGGAAATAACCGAGGAGTTCGGCGCTCACTTCAACGAGATATTCGAGCGCGAAGGCACAAGCGAGGAGGTTTACCGCAAGTACGATCTGATGGCTCCTTACCACATGAACGCCGGCGGCCTTATAAGGTACTGGAGGAGATACAGGATTTCCGATTCCTGAGTTTTTTCGCCTGAGACCGATTTTGTTTTCTTCGGGTCCTGTTGTTATAATTACTCGTTTTTGAATCGGGGTGTGGCGCAGCTGGGAGCGCGCAGCATTTGGGATGCTGAGGTCGGAGGTTCGAGCCCTCTCACCCCGACCATTTTTCGCGATTTGACGTATGTTCGGGTTTTCCGCGCCCGTAGCTCAGCCAGGATAGAGCAACGGACTTCTAATCCGTAGGTCAGAGGTTCGAATCCTCTCGGGCGCGCATTTCGCTGCTGTGAAATTCTTTTTCAGAGCAACGCGGCGCCTAGGAAAAGGTAGAAAGCGCTACCGAATATATCATTGAACGTGACGAGAAACGGTCCCGATGATACTGCCGGGTCCATCTTTAGTTTATTAAGAATCAGTGGGCCCGCGACTCCAAGGAACGAAGTTGTAAGTGTGGCTCCTACGATCCCCGCGAATATTACCAGAAACAATCTTGTAACATCAGCATCCGCGGTATTCAGTAGAAGTCCGATCAGGGAACCCAAAATGCCGCTTATGATTCCGAGAACCAATCCCACCTTAAGTTCCCCTAGGAGAAGGTCTTTTATCTGGCTTTTAACGAAATCACCGGTGGCTATTGTTCTGACCGTGATAGTGTTTGTCTGAACTCCCACGTTTCCACCCGTAGCCATGACCAGGGGAAGCAGGGCTGCGAGTACGATGAAATTCTCAAGAGTGGTCTGAAATTTTTGCATTATTATAATAGCCAGGACAAGTTCTCCCGCGAGGGCCAGCATTATCCAAGGAGCTCTCAGCCTCACGTTGTCGTATATGGACGTGTGTACAGGGTGCAGCCCCTCACCGGTTATACCGCCGAGTTTGTATATATCTTCTCCAGCCTCTTCGGATATGACGTCGAGTATGTCGTCGGCGGTTATCCTGCCTAGCAGCACTCCGGAATCGTCTACCACCGGAAGGGACACTTCATCGTATTTTCTGAAGATTTTTGCCACTTCCTCCTGGTCCATGTCCGGAGTGACCGTGATCTCGACCGGATCCATTATAGTCCAGAGGGGAGAATCAGGTGCCGCCGTTGAGAGCTTAAGCGGGAATACCCTCCCGACAAGCCTCCCCGTTTCGTTAACCACGTAGACCATATGCAGGTCCTCTACGTCGTCTTCGTCTTCTTCCTCGATTTGTCTTATGATCTCAACGGTTTCTTTTGAGGTGGAGTCGTGCGGACTTTTAAGAACCTCGGTCTGCATGATACCGCCCGCGGAATCTTGCGGATATTTTAGAAGCGGCGTCACTTCCTCGCGCTCTTCGGGGTCCATGGTTTCGAGAACCTTCTTCGCCACGTCTTCCGGCAGTTCTCCTAGGAAGTCGGCGGCGTCATCCGATTCCATTTCTTCGGCCATCGCGGTGAGGGAAGTCTCCCGCATGAGCTTCAGTATGCTCACGCGCTCCTCGGGATTAAGCTGGAAATAGACCTCGGATGCTACTTCTGAGTCAAGAGCCTCAAGGATGAGATGCTTTTCTTCCTGCGAAGAAGCCTGTACAAGGGATGCTATCTCGGAGGGGTGCATGGACTGAGTTATGCTTCTTACGGCATCCCAGTTCCCCTTCCTAACAGCCCTGTCTATTTTCCTTACCGTTTTTTTGACGTTAACCGGCATTGCTTTACTCTCGGTTTCGTATTTTTTCAGGAGGCGTGTTGAGACACTGCCCCTTTTCTGAACGAATTAGAATACAGTTTTCGGTATCGATTACTACAAAAAAATATCTTCCGCGGTCTTTATATTGCTGCGGCTTTTCTGGACTCAGAATAGAATCAGTAGCTTGTTTCCCGGCTTTCCGCAGTTCCTTTTGCCGGAGAGATGCTCATTCAACAACTAGCCCATGAGCGCGCCGGGGTGAGCATCCATTCACCCGCCTTTGTGGTTATGTTCCCCCATAATGGGAGCGTGATCATCGGGAAGCGAAACTTGATTGGCAAGCGAAGTCTCGCATGGGAATAAGAGAAAAAAGTCGCGGCCAAGGCGAAAAACTACATTTCCCGCCTTGGCCGCACCCAGAAACATGATCTTTTCAATCCGCCGCCCCGCTACTTCTTTTTGCGGGACTTGGTTTTTTTCGCGATAAACTTCTTGAGTTCCCTGCGGTCGGGGCTAAGCAGTTCCTTCACGTATTCGACGTTCACCCTAGTCACTATTATATGACCAACTTCGGTGTTGACCGATTCGTAGATTCCGAGCCTCATCATCCCCTTGGTCTGCATCAGATTGTCTTCCGTGGGGCTTACGTAATGCACAAAATCCGTCTTGTAGCGATGAATCAGGAACAGATGAAGCAGGGTCGCGAGACGCTTCTGGCGAAGGGACGCATCAAATGTGTTCTCGTCCCTCACCGTCAGTATTTTCTCTCCCTTTCTGTCCTGCAGTATCTCGAATATCACGTCCGCCACTTTTTCTTTCTTACCGTTTAGAATGTTGAGTTCGAGAACGAAAGTTCCCACGGTGTGGGGCTTAAGTTCGACGGTGAAGGTGTCCTCGATCTTGTTATGTCTCGTCCAGGCCTCGAGCCACTCTTCGAGAAGCTTGATTGAAACCTCCGTCTGAACCAGGTGCTGGAACTGGGTTGAACCCTTGCCCATTGCCTTCGTTGTCGCGGTTCTTCCGGAACTTGCAACAAGAGCTCCGTCCATGCGAGGTCCCCCGACATGGGTCTGCGGAGTCTTGTAAGGCGAGTTTATGAGTCTCAGTCTTCTCTGCACGCGCGCCAGGGCGAGCATGCCGTCTTCCATAAGCGCAGTAGCGAACTCTTCGGCTGCCATGCCGTCAATCTGGTGGCCTCCGTAGGTTATGAAATCGAACACGAAGCCGAGCTTTCCTATCTCCTCCGGAAATTTCTTCATCTCCTCGTCGGTCATTCCCGTCGTGTCCCAGTTAAAGGATGGAGAGAGATTGTAGGCAAGCATTTTGTTCGGAAAGATCTCGTGGATGGCCTCTGCGAACTGCCTTGCCTCCTCGAGGTCCGCCGTCTTGGTCTCCATCCAGAGCAGGTCGGCAAAGGGCGCCACGGCAAGCGACTTGGCGATTGCGTATTCGATTCCGCCTTTTACCTGGTAGTATCCCTCGGGCGTCCTCGAAATTTCGGGGTCCCATATGTAGTCGATTCCCAGGGAATCGGCCTTCTTCATGGCGTCTTTCGTGGAAGCGGTCTTGGCAAACTCCCTCCACTGCTCGACGGTCATGTCGAATTCAATGCCCTGCTCGATGTTAAACTCCATGAGTGTCTCTATAGTTTCGCCGAAGGTGCTGAGGCCGGATTCCTCTTCCCATATCTCGACGAACTTGGTGACCACGGAATCAAGAGCGGTTTCAAGTTCCTGGGTATCTCCTTTCATTGCCTCTATATTTTCGTCAATAAACGACGCTATGCCGGTCTCATCAAGCCACTTGTCCGTTTCCGCGTAGGTGTCCTTGCCTATCTTGTAGAGCTTGTGGCCGTTTATCTCCTTTACGCCTTTTTCGTGGATTGTTTTAAGGATCGTCAGGTAGGCGTTTTTGTAACTGGGTATATTGAGTTTGGTTGCTCCCAAGACAAACGGCTGGTCGCGCTCGTCCCCGTTTCCGTCAAGAAGGTTGGCGGCTTCGGCGTCGGTCCTTGAAACTATTATTCCGGGCACTTCCATTATATCGAGCTGGAACCGGGCGGCGTTAAGCCTCTTTATCTGCTCGTTGGAAGGCACGAGAACCTTTCCGCCTTGGTGACCGCATTTCTTGGTTCCGGGCTTCTGGTCTTCTATGTGATAGCCGGTAACGCCTGCTTCGACAAACCTTCTGATAAGGTTTCTTACGTGCGCGTCACCGCCGTGCCCCGTGTCCGCGTCGGCGATTATGAAAGGGTTGTAGTCGATCTCGGGCGTCCGCTCCCTTTCCTTTTCGGTCATCCTTGCGCGGTTGTATCTCTGGTTCTTGTCCGCGGCGAGAAGCGCCCTCACTATAGGGGCCGCCTCGTCGGGCACCTGGCTAAGCGGGTAGCTCGCTAGATCCGCCCCCTGGTCCTCGCCGACTGATCCCTTTGCCGACGTGGCCCATCCGCCGAGATATATGCCCTCTATTCCCTTTCTTTTCATCATGACCGCCTGTCCGGGCGAATAAGGGCCGAAGGACGTTATCTGCTTTCGCTCGGCGAAGAGCTCGCGAAGTCTCTTGTAGAACGCCCCGGCGGCGTTTTTCGCGATTGAGTAGTCCCTTCTTATGGTTCCTCTCTGCTCCACCACCTGGCGGGGCGAGTAAAGACGGGTTATTTCCCGAAAGCGCTCGCTTGAGAAATACCTTTTCGTCTTTCTTATCTCAGCTTCTAACTGGCTCATCGATATCCTCTCCTGAAAATAAAAATGGTTGTTTCTTCGGGAACCTACATTACGAAATCGAGGTTCTCGGTGATTCTCGTGTCATTGTCCGCAAACTCCGTCATGTAGAGTTCGATTCTCTGCGAGGCCACGTCGTGGTCGTGGTTGTTCAGATTTATGTTGAGCAGGTCTATGTACCACGGCACCTTTACATCGTCGAGCACGTAGGCTCTGACTATCTGCTTCGCTATCGGAAGGGTTGTGGGCTTCGAGATATCGTGGACGTCCCTGTCGCTTGCCGCCTGGAGCTTCGCGTATTCTTCCTCAAGAAGCTTCTCGAAAACCTCAACCGTGAATGTTTCCCCTGCCTTAAGCCCGGTTTCGGGGTCGTCCTCGGTGAGCTTGGCTCCCTTGTGAACCCACTCCCAGAGTATGCTAAGCCTTATCTCCCCGGTGGCGGCGTCCTCCATCAGGTAAAGGATATCGTCGTTTCCGAAAAAATCTGCGGGCTTAAGCGCCGCGGCCTGGAATCCCTGGCCGAACGCGTTTCCGTACTGAAGTCCCACGCTAAGCAGGTTGCGGGCTCCCCTTATGGTTCTCGGGGCGGGTTCGAGAAGGATGAGGCCGTCTGCGTCTTGCTGGGTATAGGTAAGCGGGGGAAACTCTCTTCCGAGCTGGTTCTCCTCGCCGACTTTCTCCCAGACGGGTCTTATTATGTGGACCATCTTCCAGTGGGCGACCCATTTGCCGCTTGCTCCTTCCTGCTGTTCTCTTACGGCCCCGGCATAAGCCTTCTCCATGCTGCTTTCGACTCCTTCTTTCGATCCCACGGGTATGTTCGGCTCCATGCCTCCCTGCCAGAGCGCGAAGTTCCTGTTTATGTCCGGGGTATTTACGGCCCTTCTGACCCGGTCCTCGTAGTTTCTCATGTATCCGTAGGTCATGGTGATCGACTCTATGTTCGGGTTAACGAAGTTCTCATCCCATGCCATGGCGTCAGAGACGCTGTTTATGTAATCCCACCTGCCGGTGTTAAACCCTGCGAAATGTTTTCCCAGAACCGCCCTTATCTCCATAAGCTGGAACGTTTCCTCAAGCTGCTCTATAAGTACGTATACCTTTATCGTGCCTTCGGGGAGTCCGGTGTGGTCCTCAAGGGCGGTGAGCATCTCGTTCCAGAGCGCGGCTTCCTCGGCGGTCTGGATCTTCGGCAGGTAAAGGACTATGGATGAGTTTCTCTTGGCAAGTTCCCTGTAGTTGTTAACGACAAAAAGCGTCATGTCGACCACGGAAGCAGAAAGTGCTACTCCGTTGGCGTCGCGTATGTGTCGGTCGTCCAGATGAAGTCCCCTCGCCCGGAAAATAACGGTGGTGAAGTCAAGCTGCTTTTCCCAGTCCTCGATTATGTCGTGTCCGAAGAAATTCCGTCCCCACCTGTTCATCTCCACGGCCACGCCTTCTGCGGTTTTCATGAACACTTCGTCCCTCGCGATTGCGAGCTTTAGATTGCGTTGATTGTCAAGGGACATCGTCGATATCTGCCCCAGGGCATCCTCGCCGTCGAACATCCACCCGTCCGCGCCCGAGAGAAGTGCGTAGGCGACGTTTCTTATGCTTTTTTCAACCGGGGAGTTCGGTTTTGCCGCCGGGCCAGTTCCCTGTATCCATTGTGTTCTGAGGTCGTGGGGAATCTCCGGCCCCTCGAATTTTCCGTCCCTGGCGTCCTGGACCTTGATATTGGTGCGGGGTATGAGAGAATCAGGATCAAGAAAGGTTATTCTTTCCTTGGATTCATAGCGTCTTTTTCTTCTCTGGGTTCTTTTTTCCATGATGGCCTTCTGCTCGCTGTTGAAGCGGGCCATGAATTCAAGGGCCTCTAGCGCCTCCGGCGTGTACACGTCCCCGTAGGATTGCTCGATGTTGTCTCTTATGTGCAGTGTGGTGCCCATTGGTTCTTTGCTCCTCGGATGCCTGTTATGATTGAATAAAAATTACCTAATATAAACAAGTTCTCGATTAAATCAAATATCCCGGCCGGAACCCTTTGGGTGTCGGCGAAAAAGGCGGTTTTCTTAACTTTGAGCGGGACCGTGCAGGCGAGCAGAGACGGGGCTTTTGATCTGTGGTACATGAGGATTTCGTAAGGGAAGGCAGGCTGTTTTGAAAGCCGACGCAGGACTTTTGGCGACTTTCTCTCGGCAATTTTTGTCTGTCAATGGGGTTGCCGGTATACTAGCAAGCTTGGTTTTTACTTCATAGACAATGAAAGTTTCGACGGTGGGTGTAGCTCAGTCCGGTTAGAGCACTTGGTTGTGGCCCAAGAGGTCGCCGGTTCAAATCCGGTCATCCACCCCATTTTCTAAAAGGCGGCGCAATATATGGGACTTCGATGCGGAATAGTGGGACTCCCCAACGTCGGGAAATCGACTCTTTTTAACGCTCTTACAAACGCCGGTGCGGCGGCCTCAAACTTTCCTTTCTGCACTATAGATCCAAATATCGGAGTCGTCGGGGTCCCGGACCCGAGGCTTTATACCCTCTCCAATCTCGTAAAACCCCAGAAAACCACTCCCACCAGCTTGGAGGTAGTAGACATCGCAGGCCTTGTGAAGGGGGCTTCCGAGGGAAAGGGAAGGGGAAACGCCTTTTTGTCACACATAAGGGAAGTTGACCTTATACTCCATGTCGTGAGATGTTTTGAGGATGAAAACGTGATCCACGTTGAGGAGGGGATCGACGCCATCCGCGATATCCGTACGATAGAGGACGAACTTATCCTCAAGGATCTGGATACTGTGGAGAAGAGGGAAGAAAAACTCGCAAACCAGGCCAAAAGCAGGGATAAGGATGTGATAAGGGAGCTTGAAACAGTGAGATCGCTTCGGGAGTTTATCGAGACCGGACGGCGTGCGAGGGATTTTCCGCGCCCGGAAGGAAGCCCGGACACGGTACAGGGGCTTTTTCTTTTGAGTGAAAAGCCGGTTATCTACGTCTGCAACGTTTCCGAGGAGGAAGTCTCGGGAGCCGGAGAAAACCCCGAGGTCCGCAAGGTAAGGGAGCACGCGGAGCGCTCTGGAGACGACGTCATAGTCGTTTCGGCTAGGATAGAGGCTGAGATAGCTGAGCTTGAAGGCGAGGAGAAGGCGGCTTTTCTCGAGGAACTGGGCCTTCGCGCTTCCGGTCTTGACAGGCTCGTTAACTGCGCGTACTTGAACCTCGGGCTTCTTACCTATTTCACCACGGGGCCAAAGGAGGTCAGGGCCTGGACGGTTAGGCGTGGGACCAAGGCGCCCCAAGCGGCCGGAATCATCCACACTGACTTCGAAAGGGGCTTCATAAGGGCCGAGACCATAGCCTATGATGATTACGTGAGGGAGGGGTCCGAGCAGATGGTAAGGGAGGCCGGGAAAATGAGGCTTGAGGGAAAGGACTACGAGGTCTGCGACGGAGACGTCATGTTTTTCAGGTTCAATGTCTGACCCGCCTGCACCCGGTTTTGCCTGCTTGCGCCTTGTTCGGATAGAATTTTCCAGAAGGGCATGATCTATAAAACTTTTCTAAGGCCTGTTCTTGACCGTCTTGATTCAGAAACGTGGCATCATAACGTAAAGGAACTCATGCATTTCTGCGAGTTCTCGGGGCTTACCCTGAAACTCCTTGAATTCACCGCAGGCGGCGGGGCTAGGTTCGGAGACAAAAGGCTCGGGGTCACCGTAGCCGGCGTGCCTTTTGAGAACCCGCTTATTGTGGGCGCCGGATGGGACAAGACCGGCAGGGCGCTTCGGGCGCTTTACTCGCTTGGGTTCGCGGGGGTCGAGGTGGGTTCGGTTGTCGAGAGGCCTCAGAGGGGAAATCCCAAGCCCAGGCAGTTCATGGTAACCCCCGATGTGTGTCTTAATTCCCTTGGTCTTAACAGCCCGGGGATGGATGCCGTTTTAGAGAACCTAAGGTGGTACGGCCGCCTCGATATGCCCGTCGGAATAAACCTGGGGATAAACTCTGACGTAAGCCACGAGGACGCCCCGCGTGCCTACGCCGCCGTCGCGCGGAAATTCCGCTCCGACGCCGCCTACTTCGCCATAAACGTGAGTTCCCCAAATACCCCGGGGCTTAGGAAGCTTCAGGACGGAGGGCGTCTTGGGGAGATAATACGTGCGGTAACGGAGTCACTCGCGGATTCATCGGGCGTGGGAAAACCGCTGTTTGTAAAAATCTCCCCCGATCTTTCCCTGGAGGCGGTAGACGATCTCCTAAGAGTCGTGATCGATTCCGGGATCTCGGGCGTAATCGCTACCAATACGAGTAATAACCAGGACCTCAAGGAAAAGTACGGCGCGAAGTGGGGAGGTCTTCCCGGGGGAATAAGCGGAAACGATCTTGAGTACAGGTCGCTTTCAACGTCGATTATTTCCCACATTCACCGTATCGCTGGCGGAGAGCTTGAGATAATCGGGGTCGGGGGCGTTTGCGATACCGCTTCCGCGCTTGAGAAGCTCCGTGCGGGCGCGAAGGCCCTCCAGGTGGTTACGGGTCTTCGCGGAGAGGGGCTTTCGGTTGCGAACTCTATAAACAGGGGGCTTCTTCGGTTCATGGATAAAAACGGAATCAGCGACATAAGCGAGATTACAGGTTCCGATCACCGGTGAACCGCAAAGAAGCGTTAAGGGGAACGCGACCTTGAGTTTTTCTTCTGGAGGTTGTTCCGGCTTTTATTCCGTAGACAGCATAGTTTGTATATAATTCCCCTATGCAAAACGTACCGGGATTTCTGCTAAATGGCGTATCCGCCGGGCTTAAGAAAAACGAAGAGAGGGATCTGGCGCTTATATTCTCAAAGGTTCCGGCCCGCGCGTCCGCCATATTCACGAAAAACTTAATAAAAGGCGCCCCTATACTCGTTGCAGAGGAAAGAATCGGTGGCGGGTTCTGTCAGGCGCTGATAATAAACAGCGTAAATGCTAACGCTTTTACGGGCCGAAGGGGCTATGAAGACTCGCTTGAAGTTGCGAATACGCTCTCCAGGGGACTCGGAATAGATGAATCCCTCGTGATCCCTTCGTCAACCGGGGTTACGGGGGAACGGCTGCGCGTCGGGAAAATCAAAAAGTCCATTCCCAAGCTCATAAAGGGTCTTGGAGAAGACAATCTCCGCGAGGCGGCCGAAGCCATCATGACGACCGATTCCTTTCCCAAGTATGCGTCAAGGCAGCTTCGCGTGGGGGAGAAAACCGCCACCGTCTCGGCTATCGGCAAGGGGGCGGGGATGATATGTCCTAACATGGCGACCATGCTCTGTTTTATCATGACCGACCTTAATATTCAGCGGAAAGCTCTTTCAAAAGCTCTTGCCGAAGCGGCGAGGGGTTCTTTTAACGCCATAACGGTTGACGGGGACACTTCCCCGAATGACTCCGTTTTCATCCTCGCAAACGGGATTCTGGGAAACAAGCAGACCACGGAGAAAAGCGGGGATTACGGCAAGTTCGTAGACGTGCTTTCGTCTTTATGCGGGGAGATCGCCGAAATGATAGTAAGCGACGGTGAAGGGGCTACGAAGGTTGTGAGGATCAATGTTACGGAAGCCAGAACTGAGAGGGACGCCGAGAAGATCGCGAGGACTATAGCCACTTCCCAGCTTGTTAAGACCGCGTTTTACGGGGAGGATGCAAACTGGGGAAGGATAGTGGCGGCCGCCGGGAGAGCCGGTGTGAGGTTCGACCCGGAGAAGATAAAGCTTTATTTTGGCGAAATAGAAGTTTTTTCAAAAGGGGTAAGGTCTAAGCCGGAATCAAGGTTTGCCTCCGTGTTCAAAAAACCGTCCTTTACCGTGACACTTAGCCTCGGGGAAGGAGAGGCGGCATACTCGATTCTCACAAGCGATCTAAGCCACAAGTACGTCTCGATCAATTCCGATTACAGGACCTGACCCGGGCGGTCTCCGTCGGAGACTCTACGCTTCTTGCTTAGGTTTCGTCAGCAAATCCGGTTTTCTCAAGACGCCTTCCAGTGCGGTATTCGGCGTATCTCGTGAGAACCCTTATGTTGTTTTTTACCTTCTCAGGGTTTGCATCCATGATTTCCGGGTGTCTCATTATATCCATGTGGAAGGGATAGATATTCCTTTTCCCGCGTGTTTTCTCAAGATTGGTGAGCTTTCCGTTCTCAACGTCAAACCCCGCGATGTTTTTTTCCCTGTCAAAGCGCAAATCGGGCCTGTAGCCGCAGAGAGTAAGGGCGCGGAGGAAAAAAATGAGAGAAACCGAATACGGTTCCCGTTTTCCCGAGAGAAAACCCAGAGTGTCCGCTGCGAGGTCGAACAGTTCGCCCGCAGGTTCCTGTTCGGGGGTAAGGAAATCAAGCAGCTCGAGAACTCGGGTCGCCGCGACGAAAGAGTCAACCGATTCCGTTATTTCCCTGTAACTTTCCTTAAGTGTAACGTCCCCTATGAGATTGAATCTTCCTTTGTTCAGGGTTACTTCGATTGCCAGGCGGTTAAAGAAATCAAGGCGTCCCCCGAAGCGTTTTTGGCTTTTTTTCGCGTTCTTGGCAAGCGCCCTGAGTTTTCCGAGTTCCCTTGAGAAAAGGGTTACAATTAGATCGGCTTCCCCGTAATTTGATTTTCTTAAAACAAGTGCTTCACATGTTTCCATGGTTTGTTTCCAGACTCAAAATGTTGATTTTCATTGAAATTTCCCGTGTGTTTGAGAAGATTACTGTTATTTTAGATGACAGGCAAAATAAGCTGCGGACATGTTCTTTTCGGGTGACTATCCACCCGAAAAACCGTCCGTGCAGACGAAACATCCGGTAGAATTCCGTATCCAAAATGACGTTTTTAAAGAATCTCTCAGGATTTCTTAGAATAGAGCACACATTTTTTTCCCTTCCGGTTATCTTCGCGGGAGCTTTTTTGGCCGCAGACGGGATATTCAGTGCCCGGCTTTTCGTGCTGATTGTGCTTGCGGGGACGGGGGCACGAACTGCTGCTCTGGCGCTTAACAGGATTTTTGACCGGGGAATAGACCGGGAAAACCCGAGAACCAAGCAGAGAGAGCTTCCCTCGGGCAAGATGAGCATGGTTGAGGCCTTGGCCGTGGCGGCCGCGGGAGCCCTGCTTTACTTCGTCTCCGCCTATTTTATATGTCCGCTTGTATTCCTTCTCTCCCCGCTTCCGCTTGTGGCGTTTACCGTCTATCCCTTAATGAAGAGATTTACCAGCCTCTGTCATTTTGGCGTGGGACTCTCCCTCGCGCTCGGTCCGCTTGGCGGATGGCTTGCCGTGAGGTGTTCTTTCGGGGAGATACTTCCGGCAGTCGTGCTCTCGATTTTCACTTTCCTATGGATTTCGGGCTTTGACATAATATATGCCACGGCCGACGAGGAGTTTGACCGCAGCCGCGGCGTTTACTCCCTTGTTGCCCGTTTCGGCAGGCGGAGAGCGCTGCTTGTCTCGAGGGTCTCTCACCTGCTTTCGTTCGCCTGTCTGGTGTTTCTCTATCTTCTTTCGTTCCGGACCCTGTCTGCGCTTTTGCCGCTTTTGCTCTGCGGCTATCTGCTCTACCTTGAGCACGGAAGCTTCGGACAGGTAGATTCCGCTTTTTTCAGAACCAACATCCTGATAGGTTTTGCGGTTTTGTTTTTCACCCTTGCGGGTATATACTTACCCTGATCATGAGAACGATAGTGGGAATTACGGGAGCTTCCGGCGTTTCTTACGGGGTTGATTTTCTAAGAAGGTGCCCCGACGAGAAGTACCTTGTGGCAAGCAAGTGGGGCAAAAGAGTCCTTCACGAGGAACTCGGCCTCAAAGTTGAGGAAATGAGGCCCTGGGTGACCGATATTTACAGCGATTCGGACCTCGCGTCCCCATTTTCCTCGGGAAGCAACCATTTCGACTCCATGGTCATAGTGCCCTGTTCGGTTTCCACTCTGGCGAAAATCGCAAATGGGATAGCCGATACCCTGATAACGAGAATAGCGGCGGTGGCGCTAAAGGAGAAAAGAAGGCTCATAATTGCCCTGCGCGAGACGCCGCTTGGCACTATCGCCCTTGAAAACGCGCTGCGGCTCTCCCGCGAGGGAGTGGTGATCGCTCCTATCTCTCCTACTGATTACATGGGGGCCGAGTCGGTCTCAGACGTGGTGGGTGGTTACGTGGACAAGCTTTTGGGTCTTGTCGGCGTTGATACCGGCAGGGGATGGAAAAGGGAAGAACTGGAGTAGCGCCTTTCCATGTCCCAAAAAGGTTTTCCCAATCTAGAAAGCTTTATAAGCCATCTTGAAAGCATAGGCGACCTAAAGAGAATAAAGACCGAGGTCTCTCCCGATCTTGAAATAACGGAGATAGCGTCGCGGACGATAAGAGACGGGGGTCCCGCTCTTCTGTTTGAAAACGTCGAGGGTTCGGACTTTCCCCTGGTGATAAACCTCTTCGGCACGGAGCAGAGGGTGGAGCTTGCCCTCGGAAGAAGGCCCTCGGACGTCGGCGAGGAACTTGTCGAGATATTCCGCAAAGTCAACCCTCCGACGATACAGGGGATTTTTTCCGTGCTTCCGAAAGCCACAGGCCTTCTCTCCATGAGAACCAAGAGGGTGGGGCGCGGTGATGTTCAGCAGGTTGAGACAGAACCCGACCTCTCGAGGCTTCCCGTGATGAAATGCTGGCCGCGCGACGGGGGAAAATTCGTCACTTTCGGCCTGGTGCTGACCAGAGATCCCGCTACAGGCTCGAGAAACCTCGGGATCTACAGGCTTCAGGTATTTGACCGAAGGACCACCGGGATGCATTGGCATGCGCACAAGGGAGGAGCGGCGCATTACCACGAGGCGAAAAAACTGGGAAGAGACCTCGAGGCCGCAGTAGTCCTCGGGGGGGACCCGAGGATGATTTTCTCCGCGGTCGCTCCGCTTCCTGACGGCATGGATGAACTTGCGTTTGCGAGCTATCTTCGCGGAAGCCCGATGCCGATGGTAAAAGGAAAGAGTATCTCGCTTCACGTTCCTGCCGAGGCGGAGTTCATACTGGAAGGCTCAGTTCCGAGGGATGTGCTGAGGCAGGAAGGACCCTTCGGGGATCATTTCGGTCACTACTCAATGGAGGCCGATTTCCCCGTTTTTAACCTGAGCGAAATAACCCACAGAAAAAATCCCGTGTACCCTTCCATCGTGGTTGGCAAACCCCCAAAGGAGGATGTCTACCTTGGGATTGCCGCCGGCGAGATGTTCTCCCCTCTTATAAGGATAATACAGCCTGAGGTAAAGGATATGTGGGCGTATCCAGAAGCGGGATTTCACAACCTTCTGGCTGTTTCCGTTGACGAGCGCTATCCCAAGGGCGGGGTAAAGGCAATGCTGGCTCTCTGGGGAACCGGGCAACTGCTTCTCACAAAGTGCATGGTCTGCGTTTCAAGCGACGTTGACCCGAGGGATTTCTCAGCGGTGCTTCATGAGATCGGGGAAAACTTCGATCCCAGGGAGGATTTCCTCATGATACAGTGGGCTCCCCTTGACACCCTTGACTTCACGAGCAACAAGTTCAACGTGGGAAGCAAGATGGGAATAAACGCCGTAAGAAAAAATTCACCCGAGAGAAAAACCTACGCAAAAGAGGTTGCCGATCCCAGGGAGAAACACCCGGAGATAACGGGATTTCGTCTTCTTTCAGGAGGTTTCTGCGTTGTCCGGATCGACGAATCCCGGACCGACCCCAAGGGGATGATACGCAGGCTGTTCGATACTCCGGGTCTTGAGGATGTGCGAATAATCGCGCTCGTGAGCCCGGATATAGACATAAATGATGACACGGAGCTTATCTGGGGTATCTTTACTAGATTCGATCCTTATCTGGATGTTCTGTTCGAACATACGGAACTTCAGGGTTCGGCGGTCGTTTACGACGGCATGATGGGAATTGACGCCACCGTGAAGCAGTGGTATCCCCCGGTAATAGAGATGTCAGAGGATATAAGGGACAAGGTTGAGACAAGATGGAGCGAGTACTGGAACTGACCAAGAGCTTCTGCACTGACCCGAATCTGCTTCCCATAATGGAGAAGGTCGCCGAAGATCGCAGGCTTTCTTTTGAAGACGGGCTTTCGATACTTGATTCCCCCGATCTTAACACCGTCGGCATGATGGCGGATTACGTTAAGAGAAAGAAATCGGGAGAAAAGGTCTACTTCGTCGTAAACCGCCACATAAATCCTTCCAACATATGCGCCATATCGTGTCGGTTCTGCGCTTTCGGCACCACGAAGAAATCCCCAAATGCCTATGAACTCTCAGACGAGCAGATGCTTTCCATGCTGAACGATGAGATGAGGGAGGTTCACATAGTCGGCGGTCTTCACCCGGACTGGGAGTTCGATCATTATCTGGACATAGTGAAGATGATAAAGCGCCACTTCCCGAGCATTCACGTAAAGGCTTTCACCGCGGTTGAGATCGACTGGTTCTCGGAGATAAGTGGTCTTTCTCTAAAAGACGTGCTCCTCACGCTTCGGGACTCGGGGGTTGACGCCCTTACAGGCGGGGGAGCGGAGATACTGCACGAAGAGGTGAGAAAGAAGATCTGTGCCCCGAAAACGGTTGCGACAAGGTGGGAGAAAATCCACCGCCTAGCCCACACACTCGGCATCCCGACAAACGCCACCATACTCTACGGCCATCTTGAAAAGCCCTTCCACGTTGTTGACCACATGGAGAGACTGAGAAGAATAGAAGACGAGTCCCCGGGATTCTTTGCGTTCATCCCCGTTCTTTTCCAGCCTGAGAATACGGGCCTTAAAGATGTAAAACCTTTTCCAGCCTCATATGACATGAAGGTTCACGCGCTTGCGAGGCTCTACCTTGACAACTTCCCTCACATAAAGTCCTACTGGATCACCCTCGGGGAAAAAGCGGCCCAGGTGGCCCTGCATTACGGCGCGAGCGATGCGGACGGAACGATAATGAGGGAAAAGATCATCCACGACGCGGGTGCCCCCTCGGAAGTGGGTCATAGCAGGGATTTCATGATAAAGATGATCCGGGATTCGGGGTACGTTCCCGTCGAGAGAGACGCGCTTTATAACGAAATAAGAGTGTATAACTGATTTCCGTCTGGGGGCGGCTCTGCGGGTCCTCGGAACCGAAATTCCCCGGTTTTTGCTTGGTGTGAGGAAAAATGAGACGTGATTTCTGGTCCAGGGTTTTTGTCTTGGCGCTTGTTGTGCTTGCAGGCGCGGCTTTTCCCGTGTACAACGAGAGTGTAGGGGAGGTTAAAAAGATGGAAAGCGGGAAAAACAGCGGTTACATGGAAGCGACTTTCGCCGGAGGATGCTTCTGGTGCATGGAGCCTCCTTTTGACAGCCTCGACGGGGTTGTCGAAACGGTAGTGGGCTACTCGGGGGGAAAGGAGAAAAACCCTACCTACGAGCAGGTCTGGCAGGGTAGAACGGGCCACGCGGAAGCGATAAGGGTCGTTTACGATCCCGAGAAGATAGGCTACGAAACCCTTCTTGAGACTTTCTGGATAAACATTGATCCGACCCAGGTGGACGGGCAGTTTGCCGACAGGGGAAGGCACTACAGAACCGCTATCTTCTACCATAACGATTCGCAGAAGGAAAAGGCCCTTCTCTCGAAAAAGAAACTCGAGGAGTCGGGCAAATTCAAAAAGCCGATAGTCACCTCGGTAGAGAAGTTTGTCTCTTTCTACAGGGCGGAGGAATACCATCAGGATTACTACAAGAAAAACCCGATTCACTACGGCAATTACAAAATAGGTTCGGGAAGGGCGGGCTTTATCGAAAGGACCTGGGGGAAGCAGGATCTTCAGTGAACTGGCAAACCCGAGGGATTTTCCTGAGTAAGCGGCCGGCACGCTAAAAAGATCTTATCCGGAACCGATGACCGTTTACTTTCTCGACTCCCGAATAATGTTTCCCGATCCGTCCGAAGCGGAGCCGGGAGGGCTTCTGGCGGTCGGAGGGGATCTTTCTCCCGAGAGGCTTCTTTTGGCCTACGAAAACGGCATCTTCCCATGGTATTCCGAGGAAGACCCCATTTTATGGTTTTCTCCCGACCCGAGAATGGTTTTTCTTCCGGGGGACTTTAGATTTTCAAAAACCCTTCTAAAAACGGTGTCTTCCGAAAAATTCTCGGTAAGGGCCGATACCGATTTCACTGCGGTCGTTGAGAACTGTGCACAGGTCCAGAGGAAAGGGCAGAGCGGTACTTGGATAACCGAGGAGATGAAAGCGGCTTACGGGAAACTGCATGAATTGGGTTACGCTCATTCTTTTGAGACCTACCGTGAAGGAGAGCTTGTCGGTGGTCTTTATGGAGTGTCTCTCGGCGGTGCGTTCTTTGGAGAATCGATGTTTCATCTCGAAACTGACGCTTCCAAGGTGGCCCTTTTCCATCTGGCGCGGAAATGCTGGGAATCCGGTTTTGATTTCATAGATTCCCAGGTTCCGACGGATCATATGATGACTCTCGGAGGAAGAGAAATCAGCAGAAGGGAGTTTCTGCTTGCGCTTGGATCCTCTCTTGAGAAGAAGACCTTGCGTGGCAAGTGGGAGCTCTGAACTGTCCCTGCCCCGGCGGAATGACAGGGCCCGGAAAAGTGGTTAAAATCCTGCCTCATGCCGAAACTGCTTGTCTTCCAGCATGTGCCTCACGAGATACTGGGAACGCTTGACCCGATGCTAAGAGCTGCCGGTTTCAGGATACGTTACGTGAACTTCGGCCGTTCAAACTACGAAATCCCCAGACTCCGCAATTACGACGGCCTTGTTGTTCTGGGGGGCCCGATGAATGTGGACGAGACCAATGAGTATCCTTATCTGGTACCGGAGACCGAATCCATAAGGGAGTTTATTGATATGGATTTTCCAGTGCTCGGCATATGCCTCGGTTCGCAACTGATTGCCAAGGCCCTCGGAGCCCGGGTTAACAAAAACCCGGAAAAAGAGATCGGCTGGTACGACGTTTCCACTACCGAAGAGGGGGGAGAGGACCGTCTTATTGGCGCATTCGGCGCGGTTGAAAAGGTCTTTCAGTGGCACGGGGATACTTTTGAGATTCCGCCGGGCGCCGTGCACTTGGCCACCTCCCCCGCGTGTACGAATCAAGCATTTCGATACGGAGACAAGGTGTACGGGTTCCAGTTCCATCTTGAGGTAGACGCGCCCATGATAGAGCGCTGGCTTGTTACTCCGGTGAACAAAAAGGAAATCGAAGAACTCGGCGGCAAGATAAATCCCGATCTTATAAGATCCGAGACGCCGAAATATATAGATGCCCTTTCAGGTCTCAGCAGGCGGACTTTCGGCGGTTTTATTGACCTGCTCGGGGGCACCTCAGAGAAAAAAGCCCATATGCCTTCTGTCTGAAGCTTTGCCGCCTGTAGTCCGTTCGGCAGTCCCCTTATTGATCGCTGTTGAAAAAAACCCGAGCGTGTGTATAATCCGTGCGTCTTTCAGTTAGTAAAAATCTTCTTTTAATCCACGCAACGAGGTAAATAATGAGCAACTGGGAATGTAAAAATCACGGTCATCCAGACATAAAGCCTTCTCCTTCCAGAAGAGCCATATTCATCGGCAGGTATCAGCCATACCACGCCGGGCATATAAGCCTTGTCAGGCAGAAGCTCGACAATGGAGTTCCGTGCCTGATAATGGTAAGGGATATTCCTCCCGACCCGAAAAACCCCTTCACCACGGAGCAGACTGTCGGAATGATAAGAAAATATCACGAGAGCAAGGGGGATGACGTGGTCGTGATGGTGATTCCGGATATTGAATCAGTAAACTGGGGCAGGGGAGTCGGTTACGAGATGAACGAGTTTTTTCCGCCCGAGAACATAGGGTTCATATCGGCTACCAAGATACGTGAGTCGATAGCAAGCGGCAATGAGGAGTGGAGGGAACTCGTGGACGAGTCCATTCAGGATGACGTGGTAAGTTACCTGAGCGGCGACTAATCGTAGATCCTGAAGTTAAAAAGACGACGTTGCTGACCATTCCGCACGAAAACCGTGCGGACATATCCGAGGGGTGGAGCGAGGAAATCGCATGTCGCAAAGAGCGCACCAAGGTGAAGTTGCCGGAACGCGCTGGACCCCCGGTCAGTACCTGAAGTTCTCCCAGGAGCGCCTGCGACCGGCCGTTGAGTTGCTGGATCGTATACCCCTTGAGGCGCCGGGTGTGATCTATGATCTGGGTTGCGGTTCGGGCAACATAACCCGTCTTCTGGCAAAGCGCTGGTCCTCATCCAAGGTATACGGTATCGATAACTCACCACAGATGCTGGCCGAGGCTGCCGCGGAGCCGTCGACCATACACTGGGCGGATGCCGATATCCGCAGCTGGGTGCCGGAGAAAGCCCCGGACCTTATCTACTCCAATGCGTCTTTGCACTGGGTTGACGGCCACTCTGAACTGTTTGTGCGCCTGGTGAGCTACCTTAACCCGGGAGGATGCCTTGCGGTCCAGATGCCGCTTAGCTGGGATCTTCCGTCTCACCGCCTGATGCGGGATACATTGGCAGATGGCGGTCCGGATGGGGGCCTAGTTGGCGACGCCTTATCGAACAAGTGGGTCAAGGATTCAGAGTTTTACTGTGATACCCTTTTTCCCTGTACACAGCGCCTCGATATCTGGGAAACGCGGTATCTTCATGCTCTGGAAGGGGATGATCCTGTTTTTGAATGGGTTATGGGCAGTGGTCTTCGCCCGATTCTAAATGGTCTGCCCGATACCGAGCGGAACCGGTTTTTAAAGGTATACAAGCGACGGCTTCGGGATGCTTATCCCAAGGACTCGGCTAACCGTACGCTGTACCCCTTTTCTCGCCTGTTCATCATTGCGCTGGTCTGAGGGCGAGACGGGTCTGTAATTTTGCGTCGGTAGGTTACGGCGAAAACGGAGGAACTCTGAAACCTTTTTATTGTGATTCGGTTTCCGAAGTCTCTTCCTTGGCGGACTTTTTCTGGTACTTGCGGCGGAATTTCTCGACCCTGCCTTCTTTTTTATAGTGCTTTTCCTTTCCTGTATAGAAAGGATGAGAGTCGCTTGAGATTTCCACTGTTATAAGCGGATACTCGTTTCCGTCTTCCCATTTCGTGGTTTCGGCTGATGTTCTGGTCGAGCGCGTAAGAAATGCGTGTCCCGTAAACGAGTCTTTGAAAACCACGTAGTTGTAATCCGGGTGAATGTCTTTTTTCATTTTATCTGTCCGGTGTTTTTTTCGAGAAGCGGAATTCTATACGATTATAAAATTTTGTAAAGCGCGCGACAGCGGACAGGGTTTTTCCTCACCTCTGGGTTCCGCTGAGAATTTCGGCCGCCTTTTTCGCAAAATAAGTGATCACGATGTCAGCCCCGGCCCTTTTTATGCACAGAAGGCTTTCAAGAATTATTTTTTCCTCCTCAAGCCACCCCGACTGCGCGGCTGCCTTTATCATGAGGTACTCGCCGCTTACCTGGTAGGCCGCAACCGGAAGATCAGTGTTCTCCCGAAACTGGGATACCAGATCCAGGTAGTACCCCGCGGGTTTAACCATCACCATGTCCGCACCTTCCTCTTCGTCCAGAATGAGTTCCCTCAAGGCTTCTCTTGAGTTAGCGGGGTCCATCTGGTAAGTCATCTTGTCCCCGCCCCTGGGGGCTGAGTCAAGCGCTCCGCGAAACGGTCCGTAAAAAGAGGAGGCGTACTTTGCCGTGTACGACATTATCGAAATGTTCGTATGGCTCTCTTCATCGAGGATCTCCCTGATCGCTCCGACCCTACCGTCCATCATGTCGCTCGGGGCGACTATGTCGACTCCCGCGGCGGCATGGCATAGAGCCTGCTTGCAGAGCACCTCGACCGTTACGTCGTTAAGTATTTCCCCGGACGGGGACACCACGCCGTCGTGCCCGTCGCTTGAGTACGGATCAAGGGCGATATCCGTTATGACGGCGATTTCCGGAACCTCTTTTTTAATAGCAGCTATGGCCCTTGGAACAAGGCCCCTCGGGTTATAGCATTCCTCGGCGAAAGGAGATTTGAGGCCGTCTTCGATTGCCGGGAAAATCATTACCGCCCCGACGCCCAGACTGTGGGACTGCCTTGCTTCCTCCACAAGACCCGGGATGCTCCACCTTTTGCATCCGGGCATCGATTGTATTTCTTCATCGGCGTTTTTATCGTGGATAAAAAGCGGGTACACAAGGTCTCCCGGCAGAAGCGAAGTTTCCCGCACTAGGCTTCTTACGGAAGGGGACTTGCGGTTTCTTCTCGGCCTTGCGGAGAGGTCAAGAGAGGGGATGTCTTTTTCCGGCGTTTTTATTTTAGGTTTTCTTCTGGTGCTCATGGCTTTTGCAATCTTGGTTTTACAAACATGGGAGGAAAAGCGCTCTTACCCCGCGCCAGACCCCCGGAAAATAATAAAAGGCTCGGGAGAATAGTCAATAAAAGCTGAATATTCCCGACAAGCGCTTGGAGAACGGGCACGGAGAAGACCCTGCTCAGGTTTTTCCGGATTCTGCTTTACAGGGGGCTTTAAATATAGCACCTGGGGTCTATAATGATTTGCCAAAAACACTGGAAAGATATCCGCCGGAGCGCTGGCGGTTTTTGCCTGGGGTGAGGTTATAGGGTACAAACAGTATTGTCTTCGGGATCTCGTCAAGACCTGACCCCGCACCTTTCTCCCGAACTTTCTGCAGGAAGGTAGCTGTCTAGGGACATTTACCGTATAAAAAAACGGTTCTCGGGTTGCGTGTACTTGTCAAAGTAGCAATCAGTCTTATTTTTACTAAGTGAAAACGGTTTTTCCAAATGGAGTTTGCCGCTTAATGGAGGTTTCAGATGACCAAGGAGAAAACTGAAAAGCACGAGTTCCAGGCCGAAGTGCGAAGGCTGATGGATATAGTGATCAACTCCCTCTATACAGACAAGGAGATATTTATCAGGGAGCTGGTTTCAAACGCTTCTGATGCGCTTGAGAAGCTGAGATACATACAGCTTACCGAAAAAGAGATATACGACGAGACGCTCCCGCTTGAAATCGAAATATCCACCTCAAGCGAGGACAATACGATCACCTTTACCGATTACGGCATAGGAATGAGCAGAAAGGAACTCGTTGAGAATTTGGGGACGATAGCCCGCTCGGGCTCAAGAAGCTTTCTTGACGCGATAGAGAAAAGCGGGACCGAAGGGGGAGACCTGATCGGTCAGTTCGGAGTGGGTTTTTACAGTTCTTTTATGGTTGCCGATTCGGTTGAGGTAGTGACCCGCGGCTACAGGAAGAATTCAGAGCATCTCATTTGGCGAAGCCGCGGGGACGGGGTGTTCGAGATAACAAAGGGAAAGGGGCACAGAAGGGGTACAAAGGTCACCGTGTCCCTCAGGGAGGATGCCAGGGAGTACTCCGATGGGGACGTAATAAGAGATATCCTGAGAAAATACTCCGCGTTTGTCCCCTTCCCGCTTAAGCTTAACGGAGAGCAGATAAATACCACGGAAGCCGTCTGGCTTCGCAACAAGAGCGAGATTACGGATCAGGAGTACGGCGGCTTCTACAGGTTCCAGACAAACTCCTTTGACGAACCCAGATACAGGCTTCATTTTTCTTCGGAAGCCCCTATTGACATGAATGTGCTTCTGTTCGTGCCGGAGGACAACATGGAGCGCCTTGGATTCGGGAGAATGGACCCCGGAGTGAATCTTTACTCAAGAAGAGTTCTCATAGACGCCTCTCCCAAGAATCTTCTTCCCGAGTGGGCGAGATTTCTAAAAGGCGTGGTGGACAGTGCCGATATTCCTCTTAACATCTCAAGAGAGACCATGCAGGACAGTTCCCTTGTGAGGAAGCTTAATTCCGCCATTACGAAAAGGTTCATAAAGTTCCTTGAGCAAAGCTCGGCTGACGACCCGAAGAGTTACGGCGATTTCTACGGCAAGTTCGGTTTTTTCATAAAAGAGGGAGTGGCCTCGGATTTTGAGCACAAAGAACAGCTTCAGGGGCTGCTGCGCTTTGAGTCCTCGCGCAAAGGGGAAGGGGAACTGGTTTCTTTTGAGGATTATTTATCGGGTATGGGCGATGGCCAGGAAGAGATCTATTACCTGTTCGGTTCAGCAAGAGATGCGCTTGAGAACGGGCCCCATATGGAGTTTTTCCGCTCGGAGGATATCGAGGTTCTTTTCGTATACGAACCGATTGACGAATTCGTGATGTCGACTCTCGGAGAGTCTAAGGGGAAAAAGATTGTTTCTGGCGACAGCGTTGACGTAGGTGCTGCAGATAAAGACACTGAGGATTCTTCCGAGGATGAAAAATTGCTTTGCGGCTGGATGAAGGAAGTGCTCGGCGAGAGGGTCGGGGACGTACGCGTGAGCCGCAGGCTCGTTGAGAGTCCCGCCGCCGCATTTAACTCCGATTCCACGATGACCCAGGGAATGAAGAGGATCATCAGGAACGTCGGTTCGGGTGCCGAAATGCGTTCCGTCGTCCGTCTTGAGATAAACAGTGACCACGCTCTTATAAAAAACCTTGCTTCCATGAGAGAAAAAGACAGGGAATTCGCCGCAATCATAGTTGAGCAGCTCTTTGATAACGCGCTTTTGGCTGCCGGGTACATGGAGAATCCCGGAAGCATGGTCGGAAGAATAAACAAGCTTCTTGAGCGGCTGAGTTCCGGGTGATACACGCAGATGAATTATCTTGCCCATATTCGCCTGGCCGGGGATGACCCGGAATGCATGATAGGAAACTTTCTGGGTGATTTCGTGAAGGGCAGGGTCACCGAGGATATCTATACCCCGGGAATAAGGCGCGGAATAATCATGCACCGCAGAATTGACGCCTGGACGGATTCTCACGAAATAACGAGGGAATGCGCCCGGCTCATGAGTCCCGAGCGCAGGCGCTGGAGCAGGGTTATTCTTGACATCTTCTATGACCACCTGCTTGCCGTTAACTGGGAGAGGTATTCGCATGAGAGCCTCAGGGACTTTCTTGACAGGGCATATTTTATAATCCTCGGGGCATCGGATATCTTCCCCGAGCGCTCAGCGGCCAGGATAACCACCCTTATCAAGGATGGCTGGATAGAGAAGTACCGGAGCATCTCCGGGCTCAGCGTCGTATTCGAGGGGATGTCGAGAAGGGTAAGGAGGAAAAATCCCCTTTCCGGGTCCGAGCGGGAGCTCGTCGCGCATTACGATGAGATGAACGAGCATTTCAACCGGTTTTTCCCCGAAATCATCGAATACGCGAAACACCTTGAGAAAGCGGACGGAGCCAAGACCCGGTGAGTTCCGAATCAACAGCGAAGGTCTAACCAAGATAGGCTCCCCATTCACTGATTTTAAAATCGTGATTAATCTTTGCGGTGGAGGAGGCCAATGCATCTATCGAGCTGGCATCAAATTTGTACTTGGAGTAGATTATTCTCAAATCAAGCCGATTCCGTCTTGGTTTGCATTGCCAGTTAAGTGAGCGCCCGAAAACTATTTATAAACCGAGGTAGAAAATGATCGATCTGTACACGGCGGCCACGCCGAACGGCAAGAAAGTTTCAATAATGCTTGAAGAACTGGGAGCCTCCTACAAGGTTCACGCGCTTAACCTCTCTGAGTTTGAACATAAGGAGCCGTGGTTTCTCGAGATAAATCCGAATGGGAAAATCCCCGCGATAGTTGACAATGATAACGGCACGGCGGTTTTTGAGTCAGGAGCCATACTGATCTATCTTGCCGATAAGTTCGAAAGCTTTCTTCCACCGGTCGGGGACGGAAGCAGAACGACATATATTCAGTGGCTCATGTTCCAGATGTCGGCGGTAGGACCAATGCAGGGACAGCTAAACGTCTTTTTAAAGTACGCCCCGGAAAAGATCCCCTATGCCATAAAGAGATACACCGAGGAAACAAAGAGAGTTTACTCGGTACTCGACGAAAGACTCTCAAGGGTGGAGTATATAGCCGGAGAGTATTCAATTGTCGACATAGCCACATGGCCTTGGATAAATGCATACGATTGGGTGAGAATGGATCTTGAAGCTTTTCCGAATCTTAGCAGATGGCGCACCACGGTAGGCGAAAGACCCGCCGTGATAAGAGGAAGCGGGGTTCCCTCGAGTCCCGAGGAAGAGGAAACGGAAGAAGAGAAGATAAAGAGAATCCAGAAACTGCTTTCCTAGTTTTCCTATGTCCGAGACTGAGCAGGCGGAAAAATCCTCTGTCTGTTCTTTCACCGGAAAAACAAAAAGTCTTTTACAGCGTTTGGGTTTATTCTTAATGTCAGAGGATAAGAAAAAAGACCGGATCGTGCTGGTGACGGGGGCAAGCGGTTACGTCGGTGGACGGCTGGTTCCGGTTTTGGAGGGAAGGGGAGAGCTGGTGCGTTGCCTTGCCCGCAATCCCGCGTATCTCGCCGGTCGCTTCTCCCCCGACACCCAGATTATAGCCGGCGATGTGCTTGACCCCGATTCTCTTGATATCGCGCTTCAAGGGGTGGACACGGCTTACTACATGGTCCATTCCATGGGTTCCGGGGACAATTTTGAGGAACAGGACCGTATCGGGGCACATAATTTCGCCCGGGTTGCTCGCCAACATGGAGTACGTCGGATCATTTATCTGGGAGGCTTGTTCGGAGACGGTGAACTTTCCTCTCACTTGGCAAGCCGCAGGGAGGTAGGCGCTATTCTGGCTTCACAAGGTCCCGTTACTTTGGAATTTCGCGCTTCGATCATAATCGGTTCGGGATCGCTTTCTTTTGAGTTGCTGAGAAGCTTGGTTGACAGGCTGCCGTTGATGGTGACGCCGAGATGGGTGAGAACCTTAACACAGCCTATCGCCATTGAAGACGTAATAGCCTATCTTGTTTACGGTCTGGACTTGGAACTGCAAAACAGCACTGTTTTGGAAATCGCCGGTCCCGATCAGGTCACCTATGGCGAGCTGATGCAGGAATACGCCCGTCAGATCGGCGTGCGACGCCTCATGATTCCGGTGCCTGTGCTGAGCCCCAATCTCTCGAGTCTTTGGCTGGGACTTGTGACTCCCCTTTATGCACGGGTGGGCAAAAAGCTCGTTGATGGTTTACGCAACGAGACCATTGTCCGCGATAAAGCGGCCCTCAATCGTTTTCCGGTACAACCCTTGGGAGTACGCCAGGCTATAGAACGGGCCCTTAACCAGGAAAGTATGGAGATTGCCCAGACCCGCTGGAGCGATGCCGTGTCTTCAAGCGGCGGCCAGCCGTCTTGGGGCAAAAGGCGTTTCGGCTCACGTCTTATTGACCGACGGCAGATAGTCGTCAACGTGGAACCCGCCCGAGCCTTTGCGCCCATAAGACGTATTGGTGGGGACCAGGGCTGGTATTTTGCCGATTGGATCTGGTATCTGCGTGGCCTGATTGATCTGCTGGTAGGCGGAGTAGGCATGCGGAGGGGCAGGCGGCATCCGATCGACTTGCGCCCGGGTGACCCCTTGGATTTCTGGCGCGTTGAGGCGTATGAGGAGGATCGCCTGCTGAGCCTGAAAGCAGAGATGAAGTTGCCCGGTCAGGCGTGGCTTCAGTTTGAAGTCGAACCCGTTGAAAATGGCAGTCAGATAACGCAGACGGCCGTTTTCCGGCCCATGGGTCTCAGCGGCCTGCTTTATTGGTATGTTATTTATCCCATCCACTGGCTTGTTTTCAGCCGTATGCTTAAGGAAATTGCAAGATACGCAACCAAATCTGCTAACTCATAATCGGCCGCACTCTAAACAAAACTTCATGTTCATTTGTTTGTCTGTACTGCTTCTTGCCGTATTTCTCCCAGCTACCCGAGACGATACCTCAGATTTGACTATATCTTGGCTAAAATATACAATTTCCAAGGCTGATGCAATTGCATTTCCGGTACTTAACGCCGGGTAAGCGGGGATAGCAGCAAATGAATCCAAACAACCCAAATGTGCGCAAGGATGAAGCCTTGCTTTACCCATTTCCGGAAGGCTGGTATTTCGTCGCCAGCCGCAAGGCTATTGAAAAACAGGGGCTTTTGGAGGAAATCTGGCTTGGGGAAAAGATTGTTGCCTGGTGCAACGAGGAAGGGAATATTTGTGTTGCTGAGGCGGTCTGTCCGCATCTCGGAGCCGACCTTGGTCCTGAGTCAGGAGGGCTGGTGCGCGAAGGTTGCCTCGTATGTCCCTTTCACGGTTTCGAGTTTGATATAAGCGGTCAATGCGTGGCGACACCCTACGCTCCCGCGCCGAGGACTGCCAAGCTGAAGGTGTTTGAGACACGGGAAATTCAGGGTCTTGTCTTTGCGTGGTGGGGCAGTGGCGGTCGGGCACCTCAATGGCAGTTGCCCGAGCCTCCTCCGACGGATGCCGACTGGAGTGGGATGGAATTCTGGAGCGTTCGTTTCCGGGGACACCCCCAGCAAACTACCGAGAACTCTGTGGACCCCGGACACCTGAACTATGTGCACTATTACCACGGCGTGGAAGAGGTCGGTTCGGTATTGGTTGATGGCTCCTTACTCAAGAGTTCCTTCAACTTCAAACGCGCCCTCAGAATCGCTGGTATCAAGCTTTCCGAGTACGACGTTTCTGCAGTCGCTCATATATATGGGCTTGGCTATTCATTTGTCGAGGTTCATGAGCGTTCGATCGACATGGAAACCCGTCTGTGGGTGCTTGCAAGACCGATTGACGGCGAATTTATTGAAATGACGTTGGTGAGCCAAGTGCGACAACTTCGTAATCCGAAGGGGCTGACCTCCGGGCTGCGAATCTTTCCCCTACGGTTGAGGACCCGCATCATGAACAAGATCATAATTGCTTCCCAGAAGCATGACGTTATGCAGGATGTCGCCATCTGGAGCAATCAAAAACATCGGTCACATCCGAAGCTTTGCAGTGGTGACGGCCCTATTGGGAAGTATCGGCGCTACTGCAAGCAGTTCTATCCGGATGGTCAGTACTATAACCCGTAGAGGGATGTACGGATGTTTATGCCGATTTCGGCTCCATACCGCACGGTAGAATCTTAGCTGCCTATGCGACTGAGCTTCTCAATCGCTCCCTAATCTGTTCTCTGGTTTCTTTGGTCTCGTCAAGCAGCATCAGAAGTGGAGGAAGGAATAGGAAGTCCGCCACAAGGGCAATAACCACCGTTATTCCCACCAAAAGACCGAGCACTTGGTTTGCCACCACACCAGATGCTCCAAACACCATGAAGCCCAGCCCAAACACTATGGTAGTTGTAAACAACGCCCTGCCCACGGAGTGAAAGGCAATTTGAACGGATTCCGAAGGCAATTTCCCCGCTTTTCTGCTGTCTGTATATTTTGTCATGAAATGGATCGTGTCGTCCACAATAATGCCGAATGCTATAGCGGTGACAACCGCCGCTGGAACTCCGACTTCTCCCACCAGATGCCCCCACAGTCCAATGGCCATAGCGGCCGGAATGAAATTGGGGATCAAGCTGATCAGCCCTAGGCGTATGCTTCTGAATATGCCGAACAGCAGGAGGGAGACTATTGACATCGCCACAAAAGTGCCCGACAACATATTTTCAATGTTCCTCTGAACCGAATGAGACCCCACAATCGAAATTCCTGTAGCAGAGGTTTCCATGCCGGGGGCGTTTTGCCGCAACCACTCACGTGCGCGATTGTCGAGATCGATCTTTTCCTTGCTGGACATACTTTTCAATGAGACCGTTAGGCGCGTTGATTTCCGGTCATGGTCGACTAGATTGTTCAGATCGCGGCCTACCGGAAGAGAGAATTCGTAAAGCAAAAGGTACTGTGCAGCAAGTTCAGGATCGTCGGGAAGCGAGTAGTAATCCGGGTTATCACCATGCATATTCTCGTTCAGACGCTTCATGATGTCGGCAATTGAGAAGACATGGACAAATTCCGGTTGCGCCCGGTACCATTCCGCAAACCCATCGACCTTTTTTAGATATTCTACATCCGTTATGCCTTCTTCACGACCGGAGTCGAGAGGGTATTCATAGGTTTCCACGCCAGGGAAATTCTCGCTCAGGAAATCTGCGGATCGCCGGAACTCGTAACTCTCATCAAGAATCTCAAGCCAGTTTTCCCTAAGTTCGATCCTGGAGATGCCGGCAACCAGCACGATAGTCACAATGCCAAAGGAGTAAAAAAGGACCATATGATTAGAGACGACAAAACGGCTGAGACGATCGAAGAAGTCCCGTTTGTTTTCGTGCATCTTACGGGCGCGAATAGGTATCATTGATAGGAATGCCGGCAATAGAGTCACCGAAAAGGCGAAAGCGCACATAGAGCCGAACCCCACTATGTTGCCCATGACCCGAAACGGTGGCATATCTACGAAATTCAGGCTTAGAAATCCGATTGCAGTTGTGAACGAGGTAAGGAAAACAGGCCACACGTTCGCTCGCAGAGTATAGGCCACTGCCTCCGTTCTCTCCATACCCTGACGCAAGCCCCTAGCCATACCCTCAATAAGGTGCACGGAATGAGCGACGGTCACGGCCATCAGTACGAACAACGCGGCACCGCTTTCACCATACAGTTTTAAGCCGGTCCACCCGGCAAAGCCCAGCGCGGTCGGGATGACCGCAACGAGCATCAGCACAATCGCGAGTGTTCCCCATATCGAGCGTATCAGAACCAAGGAGACAAGCAGCATGATTCCAAGAGCAAGGGGCCCGAGGATAGCCATTTCATCATTAAGCGCGTCACCAATGACACGATTGAGGACGAGTCCACCTAGAAGATGATAGTCGTTGGATGAATGTTTCTCCCGAAAGTCGGCAATAGTTTCATACAGGTAGTCGGTAACCTCTCGCTTGGTCAATTGTCGGTTCTCGTCAGGAAGCACAATACTTACAACCAAGCCGGCAACTTTTCCGTCATGGGAAACGAATCGCCCGGCAATTTCCTTAGTACCGAGCGCGATATCAGTGATTCGTTCTATATCCGTATCGCTCAGGGAGCTGGCTTCCTCGATAAGGGGCTCAACAACCAGCTCGTCTTCAAACCCCTCGCTATGCGTATAGTTTGAAATAGAGTCGACACGGGTGGCGTAAGGGGTGCGCCAAAGCTGCTCAGTCAACTCTTCAATGACAACAAGTGCTTCCCGTGTGAAAACGTTTTCGTTATGTGGAGCAATGGCAACCAGTACAACATCTGAAAGCGCATATGTCTCTTCAAGCTGTTCCAGCGCGATGAGGTGGGGGTCGGATTCACCAAAGTGATTGCGGAAGTCTGTATCCACCACGATCAAGCGTGTGGCACCCGCAGCAAGCACCAGCATAACAAGTAAAGAGAGTAAAATAGTCAGCCAGCGGCGGGTGACTACCATCGAGATACAGGATTCCAGGTTCATGCGATCATGCCGAATTATGCAGTATGTGTAGACTTCAGATCTGACATTTCTTCTTCACGCTCAGCTCTATCCGCCTCGGCAGCGTAATATTGCTGAACACGGGGTAATTATAGCGCGACAAACAAGATGGAACTTCCATGTCACGGCAAAAAAGATATCAGGATATTTCAGGGGACGCAACCCCGAGGCATTCGTGTTGGGAATAAACCACATTGAAATTGTGAAGATATTCTTGAGAAAGCAATTTTTCTGGCAGCAGGCCAGCTGAGAACGCATCAAAAAACTTAAATTTGACAGCATTTTGGTATTTCTGAAGCCATTTTTAACTATCCATAATGACTGTTTCGGTATCTTAATGCCGCCACCAAATAATACTCTCACAGTCTCATTTTAATTGATTCCCTACACAAAGATCCTTTGTATTGACACGAGAGACCGTCTGCATTAAGCTGTAAGCAGGAAGCGCAGATTCATACTTACTGGCCTATTATCAAGCTATCCCCAAGATCTCCGGAAAAGCGGGGTAATACATTTCGAACTCAATTTTTGAACTTTCCCTAAGGGGGGATGAAAACGGAAGAGAATAATCTCAGAGGGAATCCTCGGTTTCTCTGCTTTTCCCTCTAAAACTGAGGGAAAAGGGTGAATCATGCCATGGATATAAGCAAGCTATCGAAAAAACTTAAGGATGCATACCGAGGGTCGAACGTCGCCCGTCGCGTTCAAGACTTCGAGAGTTGGATGGAGCGAGCGACACCCGAAGCCGTTGACTCGGGCGGTTATGATCACGCCCAACTGGTTAAAGACTACTACGATCTTTACAACGAACTCATGGTATGGAGTTGGGGTGAATCCCTGCACTTCGCACCCCTCACGCCGCATGAGACTCTGGAGGACTCCAAAGTTCGCCATCAGCGGTTGATGATCGATAAGCTGGACCTGCATCAAGGCATGACGGTGGTTGATGTCGGTTGTGGGATCGGCGGCCCGATGCGTCGTGTCATTCGTGAGGCCGGTGTCCGGGTTGTCGGGATCAACATCAACAAAATTCAGTTAGAAAAAGCGAAAAAATTGAATGCCGAGGCGGGACTCGACCACATGGTTGACTACCTGGCGTGCAGCTTCATGGATATGAGCGTCATCGAAGACGACAGTTTCGACCGGGGTTACGCCATAGAGTCAACATGCCATGCTCCGGACAAGCAAGGCGCGTTCAAAGAGATATTTCGCGTACTGAAGCCTGGAGCCCTGTTCTGGGGGCAGGAGATGTGTCTGACGGACAAGTTCGATCCAAATGATAGCCGGCACCATGACCTCAAGCGCGACCTCAAGCGCGGCATTGCACTGAAGGACATCGCTACGTTCGGGGAAGTGAATCAGATGCTTGAAGCAGCAGGGTTTCAAATCGTTGAGGGGATGGATCGAGGTGCCTTGGAAGGGAAGGCATCCACACCGTGGTATCAACCCATGGAGAGTCGATACGGGATGTTGGGTAACACCTTGTTAAGGCTTCCGAAGGGCCGCAAAACATTGATCGCAGGATCAAAGCTGGCCGAGATAGTTGGGTTGTTTCCGAAGGGCTCCGCGGAAGTCTTCCGATCCTTGGACAGGACTGCTGATGCCTATGTCGCGGGCGGTAAAACAGGTATTTTCACGCCGCTGTACTGTTTCCTGGCTCGCAAACCCCATTAGGCCTGGATTGGCGCACCGCTGCATATTTCGACTAAAAAGGGGCGCTAAGCGCTCTTGTTCTTCTTCCGCAAAACATCATTGAAAGGCGTTTTGCTATCCCGCTTGTGATTTCAAGCAAGGAGGCAACAAAATGCCGAGAAGAAGAATGGAGACGAGAATAATAAGAGAGATTCTGAGGCTTAATTCTCTGAACTTTCCACTAGGAAGATCAGCCGGAGCCTTAAAAAGGCAAAAGCAACATTCAGAGGCTGATTCGCAAAGCTGAGCAAGCGGGTCTTGGACGATCTCTTCCCGAGAGCATCGACGACCGTAAGCCTAAAGAGGTTTTCTACTCAAAGCCCTAGGCGGGACGCGAGGGAAAGACGCTGCCTGACTGGTCTCGTATACACAGCGAGCTCAAGCGCAAGGGCGTGACGAGGCAGCTTCTTTGGAAGGAATACTCGCGAAGGCTACCTATGGCATCATTGCAGCTATACGCGCTTCTGCGAGTTCTGCAGCGCCTAGCGTAAAAAGAACGAGAAATCCTTGATGAGGCAGATACACAAGGTGAGGGAGAAGTGAACAGAACAGGGTGCAGGTGGTTGAGCGGTGGATACTGGCAAGATTCAGGGCCATGGAGTTCCCGGATACATGTGTTTAGCTGCGCAAGATGGTGAAGGAGCAGATATTGTCTAAGTACACAGTTGAGACAAGATGACTTAAGCGCATTTGGGATATGAGATACGCATTTTGATTGTGGCTTATATTATCGCTTATTTCACCTGTAAAAAACACTTTCAATAGTAAAAAATAGTACTATCGTAAGCAGCAAAGTAGACAATCCTGCATAGAGCATTTTTGTATAATAAGCATATCCTAGAATCAAATTTGGGATAAGCTCAAAGACCACTGTACTATTTACTACAGTAAGTATGACAGCTAAAAAAAACGATATTGCAATAATCCACATTCCAAACCTAAAGACTGTTGGGCAGTCCAATATAAATAACCGCAGTTATCACTGAAGAATCTCAGATAATTTTTTAATATGTAATATATGATCTATTATACCTGATATATCTTTTGAAGTTTTCGAAGTTTGGGACTTCCTACCTTTCATCAAGCCGTGGTTTCATTTTTTGATTGGTTATGGGGGTAATTCCTATATATTAAAGTTTCCCGCTTGATAATAATAGGAAACCTCCAGATGCCTGCGCAATCTTGGATTCCTAGGGTGTAGAGAGTAAGTTATATGACCAGATTTTGAATACATGAGTTGACCGGTTTGGGAAGAGAGATCGTTTGTATTTATCTTCTCTGGAGAACGAGGAGATGGATGAGGCGAGCAAGGGTGTTTCACGAAGGCAAGTGCAGGCTGGGTTTCTATGACAGGGAGGGGGCTGGCAGAAGAAGCGGAAGTGATGGGGAGGATGGCTAGGGTATAAACGCGCGGTCTCAGATCAGACTTTTCGGGTTCGCCATTCAAGTCTGATTTGAAAGAATAAAGAAAAAAGCAAAAGCGGACAGTTCCATTTGTCATTAACATAGGGTTGCGTCCTCTGAAATATTCCGGTATCATCTTCCACCATAATATGGAAATTTCATCTTGATTGTCATATTATAATTAGATAAATTGCTACTGGTGGACAATGAACATTCAAAATAACCAACTTGAGTTGCAGGCTGATCAGATTGAGGGGGTCTTGGTAATAAGCGTAGCTGGCCGGATTGATGGTATGAACGCACAGGAATTCCACCAAAATCTGAATAAGGAAATGGGTGATTCGGACAATCCCGTAATTCTGGATCTTGAAAAACTGTCCTACATCAGTAGTGCGGGATTACGTTCAATTCTGCTTGTTGCAAAAACACTCCAAGTTAAAGGGACGAAATTTCTTCTGTGTTCCCTGCCTGCTCCCATAAAAGAAATCTTCGAGATCGCGGGTTTTGACAAAATCATTAGTGTACTCGAATCTCGTTCCGATGCTATGGCTGAAGTAACGGGTTAAAACTCGTTACGAAGAAGCGGTGGTCGGATCCTCTTCCTCAGAAGCAGTGGCTGAATCCTCATCTTCAAGAGAAGCAGTGGCTGAACCCTCGTCTTCAAGAGAAGCAGTGGCTGAATCCTCGTCCTCAAGGGAAGCAGTGGCTGAACCCTCGTCTTCAAGAGAAGCAGTGGCTGAACCCTCGTCCTCAAGAGAAGCAGTGGCTGAATCCTCGTCCTCAAGGGAAGCAGTGGCTGAATCCTCGTCCTCAAGGGAAGCAGTGGCTGAACCCTCGTCCTCAAGGGAAGCAGTGGCTGAACCCTCGTCCTTAGTCACTTCTCCTGAAGTATCAACTACTTGGCTAGCTGCAGGGTCAAGCGGCAAGACAACAATCATATCTGTATACTCGCCTTCCTCCGTTTCTACGCGGATCTTGCCCCCGTGCTCTCGTACGATGTCATTGGACATCGATAATCCCAGGCCTGTTCCTTCATCCGTGGGCTTTGTTGTATAGAACGGATTAAAGATGCGCTCCAATGCAGATTCCGGAATACCGGTTCCATTGTCACGAACATGTACCTCAACATGGTCATCAATCAGCCGCGTACTCAAATTAAGCGTCGGTTGATAATCTTCCTTCGATGTATCGTCAGTAGCGGCCAGCATTTTACGTTTTTGGTCCGTGGCATAGCAGGCATTGGTTACTAGATTTAGAAAAACCCGGGCAATATCTTGCGGTTGTACCATGATCTCGCCTATATCTGGCGAATAGTCTTCCTGAATTTCTAGCTGGAAATCACTGTCTGAGGCACGAGCGCTGTGGAATGCGAGTAACGAATGTTCGTTAAGCAATAAGTTTAGGTTAACCGGCTGCCAATCCCCGCCACCACGACCCATCTTGAGCATGTCTGTTACAATTCGGTTCGCACGAGATCCGTGCTCGTGTATGCGCTTCAAGTTTTCTGTCAAATCGTCGGTTACTTCCTCGACTAACTCCGAATCGTATTCCTCTTCCGTGTCCCCGCTAGCCTCAATTTTGGCCAGTTCTTCCAGCAGTTCCTCCAGCAGTTCTTGCGAAACCTCTGAGAAGTTCATGATAAAGTTCATTGGATTTTTGATCTCGTGCGCGACTCCCGCTGTCAACTGGCCAAGCGCAGCAAGTTTCTCTCGCATTACGATCTGGTCTTGCGCCCGTTTCAATTCTTCATTGGTATGTGCTAGTTCCTGATTTCTTTGTCGCACTTGGCTAGCAAGCGTTTCTACAAGATTAAGGCGCTGTACTTCCAGCGCGTTATCTCGGAACACCACAAGCGCCTTGGCTAATTGCGCAATTTCGTCATTACCTGTTGTATCAACGGCCAGTTCCGGGTTGTTGGCAACTTCCAGGTTGCCGCCAGCCATTTCTTGCATTTGACCCGATATACTCTGCAGACGCCGAATCAGGCGACGTTGTACAAGTAGCCACCCGAACAAGAATGCACCACTTAGGCTGACGATATTGAAAGCCAGCAGCAGCTTCGTGCTGGTAGCACTTACTGCGGCCGCTTTGCTCGTCATTTCCCCCGCAGCTAGGCTTGAATCACTTACAACACTTTGTACTCGCGCTACGATGTCAATTCCTAAAGCCTGATTCTCGAGAAGCAGGGAGGATAATTCATCATTAAGCGCAAGTTCCCGAGTGCGCAGGTTGAATCCGTTATTTTCTCTTCTGCCGAATGAGATCAAGTCTTCGAAAATCGGAGACAGTCGATCATGAAGGGATTTGCTTCCAGGCGCATCAGGCGATTGGATGTTCGCTCTATCGCGAAGGAGGCCCTCCTCCTGTTCGTGCTTTTCAAGCGCATCAAGTGATCGGCCGATACCACTGGCGGTGGCTTCAAACCGTTCTCGCAATGGCTGAAGCATTGCTGGATCGATCACTATGAATGTAGTTGAAAGCAGCTGCGCAGCGATTACAGCTGCCTCGCGGAGTTCAGACAAGCGACGATAGATCTGGACTTCCGGTTCGGAAAAATAAATCGAACTGGGTGATTGTACTCCCTCAAGAGACCGATGGCCGGTCATTATATAGAAAATCTGATCGTCGATTTCGTTAACCATAATCGGTGTTATTTCACTTTGGATATTCTGAAGCTCGTCTCTAAGTTTGAGACTGTTCTGGTGGAGGTCAAAACGTTCCCTGACAAGCAGTTTGATTTGCTCAATATTCTGAATCATGGCAGCCCCGTCAGATTGAATCTGCCGCTCTTGTTCGTTTTCTCCTTGTTTTTCCATCATTGCTGAGAGCTGTGTTTTAAATGCATTTGTCTGCAGGTCGATCGTCCCGGCTAAAGTCCTGAACTGCTCAGGCGTGCTTGAGGTGAGTCGGGGAGCAGCGGCGGCGAGCATGGATGCCTGCTGGGCTATTGCAAATGCCGATGTCATCTCGGGTATGTTCTTTTCGTTAATGTCTTGCTGAACTCTACCAATGTAACTAAGGAAGAAAAGGGCAATCAAACTGACAAGGATGATGAGGAATACAGCACCTCCGTAACTCATATAGAGCTGCGTAGAAATTCGCGAAAAAATTCGGTTCCAAAGTCTTGAAATCATTTCGCCTATCTCAATTAATGCCTTTTGACGTCAGTCAATATGGTCGTGGAGGTTAGAGACGTGAGTGGTTTATACTGACCATCAGGACCAATAATCGTCAAGAACACCTTGTCTGAACCCTGATTATCATCATTGTTATATCGCAAGGTGAAGCCATCCAAGTTAATGGTGTCGCCAGTCTGCAGTACCTTATCAATACAACTGCGGTCAACCTGTTTGCCACAATGGTCTATGACATGGATAGCCAAACGCCCTGCTAAATATCCTTCATATGATATAAATCCGGGTTTCACTGCCGGATCGTACGCCTTCAGTGCAGCACGGTAGGAAGCAGAAGCAGGTATCGTGTTCCCGGTTGGAAAAGGAACCACCTGCGTAACCAGGACTCCGGTCCCTTGATCACCCAGTTCGCTTGCCAAGGCATTGCTGCCTACGAAAGAAAGTGTCATAAAAATGGAATTCATACCTATGTGACGTGCCCACTTAATGAATGTCGCGGTTGGCTTGTAGGGACCAATAATAATCACGGCTTCCGGTCTGAGAGCACGCAGGTCAAGCAGCGCGGTCTTTACCGCGACAGTATTGCGAGGAAATTTCCCCGTTCCGATAGTAGAGAGCTTGCGACGCTCAAGAGCAAGAAGGACCCCTCGCAAACCAGCATTACCGAATGAATCATCCTGATGAAGAATGGCAACGCGATTAATTCCGAGATCAGTCGTCAATCGTTCTATCATTTCCTCGGTTTCTTGATAATACGAGGCTCGAAGATTGATTACTGTATGGCGTGCACTGTCACGCAGGAATTCTGCACCGGTCATAGGCGCTATGTAAGGTACATCGTGTTCCTCCGCGACAGGTACCGCGGCTTTGGAGGTAGGAGTACCAACTGCGCCGATGAGTGCGAAAACATTCTCACCAATAAGTCGCTGCGTATTTACTATTGCCGCTTCCGGTTCGTATGCGTCATCCATTGATTGCAGTTCCAGTCGACGTCCGTTAACGCCACCTCGGTCATTAATCTCTTTAAACGCAGAAAGAATGCCATCTTGCATACCTTTACCGAGCTCGCTAGCCGGGCCACTAAAGGCAGCGGACTGCCCGAATATAATACGATCATTGTATACGCCAGGCACGGCGTGTGTTTGCTCTTGGGACTCCCCTGATGTTGCGCTTGCCAGTATTGCAACTATTGAGATGGCCACTTTGAGAGATAGTTTGCTTAACACCTGCATTTTTACTAAATTTTTTTGATCATAGTCAGGTGATTACGAGCATTGTTGCGTTCATAGCGCAACTCCGTCATCAATTGCTTGGCTATCATTATTCCTGCTCCGCCAATACGGCGGTCTCTAAGTGAACTTTTGGTATCGAGCTCCGGCGCGTCTTTCAGCGGATTAAAGGGGTATCCATCATCCAGTATCTCAACGATTATAGTTTCGTCTTCTCTCGTAAATATAATTTCCACTTCATGTTCCTGATTATCATCATGCGCATAGATTGCCACGTTAGTGAAGATTTCCTCTAGAGAGAGCTCTATGGGAAACAACGCATCATCTGGGAGAGCATGCTCTTCAAAGAATTCCCCCAGCGCTATCGTGATCGTTCGGATTTCTTCCATCCGATCGGGAACAGTCAATTTACGTGAAGCTTGCATCTCGTCTTCTTTGCTTATTGTGTGGTTCGTAGAACAAGACAGGTTATATCGTCAGATTGAGGATTTTCACCGGCGAAGTCCTTGACCTCACTGAATACCTCATTCGTAATTTCCTTGGCGTCCTCGAAAGTGCCGCTCTGGAGAATTTCGCAAAACCTGTCCATTTCGAATAATTCCTTATCTTCTTTTTCGGCTTCCACTACTCCGTCACTGTAAAAGACAACTGTAGAACCCGGTTCAAGGGTAACTGTATTTTCCTGAAATTTGAAGTCCGGCATCACACCCAGAGCAATTCCGCCCGTTGGTTCCAACAATTCAGTTGCCATATTCGGATTGACAACGATTGGAGGATTATGTCCGCCGTTTGCATATATAAATTCTTTCGTTTTAGGGTCATAAATGCCATATATCAGGGTTACAAATGTCATGGCATCGTTTTCATCCGACAATATATTATTTACCTGCTCCACCACAGTGGCCGGAGAGGTGGACATTGCCGCGCAAGCCTTCAGGAGTGTACGACTGGCCATCATGAACATTGCCGCGGGTACTCCTTTGCCTGACACATCAGCTACTGCAACGCCAACACGGCCATCACTGAATTCATAAATATCGTAGAAGTCGCCGCCTACGGAAAGAGCCGGAACCATGTTTGCGTACAGATCAAACGCTTCGGAAGTCGGAAAGGATTTTGGAAGAATGTCCTGCTGCATCTTTCGTGCCACATCAAGCTCGTTCTGAATAGCTACAAGCTGGTCTCGCGAACTCAGCGCTTTACGCCAGAGAGTCAGGTTTTCAATAGTACGTTCGATTGTAGTCTTTAGGTCGGTGAAATCTATCGGCTTGGTAACGAAGTCGAACGCCCCACGGTTCATGGCAGTCCGTATGTTCTCCATATCGCCGTATGCAGAAACCATTACGGCACGAATATCAGGGTCTACCTCCGGTATCTGCGCCAACAATGTCAACCCGTCCATAACGGGCATGTTGATATCAGACAGTACAAGGTCGAACCCATTGTCTTTCTTTAGAATTTCAAGGGCGTCTGCGCCGTTATGTGCAAATTCGAATTGGTAACGGCCACGACGAATTTCACGCCGCATTCTCTGTAGCATAAGCTGTTCTAAATCTATTTCATCGTCGACAACGAGAATTCGGATTTTGCTGTCATCGCTTTTGTTGTCATCCATTTAGAATCTACCTTGCCATTATGAGGCTATTTAAATTAGTTAGTTATATACCTGATTTTGCCAAGTTATGCATTACGTAGAGGTATTTGCGCTGTAGGGTTTTCTGGGGTTCAGGTTTCCGTAACAGGCATTAGGGCCATCGCGGCATTCAGGCTGTTTTCTATCTGATGAAGTCGGAACCAACCGGATACGCAGTCTTTTTTCAGAACCTCCGCACACCGGATTTGAATATAACCATTGGGACTGGTAAACTGCTTCTTGCGTAAATGCCGGTATGCAAATATTCGGTTTTCCCTGTAGATATCAATTGCCTTGGAACCGTCAAATGAGCAGTCGGAACAAAGACTTTCCAGTCAATAATGCGGTCTGCGTGTTCTTTTACTGCTGTATCGTTTTTGCGCACGCTGTGCCGCTTTCCAGCTTTGTACATGCGCAAACAATTCACGAGGCAAGGGCCGCCTATGTACAGGGGCGATTTATGGAGGCGGCCCGGATCGGTGAAAGCCTCGGGACTTCACAGGGGTTTGCGTTATCTGCAAAGTCGCTTTCAATTCATGCTCACTACATCGCCAAAAAAGACGAGAACAAAGAGTTGCTTGAACGTGCCTTGAAACTTGCGGAAAAAGCGGTTCTCTCAGACCCCGGCAATGCGGATGCCCATATGCAGCTGGCGCGCGTTATCGGACGGCGGGCGCAGACTGTTGGCATTCTCGAAGCGGCGGGCGAGGCGGAAAAAATACGCGAATCCACGGAAAACGCGCTTAAAATTAATCCCAATTTGCTGGCAGCGCACCTCAGTCTGGGGCGATGGCATTCCGGACTGGTCGGCGCAATGGGTTCGTTCATGGCTCGCAGCGTTTACGGTGCGCGGAAAGACGATGCCATTGCCTCCTTCGAAAGGGCCCTCGCTCTTGCTCCCAATGAGAAATCTGTGCTTCTGGAATACGCACTCGGCCTGATTGCGCTGGATGATTTCAGATACCAGAAGAAGGCGCGCGAACTGCTGACACGCTCAATCAGCTTGCCGGCAAAGGACGCCTACGAGCGGATACTGCACGCAGAAGCAGTTGAAGCTCTCAACAGCCTCAATGAATCTGACGACGACGACGATGATGACTGAGGGCTTTCCATACCTTCCCGGAACGCGGATGCAGCGGGCTGTTTCACGCCTTTCTGAAACGCCAGCCGTACATCATTCGTCCGTAGAAGTTAAACCACTTCCTAGCTTCTGAATCCTGAAACGGATAGTCCGCTCCGATTTGCCTCGCCGCGAGGAGGCCGGAAACGAAACACGTCTCCTGGCTGTTGATGAGGGTGTGGGCTCCGCAGTGCCAGCTTCGTCTTCTGCCCTGAACGAAGCGAAACAGATTAATCAGAACGGCTATGTGAAACACATCGTGCACGACATGCTGGAACCACCATCTCTTTATGATCTTTCCCTCGTCGATGTGACTGATCGGGTTGTACGTCACCAGGCATGACCTGTCCGATTTCTTTGCCCATGGCTGCTGGTTGTGCATTATGTAGGTGATTTCATAGTTGTCGGGTCTCGCACCGTACTGTTCAATGTGATTGCTGCGGGTCTCACGAGCTTTTACGTCGTTGTCCGGGAGCACCGAGTCATCCGAATGGACAACCGTATGGTTGTGCAGTTCGCTCTCGTAACGAATCGAAGAGAGAATGAAGCTCTCAAGGAAGGTCGGATTGTCCAGAATCATCAATGTCTGATTCGCGTTGCACGCGAAAACCACATCGTCAAATGTTTCCGTGGTTCCGTTCTCATCTTCAATGATCACGCTGTCCGCGCGCCGATACACTTTCCTCACGGGCCTGTTAAGGTATATCTTGTCCCTGAATCCGGCGGACATTTCCTCGTATATGCGCCGCGTGCCTCTATCCCATGTCCGCATCGGCGTCGCGGTTTCTATGTCGAAGAACTCCAGATACCGGGCAAACAGGGACGCGGGCATGTCGAATACGTTTGTTGCCATAAGGAAGTTGACGAACATAGGCTTCAGAATTTTGTACCTGAAGTCTCCGGAGAACCTGCCCAGATTGAGTATCGTACCCATGCTGAGGTAGTTAAACGGATTGAGAGCGTTTAGCAGCCGGGACCTGGAGCGGTTAAGCTGACCGAACCACTTGAGGTGCTTCAGAAGTTTCTGGAACTTGGCGATTTCCGGTTGCAGCTGCCTCCTGATGTCAGAGTCGAAATCGTGCGCATAGATTCCGCCGCGGTACTTCACGCTGTAGCTGAATCTGGTGTCTACCAGATCAATCCCGTGCTGCTTCAAGAACAGCAGTATGTGGTGGTATACCGATGGAATGCACGCGGTAACGGAAATATCGAACGGAATTGATGTTCCGTCATTTTGCGGCATGTCAACTGTTACCGCATTGCCACCAACCTGAGACTGAGCTTCAAAGACCCGGAACTCAAACAGATCAGGGTGTTGGTGCAGAGCCCAAGCCGCTCCCAACCCAGATACTCCACCGCCGATAATTGCGACCTTTCTCATTTTTCCAACGTTCTCCGTTTATTCATAGTTGGCATCATGCCCTCTTAAATTTGTTTGCCAATTATAACACAGGGTCAACCGGTGTAACACAAGGGCGAGCAGAAATCAGGAGGAAGCCCCATGAGCACGAATATGTCCTGATCTACTAGGACATGTCTATCTCTGGAACCTGGAACCGCTTGACAAGCCCACACAACCTTCCGTAGGGCGAGCTGAGGCTGCTCAACGAATCGAAGGAAAGAAGATTCACGGTATCACCTTAACCGGCATTACCTCGGAAAGCTTAAATTTCACCTCCCACCGCATCAACAGTATTGAGAAATCAATGACGTATCAGATGGGCAGTTCACGCCTCTGTTCGGCGACATGGAATTTAAGCTTCTTGTTTGGTTTCATTGATGGAAACGGGTCGATACGAAGTTTATAGTTTTCGGGATATACGCGAATAGTAAAGTAATGCGCTATCATCATCAGGTTGACAGCCATCTGTAGACCCATCCATCGGGTGCCAAGACATGTGTGCGCACCCAGTCCATATGGCGCATATGCGGGGGTTTTATGCTCATTGCGAGGCGGCAGGTAGCGGTCGATATCAAATGAAAAGGGATCCGGGAAGAAATCTTCCATATAGTGCGGGGCGGTTTGTGCAATGTTTATCGTGGATCCCACGGGTATTTCGTAACCCTCGATCGTGAACGTGTTCACAACGTCACGCATAGATACCGGAACAATCGCATACATCCGAAGGCATTCATTGATGAAGCGTTCGGTGACATCCATGTTGGCAGGAGTGAAGTCTTTGGCAACTGGGTCACCATCTGAAAACAGCGAATCGGCTTCACTTCGAATTCTGTCGTAAAGCTCGGGTTGTGAAGCCATGCAATAAAGGGCGAAGGTAAAGCCGTCACCTAGGTACTTGCTGGCAAGCATCGTTGTCGATAGATTGAAACGCAGATTTGTCTCGGGCATCAGTAGCGGGTCGTTCGCATGGAGACTTAGTAGATCATCCACCAAGTTTCGCGGACAACCGGCCCGTTGGGCTGATGTATGGACATTTTGCACCCGTTCCATCAACGTGTCTATGGCCTTACCCTTGCGTTTCATTGACGGTGTTTTCAGCATGAATCCTGGCATGATTTTTAAGAGCTGAGTATTGAGTGCCCGTGTCTTGTAGGCAATTATATCATCTATGAGATCCTGGGTATCGACACTGATGAACAGAGGTGACACCTGAGCGTTAATCATTTTTACGCACGTTTCCGTTGCGGGAAACTTTTCGCCCACTTTCCAATTAGCCATGAATTCGCGTGCTATGCGATAGAGCGTATCCAGCTGCTCTCCCAGCCTCGCGCGTGAATAGGTTGAAGTCACGGCTTTGCGATACTTGAAGAGGTTCGCGCCATCCAAGGCAGGTAATACGCCTGTTGCACCATACACTTTCTCAAGTTCGACAAAGTATTTTCTGGATGTCAGGTATTTCCTTCCGTGTCGACGTACCCAGAGGTTTACTTCTACTCCGGCAAGGAAGGTAAGCGGCTTTTGAAAAGGAGGAGCGAGCTGAAAAACTGGGCCATACTTCTTTGCCAAATCTGCAAAGAGTGCTGGAAAGTTCCCAATACGAGCATATGGGTTAAGCAGGAACCGATGAATTGGAACGCGCGGGATTTTTTTGCTAAGATGAGAACCTGCTGTAAGTAGCGGATTACTGATGTTCTGTTCGACCGCATCTGCCATTGAACGGCCAATGAGGTCCATCCTGCAAATAAGCTTGATCCGTTCTTCTGCCTTTTGATCGAGCTTAAACATGAAAGGAAAGACATCGCATGTCTCGATCAGGCAAATGATGATAATATCTCGAGGGTCTGGAATGTCGTCTGAAAAGATGTCTTTGCCGATCCTGGTTCTGATGAACTGACCTAGAGCTCCACCCTCGTCGTCGTCGCTTGCGTCCGCGTATAGTTTGTCAGGTACCACTGTCCAGAAATCGCCCTCGTGATGTTCTAGGATTCCCAGATTAAGCAAATTCTCTAAAATTAAATCGGTGATTGGCTCCGCTTGGTGGATAAGCCTTTCAATCCAGTATTGGGCGTTGTGCTGATCTGGCTCGTCAGCGATTTCCTTAAGAATTAGGTCCAAGCTGGGGTTGCCCGTTTCTGTTGGGTCTAGAATGTGAAGCGACTCCAAATCTGTGTCGATACGCGAAAGGAGGGAGAGTTCCGCGAGTGCTGCACCGATGATAGCGCAGTTCATTTTCTGAGCGGGTATCTGGTAAAAGTGGCCACTCTCTTCGTCGAGGAGCATCAATATGAACTCGTCAAGCAAACTCAGCGCTTGGTTCTCAAGCGTCTGGTTCTCAATAGAATCGTTCATAAACCCTTGCCTCCTTCAATCTGAATCTGTGACGTGGCAATGATTACAGAAAATGTAGAACCTATAACCATAATTTATAACATAAAACATTGTATATTTAAGCCGATATATAGTCAAATCTCGTGTAGTTATGAACAAGACCGGAGTTTAGGCTGAAAACTGAATGAGTCTTTGGAATCTAGACTGAAGAAATGCGAAAACTTTAAGATTTACAAAAATTCCCGCTTTTCTCCCTTGCCATTTCTGAATGCCTGATAGTCGGCAAGGTTCTTCTCTCGATAATGGTTCCAAACGTATCTACAGGCACCCGCTATCTGGAACATTTTTCTCGCTTTTGCCTTGAATGTAGGCAGGACAACAGACTCTACAGTGCGTATTTGTTTAGTCATTGCAATATACCGTAACATCTGTAGTGGTAGTTATGTACATAATCCCCAACATTGTTTCTGTTAACGTGATATAATACATCATGTTAATTTCAGATGTTGTGCATTATTGATCTTCTCTGTTCTGTGCCCATACTCATGAGTGACCACGTTACCGTAGGAAGAAGGATTTGGCTATGATTGAATGGCTTGGTATTGGTCACCTTATCGAGCTTTCCCGTACGGAAGCGATTGCGGGGTTTTTCACCCCGCTGGCGATTTTCGCCGTGTTTTTCCTGGCGCAGCTTATCCTGCCCGGAAAGCGGGTTCCCGGCTATGTCATTGACCCAAAGACCGGCGAGCCACGCAGTTATCGCCTGAACGGTATCGTGGTGTTTGCAGTTGCGCTGATCGTGTGGGCTTTCGAACTCACCGGGATGCCGCGTGACTGGTTCTACCGGTCCTCGATCTATGCTGTGATCGGCGGAACAGTTTTCACCACAATCTTTGCGATCATAGCGGTCTTCAGTCAGCCGCAAGGCGGGATAAAGAACCCGCTTCTCGAGCTTTGGGACGGTCGGGCGCAGGAGATGTCGTTTTTCAACCACCGCTTCGATGTGAAGATGTATCTCTATGTCGTTGGTGGGACGATGTTGGCGCTCAACGCCTTGTCCGGGGCTGCGTACAACTACGAAGTCTTTGGCGAGAACTTTAATCCGGGTGTTTTTCTGTATGCGGCGTTCTTCACATTCTACATACTGGATTACTTTGTCTTTGAGCGCGTCCAGCTGTATACCTACGACCTGATCCATGAGCGTCTCGGCTTCAAAATGGTCTGGGGAGGCCTCGTGGTCTACGGGTGGCTGTTCATCCTCCCGTTGTGGGGCATGGCAGCTTACCCGTCTCCCGGATTTTCGTCGGAGTGGACGTATGTCTGGCTCATCGGAACGACTGTGCTGTTCCTGTTCGGATGGGGCATCTCGCGTGGCGCCAACATGCAGAAATACACATTTAAGCGATGGCCCGACCGCAAGTTTCTCGGGCTCATCGAGCCTGAGTATATCGAGGCCGGCGACCGCAAGATACTGTGCAGTGGCTTATGGGGCGTCGCTCGCCACTTCAACTACCTGGGCGAAGGCTTCCTTGGTCTTTCAATTGCCTTGGCATTCGGCTACCTCACGAATCCTTGGGCGTGGGTCTACTTTGTCTTCGTCGTAACGTTTTTTACCTTTCGTCAACGCTTTGACGATGCGTACTGTGCCGAGAAATACGGTGCCGAAAAGTGGGCGGAGTATCAAGCACGGGTGAAATATCGGATTTTTCCTGGTATTTATTGAGGAAGTTTCGGTGTCGTTAGCAAATTAAAATGACCGATTTCTTAACAAATGAGTTGTCCGCTTTTGCTTTTTCAAATCAGACTTGAAGGGCGAGCCCGAAAAGTCTGATTTGAAACCGCGCTTCTATCCAAGCGCCGCCTCCCTGCCGATCTCCTTCGCTCCCCGAATCAAATCTCCACTCCTGTCATAAACTCCCACCCTGCGCTTGCCATGATATATCGCCATGCCCCCTCAGGGTATTCATGTACCATCACCTTCGCCCTCACGAAGTGATAACGATCCTTAACCGGGGGGATCTGCAAACTCTTCCCCTTGTAACTCACGCAGTTGTCGTTGCCCACTACCCTGGGGTTCTTCAAACACAGTATGTTCTCCAAGCTCACGCCCAGAAGCGGCACGAACGCGCTGCCATCCTCCCTGGCCTCTACCGAGAACTTATCATTGAAGTCCCCGACGAACTTATCAGACAGAAACTCATTTGCTTCCTCCATACCCCTGATGCCTTCCTCCCTCAACTCCTGGGGCAGCCTGCCCTGCAAAGTGCCGAACATCCTCTCACTGCCCCCTCTGGCCTGGGGAGAATACGCGGCTATCATCACCACTCCCAACTCCGCCATCGCTCTTCCAAACTGCGTGGGACTCTCCTTGTCCACACGCCCACCGGCCACAGGGGTCCTCCAGTAATGGGAGCCCCTGTCACTGTATAGACTCGAGAATATCCCCCTGCTCTCCAACACATCCCTTACACCCCTGAAACTGCTCCACGTGCCCTCCTGAGCAACAAAGAAGGCACTGTATATCTCCCCGGTGGCGTCATCCATCGTAACCACCAGATCCCATAGCTCCCCGGGCCAATCCATCTGTGCTTGCTTGCGTCCTGGTGCATCATCATCCCCGCCCGGGGTTTGCGCTCCCTGAGCTGACGGTGCGGCCCCCTGCGCCGGGACGGTGTGACGAGTTCCGCGGAGTGAAGACAGTTCTTCACCCAGTTGTAGGAACGCTTGCCCCCGTGGCGCTGTGTGTACGCCTCGTAGAAGTGAACCACGTTGCGTCCTGTGTAGCGTTCCCGGTAAAGACACTCCAGCTCTTTTACTTCCTCAACAGATGCCCTCCTTGGGGAGTGGTGCTCGATCCGCTTGTCTGTAAGACCCTGTTTGCCTTCGTTCTCATAGCGGATAACGTAGCGGCGAAATGTCCTCTCGCTCATGTTAAGAATCTGTGCCGCGTCTGCTTGCCTCATCTCCTTGTTCTTCCACCTGCGGTATATCTGCTCGAATTGCATCGTCCGTATCTTCTGCAGTAACTCTGTCCGGTTCATAGATCCCTCCTACAAGAAAAATCTAAAACCGGTCAGTTCATTTGTTAAGAAACCGGACAATTAGTTTATTACTAACCAATTGAGGGAGTTTCGGTTGCTATACTCTGAAATAAGATGTAGCTTAAGACTAGAATCGTGTCGTCTGAGAAAACCCAGTACAAAAGTTCGTTCACCGCACTCTTTGAGGGCGAAAAGAGTGTTGCGGCCTCGCTCCTCCCAGCGATTTTCGCGGCAGTGCTGGGGGTGTTTGTTTCGCTGCTCCCGAACGTAGCGTACTCATCCGGGTTGGCCGACGGGATTGATATCTCCGGGCGTCTCTCGGCGGAGACTTGGCTTTACCCCCAAAGCGCTGCGTATCCCGATCAGCGTTCGTATGCTGGTGGTCTTTCGCTGGAGACAACGTTCTATACTGAGAACGATGAAGGCACAAGCATAACAGTGACTCCTTTTTTGCGGTACGATGCCGGGGACCCAGATCGCACGTACGCTGATTTCCGTGAGGCCTATTTGCTTATGTACGGCGATATTGGCAACGGCGAATGGGAATTGCGTCTGGGCATCGATCGGGTGTTTTGGGGCGTCACGGAGTTGCGTTCCCTGGTGGATATAATCAATCAGAGCGATGTTATTGAAAACCCGAACGAAAAGACAAAGATGGGTCAGCCGATGGCCCATTTAACATGGTCGGGTGACTGGGGAGCGCTGGAGCTGTTCGCAATGACATGGCATCGTTCGCGTCCCTATCCGAGCCGACGCGGTCGCCAGCGGTATGAGTTAGTTGTGGACCGGGATATGATTTCATACGAATCCGGCGCGAAAAAGTGGCATATCGATCTTGCCAGCCGGTACAGTGGCTTATTCGGACCGCTCGAGATTGGTCTCAGCCTGTTTAACGGTACGAACCGAGAGCCCACCCTCATGCCGGTATTTGTCGACTACCAGGTGGTTGCCCTAGCTCAACACTACGAGAAGATTCGCCAATTCGGTGTGGATGCCCAGCTTGCCAAGGGTTCCCTGCTGCTTAAGCTGGAAGCCATCTACCGCGCCGGCGCAAAGAACAGCAGGTTCATTCAACACCTCAATACCTTAGAGGAAGAGGACTACACGGCCTTTGTCTTGGGTAGCGAGTACACGCTCTACTCCATCTTGGGCTCGAACTCTGATCTGGTCCTGTTTGCCGAATGGGCTTACGATGGACGTGGCCGTTGGGCAACCAATGCATTCGAAAACGACCTGTTCCTTGCTGCGCGTCTCGGATTGAACGATACGCAGAGCACCGAATTTGTCGTCAGCGTTCTTAGTTCCCTCGATAGCAGCAGTCGCGTTCTTGCAGGCGAGTTCAAGCGTCGCCTTTCTTCGGACAACTGGTTCCTGCATATTGAGACCTCAGCTTTTCTGGATATCGACGAAGATGACTTTATGTACTACGTGCGGCGTGACAGTTACATAAAGGTCAATTTGGCCTACAGTTTCTGAATCGGCCCAGGACCCGAAACCAACAGGGCGTCTTGAGAAAGACGGGAATAGACTGATGGCACTCCATAATTTTTCTGCCCCAGACAGGGTATCTGAGTTCTCAGGGTGTGCTGCACATGATATTCGGGCTGGGAATGTGTGCGGAAAGAAAAAGGAGAGGTGCAAGCGGGTCTGACTTCCTTGGAAAAGCAATAGCCGGATTGAGACTCGAAAATGGAGTTTAGGCGAATCATACGGTCAGGCCGCCGCTTGATAATGCCCCCATACGCCAGATTTGAATATATTTCTAGTTTTATTTATATTTATAAAAAATGCAGGAGGAGCTACAATAATTCGGTTCTCAGTCCCACGCATGATACTTGCGGTATTTGGAAGTTTTCTCGCAATTTGTCTCTGGCCAGTTGAGTCGTATTCCGATCTTCTAGACGGTACCGCTGAGGAAGCGGGTCTTAGGATTGCGACCGAAGCTCGTGAGAGACAAAAGGGTTTCGGCAATTTCACCGCAAGCCTGACTATGACGCTACGCAATAAACAGGGGCAAGAAACACAGCGTTCACTCCGTCTCAAACTCATTGAAGTTGAGGGGGGTGGCGATCGAACCATGTTCGTGTTTGATCATCCGCAGGACGTCAAAGGAACCGCCTTTCTCGTCCACGCCCGCAAGGACGGGCCAGACCAACAGTGGCTCTATCTTCCCGCCCTGAAGAGGGTGAAAGGCATCAGCGCCTCGAAACAATCCGGTTCTTTTCTGGGCAGCGAATTCTCCTACGAGGACATGGGAGCGGTTGAGGTTGAGAAATTTATTCACCGGTTTCTTCGCGAAGAGCCTTGCGGTGACCTCAAGTGCTTAGTTCTGGAACGCATCCCGAAAAGCGAGGATTCCGGGTACTCCCGCCAAGTGGTCTGGTTCGACCGGGAGGAACTTAGAACAATCCAGGTCCACTACTACGACCGCAGGGATAAGCACCTCAAGACAATGATCTCGGAGGACTATACAAAACACCTTGATCAATTTTGGCGGAGCAGCAGGATAACGATGGAAAACCTGCTGACGGGCAAGAGCACCGTGCTGCTATGGTCGGAGTACAAGTTCGGGGCCGATCTGGACATCAAGGACTTTACCCGAACAGCACTAAAGCGGATACGGTAAAGCGGGCTTCTCGACTGTCCCGTCCGGTTTGTCGTCCGTCGGAGGGACTCAGCTGAAATTGGGTGAGCGTGCCCCGCGATGAACGGAGATTTCCCGTAAGTTGGATTGATCAAGCCCGTGAAAGACGGCGCAATACCGATACTCTTGACCGTTCCTGCAATCCATGACCCGGCAACTGTAGGAGTGCTTCTTGGTTCTGGGCGCAAGTCAAATTCCCTGTTTTGGCAATAATGAAATTGCTGAGTGAGATAGAGTCATGGCTTGGTAGCTGGGTTATCATGCGGCGATGGCAGATCATCGCCGCTGCCATTGTCTTGACCGGGATCGCAACAAGCGGCGCGTTTTTGCTTGAGTTTTCGACCGACCACCGCGTCTACTTTTCCAAAAACAGCCCTCAACTGCTCGCATACCAGGCGATGGAGGATATGTACGGCAAGAGCGACAATGTCCTTTTTGCCATCGTCCCTGAGGACCGAGACGCCATGTCGGCTCTCGCTCTTGAAGCCACGCAGTGGCTCACCGAACAGGCCTGGCGGATTCCATTCACAAGCCGCGTCGACTCCATCACCAACTTCCAGCATGCCACAGCCGACGGCGACGAGATACTGGTGCGTGAGCTGGTGGACGGGAGTACCTACAATGATGCCAACGAGCGGTCACGGATTCGCACAATCGCCTTGGCGGAACCAGCTCTCGCAGGGCGCCTGCTGGCACGTGACGGCGGTGTTGCAGGGATCAATGTCACGGTGCAGTTGCCGGGAGAGGACAAATTGCGCGAAGGCGCGGAGGTTGCCGAGTACACGCGCAAAATTGCGAATGAGTTTCGTGAGCGTTTCCCCGGCATTGATGTAAGATTGGCTGGAATGGTGGTTTTTAACCAGACTCTTATGGATGTGTCGCTAAGCGACCTGAGCACGTTCATCCCGGCGAGTTTCGTGGCGATGGCGTTCATGCTCCTGTTGCTGACGCGTAGATTTTCAGGGACGTTCGCAATAATACTCGTCGTGACTATGTCGGTAATGACCGCCGTGGGTATTGGGGGCTGGGTAGGACTTCCAATGACATCGCCTTCGGCCGCCGCTCCAGTAATCGTACTGACGGTAGCTATCGCCAGCTGCGTGCATATCTATTCCACTTTTATCAGCTACATGAACGATGCAGCGTTCCGCATGCCTGAGGACCGCGGCAGCAGGATCAGGCGGGATGCGGTTGTTGAATCGATTCGGGTGAATTTCCAGCCGGTCTTCCTGTCGAGCCTGACCACCACGCTCGGCTTTCTGAGCCTGCACTTCTCCGATTCACCCCCTTTCCGCCATTTGGGCAGTTTCGTTGCATTTGGAGTCGGCGCGGCGTTCGTGCTCTCCGTAACTTTTCTGCCGGCTTTGCTCTCGCTGCTGCCGGTTCGGGTACGTACATCCCAGCCCCGAGAGAATTCTGTGATGGCCATGTTCGGCAAGTTCGTGGTACGTCGCAGCCGCCTATTGCTCTGGGGCTCTGTGCTGATCGTGATAGTGCTCGTGGCATCAATTTCCCGGAATGAGCTGAACGACGTTTTCCTCCATTACTTTGACGAAAGCGTCGAATTCCGAAGAGACTCTGACTTCATCGTGGATAACCTTACCGGTTTGTATGCCATGGAGTACTCGCTCCCATCGCGCTCCGCGGATGGGATCACCGATCCGGAGTATCTCTCCGATGTCGAAGCGTTTGCCGAGTGGTACAGGGGGCAGCCAGAAACGATACACGTAACCGTCATCACCGATACCTTCCGACGTCTCAACAGGAGCATGAACGGGGACGATCCGGCCTATTACCGGCTACCCGCAAACCGGGAGCTGGCTGCGCAGTACCTGCTCCTCTACGAGATCTCTCTACCCTATGGTCTTGATTTAAACAACCAGATCGACGTTGACAGGTCAGCCACCCGGATGGCAGTGTCAACGCAGACGCTCTCATCAAGTGAGGTTATCGCGCTTGATCGGCGTGCACTGCAATGGCTCGCCGGCCACGCGCCGAATATTGCCGGTCCCATTAGTTCTGGCACCACGTTGATGTTTGCCGATCTCGGCCAGCGAAATATCGTCTCCATGCTTGTTGGGACCACACTCGCCCTCATCGGAATTTCCTTCATCCTCATCTTCGCACTGCGATCATGGCGACTCGGAATCACGAGCATGGTCCCAAACCTGATTCCCGGGGCGTTGGGATTCGGCATATGGGGTTTGACAGTCGGAGAAGTGGGAGTATCGCTTTCGATGGTAACGGCCATGACGTTGGGTATCGTGGTCGACGATACTGTCCACTTTCTCAGCAGGTACCAGCGGACCCGACGCGAACTCGGTTGCACCTCCGCTGATGCGGTCGTGGTTGCCTTCCGAACCGTGGGTCGGGCATTGCTTACGACCTCGCTTGTGCTAGTGGCAGGTTTTGTCGTGGTGAGTTTTTCCAGTTTCGAACTTAATTCAGCGATGGGCAAGCTCACAGCGGTTGTAATCACTTTGGCCCTGATGGCCGATTTCCTTCTCCTGCCACCGCTTCTTATGAAGTTCGACGCGAATGCTGCTGCCGCCCTGCCTTAATCTGGTTATTACGCTAACCCAAAACTTAATTACGGGTTGTTTCTAGGCCTCTTGAAAGATTGCTATCCTCTCGTTCTGCCACGCTCGCTCCTTATAAGCGAGACGACTTCCTTGGTAGACATATTTGCTTTTACAGAAGGAACATCTAGAAGAGAAGTGGCTGCATTTTCCGGCACCGGTGCGTATGTCCTGCCGTCTCTTCGACGTATCACTTTTCCAGTTGACTCTGCCTTGTCTATTTTCCTATCTTTACTGTTTCTTTTTCTTCTTTCGTTTTTCATGTGCTATACCGTCATAAATTATCCTTAATCCGGTGTGTAAAAGATGGGATATTTCATTAAGATCTTCAGAGCGAAACCAAAGTATCATAGCTGCGGCTTCAAACTTATCCACTGTAGAGAAATCTTTTTAAGCCTGGTTCAAGTGCAGGACAATGAAATGAATCAGGTGTTTTTGCCTTTTAGAGAGGGGTGAATTAAAATTTCTGCATACCCAAATCCTAAAAAAGGAATTACACACCATGCTCGCTTCAGCTCTTACGCAAGAGCAGCGTTTAATTAAAAATCTCGCCTCGGAGTTTGCCGAAAAAGAAATCAAACCGCTTGCCTCCGAAATTGACAAGACCAGCGCTTTTCCCTCGGAAATCGTGGAAAAACTGTTTGAACTGGGCTTTATGGGCCATTTCATTGAAGAACGCTATGGCGGAAGCGGCCTTGATTGCCTCTCCTACGTGATAGCGGTTGAAGAGATATCCCGGGCCTGCGCTTCGACCGGGGCGATAGTTATGACCCACAATTCTCTTGCGTGTGCTCCGATTATTGATTTCGGCACCGAGGAGCAGAAGCAACAATACCTGCCGCGGATGTGCCGGGATGCCATAGGGTGCTTTGCTCTCAGCGAACCTGAGTCGGGTTCGGATGCGGCGGGCATAAAGACAAGCGCCGTGAAAGAAGGCGGGGTTTACATCCTTAACGGAACGAAAAGCTGGATTACGAACGGTCGCGAGGCGAAAGTCGCCGTGATTTTCGCGAAGACCGATAAAACGAAACGAAGCGGTGGGATAACGGCGTTTATCGTTGATCTTGACGCTCCCGGAATTTCTCTCGGAAAATCGGAGAGCAAGCTTGGAATAAAGGGAACGAGCACCTCGCAGATTGTTTTTGAGGACTGCGAAGTGCCGGCGAGCCGGGTTCTCGGCAAAGAGGGCGAGGGCTTTAAGGTTGCCATGAGAACGCTTGACGCGGGAAGAATAGGGGTTGCGGCCCAGGCCGTGGGTATAGCCCAGGCGGTTCTTGACTCCTCAACGCGGTATTCTCGGGAAAGGAAGGCTTTCGGCAGGAAGATCTCGGATTTTCAGGGGATACAGTTTATGCTTGCCGACATGGCGACCAGGATCGAGGCCTCGAGGCTGCTCACCTGCAAGGCGGCCTTGATGAAAGATCGCGGAGAAAAATACGCCAAGCACTCCTCAATGGCCAAACTCTACGCTTCGGAGACCGCGATGTGGGTGGCGACCAAGGGTATTCAGGTGCACGGGGGAAACGGATATACGACCGATTATCCTGTGGAACGCCACTTCCGCGACGCCAAGATAACGGAGATATATGAAGGAACCTCTGAGATACAGAGGATTGTCATTGCCAGGCAGGTTCTTTCAGAGTCACTCTAGGGTGGTATAATTCAGGGTTCATAATTACTTGATGAGCCAGGAGAAAAGCATGTCCGATTCAAACATAACCGCTGCAGGTATCGTTGGGGCCGGCACTATGGGGTCAGGCATAGCCGAGCTTGTTGCCTCAGCGGGGAAAAACGTCGTTCTTTTGGATATTGAAAAAAATATTGCCGAGGATGCGGTCGCAAAGATAGAAAAGAGCCTGGGCAGGCTGGCGCGAAGAGGTAAGATCGAGGAGGAACAGGCTACCCTGATCGTTTCAAGGATTCACCCTTCTGAAGACTACGGTGATTTCCGCGACGTTGATATTGTGATTGAAGCCGCAAGCGAGGATATAGACCTTAAAAAGGCGGTTTTCGCCAAGATTGAGGAAAACACCGGAGAAAACACTGTTATCGCCACAAATACTTCGACCCTCTCCGTTACGGAGCTTGCCATGGGTACATCCAGGCCCGAAAAAGTTGTTGGAATGCACTTTTTTAATCCAGCGCCGATAATGAAACTGGTTGAGGTGATCAATACTGCCAAAACATCCCCTGAGACCCTTGAGCAGGCAATGGAATTCGCGCGGAGTCTTGATAAGCATCCCATTATGGCAAAAGACAGAGCTGGATTCGTTGTAAACAGGATTCTGCTGCCGATGATAAACGAAGCGATTTTCGTGCTTGACGAAGGCATCGCCGCGGCGACGGAGATTGATAACGCCATGAAACTGGGAGCGAATCATCCCATAGGGCCGCTTGCGCTTGCGGACCTTATAGGGCTTGACGTCACTCTGAGCGTACTTGACGTTCTCTACACAGAGTATGGAGACCCGAAGTTCAGGCCGGCTCCTCTGCTAAAGGAGATGGTGAGGGCCGGGAATCTGGGCAGAAAGACGGGAAAAGGCTTTTTTGAATATGGCAAAAAGTAAAGGAGGTATAAATGTACAAGGATCTTTTGTTTGAAAGCACTGATGACGGCGTGGGAGTGCTGACGATTAACAAGGAGAGGTCTATGAATGTCCTCAATGGCGAAACCATAGGACAGCTCAGAGACTTTGTGACCGAGAAACTCCCCGCTGAGAATCTTAAGGTGCTGATTGTGACCGGAGCCGGAGGAAAGGCTTTTGTCGCCGGGGCCGACGTAAGGCAGATGAGTCAAATGACAGCCGATGACTTCAAGAATTACTGTACCCTGGGAAGAGGGGCTTTTGACTATCTGGAGCAAGCGTCTTTTGCGGTTATAGCCGCGATAAACGGATATGCCTTGGGAGGAGGGCTTGAACTTGCGCTTGCATGCGATATAAGAGTCGCCTCCGAAAATGCCCGCGTGGGTTTTCCCGAAACCAAGCTAGGTCTCTTTCCATGCTGGGGAGGAACCCAGAGATCAACCAAGCTTATAGGGCCCGGAAAGACCAAGAAACTGGTTTTTACCGGGGAGATGGTCACCGCCGCTGAAGCGCTTGCCCTTGGTCTTGTGGATAAGGTGGTAGAGCAGGGGGAACTTATGGATGAGGTTATGAAAATAGCCCGGCAGATCGCGCGCAACAGTCCGCTTGCCGTCAGTTACGCCAAAAAAGCGATAAACCAGGGATCCGAGACGGGACTTTCCGAAGGACTTGCGTACGAAATGGAAACGGGATTTCAGTGTTTTGATTCCTATGACAGGGTTGAGGGGATGAGTGCGTTTGTTGAGAAGAGGACTGCTGAGTTCAAAGGAGAGTAGCAATGGAAAAAGTCGTGCTCTCAGAGCCCCTTAGAACCGCGATAGGAACATTCGGAGGAACTCTTAAGGATGTTTCCGCGGTCGATCTTGGAGTGGCGGTCGTCAAGGAAATTATAGACAGGACGTCACTGCCGCCCGAACAGGTGGATGACTGCATAATGGGCAATATACTGGGAGCGGGACAAGGGCAGAATCCGGCAAGGCAGGTATCGATTAATTCCGGATTAAAAGCTGAAACCCCCGCGATTACCATTAACAGAGTCTGTGGTTCGGGCCTTCAGTCCGTCGTGAATGCCGCCCAGACCATAAAGTCCGGCGACTGCGAATGCGTTGTGGCAGGAGGGATGGAAAGCATGAGCACAGCTCCCTTCTATCTTCGTAAAGCCAGATGGGGATACAAGATGTCAACGCCTTCTGATGAGCTTGTGGACGGAATTCTGTGCGACGGGCTCATGGATGCGTTTAACGATTACCACATGGGCGTTACGGCGGAGAACCTTGCTGAGAGATATGAAATATCAAGGGAGCGCCAGGACGAGTTCGCTTACTCAAGCCAGATGAAGGCCAGAGCCGCTATGGAGAACGGGAAATTCGCCTCCCAGATAGTTCCGGTGTCTGTTCCCGGGCGAAGGGGCAGTTCCGTTCAGTTTGACACTGACGAGCACCCGAGACCGGACGTTACGCTTGAAAACATCTCGAAGTTAAGACCGGTTTTCAAGAAAGACGGCACGGTAACCGCGGCAAACTCATCAGGTATTAACGATGGAGCCGCTGCCTTGATCGTCACGTCTGAGAGCAAGGCGGAAAAACTGGGCCTGAATCCGCTTGGATCGATTAAGTCCTACGCAATTTCCGGTGTCGACCCCGCGATTATGGGAATCGGTCCGGTTCCCGCAATGCGCATGGCTCTTGACAAGGCCGGACTCGGAATTGACGATATCGATCTGGTTGAACTCAATGAAGCTTTCGCGGCGCAGTCCCTCGCTGTACTGAGCGATTTTCCCATTGCGGAAGAGAAACTGAACATAAACGGCGGAGCCATAGCGCTCGGGCACCCCGTGGGGGCCACGGGAGCGGTGCTGCTCGTAAAGCTTCTTCATGAATTTGAAAACATCCGCCCCGGGGGGTACGGAATGGTTTCTCTGTGCATGGGAGGTGGCATGGGTATAGCAATGATCGTCGAAAAGATGTAAACTCAGGCGTAAACGGCGGCTGTCTGAGCGGCTGCATTATCTTAGCCAGTAGCACGATATGAGCGAAAAAGCCAAAATAGAGATTATGGATGACGGTCCCCTGATTGTTAGCGACCTCGAGTCGCTTGAAGACGGGGAAGGTAATGGACTTGCGATAAAAAAGAAAATCGCTCTTTGCCGCTGTGGGGCTTCTGGGAACAAGCCGTTTTGCGACGGTTCGCACAAAAGGACGGGCTTTCAAAACAGTCTTTCCCTTGGCGAGTCTTCTGCGCCTGTCAAGGAAGGGAATGCGGTTATAAAATCGCTTAAAAACGGTCCCTACGAGGTCTGTGGAGATATTGAACTTTGCGTTGAGGATGATTCTGAGCTTTCGGGAGACGACCCTTACTATCTTTGCCGCTGCGGGGCTTCTGAGAACAAGCCGTTTTGCGACGGTTCGCACAAGGGGATCGGTTTCACTGACAAATAACCTAAGAACCAGGAGACGATAAAAACATGGTTAAGACTCTATCGACGATGATTCCCTTGGGGAGCGAGGCTCCTGACTTCCGGTTACCGGATGTCGTAAGCGGCGGCGAACTGTCGCTTGGCGATCTCAAGTCGGATGTCGCTACGGTGCTTATGTTTATATGCAATCACTGTCCTTACGTAAAGCACCTGCAGGATGGGCTGGTGGAAATTGCCGATGATTACATTCCAAAGGGAGTTTCCTTCATAGCGATAAATTCAAACGACGTTGAGAACTATCCTGATGATTCTCCTGAGAGAATGAAGGAAGTCGCGGAGGAAAAGGGATACTCCTTTCCCTACCTGTTCGATGGAACGCAGGAAGTCGCTAGGGCATATGACGCTGCCTGCACCCCTGATTTTTTCGTTTATGACCAGGGCCTGAAATGCGTTTACAGGGGACAGTTTGATGACTCAAGACCCGGAAACGGAAAACCGGTTACCGGAAAGGATATGCGTACAGCACTCGACTCCATTATAGCGGGCCACACAATTGAATGGGAGCAGATTCCAAGCATCGGGTGCAACATAAAGTGGAAATAGTGCGGTTTTTCCTGCCGCACGGAATCGCCCGGAAGGAAAAAGAGGACCTCCTCAGATCCCCAACCCGGAACTTCATCCTCTTTTTCTATAGGTCTCATTGCGCGTAATCATGAAATCGAAAACAGACAAAGATGGACCTCCGGAATCAGAGGATTTCATAAGGGCTAGGATAAGAAGCGATCTTCAGGCCGGCATCAAAAAGCCCGTTACCCGTTTTCCGCCCGAGCCCAACGGCTATCTTCATATAGGCCATGCGAAATCCATATGTCTTAATTTCGGTATAGCCGAAGAATTCGGCGGAACATGCAACCTGCGCTTTGACGACACCAACCCTTCAAAGGAAGACGTAACATATGAAGAAGCCATCAAGGAAGACGTCAGGTGGCTCGGGTTTAGCTGGGGGGACAGAACCTGTTACGCCTCTGATTATTTCGAGCAGCTCTATGAATACGCCCTGAGACTTATAAGCGAGGAGAAAGCCTACGTTGACGATCTGAGCGCTGAGGAAATAAGAGAATACCGGGGAACACTCTCAGAACCCGGCAGAGAGAGTCCTTCAAGGCAGAGATCCGTTGAGGAGAACCTGAAGCTTTTCCGGGCAATGAGAGACGGGGATTTCGACGATGGACAATATGTGCTTCGGGCGAAAATAGATGTGGCCTCGGGCAATATGAACATGCGCGACCCGGTCATGTACCGGATAATGAAAAAATCTCACGCCCGTACCGGGGATTGCTGGTCTGTTTATCCGATGTATGACTGGGCCCACGGACAGAGCGACTCCATTGAGGGCATCACCCATTCACTCTGCACTCTTGAGTTTGAGGACCACCGGCCTCTTTACGACTGGTTTATCGCCCAGCTCGGCATATATCATTCCCAGCAGATCGAGTTTGCGAGGCTCAACCTCAGCTACACGGTTCTTAGCAAAAGAAATCTTATGAAATTGGTTTCCGAGGGATATGTAAGCGGTTGGGATGATCCCAGGATGCCCACGATCTCGGGATTACGCAGAAGAGGATACACGCCTGAGTCGATAAGGGATTTCTGCCGGAAAATAGGTATCACGAAACAGGACAGCGTTATAGATGTGGAGCTCCTTGAGCACAGCGTGAGGGAATATCTTAACAAGAGGGCGCAGAGGGTTATGGCGGTGCTTGACCCGCTGAAAGTGGTGATAGTTAATTATCCCGAAGATACAGAAGAGGAACTCGAAGCGGTAAACAATCCGGAAGATCCCTCCATGGGAAAAAGAAAGGTTCCTTTTTCAAAAGAGCTTTTCATTGAAAGGGATGATTTCATGGAGGATCCGCCGAAAAAGTTCTACAGGCTCTCCCCCGGTTCCGAAGTGCGCCTGCGCTACGCCTACATAGTGAGGTGCGTGGGTTTCGAGCGCGACCCGACGACCGGGGATGTAACCGAGGTTCACTGTGAATACGACCCGGACACAAGAGGCGGGAGCGCGCCTGACGGAAGGAAAGTAAGAGGTACCATACACTGGGTTTGCGCGAAGAACGCCTCAAGGATGACCGTAAGGCTCTACGACAGACTTTTTGCCGTTCCCAATCCTATGGCCGACAAGCAGAGAGAATTCACCGAATTTCTAAATCCCGATTCCCTGCAGGTTCTTGAAGACTGCGTGGCCGAACCGGCTCTTGTGAGTGTGTCAAATCCAGAGGGGATTAACTACCAGTTTGAGAGGAAGGGGTATTTCATCCTTGATTCCGTGGATTCAGAGCCCGGGGCTCTCGTTTTTAACAGAACGGTTTCCCTCAGGGATTCATGGAGTCGCCTCTCGGGAGCCAAAAGGGTCTGATTTCGACTTTCATGCGAGGTGAGGAACATTATGAGCTGGGAAATTGAAAGAATTGGTGACGTTGCGGTCGTGCGCATGAACTCAAACGTGATGAACGTCATGGGCGAGGGCTTTTTCAGCGATCTTGAAGAGGCTTTCACGACGCTTGAGAGCGATCACGCGGAAAGCCCCGTGGTGCTTACTTCTTCTCAAAGGGCTTTTTCCGCCGGTCTTGACCTTAAGTACCATCTTTCGCTTTTCAGCACTGGGGACGAAGAGGAAATCTGGCAGTGGTACAAGTCTTTTCGCGGCGCCTTGCTCCGGGCCTTTACTTATGAAAGACCTGTTGTGGCGGCGGTAAACGGTCACGCGATAGCGGGTGGACTTATACTGGCGCTCTGCTGCGATTACAGGGTATGCGTTGATTCAGGGGCAAGATTCGGTCTTAATGAAATCACCATAGGTTTTCCCATTCCTTCGGCGATAGCCCAGATCGTGCTTTATGTGCTGGGTACGGCAATTGCGCAGCAGGTCATGACAACGGGTTTTCTTTACGAACCCCGCGATGCCGTCAGACTCGGTTTTTTCGATGAAAGCCACGAAGCGGACAAGCTTCTTTCTCACTGCGTTGAGTTCGCGGGACAGTACGGTCCGTCGCTTATTCCCGGTTACGCATTCTCTAAAAGGGCTCTTCGCCGCGAGGTCGTGGCGAATATAGAAGGAGCTTGTGCCGAGGTTGACAGGGAACTTCCGAAAATTCTGCGAAGCCCGGGGGTCCTGAAGAGCCTCGAGGCTCTGGTTGAAACCTTGGGAAAAAAGAAAAAATAATGATGTTGCAGGAAGAACTTTGAAAAAAGTCACCGTAAGAAAAGCCACCGGCGACGATGCGGTGGCAATGGCCCTGATACTGAAAGAGATTGGCTGGTCTGAGAGAAGGAACTTCCTTTCACTTAAGGAAGTGTCGTCTCCGATTCGGGATCTAATACTTCGAGCCGATGGAGACCCGGAAGGACACACCATGTACGTGGCCTGTGATTCCGGGGGAGGGGTTATCGGGTTTACTACCGTTCACTGGGTACCGTTCGTTATGCTCGGAAGCTACGAGGGCTACGTCTCGGACCTGTTCGTAAGTCCTTCGGCAAGCGGAATGGGGGCGGGGAGCCGGCTTATAGATGCGGTAATGGAAGAGGGCAAAAAAAGGGATGTTTACCGTCTGATGGTGACCAACGGCAAGGACAAGCCATCGTACCTGCGGGGTTTTTACAGAAAAAAAGGGTGGACGGAGCGGCCGAAGGTCGCTAACTTTACCTACTACTACAAGGAGCCTTGGTCTTAGCCTTACGGGCGGAAGCCATCAGAAGAACCTAGGGCGGGTTTTAACTGAAAATGTCGGAAAAACAGGAAGAAGCAATTCTGCTGGTGCATTCCCCGGACCGTCCCGGTCTGGTTCACGCGGTCACCAACTTTATATTCGAATACGGGGGTAATATCCACGCGCTGCAGCATTGTGTTGACACGAAAGACATGGTGACCTTTATCCGCGCCAAGTGGGGAATGAACGGCTTTACTCTCTGCCGCGAGGAGACGGAGGAAATCTTCCGCGAGAAAGTGGCGAAGAAGCTCGACATGAAATTCGAGGTTTTCTTTACGGGAGACATACCGCGCATGGCAGTTTTCGTTTCCAAGCTTCCCCACTGCCTCTCGGACATAATTTACAGACTCCGCGCCAGGGAATGGAATGTTGAGATGCCCCTTGTGATAAGCAATCATGCGGACCTGAGGGATGTGGCAGGTCTTCATGGAGCGGATTTCTACGTGTTCGAAAACATTCCGGACAACAGGGAAGAAGTGGAGGCAGAGCAGCTTGAACTCCTTCGCAGCTACGATGTGGATTTCATAGTGCTTGCAAGGTATATGCAGATTCTTACCGGGAATTTCGTGTCGCATTACCGCAACAGAATAATAAATATCCATCATTCGTTTCTTCCGGCCTTTCCCGGTGCGCGCCCTTATCACTCCGCGTATGAAAGAGGGGTTAAAGTGGTTGGAGCAACCTGTCATTACGTAACCGAAGAACTCGATTCGGGACCCATCATAGAGCAGGATGTCATAAAGGTTAATTATGATGATTCGATAGACGACCTCATAAGAAAGGGACAGGATCTTGAGAAGCTGGTTCTTTCAAATGCGATCTGGTCCCATATAAACCGGGAGATTTTGATTTACAAAAACAGGACAATCGTATTCAATAAATAGGTGGTTTTTTGCGATTCCCCACTGGTGGGTGAAAAATGAAGTTCAAAGGCACAAACAATTACATAGCCACAAACGATTTAGCCGTGGCCGTTAACGCGGCCATTACGCTTGAGCGTCCGCTTCTTGTTAAGGGCGAACCGGGAACGGGCAAGACCATGCTCGCGTTTGAGGTCGCAAAAGCCCTTGGAAAGCAACTCATAACCTGGCACATAAAGTCCACCACAACCGCGCAGCAGGGCCTCTACGAATACGACGCCGTTGCCAGGCTTCGCGACTCGCAACTCGGAGATGAGAGAGTAAACGATATCTCGAACTACATAGAGAAAGGAAAGCTCTGGGAGGCTTTTGAGAGTCCCGAGCAGGTAGTGCTTCTGATTGACGAGATAGACAAGGCGGACATAGAGTTTCCAAACGATCTTCTTCTGGAGCTCGACAGAATGGAGTTTTATTGCTACGAACTCAAAAAAACCGTAAAAGCGGCTAAGAGAGTCATAGTGATAATTACCTCGAATAACGAAAAGGAACTTCCGGATGCCTTTTTGAGAAGGTGCTTTTTTCACTACATAGCTTTTCCCGACCGCAAGACTCTTGAGAAAATAGTTAAGGTTCATTACCCCGACCTCGAGCGAAAGCTCATGGATAACGCGCTCACCCTCTTTTATTCTGTAAGGGAGGTTGACGGCCTTAAGAAAAAACCATCCACCAGCGAACTTATAGACTGGATAAAACTGCTTGCGGCCGACCGCGTTGCCGCCGGGGAGCTCCCGGGAGTGGATATTGAAGAGAGCCTTCCGCCTTACTCGGGTGCGCTTATCAAGAACGAGGCGGACTACGAGATGCTCGAGGCGATTAGGCGAAGATTCAGAAGGTAGGGGATAAGTTCATGTTTCTTGATTTTTTCCTGCTGCTTAAAAACGACGGATTTCCCGTCACACTAAAAGAGTATCTTACTTTTCTCGAAGCCCTTGACCGGGACGTGATCGGTTATGACACGACCGATTTCTACTATCTAAGCCGCTGCGTAATGGTGAAGGACGAGCGGCATCTGGACAGATTCGACAGGCTTTTTTCCGCTTACTTCAGAGGGGCTCAGCTTGCCGATACCGAGCAGTTCATGCAGATTCCGCTTGAGTGGCTGCGCAGAAACTTTGAGAATGTCCTCTCCGAAGAGGATAAGCAGATGATCCGTTCCATGGGCGGGCTTGAAGAATTGATGGAGAGATTGAAGGAGATTTTCGAAAAACAGAAAAAACGCCACCAGGGCGGGAACAGATGGATAGGCACGGGCGGCACTTCTCCCTACGGTGCGTACGGTTACAATCCCGCCGGCGTTCGAATAGGGCAGGACGGAGGCAGGCAGAGGCGGGCCGTCAAGGTGTGGGACAAAAGGGAGTTTCGCGATCTTGACGATTCAGTGGAATTAAACGTCAGGAACATGAAAATGGCCCTTAGAAAGCTCAGGGTTCTCACGAGAGAGGGGGTGGGGGAGGAGCTTGACGTTGAGAAGACGGTCGACAGGACTTCAAAAAACGCGGGACTGCTTGACCTTGAATTTGTTCCCTCGCGCAAGAATAACGTCAAGGTTCTTATGTTCTTTGACGTCGGAGGTTCGATGGAAGACCATGTCGAGCTTTGCTCAAGGCTTTTCTCCGCCGCCAAGCATGAGTTCAAGCACCTTGAGTTCTACTACTTTCACAACTGCATATACGAGGCCGTATGGAAAAACAATGCAAGACGCTTCAGCGAGAAGATCCCAACCTTCTCGGTACTCAACAAATACAACGGCGATTACAAGTGCGTTATAGTCGGTGATGCCTCCATGTCCCCGTGGGAACTTGTGTATCCCAACGGAAGCGTTGAACACAATAACGATGAGCCGGGCCTTTTGTGGCTTAACAGGATAAAGGCGAAATATCCTTTTACGGTATGGCTTAACCCCGTGCCGCAAGATGAGTGGAGGTGGACTGAAAGCATAGGCATGCTGAACGATTTTTACGAAGGCAACATGTTTCCTCTCACGCTCTCTGGCATAAAAGACGCTATTTTGACTCTCAAGCGGCGTCCTGGCCACCGAGGTGGGTCGGGACTCCCGGTGTGATGAGAGTATATACCGTTGATGCTTTTACCGACGGACCGAATTCCGGTAATCCGGCCGCTGTGTGCATTCTTGAAAAAGAAATACCGGATCGGACAAAACAGGAGATCGCTTCCCGGGTAAATCTCTCAGATACGGCTTTTCTTCTCGAAAAAGACGGTACTTTTGAACTCAGGTGGTTTACTCCCAAGATGGAAGTTGACCTTTGCGGGCACGCCACCCTTGCAAGCGCCCATATTCTTTTCACTCTCGGCATTCTTCCCGATACAGAAGACGCCGTGTTTTCCACAAAAAGCGGGATTCTTACCGCGAGGAGAAAAAGCGATCTCATAGAAATGGATTTTCCCTCGGAGGATCCTTGGGAAGTTGAGATGCCGGAGGACCTGCTTATGGCGATTTCCCAGATACCTCTTTACGTGGGCAGAAACCGCTTTGATTACATAGCTCTTTACGAGGGGGAGGAGACGGTAAGAAGGGCTGTCCCGGAACTAACCCACATCAGAAGGCTTGATTCCAGGGGACTTATAATAACGGGCGTCTCAACTTCTCACCGCTACGATTTCGTATCGCGTTTTTTCGCTCCTAACGCCGGGATAGAGGAGGATCCGGTTACGGGCTCTGCTCACTGCTGTCTTTGTCCTTTCTGGAGTCGCAGGCTCGGGAAAAAAGAACTCACGGGCTATCAGGCGTCAGAAAGAGGAGGTCTCGTTAATACAAGGCTTTTTGAGAAAAGAGTCTTTCTGTCGGGAAAAGCGATTATTGATGGAAGCTTCGAAATCAATCCGGAGTCGTAAGGGAATTTGAATCTGCCGCTCGCCAAATTCACAAAACTTTTTTTTTCGGTAAAATTTAAAATCCAATGTTGCAGGGGCGGCGTAGCCAAGAGGTAAGGCAACGGTCTGCAAAACCGTCATACCCCGGTTCGATTCCGGGCGCCGCCTCCAGTTCTGAACTCCGTTCAGCGTAATGCCCGGGTGGCGGAATTGGTAGACGCAAGGGACTTAAAATCCCTCGGGAGTATCTCCCGTGCCGGTTCGAGTCCGGCCCTGGGCATTTTTTCTAGCAAATCCCAAAACAAATGTGTTAGAATGGAAAGGGGGGGGGGTAGGTTGTGTAGTCGGCAGTACTATAATTGAGACAAACAGATGATTTCAAGGAGGTTTTGAAGATGGATTTTGGAACTCGACTCAGTGTAGTTATCTTGGCCTTTGTTTCTTTAGTTTGCGTTGGTTTTTCCCTGAGTGCTGTTGCGCAGGAGGGACAAGATGAACAAGAAGAAAATCTCAGTGCGGTAGAGGAAGGCAGTTATACGCTTCAGAGAATGGTCGTGACCGCCACCAAGCGCGTTCAGCTTGCTCAGGACGTGCCTTTTTCTCTGAATGTTCAATCGGAAGACGATATAAAGCGCCTTAACACCGCCGACTTGGAGGATCTTTCCCGCAACGTTGCCGGACTCTCCATACAGAACCTCGGGCCGGGCCAAAGCGTAGTCACAATTCGCGGCATTTCTTCCGGACAGATAGTGCGGGATCAGCCCGGCGTAAAGGAGCAGGTCGGAGTCTATCTTGACGAAACCCCTATATCCTTATCGCTTTTTACTCCTGATATTGATCTTTTCGATCTTAACCGTGTGGAGACCCTGAGAGGACCGCAGGGAACACTTTTCGGATCAGGCTCGATCGGCGGTACCGTTCGTTATATAACCAATCAGCCGCTTTTAGGTGAAAACGAAATTAAAGTCGAGATTGATGGAAATTATCTTGATGAAGGTTCTCTAGGAGGTCATCTGAAAACGGCCCTCAATGTTCCCTTAGGGGAAGATGCTGCCGTTCGACTGGTTGCTTACGGGACCAGATATGGCGGTTTTATCGATGCGCACAAGGAAGGTAGCTCCGTGGATGAAGATGTAAACGACGGCACCCGTCACGGCGGGCGTATTTCCCTTTTATGGGAACCGACCGAGTACTTGTCCATCACCCCGCGAGTTGTATATCAGAAGATTGATCTTGGAGGCTTTAACCGCGACGAGGTATTTAATCTTTTCGCGAATCCCTACACCGATGCCGCAATACGTACCCCGATCACGCTTGGGGAGAGAGAACAATTCTTGCTGCTTGACGAGACTTTTGAAGATGAAACTCTGATTTTTGACACCGTGGTAAACTGGAGCATCGAAGACGTCTTTGACGTTACATACTCGGCAAGCTATATAGACCGCGATCTGCTTGTAAGTCGCGATGCGAGTGCTCTTACCGGAAGCGTGAGTGTGGACATTGGATTTCCAGAGGATAAGGTGGCAACCCCATCCAATCTGCGAGACACTACCGACCTTCAACAGATGACCCATGAACTTCGCTTGAGTTCAAACAATGAAGGCGCGTTTCAGTGGCTTGCGGGTGTTTTCTACTCCGATCTGGAGCGTGACTATTCTCAACGTTTGCCGACTCCAGGGTATGATGCGTTATTTATACCTTCGGCTGACACCAATTTCCCTGACGCTGTGGACTCGCCCTATAATTCAGATCTGACATATGATTTAAGACAGATAGCGCTCTTCGGCGAGGCGACCTATAAGCTGCTCGACCGTCTTGGTTTGACGGCGGGTTTGCGCTGGTATGACTGGGAAGAGGATAAGACTTTCAGATCCGGTGGGGGTTTCTCTAATGCTGATGCCCAGAATCAGGACGTTACGGTTTCTTCCGACGGGTTTACACCTCGGTTTATGGTGAGCTACGATGCTAACGATAACATTAGTGTAAATGCTCAGGTTTCCCGGGGCTTTCGTCTCGGCGGAATCAATGATCCGCTTAACCAGCTTCTTTGCGGGGATGCTTATGATACTTTCCGGGGATATCAGGAATTTGAGGATGAGACTCTCTGGAACTATGAGGTCGGGTTTAAGTCCTCCTTTGAGAAGGTTACATTCAACGGCTCGGTTTTTTATACCGACATTGAGAATCTGGGTGTAAACGTTGATGCGGGACCCTGCTCTTCCCGTGTTACAGTCAGCGTGCCCGAATCTCACACTGCGGGAGCGGAACTTGAGCTGTCTATTCAGCCTACAAGATCTCTCTTGCTTGCTTTTGCCGGAAGCTATCTGGAAGCAGAGTTTGATTCCACTATCAGAACGGCAGATGGAGGTGTGGTTGAGGGGATAGAAGAGGGTAACCGCATACCTTCTGTTCCGGACTGGCAGATCTCAGGATCCGCCACTTACACTTTACCGGGTCTTCTGAGTGCCAGTGAAAGTTTCCTCTCGGCTTCATGGCAGTTTGTGGGCGACAGCATCACGCAGTCAGGCGATCAGATACCTGGCAGGGGAGTGTTCTCCCATAATCTTCCATATTCCGGTATCCCTGCCGACCAGACTACGGAGGTTGATCTGCTGCTTGATCCATACCACCTGTTTAACCTTTCCGCGGGCTTGGTATATGACAATATCGAGTTTACGGTTTACGTGAAGAATATTACGGATGAAAACGTTAGACTTTCGTTTGACCGCGAGCGGGGAGGACGGGCCCGCCTTGCCTACAGAGTGGGTCAGCCCCGTACTTTCGGTGTGGTTACGCGCATGTACTTCTGATGAAATAATAAGGAAGAAAATTCATCTTCCTTGTTGAAAATGAGACTTATATCCTGCGATTGCGGTATTTAGTGCCGCAATCGCAAGGGTGATTGCTGAGAATATACAAACAGATTTAGGTCAATTTGCATATTTCCGGTTTGGAAATGGCATGTGAAATTCTAAATCTAGGCACAGCTTAGTTCTTAGTGAATCGGGTTTTAGGGGCCCGGTACGGGAATTTCTTCTTAAGGAAGATCAGCTTTACGTTCCCGGCGGGGGTTATCACTCAGTGAAGTACTCTCTTTCTTTTCTCTTCCCCTGTAGTATCCTCGGAATCGTCATCGTAATAAAGATAGTTCACTTCTTCGAAAAGCTCGTCGAATTCATCCGCGAACTCATCCTCAAACCCATCATCCTCGTCAAGCATGTCGGAGATGTCTAGCGGGTAGTGGGAGTCTTCATCGTCTTTTTTGATAAATTTGAGCATGGTTACCTCCGGCGGGAAAAATCTTCAACCAAAAGCTACACCCCGGTTACCAAAAGTCAACATCCAAAGGTTAAGTTTCGGCTAAGTGATACAACTGCTTTTATTCGCGACCTTTCCATCATAGCGGTTTTAAAAGAAAAGAGACATTCTCAAGAATAAAATCGGGTTTTATTGCATTGTCCTTTAGGTCGGTTTTTTTAGTAACTCCGGTCATTACAAGTGCCGTGCTGTACCCCGTTTTTTCCCCTCCGGCAATGTCGGTTCGAAGACTGTCTCCGACCAGAAGGGTTTTCTTCGTCGGCGCCACTCCGCTTTTCTCCAGAAGATCAAACATGTATTTCCCGGGCTTTCCGGCTGTGACCGCCTTCTTTCCCGATGCGGCTTCCACCGATGCGAGGAGGGCTCCTGTCGCGGGGGCCCGGCCGTGTTCGCAAGGATAGAAGAGATCTGCGTTTGTACCAATGAAGTCTGCTCCGTTCCCGATTGCCATGGAAGCGGTTTTTATCTCCTCAAGGTTAAATCCCGGGTGGCTTCCTATCACCACGAGGTCTGCGCTGAGAGAATCATTCCCCGAAACCTCAACCAGTCCCGTTTTTCTTACTTCGCTCTTTAGGTAATTGCTTCCGGCTATGAAGACTGTTTTCCATTTCTTCGATGAAAGGTTCTCACTTATCATAGAAGTGGTTGCCATCGGGGAGGTTACGAACTCGCTATCGTGCGAGCGAATTCCGAGTATCCTGAGTTTATCGGCGTAGTCAGATGGACTCCGCGAGGGGTTGTTGGTTATGAAGCGTATCTCCTTTTTATTCTTTCTTAATGCCTCTACCACCCCGGGAGAGTTGCCGATGGCTTTTTCTCCGGAATATATAACCCCATCTAGGTCGAAGACAAAATGATCAAACGAATTCTGAAAATCCATAACGGGGGCCGGGAATTTTACGGGGGAGGCTGCTTTATCCCCAGATATTCTTTTTAAGCTCTTCTTGAAGATCGGAGTCGTAGTTAGACTTCATTATCCTGATCAGTTTATTTTCCCTGTCTTCAAAAAATTCAACTCCCATGAAGGAAAGCACGTCAAACGCAGCCCTCTTGTACCCTTCGTAGAACTCTTCTATCTCTCCGGAAGCCCTGACGGTCTTTGAATCGAGGTAAAGGGCTATTGCTGCGATTTCATCCTTTATCTCGGGGGATATCTCAATCTGAAACCCTTCAAGTTCGCCCTGAAGGAGGTGGTTCGTGTACATCTCGATTACGGCATCAAGTGTGTGTACGTCCATTTAAGCGTCCTCTCAAGCGTATTCTAACCGTTTTTACTAAGAAGTTCACTTGCCACTATTATGTTGTCTCTTCCCGCCTTGGCCGCGAGCTGAACTGCTTCTTTTAGAGTGGTTTTCTCCTCGACGGTGCCGAGTTTTAAAAGCATCGGCAGATTCACTCCTGAAATCACCTCCATTTTACCGCTTTCAAGGAACATCAGGCTTATGTTGGAGGGGGTTCCTCCGAACATGTCCGTTACAAGCAGTATCCCGTCTCCTTCGTCAACGGTATCAACTGAGGCCCTTACCTTTTTTTCAAAATCCTTTGAGTCTTTTGAGGCGTCTATTGAGACCGCGGTCATCTTGACCCTGGGTTTTTCGGGCAGAATGAAATTCACCGCTGATACAAGCTCCTTTGCGAGCTCGCCGTGCGTGATCACTACTATGGAAAACATAGGACTTTTATAGCTTATTTATATCTCTGTGTCTAATAATCGCGGAGTATTCGGAAAGGTTTTCGCCGAGAACGTTGGCCATGACTACCGAGCGGTGCTTCCCTCCCGTGCAGCCTATCCCCAGAGTAAGATATGATTTCCCTTCCTCGGAATATTTCGGGATTAAAAAGCGCAGAAAAGAGCACAGTTTCTCCAGAAACTCCGGCGAAGCTTTATCCGACATGACGAAGTCCACTACTTCGCTGCTGGTTCCGTCAAGGTCCCTCAGGGATTCTGTAAAATGGGGATTTTTCAGAAAGCGAACGTCGAAAACCAGGTCCGCATCCTCAGGAACCCCGTACCTGTAGCCGAAAGAGAGAAGGGTAATAAGAGGGGTCTGCTTGCCAGTTGTCCCGGCAATTTTTGTTATGATTGCTTTTAGATCGTGAACGCTGAGGTTGCTTGTGTCTATGCGCTTGTCCGAGAGCTCTCGTATGTCTGCCAGGATCCGCTTTTCCTCTGATATTCCTTCGGTAAGCGTCTTCTTGTTTCCAAGCGGATGAATTCTCCTTGTTTCCTTGTATCTCTTAACGATCGTTTCATCCGAGCATTCAAGGAACACAAGGTCGACCTTTTCGGCCGATTTCCTTATCTTTTCCAGCACTTTTTCGAAATCATAAAGTGTATCTTTTACCGGTATCCGTATATCAACGACTGCGACCGCTTTTTTTATCTGCGTAAGAGATTTCCCGCAAAGGTCGATAAAAGAGAAAAGAAGCTCGGGAGGTAGATTGTCGACGCAGAAAAACCCCAGATCTTCAAGCACTTTTGCCGCTGCGCTTTTTCCCGAACCGGAAAGTCCGCTCAGTATTATTATTCGTTCCATTATTCCCGGGTGCCGGTTGGAATCTCGATTTTCCTGCCGGTTTCCTTAAGTATCTGGTTTCGCACGGCCACGTCTATTACGGACGCCATGTTCCTTCCCGGACTCACGGGGAGCACAACGTAAGGCAGTTCTATGTCGAGTATGGAGTATGTTTTCGTGTCCAGGCCTAAGCGATCGTATTCCGTTTCGGAGTCCCACCGGTGAAGTTCTATAACCATGTCGATATCTCTTTTTTCCATAACGCAGGTGGTTCCGAAAAGGTCCTTTATGTTCACTATGCCTATTCCCCTTACTTCCACAAGGTACCTTATGTTCTCGGGGCCAATTCCAACGAGTGTCTGGGAGCCTATCTTCCTTATTTCGACTACGTCGTCCGCAATAAGCTTGGAACCCTGTATTATGAGGTCAATTGCGCATTCGCTCTTCCCGATTCCGCTTTTACCGAGAATCAGGACTCCCGTATGATGCACGTCCAGAAGCACTCCGTGAACCGTTATGCAGGTTGCGAATTCCTCGGCGAGCAGTTCATTGAGAATGGTTATGAATTTCCCCGTGCCCAGGGTTGTTCTGAAAAGCGGCACCCCTTTTTTTCGAAAATGCTCGGTAAAGGATTCTTCCGGGCGAGATCCCTTTGAGAGTACGTAGCAGGGGATATCGTTTGACAGAAGATTTGATATTATCTTTTTCTGGGTTCTGTCGGGAAACCCGTTTATATAGGAGATTTCCGTTCTGCCGAGCACCTGTATATTTCCGTTCTCGAGTTCTATTTTCTCTTCTATCATCCTTAATCCCGGTTTCTTGGCGCTTGGTGAAACAATGCGCCTTTCAAGCCCGGTTTCCCCGGAAATAGATTCAAGACAGAGCTTTTCTCCGAACTTTTCGTAAAAGTCCCCGACCGAGAGGGAGTGGCTGTTTTCAGAGTTTTTCATCTTCTTCAATCAGAAGGTTATAAATATCAGAAGCCTCCTTTGACGCAATAAGCTTTGACCTTACGTTGTTTTGCCCGAGTATCCTGGATATCCGCGCAAGCAGGGTTATCCGGGTTTCCGTAGGGCAGTTCTCAGGGGTTATCAAAATGGCGAAAAGATAGGTTTTTTCTCCGTCCAGCGAGTCGAAGTCAACCCCTGTTTCACTTTTGGCAAAAGCTATGGTTATATCCGGAATATCAAGGAGTTTTACGTGTGGAATCGCCACTCCAGAGTCAATAGCCGTGCTGCACAGCCTCTCTCGTTCAACCAGGGTTTCGTTTAGTCTCTGTACATTAAGCCTGGGTAAGGCTTCTGCCACTTTTTCCGAAAGCTCCCGCAGCACGTCCGGTTTTGTCGTCGAAACGAGCTGGGGAAATACGGAATTTTTCTCCAGGCATTCAGAGATTTTCACTTTTCTTCTTCCGCAGTCACGGGGTAAGAAGTCCTACCTTCTTGGAATCGGTTTTTTTGTAAACGACGTTCATCTCAAGCGTTTCGCTGTTTCTGAAAGCCACGAAATCCTCTTCGGACGCGTCAAGCTGCAGCAATGCCTCCGCAACGCTCATGGGCTTTGGGCTAAGGTGCTGGTGATCTACTCTCAGATTGTTTTCCGTTTCGGCCCTTTGCGCGCGTGCGGCGGAAGGGGTCTTCGAGACGCTTCTTCTTCTCAGGCTCACCTGCTTGTCTGTCCTTCTTCGCAGCTGCTTTATGATCGTGTCGAAAAGCTTGTCTATGGCTGAATGCATTTCCTCTGTTTCTACCGAAGCGGCAGCCTTTAAGGGGCCTGAACTGATTGTTATCTCCGCATTGTTTCTGAGTTTTTCCGCTGAAAGAACTATTCTCGCTTCAGATGGGTTTCTCTCCGGGTCTATGTATCTCTGGAGCTTTGGCATTTTCTTCATTGCGTAACGCTTGAAATGTTCCGACTTTCTTTTGTCGGGAATGTTCTTCGTGATGATATCGGTTTTCATGGTTCAAACCTCCTTTGAGAGTCTTTTTGATGAACTGGGTATGCCAAGTACTTTTCTGTATTTTGCAACTGTTCTTCTCGCGACTTTTATGTTTTTCATGGAGAGTATCCTGGATATATCTTCATCCGAGAACGCACACTGGGCCGGTTCTTCATCAACTATTTCCCTGATCATTGATTTTATCTTTTCAAGTGAAACCTTTTGTCCGTTAGATGAGCGGACTCCTCTTGAGAAAAGCTTTTTAAGTTCTATCACTCCTTGGGGGCATTGTATGTATTTCCTGCTTGTTATACGGCTCACTGTTGATTCATGAATACCCACCGTATCAGCCACATCCTTTAGCTTTAGGGGTTTTATGTGAGCACTGCCGTGATCGAAGAACTCCTTTTGCTCATCGATGATCTTCTCCATAACTTTGCGTATTGTAGTCTCCCGCTCTTCGATACAGCGGACGATTCTCTGGGCCACTTCGATTTTTTCCCGCAGATAGTCCGTAGTTTCTCCCGTTAGGTTCGCGTGGTCGGAGAGAATCTTTTTGCAGTAGGAACTTATTCTGAGTTTCGGAAAACTCCTGTTTGACTGCATCTGCAAGTCATTCCCCACCTTGTACACGTAGAAGTCGGGAACGATGTTTCTAGTCGCGTCTTTAGTGTAATAAGGTCGCCCGGGTTTTGGTTCAAGTGAAGTTATTACGGCTTCAATTTCCAGTACCTCTTCTCTGCTTATGTCAAGATCGGTGCAGATCTTCTCGTAGTCTTTTATGCCGAGATCATCGATATGGCTCTCTACTGTCCGCATAAGGGGACTTTCCCTTTCGTAACCGAGATCCAGAGCCTGTGCGGCGAGACACTCGGAGAGGGAGCGGGAACCAATTCCGATGGGATCAAACGTGGTGCGTATCTTCTCGGCTATCCGTATTATCTCTTCCATACGGTCACCGTCTTCCTCAGGCGAGCCTGTTACTTCAAGCAGTCTTGCTATCTCCTCAAATTCGATCTCAAGGTATCCGTCTTCGTTTATGTTGCCGATGATAAGCGAAGCTATCTGCTTTTGCAGTTCGCTGAAATCGGTCATTGACAACTGCCAGTGGAGATGCTCGAACAGGGAATTCTGACTAGGGATCTGGTTTTCCCAAGTGGTTTCCTCGCTTGTTTCCGCGGAGAACTCTTCGGGTACCGGATAGTCGGATTCCGTCGGACCGAGCTCATTTAGAAGGGATTCTCCCGGATCTTCTTTCTCCGCCTCCAGAGATGAATCCGGATCTTCTTCCAAGGCGGGATTTTCTATGAGCTGTTCCTCAAGGTATTCCCTGAGTTCAACCGTGTTCATCTGTACCAGGCTTAGAAAAAGCCTGAGATGCTGCGTGAGTATGAGCTTTTGCTTTTGTACTACATTAGGGGTCTGCGAAAGACCGAATCCGCTCATTTAAAAGGTTTCTCTCCTTTTCCTGTTTCCCAAATCTCCTGTAAAACCAACCCATTTAAATTATAACACTATTTTGACCCGGTATTTAATTTCAAGCCCGTACAGTCTCAACTGGGAAGAAGTCACATCAGAGAGGATTGCTTAGAGCGGGCTGTCACCTGCGTGCAGAAAACAGCAGAGCATCGGCAGCGGAGAACCGCTTGGCCGTGCTTGCCGGCTTATATGTGGAATCCAAGTTCCGAGTCTGCTGTGTGAAAGAGGGTCGCGTTACTCCCGGTACCACTCATGGATATTCCACAGTTCGGAATCCCATCCGTTTACCCGTACTCCCTTCAGGTCGTTACTGAAAGCCGAGACGAAGGCGCGTTGAACCAGTGGAATTACTACATGGTTCTGAACCAGCATGTCATTCATTCGGATGACCAGGTTTTCGCGATCAGGGCCGATAGGGGTTCGCTTCAGTTCCTCGTGGAGATCATCGTACTTTTGATTAAACCAGCGGGATGAGTTGCCGCCCAGCCAGTCGTTTTCGGAGCTGGGAATCTCCGTAGCCAGCCAGCTTGACAGATAGCTCTGCGGATCAATGGATAATCTTCCGCTGGCATACATTTCAATGTCGGCATAAAATCTCCAGAGATTGTCGGGATTGTCCGGATCGCTGCTGAAGAAAACACCCGCGTTAATGTTCTTCAGCTCGGTTTCCACCCCTATATTCCTCCACCATTTCTGAATCAGTTCCTGGGTGCCTTGGCGAACCGAGTTGGTAGAGGTCTGGTAAAGAATTTTCAGGCGAACTCCATCTTTTTCCCGGATGCCGTCGTCACCTGGTATCCATCCGGCCTGATCAAGCAGGGTTCTTGCTTCCTCGATATCCTGGGTCAGGCAGCCTTCGTTATTTGGCGAAGCGTATTGGGGAGGAGCCGAAATCATATTGCAGGTCGCTTTGCCCGCGGCGCCGTATAGCTGCTCGACGATATGTCCCCGGTCAATGGCTAAAGACAGGGCCCTGCGCACTTCCGGGTCGGTCAGGAAGGGGTGAGGGTTATTGCCGTCTGACCACTCGGAGCGCCGGTCTCCGAGTGCTGGATCGGGATTAGAGAAGTTTACTACCAGACGCTCAACAAGGGAGGCGAAGGCTGGCTGAACTGTTGCCTTGCCGATTTCCTGGAAAGATCCGAGAGTCTGAGGATCTATTTGCAGGTTCCAGGCATAGTCGGCTTCGCCTTTCTCCAGAACGGCCCGCGCAGCAGCGACGGCGTCTCCGCCGCCTTTTATTACCACTTTGGAGAATAGTCGGTCAGTTGCGCGGAAATGTCTGTTGGTTTCATAGGTAAGAACCGAGGTAGTCTCGGCATCAGATTCACTGATTGTAAAATCGGTGATTTTATAAGGCCCCGTGCCAACGGGGTGCAGGTTCTCCATACGGCATCCCTGAGCTGCCTCCCCGGTGCAGTTTGCAAACTGCGCTTTTTGCAGGACAGGAGAAGAGGCCCCGACAAAGAGAGTATATGGATAGATTATGGGGGCGGTGAAGCTAATTCTGATGCTGAGTGAGGAATCTTCGACAGCGCCCACGCTCCCTATGGGATCACACACATCTTCCGCTGTTGGTAGAGAACAAAGGTATCTGTGGGTAAAGATAACATCTTCAACCGTTAGAGGGGTGCCATCGGACCAGAGGATCCCTTCTTTGAGTTTCCAGGTAATCGTGGTCATATCTTCTGATATGCCGCCATTCTCCACGGTCGGAATTTCCTCGGCCAGGCGAGGTACTAGCCTTCCTTCCTCATCGTAGTTAGCCAGGGGCTCTAGGATCAGAGCACTAGCGTCAACATCCTTAGTCCCGCCGGCAAGATAAGGATTGGTTATGGTAGGAGCCTGCCAGTAAAGTATGGTAAGGGTTTCATCATTATCATTTCCACAGGAAATTATAAAAAATCCCGCGACTATCATGGCCAAGACTAGAAACGTTTTTCTGTATTTCATCTGGTTTTCTCCTGAGAGGTTATTAGTACCACTAAAATAAAGCTTTAGATTTTCCTATTATTACCAAGAAACATTTGGAGCGCAATTGGTGTCGGGGACCATCAATTGCGAATGTTTGGAGAAACTTTGAAACCACGGAGAATTTCTCAATTGTTTTTATGCGGTTATCTTTTTTTGCGTGAACGTAAGTGAAGCCGCAAGAATCATAATCATTCTCGGTGCGGTACTAATAGCGCTCGGAGTCATGCTGCCTTATGTGGCGAAACTTGATTTCTTCGGGAAACTTCCCGGAGATATAAGGATCAAAAGAGAGAACTTCAGTTTTTATTTTCCGATCGTAACCTGCATAGTGCTGAGCATCCTGCTCACGCTTCTGGGCAATCTTTTTTTCAGGAGATAAGAAACGGGGAGATCAGACGGTAATTAAGGGCTTTTCCGCTCGTCGGGAAGAACCCACTCTCTTTCCTTCATGAAAAGCTTTTCATACTTTTCTATGCTGTTTTCCAATTCAAGGGTCTGCGATATGTCGTCAAGCCCTTCAAGAAGCACTTTTCTTTTGAAATTGTCTATCTCGAATGAAAAGCTTACCCCTTCCCCCGTTACGGATTTTTCAACCAAGTCAACCTCAAGGGAATAACCTTCATTTTCCAATACAAGGCGGAATAATTCATCCGTTCTGTCTTTGGAGAGGACTATGGGAAGTATCGAGTTCTTAAAACAGTTGTTGTAGAAAATATCTGCGAAGGAGGGAGCCAGAATTACCCTGAACCCCGCTTCCCTTATAGCCCAGGGGGCATGTTCCCTGGAGCTTCCGCTTCCGAAATTCTCCCGGGTCAGAAGTATGCAGGAGTGCGCGTATCTTGTCTGATTGAGCTCGAAATCCTCGTTTAAGGTCCCGTCGTCGTTATATTTCCAGTCGAAAAACAGAAATTCCCCGAACCCTGTTCTCTCGATGCGTTTTAGGAACTGCTTGGGGATTATCTGGTCGGTGTCGACATTCATTCTGTCAAGAGCGGCTACTGTTCCCGATACCTTTTGAAGTTTCTCCATAGTTCAGATCCCCTTTTCCATCTCCCATCCGCGCACGTCCACAAAATGTCCCGCGATTGCCGCTGCGGCTGCCATTATGGGGCTTACCAGATGGGTTCTTCCCCCTTTCCCCTGGCGGCCCTCGAAATTTCTGTTGGATGTGCTGGCGCATCTTTCCCCGGGGGCCAGTATGTCTGGGTTCATTCCAAGACACATGCTGCATCCCGACTCGCGCCACTCAAATCCGGCTTCGGTAAATATCTTGTGAAGTTCCATTTCCTCCGCCTTTTTCTTTACAAGCTGGGAACCCGGAACCACCATTGCGTTTACTCCGTCGGCTACTTTCCTGCCTTTTACGAGCTTCGCAACCGCCATGAGATCTTCCATTCTGGAATTCGTGCAGGAACCTATAAACACCCTGTCAACGTGTATGTCCGTTATCGGGGTGTTTGCCTTGAGGTCCATGTATTCAAGAGCCTGTTCCATTGATTTTCTCTTGCCTGAATCTTCGCACTCCACGGGATCGGGCACTCTTGAAGTTACGTCCGTTACCATCCCCGGGTTGGTTCCCCAGCTTACCTGTGGTGCTATCTTGCGGGCGTCAAGAGTGACTGATTTGTCAAAAACGGCGTCGGGGTCCGTGCGGAGATTCCGCCAGTGCTCGAGGGCTTTTTCGTAATTGCTGTTTTTCGGCGCATACCGGCGGCCCTTAACGTACTCGAAGGTTTTTTGATCGGGCGCTATCATTCCGGCCCTGGCTCCTCCCTCTATCGACATGTTGCACACCGTCATCCTTTCTTCCATGGAAAGCGCCTCTATCGCCTCTCCTCGGTATTCCACCACGGTCCCGGTGGCCCCCGCGGTTCCTATATGTCCGATTATGCCCAGGATTATGTCCTTTGCGGTAACCCCGTACTGGCGTTCGCCCTCGACCCTTATTTCAAACACCTTCGGACGGTTCTGTCTTAAGCACTGCGTTGCCAGGACATGCTCCACTTCGCTTGTTCCTATACCGAAGGCGAGCGCTCCGAACGCTCCGTGAGTGGAAGTGTGACTGTCTCCGCACACTATGGTCATCCCGGGTTTTGTAAGGCCGAGTTCGGGACCGATAACGTGCACTATACCTTGGGATTGTTTGTTTATTCTTATTCCGAAGAGGGTTACTCCGAAATCCTTGCAGTTTTGCCGCAGGGCTTCTATCTGTTTTGCGGATATGGGATCCGAAATGGGTCCGCTGCGGTCGGTGGTCGGCACGTTATGATCCATCGTGGCGAAAGTAAGGTCCGGCCTTCTTACTTCTCGTCCCGTAATCCTCAACCCTTCAAACGCCTGGGGAGAGGTAACTTCGTGAACGAGGTGAAGATCTATATAGAGAAGGGAAGGCTTGCCTTCTTCTTCATGCACGAGGTGCGATTCCCAGATTTTGTCAAAAAGAGTTTTTCCCGACATCGTTAACTGCTCCAAAGCGCCGTCTTTTCATTCCCGAACCGTGCTTTTTCCCCAAGCTCCTCCTCTATGCGCAGAAGCTGGTTGTACTTTGCTATTCTGTCGCTTCGGGACGCCGACCCGGTTTTTATCTGACCGGCGTTTGTGGCAACTGCTATATCCGCTATCGTCGAGTCCTCTGTTTCTCCCGAGCGATGGGATATTATGTAACTATAACCCGCCCGCTTGGCCATCTCAATAGCTTCCAGGGTTTCGGTAAGCGTTCCTATCTGGTTTACCTTTATTAGTATGGAGTTTGCCACTCCCGAGTCTATCCCATCTGAGAGTCTCTTCGTGTTCGTTACAAAAAGATCGTCTCCGACAAGCTGTACGTCGGAACCTATTTTCTCCGTAAGCGTCTTCCAGCCTTCCCAGTCGTTTTCATCCAGAGGGTCTTCTATCGAAACGATAGGGTATTTCTTTATCCATTCCTCGTATATTTCGATTAAACCGGCAACCGGCACGGTTTTTCGCTCCACATGATAACTTCCCTCGCGGAAGAACTCGCTTGAAGCTACGTCAAGCGCTATTGATATCTGCTCCGCTGGGCTGTATCCGGCTTTCCATATAGCCTCTATTATGCATTCGAGCGCCTCTTCATTTGATCCCAGAGAAGGTGCGAAACCTCCTTCGTCTCCTACGGCTGTCGAGAGGTCCTTGGTGCTGAGTATGGATTTAAGTGCGTGGAAGGTTTCCACTCCCGCCCGAAGGGCTTCCCGGAAGGTGGAAAAACCGTGGGGAACTATCATGAATTCCTGAAAATCTAGGTTGTTGTCCGCGTGAGCGCCGCCGTTGATTATGTTCATAAGCGGTACGGGGAGGATATCGGCTTCCTTGCCTCCGAGATAGCTGAAAAAGGAGGCTCCCTCGGAGTTTGCGGCCGCTCTCGCCGAGGCAAGCGATACTCCCAGTATGGAGTTTGCTCCGAAACGGGATTTTGTTTCCGTTCCGTCAAGTTCTATCATGGTGCGGTCTATCAGGGCCTGGTTGTGCACATCAAGACCCTCAAGGCGCGGAGCTATCATGTCGTGGACATTTTTTACCGCTCCCAAAACCCCCTTTCCCATGTACCTGTTCTTCTCCTGGTCCCGAAGCTCAAGCGCTTCATGCTCTCCGGTCGATGCCCCCGAGGGAACCATCGCCCGGCCGAAAGCTCCGTCTGAGCAGTCTACTTCTACCTCTATCGTTGGATTTCCCCTTGAATCCAGTATTTCTCTTGCTCTTATCTTGGTTATTTTTGACATTCTAACTTCCTCTTGAGTTGCCTGTTTAACTATTAAGCGCAAACCCTGATTTGGGTTTGATTGTACGGAATCGGAAGTATTTTTCAAAGGGATTTATATGCATTGCTAGACCTATACTGTTCTTGGTCGAATCAAGGTAGTCCCTCGCTTGTTTCCGTCGCTTGCTTCTTGTTGACGTGGTCTCACTTTTCTGTAAACTTTTACGCGTATTATAAGTATAGCCAGATACAACTATAATTATTTCGGGCTTAATCTTAACATGAACGCCGCAAAGGGCTATATTTTCTGAGGCCCCTTTTCTTTGTAAGTAAGAAGCAGCTATGATCGTCCATGACTTTCGGTTATTTAAGAACCGTCGGCGTGTCGCCACTTGGGTTGTGACTAGATTCGGCATTGTCGCGATTCTGCTGATCTGCGCTTTATTGCCCACACCCGCGCGGGCCGCCATCGAGGGCGAAGCGCAGTTTGTCCTCAACACTTTTGGGTTCCTCGTGTGGGGTGCTCTCGTGATGTGGATGGCGGCAGGCTTCACAATGCTCGAGGCGGGTTCGGTGCGGACGAAAAACGCTTCGGTCATTTGCCTGAAGAACATTGGCCTCTACTCCATTGCCGGACTGGCGTACTACCTGATCGGTTTCAACATCATGTATGTCGGAGTCGAACCGGGCGACTGGTTTGGTTCGCTCAAATTCCTGTACGGCACGACCGCAGATGAAGTGGCGCTGCTCGGCGGCGAGGAAGCGGCCACCGCGGCCGTCGTTGAGAGCGGCTACTCGGCGATGTCGAACTGGTTCTTCCAAATGGTGTTCGTGGCGACCACGGCCTCCATTGTCTCGGGCGCTCTGGCCGAGCGTGTGAAACTGTGGTCTTTCTTCGTTTTCATCGCTGTGTTGACTGCGTTCATTTACCCAGTCGTTGGCGCCTGGACTTGGGCAGGGGGCTGGTTGGCTGAATTGGGGTTCAAGGACTTCGCCGGTTCCACCGTGGTTCACTCCACAGGAGGCTGGGCGGCGCTTGCGGGAGCTATCATGGTTGGGCCTCGCTCGGGCAAGTTCCGGCCTGATGGCAGCGTCAAGTCGACTCCTCCATCCAATGTTCCGGTTGTCACTCTCGGCGTTTTCATCCTGTGGCTCGGCTGGTTCGGCTTCAATGGAGGTTCGCAGCTGGCCCTAAGCGGCGCACTCGACGCCGTGGCGGTGAGCAATATCTTCTCCAACACCAACCTGGCCGCGGCGGCCGGGGTCCTGGCGGCTCTGGTTCTCTCCCGGCCCATACTGGGCCGTGTCGATCTGTTCGCCGGGCTTAACGGTGCTCTGGCTGGTCTCGTCGCGATCACCGCGGCGCCGGATATTGTCCAGCATTACTGGGCAGTGGTGATTGGAGCGATCGGGGGCATGGTTTGCCTGCTGTCTATGAGGGGTTTTGAAATGATAAAGATCGACGACGTTGTGGGTGCTGTCCCCGTTCATCTCTGCACTGGCATCTGGGGGACGTTGGCGGTCTGCATCGCCGCCGGTGGAAGCCTCTCTGCTCAGATCATCGGCATTCTGGCCATCGGCGTGTTTGTGTTTAGCCTTTCGATGCTGTTGTGGTTTGTCATCGACCGGACCATGGGGTTACGGGTTTCAGAGGATGTCGAGAACATCGGCCAAGACGTGGGCGAGCTCGGCATCGAGGCCTATCCAGAATTCGTGATGATGCCGGAAGAGGACTGATTAGAGCCCCTCGCGAGCGTCGGCGGAGCTAAATCGGGTCGTTCGGGCTGTCCTTTACGATCTCCCCGTCCTTGAGGTTTATTATTCTCTTTGACCGGGAAGCTATGTCTTCTTCGTGCGTTATCATTACTATTGTTTTTCCCTGTTCGTTCAGTTCTTTGAATATCTTCATTATCTCGTAACTGGTTGCCGTATCCAGGTTCCCGGTTGGTTCATCTGCCAGTATCATCCTCGGGTTGTTTACGACCGCCCTTGCGATCGCCACCCTCTGCTGCTGTCCCCCCGAGAGCTGATTGGGAAGATGGTCTGCTCTGTCTGCGAGTCCCACCAGAGAAAGTGCGGCCGAAGCAAGCTTTTTTCTCTCGTTCCCCGGCATGTCTGAGTAGACCAGCGGCAGTTCCACGTTTTCAATTGCCGTCGTACGCGGCAGCAGGTTAAAGCTCTGGAAGACAAAGCCAATTTTCGTGCTCCGTATTTCCGCCTTCTCATCGCTTCCGAGTTCCATTATGTCGGTACCATCAAGCATGTAGTTTCCGCTGCTCTGCACATCGAGGCAGCCGAGAATGTTCATAAGGGTGCTTTTGCCGGATCCCGAAGATCCCATGATGGCGACGAATTCTCCTTGTGCGATCTGAAGGTTTATGGACCGAAGCGCCTCGACCTCGACTTTTCCGTTCGAGTAGGTTTTGCCGATGTTCTTAAGCTTGATTACGGGCGGTGTCATCAGAATCTTTTCGGCTGGGGAAGCGCAAAGCCCGGTCCTTTGTTGTTTCCGCCGGAAATCGTGTACTCAACCACTATTTCATCTCCTTCGGAAAGCGGACCGCTTAGAATCTCTGTGTGGAAGTCGTCACTTATCCCGGTCTCTATTTCTACGGGGGAAAGTTTTCCTTGCCTGAGTATCCAGGCGTTTTCGCCTGACTCAGCAGCGACGGCTGAAGATTTCGGAGGAATGAAGCGAAGTGCGGCAGTGGGAATTTTAAGCACGTTTTTTTTGGTTGATATGACTTTCTTCACTTCGGCGGTCATACCAGGTTTTAGCTCGAGTTCCGGGTTCTCCACAAGGCAAGTTACGTCGTAGGTGACGACGTCGTTTTTTATGCTTGGGGAGTTTGCCACTTGCTTTACCTTTGCACTGAAATTCTTGCCCGGAAATGCGTCAACTCTGAAGAGGACATCCTGACCCTCTTTTATTTTTCCTATGTCCGCTTCGCTTACGTTTGAGACTAGGTGGAGGGTTCGAGGATTTTCAGCGAGCACGTACAGGGGTTCGGATTTGTTCGGATGTATCTGTTCGCCGATTATGATGTTTTTTTCAAGCACCATGCCGTCAAGCATGGAAGTTATTCGTGTTGCGTCAAGTTTTCTCTGTGCCGTTTCCAAATCGGCCCGGGCCTTCTCCCGCGCGGCGACCGCCGCGCTGTGCTCTGAAAGAGATAAGTTGAACTCCTCCCGGGAAATAAGCTCTTTTTCGTAGAGTCTTTTGTTTGCTTCGTGCGAGTTGGCTGAAATCTCAAGGTCGGTTGCGGTCTTCTTAAGTATTTCCTTGAAATATTCTACGTCTCCCGAGAGTCCTTCCGGTTCTTCCATGAGAGCAAGCACCTGGCCCTTTGTGACCTCATCGTTTACCTCCGAGCGGATTTCCTTTATCGTTCCGTTTATCCGTGAATATATCCTTGCTTCCTTGGTCGGTTTTAAGGTTCCGGAGGCTCTTACAAGGGAAGTTATGTCTCCTCTCTCGATTTTCTGCGTTACGTACTCTATCTTGCCTTCCTTTCCTCCGAAAAAGATGAAGTATCCTGCGATAACGACTACGGCGGCGAGGGCGTAGAGAAGCTTTGAGCGGGGGAAATTTTTCATTGTATCTTTTTTCCGCAGAGGCTTAAAAGCCTTAACCTTGCTATTTTATAGTCATATATGGAGTTTTTGTAGTCAGCTACCGCCTCTTCATAAAGCGACTGGGCTTCGGCGAATTCTATTTTTGAAACGCTTCGGGATTCGTATTTTTCCTTTGCAAGACTCAGGTTCTTTCCCGATATCGATTTTGAATCCCCAAGTATTTTTATTTTTTTCTCAAGGTGCTTGAGTTCGAGATAGAGTTCCCCAACCGAAAGAATGATTCTGTTTCTGAGCAATTCTGTCTGCGCCTCGTTTCTTGTGAGTTCAGCCTTTGACTGCGCCATTTGGCCGAACCTTGAGAATCCCTCGAAGATAGGAACCTTAACGCCGAGCCCGGCGATAAAAGCCGGCGTCTGGGCTCCTTCTCCTTCAAATCTGTACGCCGCCCTGCCGAATACCGACGGGAGGAATTTTCCCCTGCTCTCTGCAATCGAGGCCCTTATTCCATCGCGGTCCGCCAGAAGACTCTTTATCTCCGCGTTTTCGGAAAGGGCGAAGCTGACAAGCTCTTCTCTGGTTTCGTGTACGTTCTCATAGGCAAGATCCTCGCGGATGTCAAATTGTCCGAGCGAGGAGTCGTTCATCAGGTGTCTTAGGGTAAGCATGGCGAGTTCGTAGGAATTTTCTCTTGAAACCATTTCGAGTTTTGCCTGTTGCAGATCGATTTCTGCCTGGTTTAGCTGCTGGGTGGTTTTTTTCCCGACGGCGAAGAGTTCTTCTGTTTTCTCAAGGAGCCATTCTCTGCGCTTGGTTTCCGTGGTTGCTCCATCGAGCCGATTTTTCTCGGAAAGCGCCTGATAGTAGGCGATGCGCGTGTCGCGCACGAGCATCGTTTCTGAGCCCGTAAACAAATATCTTGCGGATTCCAGATAATGTTTTCTTGCCCTTACTCTGGCTCTTGTCTTTCCGAAGTCCCATATCATCTGGTCGACGTAAAAACCAGATTCCCTTCCCACAAACGGCACTACGAGTTTTCCGCTAATCTGGGGATAAAGGGGGGCCTTTGCCTGCCTGAGTATTGATTTCGAGATGTCGACCTCGGAACGGGAAATCCGGAGTTCAGGGCTGTTAAGCAATGCTATCTCGACGGCCCGTTCAACCGGGATTACTTCCTGTCCCCAAGCGGTCTGGGAAAGCAGCAGCAGTGAACTGAGAAGAAGGAGGGAATTTTTCGGTATACTCATCATGTGGTAACCGTGGCGTGTCGCTTGAGTGTGGATGAAAGAGAATATCGATAAACACCAAACGCCCCTGGGCGTGTATGTCCATATTCCGTATTGTCTTACCAAATGTCCTTATTGTGATTTTAACTCTTATGGGACTAATGGCAACTTTCCGGAAGATGATTACGTCCGTGCTCTGGAACGGGAAATTGAAAGTTTCCAGGGCATTATTGAGGGCAGAGAGATAAGCACGGTGTTTTTCGGGGGAGGGACCCCGTCACTTTTTAAACCCAGAAGCGTAGGGATGGTAATGGAGAAGCTCGCCTCGATTGCTTCCTTTTCGCCCAAGATAGAAGTGAGCCTTGAGGTAAACCCGAGAACCGCCGACAGGGAAAAGCTTGTTTCACTCATGCGCGTCGGGGTAAACAGAATAAGCGTCGGTGTGCAGTCTTTTTCGCAGAGAAAGCTCGATTTCTACGGAAGATTCACGACTCCCGGCGACTGCGTCCGCGCGCTTGTTGATGTCCGGGACGCCGGTTTTCACAACTATAACCTTGATCTTATATACGGGAGTTCGCAGGAGACCCGGGAAGAGTTTGAGAACGATATACGCACTGCCTTGAGTTTTTCTCCGACCCATATATCCGCCTACTGCCTTACGATTGAACCCGGCACCGAATTTGCGACGCTTCGGCGCAAAGGGCAACTCTCTCTTCCTGATGACTCGGTTCTGGTTGAGTTCATGCGGAGCGCGCGGGAGATTCTTGAGGCAGAGGGGTACGGCAATTACGAGATATCGAATTTTGCCCGGCGTGGCTACGAGTGCAGGCATAACCTTATTTACTGGAACTGTCATGATTACTTGGGCGTGGGCGCCGGGGCCCATTCCCACATTAGCCGCGGTGGAGAAGAAGGGTGGGGGAAAAGGTGGTCGAACACAAGGAATCCCGAACTTTACATGAGGCGAGTTACGGGGGACGGAAATGCTGTCTGTGCCTCCTACGATATATCGCGGACAACAGCCCTTGAAGATACGCTTCTTATGGGGCTTCGGCTAAGTGACGGGATAGGAATTGAAGACGTAAAAAGGCGCTTCGGCTGCGAGCCTGACACTCCTAGCCTCGAATACCTTGAGTCTGACGGTTTCATTCTGACCGACAGCGGCCGTCTCAGGCTCACCGCCAAGGGAAGGGTCTTCACAGATGAGCTGGTCGCAAGGGTGTGCGGGGTTTTTCACTGATTTTACAGGGCTACAGTTCTGCTTGTTTTACTTTTAAGATCCCGACCTGAACTCTTCAACCATACAGGAATAACTGATCGGAAATAACCACTCAGCAAAATTCAGAATATACTTTCAGATACTCGACGGCCAGTTTCCCTCTTTTCCGGTAAATCCCAAACGATTTCAGGGAACTACGAAGATACAATCAGCAGACGGTCGTTGCGCTTTTGTAACGGACGTGCATTGTGTCCGAACATCCGTTCAAAGCTTGCGAACTGTTCTGCACTCACCTCAATTGCGTCCGGAAAAATGAACCAGTGTACTCCCTCAGTGCAGGGAGGGGTGGTTAGCGACCCCTTGTAATGGAAGTAGCCGGTGGTCGCCGTCGGCAGTATCGCAGATGCATCCACCGTTGTGCCCGCAACATCAACTTCTATCCCTGCCTCTGTCGGTGCGTTGTCAAGCACCTCAGCCAGAGCATGGTTTTGTGTGCCTATTTCCATCATAACACCGACCACTGCCAGTATGCCTGCTGGGTTTTTGTGTACGAAATGTGCCTCCATCGCCGCGTGCGAACCATCAAAGGCATGTTCGCTCGGAATGTGGAAGTGAAACTGCAACAGTTCGTAAATTTCACCTGCAGCGGTCAGCGTGCTGCCGGGTGCGTAATTTACCTGGAGGGTATGTCCGGTGTTTAAAATCTTAAGAGAACAGGGCTTGTAATCAAATTCAAGTGCCGGCCCCTTGACGGGAAAGGCATCGGTGATGTCAATCGGCGACTGCATGCGTCCGATAGCGCAGGTCGCATAATCCGGCGAGAGCGAGCCCCAGTTATCGGGACCTTCGGCCCCTGTATAACCCCAGCAAGTCAACCCAGTCCTCCATTACGCATTCCCGCATGGGTTTTCGTGAGTACGGATATCACCGGCATAATACGCATAGCCACTGTGGAAACTACGGGCCGTAGAGACCTCGATTGTCCCGATTGCGACGAAACCGTGATAATTTCAATTTGCGGCATTTTTTCTCCAATCGCATTGACAAGGCTGATCGCGATTTCAATACGCAGTTTTGTGGCCCGCACTGCAAAATCTGTTTTCCGGACGGACGGAGCCGATAATTTGCAGAGACAGAGTAACCCATGCCCCAACAGGTTTCAAACAAATTTAATCAGACGGTTCTTAAATCTGGTGTTATTCTCCTTTTTCTCCTGTTCTAAACGGAATTTTCAGCTACCGTAACGACTTTCTCTTTCTCTCTTTTAATTTTTTGTGGTCTGGCAAGTATTTGGTATGCCGGTTGATCACTTCGTATGAAAGATCTGAGAAATGCTTCGATACGATATCATTTGCTTCACCGGGGTAATAGCGGGATAAGTCCGAGATCACCCAGCCAATAGCTGTCTGAATGAATCTTTCATCTTCTTTTACCAGAGAGGCTATATTTCTTTTTATGATTGCCAGGTGCTTATTTTCTTTTGCCGAGCCTCTGAATGAAACTACTGATGACCTTCTTTGCCAGAGGTTTCCGCTTTTGTACCAGGAGCCTATTTTCTGTGCGACCGCATCCTCTGACTTCATTATAAGAGGATCAAGAACTCGAACGCAGAACCAGTCGGTAGTTGACCAGTTACAGAATGCTCCCTGATTGTAAAGGTCATTGAAGTTCCGAAGCAGGATATCGGCTTCTACCTTGCTCGAGAGGTATTTCTGTATATATACGATTCCGGCAAGCTTGTCTTCGGCTTTTTCCTTTCTGATCAGGTCGCATGCTATCTCCATCTGTTTTTTCAGAGGCAGCTTGTCAATAGCCTCATCAGCTCTCCATTGACTGACGATCTTGGTAACTACAGGGGTCTTTACTCCTCTGTATGAGATGACGTTTTTCAGATAATCCTCAAACCATTTTTTTGTCTTCTCATCAGAGACTTCCTCAAGCTTGGTCTGGAGTTTTTTAATGTGGTTCAAAACAGAGTCCTTGAAGTCTACGGGATACAGAATGTTCCTGCAGTAAACTTACTTGTAGTTTTTACGGTTCCTGAGCCGCGTGCAGGTAGTACCTGCCCCCTCCGGATTCCAGGTAAAAGCCTTTTTCGTCTTTTCCTGCGTGTCTCATTAGTTCGTAGTAGGCCGCGCGAAGCAGCCTAGCCTCGAACTTCCCGTTTTTTACCCTTATGTACGGTATATTCTGCTCGGCTATAGTTAGAGTGGTGAAATCCAGTTCTTCCCGGGACTCGTCGTTTAACCTTATTGAAAAACCGTCCTCCGTTCTGGTGACCATGGTAACAACAAAAGGGGTATCCTCGCACTTGACGTAAACTCTGCTCCCTTGCTCTTCGACGAAAAGCCTTCCGTCTGTGTCTACATCGAGGTTCTTGTTGTTCTCAAGGTATGTCCACCTGTGGGTTATTCTGACCCCGTCGTGAAACCACCTGCCTCGGCTGTCTATGAATATTCTGGGTTCTTTGCTCTCTTGTCTGTTTTTCATATTCCGATAGCTTTCACGACCACCCTTTTTCTTCTCCTTCCGTCAAACTCCCCGTAGAAGATTTCCTGCCAAGGGCCGAGGTCAAGGTCTCCTTCCGTCACGGGAACCATCACCTGGTGGTGCATGAGGAGATTTTTCAGGTGAGCGTCTCCGTTGTCTTCCCCCGTGCGGTGGTGTTTGTAATCTTCCCTGAAGGGGGAAAGGCCTTCAAGCCACTCCCAGATGTCCTCGAAAAGCCCTTGCTCGAAGTCGTTTACGAAGACAGAAGCCGTTATATGCATCGCGGACACGAGGACAAAACCCTCGGTTATGCCGCTTTGCTGCACGATCTGCCTTATCGTCGGAGTTATATGAACGAACTCCCTTTTTTTGTCCGTGTTGAACCAAAGATACTCGGTGTGAGATTTCAATATCCGCCTCCTTGCTTTTTTCCTGTAACTATACTTTGCCCGTTGCGGGTTTTCCTTGGTTCTGTTTATTTTTTAGGGATTTGTTGTACCCTATGTTGTCTTTTTAGTTATGAAGAATGCCTGTATTAGTTCAGCTTACGGGTTTTTCCGAGGAGATTTAACAGATGAAATTAGCCGTTATAGGAACGGGTTACGTGGGTCTTGTCACGGGAACGTGTTTTGCCGGAAGCGGAAACGATGTCATATGCGTTGATATAGACGAGGACAAGGTCAGAAGCCTTCAGCGTGGGCAGGTTCCGTTTTTCGAGCCGGGTCTCGATGAGATGGTTCGCAGCAACATAGATGAGGGAAGGCTTTCTTTTACCACCGACATAGCTCTGGCCGTCAGGGAGTCCCTTCTGATATTCATTGCGGTTGGAACTCCTCAGAAGGAGGACGGCGAAGCCGATGTCTCCTCTGTTTTAGAGGTGGCGCGGTCAATAGGAGAAAATCTTGACGGCTATAAGATAGTCATAACCAAAAGCACGGTTCCCGTGGGCACTACCGAGAAAGTGCGCGACACCATAAAATCCCTTACTGATCAGAAATTCGGCGTGGCGTCAAATCCGGAGTTTCTAAAGGAAGGTGCGGCGATTGATGATTTCCTTAAGCCCGACAGAGTTGTCATAGGGGTTGAGGAAGAGTCGGTAGGCTCGGTTCTCAGGGAACTTTACGCCCCTTTCATGATGTCCGCCGACAGGACAATCGTGATTTCCATACGGTCTTCCGAAATGTCAAAGTACGCCTCAAACGCTATGCTCGCCACCAGAATATCGTTTATGAACGAGGTGGCTAACCTGTGCGAGCTTCTTGGCGCGAACGTATCCGAGGTGCGCTCGGTTGTTGGTTCCGATTCGAGGATAGGCAGATATTATCTCTACCCGGGAATCGGATACGGAGGATCATGTTTCCCAAAGGACGTAAGGGCTCTTGAGAAAATGGCGCACGATGTCGGCTATGAACCCAGGGTGGTAACCGCGGTTGACCGCGTGAATGCCACTCAGAAGGAAAGATTCTTCAACAAGATAACTCGATTCTTCGATGATGACCTTGACGGAAAGAAGATTGCCGTCTGGGGAATCTCGTTTAAACCCAATACAGACGACATAAGAGAGGCTCCGTCGCTTTACGTAATAAGCAGACTCCTTGAGGCGGGGTGTTCGGTTGCCGTACACGACCCGGCTGCCATGGAGAGCGCCAGGACCATCTTTGGAGACAGCGTGGATTACTCTGAATCCTACTATGATGTCTGCAATGGCGCGGATGCCCTTGTGATTCACACCGAGTGGAGCCAGTACAGACAGCCGAATTTCGAGATGATAAAAGAGATGATGAGGATCCCTGTGATATTTGATGGAAGAAATATCTATGACTACATGAGACTTGAGGCATTAGGCATTAAATATTTTCGAGTCGGCAGGTGACAAAAATGGACCGGGAGCGGTCCTTGCTATCATGAACATAATTGTTTCGGGTTGCGCGGGATTTATAGGGGCCAGAGTGTGTGAGTTTCTCCTTGAACGCGGAGATTTCGTTTTCGGGCTCGACAACATGTCCGATGCTTACGACGTGAGACTCAAGCACTACAGGCTTGAAACCCTTCACAGGCTTGATAGATTCAGTTTTTTCAAGTGTGACATATCGGATAATGCCAAGCTTTTTTCGGTGTGCGAGGGAATAAGGAGTTCTTGCGAGGGAGGCCGAATTGACTGCGTTATTAACCTTGCTGCCCGCGCCGGGGTTCGCCAGAGTATTGAAAATCCCTGGATATATTACTCTGCTAACGTGACGGGGACTCTTAATCTCCTTGAGTTCTGCCGCTCAGAAGGAATAGGCAAGTTCGTGCTCGCTTCCACTTCAAGCGTTTACGGGGAAAACGAAATTCCCTTCGTGGAGGACATGAAGACCGATTATCAGCTTTCTCAGTACGCATCCTCAAAGAAATCGGCCGAAGGGCTTTGCTCGGTTTATAACTCTCTTTACGGAATAGACATCTCGGTGCTTCGCTACTTTACGGTTTACGGTCCGGCGGGAAGGCCCGACATGAGTATTTTTCGGTTCATAAAGTGGATAAATGAAGGAGAGAAAATAGTAATACTCGGTGACGGAGAACAGAAAAGGGACTTTACATACGTCGACGATATCGCGGCGGGCACTGTCTTGGCGATAAGGAATCTGGGCTTTGAGATAATAAACCTCGGAAGTGCGACCTCTGTTTCCCTGAATGAAACCATAGACGTAATAGAGCGCAGGACCGGCAAAAAAGCTGAAATCACTTGCAACCCTCCGCATCCCTCTGATATAAAGATTACCTTGGCAAGCACGGACAAGGCGAAAAGGATTTTAGACTGGGAGCCCCGCTTTGATATCGAGACCGGCATTGAAAACTCGCTTAGTTGGTATAATGCCAACGAGGCTTTCGTACGGAGTATAGAGGTTTAATACGCTGTAGCGGCCCTGGGGAATGGTTTACATCGGTATTGACAGATTCCGCAGGCTTTTTATAAGATTTAAACTAGTTTTGCGAACGGAAAATTATTTTTATGGCTAAATCCCTTGTTATAGTCGAATCTCCTTCAAAGGCGAGAACAATAAAGAAGTATCTCGGTCGGGATTTCCGCGTGGAAGCTTCTTCAGGGCATCTTGTAGATCTTCCGAATAGCAGTCTCGGGGTGGATATCCAAAACGATTTCAAGCCCAAATATACCGTCATAAAGGGCAAAACCAAGTATCTTGAGAATCTGAAAAAAGCGTCGCGGGACGCGGAGAAAGTTTACCTCGCCTCCGACCCGGACAGAGAAGGGGAAGCGATCGCGTGGCATATAGCAAACCGTCTTAATCTCTGGGACAAGGTCCACCGGGTCCTTATACACGAAATAACAGAAGCGGGCGTCAGGGATTCAATGAGCAACCCCCTTGCTATTAACACGGACCGCTTCGAATCTCAGCAGGCAAGAAGAATCCTTGACAGGATCGTCGGCTACAAGGTGAGTCCTGTTCTATGGAAAAAGGTGAGAAAGGGACTGAGTGCCGGGAGGGTGCAAAGCGTCGCTCTCAGATTCGTCGTTGACAGAGAAAGGGAGATTGAGAGTTTCAAGCCGCGGGAATACTGGACTCTTGATGCGCTTGTCAGGAGGACCGTGGATTCCGACGCGGATGCCTTCAAGGCTTCACTCCACATGTTCCGGGGGAAAAAGGCCAAGATCGAAAACGCACAGCAGTCAGAAGAAATAGTTTCCGCGCTTTCCGAAAAGGATTTTGTCGTAGGGGCGATCGAAAAGAAAGAACGGAGGAGAAAGCCGCTTCCCCCTTTTATAACAAGCACGCTTCAGCAGGATTCCTCGAAAAAACACCGCTTCTCCGTGAAAAAGACTATGCTGGTTGCCCAAGGGCTCTACGAGGGAGTTGAGCTTGGAAGTGAGGGGCCCGTAGGACTTATAACCTACATGAGAACCGATTCAGTGAGGGCATCTGATAATGCCGTAGCGGAAGCAAGGGGATTCATATCCGACAATTACGGAGGGGATTACGTGCCGAAGCGTCCGAATACCTTTAAGGTAAAAAAATCCGCGCAGGACGCCCATGAGTGCATAAGGCCCACTTTTCCCTCAAGGCGACCCGAAGATCTCAGGTCTTTTCTCACCGAAGATCAGTACAAGCTTTATTCCCTTATATGGAAAAGGTTCATTGCCTCGCAGATGACTCCGGCCGTATACGATCAGACGCGCGTCGACATCACGGCGGGTGAAGCCGTTTTCAGGGCCACCGGCAACGTGATGAAATTCCCGGGCTTTACGGCCGCCTACGAGGAGGCTACTGAAAAAGAAGAAACCGACGATACGGATAAGAATTCCAAAAAAGACGAGGACAGACGGCTTCCCGAGCTTTCTGAAAAAGAAGCTCTTTCTCTTTTAAAGCTTGATCCCAAGCAGCATTTCACTCAGCCGCCACCCAGATATTCCGAAAGTTCGCTTGTGAAGGAGCTTGAGGAAAAGGGCATCGGAAGACCCTCGACCTACGCTTCTATCCTTTCGACCATACAGGACAGGGGATACGCCGAGCGGCAGAAGGGAAGGTTCGTGCCGACTTCCCTGGGTTTTTCCGTGAACGATTTTCTGGTGGAGGGCTTCCCTGGGATAATGAATGAGGAATTCACTGCCCGGATGGAAAGCGAACTTGACAGGGTGGAAGAGGGAGAAGTCGGCTGGGTTGAGCTGCTGCGGGGATTTTACGATGGGTTCTCAAAGAGCGTGACCAGAGCCGAGCAGGAAATCGAAGGACGCAAGGTGGAAATTCCAACTGATATAGAATGCGATAAGTGCGAGGCCGCGATGGTTATAAGGGAAGGGCGCTACGGCCAGTTTCTTTCCTGCTCTGAGTATCCTAAATGTAAGAACGCGAAAGATTTCACAAGAGCGGAGGACGGCGAGATTATTGTGGGGAAGAAGACCGACCCCGAGATCTGCGATGATATAGAATGCGATAAGTGCGGGGCCCCCATGGTGATAAAAGAGGGGCGTTACGGGCAGTTTCTTTCCTGCTCAAAGTATCCCGATTGTAAAAATCCCAAGGAATTCACGAGGCAGGACGGCAGGATCGTCATAAAGCAGAAAGAAGCTCCCGAGGTGCGTGAAGATATAAAATGCGAAAAATGCGGTAAACCCATGGTTGTTCGCAGCAGCAGACGCGGACGTTTTCTCGGCTGCAGCGGCTATCCAAAGTGCAGAAGCACCCTTAATCTAGATAAAGACGGCAATATAGTTAAAAAAGCCACTGGAGCGGAAAAAGTCTGATTTATTATGCGGGGCGAGCTGGAAAAAATCCTGCGTTCTCTGGAGACTCCACTTCTTTTTGCCTCAAGGAATAATTTCTCAAACCTTGACAAGGTTCCCGAACTTGGAGAGGACATAAGGAGAATCTCAACGAAACTTCTTACGGGGAAGTTTCCCGAGGAAGTAAAAACTCCTGTAGCGTCACTGAGGAATTCCTTCTCTGATTTCAAAAGCCTGACGCGTCCGGAAAAAACAAAAAGGATATCTTCTGCGCTGTCGGTCGTTCGAAAAACGATAAAGTCTGTTACAAAAACCGAACGCGAGAATATCCCCCCGAAAGCAACCGTTTTTAGAAAAAAAGCTCCCCAGGGTGGGAACCCGTCTTCCATAAGCGTCAAGAGCCTTGAGAGAGTCGGATCGAGAATCGCGGGATCTCTCGCGAAAAAATCCATACATACCGTTTCTGACCTTCTTTTTTATTCTCCAAGGAAATACGACGACCGCAGAAAAATAGCGGACATATCGGAAATCGCTCCTGGGGATTCCTGTACTGTTCGGGGCAAGGTTGTTTCTGTGGCGGACATAAGAAACAGAAAAAGAAACTTCTTTCAGGTAGTGATCTCTGACGGGACCGACAGGCTTAGACTCACTTGGTTTAATTACAATTCTTCCTACCTGAGGGGGGTTTTTAAAAAGGGGATGAGCTTCATAATTCACGGCAAGGTATCGGTTGCCCCTGGCGGCAGAGCTCTTCAGATAATTCATCCGCTTGCACAGGACATAGAGGTAATAGAAGATGAGGAAGATGTCGGAAATCCTCTTCAGTTCGGAAGAATCGTTCCCGTCTACCCGCTTACAGAAGGTCTTACTCAGAAAAAACTGAGAGAGGCGGTGAGAGGGGCTCTTGACGGGTACGCGCGGGACTTCGAGGGACTGATCCCGAAAGATATCCAGGAAAAGCAGGACCTGATGGATTTACCCGAGGCACTTGAGCAGGTGCATTTCCCGCCCGGCGATGTTCTTCCAGTTGATTTTGACGACCCCGGTTCGGTCGCGGGTTCGCGGGCTCACAGAACCGTTATATTCTTCGAGTTTTTCGTTCTCCAGCTTGGCCTTTTCTCCAAGAAACGAAAGGTGATTGAGAGTCGGGGCATATCTTTTAGTCCCGGCGGTTCTCTTTCGGAAAAACTTCTTAGCTCACTTCCTTTTAACCTTACAGATGCTCAGCAAAGAGCTATCTCGGAGATAGGGGCAGATATGGGTTCCTCCCGCCCGATGAACAGGCTTCTTCAGGGTGACGTGGGAAGCGGAAAGACTCTTGTCGCCCTTGTCTCCATGCTCCGGGCTATTGAGTCCGGCTATCAGGCCGCACTCATGGTTCCGACGGAGATACTGGCCGAACAGCATTTTCGAAATATTAGACAGATGACCGAGAACACGGGAATAAGCGTGGTTCTTCTTAAAAGTGCGCTTCCGAAGGCGGACAGATCCCGCGTCCACGAAGAGATAAGGACCGGGCAGGCCGATATCGTGGTTGGAACCCACGCCCTGATTTCAGAAGCGGTGGATTTTAAGAGTCTTGGATTCGTGGTAATAGATGAGCAGCACAGGTTCGGAGTTGTCCAGAGAGCCAAGCTTGTACGGAAAGCGATGGTGCCCGACGTTCTTGTTATGACAGCTACTCCGATTCCCAGAACCCTGGCCATCACTGTGTACGGGGATCTTGAAGTTTCAGTGATTGACGAACTTCCTCCTTCGAGAAAAAAGGTGGAGACGTTTGTTCTCAGGGATACGCAGAAAAACCGAACATGGTTTTACGACCGGATAAGAAAGGAGCTCGAAGAGGGGCGCCAGGCGTATTTCGTCTATCCCTTTATAGAGGAATCCGAGAATCAGGATTTTAAACGCGTAAGACATGTAACCAGAATGGTTGAGGAACTACGCGGGGAATTCTCTGCGTTTCATGTCTCTGTTCTTCACGGCAGGATGAAAAGCGACGAGAGAGACGCGGTGATGGACGACTTTCTCGCGAGGCGGTGCGATATTCTTGTTTCCACGACGGTGATAGAGGTGGGAGTCGACGTTCCCAACGCCACTGTAATGGTTATAGAGAACGCGGAGCGTTTTGGACTTTCACAGCTTCACCAGATGAGGGGAAGAGTGGGGAGGGGAGAGCATGAATCAACCTGTTATATAGTGTATTCATTCGTGTCGGCAGAGGAATCTGGAGAGAGGCTTAGAATAATGAGCGAGACTTCAGACGGGTTTAGAATCTCTGAGTCTGACCTTGCCAACAGGGGTCCTGGGGAATTTATGGGAACTAAACAGTCGGGGGTTCCCGGTTTCAGCTTTGCCAACCTTATAAGAGATTCCGCGTTGCTTGGCGAATCAAGAGATTCCGCGCGCGAATTAATGAGCAAGCCGGATAATTACGCGGAATGCGAAAAGCTCTTTGCCTATGTAACCGAAAAATGGGGCGAGATGCTTGAACTGGATACGAGTTCATAGAACCTCGTTCGTGAAGCTCCTTGAGATTGAGCCGGAATCCGCCGGTCTCGACATTGGACTAGCTCACTTCTTAGCTCATGTACCCAGGCCGAATCCTGGGGGCCAAGTGTAACCCAAGCGGTTTTATCCTTCGATAAGAAGAGTCTCGGGGTCTTCGATAAGTTCCTTTATTTTTACGAGGAACTGCACCGCTTCCTTTCCGTCAACTATCCTGTGGTCGTAGCTGAGAGCGGTGTACATCATCGGTCTTATGACTATGTCTCCGTTAACCGCCACGGGCCTCTCCTCTATCTTGTGAAGTCCGAGTATTGCGACCTGGGGGGGATTCAATATCGGGGTGCTCATCAGCGAACCGTACACCCCTCCGTTTGTTATGGTGAAAGTCCCGCCGAAGATTTCATCGAGCGAAAGCGTGTTTGCGTTGGCCTTTTCGGCAAGCTCCTTAACTTCTTTTTCTATCTGCGCGAAGGTTTTTCTGTCAGCCTCCCTTATGACGGGAACGACAAGTCCTCCCTCGGCCCCTACGGCTATTCCGATGTCGTAGTAGTCCTTGTAGACTATTTCATCGTCCTGAATTTCGGCATTTATCTCAGGAAACAGCCTGAGTGCTCCGATAGAGGCTTTTATGAAAAAGGAGGAAAAACCGAGGTTCACTCCGTATTTTTCCCGGAAAGCCTCCTTTTTTCTCGATCGAAGCTCCATTACGTTAGACATGTCGATTTCATTAAAAGTGGAAAGTATTGCGGCTGTCTGCTGAGCTTCCACGAGACGTCTCGCTATAGTCCTGCGACGTCTCGACATTCTCTTTCTCCTCTCCCTGTTAGCGGTGAGCTGCGAGAGGGACGGGAAGAGATCCGGCGATACAGGAGTTTCGGAAATTTCCTCTTCCGGGGGAGCTTCTTGCGGGATTTCTTCTCTGGTTCTCTGTGATTCAAGATGCTTTTCCACATCGTCTTTTGTGATTCTGTTTCCCTCGGGTACGACCTGGGAGAGGTCGACTTCGCTCTGCTCGGCAATATTCCTCGCGACGGGAGTCACTCGGGTTCTGGGTTTTTCTTCAGGCTGCTTTTCCTGCGAAACTTCTTCGGTTTGAGGCTGGGGCGGGGCTTCAGTTTTCTTAGGGGTTTCTTCTGCATCGCTTTTCGTACCCTTTTTACTTTCGGATACCTCGATGGTTCCCAGAATATCTCCTACTTCGACATCCTCATCGGTTTTTTTCGCTATTGACGCCAGAATTCCCGCTACTTCGGCGGCGACTTCGAAGTTGGCTTTCTCGGTTTCAAGCTCGACAACGGTTTCCCCGAGTCTTACCGTGTCTCCCTGCTGCTTGGTCCACTTGATTATTGTTGCTTCTATTACGGAATCCCCCAGGTGGGGAACAACGATGTTCTTGGCCATTTTCTCCCTCGCTTGCGCGTTTGTCTCAGATATCCCTGTGCCAGGTTATGCCGCTTTCCTCATTGCCTTCCACTACTTCGTCTATGCTGAACGCTTGCTTTATAAGCAGATCCTGATTGTATTTGTGCATGGAGGAGAGGCCTTCGGAAGGACTTGAGTAGCGCTTCCTTCCTATATAGCTGAGCGGAAGCCGCTTCTTGATGATTTTTCTTCTGAAAAAAGGCAGCATGTATTTCCAGGCTCCCGCGTTCTGGGGTTCTTCCTGCACCCATACCACCTCTTCAAGTTTACCATACCTTTCCAAAACGGCGCTTACCTCGTCCTTGGGTCTCGGGTAGAGCTGCTCGATTCTGGCTATCGCAACTTCGGGCGACTTGGCCCTGAGTTCACTTGAGATGAGGTCAACGTATATCTTGCCGCTGCAGAATATCAGCCTTCTTGCTTTTTTCGCCTGTCTGGTGGTCATCGGATCATCAATTACGGGCAACCATTTCCCCTCGGACAGATCCTTAAGAGAGGAGTTTATCATCGGGTTTCGAAGAAGCCCCTTGGGCGTCATGACGATCAGGGGAAGAGGATCTTTTTCAAGCAGCAGGGCCTGGCGGCGAAGCACATGGAAGAACTGTGCCGAAGTGGTGCAGTTTACTATCCTTATATTGTATTCGGCGGCCGACATGAGGAACCTTTCGAGCCTTCCGCTCGAGTGATCAGGCCCTTGCCCCTCGTAGGCGTGGGGTAACAGGAGAACCAGGGATGGAGTCTGCCCCCATTTCGCCCTTGCCGATACAAGATATTCGTCCACTATGGTCTGCGCCCCGTTTATGAAATCTCCGTACTGAGCTTCCCATATTACAAGGCAGTCTGTTTTCTCGATGCAGTATCCGTACTCAAAACCCAGGCAGGCGTTTTCGCTGAGCGGGCTGTTTTTTATCTCAAACGCCGCTTTCGCCTGCGGAATCCTCTGCAGGGGAACATGAATTGTGCCGTTATCAGAGTCATGGAGCACCGCGTGGCGATGGCTGAAAGTACCTCTCTCGCAATCCTGTCCGGTCATTCTGATTGGAGTGCCTTGTGCGACTATGGAGGCGTAGGCTAGTTCTTCCGCCATGGCCCAGTCAATTACTTTTTCTTTCGGGTCGTCCAGAATGTTCTTTCTTCTGTCCCGTATTCTGGCGATTTTCGAATTTACCGTAAACCCTTCGGGAACCGTGAGCAGGGAATCGTTCAGTTCGCGCAGGGTCTCTTCGGGAACCTTGGTAACCGTTTTTTTAGCTATCCCGCGTTCCGGGGAGGGCGCCGTTGCTTCTTCGGGGGAATCGTCTGGGGAGATCGATTCGAATTCCTCGCTAATCTTCTTGATATGCTCTTCCTGCAGCTGCTCTGCCTGTTCTTCCGAGACAGCGCCTTTTTCTATAAGTTTTTTTGCCCAGATGTCCATAACCCGGGGATGACTGTCTATCTTCTTGTATATCACGGGCTGTGTGAATCCCGGTTCGTCCGCCTCGTTATGCCCATACCTTCTGTAGCCGACGAGGTCTATGAGGAAATGTTTTTCGAACTTCGATGTGTAGCCGAAGGCCAGGCGTATTGACTCTATGCAGGCAACGGGGTCATCCGCATTTACGTGGACAATCGGTATTTCGAATCCCTTGGCGAGGTCGCTTGCATAAAGCGTGCTTCTGCTGTCGGAGGGGAGCGTGGTGTAACCGAGCTGGTTGTTGGTGATTATGTGTATTGTTCCACCGGCGCGGTAGCCCGGAAGGGCGGAGAGATTAAGCGTTTCCGCATTTATCCCCTGTCCCATGAATGCCGAATCTCCATGGATCTGCACCGGTATTACCGTTGACGGGTCAAATTGCGGAGAACCAGGCGTATCGTCGCTTATCCCGCATGCCCTCGACATTCCCTGCACTACGGGATTTACCGATTCCAGGTGGCTCGGATTGGGAACCATGGTGATCCTCATATTGCGGTCAAGCATCTCTCCCTTGGGGATATCGCGTTCTACGGCCTCGTGGTACTTTACGTCTCCGGTCCATCCCATGTCATCGGCGAAGTCCCTTACGAGAACAGGGTCTTTGAACTTAAGCAGCGTGTACTTGTAGTTCTGCTCCATCACGTGGTGCATCACGTTCAGCCTTCCACGATGGGCCATTCCGAGAATTATCTTGTGTATGTCGGCTTCGATGGCGAGATGTATGAGTTCATTCAGCATCGGCACCAGCATGTCGACGCCTTCTATTGAGAACCTGAATTTCCCGGGAAAGATCCTGTGGAGGAAGTTTTCGAATACCTCCACTTTGGTGAGAGTGTCGAGAACCTCCACTTCATCGATGGGGTTTAGGGGAGGGCGGTAAACGCCCGACTCTATGGTGCCCCTCATCCACCTTCTCTCTTCGGCTTCGTAGATGTGGTCATAGTTATACCCTGTGGAGGAAGAGTAGATTTTTCTCAGCTTTCTTATTCCGTCAAGCGCGTCAAGGGAGTTCTGCGAAACAGGCCATCCTACAAGAGTCGAGGGAAAATCTCTTAGTTCCTCCTCGTCAAGCCCGAAGGTCTCGGCGTGCAGGGTGAGGTCTCCGTGAACGGGACCCCCGAGGGGATCTATTCTGCTTGCCAGGTGACCGTGCCTCCTGATTGCTTGTGCCATGTTGGCGATCGCAACGGCCTTGTTCACGTCCCTTACGGGTGATTGCTTGAACCCGTTTTTCTCGATCTCGGGTTCTATCTCGACCCTGAGAGACGAGTATTTGCTATCGGGTTTCCATCCCTTAAAGATGGTTTTCGTGGCGGGATCGACTGATGCAGGATCTTTTACGTAACGTTCGTAGAGATCCATTACGTAACCTGAATTCAGCCCGTGAAAGTTTTTCCAGATGTCCATGCACCTTCCTCGGAATTACGCAATATGAGAATTTCAGCTGACTGAAAACTTAACCCTCGTTATTCACGACTCCGTCTGCTCTGAACGGTAACCGCATAGAATCATAGCATAAAAAAATATAAAGCAAACAGGGATTTTTGAGACATTTTCAAAATGACGCGATAATCGTCCTAAACGGCGCACGAGACAGGTTCATGCAGGGTGAAGGTCAGTCCTCTGATTTCTTTGCGATTGAGCTTATTCCCGCTTCAAGAAGCTGCTCGGGAGAAACCTCGGAAGGGGCTTCTGTCAGGGGACAGGATCCCTTCTGCGTTTTTGGAAAGGCTATTACGTCTCTTATCGATTCTCCGCCCGAGAGCAGCATCAAGATCCTGTCAAGACCGAGCGCTATGCCTCCGTGTGGAGGGGCTCCGAATTCAAGAGCCTCAAGGAGAAAACCGAATTTTTCTCTTGCTTCGTCCTCTCCGATTCCTATAACGTCAAACACTTTTTGCTGTATGTCTTTTCTGTGAATCCTTATGCTTCCCCCGCCTATCTCTACCCCGTTTAAGACTATATCGTAAGATTTTGAAGCCGCGTCGCCCGGGGAATCCTCAATTTTCCCAACGTCCTCATCCTTTGGGGCGGTAAAGGGGTGGTGGACGGCGACATATCTTTTGTCTCTGGGGCTGTACTTAAGAAGCGGGAAATCAACCACCCAGAGAAATTCAAGTTTTTCTTCGTCAACGAGGGAAAGAGTTTGACCGAGGCTTAGCCTTACGCTTGACATCACCTGGTTTACCGTATCAACCGAGTCGGCGCCGAAAAACACTATGTCTCCTTTTTCCATCGAAAGGGCCTCGGACAGAAGCTCGCGTTCCTCTTCGCTTAAAAATTTCACTATGGGGGAGTTCCACCCGTCCTCGCCGACCCTTATCCAGGCAAGCCCTTTCGCTCCGAGCGAGATTGCGTATTCGGTAAGATCGTCTATTTCCTTCCTTGTAAGCTTCTCGGCTCCTCCTTTGAGGTTAAGCGCCTTTATCTCTCCGCCTTTCTCAAGAGCTCCGCGAAAAACTTTGAACTGCGAGTCACGGAATATGGAGGAAATATTTTTTAGTTCAAGGCCGAACCTCGTATCGGGGCAGTCGGTTCCGTACCTCTCCATGGCTTCTTCGTAAGGCATTCTCGAAAAAGGGATGCTTACGTCAATCCCTTTTGTTTCCCGAAGGACTGTCTTTATCATGCCTTCGACAACTGAGATCACGTCGTCTTCTGAGACAAACGACATCTCCATGTCTATCTGGGTGAACTCGGGCTGGCGGTCGGCTCTTAAGTCCTCGTCCCTGAAGCATTTAACTATCTGGTAGTATCTGTCAAAACCCGAGATCATTAGAGTCTGTTTCAATATCTGGGGCGACTGGGGGAGCGCGTAGAACTGACCTTCGTTAAGCCGGCTCGGAACGAGAAAGTCTCTTGCGCCTTCAGGCGTTGATTTCGTGAAATAGGGGGTTTCGATCTCGAGAAATCCGTTTTCATCAAGATAGCTTCGCACCGCGGCGGCGACTTTGTGACGAAAGACTATGTTGTCCCGCATCGGGGGTCTTCTGAGGTCAAGGTAGCGGTACTTGAGTCTGAGAAGCTCATCGGCGTTCACTTCGTTTTCTATGAGAAACGGTATTACCTTTGATGTGTTGAGAATCCTTACCTGCTCGGCCACCACCTCGATCTCGCCGGTTTTCAGATTCGGGTTTACAGTTTCCTCGGTCCGGGGGGTTACAGTTCCTTTTACGGCGATTACCCACTCATCCCGCAGATGTTCGGCGGTCTGGTGGATCTTCGGGTCGCGCTCAGGGTTAAAGACGATCTGGCAAAGCCCCTCCCTGTCGCGCAGGTCAACAAAAATTACCCCGCCATGGTCTCTTCTGGACTGTACCCAGCCCATGAGGGTAACGGAGCGGTCAATGTGTTTTTTCCCGAGCTCTCCGCAGGAATTCGATCTTTTCCACTCTCCCATAAGTTCAAGCATTAAAACGCGGTTCTCCCGGCAAAGAAGGATGGGCTAATCATACTAGATTGATTTGCGTTGGCAAGGTCATGGCGACCTTATTGGCGGAAGGGGTAGCAGAACGATTCTCGTTTCACGCTTTTGGGGAAAAAGAGTCTGAACGGTTCGGTTTTTCACACTTCTTTCTGTGGTTGTTTTTTTCTTTTTTTTGCATACGATTTTAGTCTGGAAGGTCGGAAATTTTCTCCGGCAATAAAATCCCGAGGAGTCTCGATTAATGAAAAAAAAGCTTGTATTTGAAAGAAGTCTGTTTTTTGCTGTGGCTGTCTGTCTAGTTCTTATTGTAAACGGTTGCGCGGCTACCAGAACCCTTATCGAGAAAAGGGGTCTCGAGGTTGAGACACAGATGTCGGAGACGATTTTCCTTGAGCCCGTGCCGCCCGGGCAAAGGGTTGTTTACGTCGATGTGAAGAACACGACCGACAAGGAACTGCCCGGGATTGAATACGGGATCAAAGGGAGAATAGTCTCAAGCGGTTTTAAGGTTACAGAGGACCCGACGGAAGCGACCTACATTCTTCAGGCCAACATTCTCAAGGTCGGAAAGACCGATCTTGAGGAAGCGAATTCCGTACTTGGAGGCGGGTATGAAGGTGTGGTTGAAGGCGCTATTGTCGGAGCTGTGATAGGAGGCGCCCTAGGCGGGGATGTTGATGAGATAAACGAAGGCACCGTGATTGGGGGGATAGCCGGCGGTGTGGCGGGTTTTCTGTTTGATGCACTCGTAACAGACGATCTTTTCACAATGGTCACTGATATTCAGATCAGGGAGCGCGTTCGGGATGGAGAACTTATTTACGAGACTCAGGAAACAGATGCGCCTCAGGGTACTGCGACGCGGACCACGCAAACTTCTCATGTTGAGAATGTTAGATGGAAGATATACAGAACCAGGGTTGTTAGCGTTGCCAACAAGGCAAATCTGGATTTTGAAGAAGCCAGGCCTCATCTTCAGGCCGGTCTTGAGAGATCCATAGGCGGGATTTTCTAATGTGGATTCTGGAGAAAGTCAGGTTGCTTGAGATGAGATAATGGGTTTACGTATAGAAGTGCCAAGAGATCAGATTGTTGCTTTTTGCGAGCGTTGGCAAATTGTGGAATTGGCGTTTTTCGGGTCCGTTCTCAGAGATGATTTCGGGCCGGAAAGCGATGTAGATGTAATGGTCCGTTTCCATCCGGAAGCCTCCCACAGTCTTTTAAGCATGGTAAGCATGGAGGAGGAGTTGAGCGGCATTCTGGGGAGAGAGACTGATTTGCTTTCCCGCACCGCTGTTGAGGAAGGCCGAAATTACATCCGTCGTGAAGCAGTTTTAAAGTCAGCCGAGGTATTCTATGCCGCGTGAGTTGTGAATAGCGGACGTTTTTCAGTCAGTTTAAATCAGCTTTCTGAACATATTCAGAGCACGGTGTCGGGCCGCCAGATGATCTACTATAGGATGCGGATAGTTATTCCCTAGAGAAATCCCCGAGTTTTCAAGCAGATATTTCGGTGTGGTCCAAGGCTGCTGAATATACTTATTCGGCAAGTTCGCAATTTCGGGAACCCAGCGTCGCACGTAACCACCGTCGGGATCGAATTTTCGGCCTTGAAGCACGGGGTTGAAAATACGAAAAAATGGAGCCGCATCAACCCCGCAGCCCGCGACCCACTGCCAGCTTACTGAGTTGTTAGCAAGGTTCGCGTCAACCAAAGTATCCCAGAACCAAGCGGCGCCGTCCTGCCATGGGATAAGCAAATGTTTTACGAGGAAAGAGGCAGCGATCATGCGTACCCGGTTGTGCATCCAGCCGGTTGCCCAGAGTTCACGCATACCCGCGTCCACTATCGGGTAGCCCGTGAGCCCGAGTTGCCACCTGTGAAGCGCTTCTTTGTTTCTTGCCCACGGAAAGCGTCTGAATTCCGGTCGGAACGGTTCTTCGGGGAAATCTGGCCAGTAGTAAAGCAGGTGGTGCGAAAATTCCCGCCACACAATCTGGCGAAAAAAGGGTTTCAGGTCATCTTGTAATTCAGGTTTTATTCTTGCAAGCGAGTGGTGCCAGCATATCCTTGGTGATATCTCACCGAAATGAAAATGAGGCGATAGTCTGGAAGTTCCGAAGATATCGGGCCGGTCTCGTTGCGTTCCGTATGCTACTGCTGACCGTTCCAGAAACAAATCTAGGCGCGAGAGTGCTCCCTGCTCCCCCGGTGTCCACATATCAAGCCAGCCGGCACTCCAGTCGGGTTTTTCCGGCAGCAGCTTCCACTGCTTAAGCGAATCACTCCTGATAGGTTCTTTAATGCATGGAAGCTTTTTTGGCGCAGGCAGGGGTGCAGGCGGTGGAAACTTTTTCAGGCAGATTTTATAAAAGGGTGTGAACACCTTGTAGGGTTCGCCGTTTTTTGTCTTAATGGATTCGGGCGGAAAAATTAGATTGCCGTCAAGTGCCGTGAATCCGGTTCCGAGTTCGTTAAGAATATTTCTTAGCTCTGAATCGACCTTGATCGCGTGCGGTTCTGTGAGCGAAGTGCAGTATACTGCCATGGCGCCGGTTTCGGTTACCAATTCCCGCAGAACTTCCTGCGGTTGACCGCGGCGCAGAATTAGCTTGTTTCCAAGAGTCTTTAAGGATTGGTCGAGTGCTTCGAGGCTGTGGTGAAGCCACCATCTGCTGGCGCCGCCGGGTGCCCAGGGATCAGAGTCGCCATCTTCAAGTATGTAAACGGCCAGCACCGGATGACCGGATTCAGCCGCACTTGAGAGTGCCGGATTGTCCGTGAGTCTTAAGTCTTTTCTGAACCAGTGAATAACCGGACGTATAGATTCCCTGTGGCGAGTCATGTTGTTGCCTGCTTGGACCTGTACCGTTTTTACCGGCGTGCGGGTTTTTGTGTTAAGGTGTGCGGTAAATTATACTGGAGAAACAGAATTATTTGCTGAACAGAGGTAGCTTTCCATGCCGGATGAGCAATTAAGAGAGAACTTCAGATCGGGTTTTATCTCTGTGGTTGGACGGCCCAACGTGGGCAAGTCCACGCTTGTAAACTCGATTGTCGGAGAAAAAGTTTCGGCCGTTTCGGATAAGCCGAGCACTACCAGGAACAGAATTCTGGGAGTAAGGACTTTCGATGATTCGCAGCTGGTTTTCCTCGATACCCCGGGGGTTTACAGGGAAAAAAGCAGGCTCGGAAAATCCATGGCCCGAGCGGTAAGCGGCGCTCTTTCGGACGCTGATCTGGTGGCGTTTGTTACGGATATCGAAAAACCTTTCGGGGCGGCTGATGAATCCATACTGAAGATGCTGAGGAAACCCTCTTTGTTTGTCATAAACAAGATCGACAAGATAAAAAAATCAAAGCTCCTGTCGATACTTTCAGCTGCCGAGAGGTTCTCTGAGAAGTTCCTCGAAATAGTTCCTATCTCGGCTCTAAACAATGACGGGGTGGGCGAACTCACGCAGCTTCTCAAAAAACATCTGCCCGAAGGGCCGAAATATTTCCCCGATGATATTTTCACGGATCAGCCTGAGATTTTTTACGTAAGCGAACTCATAAGGGAAAAGGTTTTCAATCTCACGCGAAAGGAAATTCCCTATAAAGTGGCAGTGGTAGTCTCGGGATTCAGCGAGGATACGGAGCGGAACCTGATCAGGATAAGCGCGGAAATCTATGTTGAGAGAAAAAGTCATAAGGGAATTCTCATAGGAAAGGGCGGGAGAATGCTAAAGCAAATCGGTTCTGAGGCCAGGGTTGAGATTGAAAGGATCCTGGGAGTTAAGCTGTTTCTTGAGCTTTGGGTGAAAGTTAAAGAGAACTGGACCCAGAGCGATTTCCTGATAAAGGAGTTCGGTTACGGAAACTGAACCGCAGGAGCTTTTATTCTCCCTTGAAAACCGGCTTTCTCTTTTCCAGAAAAGCTTTTTTCCCTTCCCTGGAATCGCTGCTTTTCCTCACCTTGGCGAAAAGAGACCTTATGAGTTCTTCATTTTCTTCTGATAGCGGCTCCCCTTGTTCCCAGATGTTTATCATCTTTTTCATCGATATCATGGAAAGCGGGGCGTTTTCGCTTATTCCCTCGGCAAGCCCATAGGTGAACCCTTCAAGCTTGTCTCTTTCTACGACGTGGTCGACGAGCCCTTTTTCCAGGGCTCTTTTTGCGTTAACGGGGTTTCCGGCAAGAAAGAGCTCCCTTGTAAACCCAGGACCCACCAGGTTAAGGAATTGCTTTATTCCGCTGTAATGATAAGTAACTCCCAGTTTTACGGGCGGGATTGCGAGTTTCGCGTCGTCGGCGCATATCCTTAGGTCGCAAGTCGCGGCGAGTTCGAGTCCCGCTCCGAAAGCGTGACCGTTTATCATTGCTATTACGGGAAGAGGGTAGGACTTGACCGCCTGCATGGCCTCGGTCAGCGGATGGCCGTTTTCTATCGCAATTTCTTCCTCGGATATTGCGGCTATATCATATCCTGAGCAGAAAGCTCTATCACCGCTTCCTCTTATAACAACACATCTGATTTCAGTGGTTTTTCCCAGCCTTAGGAATTCCTCGGTTAAAAATCTCAGAATTTCCGGGGTAAGGGAGTTCCTTTTCTCAGGGCGATTGAGAGTAATGGTACAGATAGAACCCTCGGTCTTTACGAGAATTTCTTTGTCTTCGGCCATGGAGAGATTATATATTACCAAGGCTTGATGCTTAAACGGAATTTCGGTGCGCGTGGTTTCAAGGATCTGGTCGGCGTGGAGAGTAGGATTTTTGACATTTAGAACACCTGTTCAGATTCATAGATTGCACTTTCTTTAATGTGCGGGTGAAGTCCTTCTCTTGTTACTATATCCACCTCACATCTCAAGTTATCTTCAAGGAAATATTTTACATCAACCAAATCGAGTAGACTGAAGGAGGCTTCTGGGTCGGTATCAATAAAAACATCTATATCACTTGCCGAAGTGCTTTCATCCCGAACAGCTGAACCGAATAGGAAGATGGATTTGACACCTCTGTCACGCAACGGTTTTTTCAAAGAAGAAATCTGTTTATGGATTTCTTCTTTGGTTAATGGTGGTGTTGTCAAGGACCTATCAACTGAGATGCTTTCTCGTTTGACTAATAACCGCAACGCCTCGCGAACTACTTCGCTGGCATTGTTGTAAAGCCCGGATGAAACCTTCTCCCGAATGAACTCCTCCAACTTTGGTGTAAGTGAAACATTCATTGATCTCTACCTGCGCTATAAAAGATACTTTGATAACAAACTTTATCAATCTTTGCTATTTTATCTGTCAGGAATAATCTCATTCTAAAATATCAGGCATACTTGCAAATTTGAATTTCTAAAGGGGAAGGATTGTGAACGAAAACACGCCGTCGCGCTTGCGGACCTACAGTGTGCTGTTTCTCTGCACGGGCAACTCGGCCCGTTCGATCATTGCCGAATCTCTTTTGAATCACAATAGCGACGGAAGATTTGTCGGCTATAGTGCGGGCAGCCATCCTCGGGGAGAAGTTCACCCCCATGCTCTTGATCTGTTGCTCAGCAAGGGGCACGAAATTGAGAATCTGCGTTCCAAATCCTGGGATGAGTTTGAGGTGCCGGATGCCCCTTCAATGGATTTTGTCTTTGCTGTGTGTGACAACGCAGCAAATGAACCTTGTCTCGTGTGGTCAGGCAGGCCGGTGACGGCTCACTGGGGTCTTGCGGATCCCGCGGGCGTTGAGGGAACCCAAGCTGAGCAACTAAAAGCTTTTGAAGGAACCTACGAGGTGCTCAAAGAGCGTATCGCTGCGTTTCTCGTCCTTCCGTTTGACTCGCTTGACAGCGTGGAACTTCGTGAGAGACTTGAAAAGATAGGGCGTTGTGGATCTGGAATGGACTGAGAGCAGTTGCTGGCGCTTGCGGCGTTTTTCTCCGACCACGGCATGGGATATGAATTGTTCTGACTTTAAGGCGGAAACATTATGACGAAACGAAAAACTCTGTATCTGGCTAACCCCTACGGCTTTTCCCTGCAGCAGCGCGAAGGGCCTCTGAAGGCTCTTGTCGAGGTTCTGGAATCAATGGGAGTTGAGGTATGGGAGCCGTTTTCCCGGAACAACCAGGTTGATAAGGCGGTTGCCGGTTGGGCCTACCGGGTTGGACAGTCGGATCTTAGGGACGTGCGTGAGGCCGATGGGTTGTTCGCGGTTGTCAATGGATGTCCGCCTGACGAGGGAGTCATGGTGGAACTGGGAATGGCAATTGCCTGGGGAAAGCCCGTATTTCTGTTCCGGGATGATTTCCGCAGGTGCACCGACAGCGAGGTCTATCCGCTTAACCTGATGTTATTTGCCGGCATGCCTGAGAAGGGCTGGGAAGCTTATTTATATGGTTCCGTAGAAGAGATAGCCGACCCGGACAAAGCGCTGGCGAGATGGCTTAAAGATGGGGACTGATTCCCATTATCTTTTTAGGGACGAGTCAGATCTGGTTTTTGCCTGGGGACTATCCTTCTTTACCCCGACCCCCGAGTCCAGCAGTCCGTTTATTCCGAATGCGGTATCCGCGTGTGCCCTCAGAACGATTTCCGCTGCGGCTCTTGCGTCTTCTCCGGCGTCGTGGTGGCGAAAGCGGATCCCGAGATCGCGGGCGATATTCGCGAGATTGTAACCCCTCAGAGCGTATTTATCCGGCCAGGCGCGGCGCGCTAATTGCGCACTGTCAATCCAGATTTCGTAACGAAGGGATTTTCCACATTCCTCAAACGCTTTTGAGATTGCCCTGCGGTCAAAGAGTGTATGGCTTACGACGATTTCTCCCAGATATCCACCGATCTTGTCGCACAGTTCTTCAAACCTGGGATGTCCAATTACCGTTTTATCGTCTATGCCGTGTACGGCGGTATTGTACGGATCAAAAAAGTCATGCGGATCAATAAGCTGCGTCCATACGTCTTCGATCTTCGCTGATCTGACCACGGCGATTCCCACTTGGCAGATGCTTGAGACGTTTGAATTGGCGGTCTCGACGTCAACGGCGACGAAATCCAGATTCTTGCCCGCGGGGAAATAGTTTTTTCCATTTCGCCCGCGTGACGTTTTTGGCTTCCCGGCTTTTTTCATCTTTATAATTATGAACCATAACCGGCCTTCTTTCAGCAGTGTTTCGCCCGCCTAGGCGGTTTCGGGCTTTAAACTCAGATTATATTGTTTATAATCTTCGGAATTAAAAGTTGTTCCGGAGGCTTAAGGTGCCGTTATACGAATATGAATGCGACAGTTGCATGGAGAGTTACAACACGGACATAGACAATCTGGTCGCCAAGCTTACAAAAACGAACGCAAGGAAAATTTTCAAGCAGAACCGTAACTTCTGTTATATTGAAGTCACAGGCGACAAGAGCGGAAAGCTGTTTTTCGAACTGGGGGAAAGGGGCGTACGCGGCGCGAGGAGGTTTCGTTACAAGCTTGATAACGGAAAGGTCCTTTACCTTGAGCTCAAGAACTTCCGTTTCGACCACCTTGTGTACGGAGATGAGGGTCAGGATGAAGTCAAATGTCCTCTCTGCGACGATTCCGATACGGTGAGAAGGGTTTTTTCCACCTTCAAGGCCATATTCGACGACAAGAACAAGAGAGCTCCAGGTCCCGGGGATGAGCTTAGATGGCATCTTGAGTACAAACAGCAGAAGGATGAAGAGATAGCGAGCGACTGGGTAGGACAGGACCACCTGAACCAGTATTTCAACAGATAGGAGACGCGAATGCCCCTCTATGAATTTGAATGCATCAAGTGCAGAGACAATGTTGAGAAATCACTAAAGGCTCTTGAGAGAAAACGGGACAAGGAGACCGTAAAAAATCTTGTCGAGAGATATGACAACATCTACGCGATAGAACTTATCGACCTTGAACGCGAAAAAATAGTCGCGAAGCACGGAAGAAAGGGAAAAGACTCCGTATTCAGCGATTTCTATCTTGACGACGGAGCCTTGCTTGCGCTTTTTAACATGCAAAACTACAGGTTTTCCGAGCTTATATACGAAGAGGGGGACGAGAAAAACGTAAAGTGCCCCTGCGGGGAGAAAAAGAAAGTGGAGAAAGTTATTTCGACTTTCGCTTTTACCAAGGACCTCTCAACCAATATGCCGAAGCCGGATCTCTCGAATCTGCCGCCTTCGGTCAGGAACAGAACTCACATAGGAGAGTACATAGAGGAAAAGGACAGGCCTAAAAGCCACAGGCCCCCCAAGGGCAAAAGACAGTAAAGTACTGTCCGGCCTTCCAGTCTTTCTTCGTACTACTTTTTCTGCGCGTACTCTTCCTTGCGCCTGCCGAACCTTCTCTCAAGTTCATCCGATATGTCCTGAGGCTGAAGACCCGCTTCGCAGAGAAGCACCATTGAATGGAACCACAAATCGGTAAGTTCGTAGACGAGTTCGTCCTTATCCCTGTTCTTGGCGGCTATTACTACTTCGCCTGCCTCCTCTCCGATTTTTTTAAGTATCCTGTCTATCCCGCCCTTCATAAGGCCGCTTACATAAGAGCCTTCCTTGGGGTTTTTCTTCCTGTCTTCTATTACGGAAAACACCTTTCTGAGCGAGGCTTTCTCGAACACTGGGGCAGCTTTTTCTTCCATATCCCCGGTTCTGTATAAGCATGTCGGTCTTCCGGTGTGGCAGGCTACTCCGGTCTGCTCCACGGTTACAAGCACCGTATCGCAGTCGCAGTCAACGAAGATTTCCTTTACATCCTGAAAATGGCCTGATTCTTCCCCCTTGTTCCAGATCTTTTTTCTTGATCTGCTCCAGAAGTGGGTCCTTCCAGTCTTGACAGTCAGCTCGAGAGCCTCTTTGTTCGCATATGCGAGCATGAGCACCTGCCCGCTTGAACTGTCCTGCACTATCACGGGCAAAAGACCTTCGTTGTTGAACTTGAGTTCTTCCAGTTTCATATTCATGGGGTTTTCGTTTCCCTGAAAGTACGAGAAGATAATAATTGCAAAGCTTCCGTTGTCAAAGAACTGACGGGACGGGGAAACCGCCGCGTTAAGGGCTCGATTCGGCTGTTTTTCTCTACGACAGTTTTTCTCCGAGTTGCTGTTGATTTTGGGTGTATACTGTAAGACTGCTGTGCGCGGGGAGGAATCGCATCTGTGTTTTCTAGAAAACATCTTGTTCATGCTTCGGCCGTTTTGCTTTTCGCCCTTCTGATTGTTGTTATTGATTTCGCGCTTTGGGGCGGTTCGCAGCGCGTGAGTTTCGAACATGGTGTCGCAAGCGGCGACCCCCTGGATGACAGGGTTATTCTCTGGACGAGAGTCACTCCCCGGGAATCTCAGAGAGAAGTCAGGGTGAGGGTCGAAGTCGCTTCGGATGAGAAATTCAGAAACATTGTTCACAGTTCTCTTAAGAGCGCCACGGCCGAGAGCGACTACACCATCAAGACTGATGTCGGGGGACTTTCGGCAGGAACGGTCTATTACTACCGTTTCCGCTCAGGCAGTACTGCATCCGTTATCGGTCGTACCAAGACCTTGCCCCGGGGCGATGTGGATTCAGTCAGATTGGCGGTGTTTTCATGCGCAGACTATCCTGTCTCTCGTGGCGGTTACTTTAACGTTTACGGCCACGCGGCAGAAACGGCTGATGTCGATGCCGTGTTACACCTCGGCGATTATATTTACGAGTACGGAAAGGCGCCGGGTTCGGAGAATGATAATTCCCAGGGGTCCGGCAGGGACTTTCCGGAATACAGCGATAAGGAAATCCTGACGCTTGATGATTACCGAAAGCGTTACGCGCTATACAGAACCGATCCGCAGCTTCAGGCCCTTCATGCCGCGCATCCGTTCATCACCGTCTGGGACGATCATGAGCTCGCAAACGACGCTTATGCGGGAGGCGCGCGGAACCATAATGAAGGTGAAGGCAGTTTCGGTGCGCGCAAGGAAGCTGCGCTCAGGGCCTATTACGAGTGGATGCCGGTTCGCCCCGTAAAAGAGAATGCTTCCGGGCGGATCTACCGCAGTTTTTCTTTTGGAAACCTGGTTGAACTTTTCATGCTTGACACCCGCCTTGCCGGACGGGAAAAACAGCTCAGTTACAAGGATTATTCCGACCCCGATACCGGTTTTAATGCCAGGAGTTTTCGCGAGGATATCGGTTCTCCGGAACGAACCCTGCTTGGTAGGGATCAGCTTGCCTGGCTTCAGGGGAAACTTGATGGTTCAACCGCCGTCTGGCAGGTTCTGGGCCAGCAGGTGCTTATGGGCAGAATGAACATTCCAGCTGAAATAATCCCCCGTCTGGGCGATCGTACGCCGCAGGTTGCGGATCTTATTGGTGAACTGACCGAGATCAAGGCCCGGGTCCTGCGAGATGATCCTTCCGTGACCCAGGATGAGCGGGACCGTATAAACACTGTGCTTCCCTATAATCTTGATGCCTGGGACGGTTACCCTGCTGAGCGCGAAGCGGTGCTAGGCGCGGCTTACGGAGGGGATAAGAACTTGGTAGTGCTTGCCGGGGACACGCATAACGGATGGGCGAGCAATCTCAGGGACGCAGAAGGTAATCAGGTAGGCGTTGAATTTGCCACCGGGTCTGTGTCCTCGGGAGGTCTTGAAACCTATCTTAAACTTGAACCAGAACAGGCCGAGAAGTTTGCCCGGCATCTGGAAGTGCTGGTTGACGGTCTTGTCTATTCAAACGCAAAGGACCGCGGTTATATCATAGTGAGTTTTACCCCGAAAGAGGCCAGATCGCGGTGGATATATGTGGATACCGTCAAACGCCCGGAATTCAGCGAACTGACTTCAAGTGAAAAGATCCTTGGTGTGCTTCCCGGCGCGGGGAACCGTGAACTTGTTCCTGTTGATGACTAGGATCGAACATTTTAGTGAAGGAAGTGTCAAGGCGATTAATTGACATTACGGGAAAGAGTCGAAAGATATTGGGTATAGTATTCAGATTAGGTATTGATTAAGGAAGGTAACAATCCATGGCCAGAATTACAATTGAAGACTGCTTAGAGAAAGTTGAGAACAGGTTTGCTCTTTCCATCGCGGCTATGAAAAGAGCGGGCCAGATATCCAAGGGAGCTACCGTAGTGGCGTCTGAGAACGATGACAACAAACATGTTGTTTCGGCGTTAAGAGAGATAGCCGAAGGAAAGGTAAACGTCATATATCCCAAGGATAGAGATAATTACTGATTGCGCACGTAGCCCCGTGCGGTTTTAACCCGCGCAAAGCGAGGTAAAGATCTTTTTATGCTCTCGGTAGGCATAGACGCGGGAGGGACTTTCACCGATTTTGTTTTCTTCGACGGAAAGGAAATATCGGTAAACAAGGTTCCTTCCACTCCCCGCGATCCTTCGATAGCAGTACTGAACGGTCTTAAGACCCATCCCATTGAGTCCTCCCGCATATCGGAAATTATTCACGGAACAACCGTGGCCACGAACGCTCTTTTGGAACGGGAGGGGGCGAAGACCTGCCTTGTCACCACAAGGGGTTTTGAAGACGTAATCGAGATCAGGCGGCAGAACAGGGAGAAACTGTACGATCTGCTGTGGAGTCCGGCCGCCCCTCTTGTACTTCCGGAACTAAGGTTCGGCGTTTCCGAGAGAACGGATTACCGAGGCTGTGTGCTTGTTTGCCCGGATGAGGCTGAAGTAGAGAAAATAAAGGACGAGATATCTTCTCTGGGCGTTGAGGCGATAGCGGTCTGTTTCCTCCATTCTTACGCAAATCCCGAAAATGAACGCAGGGTTGGCGCTGCGCTCGCCGAACTCGGCATCCCGATTACCCTCTCCTCTGAGCTTGTCGCGGAATTCAGGGAATATGAGAGGACTTCGACTACGGTACTTAATTCCTATCTGATTCCGAAAGTGAACAAGTACATGCGTTCGCTCTCCCGCACCCTCGGGAAAAAATCTCTTTCCATCATGCAGTCAAACGGCGGGGTCATATCTGCCGAGCAGGCGGCCGAGGAGCCTGCAAAAATAGTTCTTTCCGGTCCCGCGGGGGGAGTGGTCGGGGCGTTTCAGATATGCGCGCTTTCCGGGAGAAAGAAAATTATCACCTACGACATGGGGGGAACTTCGACGGACATATCCCTTTGCGACGGCAAGATAAGCTTTACTACCGAGAATTCCCTGGGAGGCGTCGCGCTTAAGGTGCCGATGATAAACATCTCGACCATAGGGTCCGGGGGCGGTTCAATCGCTTACATCGCCGAGGGGGGCATCCTTAAGGTCGGCCCGAGAAGCGCCGGTGCTGATCCCGGCCCCGCGTGTTACGGGAAAGGCGTTTTGCCGACCGTAACGGATGCCAATATAGTTCTCGGGAGAATGGACCCCGGCTGGTTCCTGGGCGGCGAGATGAATATATACCCCGAAAGGTCATTTGAAGCGATTCGCTCTCTTGTCCCGGATCACCCCGCAGAGCAGGTCGCCGAATCCGTAATCAGGATTTCAAACTCAAACATGGAAAAAGCCCTTCGCGTGATATCGGTCGGAAGGGGCTACGATCCGAGGGAATTTTCGCTTGTTTCATTCGGCGGCGCGGGAGGGCTTCACGCCTGCGAGCTTGCCCGCTCCCTTGGCATACGGGAAGTCGTGTTTCCCCAGAATCCCGGAGCGCTTTCCGCCTACGGGATGCTTCTTGCCGATTCCTTCAAGGATTACGGAATCACGTTTTTTTCCTCAGCGGACGGGGATCACCTTGCGGAGACGGACCGGAAGTTCGCGGATCTCGAAAAGCTCGCGCGCGAGGACCTAGCACGCGAGGACCTCAGGTTCGAAAAGCATGTTGACGCTAGGTACCGAAGGCAGTCCCATGAACTCACTATTCCCTACAGCAACACCATGGCTTCGGATTTTCACCGCGAGCATGAAAGAGTTTACGGATACAGGAAGGAGTCTTCTATAGTCGAGATCGTGACCCTGAGACTTAGGGCCTACATGCCGGAGCGTAAAATAAATATTCTTCCACCCTCCGCTGTGGGGGCGGAGCCTCGGTTTTCCGTAAAAGAGGTGGTTTTTGAGGGCAGGAGCATTAAGGCCGGATGCTGTGAAAGGGAAAAACTCCGGCCGGGTTTTCAGTTTGAAGGCCCCTGCATTCTTCATGAGAGAACCGCCACTTCCCTTATTCCTCCCGATACCGAATGCGAAGTGGACGACTACGGGAGCATTATAGTGACCCTCAATCCGTAATTTTTTATGGACGCAATGAACATAAAAGAAGGAATAAGAAGGGTCCTAGACCCTCCGGGAACCCTCCTTGATCCGGGCGGGGAACTTCTGGCGTCCGCCGTGCTGGTTATGCTCTGCGAGCGTGGTGGAGATTATGGAATATGGTTTATAAGGAGGACAGAACACAGGGATGATGTTTTTTCAGGTCACGTAGCCTTTCCGGGGGGAAAGAAAAAGCAAAGCGACACGACTCTTCTTGATACAGCTGTTAGGGAAGCTGGAGAGGAGCTTGGTTTTGACGCCGGGCGGGAAGCGGAGATTCTCGGGGAAATGGATTTCGTGCGTCCCTACACTCCTTCCGTACGACAGTATGCGGTAAAGCCTTTTGTAGCCATGATAGATGGTGAAGTGGGGTTTGTTCCAAACTACGAGGTCTCGGAATTTTTCTGCGTTCCGGTTTCCCACTTGGTTAACCCAAAAAACAGGGATGTAAGGGAAAGAAAACGGGACGGGAAAGTAATAAATGATTACGTGTTTGCCTACCGCAATCACATAATATGGGGACTTACGGGAAGAATACTTAATGAATTCTTCAGGAAAACATCGGGATGTTTCACGAGGTGAGAGGATATTCAGAGTTTTTTTCTGCATACCGGTTCCTTCCTTTAACTTTTATCTGTGTCAGCTGTTTTCATCTAACTAACATAAAACGTAATTTGCGTTAGTTGGGAGCTTTCTCCTTATATTTAAATATGTGGGATATTCATGTAGAATTCCCAGAACCTGAAAACGGCGGTGATCAAGGCTAATGGCAGCGGTTAACAAGGCTATAATACTCGGGAATCTGGGAAGAGACCCCGAAGTAAGGTACACGGCGGACGGAAAGGCGGTTACCAATTTTTCTGTTGCTACAACGGAAAAATGGAGAGACAGGGACGGAAACTCCCAGGAACGCACCGAGTGGCACAGGGTAGTTGTGTTTGAAAGGTTAGGAGAGGTCTGCGGAGAGTATCTTTCCAAAGGAAGTTCCGTTTACGTGGAGGGTTATCTAAGAACTCGCTCATGGGACGACAGGGAAGGAAACAAGAGGTATACGACCGAGATCGTGGGAAGAACCGTGCAGTTCCTCTCCCCCAGGGGGGAGAGCGGGAGGCAGGGCGGCGGAGCGCCCCCTGCAGAAGACGACTTCTCCTATGAAGAGGGCGCCGGCATGACGGATGACGACGTCCCGTTCTGATTCTTTTGGTTTTTACTGACACATTAAGGTTATGTCTCTGGCCGTTATAATTCTGGCGGCGGGCAGGGGAGTCCGCATGAATTCGCAACTCCCCAAGGTGCTGCACCCAATCCTGAAAAAGCCCATGCTGCACTATGTCCTTGAAGCGGCACAGAAGATGAAAGCCGAGAAAATAGTGCTTGTACTGGGACATGACTCGGAACTTGTGAAGGAAGGGGTCTCGGATTACCCCGTGGAAGTAGTTATTCAGGAACCGCAGCTTGGAACCGGGCACGCGGTTTCATGCTGCGAGAATGCGTTTCGGGATTTCTCGGGAGATATTCTCATACTGAGCGGGGATGTTCCCGCGATAAATTTTTTTTCTCTGCGCGAATTCACCGATTCTCACGCGAAAAACGGAGCGGACCTCTCATTAATGTCCACTCTTGTGGAGGATCCTCGCGGATACGGCAGAGTACTGAGGGATGCCGAAGGGCAGGTGCTTCGCGTTGTTGAGGAAAAAGACGCCACGGCGGACGAGAAGAAGGAAAATGAGATAAACGCGGGCATTTACTGCGTGAATTCCTCCTTTCTCTGGGAGAGCCTGGGCGGACTTGATAGTGAAAACAGCCAGGGAGAGTATTATCTGCCAGGAATTGTGGATCTCTGCGTTTCCAGCAAACGCAGACTTCTGGCTTTCACCCTGGCGGACCCAAAGGAGGTGTCCGGAGTGAACAGCAGAGAGCAGCTCGGCGAGGCGGAAAAAACCATGAGACAGGCAATAAACCGCCGCCACATGGAGAACGGGGTCACCATAGAGGATCCCGAAACCACCTACATATCTGACTCTGTCAGCATAGGCAGGGATACGACCGTGTGTCCGAATACCTATATTTACGGCGAAACCAGTATCGGCGACGGCTGTCGCATAGGGCCGTCTGTGTACATTGAAGATTCACGTATAGGAAACAATGTCGAGATAAGGTTTTCCTCTTATCTTACGGGATGCGAAGTCGAAAACGGCGTCGTGATGGGTCCTTTCTGTCACCTTCGGCCCGAGGCCAGGATAAAAGACGGGGCCAAGATCGGCAACTTCGTTGAAATAAAGAAATCGGAAATAGGGATTGGTTCCAAGGTCCCGCATCTTTCGTACGTGGGAGATGCTGATATCGGCGACGGAGTTAATATCGGCGCCGGAACCATCACCTGCAACTACGACGGGGTAAACAAGCACAGGACCGTGATCGAAGATGGTGCTTTCATAGGAAGCGACACCATGCTTGTCGCGCCGGTCAGGGTTGGAAAAGAAGGCACTACGGCAGCGGGTTCCACGATAACTAAAGACGTTTCTCCGGGTGCTCTGGCAATAGAGCGTGCCGGGCAGAAGGAAGTAACCGGCTGGGCTGAGAGAAAAAAGGTGAAGAAGGAGAAGTCCTGAAATGTGCGGAATAGTGGGATACGTGGGAAGTTCGGACAGAACCAAGAGCGTTCTCTGCGAAAGCCTGGGGAGACTGGAGTACAGGGGCTACGATTCCTCCGGGATATGCTTTGTTGAAAACGGTCGCTCCCGCGTCATAAGAAGCGAGGGGAAACTTGAAAACCTTTTCACCAAGCTAAAGGACTGCGAGGTGACCTCACCGCTCGGCATCGCTCACACCAGATGGGCCACCCACGGCGACCCCTCGGAGCGAAACGCCCACCCTCAGGTATCCGGCCCGATAAGCGTAGTGCATAACGGAATAGTGGAGAACTACCCCGAGCTTAAGGATGAACTTATCGCCGCGGGTTATGAATTTTCCTCCGATACCGATACCGAAGTCATCTCCCATCTGATCCGCGATTTTACGGAAAAAGGAGACTCCCTTCTTGAATCAGCGAGAAAAGCCTTTGAGAAGATAGAGGGCTCTTACGCGGTGGCGGTCATGTCGGATACGGAACCCGGGAAGATAATCGCCACCAGGCGTTTTTCTCCTCTTATAGTGGCGCGCAGCGGAAACGAATGTTTTCTGGCTTCAGATATCCCCGCGATTCTGCCCTACACTAGGGAATTTATTTTCCTTGAAGATAACGATTTTGCGGTTCTGGACGAAAACGGCGTTTCCATAATCGACGCTGCCGGCGGAGAGGTGAGGAGAGACCTCACGGTTGTGGACTGGGATCCTTCCGTAACCGAGAAGTCGGGCTATCGCCATTACATGCTGAAGGAAATTTTCGAACAGCCCACGGCCATCTTCGATACGCTTCGGGGGAAATTCACGGCGGACATGAGAGAAAGTGATTCTTGAGGGCCTTGGACCCCTCGCTTCTGCGAAACACGCAAAGAATCACTATTGCTGCCTGCGGCACTTCCTACCACGCCTCCCTTATAGGGAAGTACATGATTGAGGAAGTGGCCGGAGTGAACACTCAGGTGGAACTCGCGTCAGAGTTCCGATACAGAAATCCTGTCGTTGACCCCGACACCCTTTTTATCGCGGTTTCTCAGTCGGGTGAGACCGCGGACACCTCTGAAGCACTCCTAAAGGCCAAGGAACTCGGCATGAACTCAATCGGCATAACGAACGTTGCGCTGAGCAAAATCTCAAGAGAGTCTGACTGCGTCATAGCCACAAAGGCGGGTCCTGAGATTGGGGTTGCCTCCACTAAGTCCTTCACGACGCAGGTAATGGCGTTCTACCTCCTTTCCGTATATCTTGCGATTTCAAGGAAGGCGATTGATTCAAAGAGGGCGCGGCAGCTGATAGCCGATGCCATATCGGTTTCAAAACTTCAGCAGGAAGTTCTTGGACTCGACGAACATCTCAGGGAGCTTTCAAGAGATTTTTACGGTTACAGGAATTTCATATATCTTGGCCGGGGGATTAACTACCCAGTGGCTCTTGAGGGAGCGCTTAAGCTCAAAGAGGTTTCATACATCCACGCCGAGGGATATGCCGCCGGGGAGATGAAGCACGGTCCCATAGCTCTTATAGACAGGAACATGCCCGTTGTGTTTATAGCTCCCGAGGAGGATGTATATTATAAAAAGCTCCTTGGAAATTTTCACGAGATAAAGGCCAGGGGAGGGCGAATAATCTTCATAACTTCGGATAGAGAACTTCGGCTTCCCGATGAAAGGGACAGGAAGATAGTGATTCCGAAAAGCCCTTACCTTGTAAGCCCGATGGTATCGGTTGTCCCCGTTCAATTTATGGCTTACCACGTAGCCAATATTCTGGGGACAGATGTTGATCAGCCAAGAAATCTGGCCAAGGTTGTTACGGTTGAATAATATCGCACTTTTGCCGGGCAAAATGATATTCTTACGTCTAATTTTATAAGAGGTTTCAAATGAAAGTACTTGTCGTCGGAGGTGGGGGGAGGGAGCATGCGCTCTGCTGGAAAATAAGTCAAAGTCCTCTTGTGGAGAAAACCTACTGCGCTCCAGGAAACGCGGGGATAAGCCGTCATGCCGAGTGTGTGGCTATCAGCGTTGGAGATTTTGATTCGCTTGCGCAGTTTGTCAAGAAAGAGTCGGTGGACCTTACGGTTGTCGGTCCCGAGCAGCCTCTTTGCGAAGGAATAACCGATTTTTTTGAGAAAGAGGACCTTCTGGTTTTTGGTCCCTCTAAAGCCGCGGCGGAGCTTGAAGGAAGCAAGAGCTTCTCAAAAAACCTGATGAAGAAATACGGAATTCCAACCGGAGAGTATTCCGTGTTCACCGATATAGGACAGGCGATTGCCAAGGTAAGGGAAAGCGAGCCCCCTTTTGTGGTGAAGGCAGACGGTCTCGCCGCCGGCAAAGGCGTTATCATATGCGCTTCTCAAGCGGAAGGCGAGGAGGCGCTCCGCTCAATGATGGAGCACGGAGCGTTCGGCGAGGCAGGGACTAAAGTCGTGATAGAGGAATTTCTTGCGGGCGAGGAGGCTTCCTTTTTTGCCTTTACCGATGGGGAAAACGTACTTCCTCTGGAGCCTTCTCAAGACCATAAGCCAATCTTTGACGGAGACAAGGGGCCGAATACGGGAGGCATGGGGGCTTACACTCCCGCCCCGGTGGTTACCGACCAGCTTAGGCAGAGAATAATTGACGAAGTCATGGTTCCCACCATTCGGGCGATGAAATCCGAGGGGAGAACTTACAGAGGAATTCTCTACGCCGGATTGATGATAAAGGACTATGACCTAAAGGTGCTTGAATTTAACTGCCGCTTCGGCGACCCCGAAGCCCAGCCGCTTCTTATGAGAATGGAATCGGACATCGTTCCTATTCTTTATTCAATAGCCCGGGGTGAGATGAAAGCGGATCCTATAGAATGGAAAGATGGCTTCTGCGTATGTGTCGTAATGGCTTCTAAGGGTTACCCGGGAAACTACGACAAGGGGGTTGAGCTTAAAAAACTCGTGGACTTCCCCGATACCCGCGAAACCGTAGTTTTTCACGCGGGAACCGCTTTTTCCGAAGGCAAACTTGTTACAAGCGGCGGCAGGGTCTTGGGAATTACCTCCCTTGGGGATACCATAGAGGAATCCATACGAAACGCATATAAGACCGTCGATTCCATTTCCGATGAAAATCTGATCTACAGGACGGATATAGGAAAAAAGGCGCTGTCGCGGCTCGGCAGCTGAGCTGACCAAGGTTCCGAGTTGCCAAGATTTCACAGATGTTCCCGCAACCCTGTTACACTTCCTTATATATTGTCAAGCGAAAAAAGGGCAAAGCTCATAGAGCGAAATAGTCACTTCCGGCAGGCAGAAATACGGAAATTTTCCGGCAAGAATTAACCGAAATCCTGACATGTGCGTGGCTCTATTGAAAACCTGTTTTCTTTCTGTAGTATAGTCCTTCCCTTGATTTGGGGTTTAGCGGTTTTTTTCCGTTTTCCTATTTGACATCCGTCCGTTATTAAGCTTATAATGATCGGATTACCCAAATTTGGGGAAGGGATACTTTTATGCCTACAATAAGCCAGTTGCTTAGCAAAGGAAGAGAGACGGTTAAGAAGAAAAGCAAGGCCAGAGCTCTTCAGAGATGCCCCCAGCGAAGAGGGGTTTGCGTGAGGGTTTACACCACCACTCCAAAGAAGCCTAACTCTGCGCTTAGGAAGGTCGCTAGAATAAGACTTACAAACGGCATAGAGGTCACAGGGTACATACCCGGAGAAGGACACACGCTGCAGGAGCACTCCGTTGTGCTCGTCAGGGGGGGCAGGGTGAAAGATCTTCCAGGGGTGAGATACCACATAGTCAGGGGAACTCTTGACTCAACTGGAGTTGAGAACAGAAGAAACGGGAGATCCAAGTACGGAGCCAAGAAGCCTAAGTAGCGGGCGGGAAGCAGCAGATGCCGAGAAAAGGTAGGGTAGCAAGAAGAAAACTGGCTCCGGATTCGAGAACTGGAGATCCGGTAGTCGCCAAGTTTATAAACAGCCTGATGTACGACGGCAAGAAGAGCAAGGCGGAAAAGATCTTCTACGATTCTCTTGACAGGATAAGAGAGAAAACCGGAAAAGACCCGCTTGAAGTCTTTCACGATGCTCTTGACAAGGTAAGGCCCTCGGTCGAGGTAAGGTCAAGGCGCGTCGGCGGAGCCAACTACCAGGTTCCCATGGAAGTGAGTTCTTTCAGAAGGCAGTCCCTCGGGATCAGATGGCTCATAAATTCCTCCCGCTCAAGATCAGAAAAATCGATGGTGGACAAGCTTTCTTCCGAAATAATTGATGCCCATAACAACAGGGGCAGCGCCGTGAAGAAGAAAGAGGATATTCACAGAATGGCCGAGGCCAACAGAGCCTTTGCCCACTATAGGTGGTAATTCCCCGGAGGATCAACGTGTCAGAACAGATATTCCCCATAGACAGGGTGAGAAACATCGGAATCGTTGCTCACATAGATGCTGGAAAGACCACCACTACTGAAAGGATACTGTTCTACACGGGTATAACCTACAAGATAGGCGAGGTGCATGAAGGCGCGGCTACCATGGACTGGATGGAGCAGGAGCGCGAAAGGGGCATCACCATTACCTCCGCTACCACTACATGCTTCTGGAAGGACTGCAGGATAAACATCATAGATACTCCCGGCCACGTTGATTTCACCATAGAGGTTGAAAGATCGCTCAAGGTGCTTGACGGAGCGGTGGTCGTGTTTGACTGCGTCGGAGGAGTCGAACCTCAGACCGAGACGGTTTGGGGGCAGGCCGACCGTTACTCTGTTCCAAGAATGTGTTTTGTGAACAAGATGGACAGGGTCGGAGCGGATTTCTACAAGGTCGTGGACCAGATAGTTGAGAGGCTTAGCGCCAATCCCGTGTGTCTTCAGATTCCCTGGTTTGACGGTGATGACTTCACCGGAATAGTTGACCTTATAAGGATGAAGATGGCGGTCTGGGACGGGGAGAGCCTCGGGGCAAAGTTTGAATTCATAGATATTCCCGAGAATACGGAGGAGCAGGCGGCCGAATACAGGGAGAAGCTTATAGAAGCTCTTGCGGATAACGATGAGGAGATAATGGAGCTTTATCTCGACGGAGAGGATATCCCCGAAGAGATGATCCGCAAATCCATAAGGCGACAGACGATCGACGCGACCATAGTGCCGGTTATGCTGGGGTCGGCTTTTAAGAACAAGGGAGTGCAGCTCCTGCTTGATGCCGTTGTGGAATACATGCCCGCTCCCGTGGATCTGCCCCCGGTAAAAGGCATTCATCCCAAAACCGATGAGGAAGTCGAGAGAAAACCCGACAAAGAAGAACCCTTCTCCGCTCTTGCGTTTAAGATCATGTCGGACCCGTTCGTCGGCCAGCTTACATACCTCCGGGTTTATTCCGGGAAACTTAAATCAGGCACCACAGTTTATAATTCATCCAATCTTAAAAACGAAAAAATCGGAAGACTTCTCCGCATGCACGCGGAAAAGCGCGAGGACATAAAAGAAGTTGAGGCCGGCGGCATAGCGGCCGCGGTCGGGCTTAAGAACACCCTTACGGGCGATACACTGTGCTCGGATTCAAAGCCCGTGATACTTGAGAGTCTTCATATTTCGGACCCCGTCATTTCGATTGCCATAGAACCTAAGTCAAACGCCGACCAGGAAAGGCTTGGTCTTTCGCTTAACAAGCTTGCCATGGAGGACCCTTCCTTCAAGGTGAAAACCGATGAGGAAACCCGTCAGACGGTAATTTCCGGCATGGGGGAGCTTCACCTTGAGATAATCGTCGACAGGCTTAGAAGAGAATTCAATGTCGATGCGAACGTAGGGAAGCCGCAGGTCGCTTACAGGGAGACGATAACCTCCACCTCTCAAACCGAAGGGAAATACATAAGGCAGACCGGCGGGCGCGGTCAGTACGGACACGTGAAGATAAGGGTGGAGCCTCTTGAGAGGGGGGAAGGATTTCAGTTCCACGATCAGATAAAGGGAGGGGTGATTCCCAAGGAGTTTATTCCCGCGGTTGAGAAGGGAATAGTCGAGGCCATGGAGACCGGGATTGTATCCGGGTACCCGGTCGTCGACGTGGCGGTCACTCTTTACGACGGTTCTTTTCACGATGTCGATTCCTCGGAGATCGCCTTTAAGATCGCCGGTTCCATGGCGTTTAAGGAGGCGGTTCATAAATCTTCTCCGGTTGTCCTTGAGCCCGTGATGAAGCTTGAGGTGGTTGTTCCCGAAGCTCACATGGGAACCGTCATAGGTGATCTGAGTTCAAGGCGCGGAAGAGTAAGCAGTACGGAAATGAGAGGTGCTATGCAGGCGGTAAAGGCGGAAGTTCCGCTTGGCGAAATGTTCGGCTACGCGACCCATTTAAGGTCAATGACCGAAGGTAGGGGGTTGTTCACTATGGAATTCTCCCACTACTTTGCCTTGCCTGCCAACATAGCCGAAGAGTTAAAAGAGATAGCCAATGTCAGCTGATATTTTTATGTTCTTTTTAACAAGGAGGTCACCAAGAGATGTCTAAGGCTAAGTTTGAGAGGGGGAAGCCGCATTTAAACATAGGGACGATAGGTCACGTGGATCACGGGAAGACAACGTTAACTGCGGCGATAACGAACATACTGTCAAAGAGGGGTCAGGCTGAGTATGTGGAGTTTGACAACATAGACAAGGCGCCAGAAGAAAGGGAGAGGGGGATAACGATAAACATAGCGCACGTGGAGTATGAAACAGACGGACGCCACTACGCACACGTAGACTGTCCCGGGCATGCTGACTACGTAAAGAACATGATAACCGGAGCAGCGCAGATGGACGGAGCGGTGCTGGTGGTAAGCGCACCAGACGGTCCTATGCCTCAGACAAGGGAGCACATACTGCTAGCTAGGCAGGTAGGTGTGCCGTACATAGTTGTGGCTCTTAACAAGGTAGACATGCTTGATGACGAGGAGTTGCTTGAGCTGGTAGAGCTAGAGATAAGGGAGCTTCTAAGCGAGTACGGGTTTCCTGGGGATGATATACCTGTGGTAAAGGTAAGCGCGCTAAAGGCGATAGAGGGGGACGGGGGAGCAGCAGAGCAGGTAGTTGAGTTAATGAGTCAGATAGACAGTTATGTACCTGAGCCTGAGAGGGATATGGACAAGCCGTTTTTGATGGCGATAGAGGATGTGTTCACTATATCGGGGAGGGGTACGGTGGTAACGGGGAGAGTGGAGAGGGGAAGGATAGTGGCGGGGAATGAGATAGAGATAGTGGGGTTTAAGGATACTACCAGTACGGTGGCGACTAGTTTGGAGATGTTCAGGAAGATACTTGACGATGCGCAGGCGGGGGACAATGTGGGAGTGTTGCTAAGGGGGATAGACAAGGATGCGGTAGAGAGGGGGCAGGTATTGAGTGCTCCCGGGAGCATAAAGCCGCACAGGAAGTTCAAGGCAGAGGTGTATGTGTTAAAGAAGGAGGAGGGGGGAAGGCACACACCGTTTTTCCCTGGGTACCGGCCGCAGTTTTATTTAAGGACAACGGATGTGACGGGGTCTGTGATATTGCCGGAGGGAGTGGAGATGGTAATGCCAGGGGACAATGTGGGGATGGAAGTTGAGTTAATAGCGCCGGTGGCGATGGAAGAGCAGTTACGTTTTGCGATAAGAGAGGGTGGGAGAACGGTTGGTGCAGGTGTAGTAACCGAAATCATTGAGTGATGAGTAAAGCTTCGAAAATAAGAATCAAGCTTAAATCTTTTGATTACAGGCTTCTTGATAATTCAACTGAGGAAATTGTTGATACTGCCAAGAGAACCGGTGCGAGAATAGCGGGTCCGGTTCCGCTTCCCACCAGTATAAACAGGTACTGCGTGCTGCGCGGCCCTCACGTGAACAAGAATTCAAGAGAGCATTTCGAAATAAGAACGCACAAAAGGCTTGTAGACATACTTGAACCCACCCAGCAGACAATAGATGAGCTTATGAAACTGAATCTTGCTTCGGGTGTGGAAGTGGAGATAAAACTAACGGGTTCGTAAAAAATGATTCAGGGACTTATAGGAAGAAAAAGAGGGATGACCGAGTTCTTCAACGAGGACATGGTTAAGGTCGTCACTACCGTAGTTGAAGCGGGCCCGTGCTTCGTGGTTTCGAAGAAAACCAAGGACTCAGACGGCTACGACGCCGTTCAGCTCGGTTTTGGGAATGTAAAACCCCAGCGGCTCACTGGCCCCATGAAGGGACATTTCGCAAAGGCCGGAGTGAATCCTGCCGCGAAGCTTAAAGAATTTTCCGCCGCGGTTGATGATTACGATGTTGGGGATGAGGTAAAGGTTGACATCTTCAAGGTTGGAGATGTTCTGGACGTCACGGCTAAAAGCAAGGGAAAGGGATTCGCCGGGACCATAAAACGTTACAACTTTGCAAGGCAGCCAATGTCCCACGGCGGCATGGCCCACAGAAGACCCGGTTCCATAGGACAGGCATCATCTCCGGCCAAGGTGTGGAAAGGGTTGAAAATGCCGGGGCGAATGGGTGGAAAGAATGTGACGGTTCAGGGCGTCAAGGTGGTTGATATAGATATTGAGAAAAATCTTCTTTTCGTAAAGGGGTCGGTTCCTGGCCCGGTGGGAGGAACGGTTTTTCTACGGCACACGTCAAAGGGGGCGAAAGATGCTTCAAGTTGACGTTTATGACATCGCCCGGAAAAAAGTGGGGACAATGGAACTTAGCTCCGAAATATTTGAAGCTCCGGTGAAAAAACATCTGCTCCATGGAGTAGTCAACTGGCAGCTTGCCAAGAAAAGGGCCGGAACCTCGTCCACCAAGACAAGAGGTGAAGTCCGCGGCGGCGGAGCAAAGCCGTGGAAACAGAAACACACGGGTCGCGCAAGGGCGGGATCCAGGCGTTCGCCGATCTGGCGCAAGGGAGGAGTGGTTTTTGGACCGAGACCGAAAGACTGGTCTTACTCGATTCCGAAAAAGGTGAGAAAAGGGGCGCTTGTTTCCGCTCTCTCAAGCCGTTTCGGCGAGGGTGCCATAGTTGTGCTCGACAGTTTTGAGCTCCCGGAGATAAAGACCAAGCAGGTGGCGAAATTCATGAAGGATTTTGAATTTTCCCAAGCTCTTGTGGTTATCAGTTCGGATAACGAGAATCTCCGCAAGTCGGCAAGGAACATACCTGACGTAAAGGTGCTCAGCGATGACGGGCTTAACGTATACGATCTTCTCAGGCACAAGAATATAGTCATGGTGCGGGATTCGGTTGAAAAAATCCAAGAGAGACTGTCATGAAAGATCCCCGTTCGATTATAAAACTTCCTGTGATTACCGAGAAAAGCACAGAAGCCAGGGAAGACGGCTGGTATGTTTTTTCCGTTGACAGAAGATGCAACAAAAAAGAGATACAGGATTCCATCGAGAAAATTTTCGGCGTCAAGGTGGACAAGGTGAGAACCCTTGTGCTTCCCGGAAAAAGAGTGAAAAGATTCGGCAGGGTTGTAGGAAAAAGGTCAGCGGTTAAAAAGGCTTACGTCAAGCTCAGAGAAGGAGAAATCAACCTGTTTGAGGGAGTCTGATCATGGGAGTAAAAAAATACAATCCCACATCTCCGGGAAGGAGGTTCATGTCCGGGTTTGATTTTGAGGAGATAACCTCAAAAAAGCCCCACAAGTCCCTTACGGTTTCTCTTAAAAAGAACTCAGGACGCAATTCGAATGGAAGGATTACCAGTTTCAGAAAAGGCGGCGGTCACAAGAGACGCTACAGAATAATAGATTTCAAAAGGGACAAGCACGGCATACCCGCCAGAGTCGTCTCACTGGAATATGATCCGTATCGCTCGGCCAGAATCGCTCTTCTGTCCTATGCTGACGGTGAAAAGAGATATATTATAGCCCCCGCCGGCCTTAAAGTGGGTGATGAACTGAATTCCGGACCCGGGGTGGAAGTTTCAAACGGAAACGCTCTTCCCATAGAACATATTCCCGTGGGTACGGTTATTCACAACATAGAAATGAGGCCTGGAGGCGGAGGAAAACTGGTTCGTTCCGCAGGCTCGGCAGCGCAAATCGTCGCAAAAGACGGTAACTACGCCCAGATAAAACTCGCTTCTGGCGAGATAAGGCTGATTCATCTTCGGTGCATGGCTACTGTGGGAAGGATCGGAAACGCCGAGAACGAGCTTATAGTCTGGGGGAAGGCGGGGAGATCCCGTCACAAGGGTATAAGACCCACGGTTCGCGGTGTGGCGATGAATCCAGTTGATCATCCACATGGCGGAGGAGAGGGCAAGGCGACCAAGGGAAACCCTCATCCTGTTTCCCCTTGGGGATGGATTACGATAGGAAAGAAAACGAGAAACAACAAGAGAATGGACAAATATATAGTTAAGCCGAGAAGGGTTGGCTACGGAATGGATTAATCGCGGGAGCTTCAGATGGCAAGATCAAGCAAAAAGGGACTGTACGTGCACGAAAAGCTTATGAAAAAAGTTGAGCAGGCACAGAGTTCCGGGAGTCAGAAAATCATCAGGACCTGGTCAAGGGCCTCAATGGTAATACCTGAGATGATAGGAATGACTTTCGCGGTTCACAACGGAACGAGGTTTATTCCCGTGTTCGTGTCCGAACAGATGGTTGGACATAAGCTGGGTGAGTTTTCTCCCACGAGAACCTATCATGGTCACGCGGGTGATAGGAAAGCCAGGAAAAGATAGCAATAACAAAGAGAGATAACGGATGGTTTCTAAAGCAGTACATAAGTATGCCAGGGTGTCGCCGAAGAAGGCCAGGGTGGTTCTTGACCTCATAAGGGGAAAGAGCGTAGAGGAGGCTTCCTCGATTCTGCTTTCCGCCCGCAGGAGGGTTTCGCCGCTGCTCTCTAAGCTGCTTAAATCAGCTGTGGCCAACGCCTCTGAGAAAGGATACAGCGATATTGACTCCCTTTACGTAAAGGAAGTCTACGCGACGCAGGGTCCGACACTTAAGCGTTTTAGGGCCAGGGCGATGGGAAGGGCCTTTGCCCGTAAAACCAGGATGAGTCATATAACGATAGTACTTGAACAGAGGGGATTCTGAATTGGGACAGAAAATTAATCCTATAGGACTTCGTATTGGGATAACCAAGTCGTGGGACTCCAAGTGGTTTGCCGAGAAACAGATGTACAGGTCCCTGCTTAAAGAGGATATAGACATCCGTAACTATGTGAAGAAGACCTTTTATCAGGCGGCCATCTCGAACATTGAGATTGAAAGGGCCGCTGCGGACAAGGTCAGGATTCTGGTGTACGCGGCAAGACCCGGGATCATAATAGGAAGAAAGGGTCAGGAGATAGAGCAGCTGAAGAAAAAACTTCAGCAGATGACCGGAAAAGGCATATTTCTTGACATAAGGGAAGTAAAGAGACCCGAAACCGATGCGCAGCTTGTTGCTGAGAACCTTGCCCTTCAGCTTGAAAGAAGGGTTGCATACAGAAGGGCCATGAAAAGGGTGCTTTCATCCTCCATAAGAGCCGGAGTTCTGGGAATAAAGGTCATGGTCGCCGGGCGTCTAGGCGGAGCCGAAATAGCGAGAAGGGAGTGGTACAGGGAGGGAAGAGTGCCTCTCGGTACGCTCCGTGCGGACCTTGACTACGGAGTTGCCGAAGCGTCAACTACCTACGGAGTGATAGGCGTAAAGGTCTGGATATTCAAAGGCGAGATAATACAGAAAAAGGCTAAAGGGAGAGCAGGCGAGGTTCCTGAGAGTGTAGATACCGATGCTTCAGCCTAAAAAGACAAAGTACAGAAAGCAGTTTAAGGGAAGAAACAGAGGAGCGGCGACCCGGGGAACGACGTTCGCCTTCGGCGACCTTGCGCTTCAGACATTGGAAAACGGGACGATTACATCAAGGCAGATAGAGGCCGCCCGTATTGCGATCACAAGACACGTGAGAAGGGGAGCGAACCTCTGGATAAGGATATTTCCCTATAAACCCGTTACCAAGAAGCCTGCGGAGACCAGGATGGGAAAGGGCAAGGGGGATGTGGACAGGTACGTGGCGCCGGTAAAAAGAGGACAGTTTCTTTACGAAATATCAGGAGTAAGCGAAGAACTTGCACGCTCGGCCCTAAGGCTTGCTTCCTACAAGCTTCCTCTTAAAACCAGAATAGTGACCAGAAGCGAGGAGTCTGTCTGATGGCGACGAATGCGGAAGAACTAAGAAACCTCACGCCCGAGGAACTGAACAAACGGCATCGTGACGCCAACGAAGAGCTTTTCAATGTCAGAATACAGGTTGCCACTGGACAGAACCCCAACAATTCGAGGATAAAGCAGTTGAGAAAGGAGATTGCGAGGATACTTACCATAAAAAAGCAGCGGGATACGGCTTCGGAGAGTTAATTCCATGGAAAGAGGAAAGTTAAAGAGCAGAACGGGGATTGTGGTAGGTAACAAGATGGACAAGACCGCGGTCGTGGAAGTACAGCGGATCAAAAGTCACGGTCGGTATAAAAAGCAAATAAGAATCAGCAAGCGATTTAAGGTCCATGATGAGCGCAACGAGTGCAACATAGGAGACAAGGTCACAATAATAGAGTCAAGGCCCCACAGTAAAACCAAGAGGTGGAGGCTGGGCAAAGTGGTCAGTCAGGCCGCAAGTGCGTAGGGCGTGGTTTTTGATTCTTCGGCCTACGGGAGAAAAAAATGATTCAGTCAAGCACATATCTGGACTCGGCGGATAACACGGGGGCCAAAAGGCTTTTCTGCATAAAGGTCTTGGGAGGTTCCGGAAGAAAATATGCGCGACTGGGGGATGTTATTGTGGTTTCGGTCAAGCAGGCCATTCCGAAGTCCAAGGTGGAGAAAGGTTCTGTGTACAAAGCCGTGATAGTCAGGGTGAGGAAGGAACAGAGAAGGCCGGATGGCACATATGTGCGCTTTGATAACAATGCCGCTGTCATAATAGACAAGGAAAATGAACCGATAGGCACGAGGGTCTTCGGACCGATCGCGCGCGAGCTGAGGCTCAAGGGCTTTATGAAAATTATCTCGCTTGCTCCGGAGGTTGTTTGAACATGTCCGCTGGAAAAAGAAAATTTCACATAAAGGCCGGGGATACGGTCTACGTGGTTGCGGGCAAGGAGAAAGGAAAGACCGGCAAGGTGCTGAGAATTGACAGAAACGTCGAAAAGGCTTTTGTGGAAAAACTCAATAACATAAAGAGACACAGCCGTCCGACGCAGAAGAACCCCGCCGGTGGCATCATCGAGAAAGAGGCCGGAATCCATGTCTCGAATCTGATGCTCTACGATTCTGAGAGCAATCGGCCGGTAAAAGTTGGGTATAGAACCGGCGAGGACGGCAAGAAGGTAAGGTACAACAGAAGGACTGGAAAGGAAATCTGAGAAAATGGTCCCGAGAATAAAGACTCTGTATACGAGCGAGGTCATACCCGCACTGATTGAAAAGTTTTCCTACGGAAACACTATGCAGGTTCCGAAGCTTGAGAAAATCGTAGTGAACATGGGGCTTGGGAGGCTTAGTGAAGCCGGGAGGCAGACAAAGGTAATAGATGAGGCCGTCTCGGAACTTGCGGACATAACAGGACAAAAACCTGTGATTACCAAGGCGCGGAAGTCAGTTGCGGGTTTCAAACTCAGGGAAGACCAGCCGATAGGCTGCATGGTTACGCTCCGGGGGGAGAGAATGTATGAGTTCTTCGACCGTTTGGTGAATCTCGCCCTTCCAAGGGTCAGAGATTTTAAAGGTCTTCCGCCGCGGGCTTTTGACGGTTCCGGCAACTACACTCTGGGAATAAGGGAGCATCTGGTTTTTCCTGAAATAGATTACAGCAAGGTTCAGTACAACAAGGGAATGAATATTAGCCTGATTACCACTTCAAAAACCGATGCTGAGGCCATGGAGCTTCTTGCCGGTCTTGGAGTGCCGTTTGCGGAAAATTAAAAGAGAGGAGCTATGACCAGAAAAGCATTGCTTGAGAAATCGAAGAGAAAGCCGAAGTTTCGCGTGCGTGCGGTTAACCGTTGCGTACTTTGCGGAAGACCGAGAGGCTTTATGAGAAAATTTGGTCTCTGCAGGGTCTGTTTTAGGGATCTTGCCAGCAAGGGACATCTTCCGGGCGTCAGAAAAGCGAGTTTTTAAGGAACATGTTGGAGAAAAAATGACGGATCCGATTGCAGATATGTTAACCAGAATAAGGAACGCCTTCATGGCGGGTCACGACCATGTCGAGATTCCCGGTTCGATTATAAAAGGCGAGATCGCCAGGGTTCTTGCCGAGGAAGGTTATGTGGAGAGTTATAGAATTAGCGAAGAAGGGGTAAAGAAAAACATAACCATCAGGCTGAAATACGGTCCTGACGGCAAGGCGGCCATAGACGAGATAAAGAGAGTAAGCAAGCCATCAAGAAGGGTTTACGTGGGCAAGGATGATATTCCAAGGGTCAGAGGCGGAATGGGAATCTCGATACTCTCCACTTCAAGCGGAATAATGACGGGGGTTGCTGCAAGGAGCAAGAGCATAGGCGGGGAGATTCTCTGCACGGTGATCTGAGGACGGGCGAATGTCAAGAATAGGAACAAAACCAGTGGCTGTTCCCGACGGGGTGACGGCGACGCCCAGACAGGGGACTATCGAAATCAAGGGGCCAAAGGGAAGCCTTGAGGTTACCATACCCGAAGGAATAAAGGCCGTATTTGAGGACGGAACCGTGATTGTTTCCAGGCAAGGCGAAGAGAAAAGAATAAAGTCTTTTCACGGTCTTACGCGAAGCCTTATTAACAATTCAGTAATAGGGGTGAGTGAAGGATTTACTAAGGTGCTTCGCATAACCGGCACGGGTTACAAGGCGGACCTGGTGGGGAAAGAGGGTCTCAGGCTTTCACTCGGTTACTCCCATCCGGTTGATTTCCCTCTTCCCCAGGGAGTAGAGGCGACCGTGGAGGAACGGGGCACCCTGCTCTCGCTTCATGGAATTGATAAGCAGCTCGTGGGAGAGACCGCGGCACGTATAAGAAAGATAAGGCCACCCGATTCATATAAGGGCAAGGGTGTTCGTTACGAAGGTGAGAAGTTGAGGCTTAAACCAGGAAAAGCTGGAGCGGCTAAGTAATGACAAAAAGGAAAACCAGAAATCAGGCGCGTAAAAGAAGACACCTTGCTGTGAGGAAAAAGATAAGCGGAACCGCTGAGATTCCCAGGGTTTCCGTTTTTCGTTCGGCAAGGCATATATACGCCCAGCTGATAGATGATACAGCAGAAGTCACCCTTCTTCAGGCGTCAACGATGTTTCCTGAGACGAAAAAGAGGTTGTCTGCTGAGAACATGAAGAAAAGCGAGGTTGCCAAAGAGGTTGGAAAGCATCTCGGGGAGATGGCCGTCGAGAAGGGCATAACCAGGGTGCGTTTTGACAGAGGGGGTTACGCTTACCACGGAAGGATAAAGTCGCTTGCCGACGGGATCCGCGAGGCGGGAGTGGAGTTTTAGGAGAAAAATTAAAGGAGGCTTTGGTTTTGGCAGATGAGAGAATAAATCCGGCGGAACTTGAATTACAAGAAAAAGTGGTTCACATAAGGAGGGTCGCTAAGGTGACCAAGGGTGGAAAAAGGTTCCACTTTACCGTTCTTGCCGTGGTCGGAAACTCCGACGGAGTTGTGGGAGCTGGCCTGGGAAAATCGAATGAGGTTCCAGATGCCGTAAGAAAGGCGGTTGAAAAAGCGAAGAAAACTCTCATAAGGGTGCCGCGCAACGGCTCCACCATACCGCATGGAGTTCACACGGAATATGTATCAAGCAAGGTTATGCTCCTGCCTGCCGCCCCGGGTACGGGCGTTATAGCGGGTGGTGCGGTGCGTGCGGTGGTCGAACTTGCAGGCATACACGATGTTCTCTCCAAAGTTGTCGGATCAAGGAACCCGCTTAATGTCGTTATGGGGGTTATAAAAGGGCTCTCGGAACTGCAGGTCCCTGAAGAAATCGCAAAGACGAGGAACAAGGAGATAAAGGATCTCGATCTTCCTAATTACTATGGTGCGGTTCAGTAGAACGCGCGCTTAACAGTGGAGTGCAAAAGAAAATGCTAGACGAACTTTCACCGGTTAAGGGATCTAAGACAAAAAGAAAAAGGGTAGGAAGAGGTGCGGGTTCTCAGGGAAAAACCAGCGGGAGAGGGCATAAGGGCCAGGGATCCCGTTCGGGGAAAGGGGTATCCAGATGGTTTGAAGGCGGTCAGACTCCCCTGAAAATGAGGAGCCCGAAAAGGGGCTTTACAAACATATTCAAAAAACAGTACGACATAGTTAACTTGAAAGATCTTGAGCGTTTTGCGGATGCAGAGTCGGTTACGATCCAGACGCTTGCCGATGCGGGGATAGTAAGCGGCAAAAAACCCGTAAAACTCCTGGCTACCGGCGAGATTGCCTCGGCGCTTTCCATAACGGTCAATGCCTGCAGCGAGGCGGCCGCGCGCAAGATAAATGACGCGGGAGGAAAAGTGGAAATAGTATGAGCAGTAATGTCGCGTCACTTCCCAGAATTCCGGAACTTAACAGGAAACTTCTTTTTACAGCCTTAATGCTCATTGTTTACAGGGCAGGGGTTTTCGTTCCGATTCCAGGGATCGATCCGGACCAGATTGCCAAGATGTTCGAGCAGACCCGCGGCACGATATTCGACATACTTAACATGTTCTCCGGGGGGGCGCTTGAGCAAGCGTCGATTTTTGCCCTGGGGGTTATGCCCTACATTACTGCTTCAATCATCATGTCGCTTCTGGTAAAGGCCTTTCCTTCACTTGAAGCAATGCAGAAAGAAGGCGACGCCGGAAGGAGAAGGATAAATCAGTACACAAGGTACGGCACCGTTCTTATATGTCTCATTCAGGGTTTTATGCTTGCGGTTACCCTTGAGCGCGGCGGGGTAGGAGCGGCTACTGTGGCAAGCGCCGTTACAGACCCCGGTCTGATGTTCAAGATTACGGCAGTTCTCACGCTCACCGCGGGCGGACTTTTTGTTATGTGGCTTGGAGAGCAGATAACAGAGAACGGAATCGGAAACGGGGTATCTCTTCTTATCGCCGCATCGATAATAGCCAGTATTCCCGGGGCGTTCTGGAATCTCTCAAGGCTCGTCGGCACTGGGGAGATTACCGTTCTGGGGGTTTTGCTTATTTTTATTTTCCTGGGACTTCTTATGGGCCTTATAGTTTACTTTGAGCGTTCCTACCGGAAGATACCGGTTCAGTATCCCAGAAGGGTCGTAGGAAGAAAGGTAATGGGAGGGCAGAGTTCCCATCTTCCTCTTAAAACCAATCCTTCGGGAGTCATTCCGCCGATCTTCGCTTCTTCTCTGCTTATTTTCCCCGCTACTATTGTCACGTTTGCCGATGTTCCGGCTATTCGCACCTTCTCTGACCTTGTGTTTCAAAACGTGTTCGTATACAACCTGATCTTCGCCGTACTCATAATATTCTTTGCCTTCTTCTATACCTCGATAATATACGATCCGGACGATCTCTCGGACAACCTGAGGAAAAACGGCGGAAACATACCGGGAATAAGGCCGGGCAGAAAGACATCGGAATACATAGGCAATGTGCTAGGGAAAATCACTTTTATAGGGGCTATATACGTGGCGGCGGTCTGCGTGTTGCCGGCGTTTCTTGAAAGAGAACCTTTTAATCTGCCGTTTTACTTCGGAGGCGTGTCACTTCTTATAGTAATAGGGGTAACGCTTGATTTCATGCAGCAGATCGAATCTTTTCTGATAACTCACAGTTATGAAGGATTTATAAAGAAGAAGGGAATGAAAGAACCGCAGAGATACAGGTTCTGACGCAAGGGAGAATACCGAAGATTATGAGATTGATACTGTTTGGACCGCCTGGGGCCGGAAAGGGAACGCAGGCTGATTTCATAAGTGAGAAATACGAGGTTGAGCATATATCGACCGGGGATGTGCTGCGCGAAGCCATGAAAAATGAGACTGAGGTCGGGCTTTACGCCAAATCGTTTATGGACAAGGGAGAGCTCGTACCTGATGAAGTCGTGACGGAAATAATAAGACAGAAAATCTCTGCGATTGGCGAGGGGGGTTTTATGCTTGACGGTTTTCCCAGGACCCTTGAGCAGGCAAGATCTCTTGACGGTATTCTCACTGAAGCTGGAATCGGCATTGACGCAGTTATTTTCCTCGAGGTTCCCGACGAGGAAGTTGTGCAGCGAATAACCAAGCGCCAGAAAATAGAGAGCAGGCGGGACGACACGGAGGATGTGATAAGGAACAGGCTTAGAGTTTACAAGGACCAGACATCCCCTCTTAAGGATTTTTACGAAAAGACCGGCGTTCTGCGGGCAGTTGAAGGAGTGGGACAGATATCGGATATCGCCGAGAGAATAGACGGCGTGCTGAAGCAGTTGCAGTAATGATTCGCTTGAAGAACAGAGAAGAGCTCAAACGCATGAGAGCTGCTGGCAGGGTGGTTTCCGAAGTGCTTATGAGGCTTGAGGAAGAGGCAAAGGAAGGAGTGACCACCTGGGAGCTTAACGAGGTTGCGGAAAGAATATGCGCAACAGGGGGATATAAGGCCGCTTTTAAGGGTTACGCGAATTATCCGGCGTCGGTGTGCTTTGCCCTTAACGAAGAGATAGTGCACGGTATTCCCTCGAAGAAAAAGGTGCTTAGGGACGGGGACATAGTGGGAATAGATTTCGGAGTGCTCCTGGACGGTTATTATGCCGACTCGGCAATAACGGTCGCGGTCGGTAAAATCCGGCCTGTCGCCGAGAAGCTGCTTCGGGTTACCAGGAATTCCCTCTATAGGGGCATAGACATGGTGAAAAGTTCAAACAGAGTTCTGGATATATCAAAAGAGATACAGACCTATGTTGAAAACGAGGGTTTTTCTATAGTCAGAGATTTTGTCGGTCACGGAATAGGCAGGGAACTTCATGAGGAACCGCAAGTGCCGAATTTTATTCCTGCAAATGGTAGGGGAGCAGGAATAAGACTTCGTTCTGGAATGGTCATTGCCATAGAACCTATGGTGAACGAGGGGTCGGAAAAAACGAAGATACTCGAAGACGGGTGGACGGCGGTTACTTATGATGGTAAACTTTCCGCTCATTTTGAGCATACTGTGGCTCTTACGGATAACGGTCCTGAAATTCTTACCGAAAGGATTCACTAGGAACGGGTGATGGAGAAAGAAGAAAAAATAGAGTTTGAAGGAACTATAACGAAAGCTCTGCCCAATGCGATGTTCATGGTTGAGATAGAGAACAATCACGAGGTGCTGGCTTATGTATCCGGCAAAATGAGAACGAGATTCATAAGGATACTTCCCGGGGACAGGGTAAAGCTTGAGATATCTCCCTACGATCTTACAAAGGGAAGAATCACCTATAGACTCAAGAAGTGAAGACAGGGGCGAAAGCAAAGTGAAAACGAGGGCGTCGGTAAAAAAAATATGCGACAAGTGCAAGATCATCAAGCGCAGGGGAGTCGTGCGCGTGATCTGTGTTAACAAAAGGCACAAGCAGAGACAAGGATAGCGCTCAGGAGGATATGCCTTAATGCCTAGAATAGCAGGTGTTGATATACCGCTTAATAAAAGAGTAGAGATAGGTCTTACGTATATCTACGGTATAGGTAGGGCGACTTCAAACGTTATACTCGATAAGGCCGGTATAGATGTGAACAAGAAGTCTGGGGATCTTGACGATCAGGAAGTAACAAAGCTGCGGACGATAATTGAAGGCGAGTACACCGTTGAGGGAGATCTGAGAAAAGAGGTCCAGCTCAACATAAAGCGCCTAATAGAGATAGGTTGCTACAGGGGCATTAGGCACAGGACGGGACTTCCGGTAAGAGGTCAGAAAACCAAGTCGAACGCAAGAACGAGAAAGGGTCGCAGGGGTACAGCGATAGCGAAGAAGAAGAAAGCCGGCAAATAAGGGTTTTTCCAGATGAGCAGAAAATTCACAAAGAAAAAAACAAAGAAATTCGTTGAACATGGAGTGGTCAACATACAGGCTACTTTTAACAACACTATAGTCACGGTCAGCGATATGAATGGAAACGTCATAGCTTGGTCAAGCGGCGGCAACAGGGGATTTAAGGGCACTAGGAAGGGGACGCCGTTTGCGGCCCAGGTGGCTGCGGATGACGCATCGAAAAAGGCAAAGGCCTTAGGGCTGAAGTCAGCTAATGTTTACGTGAGTGGTCCCGGTCCTGGAAGAGAGCCGGCGATAAGAGCCGTTCAGGCTGCCGGGGTGAAAGTGCTGATGATAAAGGATGTCACCCCGATCCCCCATAATGGTTGCAGACCCCCTGGAAGAAGAAGGGTGTAGACATTGTGGGAGAGGCTATGTTCACGTTGTTTGCGAGGAGGAAGAAGGTAATTGGCTAGGTATAGAGGACCATCTTGTAAGCTTTGCAGGAGAGAGGGCGAACAGCTTTTTCTTAAGGGCGCTAGGTGTTATACGTCAAAATGTGCCATACAGAAAAGGCCTAACCGCGGACCCGGCGTTCACGGGGCCGCGATTGGACGTTCCAAGTTCTCCGACTACGGAATAAGATTGAGGGAAAAACAGAAGGTTAAGCGTATTTACGGGTTGACCGAAAAGCAGTTCAGCCGTTATTTTGCCGAGGCGGCACGGAGAAGCGGAGTGACTGGTGCTATGCTCATACTGCTTCTTGAGAGAAGGCTTGACAATGTGGTCTACCGGCTCGGATTTGCGAGTTCTCGCAACGAGGCCAGGCACTTGGTCTGGCTTGGACATGTTCTTGTGGACGGCAAGAGAGTCAACATTCCCTCTTTCAGCGTTGAGGAAGGAAACAAAATAGAGATCAAGACAAAAACCAGAAGCAATCCGCATGTTAACCAGTCTCTTGAAGGTCTTGAGAGAAGGGGTTTCCCCCAGTGGCTCGAGCTTGACAGGGAAAATTACAGCGGGGTTGTAACCAAGCTTCCTGAGAGAGAAGACGTGACGGTTCCCATAGACGAGCAGTTGATTGTTGAGTTTTACTCAAGAGTCTAGAAAAGCTTGGCACAGACGGAGGTGTGAAACTTGGAGAATTTTCAGAAAAACTGGAGAGACCTGCAATACCCCAAAGCGCTTGAAAAAGACGAGCAGGTATCAACTCCTTTCTACGGCAAATTTATCTGCGAACCTCTCGAACCGGGTTACGGCATTACTCTTGGTAACGCGCTTAGAAGGGTTCTCCTATCCTCAATACAGGGTCCTGCTATTACCGCTGTAATGATAGACGGGGTACGGCACGAATTTTCTACCATACCGGGAGTTATGGAAGATGTCACTGAGATCATACTGAACCTTAAAAACATAGATCTCAAAATGCATACCTATGAACCGCAGGCGGTGACTCTGAGTGCTCAGGGTCCTGGAGAAGTCAAAGCTTCTGATATAACTACTACCCACATGGTGGAAGTGGTTAACGGCGAACAGCACATAGCGACCTTGGGAGATGACGCGAAGCTTGAAATGGAGCTGACAGTGAATATGGGAAGCGGTTATGAGCCGGTATCAAGAAGAGAGACGGAGAAGTCAATAGGCCTGATACATGTTGACGCGTTCTTTTCGCCCGTCAAAAAAGTTAATTACGCGGTTACCAACGCCAGGGTAGGGCAGAGGACCGATTATCAGAAACTCACCGTTGAAATATGGACAAACGGTACGATTCTTCCTGAAGAGGCGCTTGCCTACAGCGCAAAAATTATTAAGCAGCAGCTAAATATCTTCATTGATTTTGATGAGGAACTTGTGGACAAGGTGGAAGAGGAAGAGTCCATGGGTATAAGCGGGACAGACGACAAGCTTTTTATCCCCATAGAGGACGTGGAACTTTCGGTGAGATCCATAAACTGTCTTAAGAAGGCGGAAATAAAATACATTGGAGAAGTGGTTCAGAGGACGGAACAGCAACTTCTTGATCTTGAGAATTTCGGAAAAACTTCTCTTGAAGAGGTGAACGCCAGACTCAATGAAATGGGTCTGAGTCTTGGGATGATTATAGATACCGAGGTCTTTGAAAACGAAAAAGAAAGGCGGAGTTCCGAGAGTTCCGAAGAGTAGTCAGGGCCTGGATTCGTATACGGCAAAAAGATGCGACACAGAAAATCAGGAAGAAAACTGGGAGTTACCACAAAACACAGAAAAGCCATGTTCCGCAACATGGCTACGGATCTTTTACGTAACGGCAGAATAAACACAACTGACACAAAGGCCAAGGAAATAAGAAGGGTTGTGGAGAAGCTGGTAACGTTGGGTAAAAACGGGAGCCTTCACGCCAGAAGAAAGGCTCTGGGATATATAAGGGACCGTGCGGTTGTGGAAAAACTTTTCTCCGAACTTGCCCAGAGGTATATGGAGCGTCCAGGTGGCTACACGAGGATAGTCAAACTTGGTTACAGAAGGGGGGACAACGCCCCTATCTCTCTTATTGAACTCGTAACCGAGGAGTACAAGGCCAAAAGAAAAAGACGGAAGGCAAAACCCAAAACCGCCAAGACCAAGACCGAGAGTGCGCCGAAGAAAAGTTCTAAGAAGAAATCCGCAGAAGAACTTGGTCTGGTTGAGCAAGAGGAAACCGCCGAGATCCAGGCGGACAACCAAGGCGAAGCAGAAGTGACCGAAGCTGAGTCCTCAGAACCTGAAGAGCAAGCTGATTCTTCCGAAAAAACTCAGGACTAAATCCCTATGTTTTCCCCCTGTGTGACTTGGGTGGGTTTTTTCCCGTTTTCCTATTATTTATAATAAACCTGATGAAAAGAGTCGGGTTTATACTTGATGCGAGATCAATCGAAGAACTCAAGGATCTTGCTGTTGCTGCTGAGAAAGCGAATTTTCACTCCGTCTGGGCCACAGAACTTTACAGGACCCCTTTTCAACAGCTCTCAGCTGTTGCTCCCGTTACTTCTAAAATAAAGCTTGGCACCGCCGTTGCTCTTGCGTTCGTAAGAAGCCCGCTGGTTACTTCCATTACTTCTCTTGATCTTGACGAAATAAGTTCGGGGAGATTGATACTTGGTCTTGGTACCGGTGCAAAGAGAACAAACGAGGATTTCCACGGTGTTTTCTATGGAGACATGCCGGTTGCTAGGATAAGGGAATGCGTTGGGTTAATAAGGGAGATTCTGTCCGGGGCTCATACGGGCGATGATATTGTCTTTGAAGGGCAGTTTTACCGCGTAAACACAAGAGGTTACAAAAGGGCCTTTGAACCCGTCAGAAAGAATATACCTGTATTCGTGGCCGGAATAGGAAGCAAAATGGTGGGTGCTGCTGCCGAAATTGCGGACGGCTACATGGGGCATGTAGTCTGTTCGCTTGAATATATAAAAAAGGTAGTTTCACCTTCGCTTGAAGAAAGACTCGAGAAACGTAAAAAAAACGGAGATTTCACGAAGTGCTCAATTATTACCTGCGCCGTTTCGCACGACTGGGAAAGGGCTAGAGAAGCCGCCAGGGCGACCATAGCTTTTTACGCTACGGTAAAAGCCTACGATCCTCCTTTCAGGCTTCATGGTTTTACGGATGAGGTCAAAGGGATAAGGGATGCTTTTCGTAGAAAAGATGTCCGAGCTATGATAAAAGGTGTCAGTGATGAAATGATTGATGCGTTTGCCGTTGTAGGGGATGCGGAACATTGCAGGGAGAGAGTGGAGGAATACAGGAAATATATTGATCTTCCTGTACTCAGTGCCCCTCATTATTTTCTTGATTTCAGGGAGGTAAGGGAATACCAAGAGCGACTGATCGAAGCTTTTGCCTCGTGAGGCCCTGGTCTTTCAGCTAGGAGCATGAAGATACTTGTTTCAGGATCAACCGGAGTTGTGGGAACCCATCTTCTTAATTCCGCTCCCTCGGATTCTTATGAGATATGGCGTCTTGTAAGATCGCGGGCTGAGGGAGAGAATCTGATTTTCTGGGATCCAGAGGGGGGTCATGTTGACGATCCATCTTTGCTTGAGGGTTTTGATGCCGTTGTTCATCTCTCAGGGGAGAATATAGTATGCAGGTGGACTAAAAGGAAAAAGACTTCGATACGGCGGAGCAGGGTGCACACTACCCGCTACCTGGTGAGTCTTTTCTCTGGACTTCAAGATCCTCCCAAAACCTTTATCTGTGCTTCAGCAATCGGTTACTATGGGGACAGGGCGGAAGAAAGACTCACTGAGCGCTCCGCGGCTGGTTCTGGGTTTCTTCCCGATCTTTGCTGTGAGTGGGAGAATGAGGCCAACAAGGCCTCGGACCTTGGCGTGAGGGTAATAAATCTGCGCACAGGTGTTGTACTGAGTCCCAAAGGAGGCATACTGAGATCTGTACTGCCTCTTTTTAAAATGGGTCTTGGGGGAGTTCTTGGAAGCGGTGGTCAATACCTAAGCTGGATATCGATAGAAGACCTTTCGCGAATAATTATTTATCTTCTGGAACACGGAGAAGTGGACGGGCCCGTTAACGCAGTATCCCCAAATCCGGTGACTAACAGGCAGTTCACTGTCACGCTTGCGTCACTTCTGCGAAAACCCGCATGGTTTTCAACTCCCGCATTTGCCATAAAGCTTCTCTTCGGAGAGATGGGCCGCTCCACGATGCTTGCCAGCAGCATGGTTTTCCCCGAGAAACTCCTTTCCTCCGGTTACGAGTTCTTACACGAAGATCTGGCTTGTGCACTTGAGGATGTTATCCAGAGATAAAATGTCGAAGAAAAACAAATTCCATTCACGCCAGTACCTGAAACTGAAACTCGAGAGAAAAGATCTTGATGAAGATCCGTTTGTTCAATTTGATCTCTGGTATGGGGAGATTCTCGAAGCGGAAATCGATTTTCCAAACGCTTTTATTCTTTCCACGGTAGGAACGGATGGTGTTCCGTCCTCAAGAGTGGTGCTTCTTAAGGGTTATGACGAAAGGGGCTTTTCCTTCTATTCAAGTTCTCTTAGTCGTAAGGGCCGGGATATAGCTGGGAATCCGGTTGCTTCGCTTTGCTTCTGGTGGCCTGAATTTGAAAGACAGGTGAAAATAGACGGCGAAGTTTCACTTCTGCCCGAACGCGAAGCCGATGAATACTTTACTTCTAGACCCCGCCAAAGCCGCATAGCAGCCTGCGTTTCGAGACAGAGCGAAGTTCTTGCGAACAGGCGACTGCTTGAGGAGCAATACGACCAGTTCCGATCCGAATGGAAAGGAAAAAGTATCGCGCGGCCCGATTTTTGGAAAGGATACGTAGTGAATCCGGTGCGTTTTGAGTTCTGGCAGGGAAGAAAGAACAGGCTTCACGATCGTTTCAGATATATTCCTTCCCCGGAAGGTGGCTGGACTCTAGACAGGCTTTACCCGTAGTCCGCGGAAAGAAGAATCGATAGATCCTGATTACCTGGTTGCTCGATAGAGCGCTACTACCCCCATGGTGAGTTCTGAGTATTGGCAATCCCGAAACCCTGCATTTTCAAGACTGCGTATGAAGCTCTTTCTCTGAGGGAACGCGGCGGCGGATTCAGCGAGATATCTGTATTCTTTACCTCTGCCGTAAATGCTGCCGACAAGAGGCATCAAGACTCTGAAGTAAAACATGTATATGGGTTTGAAAACGGGATTTCTGGGAATCGCAAATTCAAGTATGAGAAGTTTTCCGTTTTCCACTAAGACCCTTCTAATCTCTTTCAGGGAAAGCTCATAATCGACTGTGTTTCTTATACCGAATGCTATGGTGACGGAGTTAAACTGTTTCTCCGCAAAGGGGAGATTTTCAGCTGCGGCCGATACAAGCGCTATTTTACCCTTTAAATCGAGGTCTTTAATTTTCTTTTTTGCTATGCGGAGCATGTTCATGCTGGGATCAATCCCGACCGTTTTGGTTGCGGGGTATTTTTTCGCGATTTCAATCGCAACTTCCGCTGTCCCTGTTGCTATGTCCAGATTGTACTCGGCGTCATGCAACTGTTCTGCCAGCTTTTTTCTCCAGAGTTTGTGAATTCCAAGGCTGAACAGAGTATTTAGCCAGTCGTAGTGACTTGCCACTTCATCGAAAATTTTCTTTGTTTCAGGCATCAGATGGACTCCAGAATCCTTTCTATGTGGGATGTTCTGTTGAGAACATAGAAATGAATTCCGGGTACTCCTTCGGCGATAAGTTCCCTTGCCTGGTCTCTGCACTGTGTGATTCCCGCTTCCACAGCCTTGCGGTTATCATCTCCTGCATCTTCCAGTTTCTTTCTCAGGGCTTCGGGTATCTTCGTTCCGCAAAGAGACGATATTCTTATCACCTGCTTCGATGAGAGCGCGGGCATAAGTCCCGGGATTACGGGAAGGTCTATTCCTGCTTTCCTTACTCTGTCGACGTAATCAAAATAGTAACGGTTATCGAAAAAGAGCTGGGTAATTATGATGTCGGCTCCAGCGTCAACTTTCTTTTTGAGATTGGATATGTCCTCCTCAAAGCTTGGGGATTCGACATGTTTTTCCGGATAGCCAGCGACAGCTAGGGAAAACTGGTGCGGTCTTTCTCTTTCGTATTTTTTTATGTGTTCCACGAGTTGGTTTGCATGCTGGAAGGCGCCATCGGACAGCAACTTTTCGCCATTTTCCTTCGGAATATCTCCTCTGAGGGCTACTATGTTGCGGATTTTCTCCTGTTCAATCTGCTCAAGCATGAGGTCTATTTCCTTTTCGGAAGACCCTATGCAGGTCAAGTGGCAGGCGCTTTCCGTCCCGATAACGTTTTTAATGTAGGAGGCTACTTCAACGGTTCTTTTACGCCCCTTTCCCATGGCGCCGTGTGTTACCGTTATTATGCCGGGTGAAAGTTCGGCCAGTTTCGCAAGAGTATCTTTGAGCTTTTCGAATTCAGGATCGTCTTTCGGAGGAAAGACCTCAAAGGATATAAAAGGAGCCTCTTTTTTTTTGTTCTTGTATTCAGAGAAATTCACGGTTTTTCCTTGAGAGCCAAAGTTCTCAGTGCGGTCTTTCTTTCAATTTCCAATGGGTTTTCAAAGTCCGAAACTGCCGTAATCAAGAATGAATTCCACTCTTTCTGATCTGTTAAGAGTGAGCGTTCATAGCTTTCTAGCAGAATCAGCCATCATTATAATAGAAATTATGGAAAGCAGGCCCGCAAGGCTAGTTGTTCCTATTAACGAGAAAACAAGCATTTCTTCTCGTTTTTGAAAGCGTCTGATTTGTTTTGCTGTTCTTTCCTCTACCGTGGTAAAGAATTTCTCAAGAGGACCCCCAATGCGTTCCTTCGCTTGGTGATATTCGTTGCTATATAGCAATCGGCGTGCGAGTGCAGGGTCCGGTTCCCCTCTGACTGTGTAATTGCCCGAGGCGTCTTTATAAAGGCCGACCATGGCGTTTATAGCCTGAACTTGTATGTTGACAAGGGAGTTTGATTCACTCTCGGCTGTTTGCAGAAGTTCAAGTTCGGTCTCAGTGAATCCTGATTCTTCCATAAGCGCCCTAAGAGCTACCGGGGTGCCATTTGGACGTGGGGGTGTTCCTGTTGATACTACAAAATCCCAGTATATGCTGTGATATCTTTCGGGACGAGGACCAATTCCGTTTCGGATATCGAGAATTTCTCGAAAATAGTCGACGTAGCGATCGTCAGCAGTCTGGGAGTAAGTACGCACCATACGTGTGAGGTCATCGGAGCTTTGGCGCAGTTCGTCGGCCAGAAGATATGATTTGTATCTGTTTTCCATCGCTTCAGTCATTTGCTGAGAATTTCTCATCAGAACGAATGCTTGAGTCAATGACACTAGCACGAGTGCCATTATTGCCGTGGAAATGATCATCTGCCGGACTGCGGTAAGACTTATTTTTTGGCTTTTTTTATCGGTGGTTGGTTCTGCGGAGTCTGAAGGGTTATCCATGGACATCTGCTGTCTCCTTACCTCTTGCAATGCTGGCAGCACGCGCCTGTACTTGCCTTACAACGGGGTTTGAGTCCTAAGACATAGCTTTTCTCAAGCGGCTTCTGAACCTCTTTACGTGCGAATCGTATCTTCAGAATATACCCTGCGTTATATAGTGCTTCAAGCCGCGGTGAATCAGTGTAGAAAACAAATCAATTTAGACTGTGAAAATATTCAGAGAAAGCAATCACCAAATAATACCTCACAGTCTCAACTCACGTATTCAAAATCCAGTCGTATAACTTGCTCTCTACAGTCGTGCCGGATCGGGGAAAATCCGCATTCCTGTCTCAATTTCCAAATATTTTTCGAATGCGGGCGCTTCTGTAATCGAATATTAAATCCAGTTTTCTGCTTACCAAGAGCGGGTTTGCCAGCCTTCCGACCGGTCCAAACGGTAAGGAGTAGTGAACAAGGTCCTTGACCTGCGTTTTTTCCCCGACCTTCGTAAAAAAATGCTTGTGGTGCCAGAATTTGTAGGGTCCGAATCGCTGCTCGTCAACGAAATAGTGCAGGGGGTCAACATGGGTTATTTCCGTTGCCCAGTTGGTTTTGATGAAGGGTATCGGAGTTACGGTGTAAGTGATTATCATGCCGGGATATATTTTTTCTTCTGCCTCGGATGTTATCCGCAGGTTAAGTTCCGGGGGAGTTATCTTGGGAAGATTATTCGGGTTGGAAAAAAAATCCCAAGCTGTTTCGATGGAACCCGGCAGGAATTCTGTTCTCTTGAGCGTATATATCTTCATTTCTCTTCTTCTTGCTCCAGCGGTGACCCGGGAAGTCCTACAAACATCCACATCACCAAGAACAGAAGTCCGAATATCAGGGGGAAAGACTCGTGTGTTTCATAAAGTATACCAGCGGACATTCCGCCCACACAGGCGCCCATAAAATTCGCCAGGTTGAAAAAACCGGAGAGCACACCTCTGTTCTCCGAGGAGACTCTTTGCGTAACAAACGCAGGGAGTATGGACTGAAATAAGGAGTGTCCGAGAAAAAACACTGCACCCGTTAAGTAGAGAGTAGTACTGTCAGACGCTCCAAGCAGATAGATTAAAAAAGCGGCTACTAAAAAGAAAAATCCGGACCTAGTTGCCTGTTTCAGTTTTTTTCTCGTTTCTGAAATCCTGATGTAGGCATTGGCCAGGAGCGCGCTAGGGGCGAGTATTACCAAGTAGACGAACCACAGATCTTGGGGTCCGGTACCGATATTTTTCCAGTCCAGAGGATAAATGAACAAAACAAGGTTAAGGCAGAGAGATGTTATGAAGGTTGAGGAAAGAATTTTCCCCATTTCCGGTTCCCTGAGCTTGCGAAGAATTTCTTTTCTGTCCCTTGTTTTTTTCTTTGGAAGTTCCGGAAACATGAAAACAGTAACGAGCACCGCAATTAATCCCAGAGCTGCTAGGATGAAGAAAAGACTTTCAAAACCGAATTTCCCTGCGAGTACTGGACCGACTATGAGCGAAGTTATAAACGCCGTTCCGATTATTATTCCGGTCAGCATAAAAGACTGGGCCCTTACCTCGTTTCTTGTGCAGTCCCCGAGAATAGCTATGGCAACTGCTCCTATCGCACCGCTTCCCTGAATCGCCCTGGTTATTATCAGCTCCCATATGTTGTCTGCAAAAGCGCAGAGAACGCTTCCAACGCAAAAGATCAGAAGCCCCACCACTATTACCGGCTTTCTTCCGAATCTGTCGCTTGCCATGCCGAAGGGTATCTGCAGCAGACTCTGGGTAAGGGCGTATATTCCGAATGCGACTCCCGCGGATGAGAGAGTTGCTCCCTCGTAGTTCACGGCGTATATACTGAAAACGGGAATTATCAAGAATATTCCTAGAAGTCTAAGCGCGATTATTGTTCCTATTACGAGAACGGAGCGAAGTTCGTATCTGTTCAGTTTCATGCCGTTTTCCTGGGATTTTTCAGCCTCGGTTTCTGTTTTGAGAGACAACGAAAAACCGTTTGAAGCATATTTGCCGCGTTTGACAATGCCGGGACTGTATAATACCCTATAAAGGTTTAAAAATTCATCAAGAACAAGGCAATGCCAAAGGAGGAACGCCTAAGTGAAACCACTTTCCTTATCCGTGACAGTCAGTTCGTTATCAGTAAAAACTCTTGCGCTTTTATTTTTATTAGTGCTCGGTTCATCCGCCGCTTACGCGGGAGGACTGCCGTCTGACGCTGAGGAGAAGACTGTTTCGGAACCTGTCCCCGAAGTCGCGGAACAGATGCCTGCAGCTGAGGCTTCATCCGAGTCCGCTTCCGGGTTTACCATTGGAATCCGTGGTGCTTTCAGCATTCTCAACAGCTCCGACGTCTCGGCTCCAGCTGTAAATTTCGCGGGTTCGCAGTACGGTCCATTGGAGGTTACTGATGATGTAGATACGGGAGTCAATGTTAGTCTTGCGCTCGGTTACGCCTTTGCTAACGGACTGCGCATTGAGGGTGAAGGTGGTTACCTTGCCCACTGTTTTATGGAAATGGACGTAAAAGCTCCGGGAACCCTTGCGTTGCTTGATCCTGCACTAAGTGGGGAGACGAAAACCAGTGGTCACTTTTCGGCGCTCACTTTGATGCTAAACGCTTTCTATGATCTAAAGATTGGTGGCGGTGTAGTTCCTTATCTCGGCGGCGGCCTGGGTATGGCTCGTCTCTCGGTCGAAAAGAATTTCGGAGGGGCACCGAGTCCGGGTAGAACCCTCATTCATGATGAAGACTATGTTTTCGCTTATCAGGTTGGTGCCGGGCTGAGTTACAAGGTCGACGTGTTAGGAAGCGGCGCGCCTGAAGTAACTCTGAGCCTTGACTACCGCTATATGTCCGCCTTTGATGGTCCGAAGTTCAAAGAGGCGCTGACCGGCAATGACGTGGAAGGCGAGTTCGGAGGACACTACATCGGCGGCGGAATCAGACTGGGGCTTTCCTAAACTAAAGTCCTGACTATTATGTCCCGTGTTGCGCTGCAGGAAAATTAAGGAACCCGATTCCTAAAACCATTTTTGTTAGTTTCTTGGTCATTGGTTTTTGATGTTCCCAAGATTTTAACCGTTTGGAACATCTGTTTTTGCAGTGGTTGCTTGGTTTTGTTTTAGAGGGCTTGGGGATAGTGAACTGTCCAACGGGTCGGCAGTGCTCTCCAAGTCTGGTATTGGAGAAAAGTCCAAACAATGAGACCCACCTGGGCTGAAATCAATCTCGATTCTTTTAAGTCAAATCTTAGCGAAGTAAGAAGGCTTGTGGGGGAAAATGTCCGCATTATGGCAATTGTCAAAGCCGATGCTTACGGACATGGTGCGGCAAGGTTAAGTGATGTTGCCCTTAGCAATGGAGCGGATATGTTGGGGGTGGCCACCGTACCGGAGGCGCTGGAGCTCAGAGAAGCCGGAACAAAAAACGAAATATTTCTTCTGGGAGGAATTGATCCCAAGGAAGCCGGGGCGGTCGTGGAAAACGCGCTTACTCCGGCGTGTTATTCCCTCGATGTGCTTGAGGCTCTTTCCGGAGTTGCTGTTGAGTGCGGAAAAACAGTTGGTTATCACCTGAAAGTTGATACAGGCATGACCAGGCTTGGAGTGGGAGTAGGTGACATAGAATCTTTCTTCGCTTCGGCTGCCAAACTCCCCGGAGTGATTCTTGAGGGTGTTTTCACGCATCTTGCCTCTTCTGATATTCACCAGAGCGACTATACGGATTATCAGCTCGGGGTTTTCCGCGAGGGTCTTTTTTTTCTTGACGAGCTGGGAATTAAATACCGCTACACCCATTGCGCAAACAGCGCCTCCGTCCAGAGATTTCCGGATTCTCACATGGATATCGTAAGACCCGGGATAATGCTTTACGGTTCAGGCGACATGGGGGAAGTTGATCTAAGGCCCGTTATGAAGCTCAAAACAAGGATAGTGCAGCTAAGAGAAGTCCCCTCGGGCACTTCGGTTGGCTACGGGGGAACTTTCGTTACCGGGAGAGAGTCACTGGTCGCAACCCTTCCGATCGGGTATGCGGACGGCTACCCGAGAATTCTTTCAAACAGGGCAAAAGTTTCTCTCGGCGGGAGACTCGCTCCTCTTATAGGATCCGTCTGCATGGATTTCATCATGGTTGATGTAACGGAGGTTCCGGGTGTCTGTGTTGGAGACGAAGCAGTGCTTTTCGGAGATGGGCTCGTGAGCGTTGAGGATATATCTTCCTGGGCTCAAACCATACCTTACGAAGTCTTATCACGGATCTCGCCGAGGGTCCCGAGGCGTTACGTATGATTCGTTCTTAATTGGTTAGTCTGAAGAAAATACGCAATGAGAAGCGTTATACAGAGAGTAACCAGAGCGTCAGTTAGCGTTGATGGCAATGTAGTCGGCAGCATCGGCCCGGGAATGGTGGTTCTTCTTGGAGTTGAGAAAGATGATTCGGAAAAAGACATTGTTTATGTTGCGGAGAAGATAGCCGGTCTAAGGATATTTGAGGATTGCTCGGGCAAAATGAATCTGAGTATCAAGGATACGGGAGGAGAAATTCTGGCTGTCTCCCAGTTTACTCTCTACGGTGATTGCAGAAAGGGCAGAAGACCTTCTTACGTGCGGGCCGCCGGTGGAGATTTCGCTAGGCGCTGCTACGAACTTTTAATCGCTAAGCTTGCGGAGCATGAAATTCCGGTTAGAACCGGCGTTTTCGGGGCGGAGATGGATGTTCATATGGTGAACAGCGGTCCAGTCACGCTTCTTATTGACAGTTCCAAGCATTTCTGAGCTCATACTGGTTATTTCGCTGCGGCGGATTATTATTAGGGTAGATGAAAACCATATGCAGCAACCCTACCGCTCACAGGGATTATATATTCGAGGAGAAATACGAAGCGGGTCTGGTCCTCAGGGGCTCCGAGGTTAAATCCCTTAGAAACGGAAACGCCAGCGTAAAGGAAAGTTTCGCTCTCATAAGGCAGGGCGAAGCCAGGCTTGTTAACTGCTACATAGCCCCTTATGACGCCGCTAGCGGGCTTAACCATGAACCGACGAGAGAGAGAAAGCTTCTGCTCAACTCTCATGAGATAAGAAAGCTGATTGGAAAAACCAGCATTAGAGGTTACACTCTAATCCCTCTAAGGATTTATTTTAAGAACGGCATTGCAAAACTCGAACTGGCCCTTGCCAAAGGCAAGAAGACGAGAGATAAAAGAGAGGATATCAAGCGTCGCGAGGCCCAGAGGGATATGCAGAAAGCCGTCAGACGATCTTTGAAACGTTCATAAGTTAAACACGGGGGCGATCGGCTTCGACAGGAAACAGGGAAGCTTGTGCCGCATGCCGAGCTTGGTTAACTCGTAAAACTGATCAAGCACGATAAGTGCCGAACCAATTAACGCACTCGCAGCCTAAAAGAACTGCGACGTCTCAGAACGTCATGCCCGCTGGGCTTTCTGAGGCGTAATTCAAGCGGGATGGCTGGTACGTGATTCCCGGGGCGCTTGCCAGCGAGATTTTACTCGGGACTGCGGTAAAAAACCTGCCTGCCGGTGATTTTGCCGTCTGATTTAAAAGACAGGATAAGCATGTAGAAGCCTGGTGAAACTTTTTCTGGACCCGGGTTCGATTCCCGGCGCCTCCACCACTTTCCAACTCCGCGATGTTGCTGTCTGCCGTAGTCCGTAAATCCCGACTTGAGCGCATGGCGGCTATTCAGGGGATTGGTCTTAAACTTAAAGGAGGTTCTTTTAGCGATGCCAAATGGAGGATCTGACTGTTGCGGGACCTGCTGGTTCAATCGGACCAACCGCGGCGAGGCCGGCTACAGGCATGCTGGAGATTTCTCTATACGTCCTTACTGCGAGATCAGAGACATAGCGATTGAGATTCCGTTTTATACATACTGCGCAAACCATCCGCACAGAAGGCCCGACCGTGATCCCATACCGATTGGCCCGGTTATGCGCGGGGACGGTGAGAATCGGTTCCTATGGGTTCCCTCTCCCGACTCAGAAGAAGTACGTGAACATCTTCTTGATCTTCTCGCGGATCTTTTCAGACACATATCGGAAGACCGATACCCGGCAGGACTATCCTTGGCGCGAATTATTATATCGCAGCTAGGTGAATTCAGGGAGGCGCGTGCGGTGAGTGAGCTTGAGCGGCTCCGTGACAATGGCCCGGGTTCCTTGGCCAGGATGGCGAGTGCGGCGCTTGCGAAGATCCATGGAGAGGATTCCAGAGATCACTGAGACTCCGCGACTCGAATGAAACGCAAAACCCTCGTAATTGCCACGAAAAACAAGGGAAAGCTGAGAGAATTCAGATCGATTCTCGCCGAAGCGTACGATGATATTCTTTCTCTTGCTGACTTCGATAATATTCCAGATATAGAGGAAACGGGTCTTTCTTTCAGGGAGAACGCTTATATCAAGGCGAAAACAACTTCTGATTTTATTGGGATGGATGCTATTGGGGATGATTCAGGCCTAGTCGTGGATGCTCTGGGCGGAGCTCCCGGGATTTATTCAGCAAGGTACGCTGGCGAAGGGGCATCTGATGATGAGAACAACGAAAAACTGCTCTCTGAGCTCAAAGGAGAGAAAAACAGGAATGCCAGATTTGTCTGCTGTATCGCTCTGGTACTTACGAACGGAACCCAGGAATTTTTTGAGGGCGAGTGCTGTGGGCAGATTATCCGGGAGAAAAGAGGTAGAGGCGGTTTTGGTTATGACCCGGTCTTCTATGTTTCTCAATACGAAAAGACCATGGCTGAACTCGGCCCCGAAATAAAAAACAGCATAAGTCACAGGGCTATTGCCTCAGAAAAGCTTCTGTCGTATTTTTCGAATTTTAAATAGGTGCTTTAACAGTCTGCCTTTGTTCTTTCGTCTCTGCCCTTGCTTTCTGAAGACCTAAATGGTCTGTTGGATGTAAGAATTCCCCCCATTTTCTCTTGCCAAGTTACGTGAAATTTTCATTTTTAATTGTAAGCTGCTTCCCAGTTGAATATATTTAAGTTCCGACCTTTGTTTATTGCGGCTGCTTTAACTTTATAAAGGGGTTTTCCGCGTGAAAAGCGCAAAGTTTATTTTTGTTACCGGCGGAGTTATGTCTTCTCTGGGGAAGGGTATTTCCGCTTCCTCAATAGGTTTCCTTCTCGAATGCTGTGGTCTTCGAGTCACCCTTCAGAAGCTCGATCCCTACATAAACGTTGATCCGGGCACGATGAACCCTTTTGAGCACGGGGAGGTTTTTGTTACCGATGACGGGGCGGAAACGGATCTCGACCTTGGTCATTACGAGAGGTTTACCAAAGCTCAGCTCGGCAAGAAAAACAATCTCACGAGCGGCAAGGTATACGATTCCGTTATTTCCAAGGAAAGGGAAGGGAAATTCCTCGGCAAGACGGTTCAGGTAATCCCCCACATAACGGATGAGATAAAATCGCGTGTGCTTGCCCTTGAAGACGATAACGATGTCATCATAGTCGAGATCGGCGGTACCGTGGGAGATATTGAGAGTCTTCCTTTTCTTGAGGCTGTAAGACAATTGAGGTCGGATCTCGGCAAGAAAAATACTCTCTTCATCCATCTTACGTATGTTCCCTATGTTGCCGCCGCGGGAGAACTGAAAACAAAGCCGACGCAGCACAGCGTGAAGGATCTTCTCCAGATAGGAATTCAGCCCGATATACTCCTGTGCCGCACCGAGGACAAGTTCCTTCCTGAAGAGGTTAAAAGAAAAATAGCCCTTTTCTGTAATCTTGAGCAAAAGGCCGTGATTACGGCCAAGGATGTTGAGCACATATATGAAGTTCCGCTTATGTACAAAAAAGAGGGATTGGCCGAGATAATTGTCGAATATCTTGGTATGTGGACCAAGAAACCCGACATGGGGGAGTGGGAAGAACTCGTTCGAAAAGTAAAGAATACGAAGAAGACCGTGCGTATAGCGGTTGTCGGGAAATACGTTTCACACGGAGATGCTTACAAGAGTCTCCACGAGGCCCTTTACCACGGTGGTTTAGCCAACGATTCAACCGTTGAAATAAAATACGTGAATTCAGAAGAAATGGATGGCAAGTCTCCCGACAACTATTTCTCAGATGTTCACGGCATACTTGTTCCCGGAGGATTCGGGGAAAGAGGGATTGACGGTAAAGTTGATGCCACCAAATACGCGAGGGAGAACCAGATTCCCTTTTTCGGAATCTGTTACGGCATGCAGCTTGCCGTTGTTGAGTTCTCAAGGAACGTTTGCGGCATAGATGACGCGGATACGACCGAGAACAACGGCAATACGCAGAACCCGGTTATAGACATAATGGAATCGCAAAAGAGCATAAGTGAAAAAGGCGGAACAATGAGACTCGGGGCCTATCCCTGCGTCATAAAGCGCGAGACCTTGGCCAGCAGCATCTACGGGATTTCTGATATCTCCGAAAGACACCGACACCGGTTTGAAGTGAACAACAGTTACAGGGAAATTCTTGAGTCAAATGGAATGGTTCTTTGCGGCCTCTCGCCGGATGGAAATCTGGTTGAAATCATGGAACTTGAGGATCATCCCTGGTTCGTTGGTTGTCAGTTCCACCCTGAATTCAAGTCAAAGCCCCTAAGTGCCCACCCGCTTTTCAGAGATTTCATAAGAGGGGCGCTTCGGTACAAGGATTCTCTTAGCTGATCGAATTGTTCCATTCGATGAATCTTCCCGGTATAAACGAATTTATTGCCTACAGAAAAAGAAGGGAGCCCGCCCTCGGGGTGGTCCTCTACGTCCATCCAGATAAACTCTCCGTTCTCTCAGAAGACGGCAAGCGCTACTCGGTTGAACCGAAGAAAGTTGTGCTGTTAACCGGGATAACCGTTCCCGAAACCCTTACTGACGCTGAGAAGAAACTCGAAATGAGAAAATGGAGAAGGGAACTTGAGGAGAAAAAAGACTCTGTTGATGTGGAAACGTTGTGGCAGTGTGTTGTGGGGGAGCAGGAAACCGTAAGCTTTGAGGAGATACTGGAGCTGTATTCGGGGGCGGAGGAGGTCTCTTTGGAGCAGAGATTCTTGCTTTTCTGGGCCGTGGACAAAAACACGGTTTACCTTGCAAGAGACGAAAAGGGCTATCTAGTGCGCTCGCGCGAGGATGTTTCCAAGACACTTCGCACCCTTGAACTCAGAAAAGAAAGGGAACAAAAAGCGCAGGCTGCCGCAAGCTGGGTGCGTTCTGTTGTTAGTGGCGAAGCTGCCCCGGCGATTGATGAGAGTCACGGCGAGTTCCTTGAGCTGATCGAACGGTACGTCATTGATCTTGACGGTTACGAGCGGGCCAAGGAAGCCAAGGGATTTCTTTATGAAGCGGGGCTTAAGGAAGTGGAATCAGCGGTTGAATTTCTTATAAAAACGGGTTTTTGGAAGAAAGACGATGACCCGGAATCAAAAAAAATCGCTTTTCATTTCAGGCACTCCCAAAGAGCGCTTGAAGAGATGGAATCTGTTTTGAGTGCTGGGGAAAACTTTGCGGATCTTACAGATAGAACGGATATTGAAGCTTTTTCAGTTGACAGCGAGACAACACAGGACATTGATGACGCCATTTCGTTTGAAGTGCACGGGGACCAGATCACTCTGGGCGTCCACATCTCGAACGTAGCACATGTTGTAAGCAGGGGAAGTTTTCTTGATCAGGGAGCCCTTGAGCGCGCTGAGACGGTTTATTTCCCCGAGGGAAGCGTGGATATGTTTCCCAGAGACCTTGTGAGCAAGAAACTCAGCCTGACTGCCGGCGACCTCAGACCTGCGCTTTCTCTTTTCGCCACTTTTAATAAAGAAGACTTCGCTTTGATCGATTATCGCTTTGAAGCGACGGTCATAAGGATTTCAAAAAATCTTACCTATGCCGAAGCGACTGAAATGTTGCACAGTACACAATGGGGAGCATTGCTTGTGTCTCTTACTGATTCACTCAGAGCGGAAAGAGTCAACAAGGGAGCCTTTATAGTTCAGCTTCCGGAACTCAAGATCAGGGTCGGAAACCAGGATGTAATTTCGGTCAGCAAAGATTACATGGATTCTCCCGCACACAATGTCGTTTCCGAATGCATGGTACTTAAGAACCGGCTTTCAGGAGATTTCTTCGATAAAAACGGAATTCCGGCTCTCTTTCGTTCTCAGAGTCAAGATATTGAGCCTGCAGCCAGGGAACTTGACCCCGAAAATGTCCTTTTCCCGGTAAAGGTAGCAAAGCACTTAAAACCCTCCTTTGTTACACTTGTTCCCGAGGCTCACAAGTCCCTGGGAGTTCCCTGCTACGTGCAGATGACTTCTCCGATAAGGAGGTATACGGACCTTCTTATGCAGCGCCAGCTTATATCCTGGCTTGAGGAACAGAGGATTTGCTACTCGGAAAGCGAGCTTGAAGCCATAAACACGCATGTGAGCCTTGCCACCAGGGAAATAAAAAATGCGCAGAGAGGCAGACACAGGTACTGGTTTATCCGCTATCTTCTGGAAAAAGATATAAAAGGGGCGACAGGCTACGTAAGTTCCAAGGGATATGGGGGGTATAACGTTTATATTCCGGAGTTTCTGATCGAACTTGCGCTTTCTAACTCAGGCGGCAGGGTTTTTGACATAGGCAGTGAACTCTCCCTCTCCGTTTGGGGAGCGGATCCTCTCAGAAGAAGGATACGTGTGAGTCCGACGTAGCTTTCGGTGTACCGTAACCCAAGTTCAAACAATGCTGTCGGAGTGGGAAAAACTGCCCTGTTCAGCGCTATTTTTCAAGAATTTCGAGAATTTCTTCAAGCCTCATGACCTTCACTCTCGGCTTTCCCTGTTTTTCGCCTGCTTTCTTTTCAAACGAGTCAACCCGTAGCCATTCATCGTAGGAAATATATTTTTCATCAAATAATTCCTTTATACTCTCACCCGAAGTGAGTTCGGGACGCAGAATATTTTTCCTCTCGATGTCCTCGATCATGCAGCTTACCGTTTCGCCGGCGTCAGCCTTGTTGGTGCCGATAACTCCAGTCGGTCCGCGTTTTATCCACCCGATGGCATAAAGTCCCAAAAGCGGACTACCTCCCGTTTTGTCAAGCACTCTTCCTTTCTCGTTGGGGATTATCGCCAAACGGTCATCAAACGGCACGTCCCGAAGAGGTATTCCCCGGTACCCGACGGAGCGAAAAACCAGATCGGCAGGAATTTCTTCGATCTCGTCCGTAGGTTTGGGTCGAAGGGATCCGTCATCGGATTTGTAAAGCCTGTTTCTCACGATTTTCACGCTTTTTACCCTGTTGTTTTCTCCGGCGATTATTTCTATCGGAGAAACAAGGAATCTTATGACTATTTTCTTTGATTTGGATGGAACCCTTTCGGAAGCTTTTTTTATAAGCCCTATCTTCGTCTGGGTTGCCCTGTTCGGTTTACGCTTAAGCTCCTTAAGCGTAAGGGAATCGGGTTCCGCTTCGTCTGCCAGGGTAAGGAAATCTGCGTCCTCAAGGTTCTCAAGTTCTCGAAGCTCCGGGTTAGTGAAAGCCGCCTGCGCGGGGCCCCTTCTTCCAAGCACGTGTATTTCTCTTACTCCGCTTTTAGCCAGTTTCTCAAGCGCGTAGTCCGCGATATCCGTTTTTTCCAGTTCGCCTTTTGTTAGGGCGAGAATTCTCGCAACATCCACTGCTACGTTCCCGACTCCGACTACGACGACTCTTTTCCCCGAAAAGTCAAAATCAAAGTCTATGTAATCCGGGTGGGCGTTGTACCAGCCTACGAACTCCGTTGCCGTGCGGCTTCCGAGTAGGTCCTCTCCCGGTATTTCCATTTTTCTGTCGGTCTGGGCCCCTGTTGCGAAAACTATCTGGTGGTACCGGTTGCGCAGGTCCTCAAGCGTTACGTGTTTTCCGAACTCTACAAGTCCAAAGAATCTGAATTGAGGGTTGGATGCGATTTTATCGTAGACTCTGGATACGGTCTTCATTTTCTGGTGGTCCGGAGCTACCCCGCTTCTCACGAGACCGTGGGGGGTCGGAAGTTTCTCGAACATGTCTATGAATACGCGGTCGCCGAGTTTTTTCTGCAGGTGTTCGGCTCCGTAGAAAGCAGCGGGTCCCGATCCTACTATAGCAATTTTTATTTTTTCAAGGTTCATGCCATGGGAAGTATATATGCAACATTCCATAAATCTATTGCCGAGAAGGTTTTTCTTTTTATCTCTTAGGCTCTTGGTGGGGAATTCTTAGATGCTCCTTTTTCCGCTAACAGGGTCTGGTGGTGGTATAATACTAGTTTATTCGTGTGTGGTGGAGTGACCCTATGATTGTTAAAGAGCGTGCAGAACCGGAGCATTTTCATCTCAAGGTGGTTCATGAGATAAGCGACTTGATCAACAAGTCCGTGGGTCTTAACACCGTTTTGGGCAGGGTGGTCAGAAAAATTTCGTCCTCGCTTCACTATGATGTTGTTTCCATATACGTCTGGGATGAAATCAGGGGGGTTCTCAGACTCGTGGCTAACAGGGGTCTTCAGGTTAAGCCGAAAAGCGATATATTCTTGCGTTCGGATGAAGGTCTTACCGGTGTGGTACATAAAACGAAGTTCCCTCTTGTGGCCATGCCGGCTTCGAAGCATCCCAACTACAGGTATTTCCCCGAGATAGGCGAAGAGGAATACGAAAGCTACATAGGCGTTCCCATAATGCTTCACGACGTGTGTGTCGGAGTGCTTGTGGGCCAGAACAAGACTCCGATGCAGATAACACCGGCCGAACAGACCCTCTTTCAGATAATAGCGCTACGACTTGCAGGAGTCCTTGAAGTCGCAAACACTCTGGACCGCCTGAAACCGCCGTCCATTGTAAAGCACGAGACGAGGACCTATCAGGGAAAAGGAGTTTCTGAAGGAGTGGCTTTGGGCAAGGCGGTTACATTCCGCGGACTTTTCCGCCGGATGTCCGCGATGGAAATGACGGCCCGTGCCCCCGGAATAGAGAAAAGAAGAGTTAAAGATTCTATAAAAAATATATCACAAGACCTTAGAAACACTATTAAAAAGATGGATTCCGAGGGCAAGCTTTCGAAAAATGAAGTGGATATTTTCCGCTCACATCTCATGATAGTGGACAGTCAGGATATGGAGAGAGGAGCCGGTGAGCTCATAGATGAAAAGAGGGTTTCGGCCGAGGCCGCGGTGGTTGAGTATCTTGAATCCCAAGCATCACGTTTTGAGTCTCTGCCGGATTCCTATATGAGGGAACGGGCTCATGATTTCAGGGATATAGGCGAAAGGATTCTCCGGGATCTTACCCGTTCAAAGGACGAGAATATTTCCGCTTCCGCCGACGGAGAACCTTTGATACTTGTGGCAAGAGAGATAGGTGTTTCTTTTGTCACGGCTGTTGAAGGGGAGGTGGGGGGAATAGTCCTTGAAAAAGGCGGAGAGACTTCGCATGCGGTCATAATAGCGAAATCACTTGGAATTCCGGTGGTTGTCGGCATAGACAACATCGTGAATCTGGTACGTCCCGGGGAGGATATGATAGTTGACGGGAGAAGCGGTTTCATTTTCACAAACCCCGATCAGGTGCTCAAGGATGAGTACCTGTCCATGAACCAAAAAGCTGTTGAGCTCCGCAACTTCATAGAAACTGAAGTCGAAAAAAGTACCAGCACCGGTCTTGACGTCGAAATAACGGCGAATGTCGGAATTCCGGCCGATGCAGGGGTGGCCAAACGTTACGGCATTAAGAGAGCGGGACTTTTCAGAACGGAGTTTGCCTTCGCGCGGTTTAAGAAATGGCCCAGTGTGAGGTCACAGCTAAAAATATACAAGGAGATCTCAGCTAATTTTGAAGATGGAGTGACCATTAGGACTCTGGACGTGGGTTCTGACAAGATACTTTCCTATCTCAACATGCCCCAAGAAGAGAATCCCCTTCTTGGGCTTCGCTCAATCCGCTTTTCAATGGAGTATCTTGATCTCTTCAGGGATCAGGTGAAATCCATCTTGCTGGCGGTGAAAAAAGGGGGGAATTTCAAGATTCTTCTGCCTATGGTATCAAATGTCTGGGAAGTCGAGACCGCGGCGCAGATAATTGGGGAGCTGTCTGCCGAAGTCAGTCTTCACCGGCATGACATACCGAAACTCGGAATAATGATGGAGGTTCCGGCACTTGCGTATCAGTTCGGTGATTACGCGGAGTTAATAGACTTTGTTTCCATTGGAACAAACGACCTTATACAGTATCTGCTCGCGGTGGATAGGAATTCAAACGCGGTCGGGCATCTTTACTCGGCCTTTCATCCCTCCGTGGTGAGAATGCTGGATTTTACGAGGGAGCAGGTTCTCTCAAGCGGAAAAGACCTCTCCATCTGCGGAGAAATGGCGGGAGTTCCTTCCGGTACACTCCTTATACTGGCTCTTGGTTACCGTCATCTGAGCGTTTCCCCGCTTCGGTTTCCTTATGTGAAATTTCTTTCGGACAGGCTTTCTGAGCGGATGCTTGAGGAAATCAGGTCCGACGTATTGCTGCTCTCAAAGGAATCTGACATAGAGAGATACTTAAAGGATGTCCTTAACTCCATAAACCCGATGTTGCTCGAAGTAGAGTAGCCATGATCAAAAGATCTACCCTTATTCCGCTGGTGCTTTTTATTCTCACGGCGGCAACGACTTTTTTTTCCGGCTACATGATAAGCGGAACCTACGCGGGGGGCGTTCTTTTCTCGGTTTCTCTGATCACCATTCTTGGAGCCCATGAAATGGGTCATTACTTTTACGGCAGGAAATACGGCGTTTCCATAACTCTTCCCTGGTTTATTCCCGCTCCTCCCTTCCTCTCCCCTATAGGGACGTTCGGGGCGTTTATAAGGATAAAGTCCCGCATACGCGGCCGAAGGGAGCTTTTCGACATAGGGGTCGCCGGTCCCATAGCCGGAGTGGTGGTAGCTCTTCCGGTCCTGTTTGTCGGGTTGCTTTTCTCAGATGTGGTCGCTTTGGATTCCGAGAGACTCTCTGAGATGCAGACGGCCATGTCTCTCGGCAATTCTCTCGTGTTCGCCCTTTTTTCAAAAATGGCCATTGGAGAAATCGCTCAGGGGTACGAAATCCTGCTCCACCCCGTTGCGTTTGCGGGATGGATAGGTCTTTTCGTAACCGTCTTGAATCTCATGCCCGCGGGACAGCTTGACGGAGGGCATGTTGTATACTGTGTCTTCCCGGTGGAGTGGCATAAAACTATATCGGCCGCTACGGTTATTTTTCTTGTAATAATGGGAGTGGGAACGGCGCCTCTGGTGGACTTTGCGGATTATCTGGGCTTGTGGGTGCTAGGCGTTCTTCCTGAGTGGCTTATGTTTGAGGGCTGGGTCGGCTGGCTTTTCTGGGCGATACTGCTTTTGGTGATCGGTACATCCCATCCGCCGACGATCTCAAGTGATACCGAGATCGGTGCCGAAAGGAAAGTGCTTGCTTTTCTCTCACTGCTCATTTTCATTTCCTGTTTTACCCCTATCCCCATCAGCATCGTGGAGTTCGGCTAGGCCGTTTTGCGTTTAGTTAAAAAATCTGTTACAATCACTCCGATCGGTTGGAGTGAAAAAGAGGGTGGTTCACATACGGAAATCCGATTCAACCGGCAACTTTATTAAACAACTTCACTACTGCGAGGAGATTTACAGATGTCGAAAAACACTTTGTCCGTAACGGATAACAGGACAGGTAAAACATACGAACTTGCTATAGATAACGACACCATAAAAGCCACTGACCTTCGCCAGATAAAGGTTAAAGACGAAGACTTTGGCATGATGAGTTATGACCCTGCTTTCGGGAATACGGCTTCGTGCAAGAGCAAGGTTACCTTCATTGACGGAGAAAAGGGAATTCTGAGGTACAGGGGATACCCGATAGAAGAGCTGGCGAAAAAAAGTGACTTCCTGGAAGTCGCCTACCTCCTTATTCACGGTGAACTGCCTAACAAATCGCAATACGATAGCTGGGTTCACGACATAACGCATCACACCTACGTGCACGAAAACATAAGAAAGCTCATGGACGGATTCCGCTACGACGCGCATCCGATGGGCATGCTTCTTGCAACTGTCGGAGCTCTTTCAACCTTCTACCCTGGGGCAAAGGACATATTCGATACCGATGTACAAAAACTTGAGATAAGAAGGCTTATAGCAAAGACCCCCACAATAGCCGGATTTTCCTACAGGCATATAATGGGTCTTCCCTATGTTTATCCTGATAACGAACTGAGTTACGCCGGAAACTTCCTTTCAATGATGTTCAAAATGACCGAGACTAAGTATGAACCGAATCCGGCTATAGAGAAGGCTATAGACGTTCTGTTTATTCTTCACGCCGACCACGAGCAGAATTGCAGCGCAAGCGCGATGAGAAACGTCGGAAGCTCCCATCCGGATCCTTACTCCGCGGCCGCCGCTGGGATTGCGGCACTCTATGGGCCTCTTCACGGCGGAGCGAACGAGGCGGTGCTTGAAATGCTGGCCGAAATAGGTTCGATTGACAAGATTCCGCAGTACATAGAAAGGGCCAAGAAAGGAGAATTCAGGCTCATGGGCTTCGGGCACAGGGTGTACAAGGCTTACGACCCGAGAGCGGCGATAATAAAGGATATAGCCCACGACGTGTTTGAGGTCACCGGGAAAAATCCTCTGCTCGACATAGCGCTTGAACTTGAGAGGATAGCCCTTGAAGATGACTATTTCGTAAGAAGAAGGCTTTATCCGAACGTTGATTTCTACTCAGGACTCATATACCAGAGCATAGGTCTTCCCACGAGCATGTTTACCGTACTTTTCGCCATAGCGAGAATGTCCGGGTGGCTTGCGCAGTGGCTTGAACTGCTGAACGATCCCGAAACCAGAATCGCGAGGCCCAGGCAGGTTTATCTGGGGGAAGATAATAGAAAATACGTGGCGATGAGCAGAAGGCGTAAGAAGTAATTCTGTCGGCACGAAATAACGGTTAAAGAGAAAACGCAGAGAGTGAAGAGCCACCAGCGCTCAGCTTGCCGAGAAGTGTTTTCCTATTATCGTGTTGTAATAGTAGTCGATCGTGTGCTCGGTGTTGGCTAACAGGATTGAGATGGCCTCGTCGCGACCTCTTTCCGATAGAATAAATGCTTTTCCGCTGCTCTCACGCGCCGTTCTTTCCTCTAGCATTTCCAGAAAAGAATCTTTGAAAGTGTCTCTGTCATCCCGAAGGGCCGTCTCAAGCAGAGCTTCGTCCTGAAGATCGTATTTTTTCTTTCTTATCTCCTCGCGAAGCGCTAGAGAGAACTTCTCAAGATCAAGTTCGGGGAAGTTTTCCCTGGCGATTTCCTCGAATACGCGGAGCAATTCTTCCATCATTGCTGCTGAGCGTCCTTGTGCTGGTCTGGGGAGCTGAATTTTCCTATGTCCCTGAGCAGGCATGACACCAGATCTATCGTGTGAGCGATGTCGCTTTTATAGGCAAGGGAACTCGGGCTGTGAAGATATCTTGTCGGAACCGACAATACGGCCGCCCTGGTTCCTTTTCCGGTGACCTGCATGGCGGTCGCATTTGTGCTGCCCGCTTTTTTTACCGTTATCTGGTAAGGGATTTCGTTTTTCTCCGCAAGTTCTTTTATAAAAAAGCTAAATGGTCTGTGCGCCACCAAAAATCTGTCGGAAAGCCTGATCTCGGGTCCCTTGCCGATATTGGCGAAGGATTTGCTTTCCGAAACCCCTGGTATGTCCATTGCCACGGTGCCTTCAAGAGCGACGGCGAAGTCTGGTTCGTAAACCGGCGTTATCACTCTCGCCCCGCGAAGCCCGACTTCTTCCTGCACTGTAAAGGTAACTATGAGATTGCAGCCCGGATTCGGAGTTTTTCGAAGAGCCTCGATTATCACGAAAAGACCCATCCTGTCGTCAAGGGCCTTGGAGATTACGGAATCCTCCGTTTCGTCAAGGGAAGTGTCAAATGACACCACATCTCCTATTCCTACAAGATCAGAAACTTTTTCAGGGCTGAGTCCAAGGTCAACCGCGCAATCCTCAATTTCCGGAACCTCCTTGGCGCCTCCGCTGCTTCTGGTTACGTGGGGCGGAACCGCTGCCACCACCCCTTTTAGAGGTCTTTTTCCCCAAACGGTGAGGCGCTGCCCGTAAAAAACTCTGGCGTCCATTCCCCCAAGCGGGGTTACCCTCAGAAAACCCCTGCTGTCGATATGATGTACCATGAATCCCACTTCGTCCATGTGAGCGTCAAGGACAAAAGTGGGGCCGTCTCCCGGAATACGAGCAATTATGTTTCCAAGAACATCTTCAGTGATGTCTTCTGAGAATTTCTTTATTTCCTCAAGCAAAATCGCCTTAACCAAGCCCTCGTCCCCGGGCATTCCTGGAGTGTCGCAGAGTTTCTTTAAGAGTTTTATATCCATAACGGGCTGATTATAACCAAACGGCTTTTTTTTCCAAAATGACG